>NZ_SUNI01000043.1 GCF_005048225.1 Paracoccus gahaiensis
GCATCGCGTTCATGAACCGCTTCAACGCACTCGGCACTGCCGAGATCGAGCGCTTGGGCTGAGCATCAACGGGGTAAGGGGAAGCCCTGCTTCAATGCCGAGTTCTGCAACAATGCCGACCTGATCCCGGAACACACGCGCGCCCACGCCAGCATTACCCCGCCACCGCCGCCCAAACGCCGCGGTCGGCCGCTGAAAAACGGAGGCGCCCATCAACTGAACGGCTGATCGCCGAACTCGAAGGGTGGGGAAATTTGCGCCAGCACTTCTGGGGAAATTCGATCCAGCATTTACAAGCGATCACTCCAACAAGCCGGGAATTGAAAAATGTTCGTTCTTTGGCAGAAGAGCAGAGGCCCCATGAAGCTCAGCATATGCCAGCTTTTGTGCCTCAGGGTTCTTAATAGCCCATGCAATCTTGATCGCGCCAACTTTGCGACCAATCTTCACTGGTTCGAACGCTGCATGGAATTCCGCTAACCGGTTCACTTCTTCAAAGGCTGGCCGGATCGCGAATTTTAGTAGGTTGGAATAGGTGCCCAACTTCCCGGCTTCGACACCTAGCATCGTGCGAAACTGGTCGATATCGAAAGTCTCAGAACGGACATACGAAAGCCGCGCGCGCTTGGCGACGATTTCATAAAGCGCCAAGGCATACTTGCTGGACACGGCATGAACCACGTCTAGCTGCAATTTGGCGAAGATCTGGCTGTCACGCAGCAGCTCGACCAAAACAGGGTCGAACTCATAGGTAAGATAGCCGCGGTCGTTCTTGCGATCCGCAATCGTGGTACGGCCGAGGAGGGGCACCAGCTCAACCCGGTCGGGCGAGCGAACAGTGACAATAGTCCGCATGAGGGACTTGATCGCTTGCGCCAGGCGTTCGTTGCCCGAGTGGGAAAATTTAAGGGCTGTGAGTGAAATGGTGAAGCGCTTGTGCGGGATCGCCATATCCGGGCCGTGAGCATTGTGAAGCAACAGGTTAAAAGCGCGGCGGGCATTCAGCGTTAGCTTTTCGGCACCGTCGACCTCTACCAGTTCCGCAGGTTTAAGCATCTCGCCGCCAAAAGGCCGCAAGGCGAGCGTTGAAACCGTAGTTTTCGGGTCGTTTTCCATGCCAAACCGTAGTTGCGCGTTCCACCTTAAACTACGGGTAAGTCTTACGGGTCAAACGAAAGCCGCAAACCCGTAGTTTTCGGGTCGCCCGCATAGGCCAAGGGGTCAAAACGCTAGCTTTGACGCATACCGACCCGTTTTCTACGGGCTTGCGACCCGTTTTCTACGGCTTCGAGTTAGTAACCGACCCATTTTCTACGGGAATTGCACCCAATATCTACGGGTAGACTTCTTTTTTTCTATTTTTGTTAATATGTTAGATCCTGACGAAGAAGAAGAAAGATGAAGAAAAGAAGGTCACTGGACTAGGGGACGTACTGTGTGTCCCCTAAAAGTAAACCACAACCACTGATTGCATAAACCATGCTCATTATGCCTATCGACAGCAGAGTATGGCAGTGAGAAGGCAGGGGAATACTTGCAGTCATTCAGCGGACCATTGCCGATAACAGACACTGCTATGGCAAAACCTAAGAAGCCATGCCAAACTCATTTACTATCGAGGTAGTGTGCCTGACCAGTAGGCCCCTGCATCATTGGAGTTCTGGTTGCGCCTCTCTCCAATTGAAGATGGAGTTAAAGATGGCAACTGAAATCGCTAACACTCTCGAGCTTCACGTCGTCGATCTAATCAACGTGGAACGGGAACAGGCCGGCCTGAATCCAGTTCACGTAGAAGTTCATCTTAATAGTGCAGCGCAAGATCATTCTGACTGGATGGCAGACCAGCAGGCGATTTCGCACACTGGCAAAAATGGTTCGGCTCCGACTAACAGAATCGAAGATGCTGACTTTCCACTTGCTGGTGGTTCATGGAACCTTACTGAGAATGTCGCGTACACGGGATTAAACGGCCAAGCGAACGAAACTGACGTTGATTGGCTCCATTCCGCACTGATGGAGAGCACATCGCATCAAGAAAATATCCTCGACCCCGACGTCGCATATGTCGGGGTTGGCCTTTCAGTGGGGTCAGTAGAAGGGCAGAACGGGACGCAGGACGCTCTGTTTCTGACTCAGAACTTTGCGAACACAACCCAGCCAGTCTCAGTTCAGGAAGTAGTAGAAGGGCAGACCGTCACAACTAGCTATGTAGATGGCGAGCCTGTTCCAGGAACATCAGAACTCGTACCCGATTCGGAAGAAATACCTGATCATGACGATGGAGGCCCTGACGAAGAAGATGACAATGAGCAAGCGCAGCAGGCATCCTCGGGTGGGTCATGTTTCGTCGCAACCGCCGCGTATGGTAATAGTCTTCATCCGGATGTAGTTACATTGCGGAGATTTCGAGATGACGTATTGGTTCGTTACCCGTCCGGTCGCGCCTTCATCCGATTTTACTGGAAAGTCGGTCCTGTAGTGGCAAAAATTGTCAAAACGACAGGCATCTCGGGCCGGATTGCCAGGCTGGCGCTAAAGCCGCTCGTCTTTTTCTCCAGAAAGATTCTCTACGTTTTAATAGCAGTGCCAAGACAGGACGTCGGCTTAAAGACGGCTTGGCGGGCAATGTCACATTAAGAACAGTAACGAGATGTCGTTGGTCCTAAAATCGATGTAAGTCCCAAATAACACAAAGCGGTTCTCTAACGCAAAAAATGCATTTGCAGTGTTACAAGAGGTTTTGGAGTGCCCCCAACGGGTGGTCCAGTTTGAATGTTATTGCATGGTCGGTCTGCGCTGCTCCCCAACCTTGGACCGCCGGATGCTGGAGTTTTCCGGCTCGGTCATGGCGACGGGCTGGCTTCGCCGCCGGGATAATGCAGGGCGATCGGGACGTTATATCCGATCGCACTATGAGGTCGGTCCTCGTTGTAGTGCCTACGCCAAGTCTCCAGTTTTTCCTGCGCGTCCGCAAGGCTCATGAACCAGTGCGCATTCAGGCATTCGGACCGGAGCTTGCTGTTGAACGCCTCGATAAAGCCATTGTCAGTAGGCTTTCCAGGGCGTGAGAAGTCCAGGGTAACGTCGTTGGCATAAGCCCATAGGTCGAGATCGCGAGAGATAAATTCGCTGCCATGGTCGACTCGGATCGTCCTGGGATAGCCGACCTCGGCACAGACCCGTTCCAGTGTCCGGACCACGTCCTCACCGCGGTAAGCGAAGCGCGGGTCGACTGCTGGACAGAAACGGGAATGCGTATCCACGATCGTTAGGATCCGCAGCTTATTGCCGAGGGCGAGTTGGTCATGAACAAAATCCATAGCCCAGACATCGTTCGGTCCGACTGCCTCCTGGCGATCATCGCGCAGCTTGGCCTTCACCCGACGTTTTGGATTTTTGTTCCTGAGCTGCAGACCCAACTCATTGTAAATCCTGCGCGTCTTCTTGATGTTCACCTGCCAGCCTTCCCGTCGCAGCAAGACATGGACACGCCGATATCCGTAGCGCACCCGTGTTTCGCAAATCTCCCGGATCCTCAGTTCCAATGCGGCCTGCCCGGTTCGGCGGGATTTGTAATGGTAGCTCGACGGGTCGAAGCGCAGGGCCTCACATGCCCGGCGGATCGATATGCCCCAGTTCACCAACATTCCGTCGACCAGTTCCCGTGTCCGGGCAGGCCTCAGAGCTTTCGGCGGATGATATCCTACAGCATTTCCCGATCCAAAGTCAGATCGGCCACGATCTTCTTCAATCGGCTGTTCTCGTCTTCCAGCGCCTTCAGCCGGCGCATCTCGTCAGGCAGCAAACCGCCATACCGCTTCTTCCAGTTGAAGTAGGTCGCCTGGCTGATCCCCGCCTTGCGGCAGACCTCGGCCACCGGCGTGCCTTCCTCGCCCTGCTTCAGGACAAACGCCTTCTGCGCCTCCGTGAACCTCGATGCCTTCATCGTTCTCAGCTCCTCTCCCAGCCAGGGAAGGTTAACCAAAAAGTCCAGTTTCAAACGGTCCAGTTTTCAGGAAGCAGAGCAGGTCTTTAGTCTATCGGGACGATGCTCTTGGGCGCTGGCGGCCGATATCCCAAAGCGCTGTGCGGCCTGACCGTGTTGTAGTGACGCCGCCAGCGTTCGATCAGGATCTGGGCCTCGCGCAAGGTAGTGAAAACCTCGCCATTAAGCAGCTCATCCCAAAAACGGGCGTTGAAGCTCTCGCAATATCCATTTTCCCACGGTGAACCTGGGGTGATGAATGCAGTTTTTGCGCCCATTACCCTGATCCAGGCGCGCACCTTCTTGGCAATAAACTCCGCGCCATTATCTGACCTGATATATTCCGGTAGACCGCGTGAGACATAAACAGATCCGTCAATGCGTCGACCACATCCGTTGAATTAAGCCTGCGCTTGACGCGGATCACCAGCGCCTCCTTCGTGAACTCGTCGATGATATTCAGCGTGCGGAAGATCCGCCCGTCGTGGGTTCGGTCTTGGACAAAGTCATAGGACCAGACATGGTTCGGGCGCTCCGGCCGCAGGAACCATCATTCAGCCAAAGTCGGCCCTTCTTCGGTTGCTTTTGCGGCACTTTCAGCCCTTCCTGCCGCCATATCCGTTCAACCCGCTTGTGATTTACATGCCAGCCGCTGTTGTTCAGCAGCCCGGTGATCATGCGATACCCATAGCGGCCAAACTCTTCGGCCAACGCGGTGATGTCCTCGGTCAGCCGGGCTTCGTCCGGCAGACCACAGGGCACCTTGCGCTGCGTCGAGCGATGCTGACCCAATGTGCGGCAAACCCTACGCTCAGATACGCTGAGGGATTGTCGCACATGGTCGATGCACCGCCTGCGGCGGGAAGGGCTCAGTAGTTTCCCCGTGCAGCCTCGGCCAAGATCATCTTGTCCAGCGTCAGATCTGACACGGCACGTCTGAGCCGGGTATTCTCAGCCTCCAGTTCCTTCAGGCGTTTGAGTTGATCACGGCTCATCCCGCCATACTCCTTGCGCCACCGATAATAGGTCTGGACCGTGACACCGATCTGCCGCACAGCATCCGAAACCAATCTGCCTTGCCCTTGCAGCACTTCGACTTGTCGCAGCTTCAGCACGATATCCTCGGGCTTTTCTCGCTTGCCAGCCATCTCGCCGTCCTCCTGAAAACGGGATAATTCTATCCCAATAGGTGGACCACTTCAGTGGCGGCACTCCAGTTTATCTTTATAACATCGATAGAAACGCGAATAAGTATTTTGTGGAGATTTTTATATTGTGTTTTTATTTTTAATTAGTCAATGGATAATTATATAGACCCTGATGATGATGCAAGCCAGATTCTCATAGTAGATCAGGTCAGATCATTTGACAGACGACATCGAAAGGCGCGCCATCTGCGCTTCAGTCAGCCAAAACAAATTACTCGTAAATCAGTTCTTCTTACTAAACCTGAATCAAGGAAAGGGTGTGAAATCAATGCGTCTGGAGCCTGGAGCGCTTAATTGGCTCGTGTTCAGTTCAACGGGTTCTGATCCCATTTGCCGTTGTAGCTTTTGGTCTTGAAATAGATGTTCTGTTTTGTCCTGAGGGGGCTGCGGTTTCCAACCATGAGGAGCAGCTCATCGGCCTTCATGCCGAGGATCTGCTCGGGGGTCATGAGCTTCTGGCGCTGCTCGGAGTAGGACAGATCCCGACCTTCATTGGCAGCCTTACCCTCGCGGATCTGCTGAGAATAGACGGTGTTTTCGCCCAAATGGCGGGCAGTCCATTCGGCGGTCTCGATGTCGTTGATGTTGAAGATCCGCCGGGTGATGCAGGACGAGAAGATGGATCCGGCATCCTCGCGGCCATAGGCTTTGGCGACTTGGCCGATGTCTTGGGTCACGAACAACGCCTCGACACCCTGGCCTGCGGCGACATTGGCGATGTTGAGGATCTGCTCCATGCGGCCCATGCGCACAAACTCATCGAGCACCGCCAGGACCGGGGCGCTGACCTTGCGCCGGCCATCCTGACGGACCACCGTGCCCAGCACCAGATTGACGAACAGCCGCATGAACACCGCCTGCTTGTCGACCTGATCGAGCGGCACGACGATGAATAGATCCAGCCTGTCGTCGAGCAGGTCGTTCATGCGGAAACTGGAGCGCTGGAGAAAGTGGCGCATGTTGTCCGATTGCATCCACTCGAAAGCTTTGGACACCGCGGTCTGGATCGAGCCGCGCTCGCGGTCGCCGGCGCGCAGAATGGTCGCCGCCGTCTGGGCCGGGCGGTGGCCGACCAGATCGGGGTTCTCCGCCCAGGCCTGGAGGGTGGCATCGAGATCCGCGCCGAGCAGCAGATCGGCCACGGCGATGAGATTGCGGCGCTGCGGATCCTCCTGGGTGACCACCACCTCGATGGCGGCCCCGACCAGCTGGCGGGCCATCTCCGCAAAATGGGCGCCGTCGCCGTGCTCGGGTTTGACCAGCCCGTCGGCGACCACGCTGATGTCGCGCGACAGCTCGGTGGGGCGGATGTAATTGAGCGGGTTAAACTGCTCGCAAGCTTCCTCCACGATCCCGAACGGGTTGAGCACCGCCACCTTGCGGCCGAGGGCTTCGCGGTGGCGGCGGGTCACAGCGAAGTTCTCGCCCTTGATGTCGAGGACCACCACCGGGCCCTGATGATCGATGATTGCCGGGATCACTGCGCTGATGCCCTTGCCGCCCCGGGTGCCGGAGACCACCAGATGGTGGCCACCGCGCCATCCCCCGGCATCGTCCTTGAGGTAGCGCAGTAGCCTGCCCTTGTGCAGGGCGAGGGGCAGGCCGGTCTTGTTGCGAGCCAGACGGGCGATGTCGCGGGGCGACATCCAGCCGGCCTGCCAGGGGCCGGTGCGAGATTTGCGGTTGCGGCCGATGCGGGGATTGACCACCGCCATGAGGGGCTTGAGCAGAGCGAGGGCTACGGCCCCGAGCCCAAGGCCGAGGGAGACGGTCATGGCCTGCTGATGGGCCGCGGAATAATACTCCAGCCGGCGGAGGCTCTGCCAGGCGGCGCGCAGGACCGACCACCCTTCGGACCGCCAGCTGGCAAAGGTGGCCTGCAGGTCGCTCAGAGCGCCTGAGAGGGGCAGGAAGGCGGTTGCGGCGGCTCCGGCCAAGCAGATCCAGGCCAAGGCCTTCAGAGGGGCTCTGTGGCGCTCTGCGGTGCTGCCCAGGGTGTCGAGGATGGTCGCAGCGGCAAAGAGCGGGAAGACCCAAAGGGTCATCGGATAGATGGCCAGCAGGCGGGGGCCGACAATGGCGGCCGCTGTGGCGGCGATAATGGCCGTGGCGATAATGGCCCAATGGCGGGCTTCGAGAACAAAGTTCATGATCAATCCTTCGCGTCGTCGGGAAACAAGATCTGCCAGAGCCCACGGTCCTGATCGCGGGGGGTGAGGTGGCGGGGCAGGTCGCTGCGGACCCAGGCCTGCAGAGCCGGGTCGTGGGTCATCTGTTCGACAACCATGCGACCGAGGATCCAGGTGAGGCGGTCGTGGTCCTTGCGGGTCTGCAGCTCGGTGCGGGCGGACAGGGCCTGGAGCCGGGCGTCGAGCTGAGCCTTCCGGGTGATCGGATCGGCGGGCCGGGCGGTGGACATCTCACCGGGCGGGTCCGTGGGTAGGCGGGGTTTGGGCATTGGCAACCTGTAGGTTTAATTCGGCAACCTTAGCGTGTGTTAAAAGGGTTGAGTAGATCTAAATGCGCGCTTATACATTGTCTTCGACAACGTGCGCGTCCTCATGGGGGCAAGCCCCCGCGCCGGACGGCTCCCCCAAGGCGGCGTTGCCGCCTGACGAGGGCCTTGCCCTCGAACTCCCGACCAGCGCAACAGGCGCTGGACCCTGTCTGCAGTGAGGCGTTTCCCGTGGCGATCTACCATCTGAGTGCAAAGGTGATCAGCCGGGCCGGGGGGCGGTCCTCGGTGGCGGCGGCCGCCTACCGCTCCGGCGGACGGCTGCACGACGCCCGTCAGGATCTGGCGCATGACTACAGCCGCAAGGGCGGCGTGGTACATGCCGAGATCCTGGCGCCTTCGAGCGCCCCAGAGTGGATGCGGGACCGCGACCAGCTGTGGAACGCGGTGGAAGCGGTGGAGAAGCGCAAGGACGCGCAGCTGGCCCGGGAGATTGAGGTGGCGCTGCCGCGTGAGCTGGACCGCGGCGCCCGTCTGGAGCTCTTGCGCGGGTTCGTGCAGCAGGCCTTCGTAGATCGCGGGATGATCGCCGATATCGCGGTTCACGAGGGCAAGGCCCGGGACGGCCAGGGTCAGCCGCATGCCCATATCATGCTCACCCTGCGGGAGCTGACCGGGGAGGGCTTTGGCAAGAAGGCCCGGGACTGGAATGCGCCGGATCTGCTGCTGGGCTGGCGGGAGGCCTGGGCGCGCGACGCCAATGCGGCGCTGGAGCGGGCAGGGCGGTCGGAGCGGATCGACCACCGCTCGCTGCCGGTGCAGCGCGACGAGGCCCAGCAGCAGGCCAACCGGGCGCGGAGCGCCGGGCGAGACGACCAGGCCGAGGATCGGGAGCGGGCGGTGGTGGCGCTGGACCGCGAGCCGCAGCCCAAGATCGGCCCGGCCGCGCATGCCATGGAAAAGCGCGGCATGCCGACCGAGCGCGGGGATGCGTTCCGCGCCGCGCAGGCGCGCAATACGGAGCGCGCCGAGCTGGGCGGGCGGCAGCTGGAGTTGCGGCTGGAGCTGATGGCGCGGGGGCGGGCCTTCGTGTCCGCAGCCCGCGCGCAGCTCGATCAGCTCTGGCAGCGCGCCGAGAGCGCCATGACACGGATCAGGGAGAGGATCATGGGTGAGGCCGAGAGACCGCAGGCGCGGGACGGGCGTGGCGAGACCGAGGTGCGTGGTCGGCGCGACGAGATTGAGACGCGCGACGGGCGCGACGTGACCAAGGGGCGCGACGGGCTGGACGATGCCGCGCGCCGGGCGGCGGTGTTGGGGCGGCATAGTGCGCCCCGGGAGCAAGCTGAGCATGATGTCCGCCGTGAGCGGGTGGCGCCGGATGATCCGGATCGCAATCGGCGCAATGCCATCCTCGGGCGCCATCGCGAGACCGGGCAAGAACGTCATGCGGCAGCGGTAGAGCGCAACACTGCCCGTGGCGGTGAGGGCCCTGATCAGGGGCAGCAGAATGACATTCTTGGGCGCGGGCGTGATAGCGCGCCGGAGCGCGGGCAAGGTCGCGATCGCGATCGCGGCAGAGAACGTTGAAACGGAGAGGAACCACAAAATGTCCAAAGATCGTTACCAAATTCGCGCCGCTCATCTGGCGGGAACTTTGTGAGCCCCTCGTAAAAAAAGTAAAAAAACGACACATCGGATGCAAAAGCGATTGAGTAATGCGAAGAAATCACCCTCGAGTACGTCAGTAAGACAGGGGTGCGAGCCACTGCGAAGCATGCTCTACACTAGGTTCCAGAATCATTGAGTTTCACAGCCAGAACAAGACAGTCGCAGCCAGTGCGATGGCGGAGAGGTATGTCTCCGGACACCTGTCGTAACGTGTGGCCACCCGTCTCCAGTCCTTCAGGCGACCGAACATGATCTCGATGCGGTTACGCCTTTTGTAGCGGCGCGTATCGTATTTCACAGGCTTTTTGCGGGACTTCCGGCCAGGGATGCAGGCCTGTATCCCCTTGTCATCCGATGCTTCTCGCAGCCAGTCAGCGTCATATCCCCGATCCGCCAGTAGCCATTCGGCCTTCGGCAGGTTACCCAGCAGAGCCGCAGCGCCGGTGTAGTCGCTTCTGTGGTTGCCGCCCGTAGTGCAAGAAGCTTTTGACCCTATTAGCGTGTGATCGAGTGCGAACTTCTGTGAGACTTCATGATGCGGCGTTTCCAGAAGCCGCGGGCCGGGATGGTGATCAGCAGATTGGGTCCAAATCTGACTTTCGAGCTCAATGCTCGTAGCGACTAACTGGTTTTCCCAATCCAGATCTGTTCGATCATTTTGCCCATTCAGGTCGTCGTCTTCTCACACTCCCCTCGGCACCGGCCCTAGCGGTTCGACATGAGCATCATGCCAAGACCGCCATTGCCGGATCTCTGTAATCTTTATTCTTTGTCAGCATCGCCCAGATCTGGCGGGCCATCTTATTGGCGAGCGCGATCGCGACCAGCATCTTGGGTTTGCGCATCAACATGCGTGATAGCCAGCTACCCTCTACAATGGTGCGCTGTCCAAGCCAGTTCAGTCGCGACATTGCGCCGATGATCAACAGGCGTCGGATATCGGCCTGACCAGCCTTGGTCATGCGACCAAGGCGCTCCTTGCTTCCGGAAGAATGTTGCCGAGGTACAAGGCCCAACCAAGCCGCAAAGTTGCGCCCGGTTTTGAAGTCCACCATGTCGGGACCGAACACCTAACTCCGACCGTATCTGGAAATTGCATAAGCATAGGCCGAGTTAAATACACAGATTTTTAGCCAATCGTAGCCTATATTTTATTGAAAATAAAATTCTCTTTTTGCATAATTTAAATTAAATAAGTATAGTTAATTTTTTCGTAATTGACTTATAGTTTCTTCGTGTCCATATCATGTATACCGCTGAAGCTGAAACGCCATAGTGATCAGCAAGCTTAGTGGCAGAAACCTTATTTTTGCATTTGTAAATTTCAAGAACATCGCTGTTCGAAAGTTTAGAATTATGATGGGCTTCTCCAATTTTTTCTATCCGCTTATTTCCAGATCGCATCGAATTACTCGGCTCAATCCACTTAATGTGGTTTGGGTTTACGCATCCCCCCTCTTTATTTCCGCATGTATGCAACGCCTGCGATTTCACTGTCGGGGGCTTCCCGTGTATTATTTCGCATATCATTCTATGAGCATACTTTGATTTTCTTAGCACCGAAATTACGGCATACTTACTTTTGTTAATTTCAAATGGCCAAATTAAGCACTCATTTTTATTCCATTTGAGAACTACATCTTCGAGATATGATCTCGACGCCGATTTAAACGCATTTTTTGGGAGACTTCCTTTTATTGACCGACGCCATTGCTCATAATGCTTTAAGCACATGCCTCTAGCTTTATACGTCCTTGAGCACCCTTCTGCGGCGCAAAGATTGCCTTTAAGTCTCTGCACGTTTAAACACCCGAATCTTAAGGCAGCTTACATTTTTTTATTTAATAAAATATATAAGAAAATCACTGCGATAATAAATGCGCAAATCAATGATATTGTGAAAATTATCGCATTTTTATTTAAATAAATTTCATATTTTAAGTCTTTAATTAGTTCTTCGTCCTCGTTTCCTTTTGAGAAAAAGTCTTTATTAACCAAATCGTCCCGCATGCATAGTTCCCTATTATTTTAAAAATGCTAAAAGGTGCATTATGAGGCTTAATTATATACACATTACCTACTATTTTGTCTAGGTGTTTGATCCCAGGTTTTGATGGTGCGATCCTTTCTCAGGAATGGAGGGAAGCACTATGGGCCAAGTTCGTCACGGGAGCGCCACGACCACGCACGCCGTCAGAACTGCATACAACGATCGCAAGCTTCGCTCGCAACGCTGAGCCGGGAGCTTGGGATCAACCCAAAGACGGTAGCAAAGTGGCGCAAGCGCCAGACTGTCGAGGATCTCAAGACCGGGCCGAAGGAGCCGCGATCAACGGTCTTGGGTGAGGCTGAGGAGGCGATGATCGTCGCCTTTAGGCGGCACACATTGCTGCCGCTGGACGACTGCCTTTACGCGCTGCAACCGACGATCCCTCATCTGACGCGCTCTGCATTGCATCGGTGCCTGCAGCGCCATGGTATCTCCCGGCTTCCTGATGTGGAGGGCGACAAGCCGAAGCGGCAGCGCTTCAAACGATATCCCATCGGCTACTTCCATATCGACATCGCAGAGGTGCAGACCTCTGAAGGCAAGCTCTATCTGTTCGTCGGCATCGACCGGACAAGCAAGTTTGCCTTCACCCAGCTCGTCGAAAAGGCGGGGAAAATGGCCGCCGCTCAGTTCTTGCGCGACCTGATCGCTGCCGTTCCTTACCGACTGCACACTGTGCTGACTGACAACGTCCTAGCTCGGGAACAAATCGCCGTTTAGGGCATCAGATCACGGGGCATCCGAGCGACCGGATGCCCTGAAGATGTTTGCCCAAGCGGGCTCCGCCGTCAAGAAGTGGTCTCTTCCATAGCAAATACAGGGTCGGTCTGGTTGCCGCCCTCA
>NZ_SUNI01000044.1 GCF_005048225.1 Paracoccus gahaiensis
GCTGGATCTGCGCTGCGGCATGTCGGTGCTGGTCTATCCCACCGACCGCCCAGCCTGGTCGCGGCTGTGTCGGTTGCTGTCCATTGGCAAAGCCCGGGCGGGCAAGGGGGCATGCCATCTGGACTGGGACGATCTGCAGGCCCATGCCGAGGGACTGCTGGCCATCCTGATCCCCGACACTGCGGACGATACCTGCGCCCTGCGCCTGCGCCGGTTGCGGAACACGTTCGGCGACCGGGCACATCTCGCCCTGACCCTGCGCCGCCGCCCGAACGACCAGCTGCGCCTGCACGAGCTGTCGGCCCTCGCCGCCGGGATGGGCGTGGCCACGGTGATCACCAACGATGTGCTGTTCCACGTCCCGGACCGCCGCATCCTGCAGGACGTGGTCACCGCCATCCGCCACACCACCACCGTGGACGCCCTGGGCTTTCGCCGCGAGCGCCACGCCGACCGTTACCTGAAGGCCCCCGCCGAGATGGCGCGCCTGTTCCCCCGCTACCCCGAAGCCCGGGCTAGGACACAGCAGATCGCCGACCGCTGCCGCTTCTCGCTGGACGAGCTGCGCTATCAGTATCCCGAGGAACGCGACGACCCGGCCCTGACGCCCCAGCAGACGCTGGAGGCGCTGACCTGGGAGGGGGCCGCGACCCGCTATCCCGAGGGCATCCCGGCTGAGGTCACCGCCAGCCTCGGCCACGAGCTGCGCCTGATCGCCCGGCTGGACTACGCCCCCTACTTCCTGACCGTGAACAGCATCGTGCGCTTCGCCCGGTCCCGCGGCATCCTCTGTCAGGGACGCGGCTCGGCGGCGAACTCGGCGGTCTGCTACGTGCTGGGCATCACCTCGATCGACCCGGGCCGCAACGACCTGCTGTTCGAGCGCTTCATCAGCGAGGAACGCCGCGAGCCCCCTGACATCGATGTGGACTTCGAGCATGAGCGGCGCGAGGAGGTGATCCAGTGGGTCTACCGCACCTACGGCCGCAGCCGCGCGGCGCTGACCGCCGTGGTGATCCGCTACCGCACCAAGGGCGCGCTGCGCGACGTGGGCAAAGCCCTGGGCCTGCCCGAGGATCTGATCCGCGCCATCTCCGGGCAGATCTGGTCCTGGGGCGAGGAGGGCATCAGCGACGATCAGCTTCGCGAGTTGGGCCTGAACCCTGGCGACCGGCGGTTGCGGCTGCTGCTGGACCTGGCGGCACAGCTGCGCGGCGCGCCCCGGCATCTCAGCCAGCATCCGGGCGGCTTCGTCCTCACCCATGACCGGCTCGACGATCTGGTGCCCATCGAGCCCGCCGCCATGGCCGACCGGCAGATCATCGAGTGGGACAAGGACGATATCGACGCACTGAAGTTCATGAAGGTCGACGTGCTGGCGCTCGGCATGCTGACCTGCATGCGCCGGGGGCTTGACCTGATCGCCGCCCACAAGGGCATCCGCTACGATCTGGCGACGATCCCGGCCGAGGATCCGCGCACCTATGCGATGATCCGCAAGGCCGATACCCTCGGCACCTTCCAGATCGAGAGCCGGGCGCAGATGTCGATGCTGCCACGTCTGAAGCCGCGCACCTATTACGATCTGGTGGTGCAGGTGGCCATCGTCCGCCCCGGGCCGATCCAGGGCGACATGGTCCACCCCTATCTGCGCAGGCGCGCCGGGCTGGAGCCGGTCCACTACCCCACCCCGGAACTGGAGAAGGTGCTGGGCAAAACCCTGGGCGTGCCGCTCTTCCAGGAGCAGGCCATGCGCGTGGCCATCGAATGCGCGGGCTTCACCCCGGGCGAGGCCGACATGCTCCGCAAGTCCATGGCCACCTTCAAGTTCACCGGCGGGGTGTCCAGGTTCCGCGACAAGCTGGTCGAGGGCATGGTCGAGCGCGGCTACGACCGTGCGTTCGCCGAGCGCACCTTCCGGCAGTTGGAGGGTTTCGGCAGCTACGGCTTTCCCGAAAGCCACGCGGCCAGCTTCGCGCTGATCGCCTATGCTTCGGCCTGGCTCAAATGCTGGCACCCCGACGCCTTCTGCGCGGCGCTTCTGAACAGCCAGCCAATGGGGTTCTATGCCCCCGCGCAGATCGTCCGCGATGCCCGGGACCATGGGGTCGAGGTTCGACCCATCTGCATTGCGACGTCGGACTGGGACTGCACGCTGGAGCCGGTGGGCGACCCCGGCGACGACCGCTTCGCCGTCCGCCTCGGGCTGCGCATGGTCAAGGGGCTGGCGGAAGCCCACGCGGGGGCCATCCTGGCCGCTCGCGCTACCCGGCCCTTCGCCGACGTCGCCGATCTCTGCCGCCGCGCAGGCGCGCCGATGGCCGCCCTGACCCGCATCGCTGAGGCCGACGGGTTCCTGCCGGCGTTCGGCCTCGCCCGGCGGGAGGCGATCTGGGCGATCAAGGGCCTGCGCAACGATGACCTGCCCCTGTTCGCGGCGGTGGAGCAGGATGCGCTGTTACCCGCCGGGCGCGATATAGAGCCAGGAGCGCACCACCATCCCGCTCGGCAGGATCGCAGCCCGCGTGCCGTCGTCCCACCCCTGCCCCACGTTGAACCCACCGTCTCCCTGCGCCCGATGGCTGCCGGGCGCGAGGTGGTCGAGGACTACAGCCATACCGGCCTGTCCCTGCGCCGCCACCCGGTGGCCTTCCTGCGCGCCGGCCTGACGAAGAGCCGTATCCGCAGCTGCGCCGAGGCCATGACCGCCCCGAACCGCCGCTGGACGGAGATCGCCGGTCTGGTTCTCGTCCGCCAGCGTCCCGGCTCCGCCAAGGGCACCATGTTTATCACCCTGGAGGACGAGACCGGCATCGCCAACCTCGTCGTGTGGCCAAAGGTCTTCGAGGCCCACCGCCGCATTATCCTGTCGGCCGGAATGATCGCTGCCGCAGGTCGCGTCCAGCGCGATGGCGACGTCGTGCATCTGGTCGTGTATCGCCTCACCGATCTTTCCGCTCAACTGGCCAGCATCGGTAAGGGAGGCGACGCCTTCCCCCTGCCCCATGGTCGAGGGGATGAATTTCACCACGGTGCACCAGCGCGGGATCCGCGAACGCCTGTGATCGAAACCCCTCGCACGCGAGACATCTACATTCCTGACCTGCACATCGATGCGGTCAAGGTGAAGACACGCGACTTCAAGTGATCCTTGCCGACCTGGAAATGCCCCAAGCCGGCCGGGCCGCGTATTGGAAGCTGGTTGACCTCGGGTGGTGCAGATCCGGATCGCGGCGGAGCATCCGCAGACTGATCATCTCGTCAAAAATTGACGCTTGCAGACGGGGCGGAACAAACATTTTTGCATGCAGGCTGTAAGCCGTGCGATGCGCCTTTAGATACGTGGCATCAATCATGATCATCTGCGGATCGAAGCCCTCGGCGGCAAGGCCCACCACCGTCTTACCGTCCTGGCGAGACTCCTGTCGCGCCGAAAGCGGTTTAGCAAGATTGGTCAGGGACTGAGGGAGTCCCCTGCCCCGCTCGGCTGCGCGGGTTCTGGCATTCCAGCGCAAAGGCCTTACGCAGATGCGCTTCGGCACGGGCCGGATCCAGCTCTGCGACCGGCGACAGCAGCAGTCCTGCCAACCCGTCATGCATCGCACCAAGCCGCAGCGCTGTTGCGTCAGGCGCAGGCAAATCCCACAGGCCCTGAACGCATCCCGCCCGAAGCAGATCGCGCAACCTGTTGCGCGACTGCGCGCTGACCCTGCGAAACGCTGCATTCATCGGGCCGTCCGAGGCAGCAAGGTCCGAGGCCTCGATCCAAAGCTGCCAGTACCTTCGAACCTCTTGCGTGAAGGCCGTTGAAAAATACCGGTCAAGATCCTCCTGCGGGTCGCCCGACCCGGCGAACTGATCCTGTGTGACCGCAGTGAACAGCTGTGCCCATGCCAGAGCCCGCAATTCAGGCCAGCGGAAATAATGGTTTAGCAACCCGGTCCCGACGCCCGCTCGTTCCGTGACAAACCGCGTTTTTGCAGCGCGCAGGCCGACCTCTAGGATAATCGCGACCGTCGCCTCGACCAGCTTATCCCGGCGGCTTGGTTCCTGCTCTGTGCTGGCGGTCATCCGACACCCTCCATAATGCAAATTGAGCATTCGCTCAATAAATTTGAGCAGATGCTCAATCATAGGCTATCATGCCTGCTTGTCCCCGCAACACTGCAATGAACCTGATTCAGCTGCTGGCTATGATCGGCATCTATGCCTGTGTCGTAAATGTGGTCTTTATTGCCCTGCCCACGGAAGCAGCTAGGTCCCGGGCGACGGAATTGCACGATCAGGTCGCGGCGTTCATCGTCGGTACGCTGTTTCAGGCCAAGTTTTTCCTTCTGTTTTCATGTCTCATCGGCCGGGGAATTCCTATCCAAAGTGGTCCCCATGCCGCAGCAGACCGGCCCTTTGCCAGACAATATGGTCGCCATTTGGCGGGCTTGGCGGCTATTGGCGTCCTTCATGGAGCGTCGATTTTCACGGGCAACATATTGTTGATCTATGCATTACTTGGCCTGATCATTTAGCCAAGGAAAGGCTGACGGCCCGTTGATGCGCCTCAGTTATGTCATGATCCCGCTGGCTGTGGGTTGCCTTTGTCGCGCTGTCTCTGACGCTTCCTAGCCAGTTTCAGCGAGTGACCGGCTCAAGCCACGGCGGTATCTTACCGAAGTATCGCATGCGCGGCTGGCGGGCTGGCCTTTAACATTCGGCTTGCTGATGCTGGTCTAGGGCCTTTGGCCTTTCGCCTTGGGTCTCTCGGCTGGCAAGGCAAAATTCTTCGTTCATGGCACCTCCGGTAGGGACGCCTTGCGGCGACTGTTTCCGTCGTTGCTGCTGGCCGGCATCCCCTCAACATCGTCTGCGCCGCATCAATGGCAGAGCTTCTTGCACCAGAACAAGGCCTGCTGTTGCTTGATTGTTTCGCGGGCATTGCTCTTGGTGGCCATCAGCTTGCGGCAGGCTATCAACATATGATTTTAGTGCTGAAAGAGTGCACAAGGTTGCCGGGTGCTCTGGTGGCAGCAGGGAAGAACTCACTGTCGGTCTACGGCGTGGACGGCGTTGTCGCAGGCTTTTTGTTCGGATGCCATAGCGTAGGGCTGTTCAGGTTTGCCTAGTTTTTGGCAATTGGTCTTCTAATGGCCGGCCTGTCGGTTTTTGTGATCTGAGTTGTGGCGTTACGCACCGGTCGAGGACTGCTGGAGGCACTGCTGCGGTGGGTGACCTTCGGTCGGTGCAAAAGGAGGAGTTGGATTTGAGCTATTCCATCTGTGACCGCAGCCGGTTATTCCTGTCGGCCATTAGGACTGTGTGGATCTTAACAGGTGTTAAGTCAGAAGCCGCCCTCTGGGCATCCACATCCTAACTTAACACCTGTTAAGCCGCACTTTGCTTTCCAATCAGCGCCATCACCATCGGACCACAGGAAAACTCGCCTGACGCGGCCTTTGTTGTAAGCGCACGTAGATATCCACCTGGCGACTTGATTTCGGCGAAACGCTCCAGCATTGCCACCATGACAACCGATGCCTGTTCCGGCCCCATGCAACGCTGCGCATCTTCCCAGGCTGACAGGCTGATGCCCATGGCAGGTCGCATATGACAGGCAGCAGCGAAAAGCTGATGCCAGTGTCTTACCTCGCCTTGGTAAAACACACCAAGCGAAGGGCAGGCGGCAGTGACCAGATGAAGCGGTATATTTGGCATCTGCCGCATCTCTTGCTGATCGTTTCTGTCATCAAGCAAGATGACCTGACCATTTTGCGCATTGTTGCACTGCGCGGGCTTTTCCAAGCTAGGTTCAGAATCAATAGCTTCTTTATTTGAACTATGATGGTGCTGCTCAATCTGAGCAGCATTGCTGTTCAGATGCTCTGTTTCTGGGCCGTCAATAACGCTTCTTGCGTGGTCAAGCAGTACCTCAAGCTTAGTGCGGTACTCGCCCAAAACCTCGGCTGACAGCTTGCGGCGAAGGGCTTTGGCCACCGCATCGGCCGCGTCATGCAGTTGCTGCCACAGCTCAAAATCAGGCCTCACCCCCTGACCGAACTCTGCCAGTGCCGCCAGATCGCGGCGCATCAGGCTTACGATCACCCGCAAGCGTTTGAGACTGCTTTCAGCCATGCGCACCTCATCTGCCGCGCGCGCAATCTCTTCAGCGCGACGAAAGAGAGGAGTGAGGTCAAAGCCGAAGGCAATACGTTCGTCGCCATGCCTGCGAGCGTAACGTTTGCCGTTTGGGCTGTCGCGTCTTGTCAACAGACCGGAATCGATCAGTCGGGAAAGATGGCGACGCATCGTCGAGCAGGGCATACCGTTCAGGCGTTCACAGATCGTCTTATTGGACGGAAAAACGATCATCTCCGCGTTTCCGCCAAGCGCATCATGCGGAAAGAAACTGAGAAGCCCCTGCAGAACTGTCAGATCGCGTTCCGTGATCCCAAAGGCGGTCTGAGCTTTGGAAAGCTCGCGCAGAAGCTCCCATTTATTGATCGGCCTGTCCGGGACGGTGGCTTCCGTCCTTTCGACCACACGCAAATTGGCATGCGAAATCGGCCGCATAAACGGTGAAAGTGGGGTGTATTCCATGCGTTCCATCACGAAGGCAAAGATTCCACGTCCCGCGAATCGCTTTGCGCTTGCGGGGTAGGGGCCAGATCGCTACATTCAGAGGTGCGAAAACTGAGTTTGTAGCGGGCTTTGCCTGGTGCAGAATCTAAAAAGGGTCTCGTGGAGCTTGCTTCACGGGGCCTTTTTCTTTTTTGCCTGTATCGTGCCTCCTTTTTTGTTGGTTGCTCGTCCTCAGTCTTCTGAACGTTCCCAACGCTCATGAAGCTCGGCTATCAACTGCGGGGCATTGCCCTCCAACCAGCTGACGAAATTCGAATCCTCGGCCTTAAGGTCGAGCGTGAACTGCTTGCCACGGCGCCCGGTGGCGATCGTTGCCGCGCCAATGCCGGGGATCAGCACGGCGGGCGGGCGATTGCGGAGCGGTGGGCCAGATTGTTGAGCTGATGACAGAACGGCAAGGAACGCCTTGTCGGATTTCTCGTCAACATCACCGGAATGCGCTGCCTTGATATCATTGGCTAACGCGATCAGCGGGTCGCGGTCTGCATCGGCAGCCGCCAGCAGCTTCTTAAGCTCTTCCCACCGAGGCCTGCCGATACCGGGCGCCGCACCGATGGCGAGGACAAGATCCTCTCCGACTGTTCTGACGACACTCAACAGCTGAGAAACACCGGCCTCGGTCAGGTTCAGCACCTCTGCGACGCCTTTGTTCGTCCGTTCGGCCTCATTCAGGTGATCGCCATCCAGCAGCGCGGCGGCGACAAGGGCGCGCTCGATAAAGCTCAGGTCGCGGCGTTCCTGATTCTCAAGAAGCTGATCGCGAAGCGCCTGATCGCCCTCAATCTCTGTGACAATGGCGCGAACCTTGATGCCAAGCTCGCGGCAGGCCTCAAGACGCCTCCGGCCATAGATCAGACTGTAGCGCTCGCCGTCCAGGGGCCGCACGAGGATGGGGACGCGCTGGCCGTTCCTTGCAATCGACGCCTTCAAGCCCTCGATCCCGATCTGCAGCCGATCATCAAGCCGGCCCGTGGTCTCGACCTGGTCCGAGTCGATCTCGAACACGCCGCCGCGAAGACGGCGGCCCTCCATGGCGTCCGGGGCGTTGCGAAGAGTCTGCAGCGGCAGACCGAGTTTAGGCTTTCTTGCCATTGCGTCCCCATGTGCTTTGGACAAGTGCTGCGATCTCGTCATTGACGGCATTCATGGATTCGATTGCGCGATCAAA
Organism: Paracoccus gahaiensis; assembly: GCF_005048225.1. GTDB lineage: Bacteria > Pseudomonadota > Alphaproteobacteria > Rhodobacterales > Rhodobacteraceae > Paracoccus > Paracoccus gahaiensis. The sequence continues at coordinate 7,799 of NZ_SUNI01000044.1, forward strand.
GGTTTGCCTTGTAAAGTCTCTCCGGTCCGCTTCGTAAAGCGTCTGCTTTGTCAGACCAGCGTCAGAGATGGCGGTAGATTCCACCATATGGTTCGTGAGGACGGAACGACCGAAAAGGCCGCGGATAAAGGCGATGACCTCGGTCTGGGGGGCGTCGCCGACCTTGTAGCGCGTCGGCAGAAAACGCAGCCAGTCAAAGCGCAGATTTGCACCCGCGTCCCGGATAACCCCAAGCAGATCGGCCGTCATCCGCAGAAACTGGGACATGGACATGAGGTCAAGCATCTGGGGGTGAACGGTTACCAGAACACCCGACGAGGCAGACAGCGCTGACATTGTCAGAAAGCCAAGCTGTGGCGGGCAGTCGATGACGACCACGTCGTAATCCGCCTCAACGCTGCCAAGCGCATCCCGGACACGGGCAAAGAATGCCCTCGCCCCGCCCCGCTGAATCGCTGCGGGCGTTTCATGCTCGAACTCCATCAGCTCAAGATTGCCGGGGATCAGGTCGAGGCCACGTATATAGGTTTTGCGGATCACATCCGAGATAGGGACCGGATCGTCATAGCGAACCGCGTCATAAAGCGTTCCGCCCTCCATCAGATCAATCTCGGGCTGGATACCGTGAAGAGCAGACAGAGACGCCTGCGGGTCCAGATCAATCGCCAGAACCCGATACCCTTTGAGGGCAAACCGCTGTGCCAGATGAGCCGAGGTCGTGGTCTTGCCGCTGCCACCCTTGAAGTTCACAACGGATATGACCTGAAGTTCATCACCCTGCCAACGCCCCGGCACATAGGTTCCGGGCTTTTTCGCGTTTGTTTCCAATGCATGACGGATCTGCCAGATATCATCCAGCGTATAGCGGCGGTGGCTGCCCGCCGTTGTCTCAACGTCTGCGATTTTTCCTTCCCGATGCAGCTTGCGGAGATAGGTGTGGTCGACGCCCAGCAGTTCTGCAGCCTCGCCACTGGTCAGGCTTCGCATGACCTTTTTCGCGTCCGGTGGAAAATGGGCTGCGCGCTGAGCGTGAAGATTCGACGCGAGAAGTTCCGCATAATGCCCGATGGCGATATCCAGGTCCTGCTCAGTTTCGCTCATATCTACCCCGATCCGTGATCGCGCTTTTTATGTGATCGCGCGTTATTTTTCGAGACTATTGCCCGTGCAACCAGATTCGGGCAAGCACTTTCTAAGTTTCGTTGCTTTCCGGGCGCTCAGCACGATCATGTTTTGTCTTGCACGGGGCTCACCAGCGGGCGCGCAAATGCTCAACCGCGCGCGCCAGCGGCACCGCTTGCAGACCGTTGCTTGCCGGAACCTCATGTTCACCGGCATAGACCAGCAGCTTTCGGGTAGCCCCGATATCTTCGACCGCCAGATGAAAACCTCGCGACACCTTGGGGGTGGTGGTGCGCTTGATCTCAATCGCCCAGGTTTCGTTTCCGGGAAGCCTCAGAACAAGGTCCAGCTCCGCACCTGCGGCCGTTCGGTAGAAATAAGGCTCGGTCCCCGCGGGTGCGGAGGCGATCAGGGTCTCGATGCAGAACCCTTCCCAGCTGCCGCCGACTACCGGATGGCCCAGCAGGCTCTCCATGGAGCCAAGGCCAAGCAGGGCGTGGACGAGGCCGCTGTCCCTCACAAAGACCTTTGGCGATTTGACGAGGCGCTTGCCGACATTTTCGTGCCAGGGCTGCAGGCGTCGCACCAGCATGAGATCAACGAGCAGATCAAGATAGCGCCCAACCGTTTGACCCGACACGCCCAGCCCCTCGGCCAGCGCGGCAGCATTCAGCAGCCCGCCCTGTGCATGTGCCAGCATTGTCCAGAAGCGGCGCAAGGTGGTCACCGGTATTCGCGGCCCGAGGGCAGGGATGTCGCGCTCCAGATATGTGCGCAGAAAATCCTCGCGCCAGCCAATGCTGGCGCTGTCATTCTCTGCCTGAAAACTGTCAGGAAACCCCCCGCGCAGCCACAGGTCGTTCTGCCGTTCGCGGCCCACCTCATCAAGCAGAAAGGGTGGCATCTCGATATAGCGGACGCGACCGGCAAGGGATTCTGCGGATTGATGAAGCAGCACATTCGATGCAGAGCCCAGCAGAAGGAATTGTCCTGCGCGGAACCCCTTGCGCCTGCGCATGTCAATCTGCCCGCGGAGGCTTTTAAACAGGCCGGGCATCTGCTGAACCTCATCGAGGATCACCAGCCGACCCGCCTGTTCGTCTAGATAGAGATCGGGCTCGGTCAGGACCTGCCGGTCCGCGTCGCGCTCCATGTCCAGGTATACGGAGGGGCGTTGCTCGGCTATCTCCATCGCAAGAGTGGTTTTTCCGACCTGCCGGGGCCCCAAGAGCACGACGGCCGCCTGGCTTTGAAGGGCGGATAACACGATCTGGTTGGTGCGGCGCTGGTACATGCCTTGCAATTATTCCATGACATGGAAGTTTTGCAAGGTTATTTTTGTTTCACAGCAGCGCCAACGTCCTGGCCCTTTCCAGCAGCATCTTCACGGATGAGGGCTGCCAGCTTGTCCGCCCGCGCGGGGTGCGTTCGCGCATCGCCTCAAGCCGGTCGCAGATCGCCTGCAGGGTGATGTCGGGATCGGCACCTTTTGATGGCGGCGACAAGGGCGGGCAGGCGGTAATCTGCGTCGCGGCGGCGGGCGCGGTCCAGCACAAACCGGGGCAGGAAGCCGTCGCAGATATAGGCGTTCACCGCGCGCAACGGCCGCGTCTGCGTCCTGCGCCGGGCCTCGGGCAGGGGTGCGTTGATGATGCGCAGCACGTCCTGCCACGGCATGTCTGGGCGCAGGAGACGCACACGGGGGAGCCAGTCCGTCGCGCTCTGCGCCAGTCGCTCCATATAGCCGTCATGTCGGGTGAGGCGGACCTTGCGCAACGCGGCCTGATCTCGGGCGCGCAGGCCGGGATTGCAACCGATCCGGCCTGGGCTGCGGGCGCTTTCCAGCCCTGCCTTGGTGCGCTCTCGGATCAGAGCGCGTTCAAATTCAGCGGCGGCGCCCAGAATCTGCAGCGTAAACTTGCCCTGCGGCGAGGCGGAGTCGATCGGGTCCTGGATCGAGCGGAAGAATGCGCCTTTGGCTTCCAGCCGCTCAATCTCCTACAGCAGGTGCGACAGCGACCGCGGCAGCCGGTCGATCCGCACCACGACCAACGTGTCGCCCCGTCCGATGCGGTCCAGCACGCGGGCCAGCACGGGCCGGGCACGATTGCCACCCAAGGCCTGTTCTTCGTGGATATCAGAGCAGCGCGCAGATTTCAGGGCCTACACCTGGGGCAGGGGTGTCCTATCTTCGGTAGAGACGGGGGCATAGCCGATCAGGCCCTTGGAGAGGGCGCTTTTGCGATTTATGACATCTTTAATAAACGACCGTTTGTAAACGTAGGCAAGAGAGCCAGCATTGCTCTTATGCCGTGTGTCCATAGCGGATGAAGGCCACTTGCGGGGTATTTGCTGCGCACGTCGCCATCTAGGAAGATCCTGCAACTGACCCTCAGAAAAGACATCAGTGTTCTTCATAAAGTAACTGAGATGATGCTTAAAAGTATCTAAGCGCTGAATTATACCAACGGCCCTAAGCATTGACCGCTTTTGCGTATTCACGCGTAGCAATTGATCGGACGCGCTCGGGGTCGTTTGCGAAGGCGTTCCACGCGTTGCAGCATCGGTCGACGATGTCTGCGTAGGTGTCGAAGACGGTGATGGCGAGGCCGTTTGCGCGCAGATAGGCCCAGATGTTCTCAACCGGGTTCAGCTCGGGCGCATAGGGCGGAAGCGTCACGATGGTGATGTTGTCGGGGATGCGTAGAGCACTGGAGTTATGCCAGCCGGCGCTGTCCATGACGAGCACGGCATGGGCGCCCGGCGCGACGGTTTTCGCGATTTCAGCGAGATGAGCGTTCATGGCCGAGGTATCGACACGTGGCATGACAAGTGCCGCGGTCGTGGCGCGCGATGGACAGACGGCGCCGAAGATATAGGCCCATTTGTAGCGGGTGTCGCGCGGCGCGCGAGGTCGGGTTCCGCACTCGGCTGTAGCGCGTCAACCATCTTGTCCTTGAGCGACAACCACGTTGGCCGGTTTTTGGGCGGTGGGGTTGGCGTTTTTCGAGGCTGTTTTCTGGTCAGCTTTCTCCTTCGTTGTGGTTGTCGGTGATGGT
>NZ_SUNI01000045.1 GCF_005048225.1 Paracoccus gahaiensis
CGCTTCTACAATCCGCGGCGGCGCCATTCGAAACTGGGCTACCTCAGCCCAATGGAGTTCGAGGCGCGCGCTATGCTAGCTTAACCTGCCGTCCACAAAACCGGCAGCAGCTCACGCCGAGGAACCCCGTGCGTCGCAGGCGGCCCGTATCTTTCCAACCATTTCCAGAGTTGGCACCAGCGTTTTGCCTCTGAGATGCCCACAGCGCTTCGGAAAGCCCTGGTCTTCGAGCTGCAGTCCAGATGCCCGGCGCGTTCGAACAGACGCACCGTGCGCTTCACGTTCATTGCATTACCAAAGCCCGTGTCGCCGTCGACGATGATCGGAAGCGGCACGCGATCACGGATCAGGGATCAGGGTCAGGGTGTCGGCGAGCTCTGATGCGGTCACCAGTCCAACATCGGGCCGGCCAAGTCGGGTATAGGCAATCGATTCCCCCGAAAGGTAGAGGCATTCGAATCCCGCCTGCTGGGCCAGAAGTGCCCCGAAGGCGTCATAGACGCCGGGCGCAAGAATGCCCTGACCGCCCGTGCCGAGAAGTCGTTTCAATCCGCTCATGGCCGGAGTCCTTCCAAATCAGGTATTCCAAACTTTGCAGGCCTCGTCCGCGCTGCGGTCGAAGCTCATTTCATGTTCATAAGTGTCGGGGCGATACAGACCATGGATCCGTTCCACTGCACGTCCGTCGACGTCAAAAACCGTGCGCCGGATCGCAAGCAGCGCTTCTCCGGGTTCCACGAGGAGAAGCTGGGCCACATCCGGGGCTGCAAGGCAGGCCGAAATGGTTTGCCGGGCGCTGTGAACGCGATGTCCCGTGCCTTCGATCAAACGCAGCAGCGATGTGCGTTCGAGATCGTCCTGCGTGATCGCCTCACCGATATCGGCTGGCAGCCAGGTTGTCAGGTGACTGAAGGGCCGTCCTTCAAGGCTGCGCAGCCGCACGGCACGTTGGACACGTGTGCCGGGTTCGATCTGCATCGGCGCCGCGATCTCGGGAGGGGTGTTCACGAAACGCAGGTCAATGACCGATACACGCGTCTTGAGGCCGAGCGCCATGAGGTTCTCGAAATTCCCTGACAACGAGGCCCCGACCGGCAATCCGACGGATCCTATCCTTGCAAATGTTCCCCGGCCCCGACTGCGTTGCACGCTGCCTTCGAGGTCGATCGCTCCATCGCCTTGCGGATTGTGATCCGGGAAACTCCGAATATGTCCGCCAATTGAACCTCGGCGGGCATCGGCTCATCTGCAGTCCAGACGCCGTCCGCGATTTGCTGCCGAAGCACCAAATAGACCTGATGATGCTTGGGCAATACCGAGGTCTGGCTCATCGAATGCCCGTCATCCTTGGCCATTTTCGCAGTCCTCCATCTCGCCGACTTCATGGCCGCTTGCAATTTCGCGCGGCGGATCAAGACCCTTGGCGGCCTCACGCCTTACGAATACATCTGCAGGATCTGGACATCCGAGCCAGACAGATTCATCCTAAACCCGATCCACCCGATGCCGGGACTGAACACCTAAGGCTGCCGAAAACCATGACTCCTTCGTGCCAAGATCATGTATACCGCGCGGGCCGCAGCGGCGTGTGATGCGTCATTCCTGCTGCGGGATGGGACGCGTCAGTTCGGTATCGCGGGCAGCTTCGACGCAGTTTCGCTCGTTCCTGCTGGATGAGACCAGCGCCGCTGTCGGAGCGATTCTGTCCACAATCAATGGCGATACTGATCACAGCCAATGTCCGGCGGCTTCTGGATATCACGAAGAATTCTGCGCATCAGATCGTCGTCCCCGCGACATCAGGATCAGATGTTTCCAAACGTCTCGCTGATGGCGCGGGCCAGATGCGTGCCACCAGTATCCCCGGTCGGAACCCCGTCCCGGGCGATGGTTCTACCGCGCAACAAGGTGCGGACCGGCCAGCCGGTGATCTCCATCCCCTCATAGGGGGTGTAATCGCAGCCGTGGTTCAGCGATGACTGTCGGATGGGCCGGGTCAGGGTCGGGTCCCACAGCGTCAGGTCGGCATCCGCGCCGATGGCGATGCTGCCCTTCTGCGGGTAAAGGCCATACAGCCGCGCCGGGTTGGTCGAGGTCAGCGCCACGAAGCGCTGCAGGCTGATCCGGCCCTTGCTGACCCCTTCGGAAAACAGGATCGGCAGGCGGGTCTCCACGCCGGGGATGCCGTTGGGCACCCATTTGAACGAGGTCCGGGCGCGGAGATTGTCCTTGCTGGCCGGCCCTTCGATGCGGAACGGGCAATGGTCGGACGAGAACAGATCGAACGTCCCATCGCGCAGCCCCTGCCAGATCGCCGCCTGGCTGTCCGCATCGCGCGGCGGCGGCGAGCAGACGTATTTCGCGCCCTCGAAATCCATGTTCAGGCCGCGCAGATCCTCGGCGGTCAGGGCGATGTATTGCGGGCAGGTCTCGGCATGGACCTTGAGGCCGCGGGCGCGGGCCCACTGGATCTGCTCCATCGGATCGCGGCCCGAGACGTGGACGATCACGATGGGCACGTCGATCAGCTGGGCATGGCTGATGGCGCGGTGGGTGGCCTCGCGCTCGGCGATCTCGGCATGGGCCTGACCGTGGTAATAGGGCGCGGTCCGGCCCTGATCCTCCAGCCGGCGGGTCAGGTGCTTGATGGCATCGTGCCCCTCGGCATGGACCATGACCAGCGCGCGTTCGCGGCGGGCGACCTCGAACACGTCCAGCAGCTGTGCGTCGTTCAGCACCAGATCGTCATAGGTCATGAAGACCTTGAACGAGGTGTAGCCGTCGCGCACCAGCGCGGGCAGTTCCTGCCCCAGGACCTGCGGGGTGGGGTCCGTGACGATCAGGTGGAACGAGACATCGGTGTGGCAGCTGCCCTCGGCCTTGCGGTGGTACTCTTCGACACAGGCGCGGAGGGACTGGCCCTTGATCTGCAGCGCGAAGGGCAGGACCGTCGTGTTGCCCCCCGCCGCCGCCGAGCGCGTGCCGCTGGCGAAACCGTCGGCCATGACCGTCCCGTCCGAGGTCGGCTGGTCCAGATGCACATGGGCATCGATCCCGCCGGGCAGGACCAGCAGGCCCGAGGCGTCGATGCGGTCCGCCCCGGTCAGCCCCTCGCCGATCTGGGCGATGCGCCCGTCGCGGATGCCAATATCGGCGGCATAGCTGTCGGCGGCGGTGACGACCGTGCCCCCCGCGATGACCAGATCCAGACCGCTCATGCCGCCTCCGCCAGGATGGTGGTCAGCGCCTCGGTCAGGCGGTCGACCTGCGCGACGGTGTTGTAATGCACCATCGAGACGCGCAGCACGCCGCCCTCGTGGTCCTCGCCCAGATGCTCGACCAGCCGGCGCGAGTGGAAATCACCAAAGCGCATGGCGATGCCGTGATCGTCCATTGCCTGCGTCAGCTGGCCCGAGTCGAGGCCGTCGAACTTGAAGGCGATGGTGGGGACGCGGTTGCTGTCCCGGTTAGCCGCCTCGCCGATGATCCGGCAATCGTTGCGGGCGCCAAGCCAGGCCAGCAGGCGGTCGGTCAGCAGATCCTCCTGGGTGGTGATCAGGTCATAGGCGGCGGCCAGCAGCGCACGATCGTCGCCGGTGGCGCCATGGTGTCGGGCAAGGCCGGTCAGGTAGGCCAGGATGCCGTCGGTGGCATAGGCGGCCTCGTAGCTGGGATTGCCGGGCTCCAGCTTGGCGGTGACTTTGTCCTTGCCGTAGAAATAATGATAGAGGCCGTCCAGCCCGGCCAGCAGGTCGTATTTCCCGTACATCAGCGCGCCATGCGGGCCGTAGGCCTTGTAGAGGCTGAAGACATAGTAATCGACATCCCAGGCCCGCACGTCAATCAGCCGGTGCGGGGCATAGGCCACCGCATCGACGCAGATCAGCGCGCCCCGGTCATGGATGAACCGCGCGAAGTCGGCGATGGGATGAACCTTGCCCAGAATGTTGGACACATGCGTGACGCAGACCAGTCGCGTGCGCTCGGACATCAGCGGCTCCAGATCGGCCAGCTGCAGGTCCATCGTCTGCGCATTCAGCGGCCAGACCTTGATCGTGACGCCGAACTCCTCCAGCCGGGTCCAGGGGCCGATATTGCTTTCATGATCGGCCATGGTGACGATCACCTCGTCGCCCGGCGCGAACTGACGGCGCATGGCCTGCATCAGGTTGCCCATCAGCACCGTGGTCGAGGGGCCAAAGACGATCTCTTCGGGTCGTGCGGCATTGACCAGCGTGGCCGCCGCCTGCCGCCCTGCCGCCAGAGCCTGCGCGGCAGCCTGGGACACGGCATAGCTGCCGCCGATCTGCACGTTCCGGTGGGTCAGGAACTCGACCATCCGGTCCAGCGCGGGCTGTGCGATCTGCGATCCGCCGGCATTGTCGAAGAAGACCCAGTCATCGGTCAGGCCGGGAAACTGGGATTGCACGTAAGCCATGTCCAGCTGTGTCATCGAATAGCTCTTTTCAGTGGTTCAGCACGGCGCCCAGAAAGTCGCGCGTGCGGGGTTCGCGGGGATGGGACAGCACCTGTGCGGGCGGCCCCTCTTCGACGATCTGTCCCGCATCCATGAAGATGACGCGGTCGGCCACCTGCGAGGCGAAGCCCATCTCGTGCGTGACGACGATCATGGTGACGCCGGTGCGGGCCAGATCGCGCATGACGTCCAGCACCTCGCCCACCATCTCGGGGTCGAGCGAGCTGGTGGGTTCGTCGAACAGCATCACCTGCGGCTCCATCGCCAGCGCGCGGGCGATGGCCACGCGCTGCTGCTGGCCGCCCGACAGATGCTCGGGATACTTGTCGGCCTGGTTGCCGATGCCCACGCGGTCCAGCAGGCGGTCGGCCTGGGCGCTGGCCTCGGCGCGGGTGGTGCCGCGCACCCGGCGGGGGGCCAGCATGACGTTCTGGCGCACGGTCAGATGCGGGAAGAGGTTGAAGGACTGAAAGACCATGCCGACCTCGGCGCGGACCTTGGCCAGGGCGCGGCCCGAGGTGACGGGAATGCCGTCCACGCGGATCTCGCTGCCCTCCGAGAACGCCTCCAGCCGGTTGATGCAGCGGATCAGCGTCGATTTCCCCGATCCCGAGGGGCCGATGATGCAGACAACCTCGCCCTTCGCCACGTCCAGATCGATCCCCTTCAGGGCCTCGAAGCTGCCATAGGACTTGCGCAGGTTCCTGATGCTGACAAAACCGGTCATCTCAGCGCCTCCGGGCCGCAAAGCGGCGTTCCATGCGCGACACCAGCGCGACCAGCGGCCAGAGGAACGCGATATAGATCATTGCCGCCACGATCAGCGGCGTCGGATTGGCGGCCAGCGCCTGCGCCTGCGTGGCCTGCTTCAGCAGGTCGGGCATGGCGACGACCGAGGCCAGCGCGGTGTCCTTGACCACGTTGATCGAATTGTTCGTCAGCGGCGGAATGACGATCCGCACCGCCTGCGGCAGGATCACGTCGGCCATGGTCTGGCGTCCGCTGAGACCGAGCGCGGCCGAGGCCTCGAACTGGCCCTTGGGGATCGCCTCGATGCCCGCGCGGAAGATCTCGGCCGTGTAGGCGCCCGAGACCAGCGTCAGCGCGCTCATGGCCGAGACGAAGGGCGACAGGCGAAGCCCCACGAAGGGCAGCGCGTAATAGACGATGATCAGCAGCACCAGAAGCGGGATCGACCGGAAGATGTCGATGTAGAACCGGGTCAGGACCCGAAGCGGCCCGGGTCCGTAAAGCCGCGCCATGGCCAAGGCCAGCCCCAGAGCCAGCCCCGCCACGATGCTGGCCGCCCCCAGCTGCAGCGTGATCCACAATCCCTGCATCAGCATGGGAAAGGTCCGCCGCATGACCTCGGCGTTCAGGAAGGTGTCGAAAATATCCATGAGCGTCCTTTCGGGTCCGGGACCGGCCCGGACCCGGGTCTTCGGATCAGTCCAGCGCCGGCATCGGCAGGACGGTCACGGTCGACGAGCCCTCGTCGGGCGCCACGCCAAACCATTTCTGGTGCAACTCGGCCAGCACGCCCTCGGTCTTCAGATCGTCGAGCACGGCGTTCACCTGGGTCGCCAGTTCGGCATCCTTGGCGAACATCATCGAGTATGTCTCGCCCGTCGGAATGCGCTCGACCACCTCCAGTTGCGGCTTGTCGCGGACATAGTATTGCAGCGCCGGAATGTCCGAGACATAGCCGTCGATCCGCCCCGCCTGCAGGTCCAGCATCGCGGGTGCCAGCCCCTCATAGCGGCGGATGTCGGCAAAGCCATAGGTCTCGGCCTGCTCGGTCGCCCACATGTCGCCGGTCGATCCGGTATCGACGCCGACGACCTTGCCGTCCATCTCGGCCAGCGAGGCCGGACCCTCGGCCAGGGCGGTCAGCGACTGGTCGCTGTCGTAATAGGGCTGGGCGAAGCTGACCGATTCCAGACGCTCGTCCGTGATGGTGATCGAGGACGTCGCGATGTCGATCCGTCCCGACTGCACCGCCGAAAAGAGGCCGTTGAAGGGAATGTTCACCGTCTCGACCTCGGCACCGAGGCGTTCGGCCACGGCCGCCACCAGGTCGATCTCGAAGCCGACGAACTCGCCGGACTCATCCTGGAACTCCCATGGCACGTTGCCGATATTGGCGCCGACCGTCAGCGTCTCCTGCGCCGCCGCCGACAGCGCCGTCCCCGCCAACAGCGCCATGGTCAATCCTGTCAGTCGCATTCCCTGTCCCGGCATGGTAACTCCCCGTCCTTATAATTTTGGATTGACCGGCCTAACCGGTCTGACCAGTATCAAGCCACGGTCGGGATGCGTTTGCAATGCCTGTCGCGGGATGTGCAGATGACAACGGGCAAGATGCCGCCAGGAAAGGCAGTTGGGACATGATGTGGGACAAGGCGCCCGTGACGCAGATGATTGCGCGCAGATTGCAGGACATGATCCGCTCGGGCAAGCTGAAGGCGGGCGAGCGCCTGCCCTCGCAGCGCGTTCTCTCCGAGCAGATGAACGTCTCCCGGCCCACCCTGCGCGAGGCCCTGCTGACGCTGGAGACCTTGGGCCTTGTCCAGACCCTTCCCGCCCGCGGCACCTTCGTACGGGACCCGGCGTCCCGGCCCGCACAGGCGGTCTGGCGGTACGACGACGCGCATGACCTGCGCGACGTCTTCCAGACGCGGCTGCTGATCGAGGCCGAGATCTGCGCGCTGGCGGCAGAGGCCATGACCCGGGACACAATCGACACGCTGCAGTCCGCCGCCAAGACATTCCAAGACGCCTGGCATCGCGGCGATCTGGTGGCCCATGTCGGGGCGGATCTGGCCCTGCATCAGGGCATCGCCGATGCCTGCCCCAACCGGATGCTGGCCAATGTCTATGCCAACATGCAGCACCTGCTCAGCGAAACGCAGCGCCAGCCCATTCCGAACACCGACCCTGAACGCATGCTGCAATCCATCGAGGAACACCGCTCCATCATCGCTGCCCTGGAAGGCCAAGATGCCGAAGGGGCGCGGCAGCACATGCAGCAGCACATCCGCAACACGGCACGCTGTGCCGGCCACAGCGTCTGAACGGCCATCCAAGGCTGCAGATTTTGATCATCTCAGTTTGCGGTGGGGCCCATCTCCCGACTGATCCGCAAGATCGCAGCACCTGGGCGAGAATAGAAAGCACGGCTTTCCGCCGCACCATACCCCCGCTCAACGCTCTAGCCACCGCCCCTTGCGGGCGGTAGCCCTGCGATCAGTCCAGCGTCACCCCGGACAGGCGGATCAGCCCGTCGGGATAGGGGGTGAAGCCGCTGAGGCCTGCCTCCATCCCCCAGATCCAGGTCGGGTGATACAGATAGATCAGCGGCTGGTCGCGATCCAGGATCTTGCGCGCCGCGTCGTAGCTGGCCTTGCGCAGAACCGGATCCGTGGCGCTGCGGGCATCGTTCAGAAGCCGGTCGACCTCGGCGTCGCAGTAGCGGGTATCGTTGATGCCGCCCTCGCAGGTCACCATCTGGTGCAGGTTCGCGTCCGGATCGACATAGCCGGACCAGCCGCTGAGGTCCGCCTGATAATCTCCGGCGGTCTGCGACGACAGAAGTGTGGCGAACTCCAGGGCCTGGATCTGAATATTGAACCCCGCTTCCGAGGCCATGGCCTGAATGACCTGGGCCACCTGCTGCGAGATCGGGTTGTTGGGAACGGTCAGGGTCATGTCGACGCTGTCCACCCCGACCGAGGCCATCAACGCGCGCGCCACTTCGACATCCCGGACGAGCATCGGCGTCTCGGCGTCATACCATGGTGAACCCGGGGCAAAGGGCTGATTGCCGGGGGTGAACAGCCCGTTGAAGACGACCTGGTTGAGCGCCTCTCGGTCGATGGACAGCGACAGGGCGCGGCGCAGTTCGGGATGCTGCGACAGCGGGTTGTGGTCCCCTGCCCCGGTGCCATTCGCGACGTTCACGACGATCCCCTGGTAGCCGAGGCCCTGCACCTCGGCATAGGCCAGATCCGGATCACCCTGAACGGTGGCAACATCCGAGGTAGCCACGCGCTCGACCAGATCCAGATCGCCCGAACGCAGGTTGGCCAAGCGCACGGTCGCGTCCGGGATCGGCAGGTAGGTCACCGTATCAAAGTGGAAATCCTCGGCCGCATAGTAGTCCGGATCCTTTTCCAGCACGATCCGCTCTTGCTGGACCCGCTCCCTGAACGCGTAGGGGCCGATGCAGACCGGGGCGCTGCCGAAATCGGCACCCGCCGCCTCGGCGGCCTCCGGGGACAGCATGATGCCGGACCGCGCCGCGAGCCGCGCCAGTAGCGTAGCATCCGGGGCATTCAGGTGGAAAGTCACGCGATCCTCGGCATCCGCCGTCACTGAGGTGATTGAGGTCAGCTCGCTCTTGCGACGGCTTTCCGGCAGATCGCGGGACCGTTCGATGTTGCGTACCACATCCTCAGCCGTGAAGCTGGTCCCGTCCTGGAAGGTGACGCCCGTGCGCAACTGCATGGTCAACGACATGCCGTCTTCGGCAGTGCTCCATTCGGTGGCCAGCTGCGGGATGATGGTCGCGTCCGGGGCGATGCCCACCAGCTTGTCGCACATCGACGCCATGACGATCTCGCCCACGAAGGTGCGGGACTGATCGGGATCGAGCGTGTCGGGATCGTCCGCCAGACCGATGCGAAGGTCCGCGGCGGCGGCGGGAAGTGCCAGGGTGGCCGCAAGGCAGGCGCCTGTCAGGAAAGGAATCGTCTTCATGTCGTCAGCCTTTGGTGAGAAGTGTCTTTTTCAGCCGACCGTGAACGCCCTTTTCGCCATTCACGGTCTGGGTCACCGCGAAGTCCACGGCGAGTGAGCAGAACTGGTAGGCCTCGGTCGGGGTGATGCCCGTCCGTTCGCAGATGATGGCGATCATCTGGCGCAGGGCGATGCGCATCGCCTCGTCCAGATCGGCGTGAAAGCCCATCGAGATGATCTCGTCCGCCGTCTCGGCTTGAGGCAAGGTGACCGAATGATTGCCGGCCTTGCGCAGCGTGAATGTGAAGGTGCCGATCAGCGACATCTCCAGCGCGGTGATGCAGACCTCGCCGTCGCCCTGGCAGCCATGCCCGTCGCCGCAGGAGAAGAGCGCGCCCTCGGCATGGACGGGCAGCGACAGGGTGGCGCCCGGCGTCAGCAGCTTGAGGTCCATGTTGCCCCCGTGCAGGCGCGGCTGGATCGAGGTCAGCTCTCCCCATTCGGGTGGCGGGGCGACGCCCATCACCCCGAAGAACGGGTTCAGGGGCAGCACGGCGCCCCAGGGCAGCCGCGCGGTGCGGGCCGCGCGATCGACCGGGATCAGCGTCATGGCCTGCTGTGAGACCGGAAACTCACCGATCAGCGTGCCCGAACTGGGCCGCACCAGGTTGAAGCCCCAGTCCGCGCCCAACTCGACCGCATCGATGCGGATGTCCAGAACATCGCCGGGCTGCGCCCCCCGGATCGCCACCGGCCCGGTCAGCAGATGCCCCCGCCGGGGCAGGTCCGTCGCCAGGATGTCCCGCAGCGCCGGGGCGACGGTCATGCCCGACCCTTCGGGCGGCAGCACCTCCTCGCGCCCCGAATGGGTCTCGATCGTCAGGGTGTCGCCGGCGTCGATCTCCAGCACCGGGGGCAGTCCGGACCAGAAGCGGCCCCAGTGAACGGTCTTCGGCGTGGCCGGGAGAGAGTGGGTGGTCATCGGTCGGTTGCCTTCCATCGTCGACATGCCAGCCTGCGCTTTCGTCCGGCCTGTCGCGGATCTGTTATGTTCGACCCATGATCGCGGTCCGGGTCGCGATCATGGCTGTCGGAGGTGCATCTGTCGTCGTTCGAGGCGCGATCGAGCGGGGCATCTTGGTCAACCTCGGCAACCAGACCCGCGTCCCGGCCGCGTTCCATCGCCGGGCACCCTCGATCAGGAATGCGAAGATGACCAGCGACGGGCGAAAAAACATTCAAGGATGTCGGTCATTCGCTCTACAATTGGGCAGATGATTTCATGAGAGCCGCGACATCGGGCATCTGGATGCGCCTCTGCGCGCCAATCGGATCACAGCCGGAGATCCGAAACGTGCCGTTGGCTGGCTACGGGTGGTCGTGACCGTTCGACATGTCGATCGCGCCTGAATGCCGCTGTCATCGAAGGTCGACACAGGGTCCCGCGACGGTGTCTCTGAAACCTGGGCCGCAGAGGTCCAGGCTCAAATACGGGTCATCCATGCTCTTCGGCGGCTGTCCGTTCCAGCGCCTGATTCAAGGCCCGCAGGACGTCGATGTGGTGAACGCTGCCGATCAGACGCGGAGGATCATCCGGGCCGTCGCAGGCCATCACGGCAAGACAGACAGCGCCGCAGCGGTCGAACAGGGGCAAGGCCTCGGCCAGGGTCGTGGTGGGGGCCACCGTAGGATGCGTCTCGGCCAGGGACCGGACCAGATCTTCCGCCGGGGCATCTTCGGCACCCAGCACACGGATGACCGGGGTGATGCGAAGCTGATGAGGCAGCCAAGCCTGGGGTCCTTCGGACAGATGAATGCCCCGCTGCTCCAGCTGGGTCAGAAAGAAGGATCGTTTCACGAGGGTCGATGCCAGGGCCGAACTGAGCGACACCGAGGTCATCACCGCGATGCCCGTCTGCCAGTCGCCCGTCATCTCGAAGACGATCAGCGCCGTTGAGATCGGCGCGCCCAAGACCGCCGCCCCGACAGCGGCCATGCCGGCGAAGGCATAGACGTTGACGCTTCCGGAATATCCGGGCGCAAGCGTGGTCGCGATGATCCCGAAGGCCAGGCCGGTCAGCGATCCCATGACCAGTGCCGGGGAAAAGACCCCGCCACCCATCCGCCCGCCCAGGGT
>NZ_SUNI01000046.1 GCF_005048225.1 Paracoccus gahaiensis
ACCAGCACCTAACCTTGAAATCATTCAGGCCGGTGGGACTGCCCTCCAGACGGGCATGCCCGTCTTCCGTTCAGCCCAACCGGCCAAGGTGGTTGTCGGCACCGGCCAAGATGGTTGTCGCTGAACATACCCCAACCCGACAGGGAACCGGCACCTTCTAGGCCCTGTCAGAAACGCGACGAAGATACCCACCGACATGGGACTTTGCCAATGAGGCACGGAAGCTGATCGGGGACCGGGAAACCGGGGCAGGTGTGAAGCCTGTGGGACAGCGGCTGGCCTCCGTCACAGGGCATCGCGTGGATACGGATCGAGGAAGCCGAAGGTCTGTCCCCTGTATATCGGGGGGACAGTAGCGGGGGCCGGTTATTGCCTTCAGCTCAAGCACTCTCCAACCCGCAAACACACGCAGTCACTGAGGTTGCACGGCGCTTGCGCACGTCGGCAGGCGGAACATGCAGGACAGACACACCACATCGGCTGTGAACTGCACCAAACTCTCATCATAAACTATTGATTTACAACCAATATCGCCTAGCAATTGCTTGCGGTTTGCCGAATGTTGCAGTCGTTCATCATCGACACATGAGAACCATTCGCAACTGCTTGATTTATCCCCCTGATTATTTTAATGTTATATCATAACATAAAAGGCCTGCCATGTCTCACACTCGCCAGTATCTGCCTGCCGGATCGTCCGTCCCAATCGAGGACGTGAAGATGCGCGCCCGTGTAGATGGCGACTTCGAGGACATGGACATTCAGCGGCTGGCCGACACGGCGGCTGCTGAGATCGAGGCGCATTGCGGGCTGGCGCTCTTGGGGCAGGTTGTGACCGTCACCCTGCAAGCGTGGTGCAAGCGCATCCCCCTGGCAATTGGTCCGTTCTGGCCCGAGGGGTTGGCCGACCATCCCGTGACTGTCGAACTGCTGGACGAGGCAGGCAACATCACCCCGCACCCGGCAGGCTGGTGGATCACCCCCGGCAGGTATCCAGTGCTGAACCTCACTGCATCGGTGCATGGCGCTGCTCTGCGCATCCGCTATCCCGCAGGCTATGGCACTAGGACTGACAGCATCCCGCCCGACCTACAGCTGGCCATCGCTGACCATGCGGCCATGCTGTATGACGCACGCGGCTTCGATGACGAGATGCCGCAAGGGCTGTCGATGGCAGCGGCCCGCATCGCTGCCCGGCATCGTCGAGTTGCCATATGATCGAAGCGACGGGCAAGCCACGTGGACGACCCCGCAAGGATGGCCTGCCTAGCGGCTCACAGGCTGCGCGTGAGGCCGACAAGCGCGGGGCAAGGGGGCGACACCCGAAGGCAGCCAAGGCGGCTGTGCGGCCCGCTGCGGGGCGGAATGGTCCCAATGCCGCCGTTTCTGCCGCTGCTCAGGACCGTGTGGTGAATGTTGCTTGCGCGCGTTCTGACGACCTGGCCGAAAATACCCTCGATTTCATCCGGTCCCTGCGCATTCCCGAAGGGCCTTTGAACGGGCAATGCTTCTCCCTGGCGCCCTTTCAGGAACAGTTTGTGCGGGGCGTTCTGGACCCTGACGTGATGACGGCAATCATGTCCGTGGGAAGGGGTCAGGGGAAATCCATGCTCTCGGCAGCGATGGCGCTGGCGCACGTGATGGGCGTGTCTGATCCCCAACCCCGGCGTCAGGTGATTGTGGCAGCCCGCGTGAAGGAACAGGCCCGCATCGCTTGGGAATACGTCCAGGCAATTGTTCAGCTGCTGCCCGAGGAAGAACAGGCGCTGTTCACCTTCCGGCAGGCTCCCCGGCTGGAAATCAGCTACGAGGGCAACGGCGGCGGGATGATCCGGGCGGTTGCGGCGGATGCCAAGAACCTTCTTGGACTTTCACCCACGCTCATCATCGAAGACGAATTTGGACACTGGCACCCGGATAAGGGGATGCAGCTGCACGCTGCGCTGGAAACATCGGCGGGCAAGCGGCGGGCAAAGATGGTTATCATCTCGACCTCGGCCAGCGACGATCAGCACCCCCTGTCGCAGATCCTCGATACCCCGCCCCCGCACAGCTTCATTATCGAATGTCGCGCCCCTCTGGGAATGCCTGCCGACGATCTGGACGGCATCAAGGCAGCGAACCCCGGATCTGAGCATGGCATCGGCCCGTCTCTGCAATGGCTCCAGGAACAGGCCCGCGTGGCGATCCAGCGGGGCGGGCAGGCGCTCACGGGCTTCAGATTATACTCGCTCAATCAGCGAATTTCTGACGTGGGCAAGGCGCAGCTGCTGACGGCTGACGAATGGCAGGCTTGCGAGGTTGGCAACGACGAACTGCCCCCGCGTGAGGGTGAGTGCATCGTGGGCATAGACCTTGGCCTGTCCCGCTCCATGTCTGCGGTGGCCCTGTATTGGCCTCTCACGGGCAGGTTGGAGGTTCAGGGGGCATTCCCTCACAAACCCGGCCTTGCCGACCGTGGCGAGGCTGATGGCGTCAAGGACCGCTATGTGCGGATGCACGACCGGGGCGAACTGATCGTGACCGGCGACAGCACGGTTCAGGCTGGCCCTTGGCTGCGGATGGTCTGGGACGAACTGGTGCGGGATGCTGACGTTCGGGCGCTGACCTGTGACCGATACCGGCAGGCCGAATTGCTGGACGCGCTGGCAGCTGCGGGCATCCGCGCCCCTGTCGTGTTTCGGGGCCAAGGCTTCCGCGACGGCGGGCAGGACGTGGAAGGCTTCCGCAAGGCTGTCTTTGACGGCGAGGTGCGCACTGTCCCGTCCCTGCTGATGCGCAGCGCGGCGGCAGATGCCCTTGTCGTTGTCGATGACGCCATGAACGCCAAGCTGACGAAAGCCCGCTCCCTGGGGCGCATCGACGCTGTGTCGGCATCTATTCTGGCGGTGGCCGAGGGGCAGCGGCGCAAGTCGGCACCCAAGCGGAAAGTGAGGGCGGAATGGCTCTGATCCGCGATCATCACCGGCACAGCAAGCGAGTGACCTCGACAAAACGCTGGCAGGTTCTGCGCCACATGGTGCTGGAACGCGACAAATGGGCTTGCGTGGACTGCGGACAGACCCGTGGGCGGCTGGAAATCGACCATGTGCAGCCCGTGCGCACCCGCCCGGATCTGGCCTTTGATCCGGCCAACTGCGCCACCCGCTGCCCTTCCTGCCACACCAAGAAAACTAGGATCGAGTGCGGACACCCGCCCCCGGTTCAGTCGCCTGCGCGTGATGCGTGGGCACAAGCTGTTGCCGACCTGGCGACATCCCCCAACCCGGCAACATGAGGTATCACCATGCTGGACTCTGTTAAAATCCAACGTCGCCAATCCGAGATCCGCCAGAACCTTTCGGAACTGGTGGGCAAGGAAAGCCCGACGACCGACGAAACCCGCTCGATGGAAAGCCTCGATGCGGAATACCGTCAGAACGAAATCCGCTATCGCGCGGCCCTGACTGCCGAAGATAGCGAACGGCGCGAAGCCGGGGCCGATCTGGAAACCCGCACCGACCGCCAATATGCCGAGCTGGTCGCGGGCTTCGAGCTGCGCCAGATCGTCCTGGCACTGGACGAGGGCAAATCGCTGTCGGGCCAGACTGCCGAGGTTGTGCAGGAAATGCGCAATGCGGGCGGCTATCGCGGCATCCCGGTTCCGCTGGCGGCGCTGGAACTGCGCAACACCGTGTCAGCTGACGTGCCGAACCCCGTGCAAACCCGCCCGATCATCGACCGCCTGTTCCCGGCATCTGTGGCCGCGCGTCTCGGCATTCAGACCGTCAACATCACGCAAGGCAGCGTGGAATGGCCCGTGGCGACTGCCGGCGCGATTGCCGGATGGGCACCGACCGAAGGCGCGAACGTGCCCGGCCCGAACCCGTTTCAAACGGCCGAGCGGATGCTGGTCCCCGATCACACCCTAGGCGCTCACATGCGCATCACCCGCAAGGCGCTGAAACAGGCTGGCGAAGGTCTGGAACAGGCTATCCGCCGCGACATGAACGGCGCCATCGGTGCTGAACTGGATCGCGCTGTTCTGATGGGCACGGGCGCCAATGGTCAGCCTCTGGGCATCGTGCCTGGCGCGGCAACCTATGGCATCACCTCGACCGCCATTGCCGCTGCCGCATCCTGGGCAGCGTTCCGCGCTGAAATCGTCGCGTTCATGCAGGCGAACCAGATCACCGGGGCCTCGGGCGTGAATGTCGCCTTTGACCCTGAAATCTGGTCCGAACTGGACGACACGCTGATTGCCGGTTCCGCTGTCTCGGAATGGGACCGCATGGTGAAGCACGTTCCGGCGGGCAACATCGCCCTGGCGAACCAGCTGGACGCGGGCACGGCGATCCTGACCACCTCGGCAGGCGGCATCCCCCCGGCCTTCCTGGGCATCTGGGGCGGTCTGGACATGATCCGCGATCCCTACACCGATGCGCAGAATGGCGGTCTGCGGCTCACTGGCCTGCTGACGGCTGACGTGACCGTGGCGCGCGGTTCGCAGATCCGCATCCTGACCGGCATCGGGGCAGTCTAATGCTGTGGGGCGGTAATCTCGGGGCGCTGGAAATCCGGGCCGAGGGCGGGGCTACCCGTCTTGTGGCGCGGTTCCCCTATGGTGCTGAGACTGAGCTTGCACCGGGGCGGCGTGAGGTTATCGCCCCTCGGGCCTTTGCCGATCGCATCGCGGCAGGCGAGGAAATCCACCTTCTCAGCCAGCACGACTATGCCAAGCCCCTCGCCTCCACGGCGGCGGGCACCCTGTCCCTGCGCGATACTGACGATGCGCTTGAAATCCGGGCCGATCTGGACGGCGGCACATCATGGGCTGCTGACTTCCTGGCCGCTCACCGGGCGGGCCTGGTCAAAGGACTTAGCCCCGGCTTCCGCGTCAATGATGGCGGCGAACGGATTGAACGGCGGGCCGAAGGCATGTTGCGCACCGTGACCCGCGCGGCCCTGTTTGAGATTTCTGCGGTGACACGGCCTGCCTATCCCTTGGCGCAGATCGAGGCGCGGGCATGGGAAACGCACCAGGACCGGCAACCGTATCGGGGCATGGTCAATCCCCTGAACCGTTGGAGGGCGTGACATGGGCCTGATGTCATATTTCACCCGGAAAACTGACCTTGTTTCCAACAGGAACGAGGTTGAAACCCGCGCCATCGCCCCCGGCTATACGGCGGCGATCATGGCAGCGCGTGAAAGCTGGATTTCCGGCGCATCGAACATGGGCGAATTGACGGCAGCTGTTCAGACCAGCGTTGGCTTGTGGGAGGGCTGTCTAAGCCTCTCGGACGTGTCGGGCACCGACATGCTGTCCCGGCGTGACATGGCCCTTGCTGGCCGCGCTCTGGCGCTCCGTGGCGAGGCTCTGTTCCTGATCCGCGACCGGCTGGTGCCTGCGATTGATTGGGACATCTCGACCCGCAACGGCACCCCGCGGGCTTATCGGCTGATGATCCCCGAGGCGGGCGGCGGGCGGGCTGAAACCGTCCTGGCCCCCGAGGTTCTGCACTTCCGCATCGGCTGCGACACGGCGACCCCGTGGGTCGGATCTGGACCCCTGCGCCGCGCGCCCCTCTCGGCGCAGCTGCTGCATGAATTGGAAACGGCGCTGCGAGATACCTTCCGCGACAGTCCGCTCGGGAGCTTGATCGTTCCCGTCCCCGAAGGCTCTGCCGACGACATGGACGCGCTGCGCTCCGGCTTCCGTGGCCGTCGCGGCGCAACGCTGGTGATCGAGGGCGTGGCGCAATCCGTCGCGGCAGGGATGCACCCGCAGCTTGGCAAGTCACCGGACCAGCTGTCACCGGATCTGCAAAAGACCTTGGCCGACACGTTGCTGGCCGATGCCAAAGACGCTGTTTTCGGCGCGTTCGGCGTCCTGCCCGGCCTGATGAACCGTAGCACGACCGGCCCCCTCGTGAGAGAGGCACAGCGCCACCTTGCACAGATCGTGCTGCAACCGGTTGCAAATCTTATGGCCGAGGAATGCACCGAAAAGCTGGGCAGCAAGGTGGCGATTGACGTGGTGCGACCGGCTCAAGCCTTTGACCACGGCGGCAAGACGCGTGCCCTGGGAACGATGCTCAAGGCTCTGGCCGAGGCGAAGGCGGCGGGGCTGGACGACAAGACCGTGGCCGATGCGCTGAACTTTATAGATTGGGCAGACTGATGGAAAAGACGTTCCAGGTTGGCGACACCGTGCGGCTGAAAAGCGGCGGGCCTGTGATGACCTACGAAGGCGCGGGGGCCTATTCCGGCGCGATCTGCTCATGGTTTGACGGCGGAAAGCTGGTTCGTGAGGGCTTCACCCTGGCAACGCTGGAAGCCGCCCCACTGGCCCGTTGACGAGTTAGGGCCGGGATGCGCCCTGCGGCTGATCTGACCGTGAAGCATCTGGGATTAGACGGTGAGTGCCCGGTTTTCATGGACCTAAACCCCGTCATGGCGCGGCCCTCAGTCCTTTCGTAGGGGGCGCGGCGCAGGTTGTCACGGCGCACACCGGGGGCAACCAACGCGGCACGAGCAAGTGCCATACCCCGCGTTTGGGGAAGCTGTCACGCGGGACGCTGGCAGCAAAGGGGCCTCGGCATCGAGATGATGCCGGGGCCTTTGCGTGGCTTTCTGTTACGGAGATGCAGATGCCGGAGACTATCGCTGAAACCGGAGGCTGTCGAACTTGACCATTCCGTCTAGAGCTTGGGCTTTGCCTTTCCCTTGCTCGCTGAACCTCTGTGCCGCTGCCCGGATGCCGGTAAAAATCTCGTTCATTCCGTGACCGTAGATGCAATGCGAACAAAAGCTGGAGAAGGCCCATGTGGAGATTAAATTTCCAACCCGTTAATCAGTTTAGTTCTCACTAGAACGCTTAGAAGCTTCTCGCTGTACGAACGATCCCAAAAAGGCTCCGAGCGTCAGTTTCGCTAAATCAAAGAATTGTGCATTCGCAAGACCTAGAAGTGCTAAGAAAATTGTTAGAAAAATTGTGGCGAGAGGTAGCCCGGTTAATCCCATCTTAGTGAAAGTTCCCGTCGCCCCAGATAGTGAACTCAGTCTTATGAATTGGGTTACAGCTGCTTCATTTCCTGAAGAAATAGCTGGCCCAAGGACAGGGTAATCATGTGGTGCTATTACATATGACGTTACGGCCCCGGATGAAGTTAGTAGACGGATGCCAATTGTGGCGCAAATAATTCCAGACATCAGGCTAAGAAAAGGGGGGAGGAAATGTGACGTGATCCGTCCGAAGAAGTTGTAGATGTCTCGCTGAGAAATTTCAGGAATGGCCGACGCATTTTCTGGACCGTATGTATTCGGAATTTCAATTAACATACCAAAATCCGCCAATCTGTATAGCATAAATGCTGTAAATAAAAAAAGTATGAGCGCAGTGAAAATAAAAATAAGGCCACTAGAGAGGAAATAGCTTCTGTAACGGAATGCTACGTAGTCTGCATCCTGAGAAGCTTGAGGAGCGTCAACTCCATTTTCGGCACTATCACCATTTCTATTGGTCATACTTTACTCCGGCAGTAGTGCCTTTGCTCAGTTTGGTAGTAAAGGTATCTTGGAGCCTCCGCGTTCGATATGTCAATGTCGTCTAGGGGCATGTCCCATATCTAATGCGCTCTCCTCCCCACAACCCCCGGCTGATCCCCGCCCTTCCCCCTCTCCGCCGCATAAGACTCGTTACGGGCCGGTAGGCAGGTCGGAGGTTGAGTGGAAGAGCTTTCTTCAGGTGACAAGACCGTCCTTCAGGCCGACGCGATCGCCCACCAATGGCTTTAGCTCAAAATCTGGAGAAGCTGGCTCAAAAGGATGAGGTTCCTCTTTTCGTTCCAGATCGTTACATCAGTTCCATAAAGGGTTCTAGCTTTCGTTTCATGAGTTCTACCTAGGCAAGGAACGATCACCGCGCTATCGTTCAAACGGGGTTCATAAACGGTGGAACGATGGAAACTAAACTGACGCTCAGCCGGGCCGCCGACCTGTCCGGCCACAACAAATCTAAGATCCATCGGGCTATACAGAAGGGCGCTCTATCGGCCTCACAGCCTGCGCCAGGTGAGCAATACGAGATTGAGCGCAGCGAGTTCGAAAGGGTGTTCCCGCCAAAAGAGTGGCCGAGCTTGAACGAGGTTCCGGAACGGCCTCAGGACACCCGTTCAGCGGGTCGTTTGGAAACGGGGTTCGATGAGCGTTCCTCAATCCTCGCGGTGAAGCTGGAGGCGACGGAGGCACGGTTGGCTGAGCTTCAGGAGGCACTGACGCGGGAACGGGATCGAGCTGACCGTTTCGAAGATGAGCGCCAACGCCTCCTAGAAGCGCCCCGCACCGAGGTCGAACGTGAGCGGGCTGAGCGTGAGCGTGAGCGCCAGGAGGCTGATCGGCGGGACCAGGAACGGCGAGACGAGGCGGAACGCCTTAGAAACGAGCTGGAACGATCCCGGCAGGAACAGGACCGGCTGGCCCGTGAGGCTGACGAGCTTCGGCAAGCGCTGTTGAAACCTCAGAGCCTATGGGCACGGCTAACCGGCAGGTGATTGCCCTTTGGCTCGGCTAGAAAAGTGGTTGCGCAAGCTGGCAGTTTAGATCGTAGCCCAGCCATACGACTTCATCGAGGGGGTAGCCGATGCTTCCTGCCTGCTCGTTCCACAAACCCGGCTTCTCCTCGTCGGTCATTAAATTATCTACCCGGCCAGTTCCGGTGAGGCGGTCCACTTTAAGCCGAGAAACTTTACCATGTCGCTGTGAATAGCCAATAATTGACTTAGGACTGTTGATAAAGATACCGTAAAAGGTCGACATTCCAGTGTGAGAGGTATGGACGGCCTCACCTTCGGCTGAACCTAAGTTAATAGTTATTGTTTCGACTTGCTCATCTAATTGGTTTTGCACCTCACAGCGCAGGTGGATAACTTCGCTTGCGTGTAGAGCTGTTGAGGCGCTAAGCAGGGTGAGGACAATAATTGCCTGACGGATCATTCCAGCACCTCACCTGTCACCGGGTCATAGAGCCGCCGCGTTGCAGGCAGATCCGCATCCATACCGGGCAGAGCGGGCTGAGAGACCGGCGGCAGGCCATCACCAGAAGGAAGCTGCTGTTCACCGGGAAGCTGTGTCGGAACCTGCTTCAAAGGTGTGTCCTGGCCGATGAGGTGCTCTTTCCCCTTCTGTTCGCGCTCAGACAGCACGAGGGTGGCGGACATGAGGCTGCGCCGTATGCCATCACGCGACCCATGCCACGCCACCCGGTCATTGACGACATAGGCGTTGACAGTCCCGCTTTCGCCCACCTGCCAGATCTCAATCCAGTTCTCATCCCTCAAGATGTTCAGAGCACGCTGCACTGTGGGACGTGAGACGCCAGTGGCGTCCTGGAGTTCGCGCTGTGAGATAACCACGGCGTTATTGTCACCCATGCGAGCTGTGAGGATGTGCATGACGGCAGCTGCTTTCGGTGCACGGATGATGAGCTGTGCCCATTCCTCGTGCGCTGCCCGTTCGGTCTGAACCCATGTCCCGCGCAACTTTCTCACTGGTAGCTGTCTGGTCATTTCTTTTCCTGCCCCATTTGATGCAGCCCTGTTCACGAGCTTTCCAATTTCGGAACTACACGTTCCATATCTGCACGTCTACAAACTTTCAAATTCTGAAAGCTGGTGATGCACCCTGCCTCTTCCAGATGATGCAGGGGTGCATCATCCAGATGATGCAGGGGTGTCTAAAAAGTTGTTCTAAAACAGAAGCTTATTTTTCGCCTTCTTATGATCTACAGGTGAGAACCGGGCCGGGCCGTGTCGGGCGAAGCAGCCCGCCAGGGAGCAAGCGCCGACCGGCGCGGACTGGCCCGGTTTTTACCTGTCTGCGAGGTTTCAGCTTGGGCTTACGGTTGCTGGACGCGGCACGGCTGCCGTGAGAGCGACGTGGGAATGGGGATGATCAGGCAAGAAGGGGAAAGGGTTATCCACAATCGGCTGGAGATACCCCTGCCTGTAGGGAGATCCGAAGGCTAGACAGGAGCCATGAAGACTTGGACCCGCAAGAAGACCTTCGAGCCTGAATTTGAGGATTGGACCGTCCTGCGAGATCGTTTGGTCGTCGGTCGTGTGTTCTGGGACGTAACCCAAGGCGGCGCACGGGCTGAGGTCTGGCGCTGGTCGGTGATCACGATGCCAAGCAGAACTGGCTACTGCGAGACGCTGGAAGGCGCGCTGGAGCAAGTCAAAGCCCATGCGACGGATCGGTGGGGACATCAGCCATATCGTTGGCCGTGAACCTGGACGATGCCGGGCAACGAAAGAAAAAGAACAAAGCGGGTGCACTTGATTTCCGAATCACCGCACGTTATGTGTCAAGCACCAAATTTGCACCATATCTGGTGCGAGGGTGGCAAGGCTTGATTGTGGGATAGTCCGAAAACGGATGAAGCCCGCCCTGGTGGAACAGGAACGGGCTTCGATACGAACAAGGATCATTTTAATGCAGACAGCTACCGATGACAAGTCTGAGGCGGAGGTTAAGACCCCGTTCAGCATGCGTAACGTTCTGCTGTCAGCCAAATAGCCCCGCCATGCCCCCGCGTTTCGGGCGCGGTGCGGGGGCATTAATTCATCCGAAGCAGACCGGGCCTTGAACCGGACATATTCCACCAACCGCCCTAGCTTCTGACCACTGAGCGAAATCAGCGGAAGGGGATGCCGTAACCCCACACCAAAAAGCGGCAATGACGATCCGGGGATTACCCCTGTAGCGCGTCAACCATCTTGTCCTTGAGCGACAACCACGTTGGCCGGTTTTTGGGCGGTGGGGTTGGCGTTTTTCGAGGCTGTTTTCTGGTCAGCTTTCTCCTTCGTTGTGGTTGTCGGTGATGG
>NZ_SUNI01000047.1 GCF_005048225.1 Paracoccus gahaiensis
CTTCGACTACATCGAACGCTTCTACAATCCGCGGCGGCGCCATTCGAAACTGGGCTACCTCAGCCCAATGGAGTTCGAGGCGCGCGCTATGCTAGCTTAACCTGCCGTCCACAAAACCGGCAGCAGCGCAAGACAACCGTGAAATACGACAAGCGTCGCTACAAACGCCGCAATCGCATCGAGATCATGTTCGGCAGGCTCAAGGACTGGCGGCGTGTCGCAACTTGGTATGACAGGTGCCCCAAGGTCTTCCTCTCGGCGATCGCGCTCGCCGCAACCGTTATCTATTGGTTATGAGTCCAGACCCTTGGCTCGAACGCCTGCACGCCCGCAAGGCGCATCTGAGAATGCGGTTCGGCGAGTGGGATCTGGTAGGGATCGGCGATGTGTTCGTGGTCGCCGGGACTGACGAGGCGCTCGCCCCGATCCGGGACAGTCATGGCCCTTGATCGTATCGGATATAGTGGCCTCGGAGGCCCAGTTGCTCGCTCAAGGCGCGATCATCACTCAGCCGGTGACGGACGCACCTACGGGGCACATGCTGTACGCGCGCCATGCCGATGGGCTGCACGTCGAATATGTGGAATGGACAGACGATCTGGTCGAAAAATTCATCCGTGCACCGCAGAGAGAAGGACGATTGTCTTCGGAATTGTAGTCCTACTGCACGATCGCGGCGTCGGTCACGCAAAGCGGACTTTGGGCCGCCGCCTTAGTCTGACCGCAGCGCGGGGCCTTTCGGTCCTTCAGACAATCGGACGAATGTCCTGCATTGATGGCCTTGAGGTCTGTGAAACTCGCCATTCAGAGAGAGGAGGATGCAGGTCGTCCCGTCCCTGCTCGAAGCCGTGCAACGAAACCGTTAAACAAGAGGACTAGCAAATTTCGATCCGCAGGGGCGGCAACGTTACCGGCCATGTCATTGGACAATACGACTCTCACTACATGACCCATATCCGGGATCAGTGAAAGGGCCGCGTCCAGGGTGGCATCTGCGCGCGCAAGGGCATCTTGCTCGCCGACCTGAAGCGCACGGTGGCCTTGAATGACAAGGATGGGAACGCGAGGCCTGGCGATCAGCAGCAGGATTGTCGGCGAATGCGTCGATTGGAAAGCTCTGGACTTCCGGTTCAAACAACAGTTTCAGGGCCGGGCTTAGTCTTCTCTCCAAGTACCGAACAACGACCACGCCCTGCGCATAACGAACCGATGCAAGGGACGGACAAGGGCCGATCTCTGAACGCTTCACTCGTTCACCGACATGACGTCCAATCCGGTCCAGCGGGCGGCAAAGGCCCATCGGTCGGTGATTTCAGGGATCAGAATGCCCGTCGGGTTGCCTGAACCGTGTCCCGTTTTTGTCGCCACGCGCAACAGATGTGGCCGGATCTCGATATCGGCCGCCTGAAAAGTGGCTGCGTGTTTGAGCGAATGCGCAGGAACGACGCGGTTGTCGGTATCGGCAGTCATCACCAGGATGGCGGGATAATCGGTCCCGTCACGGACATTGTGCAGGGGTGAATAGGCCAGCATGGTGTGGAAATGATCCTCCACCGCCGGGGCTGCCGTATTCCTCGACCCACAGCGTTCCGCCGGTGAATCGGTCAAAGCGCAGCATGTCCATGACGCCCACATGTGGGATGGCGGCGGCGAACAGGTCCGGTCGCTGGTTGACCACCGCACCGACCAGCAGTCCGCCATTCGATTGACCGTGGATCGCAAGCCCGTCCGGTGACGTGATGCCCCAGGCGACAAAGTAATCCCCTGCGGCGATGAAATCGTCGAATTCGTTCTGCTTGAGATCGCGCCATCCGGCATGGTGCCAATCGCTGCCATATTCACCGCCGCCCCGGATGTTCGCGACGGCATAGACCCCGCCCTGCTCGACCCAGGACATCGCGGCCGGAAGGTATTGCGGCACGATGCTGAGGGCAAAGCCGCCATACCCGTTCAGCAAGGTCGGGGCCGCTTCGGTGACATCCGCGCGTCGCATGATGAACAGCGGAATACGGGTCCCGTCCGGCGAGGTGTAGAAGCGCTGTTCGACCACGACATCGTCAAGGTCGACCGGCAGCTCGGGCGCTGCCCAGACCGTTGTCCGGTTCTTGGCCACATCCAGGCGAAACACGGTCAGCGGCGTGTCATAGCCGGTAAAGGCGAAACAGGCCTCGTTGGCGCCGGGCTGACCACGGAAGGCAACGGTGGTTCCCGGACCGGGCAGCACGATCGACCCGTCCGGCGTTCCGTCGAGGCGAAACCGCGCGAGTTGCGTCGTCGCATCGACCACAGAGGCAAGGATGATTCGGTCGCCAAGCACGCCCGCCGTGCCGTCGCGCAAAACCGCGTCGTCATGTTCGGGGAACAGTTCCGAAAAGACGGGGTCGGGGTCGGCCAGGTCGATGCACATGACGCGGCCGCGGGGTGCGCCCATCTGCGTCGAGAAGATCAGCCGCGAACCGACATTGCCCAGCAATGCCCAGCTGTCGGCATGGCTGTCGACCAGGGTGATGGGGTGAGGATCGTCCTGCGACAGGTCCGTGACCGAAACCGCCACGCCGCCGGTCAGCGCGGATGTGGAGATGATCAGGAACCGCCCGTCCGCCATGACGGTCGGGGCATGGACCAGCGGCGTCTCGGATGTCGGGGCGTGGATCAGCCGATCGTCGGATTGTGCCGTGCCAAGCCGGTGAAAATAGACTGCATGACCGCTGATCGCGGCGGTGAAGGACGTGTCCTCCTCGGGCGCGGGAAAGCGGGCGTAGAAAAAGCCCCTGCCATCTCCGGCCCAAGCGATCGTGGTGAACCGGGCCCATTCGACCGTATCGTCCAGCACCTCGCCCGTGCGGGTGTCCATGACCCGGATGGTCCGCCAGTCGGTGCCTCCGACCTGCATGGCATAGGCCAGAAAGGCCCCGTCCGGCGAGACGTCCCACTCGGCCAATGCGACCGTCCCGTCCTGCGACCAGTCGTTCGGGTCCAGCAGCATCTGGTCCTCGCCCTCTGCACCCGTGCGCTGGAACTGGCGCGGCTGATCGTCCATTCCGCTCTGGCGGAGAAAGACATAGCGGTCGCCGCGTTTCAGCGGAGCAAGCACGGTGTCGTGGTTGTGCAACATCGTCAGCCGATCCTGAAAGACCGCGCGACCCGGAAGATCCTCAAGGTAGGGGATCGTGACGGCATTCTGCGCACCGATCCAGTTGGCGACCTCGGCATCTTCGCGCGGGTCCGCCTCGAGCCAGCGGAACAGATCAGCGACCTCGACCCCGAACATTCTGTCTGACCTGTCGGCCCGTCGGGTCTCGGGATAGATCATTGTCAGCTCCTCGGTGGCAGAACCCGCGCCGCTCGACATCAGCAGCGCAAACGCCGCGCTGCGGAACACCAGCGCCGGGCGCGCCAGCCATGTCAGGCGGGGACAGGGCCGCGCCCGGCCCTGGGGATGGGGTTGCCGGGCCGCGCATTCGGGTGGGTCTCAATCTGTCTCTCCTCCAGGTCGGTCGGGGTGGCCAGCGCAAATTCGGCGCCAGCCACCCAGACAGCCTTGGCTCTTCCGATGCGCCGTCCGGCACGGACCGGGCCTTCGCAATGCGGTCGTCGTTGACCGCGCGGCAACGCGTCAGCGGCGTCCGCATTCACCGCGGCCAGGATCGCGATCGCAGCGCTGGTCGCGCGCGCGGTCGCCCATGACCTGGGCGTTGAGCGCGGTCTCGCTGGCGAGGTTCGCGGCGTAGGCGCTTTCAAGAGAGCCGGTTTCCGACATGCAGCCGGCCAGAAGGCCGCTGGCCACCAGCGCAAGGCCGAGGCCCTTCAAGGGGCGACGGGGCGGGAGAGAGGGACGTTCACGCATTTCATTTGCCTTCGCATTGTTGCTTCTCGACACCGGCCGCCATGTCGCGGTCGAACTGAGGCGGCCGGTGTCGCGGTGCTTCTCCATCCCGAAGATTGCGTGAACATGGAGCGCGCGCCGCACCGGCACAAGAAATGCGCGTGGTCAGCCCCGGCCGGGCGCATCGGGTGCGGTCATCCCGGACATGCCTTGCGCCGGTACGCCCAGATCGACCTGCACGATGGTCCCGCCATCCGGCGCCGAATGGATCGTCACCCGGCCATTATGCCGGGCCACGACCTCGGCCACCAGATTGAGGCCCAGACCGCTTCCCGTCGAGTGCGGCCGCAGCCTGTAGAACGGCTCGAACACACGTTCGCGCTGATCGGGGGGGATGCCCGGTCCATCGTCCTGAACTTCCAGCGTCCTGCCGATGACGCGCAGCACGACATGGCGCCCGCCGTGATCGATGGCGTTGCGCAGCAGGTTCATCAGGACCCGCTCCAGCGCCGCGGCATCCCCAAGGCAGGCTTCGCGACGCAGCACCTGAACCTCCATCGACCGACCGCCGGCAATGGCCAAAGGTGCGAGGTCCGCGACGACGCTGCGGGCAAGGGCGACCAGATCGACCTCGGTGGCGGTGCCGCCCTGCGCCAGACGCTGAAGATCCAGAAGCTGTTCGGTCAGGATGGTCAGGCGCTGGAGGTCGCCGCCAAGCGCCCGCACCACGGGGTCAGCCGAGCTGTCCACCTTGCTTTGCAGAACGGCAATCGGCGTCCGCAGCTCATGCGATGCCGAGGCAATGAACCGCTGCTGGCGTTCGTGGCCCTCGTCCAGACGCCGCAGGGCGTCGTTCATTGCACGAACGAGAGGCGCGATTTCGCGCGGGACATGAGCCTCGCTCAGGCGTCTGCCGCGCCGGTCGGGGTCGATCTCCTCGGCCTCCCGGGCGATGCGCGACATGCCTGCCAGCGCCCGCCTGACGATCCAGGGCGTGATCGCGAACGAGGTGATGGATAACAGAAGGATGATCGGAACGACGATGACGGAGGATGCGAGCAGGACGACGAGGTTCAGTTCCGACAAGGCACCATGGCCCAGAACCGTCAGCGGCCCGATCTGGGTCGTCTCGCGGCGCAGCACCGCCGCCAGGTCATGGGGTGGCGTCCGATCGCGCAGCTGGGCGAAGGACAGCTCGCTCAGCCGCCCCCGGAAGGACTCGAAGAGGGCGGGCACCGTCCCGAAGGTCACGCCGTTCCCGGCATCGTCCTCGACCATGAACCACAGATTCGGCGTTTCCGCCTGCAGCGTCGACAGATCATCGGTGGGTCGGATGACAAGGGCGCCCGAAGGGTCGCGGTCGATCGCGGCGGCGATGATGGGAACGATCCTCTCGTCGGTATAGGGGCCGCCGCTATCGATGCGGAGGGCACCGGCGATCAGGATCAGGACCGACACCAACAGCGTCAGAAGATGGACCACCAGCGGATAGACGATCAGCGGTCGCTTGAGCGAGGGGCCGCGCATCACGGCGCGGCGCGCAGCAGATAGCCGACCCCCCGGATCGCATGGATCTCGACCCCGGCATCCGCCTCGCGCAATCTGCGACGCAGGCGGGACACGTGCGAATCCAGCGTATTGGACTGGATTTCGTCATCGAAGCCGAAGACCGCCTGCTCCAGCGTTTCGCGCATCACCGTCCGCCCGCGCCGCCTGATCAAGGCGGCCAGCACGCGCAGTTCGCGACGTGGCAGGGTCATGGACTGGCCGCTGACCTCGACCGCGTCAGTCGCGGGTTCGAAGACCACGGCGCCTGCCTCGATGCGGTCACCCTGCATCTGCGAGGGGCGACGGCTGACGGCACGGATCCGCGCCAGCATCTCGTCGAGCGCGAAGGGCTTCACGAGATAGTCGTCAGCCCCGTGATCCAGCCCCGTCACGCGATCCCCGATGTCGCCCCGCGCGCTGAGCATGATGATGGGGATGCCCGGCCTGCGCTGGCGAAGGGCCCCGACCAGTGCAAGCCCGTCGCCGTCGGGTAGCGTCCGGTCCAGAAGCGCCAGGTCGTAATCGACCATCGCGCAGGCGTCGCCCGCTGCGGCCAGACAGTCAAGGTGGTCAACCACGAAACGCTCGCGCTCCAGAAACCTGCGCAGCATCTCGGCAAGGCCCGGTTCATCTTCGACAAGAATGATCCTCATAGCAACCGAGCCTTACGCCCCGGGGATGCGCGCGACGACCTTGATCTCGAAATCGAAGCCCGCAAGCCATGTCACGCCGACAGCGGTCCAGGTCGGAAAGGGCGCAGCGGGGAAGATGCGCTGTTTCACGGTCATCAGGTCGGCCAGTTGTGCTTCAGGGTCGGTATGAAAGGTCGACACGTCGATGACATCGTCAAAGGTGCAGCCTGCGGCGGCAAGCACCGCGCGAAGGTTATCGAAGGCGCGTTCGACCTGGGCGATATAGGTCGGCTCGGGCGAACCGTCCTCTCTGCTGCCGACCTGGCCGGACACGAACAGCAGATCGCCCGCGCGGACGGCGGGAGAGTAGCCATGGGCGTCGTAGAGGGCGTGGCGGGTCGGGCCCTCTAGAAAGATCGCGTGGCGTTGGGTCATGGTGAAGCCTTTCTGCCCGTCAGGTCCGGGCGATAACTGATCGCGCGCCCCATGGAGGCCGGAGTCGCGGATCATCTTTTCATTTGGGTCGCGTTTGATATACACGGCGTATCTGACACGTATTGACATACGCTTCGTATGTCAATGCCCTTGTGGGACGTCGGTGAACGGGAAAGGATGCCATGGCAGGCAAAACGCGGGCTGCAATGATGGAAGAGACGCGGGGGAAGCTTCTGCTTTCGGCGCGGCAATCTTTCGCAAAGCATGGATTTTCCGGCACCTCGATGGATGAGCTGACGGCGGCGGCGGGCCTGACGCGTGGGGCGCTGTATCACAATTTCGGCGACAAGAAGGGGCTTCTGGCGGCGGTCGTGGACCAGATCGATGCCGAGATGGCCGCCCGCGCCCGCGACCTTGGCGCCTCGGCCGACACGCTCTGGGAGGGTTTGCTGGCCGAGGGGATGGCCTATATCCAGATGGCCCTGGATCCCGAGATACAGCGGATCGTCCTGCTGGATGGCCCCGCGGTTCTGGGTGATCCATCGCGATGGCCCAGCCAGAACCGCTGCCTGGATGCCACGCGGGACGCGGTGGCGCGGCTGACGGCCGAAGGCGTGCTGCGCCCGGTTGATATCGAGGCCGCGTCCCGGCTGCTGAACGGCGCGGCGCTGAACGCCGCGCTGTGGGTCGCAGCCTCTGACGATCCCGCGCGGACGCTGCCACGGGCGCAGGAGGCGTTCCGCCTGCTGGCCGAAGGGTTGCTGGCAGATCGCTGACGTCCGGCAGGCCGCCGCGCGACCCCATTGGCCACCATGTTCGAATGTCGGCCTTCGCTGACCGGGCAATCGCACACGGGCTGGACTGCGGCCGAACCCCTCGGCGCTACACGGCCGCGTCACTGCCCGACCCCGGCCTGACATGGCACGGCGACGGGCAGGCCGACCGTCCAGCCTCATCATTCGGCCGAGATCTCGCTGACGATCGCCGCGCCGATGCGGGCGATGGCGCGGTTGCGGGTGGGCATGTCGGCCTCGTTTCCGGTCAGATAGACGGAGGCCAGCCAGGGATCGCCCTGCGGCGTGCGGATCACCGCGATGATGGAGCGCGACCCGTACCCGCCAGCGCCGGTCTTGTCGCCGATCTCCCAGCCCTCGGGCAGGCTGGCGCGGATCAGATCGTCGGCGACCTGATCGGCCTGCATCCAGGCCTCTAGCTGTCGCTGCGCGGCGTCCGAGAGGACCGGGCCGAACAGCAGCGTCTCCAGCGTCGCGGTCATCGCCGCGGGGGTGGAGGTGTCGCGCGGATCGCCGGGGGCGGCCTCGTTCAGGTCCGTCTCCCACCGGTCCAGCCGGGTCGTGTCGTCCCCGATCGCGCGCAGATATTCGGTGAAATCCTCCGGCCCCCCGAGGCGGTCCAGCAACAGGTTGGCGGCGGTGTTGTCGCTGAGCGTGATGGTGGCCTCGCACAGCTCTGCGACGGTCATCGCGTCGCGGGTTTCCGTGACCGGCGAATAGGTGACCAGATCGCCCGGGCTGTAGCCGATCACCCGGTCCAACTGATCCTCTCCGGCATCGACCAGCGTCAGGATCGCGCCGCACAAGGGCGCCTTGAAGGTGCTGGACAGCGGAAACCGCTCGTCTTCGCGATAGCCGGTGGCGCCAGCCCCGCCCGGCTGGCGCAGGGATACCCCGACGCGCCCGCCCAGATCGGTCTCGATGGCGCGGGCGGCCTCGGTGATGGTCTCGGCGGCGACGGGGGCGGTCAGCGCGCTCAGCAGGATGCAGGCGGCGATTGTCGTTCGTGGCATGGGAAACTCCAAGGTGACCCCGGCATGCGCGGGGGTGCCGCCCGCAAGGGGCGGTATCGGTTTGTCTTATGAAAGCGGCCAGCGGGCATCAGGCCAAGGCCATGACAGAGGTGTAATCAATTGACGCGGCGCTGCTCAAACGACAAATCCTGACGCAGGACATAAGCTGAGGTGATGGCATGGACAGACCCAACCTTCCCCTGAACGGGCTGCGCGCCTTCGAGGTCGCCGCCCGGCAGGGCAGCTTCACCCGCGCCGCGATCGAGTTGCGGGTGACGCAGGCCGCCGTCAGCCAGCAGATCCAGCGGCTGGAGGATCTGCTGGGCCACCGCCTGTTCACGCGCGCCTCGGCCGGGCTGATCCTGACCGATATCGGCGCCGCGCTGCACCCGGTCCTGACGCGCAATTTCGACGAGATGGGCGAGGTGCTGGACCGCTTTCACGGCGGTCGCTATCGCGAGACGCTGAACCTCGGGGTCGTGACGACCTTTGCCACCGGCTGGCTGATCCCGCGTCTAGAGGCGTTCGAGGCCACCCATCCCGGCATCAGCCTGCGCCTCTTCACGCATAACAACCGCATCGACATCGCCAAGGAGGGGCTGCACATGGCGATCCGCTTCGGCGACCGGACCGCATGGCCTTGGCTGGAGGCGGCGCCCCTGATCGCGGCGCCCCTGACGCCCCTCTGCGCCCCGGATCTGCTGCCGCATCTGCAGGCGCCGCCGGATCTGGCGGGGCAGCGGTTGCTGCGATCCTACCGCGTGGACGAATGGGCGGGCTGGTTCGCGGCTGCCGGGACCGAGTGCCCGCCGCTGGAGGGGCCGGTGCTGGACAGCTCGGTCGCTTTGGCGGAGCTTGCCGCGGCGGGGCACGGGGTGGCTTTGCTGCCGGCGGCCATGTTCGCCCGCCAGCTGCAGGCTGGCACGTTAGCGCGGCCCTTCGCCACCGAAATCGCCGCGGGGCGCTACTGGCTGACATGGCTGCGGGGCAAGCCGCCGACCCTGGCGATGGCGCAGGTGAGGGCATGGCTGCTGGAAGGTGCAGGCGGGCAGCCGGACTGAGATAGAAGCGTAGTGCATCATCCGGCGGGCCCGAAGGTCTCAAGATGGATCCGCCCGGATGCCACGCCGCCCTTTTCCAGCCCGGCGCGCATGTCGGCCAGAAAGCCTGCCGGGCCGCAAAGCAGGTAGTCTGCATCATCGGCTGTCGGCAGTGCCAGCAAACCGGCCGCCTTGATCCGGCCCGTCCGGTCGAAGGTCCGGGGATCGTCCCCGTCCTCGGGGGCGCCGTAATGGACCCGTCGTGCCAGTCGCCCGCCCCTGCTGACAGGCTCGGCCATCTCTGCCGCAAAGGCGCGATGGCGGCCGTTGCGTGCAGCATGGATGACGCTAACCAGCCGCTGCGGCTGATCCGCAACGAGGGCGTGCAGCATCGTCAGCATCGGCGTGATCCCCACACCGGCGCTGACCAGCACCAGCGGGCCGTCCCCGGGCGGCAGGGTGAACTCGCCCTGCGGCCGCTGCGCCGTGATCACATCGCCCACCCGAACCGCGCCATGCAGGAACCGCAAGACGATGCCCCGGTCCTCGCGCTTGACGCTGATCCTAGGCGCTTAATCCCACGATTTGATGGTGCGATCCTTTCTCAGGAATGGAAGGAAGCATTATGGGCCAGGTTCGTCACGGAAGCGCCACGACCACGCACGCTGTCAGAGCTGCAATAATGAGGGCTGGCCCGCCATCGATCCGAGGGTCGGCCCGAATGATCGCAAGC
>NZ_SUNI01000048.1 GCF_005048225.1 Paracoccus gahaiensis
GCCATCCTCGAAGATCCGGACCTCGACCGGATGGTTCTGGACCTCGACGATCCGCCGCCGCGTGGTGTCGGGAACGCTGTATTGGTTGCCGCCCACCGCGACCATGCCTTCCTGGCTGATGCGCCGTTCGACCGTCAGCACAGCGTCGTAGGGGCGGCCAGGCAGGGCCAGAAGATGCGGCTTCTCCTCGGCAAAATGCTCATCCACGACCCGATTTGTTGTGGCATGCACCCTCGGATTGGCAATGGTCGTGCGCCACTCTTCGAATTGGGCGTTCAGGTCGTCCAGATCGCGGAAGCTGCGCCCAAGGAAGAAGTCCTGCCGGACATAACGGAACGGCCGCTCGACCTTGCCTTTCGTTTTGGCCCGATACGGCTGACAGGCTCGTGGTGCCGACCCGTAATGGGCCAGCAGCGCCAGCAGGGAGACGTTGTAGGTCACGACGCCGGAAGCATCCTCGCCGATGACCGCAGTCTTCATCCGGTCATACAAGACTTCGGTGCAGGCCCCGCCCATCGTTTGAAACGCTGCGATGTGGCAGCGCATCACCGTCTCCAGCGTCTGGTTCGGACAGAACCGCCCCCGGAGCCAACGACTGTGCCCCAGCACCATGCTGAACAGCCAGACCTTGCGCAGCACGCCGGGTTCGGACGTGAACTCCACCTGGAACTCGGCAAAATCCACCTGTGCCTGCTTCCCGGCTGGCGTTTCGAAGCGACGCTCGAACTGCCGCGGCGCCACGGGCCGAACCAGCCGGAGATACTCCGTCAGCGTGGAATAGGCACCCACATAGCCCATCGCCTTGATCTCACGATGCAGCCTGCGGGCAGACAGCCCGGGAAAGGCTTCAAGCCGCTCTGCCAGATAGGATTGAAACCGATCCGCCAGCCGATCACCCGGCTCTCTGGGACCATACACCGGGGCCTCAAGGCCCCGTTCCAGGTATTTCCGAACCGTCTTGCGGTCGAGCCCGGTCAGGCGCGCAATCGCACTGATGCCCAAGCCCTGCCGTTCCAAATCCAGGATCATCACAATCTCCCTCAATCCTACCACCTGCCCGCCCTTCCTTTGGCATCAGCAGCGGTAATCCTGCGCCGCCGATGGTCAGGGGGCATGCCCCCTGACCATCAGCATCAGCGCTAAACCGGGGAATTTTCATCCAGCCGTTTTGGGGAGATTACGTCCAGCACTCACAGCAGGCTCGCCTTCTCGTAATCGAGCACCCCGCGCCACAGCGCCGCCCAGTCCGGCGAGAGATCGTCGACATGCCGGTTGCGGCGGCGCACGATCCCCAGATGCGCCATGGCCATGCGCGCATCGCTGACCGCGTTCTGCCAGGACTTGGCGGTGATGCCGAGCGCCGCCGGAGCCACCTTCGCCAGGCGCGGCTGCAGCCACTTGGGATCGGCAGGCACCTCCTCGGGCGGGCGGCCGATCGCATGGGCCACGCGCCGCAACCCCGAGGCCAGATCGCGCCGGCGATGTGCAGCAAGGTTGTCATCGGTCTCGATCAGCTGGATGATCCGGGCGAACATCGGCGTCTCGGCCGGCACGAAGGCCAAGTCGGGGCGGGTGGGATCCAGAGGCTTCATCGGGTGCTCCTCAAGGGGTCATGCGGGGACACGGGTGGACAGCGATGGTCACGCGTGCCGATTCGGGAAAACGATAGCACAGGAAGTCAGAAACTCGCCGACGCCACCTCTTCCCGAGATGGCGTCAAGGCATTGACAGAAATGGATAATCATGGACACGCGCGGTCACGCTCGCAGCGTCCGCCGATAGGCGCGATGGGCCGCCGGATCGATACGCAGAAGCCGCCCGCCGGGGCCGATCCGGACCGCCTCCAGAAGGCCCGCGGCGATCGCGCGGCGCACGGTCTTCTCCGGGCACTGGTCCAGTGCCGCGACATCCGCCACCGTCAGCAGCGGCTCAGCCTGGGGTTTGTGAGGGGTCTTTCGGGTCATCGTCATCCTCCGGGGCCGCGTCGTCCAATTGCCCCGCCCAGGCCTCGTCGGCGATGTGCCGCGCCAGAAGATCGATCAACCGCCGCAGCCCGCCCGCAAGGGCGGCCTGGCATGCCTCGTCGACGTCGGGGGATGCGTGTGGCGACATGCCTCCAGATGAACGCCCCGCTGCGCGCGCTACAAAGTGTCATGATCGATCACGCGGAAAACGATCAAGATCGGGGCAGGGTCCGTTGTGCGACACGAAGAAGCCATGCGGCACGACACGATGACCGACCGCGCTCTTCGGGCCGGGTGGCGGTCTTAGGCTTGGGCTTATGTCGGCGGGAGCTACAGCGGAGGTATCGACGACGGGCGGCTTCTGTCATGTCGGAGGGCCCGCGGGCAGCAGGTACGGGACCGCCTTTTGCGCCCGGGGGCCTGAGCCGAGGCTGCCGATCGAGACGATCCTCAGTAAGTCATGGCCGCAGCATTGAGCAGGCCCACCGAGAGGCTGACCGCCGCAAGATGCATGGCGGCCGCGGTCTGACCCTCTTCGATCCGGGTCACGATATCGCGGTGGAAAAGCCGAAAGACCAGGAAGCAGAGGATCTGCAGCACGCCGGCCACCATGCCCCACACAAGGACATCGAGCAGGCTGATGGAGTTCTGAACCGCTGAGGCGATCGGCAGCACGAAGCCGATCATGGCGCCGCCATAGGAGATGGACGCGGCGGGGTTGTTGGCGCGGATCAGCGCGTGCTCGTCATGGGGCGTCACCATCGCGTAGATCTTCATGAAGGCCAGGAACAGGCCGATGGCGGCCGCCATGTACAAAAGGAAGGCGGGGAGACCCGAGACGGAGGCGAGGAGGGCATTGTCCATGTTCGGCAGTCCTTGTGCGGCGATCCCGTGAAGCATAGAGCATCGACCGTCCAAGCAGAACCGGGTGTTTCCTCGATCCGCCGAAAGGCCCTGCGTGCCCGGGGTATCGCGTCCGGGGATCCGCGCGCGGTCAGACGCAACGACCGGCGCATCGAAGATAAAACGCCATTGGCCTAACTCTGCCAGTTCAATCGGTCGATACCAATTCCGTGTGAACTTCACTGTCCATGCATTTGGTCCGCAGGTTTCAGCTAACACGTCAAAAGGCGATGACGGCCATAACAAATGGCCGCCACCCATAGATGTAAGATATGAAGCTAGAAAAACATGGGCGGAATGATCCCCTCGGGCAGGCGCAGAGTCATCGCCCAGGTGATCCCGCTGATGAACCCGACGGCGCCGAGTGTCAGCAGTGCTGTCTGCACTGGCCGTGCCTTTCCCGCGATGATCAGAAACGCTGGAAAGAAGATCGCCATGGCGGGCACGAAGCCGATCAGCCAGACCAGCCCGACCAATGCCGCAAAGACCGCCAGATACATTTCGCGCCCCGACCAGATACCCGCCACGGCGGCGCTTGCGTCGTCGTCATGGATCTCCGCAACGCGGCCGCGACGGATGCTGAACACCACGCCCAACGCCCCAAGCAGCGCGAGGATGCCGATGGTCAGCGGGAACACCATGCCGAGGAAGCTGAGGCCGATGCTTTCCACCAGACAGAACGCCGCTGCGGCGACCAGCACTCCGGCAAACGCCATCTGCCGACCCCGTGTCTTCTGATCCGCGACGTCACTCGCCCCTTCACTGGAGACCTCGGCGCCATACCGCAGGCCCAGGAAGACCGAGACGACGGTGATGATGCCGATGATGATGACACCGGGCCGCATCAGCCATTCCATGCCATAGAACTGCACGGCCTGATACAGATAGCCCTCGGCTCCTGGCGCCAGGACGAACCCAATCAGCAACGCGGGACGGGGCCAACCAAAGCGACGCATGTAGATGCCGACCGCGCCCATAAGGATCAGTGCGACCAGATCTGCCATCGACCGCGAGGCCTGGAATGCCGCGAACATCGCGATCATCACCATGAACGGGGCCAGATAGACGAAGGGAACCTGCGTCAGGCGCGCAACCTGCCGCGCCATCAGCACGCAAAGCCCGGCGCCGACGACGTTGGCGAGAGCAAGCGACCAGATGATCGTGTAGGTCAGGTCCAGACGCGTCTCGACCATGGTCACACCGGGCTGGATGCCCAGCAGCACCATGCCGCCCAGGAACACCGCCATGGAGCCTGAACCGGGCACGCCGAACAGAAGGGTCGGGATCAGGGCGCCGCCCTGACAGGCGTTGTTGGCGCTTTCAGGCGCAATGACGCCGCGCACATCGCCCTTGCCGAACTGACTGCGATCCTTGCTGGTCTGAACCACATGGCTGTAGGCGATCCAATCCACGACCGCTCCGCCCAGTCCCGGCAAGGCGCCGATGACGCAGCCAAGGCTCGCGCAACGTGCGACCAGCCAGGGATGGCCTAGCACGTCGCGCACGCCACGCATCCAGCCGCCCCCCAGAGGGGTGCTGTTGGAGATGGCGGTGCCGCGCTTGAGCAGGTCGATGATTTCGGGAATGGCAAATAGGCCCATCGCCACGACGACCAGCGGCACCCCATCATAAAGGTAATCGATGCCCAGAGTCATGCGCGCCTCGCCAGTCGCGGGTGCGGTGCCGATCGTGCCGATGACAAGGCCGAGTCCGGCGGCGGCGACGCCCTTCGTCAGGCTGCGTCCCGACAGGACCGCCACCATGGACAGGCCAAACAGGGTCAGCATGAATAGTTCTGCCGACGAGAAGGACAGGACCAGCGGGCGGGCCATCACGATGGCGATCGACAGGACCAGCGCGCCGATCAGGCCACCGATCAGCGAGCTGGTGAAGGCCGCCGACAGCGCACGCGCTGCCTCGCCGCGCTTGGCCATGGGAAAGCCGTCGAGCACTGTCGCCTGACTGGCGCTGGATCCCGGGATCCCCATCATGACCGAGGTGAACGTGTCCCCCGTGGGAATGACAGCGACCATGCCGATCAGCATGCCCAGGGCTGCGGTCGGCTCCATGCCATAAAGGAACGGCAGCAGGATCGACATTCCGGCAATGCCACCCAGACCGGGCAGGATGCCCACGATCAGGCCGACCAGAACGCCGAGGACCAGAAAGGTCAGGTGTCCGGTAGACATGACCTGACCCAGTGCCGAAAGGGCAATATCGAACATCGTGGTTTCCTCCCCCACATGCGGTGCGGCGGGGCCGACAGGCCCCGCCAATGGCTCAGAACCGGACGCCGTAATCCTCGGACAGCCAGGTCGTCAGAAATTCCCGGATGGCCGGATCGACGGTCAGCGCGACCTGCAGGGCGGCGTCGGCCTCCTCCCCGACCAGCTGGTCGTAGACGCCGATCTCTTCCCCGGCACGTTCGCGGAAATCGGGGGCCTCGACGATCTGGCGAGCGGCCTCGGTATAGCTTGCGATCACCTCGGCCGGGGCGTCCTTGGGCAGAACCACCATCTTCTGCAGCGAATAGCCCGCGATCATCAGGGCCTTCCAGGCCTCGAACGCCTCGCCTTCGGGTGCCGACCCCATGGCTTCGGTATAGAACTCGACGAAGGTTGGCATGTCCGGGAAGGAGGGATCGCGGCTGACATTGCCCTCGGCATCGACCACGCCCATCGCGAACAGGGGCACGGCCTTGCCACTGTCGACCAGCGGCGCCACGCTGTTGAGATAGGCCGAGCTGGTCTGGAAATCGATGCCAGCCTCGCCGCGCTCGAACGCCAGACGACCGGCGCCACGGCTTTCCATCCCGAAGACGGGGCGGATGTTCAGGCCCATCATCTTCAGCGCCAGCAGAACCGGCATTTCCAATGCGGTCGCACCCTGGCTGGCGAACCGGATCTCCTCCGCTTTCAGGGTGTCCAGTCCCTCGGGTCCGGTCACGCCGTATTTCGGATCAGCATAGACGACCCCACCGGTGGGCGATGCCAGGATCGCCGTCCAGTCGGCATAGTCATAGCGGACACGCGGATCGCCCAGAATGGCCGGATATTGCGTCGAGGCGGACGTGCCCAGGATCGACAAGCCATCGCTGGTCGCACGGTTCGCGAACTGGTTCGCGCCGGTGATCGAGCCGCCGCCGGGCACGTTCAGCACCACGACATTCGGCTGTCCCGGCAGGGTCTGCGACAGCTGCGGGGCAAAGAAGCGCGCCCAGACATCCGTGCCGCCGCCCACGCCGAAGGGAATGGTCCATTCGATGGTCTCGCCGGAAAAATCCTGCGCCAGAACGGTGTGCGGAAGCGTCAGTGCCGTCGCGGCGCACAGCAATGCGGCCCGCAGGGGTGTGGTGAACAGTTTCATCTGGGTCTCC
Organism: Paracoccus gahaiensis; assembly: GCF_005048225.1. Lineage (GTDB taxonomy): Bacteria > Pseudomonadota > Alphaproteobacteria > Rhodobacterales > Rhodobacteraceae > Paracoccus > Paracoccus gahaiensis. Next base: position 6,244 of record NZ_SUNI01000048.1, read on the forward strand.
TCCTCGATGATATGAAAGTCTTGGCGATCAGGCGACCTGATCGCGCACGTGGACAAAGCCGTCGAACAGGCGCCGGGCGGTGCGGATGACCATCGCGCGGGTGACGATCCCGGTGACCGGGTCCTGTTCGATCTCGACCGGGGTCTGCCCCGAAGGATGCTCGATGATCAACCGCCGGCGGCCATCGGCTTCGGGATCGGGCAGTCGGGCCAGGCGATGGGCGATCGTGCCGGGGGTGCAGCAGGCCGACGCGATGCAGACCGCGCCGGTGATGGCGACCGCCGTATGACAGGAATGCGGCATGAAATAGCGCGCGGTGATCGTCGCGTTGCCCGTGGGCGGGGCAAGCAGGATCGGCTTGGGAATGACCATCTGCGAGACATCCCCCAGACCCATGAGGCGTCCCGCCTCGAGCCGCAGCGTCTCCAGCCGCTGCATGAAGGTCCGGTCCGCATCCAGGTCCCCAGGCATTTCCTGCCCCGTCTTCCCAAGGCTGCCCGCATCCACCAGCATCGCCGCGACCGCCATGTCGAACAGGGTGACCTCGATGCCGTCGATCAGATCGGTGCCGGCATCCGTCGGCAGCAGCTTGCCGGTCTTGGACCCCGCCGCATCCAGAAACGCCATGCGCACCGGAGCCGCAGTGCCAGGCACGCCTGCGATCGCGGTGTCGCCCTCGTAATCGACCACGCCCCCGGGGGTCTGGACGATGGACTCGATCCGCTTGCCCGTGTTGACGTTGAAGATCGTCAGCCGGGTCTCGGGATCGGTCGCCTTGACCAGTCCCTGCTCGATGGCGAAGGGGCCGACAGCCGCCAGCATGTTGCCGCAATTGGGCGCCGTATCCACCGAGGCCCGCTCGACGTTGACCTGCGCGAACAGGTAGTCGACATCCGCATCCGGTCGTGTGCTGCGCCCGACGATGGCGACCTTGCTGGTCAGGGGATTGCCCCCGCCGATCCCGTCGATCTGCAGCGGATGCCCCGACCCCATCGCCGAGATCAGCACCGCATCACGTGAGGCGCGGTCGGAAGGCAAGTCGCTGGACAGGAAAAAGGGACCGCGCGAGGTGCCACCTCGCATGAGAACACAGGGGATTCTTTGCATGATCTGGGCCTTCTTGGACTGCCAGGGGCAACTGCCCTTGGGTTGGGCACAGACTTGCCAGAATCGCTGGATTGTGTGAAATGCAATGATTGGAACGTTTATTGCGTCAGGCACATGAATATCGACCTCGAGGATCTGCGCGCCTTTGTGGCCACTGCCGAGATGCAGAGCTTTCGCGCGGCTGCCGACAGCATCCATCTGTCGCAGCCTGCGTTGACGCGGCGCATCCAAAAGCTGGAAGCAACACTTGGCGTGCCGCTGCTGGAGCGAACAACCCGTCGCGTGTCGCTGACCGCCGTTGGCCGGGATTTCCTGCCCCGTGCGCGCGGACTGCTGGACGATCTGGAGACCTCGCTGATGTCGGTCCGCGAGATTGCGGAGCGGCGCTCGGGATTGGTCAGTATCGCCTGCATCCCCACGGCAGCCTATTACTTCCTGCCGGACGTGATCAGCGCCTTCACCGCCGAATTTCCCGCGATCCGGTTCCGCATTCTGGACGCCGGCGCGAACGAGGTGTTGCAAAGCGTGCTCAATCGCGAGGTGGATTTCGGGATCACCCTGCTGGGCGCGGACGATACCGACGTGGCGTTCGATCCCCTGATCGAAGAACCGTTCCTGCTGGCCTGCAGGCGCGATCATCCCTTGGCCGGCCGGTCTTCGGTCAGCTGGGAAGAACTGGCCGATCACCGGTTCGTCACTGTTGGGCGGTCCAGCGGCAACCGCCTGATCATGGATCTGGCACTCGCCAAGGCCAATGTCCGCCCCCGCCCGTTCTTCGAGGTGCAGCACCTGTCCACCTCCCTTGGTCTGGTCGAGGCCGGATTGGGGGTCGCCGCCCTGCCGCGCATGGCTCTGCCGGCAGGCCCGCATCACACGATCGCGACGGTCCCCCTGATCCTGCCCAACGTCACGCGGACCGTCGGCGTCGTCCGCGTGCCGGGGTCGCGACGGTCACCGGCAGCGGAGCAGTTCTATGAAATGCTGCTCAGTCGCTGGCGGGTGGGGGGATAGTTTCAGACGGCAACTGTAGGCACTGGCCCGTAGCGGCCGGTCAGCATGTGTCAGCTGCAGCCTCGCAACTTCTCCAGACCGGACATTCTCGCTGGTAGCGGCGAACAACAGGATGCTGCGGTCGCTAGGCCGTCGGCACCGTCCCTCCATCGATCACATATTCCGTGCCGGTGATGGACGCGGCGCGGTCGGAGGCTAGGAACGCGATCAGGTTTGCGATCTCGGCCGGCTTCGACGGTCGGCCGATCGGGATGCCACCGAGGCTGTCCATGATGATCCGCCGACCACCGTCCAGATCCGTGCCCGCATCGGCCGCCACGCGTTTTACCAAGCGGACCGAGGCCTCGGTGTCGATCCAGCCCGGCGCCACGCGGACGACCCGCACGCCCTTGGGCGAGACCTCCTTGGATAGGCCCTTGCTGTAGACCGACAGCGCGGCCTTGGCGGCGGCATAGGCGGTGGTCGCCTCGGGCAGCGGCAGGCGGGCTTGGATCGAGGTGACGTGGATCACCACGCCCGCCCCTTGCGCGATCATGCCCGGCACCAGCGCGCGGTCCAGCCGCAGGGCAGGCAGCAGGTTCAGAGCCAACTCGGCCTGCCATTCCGCATCACCCAAGGCCGCAAAGCCGCCGCCGGGTGCGGATGAGCCGCCGAGCATGTGGACGATGATGTCGGTGCCACCCATCCGGTCCTGCACGGCCTTGACGACAGCCTTGCATCCCTCGGGCGTGGTCAGGTCGGCCGCGACGAACTGGGCGTCCGGCAGGGTGGCCGGCTTGCGCGCCGTGGTCAGAACCTGCGCGCCCAATTGACGGAACAGCGCCACGGTGGCCGCGCCAGCGCCCTGCGTGCCGCCGGTGATCAGGGCGCGCTTGCCCTTCAGCGTCAGGAAATCCGACATCATCCGATCTCCAGATCGGTGATGCGGTCGCCCGCCAACCCAAAGGTGAAGGTCAGCACTGCAGGGCTGCCGGGGAAATTACCGGTCACGGTCGCCCGGACGATGGTCTTTCCTCCGGCCTGCTCCATGCCGATCGGCTCTGCATGGTGTCGATACTTCGCCTTTGCGGCCAGCCACCAGTTGCGGATGGCCTGCCGGCC
>NZ_SUNI01000049.1 GCF_005048225.1 Paracoccus gahaiensis
GGCTTCCTGCTCCTTGATCATCCCAATGATCTGCGCCTCGGTGAAGCGGCTTTTCCTCATATCGTATGCTCCTTCGTGATGAAGCAAACTCTACATCAAACCGAGGGACGTTCCGGGGGGCAGGTCAGGTTCCTTCGACTGTCCGGCGCGACACGTCATTGCGCGGCCTTTGTCCGCGCATCATCTGTGCGTCCGCGTCCGGCCGGATAAGACTGACCAATTTGACTTCATTGTTCACTTCGTATGAATAATGGCGCCGACAAGACTGTCGAAGGTGGCGAACCGACACCCCGGCGGGCATCACTGGTCAGGGGCAGCGGCCCATGGACAAGCTTCAGGCGATGGAGACGTTCACGCACGTGGTCGATGCCGGCGGATTCAAGCGTGCGGCAGAGACCCTGGGGGTGCTGCCCTCGACCGTGACCAGGACGATCAAGGATCTGGAAGCTCATCTCGGCGTCCAGCTGCTTCAGCGCACCACACGCAGCCTCAGCGTGACGGATGCAGGACTGCGCTACTACGACCGCAGCACGGCGATCCTCCGCGAGGTCGAGGCGTCCGATGCGGCGGCCGGAGGGGATGCGCACAGCGTCCAAGGCAGGATCCGGGCAAGCATGCCGTCATCGCTGGCACGCCACTTCATCATTCCCGCGCTTCCTCGGTTCGAGGCCCGTTTCCCCGGTATCGAGATCGAGCTTCACCTGGGTGATGCGCTTGTCGATCTTGTCCAGCAGGGGATCGACTGCGTCATTCGCGCCGGAGAACCGCAACAGTCCAGCCTGATGATGCGCCGTCTCGGCACGTTCCGCTGGTTTGTCTGTGCATCCCCCGGGTATATCGCGCAATACGGCGAACCCCTGGAGATGGCACATCTTCGCGACCGACGCGTGGTCGGCTATGCGGACAGTCGGACAGGACGTCCGACCAGTTGGGTCTTCAGGGATGGGGACCACCTGGTTTCCCTTCCGATGACGGCACATCTGACCGTCGATGACACCGACGCCTATGTCGCCGCAGGCATCGCGGGTCTGGGGGTGATCCGTGCGGCGAGTTATATGGTCGCCCAGCCCATCGCCGATGGCCGTCTGCTGCGGATACTTCCCGACCTCGAGGCTCCGGCTGTCCCCCTCTCGCTTCTCTATCCGCAAAGCCGGCACCTCTCGCCCGCGGTCCGGGCGTTCATCGATTGGTGCGTCGAGGTCATCGGGAGAGACGCGAAGAGGTGGTAGGGGGCGCGACCGGCGCAGGGCAGGCGGAAGCCTTCGTTGATATGGCTTGTCATATGCGTCGAAGGTTCACCGGCCTCCGATCAGAGTTGGGCGCCCTTGGCGGCCCATGCGGCCATTTCGCCGTCGGCGATGGTGAGGGACACGCGCCAGCGGTCGCCACGGCGCAGGATATAGACATGCTCCCACTCGGCGACCAGTTCATCGCCCTCGCCGAACATCCGATAGACCATGCGGGCCTCTGCGACATTCGGAAAGAGTTCGGTTGCGGATAGCAGCTCTCCCTCGGGGCGCAGGATGCCCTGACGGCGGTAGAAGTCCATCAGGGTCACGCAATGGTCGCGAAACGCCGGCCGCTCCATGGCAAAGTTGCCGGTCGGCGAGGGGAACAGCCCGACCTCATCCCAGAGGCCGCTGAGCGCGTCGGCGTCGTTGCGGGCGAACGCATCGACGTATTCCTTGAAGAATGCTGAAATCTCGTCGCGAAATGCCATCGTCTTCCTGTCCTGTCATCCTGTTCGGCGCGCCGTTCATGTTCCGCATCTTCAGGCGGAATTCAACATCCTGCGGCATCATCGATTGAATGTCCGGGGGAATGGCGGTCCCCCGGACGGGCGGTGCGGACCATGCGTGGACAGTTTCGGCACGCCGAAAGACCCGCTTCCCGGGGTCACCTTGATCCCCGGACATGCGCCACAAGCGCACGAAGCTTGGGGGCCATGTTCCGGCGCTGCGGAAAATAGAGGAAGAACCCCGGGAAGGACGGCAGGAAATCCTCCAGCAGCGAGACCAGCGCGCCGCGGTCGAGATGCGGCTGCAACGTCTGGATGGGGGCGAAGGTGATCCCTCCGCCGCTCAGTGCCGTGCGCAGCATCAGGCGCAGGTCATTGGTGCAGATCTGCGGAGCGACGGCCACGTCGAAGGGACGGCCGTCTTCGGCAAACTCCCACCGGTAGGGCGCGGTGTTGGGCGCCGGGCGCCAGCCGATGCAGCGGTGATGGACAAGGTCGCGGGGATGGGCCGGGACGCCCCGCGCGGCAAGATAGGAGGGCGAGGCCACGACGGCCTCGCGCTGAGGACCTCCGACCGGGACGGCGATCATGTCCTGCTCGATCACCTCGCCCAAGCGCACGCCCGCATCGAACCCGGCGGCGACGATGTCAAACTCGGCGTCGGTCACCCTGATGTCCAGGGTGATCCGGGGATGGGCCTCGGCAAAGCGGGCGATCAGCGGACCCGACAGGAAGGGCTCGGCGATCGAGGTCACGGCGATCCGCAAGAGCCCTCGGGGGCAATCCTCGGCGCCGAGGCTGTCCAGCGCGCCGAGGATCTCCGTCAGCGGCCGGGCCAGTGCTGCCTGCAGCTCTGCGCCCGCCTCGGTCAGCCTGACCGAGCGTGTGGTGCGCAGGACCAGCGCCACGCCAAGGCTGTCTTCCAGCCGCCGGATCCCCTGGCTGACCGCCGAGCGGGTGACCCCCAATCGGTCCGCCGCCGCACGGAAGTTCGCCTCTTCGGCCACGGCGCGGAAGAGAAGAAGAAGGTTGAGGTCGATCATTGTCCAGCCTTGCTTACCATCCAGTGCAGTACTGCGGCAATACCGGCGACAGTCGTTCTGGTCCATCCTTCCGATGATCCCAGAAAAGGAGCATCTGATGGACAAGGTCATTCTGATCACCGGCGCCTCGGGCGGCATCGGCGAGGGCATCGCGCATGAACTTGCGGCGGCGGGGGCAAAGGTCCTGCTGGGCGCGCGTCGACTGGACCGGCTGGAGGCCGTGACCGCCACGATCCGCGCGGCAGGCGGTGTGGCCGAGGCGCGGCGGCTGGACGTCACCGACCGGCAGGCGGTCGCGGGCTTTGCGCAGACGGCGCTGGACCTCTGGGGCCGGATCGACGTGCTGATCAACAATGCTGGCATCATGCCGCTGTCGCCCCTGTCGGCAGGCAAGCTGGACGAATGGGAGCGGATGGTGGACGTCAACATCAAGGGCGTCCTGTGGGGCATCGGCGCAGTGCTGCCGGTCATGGACCGGCAGGGGTCGGGACAGATCATCAACATCGGCTCGATCGGGGCGCTGCAGGTGGTGCCCTCGGCGGCGGTCTATTGTGCGACCAAGTTCGCGGTGCGCGCGATCTCGGACGGGCTGCGGCAGGAAAGCGGCCGGATCCGCGTCACCTGCGTCAATCCCGGGGTGGTGGACAGCGATCTGGCATCGACCATCACGCATGAGGAGACGCTGGCGGTGATGGATGCCTATCGCGCCATCGCGCTGCAGCCGGGCGACATCGCCCGGGCGGTGCGGCAGGTGATCGAGGCGCCCGAGGGTGTGGACACGACCGAGATCACCATCCGCCCGACAGACTCGGCGAATTGAGACCGGTGAGGCACCCTGCACAGCCCTGGAAGCCAGCCGATGACGGCACAAGAACATCCCGCGCGCGCTGCGGGCGGGATGTTTGATCTGTCCGACCGTTCATGTCTGTCCCGGTGCCAAGCGCCTTCGGCTACATGTCAAGGCTTCCCCCGTAAGCCTTCGGAACCAGGTCGTCCTGGCGTTCCCCGCTGCGGATCAGGTCCAGGATCTTCACGGCCACGCGGTCGGGGGCATGGGCCGCCGGCCCCACGGTCCTGATCTCGGCATCGGCCGCGTCCTGCCCCTCGGACACCGCAGCGTAGAACTCGGTATCGGTGACGAAGGGATAGATCGTCGAGACGGATATGCCCGCCTCTGCCAGTTCCAGCCGGGCCACGTCCGACAGCATGGTCAGCGCCGATTTCGAACTGGTATAGGCCCCCGCGCCGGGCAGGATCCCGAAGGTGGCGCCGGAACTGACATTCACGATGGCCCCCACGCCCTGACGGCGCATCTGCGGGATCACCGCCTGCATCATGGCCAGGGGCGCCACGGTGTTCAGGTCCAGAAGCGCGCGATAACCCGCGATGTCGATCCTGTCGACCGGCGCGTAAAAGCCCCGGCCGGCATTGTTCACCAGCGCGTCGAGGCGTCCGAATGTCCGGAGGACCGTTGCGATGCTGGCCTCGATTTGCGCGCCTTGGGTCACGTCGCAGGGAAGCACCAGCGCATCTGGGCCAAGGCGATCCGCCAAGGCACGCAGCCGGTCCTCGCGGCGGGCCAGCACCGCGACGCGGGCGCCGGCCTGTGCAGCGGCAATGGCAGTGGCCATGCCGATCCCGGACGAGGCCCCGGTGATCAGGATGACGGAATGTTCGATCTTCATGCGCAGCGCTTTCTTTGATGACCAAGGTTTTGCACGGGCACGCAGGAGGGTCGGGTCCCGTGCCGATGCTGATCAGGATGTGGGGATGCCGCGCGCATCACCCATGCCCGAAGCGATCCGGATCTTGCCCGATCCTCTCACAAGGGTGTATCCGGAGGTCATGGACCGATCCCCACGATGACCGACCCCCTGTTCGACCTCGCATCCCGGCTGGCGGCGACGCTTCCAGAGGGCGTGACGCGGACGACCCTTCCAAGGGTGGAGCTTCTCAAGATCACCAGCCCGGGCGAGCTGACCCCCGAGGTCCACAAGCCGATGGTCAGCCTGATCATCCAGGGGCAGAAACGCCTTCTGATCGGCGCCGAGGTCTTGCACTATCAAGGCGGGGACACCTACGTCGCGGCCGTCGATCTGCCGATGCGGGTCGAGATCCTCGGCTGCACCCGCGCACGTCCCTATCTGGCGGTGAAGCTCAGCCCCGATCCCGCCCTGATCGCCGATCTGGCAGGGCGATCCGACACCAAGGCAGACCCCTCCGCAGGCCGCGCCTTTGCCGTGCACGCGGCGGATGCGGAGCTGCGGGATGCCTATCGCCGCCTCCTGCAGCTGCGCGACCGGCCGGAAGAGATCGCGGTGCTGGGGCCGCTGATCCAGCGCGAGATCCTGTTTCGCCTGCTGCGCGGTCCCCAGGACCCGATCCTGCGCAGGATCGCGGGCGGCATCGGGCATGGCACGGGCATCGGACCGGCCATCTCGCTGATCCGGGCGGGATATGCCGGGCAGATCCGCGTGTCGGACCTGGCGCGGGCTTCGGGGATGAGCGTCGCGACCCTCCACCGCCGTTTCAAGGCAGAGACGGGCATGTCGCCCCTGCAGTACCGCACCCTCATCCGTCTCTACGAGGCCCGCGGCAGGCTGATCACCTCGCCGGGCAATGTCGCCGGGGTGGCCTTCGGCCTCGGCTATGAAAGCGCCTCGCAGTTCTCGCGCGAATACGCCCGGGCCTTCGGCGCCCCGCCGCTGCGCGACGCCCGACGCATCCGCGCAGGTCTGGTGAGCGAGAGGGCCGAAAGCCCGATCTGATCCCGCAGGCGCAGGCGCCGGCCCGGCCCGATGTCGATCGCCCGGATGGGAAGGAAGGGACAGGGGGCCGGGTCTTTTGCCCGGCCCAGCCCGGCTGTCGCATCGCATGGCGCGATTTCGAAGCGGGGGCATACGCCATGCCGGAAAGGGACAGTCAGGTCTGATCGATCGTGATCGTCGCACCAGCCTGTTCCAGGGCGCCCAGGAACCCTTCGGGCTCCATGAGCTGTTCGGGAAAATAGAGCCCGGCCGGAAAGGCCGGGCGCCCCGCCAGCCCGAGCAGCGCAGAGAGGGAAAGCGCGGCGCTCAGGCCGGTCAAGGACGCCTGTCCGCGCGTGAACTCCAGGGTCGAGCGTCGCAGGATCTTCCGGCTATCACGTTCACCGGCAATGTCCAGGATCACCTCTGTCCCGACGGTTCCTCCCCGCAGACGGCTTGAGGAGATGCCGCTGGCCAGATCGAAGCGGATGTCGGCCGCGCCCGATGCGGCCTGAAGACTGACGATGTCATAAGGAGCAAACGCCGCAGCCGACAGCGTGCGGCCGTCGATGGCCTTAATGTCGCGTCTTGCATCCGCCCCGGTCAGCCAGACCCGGCGACCCTCGCGGAAGGCCAGCGCACCGGCGCCTCCCAAGTCCATGTCTTCCAGCGCGGCCGGTCCGGTCGGATCGAGATCGTCCACGATCGCGGACACATGGATGGAATGGACGGCATCGAGACCCTCCATCGACGCCAGGGCCAGGAAGACCGTGGGTCCGGCATGCCAATGGCTGGACAGCACCACCGGCGAGGCGCTTGGGCGGCGAATGACATGCGCCATCTCCCCGCCCACCTCAACCAGCCAGTTGCCGATGCTGAGATAGGGACGCCCAAGGTCGAGCGCATATCGGAGGCCCTGCAGGCCGGCATCGGGGACGACCATCACCACGGCACCGACATCCACATCACGGCCAAGCCCAAGCCGGGGTTGCGCCGTGTCGACCTGAACCGCTTCAGCCAGGCCCACGTCGCGGGCAAGGGCCGCGGCCTTGTCGATGTTTCGACCTCCGATGAGAACGGAGATATCTGGATGGCGGTCACGGAAATGACGCACCATCTGTTCGCCGACGACACCCGTGCCGCCGACGAAGAGTATTTTTCCAATCATTCGGGTTCTCCAGTCATAACAGACAGACATGAGGGCGCTGCGGCGCCGGGCCGGTCGCGGCAGCCAAAGGCGTCAGCGAGGAAACGTCCTGTCCAGCCAGTCGAGGACGATCCGGTTGGCCTCTTCGGGCTTTTCCTCAGGCGTCCAGTGCCAGGTGTCGGCGATGACGTGCTTCTCCAGATCCGGGACGAGGGCATCCATGCCATCGGTCATGCCGGGGCGCAGGACCACGTCATTTTCAGCCGAGATCATCAGGGAGGGGACGCGAACCATCTGGTCGACCTCCAGCCCCGCCTGCCAGTTGCGCGAGATGTTGCGATACCAGTTGATGGCCGGCGTGAAGCCGGTGCGCTCATACTGGCTGACGTAGAATCCCAGCTCCTCGGCGCTCAGGACATCCTGCCCGGGGAACCGGTCCGGCGCCGGCTGACCGTAATATTCCATGTTCTTCAGTTCGGCCGGCATGTGATCCCAGTCCTTAGGGGTCCCGAGGTCCTTTCGCAGGGCCCCGCGCAGCGTTCCCTCCGGGTCGCTGTTCATGGCGATGTCGGCCATGTCGCCGTCCTGAAACATCAGCACATACATGCCGGGGCGATAGACCTCGCGCATCTGGGCGATCGGATCGCGGCCCGGATCGGCGGCGAAGTCGTCGCCGTCACCCAGCACGGGGGCGACAAGATCTTGGTGCAGCCAGAGGCCCCAATGGGGGATATGCGGCGTGTTGAACGAGACGACGCCCGTGGTCCGCTCCTCATGGAACAGGGCCATCTGCCAGGCGAGCAACCCGCCCCAGTCATGCCCCACGAAAACGGCTTCATGGACGTCGAGGCTGTCGAGCATGCCCGCAACATCACCGGTCAGGTCGGCAATGTCATAGTCCTCGACGTCGTCGGGGGCGTCGCTCAGCCCATAGCCGCGCAGGTCGGGAACGATGACGCGATAGCCGGCATCGACAAGCGCCGGGATCTGATGGCGCCACGTGTAGGCCAGGCCCGGAAATCCGTGCAGCAGCACGACCGCCGGCCCGGATCCGGCCTCGTAGACGGCAAGCTCGATGCCGTTCGTGCCGACCATCTCGACAGGCGGCATGGTCGGAGCGATGCCTGGCGGGCTGGCAATGGCGGGGGCGGCCATCAGGAGAGTGGCGGCGGCGAACCCCGCAAGCGCTGTTCTGCGTGTCAAATTCATCGGCTTGAAGACCTTTGGGCATTTGCGGACCTGCCGCGATGGGGCTGCCGCTTTGGCAGCCGGGGGCGATGGAATGCAGTGGATGTCACGATCCCTGCGTGCTACACTAGGTAAGTTACCAATAGTAGTATTATGGCCTAGGTCGTCATTGTCAAGCAGGGAGACAGGTTTGTCCGGAAAGATGCCCAAAGCGGATCGTCGCGCGCAGCTGCTGGACGTGGCTCATCGGATCGTGCGGCAGCAGGGAACGGATGCCCTGACGCTTGGAACGCTGGCCGACCAGGCCGGCGTGAGCAAGCCGATCACCTACAATCATTTCGAGACCCGGTCCGGTCTGCTGGTCGCTCTCTACGACGAGATCATGGACAGGCAGACCAAGGCACTGGCCGATGCGATCAAGGACACCGGGCAAAAGCTCGATCAGATCTCACGCGTTCTCGCCGCGGCCTACATGGATTGCTATACGTCCATCGGACCAGAGTGGCATGCTATCGGCGCGGCGCTCAAGGGCAGCGCGGAGATGGATAGCTATCAGCGCAGGATGATCGAGGGACATGTCGCCTTCTTCAGCCGCGTTCTGTCGCCGCTGACGGATCTGCCGGACGAGACCGTTCACCGTCGCTGCGTCGGGATTATCGGCGCGGCGGAAGCCCTGTCGGACGCACTGGTCCGCGGCCAGACGAGCCGAGACCACGCCGCCTCCGACCTCGACGACCTGATCGTCAGTTGGCTGCGACGATAGGGGAAACCTTGCCCGGAGACGCCGCGACAAGGGGATGACGGGCCCATATGAGTTGAGGCCTCCCTGCCCCTCGCGGGCCGAACGTCAGGCAGGCTGGATCCGGCCAAGCCCGGCACCGATCGGACGCGCGCGGCGCAGATGGCATCGGGCTTTTGGAAGAAGCTCCTGTTATTGATCACGAAAGCGGGCCGTGTTTTGCGGATGCGGACAAACTTCCTGCGGGAAAGGGACAAACTGAAAGTGGGCAGGTATTTTTTCATTAGCTGATTCGAAGGGTTGTTTATAAGGTTTGGGACACAGTCCCTGCAGTGCTCCATGCGGTTGGCCACGATGACCGTGCTTACTGGCCAGCTAAAGCGTCTTCTATCGGCGTTGTGACCTCGTATGCCTAGGTGTTTGATCCCACGATTTGATGGTGCGATCCTTTCTCAGGAATGGAAGGAAGCATTATGGGCCAGGTTCGTCACGGAAGCGCCACGACCACGCACGCTGTCAGAGCTGCAATAATGAGGGCTGGCCCGCCATC
>NZ_SUNI01000050.1 GCF_005048225.1 Paracoccus gahaiensis
TCCATGACCAGCGATGCATCGCGATCTGCCTTCATGGACCAACCGACCGCGCGGCGGGAAAACAGGTCCAGAACGACCGCGACATACAGCCAGCCCTCGGCAGTCCAGATGTATGTGAAATCGGTCAAGCGAGTCGTTTTGCGGTACAGGTCGTCCGGCACCACGTCGTGGCGATTGCCTCAAAAGTCATCAGGATCGCGCAGTACCGTCCGCGTCAAGGGCGAGGATCGATCGGCAAGTCCGTCGATCACGTTGAAATGGTGGCGGTCGGGTTCGACGATTGCCTGTGTCGTGCAGCCTAAGCCGTGCCAGATGTTCGTCAGCAGCGCGGTCTGGCGCAGGAATTCCTGCCGCTCGCCGCCGCCAACCCATGTTGTCAGCCGCACCCCTGGCAAGGGGCGCTGCAGGGCAGGGCTGCCCGCCGTGGCCGAGGCCATGTCAAGGCGCAGCATTTCGTTGCGTTTTGTGGCGAGCAGAGGCCGTAGATCATGCAGACCTGAAAGCGATATGACGTGCCGCAAGCGGCTTTGCGTGGCAGGTGACAGTGGCGTGTTATCGCACATCATCGCGGTCACCAGATGACCGCCGGCAGAGTGCCCGGCCAGCACGACAGGGCCGCTGACCGCCGCCGCGGCGTGGTCGATGGCGGCGGCGATCTGCGCAGTGATCTCTGCGATACTGACCGTCGGGCACAGATCGTAGGAGGGGATGGCGACGGCCCAGCCGCTGTCGACGGCACCAGTCGCCAAATGCGACCAGTAGGATTTGTCGAGCGCGACCCAGTAACCGCCATGGACAAAAACAAACAAACCTTTCGGCGTGCCTTCCGGCAGAAAGAGGTCGTATCTCGACCGTTCGGATTTGCCGTAGGAGATGTCGAGGCGGTTGGACCCTCTATGGCGAAAGGCCTGTGCGGGTGCGACCCACGCGACCGGCCAGTCGGACCCATTCGGAATGTTGCGCCCGTTCTCGTAGGCGTCGTCCCAGTCACTGACCGCAAAGCCCGTCATTCGGATTTCCTTCTTCCTGCAGCGCAATATGCCGCGTTCGAGGCGCCTTAGTTCCCCCGGTGCAGCCCCATCCAAAGCGCATCCGGACACCGGTTTGCGGGGGTATGGCGGCCCGTAGAAACGCTCCGGTTAACGTGACGCTAGGCAGATCAAAAAAGTATTTCAAGCTCAAAACATTTTTGCTTGAAGTAAATTCCGACCGCGCCTAGCGTTCGAGTCGGGGCTGCCAATCCGCGCCCGCTGAAAGGGGAGATCCCATGCGCATTGCCTGTCTCGGCGGCGGACCAGCCGGCCTCTACTTTGCCATATCTCTCAAGTTGCGCCAGCCGGATGCAGAGGTCGTTGTGTTCGAACGCAACCGCGCCGATGACACCTTTGGCTGGGGCGTGGTGCTGTCTGATGAAACTCTCGACAACCTTGCGCGGAACGACGCCGCCAGTGCCGCGACGATCCGCGAGCACTTTGCCTACTGGGACGACGTCGCACTGGTGCATCAGGGACAGAAGATCGTGTCGACCGGCCACGGCTTCTGCGGTATCGGCCGCAAGCGCCTTTTGACGATCCTGCAGGGCCGCGCCCGTGCCCTTGGTGTCGACTTGCGGTTCTCAATCGAGGTCGGGCCGGCTACGGACTATATGGACAATTACGACGTCGTGGTGGCCTGCGACGGTCTGAATTCGCACACCCGGTCCGCGTTCGAGGGTGCCTTTGCACCCGACATCGATCTGCGCGCCTGCCAATTCGTCTGGCTGGGCACGCGGCAGAAGTTCGATGACGCCTTCACCTTTATCTTCGAGAAGACAGACAAAGGGTGGCTCTGGGCGCATGCCTACCAGTTCGACCCCGACACGGCGACCTTCATCGTTGAATGTTCCCAGGCGACCTTCGACGCCTACGGTTTTGACAAGATGTCGCAGCAGGACAGCATCGCGATTTGTCAGGAGGTCTTCAAGGATCACCTCGGCGGGCATGCTTTGATGACCAACGCCAATCATATCCGCGGGTCCGCCTGGATCCGTTTTCCCCGCGTGCTGTGCAAACGCTGGAGCCACAAGAACGTCGTGCTGCTGGGCGACGCGGCCGCCACAGCGCATTTCTCAATCGGGTCGGGGACGAAGCTGGCACTGGAATCCGCCATCGCCCTGGCGGACAACCTGTCGACCCAACCCGATGTGGCGACGGCCTTCCGCACCTACGAGGATCAGCGCCAGTTGGAAGTGCTGCGACTGCAGTCCGCCGCACGCAATTCCGTCGAGTGGTTCGAGGATGTGGAACGCTATCTCGATCTTGACCCGGTGCAGCTAAACTACTCCCTGCTGACGAGGTCGCAGCGCATCAGCCACGAAAACCTGCGCGCCCGCGACCCCGCCTGGCTTGCCTCAGCGGAACGCTGGTTTCAGGGGCAGGCCGGTGTGCAGGACAACAGACCTGCACGCGCTCCGATGTTCGCACCCTTCACGCTGCGCGACATGAAGTTAAAGAACCGCATCGTCGTCTCGCCCATGGCGCAGTATAAGGCTGTCGACGGCTGCCCGACCGACTGGCACCTGATCCACTACGGTGAACGCGCTAAGGGCGGCGCTGGCCTTGTGTATACCGAAATGACCTGCGTGTCGGCCGAGGGCCGCATCACGCCCGGCTGTCCGGGACTTTACACGCCCGCGCACGAGGCCGCGTGGAAGCGCCTCGTTGATTTCGTTCACACCGAGACTGCGGCGAAGATCTGTTGCCAGATCGGCCACGCGGGCCGCAAGGGGTCGACCCGCATAGGCTGGGAGGGGATGGACCAGCCCTTGGCGGGCGGCAACTGGCCGTTGATCTCGGCCTCGGCCCTGCCGTGGTCAGACGCCAATGACACGCCGCGCGAAATGACGCGGGCGGACATGGATGCTGTCACGGCGCAGTTCGTGTCCGCGACGCGGATGGCCGACCGCGCAGGTTTTGACATGATCGAACTGCACGCGGCGCATGGCTACCTCATCTCGTCCTTCATCTCGCCCTTGTCCAACATCCGCACCGACGGCTACGGCGGCAGTTTGGAAAACCGCATGCGCTATCCGCTGGAGGTCTTCGCGGCCATGCGCGCCGCATGGGGCGACGCCAAGCCGCTGTCGGTCCGCATCTCGGCCACCGACTGGACCGATCGGGGCCTAACCGCCGAAGACTCCGTCAGCATCGCGCGCATGTTCGCCGCGGCCGGGGCGGATATCGTCGATGTCTCGGCCGGGCAGACCTCGACCGAAGCATTGCCGATCTATGGCCGCATGTTCCAGACGCCGTTTTCTGACCGGATCCGCAACGAGACGGGAATTCCCACTATGGCGGTCGGCAACATTTTCGAGGCGGATCACGTCAATTCCATCCTGATGGCCGGTCGTGCCGATCTGGTCTGCTTGGCCCGGCCGCACCTGTCAGACCCCTACTGGCTGCTGCACGCCGCCACCGCATTGGGTGACCGTCAGGAAGACTGGCCGCTGCCCTACCAGGCAGGCCGGGATCAGGCCTGGCGTCTGGCCGACAAGGATGCAGAGGTCTCACGGGCATGAGCATCGCGGGCAAACATGTCGTGGTCACCGGCGGTGGGTCAGGCGTTGGGGCCGACATGGCCCGGCTGTTCGCGGACGCTGGTGCGCAGGTCACGATCATGGGCCGGACCGAGGCCGCGCTGAACGCACAGGGTTTGCCTTGGCAGGTCTGCGACGTGACCGATGCCACGGCTGTTGTGGCCGCTTTCGAGGCTGCCCGCGCCGCGCACGGGCCTGTGTCGGTGGTGATCGCCAACGCCGGGGCCGCGGACAGCAAACCTTTTGCTCGCATGTCGGCGCGGGATTTCGAGGCAATGCTTTCGGTCAACGTGACCGGCGTCTTCAACGTCTGGCAGGCGGCGCTGGCTGATATGAAGGCGGCGGGGTGGGGCCGGATGATCGCCGTGGCCTCGACCGCCGGTCTGAAGGGGTATCCCTACGTTGCCGGATACGTCGCGGCCAAGCACGGGGTTGTCGGGCTGACACGGGCGCTGTCGCTGGAACTGGCAAAGACGGGCATCACGGTCAATGCTTTGTGCCCGGGCTTTATCGACACCCCTATGCTGGACCGGTCCGTCGCCAATATCGTCGCGAAGACTGGAAAATCTGCCGAAGAGGCTGTAACGGTCCTAACCGCCGGCAATCCGCAGAAGCGCCTGATCCAGACCGACGAGGTGGCAGGCGCGGCCCTGTGGTTATGCTCTGACGCGGCAAGGTCGGTCAATGGCCACACGCTGTCCCTATCGGGAGGCGAGACATGACCGCACATTCCCAAGCCCGCGTCGCAAGTGCCGCCTCCAAGGCCCGCCTACGTCTCTGGCTGCGGATGCTGAAAAGCACACGCGGTGTCGAGGCGGAGTTGCGCGAACGCCTGCGGCAGGAGTTCGGATCCACCTTGCCGCGCTTCGACGTGATGGCAGCGCTTTCCAGATACGAGGCCGGGCTGAAGATGTCTGCCCTGTCAGGCGTGCTGCGGGTGTCGAACGGGAACGTCACGGGCATCGTCGACCGGCTGGCGGACGACGGCATCGTGGTGCGCGTTCAGGTTCCGGGCGACCGGCGGGCCACGCTGGTCCGGCTGACCCGCAAAGGGCAAGAGGAATTCACCCGGCAGGCGGCGGCCCACGAGCTTTGGATCGACGAGCTGCTGGGCGATTTCGACGAACCTGAAGCCACCAACCTGGCAGGATGTTTTGATGCGATTTCCCGTCGCGAGGAGGGACGATGAGAAGCGATGTCACCCATTTCCGTTGCAGCGTGCAGGACGGGATCGCCCATGTCACGCTCGACCGGCCAGACCGCAAGAACCCGTTGACCTTCGACAGCTACGCTGAATTGCGCGACTGGTTCCGGGATCTGGCCTACGACGATGACGTCCGGGTGGTGATCTTCGGATCGAACGGTGGCAACTTCAGTTCCGGTGGCGATGTGCACGACATCATCGGACCATTGACCCGTATGTCCATGAAGGAGCTGCTGGCTTTTACCCGGATGACCGGCGATCTGGTCAAGGCGATCCTCGGCTGCGGCAAGCCCGTGATCGCGGCGATCGACGGGATCTGCGTTGGCGCCGGAGCGATCATCGCCATGGCTTCCGACATGCGCATCGCGACGCCCGCGGCCAAGACGGCATTTCTGTTCACCCGAGTCGGTCTGGCCGGCTGCGACATGGGGGCATGCGCGATCCTGCCGCGGATCATCGGGCAGGGGCGGGCGGCAGAACTGCTTTATACCGGCCGGTCCATGACCGCGGACGAAGGCGAGCACTGGGGCTTTTATAACCGGGTCGTCGCGGCAGGAAAACTGGACGCTGAAGCGCTTCAACTTGCGCAGCAGATCGCGGCGGGGCCGAACTTTGCTCACATGATGACCAAGACCATGCTGCTGCATGAGTGGTCGATGGGTCTTGATCAGGCGATCGAGGCCGAGGCGCAGGCTCAGGCAATCTGCATGCAGACCGCGGACTTCAGCCGGGCCTTCGACGCCTTCGTGGCGAAGCAACGACCGGTGTTCGAGGGGAATTAGGCATGACAGTGATACATCAGGCACAACTGCCCGGGCGCAATCCGAGAGGGGTGCTGCATGGCGGATAGATCATTCCTCGACTGGCCTTTTCTTGGCGCGCCGCACCGCGATTGGGCGATCGCCCTTGACGACTGGGCCGGTTCCGCGCTGACCGGCGTCGATCACGCGGATACGGATGCGGCCTGCCGATCGCTGGTGCGGACGCTGGGCGACGGCGGCTGGCTGCTGCCCACGGCGGTCGACCCGCAGGATGTCGGTGCGCTGGACGTGCGGACCCTCTGCCTCGCCCGAGAAACCTTGGCGCGGCACGACGGCCTGGCGGATTTCGCCTTTGCGATGCAGGGGTTGGGGACCGGCGCATTGTCGCTGTTCGGCGCGCCTGCGCAGCGCGATGCATGGCTGCCGCTGACCCGGGCGGGCCGGGCCATCGCGGGCTTTGCCCTGACCGAGCCGCAATCAGGATCGGACGTGGCCCATTCCACGATGACGGCCACGCTGGACGGCAAACATTACGTGCTGGATGGCGAAAAGACATGGATCTCGAACGGCGGGATCGCGGATGTCTATACCGTCTTTGCCCGCACCGGCGAAGCGCCGGGTGCCAAGGGTCTGTCGGCCTTCGTCGTGCCCGCGGACACGCCCGGTCTGATCGTGGTCGAGCGGCTGGAGACGATCGCACCGCATCCGCTGGCGCGGCTGCGCTTCGACGGGTGTCGGCTGCCGGCCAGCGCGATGATCGGGCAGCCGGGGCAGGGCTTCAAGATCGCGATGTCGGTGCTGGACGTGTTCCGCACAACGGTGGCGGCGGCGGCCCTGGGCTTTGCCCGCCGCGCGCTGGACGAGACCTTGGCGCGGGTGCGGACACGTCATGTGCAGGGTGCGCCGCTGGCCGATCTGCAGATGGTGCAGGCTCATGTGGCTGACATGGCGCTGCGCGTCGATGCGGCGGCCCTGCTGGTCTATCGTGCGGCGTGGACCAAGGACATGGGTGCCCCCCGCGTGACGCGGGAAGCGGCGATGGCGAAGCTTTACGCCACCGACGAGACGCAGAAAGTGATCGACGCCGCCGTCCAGTTGCACGGCGGAGATGGCGTGCGCCATGGCGCCGTGGTCGAGCGACTCTACCGCGAGATCAGGGCCCTGCGCATCTACGAAGGCGCGTCTGACGTACAGAAGGTCATCATCGCGCGCGCCACACTCGCGGAGGGAGGGCCTTGGCGCCAAGCTCAACGATCTGGCTGGTCCAGTCGTCCGGAGCATCGCGGCTGTCGATGCGGTGGACCAGCCCCGCATCCACGACATGATCCGCCCATGCCGCCGAACCAAGCGTGCCATTTGTCGGATCGACCCCGGCAATCCCGGCGATCAGCACATAGGTCTGCGACAGGTCCAGCTGGTCGGAAAAACCCACCGCCATGGCCGAACTGGCGGCATTGGCATAGCCCATGGTCGTGGTCATCACGCATAGGTCTGCGTTGCAGGACGGCGCATCATGATCCTTGGGCAGGCCGGGAACGGTGATGGTGTCGGGCAGGTCCAGATTTTCCAGCCACGGCGCCGCCTCGGCCTCGAACATGGCGATCACCAGAACCTTGGGCGCGAATGGTTCGGCCGCAGCCAGCACGGGCGTGGCGGACAGCAGCGCCGCAAGGGCAGCGCTGCATGTGAGAGGTATGGTGATCATCGTTCGTCTCCGGGTGAAAGGCTGGACCCGACCTAGCGCGGTCGAGATAGGCCCGCCAGAGGCACCGACGGCCCGCGTCCTGCCATGGTAGGTCTGTGCCGATGAAATCTGCAGTTTGTGCAATCCTCAGGCGGTGGGAGAAGCGCCCACCCGCCGCCAACAAGGCGTCAGTCCAGCGTGACCGCATCCGGGGCTGCGGCGGCCAGAGGGTCAGGGGCAATGAAGGCCGCAATACCGTCGGACGTGGGAATATCGGCGCGCACGACGCCCTGTCCGACGATCCACGTGGCCTCGCTGACCAGCAGGTCCAGTAAGTCGCTGTTCAGGATCGTTCCGAACTCCATGTCCTCCCACATGGTCTGCAGCGCCTCGACCGAGACGTTCCCGCTGAGCGAGGCCGAGACCGCCTCGGCCGCCGCCTGCGGGTCGGCGGCGACATCGGCGTCGGCTCGGACAAGGGCGCCGAGGAAGGTCGTCAGATCCGCCTCTCGGGCCAGCATGTCGGGGCTGGCGGCCAGAATGTAATGCGGGTCATAGCTGCCGGGGCGCAATTCCAGATAGAGCTCGCCCAAAGCCTCCTGCGCGCCCTGATAGAAGGTTGGGAAGGGCACGATGGCATCGACATCGCCGCGCACCAG
>NZ_SUNI01000051.1 GCF_005048225.1 Paracoccus gahaiensis
GGCGGCAGCATCCGCTTCAGCACAGCCGCCTTGCGTTCCGGTGAATATCCCACGTCATCGTCCTATCCCGCCCACCTGAAAAATAAAGGAAAAGTAGAGCAGCGGACAACTTCCCTGACACGGGGGGCAAGGCCAGTGCAGCGCCAACCCCGAGAACGTGATCTCCACCTCGTTGAGAACTGCACGATCGACCTCCGCGAGAGCCTGCATCAGATGCACCGGCATCACGGGTGTTATGCGCCGCAGATTGGGGGAGGGGCGGGGATCAGCCAAGCGTTGTGAGATGAAAGGGCTACACGGATGTGGCTCGTGCCCCTTCGGCAGGCCCTCACAGCACAATCGGGTTTCACCATACAGCGCTTAAACTGGACCGTTCAGACCAATCATAATGCTGTTTTTTTGTTGATTTTCATGAGAGAGTTAAAACCTCTTAGTAAGGCAGGCGGGAACGTTTTAAATGCGGAACAGATCAGACAGCGTGCTTCTCAGCTCCGAAGAAATTTTCTTCATTCTGGCAGCAATATCCTCACATCGGGAGAACACCTTATATAATTCTATATTTAAAAGGTTGTCTGACTTCTTAATTTCAAAAGATCATAATGCAATCATGAATGACACGTGGCGCGATGACAAGCATCGTGTTGTTGAAGCGATGCGTACCCCAATCGATGCTGATCTAAACAGTGATTCTTCCATCCCCGCAGAGCTGGGGGCTGACAACGCCGTTGAATCCTATTGGTCTTCATATCCAAATAAAGACTAGCGCCGGAGACAAGAGCAGAGGCAGGAAAACTTGGGCAACAAAGACATGCCTGATAAATAATACTGTCAGTCATACTAAGTTCCGAATTCATTTTGAATTTTTGAAAAATTCAGTGCCGAAAGTATTGATCAAGAAAGCTTCTTGGTCACGAAGTACTTTTTTTAAGTGATCATAAACAAAGTCTGGAATATTAATTGGCGCCGATGCGAAAATCTTCTCATGGAGATTTTTATAGGTGTGAGGTTCCGCATTTGTGAATTTTTCAATATCCCTCATGACATGAAGAGGATCCTTCGATATCAGTCCAAATGGAATAAAAAGAAGGCTTTCTTTTGGCCTGCTACTCATCCAACGATCAATGTGGGATTTATAATTTCCTCGCTCGTAAATCGCCGGGAGATTAACCACATCCACCCAGTCATCTTGAGACGGCGAAACAAGATTACGCCTCCTAATCATCATCTTGATTTGGGATATAGCCCGATTAACAGGGCTTCTAACAATGTATATTGCCTTGAAGTTGTCTCCAAGAACATCTTCAGCATACTTAATACCGGCAACTGAAATTGACGAATACTCGGGAGTTATGTCAATAGGAATCCTTCCCTCCGGGCATAAGGAAAATATATGCCTATACCATTTTTCATCAAACATCGGATCTTCCAGCGCAGTTTTTGCCCACGCTTTTCTTTTACCGTTGTATATATTTTGCTTTTCCCATCTTTGTGTTGCTGATTTCACACCCTTCCTAACGTGTCCCTTTGTCCATCCCCTATTTTCTGGTACAAAATTATGGTCGAAGAAGTGCACCTCTTTAAAGGGAGGAACCCAGAACGACCTATTCTGCTTTAAGTTATTGTGAAGCCAGGACGTTCCTGCCTTCTGTGCTCCAATTCCAATAACGCTAGGGATTGTCATATTAATCAACTACCGTTATCTTGCGCTGGCTTTTCATCGGCACTATTCCTCTCTTTGGCTTCACCTTCTTCTTTGATTGCCTCTTTTATTATTAATGAGAGATCGTCTGATGCCATATGCGGATTTTTTTCACCTGTTATCTTTTTAAATCGAGAAATCGTACTGTGCTTTTCTGACAGTCTAGTAACTAATTCTTTTGAAAAAATAGATGCTGGTTTACTCTCGTGCAAAACGTTATTTAGGCGACCTAGAAGGTTTTCAATCATATCACCTTTCTCTGGCGAGAACCCTATAACTCCTTCATACATATGACCACCCCGGGAGAACTTGAGACGGGGAGGCCATGGAATTCGAGGATAATACACGCGTCGCTCAGTCTCGCTCAGTTTTACAAGTGCTGAAATAGAAGATCCCAGAGCCGCAATTGCACGTTCTTCGCCATTACGTCCCACATCTACCAATGTGTCGCAAACTGAGGACAACCACCTTATATTTAGACTATTTGCCAAATCAATTCCGTATTCAGTTACGATTTTAAAAAATAATTCTAACCCTAGCTTGTTATGAGGATCTCTTCGAAGAACTACTATTATACAGGCCAAAAGGTGGTTGAGGCGGGGTTGACCGGAGAATTCCGGCTCTAATGAGCGGAAGTGATCAAGAATATTTTTATCGCGTCCAGGCCAAGTATTTTGTTTCTTTACTTCTACAAGGCTATTGTTGAAAATACTTAAGTCAACACTGGCTTCTGGAAGGGCCTCAGATAGCATCAATTCATTTGTTCCAGAGCACTCAAAATAGTAGCGCCATGCTGCTACACACGGGTCCCTTGCTATTTCTGTAAATATGTCGGACTTCGGTGAGATAATTGCGTTGTGGGGTTTCTTATAGTTCGTAAATGAAACCGGCGGCTCATAGCCAAGTATTGTATAGTCTGACTGATATATGTTCATAAAGCGAACAATGTCACTGCTACTAAAGCTATCAATTTTTAAAGCTTGAGGATGATTTGCAGTTCGCCTTACCCATTCAATTTCTGGTTTTATGCCCAATCTTTTCGCAACCTCAAGAAAACCTTCTTGAATTTTTTCATATTCTAATATCTCATTTGCGTGAGACAAGCAAAAGAATGGTTCAGTTTGGGGCCAGAGGTGATGCTTTAAATTGTCTTCAAGGCGCCGGTTCATCCGAGTATATTCTATTTTGGGATCTTCTAGAATATCGAGAGCGCCGCTTATGGTTATATTTGGCAATGAAGGGGTGTTATAGTCTTTGATTACCTCAGTACTATCTAAGACCCCTAGCTTAAACATATTTATTGCCGACAAGAATCTATCAAGCGGATTACGTACAACACAGAACGTATAATCAGCATGCCATGTGTCGGGAATACAGCCAAAAGCTGTCTTTGCCTTGCCCAATGGGGCTAGCGCTTTTCTTATTGAAGATCCACCAGCTTTTTTAATATGGATAAAGACGGTTCTGCTTTCTTCGTAATAAAAATTCATATTTCGGAGGTCGCTGTATTCAGCATTAACTTAACATCGGGCATGTCCTTTATGAAATCCAAATCGTTGAGGTAGGTTTCAAAAAGGATTTTAGTTGCCCCAAGGTCTATACTCTTTTTTTCAGGCTCAGCAAATCTTTCTAGTTCCGCCAGATCTCGTATAGTCTCGCGCTCGCTATTATTAAACTTTAGCCCCGTAACTCCTTCAACAAAAGCTACTGACTGAGATATTTGATCTTCTATCGGCCACAAAATAAGTGGCTTTCCCGGAAATATTCTTTTTATGTTGTTTACAACGTCAACCCAAGAAAATGCATCTGGGTTATCTGCGAGAATGCGAGCCCCCCCTTTGCTCGCAAATTCGCTGATTGGCGCATACGCGGGCTGAGGGGCAATGACTATATGTACTGCAACTGGTGCATCAATAAATAGGTCGGCAATATCTAAAATAGGTTTTGATATTTTTGCGTTTCGCTTGAACAAAAAAGTATCGCCCCCATCTCTTGTTAGTAGTCCATGCGCAGAAACAATGACGCGCATGCAGTCTGCATTTATGCCTAAATTTTTGATTTTATCAGAAAGCATTAGTCCTGACCCAGTTGATTTTGTCAGGCTTCTGAATGATTGCGTATTAATTTTCTTTATATCGTATTCATCAAATAATTTCTTAAACGTTAAGAACGTTTTGTCTAGTAAGGTTGGATAGAGGTGTGACGCTCCAAGATGCAGTTGATAGCCTAAGGGAGGAAAATTCGTAATTGTCATCTTGCTCATCATTAGCTTCGCTGCTGTGTTTTTTGTATGTGAAAATGGGAATGTACCAGCTTCATACTTTTAGCTACGTCCCGATCCTTGGAATATCTTAGAGACGATTCATGCTTTTCGCTGTGCCTGCTGATCAGCTTTATGATTCAGTGGGATTAAAAGCCTACCAGAACCATGTCCAGAGCGGCCATGATCTCGCTGTCTTTATCGTCGAGGGTGGTGACAGGGTCGCGCAAGAGAGCACACGGGATAGCAGCTAAGAACTGGGTGACCATGATATGCGGTTCGGCGCCGATCTCGAAGACAGGGTTAAGCTGCTTAGCTGGTATGGGAGCCTTCCCGAAGGGCAGGAGCGGCACGACGATCCTAGTGTTCAACCCGTTCAGAACATCGGCCTGTACATCTAAAACATAGCCTGCCGCCGCGCCGGGGCGAACATAAACATCGAAGCGAGCCATCAGAATTGCCGATAGGCGTCTAGCGGCAGGCCCTGTGCCTCACTCCAAGCATTCGAGCTTGCCAAGGCTGCAGCGTTTTCCCGCTGCCAAGCCTCACCCTTGGCGACTGCCACGGCGCGCCGTAGGCCGGCCTCGGCGGCTTGAGACAGATTGACGCCGAAAGACCGAGCCTCCGTCAAAAGAACTGGGTCCAAAGTTAAATTCGTAGCTTTCCGTGGGGCAGTCTGGCGTTGCATCGTTCACCTCGCTTCATGCGCATAACATATACGCATTAACATGGTAGGCAAGGTCGTTTTGACCTCATACTTGACTGGTTCAGGCGTACCGATGAAATCACTGCCCCTAACCAAATATCTGACGGCGACGGCCATCCGTACGGCGGTGGACGGCTACCTAGACCCCATGATAGCGAAGTGAGCTGACTGGGTCATCGGCCTCTCCCGCGTCATTCTCCGTTCGAGGGTTGCGCCAGATTGGCTGGCGCCGGGCCTCAAGAATGGGGGGAGAGACCGCATGGAAGATAGCATGTTCATCGGGCTGGATGTCCACAAGGCGACGATTTCCGTCGCAGTTGCGCAGGGGAAACGTGGGGGTGAGGTTCGCCATTGGGGGACGGTTCCGCATCGGCCCGATTATGTTTGCAAGCTGGTAGAGAAGCTGGCCGCAGGCGGAGGTCAATCGTATTTTTGCTATGAAGCAGGGCCGTGCGGGTATGGCCTGCATCGCCAGCTCGTCGAGATGGGGTATGAATGCATCGTCGTAGCGCCCTCGCTCATCCCCATGAAGGCAGGCGACCGGGTAAAGACGGACCGCCGCGATGCCGTGATGCTCGCAAAGCTGCACCGCGCGGGTGAGCTAGAGCGAGGCAGCCCCAGGACGAAGCCACGGTCATGCGGTAACCAACCCGCGCATGAGAGCTTGCTCAACCGTCGTCTCAGTTCCGTCTCCTACCCTGCGCATTTACACAAGTTTGCGCCCGGCCCCGCCGGAATACTTGCCATGGATCAGAGGGTTGACAACGATCATGAGAACAGGCCGCTGAAATAGTCGCCGAGGTGGAACGGTTTTTTTAGGACGGGCGCGTCTGCCTCAAGTTTCCGGCCCGTCAGGGTGAACCGTATGCATGGCTGATGCCGCTTGTTTGCCTCAGGCCGCTAGCAACCGGGGCAGCCGCGCGAGATTGTTGGCCGCCATTGTCAGAACGAAGCGGGAGCGCACCCGTTCGATGCCACGATAAGCGGCCTGTGCCATTCCGCTGACAGTCGTCGCCCACCCGAACGCCTCCTCAATCCGCTTCCGGTGCTTCAGGGACAGACCATACCCGCCTGCAGACGGCCGCCAAGGAAGCGCTAGATGCGTTCAATGCACCGGCCGCCAAAGCCCGCCGTTAAGGCCAAGGCTGCGACCAGGACCAGAACGACGCCGGAGCCCAAGGCGGTAGTCGAGGCTGTTGAGCGGGCTCCAAAGAAAAGAACAGTCGTTCAGGAGCGGGTCCGCGACGAACCCGTCGTCGAGCATCAAATCAAGCCAAAGGACGATGCCTGGGATGATGGTCACTGACCCTGTTCTAAGCCGTCCTTACCACCCCCGTATCGGCAGCAAGCACAAAAGAGCTTCGACTTTCATCATCCAGGAGCTATTCTGAAGGCTTGCGGCCTCTGCTCGCTGCCCTGAAACGAAAATCGAGATCGAAAGACTTCTTTCCCGTGACCGGACATCTGGCGGATCCCCGAGTTTGGCTGGCAGCACAGACGCAGCAAGCTGCTGCCCTGGTAGGCGCCGCGCGCGACATGGGTCGGCTGGAGGCGACGCTAACCGCAATGCCGGCAGCAGAAGCCGAGGGAGCGCGCCAGCGACTGGCGCTTCTCGAGGTCGAGGCAATGCTACGGGCCCAGGGGGTGATGCTGGGCCCCGACGAGATCAGTCGCGATCTGATGGAGGCACGTGCCAACTCGGACCCGGAAGCTCTGCGTCTGGCCCGGTGGGCCATTCGGCGGCTGGAAGGGCAGGGAAGCCCGATGGATCTGCCGGCCTTCCTGGGTCTGCATCGTCGCGCCAGCCATGACAACGAACCGGCCACGGGTCTGGACCTGCGCCCCCAGGGGGCCGAGTTCGATGCCGCTGCTGCGGGTTTTCTGGACGCGATCGAGAACCTTGCTGGACTGTATCCCCTAGCGCGCGGGCCTGCGATCTTGGCCCTGTGGCGCATGGCCGAGCTTTCGCCGCCGGGGCAAATGGTCGAAGCCGCAGTCTGGTCGGCGCGACACATGGCGGTGGGGGCCGAGGCGCTCCGGTTCCTGCCCCTCGGCCGACAGGGGCGGCGCATCTGGACAGGTTTTGGTCCGCCCGAGGACCGCCTAACAGCGCATCTGGCTGCCCTACGCACAGGCGCGCAGGAGGCGCGTGCGCTGATCATGCACATACAGGCCTGGGCCAGGCATGCTCGTGCCGCCACCGCGACGATCAAAGGAGACAATGCCGCACGGGTCATTGCCGTGCTGGCGGCACGACCGCTGGTCTCGGCCATGGACACAGAGGCTTTGGCCAAAGTCAGCCGCCCAACGGCGGAACGGATGCTGAAGCGCCTGACCGATCTGGGTCTGATCCGAGAGGTGACCGGCCATCGCCGCTTTCGGCTCTGGGCGATTGCGACGGGCAACATTGCAGACCTCGGTGTTGGAGTATGAGCATCGGCATTGTTGCAGAACTCGGCATTGAAGCAGGGCTTCCCCTTACCCCGTTGATGCTCAGCCCAAGCGCTCGATCTCGGCAGTGCCGAGTGCGTTGAAGCGGTTCATGAACGCGATGCGGATATGA
>NZ_SUNI01000052.1:0-2500 GCF_005048225.1 Paracoccus gahaiensis
TGGTTGCGGGGATAGGATTTGAACCTATGACCTTCAGGTTATGAGCCTGACGAGCTACCGGGCTGCTCTACCCCGCGCCAAGGATGTCCTGTTGGGGTGTTTATGTCGTTTAGAGAGATGTTGCGTTTCTTACCAGGTCTGGCGGTGACCTACTCTCCCACGTCTTGAGACGCAGTACCATCGGCGCAGCGGCACTTAACGGCCGAGTTCGGGATGGGATCGGGTGTTTTGCTCGCGCTAGGGCCACCAGACCAGGAAAGAAACGCTCAGCGTCCATCCCTTGCGGGATAGAAGTTGTCCAAGGATGCCTTTTGGAGAAGGGATGTGCCTCGTCTTTCGACGGTGCCGATCTTGCTTCTACCGGATCAAATCAAGCCTATCGAGCCATTAGTACCGGTCAACTGAATGCATTGCTGCACTTACATCTCCGGCCTATCGACGTGGTGGTCTTCCACGGCTCTCAAGGGAGACCTTGTTTTGAGGGGGGCTTCACGCTTAGATGCCTTCAGCGTTTATCCTGTCCGGACATAGCTACCCTGCACTGCCGTTGGCACGACAACAGGTCCACCAGTGGTCCGTCCACCCCGGTCCTCTCGTACTAGGGGCAGCTCCTCTCAAGTCTCCAACACCCACGGCAGATAGGGACCGAACTGTCTCACGACGTTCTAAACCCAGCTCACGTACCTCTTTAAATGGCGAACAGCCATACCCTTGGGACCTGCTCCAGCCCCAGGATGAGATGAGCCGACATCGAGGTGCCAAACGATGCCGTCGATATGGACTCTTGGGCATCATCAGCCTGTTATCCCCAGCGTACCTTTTATCCGTTGAGCGATGGCCCTTCCACTCGGGACCACCGGATCACTATGGCCGACTTTCGTCTCTGCTCGACTTGTCAGTCTTGCAGTCAGGCTGGCTTCTGCCATTGCACTCAACGACCGATTTCCGACCGGTCTGAGCCAACCTTCGCGCGCCTCCGTTACTGTTTGGGAGGCGACCGCCCCAGTCAAACTACCCACCACGCAGGGTCCCGGACCCGGATAACGGGCCGCGGTTAGACATCAAGAGTGCGAAGGGCGGTATCTCAAGGATGGCTCCACGAGGACTAGCGTCCCCGCTTCAAAGCCTACCGCCTATCCTGCACATCGCAATCCTGATGCCAGTGCGAAGTTGTAGTAAAGGTGCATGGGGTCTTTCCGTCTAACCGCGGGAAGTCTGCATCTTCACAGACAATTCAATTTCGCTGAGTCCACATTTGAGACAGCGGGGAAGTCGTTACGCCATTCGTGCAGGTCGGAACTTACCCGACAAGGAATTTCGCTACCTTAGGACCGTTATAGTTACGGCCGCCGTTTACCGGGGCTTCAATTCAATGCTTGCACATCTCCTTTTAACCTTCCGGCACCGGGCAGGCGTCAGACCCTATACGTCGCCTTACGGCTTCGCAGAGCCCTGTGTTTTTAGTAAACAGTCGCCACCCCCTGGTTTGTGCCCCCGGCCTTCACTTGCGTAAAAACCGGGCCTCCTTCTCGCGAACTTACGGAGGTATTTTGCCGAGTTCCTTAAATGTGGTTCTCTCAAGCGCCTTGGTATTCTCTACCAGTCCACCTGTGTCGGTTTAGGGTACGGTCTTGTGGAGGGCTATTTCCAGGAACCCCTAAGCAGCCCGATCAATCCGTTAAGATCGAACTACCCTCGGGATCCGTCACCATCTCCTGGCCCAGGAATATTAACCTGGTTCCCATCGACTACGCCTTTCGGCCTCGCCTTAGGGGCCGGCTTACCCTGCTCAGATTAGCTTTAAGCAGGAACCCTTGGACTTTCGGCGACAGGGTCTCTCACCCTGTTTGTCGCTACTCATGTCAACATTCTCACTTCTGATCACTCCACCGGTTGCCTCACGGCCCGGCTTCACAGTCAGAACATTGCCTCCGTTGCATTGTTTGTCCGTCATCCTTGCGGGTGACTATGGACGTCGAACACAAAAGAGGCAGCGTTCTATATCACAGAACGCTCCGCTACCACGCATCCATAAGGATGCATCCAAAGCTTCGGCTCGTGGCTTGAGCCCCGTTACATCTTCGCCGCAAGACCTCTTGATTAGACCAGTGAGCTGTTACGCTATCTTTAAAGGATGGCTGCTTCTAAGCCAACCTCCTGGTTGTTTTGGAAGTCTCACATGCTTTCCCACTTAGCCACGAATTGGGGGCCTTAGCTGTTGGTCAGGGTTGTTTCCCTCTCCACGACGGACGTTAGCACCCGCCGTGTGTCTCCCGGATAGTTCTCTTGGGTATTCGGAGTTTGCTTAGACTCAGTAAGGCTGTGGGCCCCCATCATCCATGCAGTGCTCTACCCCCCAAGGAATACGTCCGAGGCGCTACCTAAATAGCTTTCGCGGAGAACCAGCTATCTCCAAGTTTGATTGGCCTTTCACCCCTAGGCACAAGTCATCCCGACCTTTTTCAACAGGTGTGGGTTCGGACCTCCAGTACGTGTTACC
>NZ_SUNI01000004.1 GCF_005048225.1 Paracoccus gahaiensis
ACGCAAGACGCCAGTCAAATACGACAAACGCCGTTACAAGCGCCGCAACCGGATCGAGATCATGTTCGGAAGGCTCAAGGATTGGAGGCGCGTCGCCACCCGCTACGACCGCTGCCCCAAAGTGTTCCTCTCAGCCATCGCCCTCGCGGCTCTCGTCATCTATTGGTTATGAATCCTGACCCTAAAGGTCATAGGTTCAATCCTATCCCCGCAACCACCCCCAACCAAACATCCATTCAGCCCGCTTTCCAGCGGGCTTTTTGCTGTCCGGCCCTGAGCCAGACCCACCATCGCCGACGGCGCCCCTTCAACTCCAACTTGATGCCTTCCGGGTTCATCACGTGCACCGTCACCGTCTCGATCAGGCCGCGGATGCTCTCCAGTGCGGGCAGGGCCGTCCGCGTCACCATCGAAAACTGGCAAGCGTTCCTCGACCATTTTGTCGACGACGAAGACCTCGTCGTCCGCATCAAGGCCCAGTCACCGCGGTAACAACCAACCAGTTACGATATAACGACGCCCGGCAGAAACTTGCGAAGATGACAGCTCTAACCAAAATTGAGGTGGGGAAGGAAAGCGGGAAGTAGCAAAGTTTAGGTGCTCTAGTATGCTGTAATCGCAGTATTAAAGTGAATACTTTGGTGGAGCCGAGGGGAATCGAACCCCTGACCTCGTCATTGCGAACGACGCGCTCTACCAACTGAGCTACGACCCCATCCGGGTTGCTTGGTGGCCCGGGCGGCGCGGTTTGTCAAGGGTTCCCGCGCCGCCCGGATCGCGACCTAGTCGGGCAGGGCGTAGGCCACCAGCTGGTCGGCCACCTGCGGCTTGATGATCGAATTGCCGCCGACCGCAAAGACCACATACTGGCGGCCGTCGTAGTCGTAGACGGCGGGGTTGGACACCGCGGGCGCCTCGACCTGCGCCTTCCACAGGACGTCGCCGGTGGTGGCGTCCAGGGCGCGGACGCGGGCATCCATCGAGGCGCCGATGAAGATCACCCCCGAGGCGGTCACGACCGGGCCGCCGATGGTGGGAGAGCCCCAGCTTTCGGGCATGTAGAAGCCCCATTTCTGGATCTGCCCGAAGGGACGCTCCCACAGGGTCTCGCCGGTCTTCAGGTCGATGGCCGACATCAGGCCATAGGGCGGCTTCCAGCAGGGCATGCCGACCGGGTTGAGGAAATTCGTCAGCCGGAAGCCGTAAGGCGCGCCGGTCATCGGGAACAGCCCGCCCTCGGCCTCGCTGCCGCCGGTCTGCAGGGTCTCGTATTCCTCGCGCTCGATCAGCTGATAGATCTGGGCGATGCGCGAGCTGTTGATGTAGAGGATGCCGCTTTCCGGATCGACCGCGCCGCCGCCCCACTGATAGCCGCCCGCCGTGGCCGGATAGGCCAGCGTGCCCTCCAGGCTGGGGGGCGTGAAGCGGCCCTCGTAGCGCAGCTCGTCGAAGGTGCGCGAGCAGTAGCCGAACGAGGCCAGATCGGCCAGGCCGAAGACCCCTCCCCAGTCGTCGTCCATCGAGGGCGCGGGCAGGGTGGGCACGGGCTGGGTGGGCGAGGCGACCTCGCCCTCGACATCCGAGGCGGGGACGGGGCGGTCCTCGATCGGGAAGACCGGCTCTCCGGTCAGGCGGTTCAGCACGAAGGCATAGCCCATCTTGGTGGGCTGCACCAAGGCCGGGATCGGGCCGTCCTCGTTCGGGATGTCGATCAGGGTCGGCGCGGACACGGTGTCGTAATCCCAGATGTCGTGCTTGACCAGCTGGCGGGACCAGACGACCTCTCCGGTATCGCCGTCGACGGCGGTGACCGAGGTGGCCAGCGGGATCTCCTCGAGCCGGGTGCCGCCGTAATAGTCGGCACTGGGGCTGGAGACGGGCAGGTAGGCCAGGCCGTTCTCCTCGTCGACCGACATGGCGGTCCAGACGTTCGAGGTGCCGGTCACGCCATCGTAATCCTCGGGGATGGACAGGAAGGTCCATTCCAACTCGCCTGTGCGCGCATCGACGGCGAAGACGGATCCCAAGGGGTTCTCGACGTCATGCCAGTCCTTGCCGGCCCAGCCGAGCAGCAGCTTGTCGCGGAAGACGGTGGGCGGCTGCAGCTGCGACAGCGGGAAGTTGGCGTCGGGCTTGTTCCACTGGTTGACGTTCAGGATGCCCGCCTCGCCGAAATCGGCGCAGAGCGCGCCGGTGTCGGCATCGACGGCATGCAGTTCCGCGTCCATCGTGCCGATATAGACGCGCCGCACGCAGGGACCGTCTCCCTCGCCCTCCCAATAGGTGACGCCGCGGTTCTTCAGCTCGGGCTGGGTCAGGGGCTCCAGCGCGGTGTCCTCGGGCTCGTAGGTCCAGACGATCTCGCCGGTATCGGGCCGCACGGCCAGGATGCGGTAGAAGGGCGTGCCGATATACAGAAGGTCGTTGGCCAGGATCGGGGTCGCCGACCAGACCGTGCCCACCATGTCGCCCGACCCGTCCGAGACGTCGCCGGTATGGATCTCCCATGCCTTTTCCAGATCGCCGACATTCTCGGGCGTGATCTGGGTCGAGGCGCTGTATTTCTGCGCCATGCCATTGCCGTGAAAGCCGGTCCATTCGGTCTGCTGCGCAGAGGCTGCGGGGGCGCAGAGCACGAGGGCGGGAAGGATGCGGAACAGGGTCATGGGCTTACCTCGCGACCAGAATGAAGACCAGCCACAGGGCCAGGGTCAGGACGATCATCAGCATGATCCAGCCCTGCATGAGGAACCACGCGCAGAGCAGCGTCAGCAGCCCGCCGATCAGGATCATCACCGTCACGAAGGTCCGCAGCCGGCCCGGCGCCAGCCGGCCGACCAGAAGCGCGGCCACGGTCAGCGCGGCCATGCCCAGAATGGCCAGCCCCGCGCCGGGCGTGCCGGAGATGCCGGAGCCGCGATGAAAGAAGGCGATCACGGCAAGGATCAGCCCAAGGGCCGCGGGGATGGCCATCAGATTGGCAACAAGTTCCTCGCGGGCGCGGGCGGCAGGGGGAAGGGGGGCAGGCATCGGCACCTCGTGGCTGAAACGCCGGACAGGCGGTTCACGTCCGCGTGCCCGGTTCTGACATAAAGGTGAATGCCCCCGCCGGGCAGAGGTTCCCCGATGGGGCGGGATTAACCCCGCCCCCGGGGCAGAAACTTGGGCAGAACCCTATTCGGCAGCCTCGGCATAGGCCTCCAGCGGCGGGCAGGTGCAGATCAGGTTGCGGTCGCCATGGGCATTGTCGACGCGTCCCACCGGAGGCCAGTACTTGTCCACCCGGAAGGCGCCCGGCGGGAAGCAGCCCTGTTCGCGCCCATAGGGGCGGTCCCAGTCCCGCACCAGATCCTCGACCGTGTGGGGGGCGTGGCGCAGCGGGCTGTCGATGGCCGCGATGCGCCCCTCGGCCACCTCGGTGATCTCGGCCCGGATCGCCAGCAGGGCGGTGACGAAGCGGTCGATCTCGGCCTTGGTCTCGCTTTCCGTGGGTTCCACCATCAGCGTGCCGCTGACCGGCCAGCTCATCGTCGGGGCATGGAAGCCATTGTCGATCAGGCGCTTGGCGATGTCGTCGACCGTCACGCCATGTTCCGCGAAGGGCCGCGTGTCGATGATGCATTCATGCGCCACCCGGCCGCGATTGCCCATGAACAGGATCGGATAGGCCCCGGCCAGCCGCGCCGCGATATAGTTCGCGTTCAGGATCGCCACGCGCGTCGCCTGCGTCAGCCCCTCGCCGCCCATCATCAGGCAATAGGCCCAGCTGATCAGCAGGATCGAGGCGCTGCCATAGGGCGCGGCACTGACCGCCCCGCTCTCCGCATCGCGCGGATCGCCGGGAAGGTAGGGCGCCAGATGCGCCTTGACCCCGATCGGCCCCATGCCGGGACCGCCGCCGCCATGCGGGATGGCAAAGGTCTTGTGCAGGTTCAGGTGGCTGACATCGCCGCCGATCTCTCCGGGCTTCACCAGACCGACCAGGGCGTTCATGTTCGCCCCGTCGATATAGACTTGGCCCCCGTGCTGATGCGTGATGTCGCAGACCTGCCGCACCGTGTCCTCGAAGACGCCATGCGTGCTGGGATAGGTGATCATCACCGCCGCCAGCCGCTCCCCGGCCTTCGCGGCCTTGTCCGCAAAGTCCTCCAGGTCGATATCGCCATTGGGCGCCGATTTCACCACCACGACCTGCATCCCGCACATCTGCGCGCTGGCCGGGTTGGTGCCATGCGCGCTGACCGGGATCAGGCAGATGTCGCGCTGATCGTCGCCCTGCGCGCGGTGATAGGCCTGGATGGTCAGAAGCCCCGCATATTCCCCCTGCGCGCCGCTGTTCGGCTGCATCGAGAACGCCTCGTAGCCGGTGATCACGCACAGCTTCTCGGTCAGGTCCGCGATCGCCTCATGGTATCCCGCCGCCTGGTCATGGGGCGCGAAGGGATGCAGCGCCCCGAATTCGGGCCAGGTGATCGGCATCATCTCGGCCGCGGCGTTCAGCTTCATCGTGCAGGACCCAAGCGGGATCATCGCCCGGTCCAGCGCCAGATCGCGGTCCGACAGCCGCCGCATATAGCGCATCATCTCGGATTCCGCGCGGTTCATGTGAAAGACCGGATGGGTCAGATAGTCCGTCTCGCGCAGCAGGTCCTCGGGAATGGCGGGCACACTGGACGCGGGTGCCGCATCGGTGATCCCGAAGGCATCCAGCAGCCGGGTGATCACGCCGGCATCGGTCGTCTCGTCCACGCTGATGCCGACGCGGTCGCGGCCCACCTGCCGCAGGTTGATGCCCCGGTGCCGGGCGGCGGCCATGATGCCGGCCTGACCCACGCCCACCTTGACGGTGATCGTGTCGAAGAACGCCTCCGGCGCCACCTCGGCCCCCGCCGCCCGCAGCGCTTGGGCCACGGTCACCGCATGCAGATGCACCCGCTGCGCGATCGCGCGCAGGCCGACGGGGCCGTGGAACACCGCATAGAACCCCGCCATCACCGCCAGCAGCGCCTGCGCGGTGCAGACATTGCTGGTCGCCTTCTCGCGCCGGATATGCTGCTCGCGCGTCTGCAGGGCCAGCCGCAGCGCCGGGTTGCCCGCGCTGTCGACCGAGACGCCGACGATCCGCCCCGGCATCGCCCGCTTCAGCGCGTCGCGGCAGGACATGAACCCGGCATGCGGCCCGCCATAGCCCATCGGCACCCCAAAGCGCTGCGCCGATCCCACGGCGATATCCGCCCCCATCGCGCCCGGCTCGCGCAGGACGCACAGTGCCAGCAGGTCGGTCGCCACCACCGCCAGCGCCCCCGCCGCGTGCAGCGCCTCGATCTCGGGCGTCAGGTCGCGGATATGGCCATAGGTGCCGGGATACTGGAAGATCGCGCCAAAGACCTCGCCCGCCACCAGATCGTCGATTGAGCCGGTGACGATCCGAATCCCCAAGGGCGCCGCCCGCGTCGCGATCACGGAAATCGTCTGCGGATGCAGGTCATGCGCCACGAAGAACGCATCCGCCTTCGACTTCGACTGCCGCCGCGCCATAGCCATGGCCTCGGCCGCCGCCGTCGCCTCGTCCAGTAGAGAGGCATTGGCGACCGGCAGCCCGGTCAGATCCGCCACCATCGTCTGGAAATTCAGCAGCGCCTCCAGCCGCCCCTGCGCGATCTCGGGCTGATAGGGCGTATAGGCCGTGTACCAGGCCGGATTCTCCAGGATGTTGCGCTGGATCGCCGGAGGCGTGAAGGTCCCGTAATAGCCCTGACCGATCAGGCTGGTCATCACCCGGTTCTTCGCCGCGACCTCCTTCATCCGCGCCAGCAGCCCCGCCTCGGACAGGGCCGGCCAGTCCAGCCGGTCCGTCTGCCGGATGGCCGCCGGCACGGTCTGCGCGATCAGCTGATCCAGATCCTCGGCGCCCACCGCCGCCAGCATCTCGGCCATCTCGGCAGGCGACGGCCCGATATGGCGCCGGTTGGCAAAATCGTCGGGGTTGTACTCGGTCGGCATCCAGCGGCTCATCCGTCACTCCATCCAGTCCGGGCACGGCTGCGCCCCTTCTTCTTTGTCCAAATACCCTGGGGGTCCGGGGGTGAAACCCCCGGCTTACTCGACCAGCGCCGTGTAGGCCGCCTCGTCCATGAACCCGTCCATCGCGCTGGCCTCCGCAGGCTTGATCCGAAAGAACCACGCCGCCATCGGATCGCCGTTCACGTCGCCGGGGCTGTCGGCCAGCGCGGCATTCACGCCCGTGATGACGCCCGCCACCGGAGCGGTGATGTCGCTGGCCGCCTTGACGCTCTCGATCACGACAATCTCCTCGCCCGCCGCGACCTCGCGCCCTTCCTCGGGCAGCTCGATGAACACCACGTCGCCCAGCTGCTCGCTGGCATGCCTGGTGATGCCCACGACGATCTCGTCGCCCTCGGCGCGCAGCCATTCGTGATCTTCGGTATATTTCAGCATGATGATGGTCCTTCAGCGTTTGTAGGAGGGGGAAACGAAGGGCAGGGCGCTCAGGGTCACGGGCAGGCGCTTGCCGCGCAGCTCGGCCCAGACCTGTCCGCCCTCGGGAAGGTCCACGTGCAGCCGCGCCATCGCGACCGGCCCGCCGACCGAGGGGCCGAACCCGCCCGAACTCACATGGCCCAGCACCTCGCCGCCCTCGGGGGCGGCAAAGATCGCCACGCCCTCGCGGATCGGCGCGCGGCCCTCGGGGCGCAGGCCCCGGCGGATCACCTCGGGCGCCCCCAGCTCGGGCAGGATCACCTCGGCACCGGGAAACCCGCCCGCCCGGGCCCCGCCCCTGCGGCGGACCTTGGGGATCGACCAGCCAAGCGCCGCTTGCGCGGGCGTGACCGACCCGTCCATGTCATGGCCATAGAGCGGCATCCCGGCCTCCAGCCGCAGGCTGTCGCGCGCGCCCAGACCGATCGGCGCCACCTCGGGATGCCCCAGCAGCGCCCGGGCGAATTCCTCCAGCCGCGCCTCGGGCACCGAGATCTCGAACCCGTCCTCGCCGGTATAGCCCGAGCGCGAGATCCACAGATCCGCCCCGTTCCAGTCCAGGATGCGGCTGTCCATGAAGCGCATCTCGCCCAGCCCGGGCACCAGCCGGGCCAGCACCGCCTCGGCCTCGGGGCCCTGCAGGGCCAGCAGCCCGCGATCGGTGACCGGGGTGATCCGCACCCCCGCAAGGGTCCGCAGATGCGCGATGTCCTGTTCGGCGCAGGCCGCATTCACCACCAGCAGGAAATGATCGCCCCGGTTGGCGACCATCAGATCGTCCAGGATCCCGCCCTGATCATTGGTGAACAGCCCGTAGCGCTGCCGCCCCGGCGCCAGCCCGGCCAGATCGGCGGGGATCAGCGTCTCCAGCGCGGCGGCGGCGGTCTCGATCCGGCCGTCCCCGGGGGTGACCAGCACCTGCCCCATATGGCTGACATCGAAGAGGCCGGCCCGCGCCCGCGTGTGCAGATGCTCGGCCATGACGCCCATCGGGAACTGCACGGGCATGTCCCAGCCCGCGAAGGGCACCATCCGGGCGCCGCGCTCGATGTGAAGATCGTGAAGTCCGGTTCGGCGTGTCGTGTCGGCCATCTGGCCTCCTGCGGTTCAGCCGGACAGCCGGCATCGGTTGGACGGGGAGAGGCCCCCCGCGCGTCGATGCCCCCTCTGTCCCTGCCCAAAGCTTGGGCGCCTGAGATCATTATCCCTTCGGCGGGCCTTGGCGGCCACTCTCCAGAGTTCTTGGGGAAGACGGTCCTTTTGCCTGAGAGCTTGCCGGGGCGGCTTCTCCTTCGGCCCCGGCCGGGTGGCCGGTGTCTCCCGAATTCCTGCCTGATGTGCTAGCGGCAGCCCCGGCCCAAGGCAAGACCTTTGTCCGGGGACCGGTCCGGCGTGCCACGACCCGGGGCGGTCCTGCCCGATCGTTGGGCGGGCGGGCGTTGACAGGCCGGGGGTCCGTCTCCATCGTCGCGCACAACAGCGTGAAAGGCCCCCTTATGCCGCCCAAGTTCTTCCAGATCGGCTTCAACAAATGCGGCACGACCTTCATCGCGCGGCTGTTCGACATGAACGGCATCCCCGCCGCCCATTGGCTGGAAGGCGCTTTGGCCGAGGACATCGCCTATGCCAAGCTGGCCGGGCGCAAGCCCCTTGCACGCTGGGCCGACACGGTCACCGCCTTCACCGACATGGAATCGGTGCGCTTCCTCAACCTGCCGGTGATCGAGGCCTTCAAGGACTATGCTCTGCTGGACCGGCATTATCCCGGCGCGGTCTTCCTGCTGAACACCCGGCGGGTCGAGGACTGGATCGTCAGCCGCTACCTGCACCGGGGCGGCGCCTATGCGCGCAGCTACGCGGCCTCTCTGGGCGTGGGCCTGGGCGATCTGGCCGACATCTGGGCCGAGGACTGGGACGCGCATCTCAAGGGCGTGCGCGCGCATTTCAAGGGCCGGCGCGAGTTCCTCGAGATCGACATCGACGAGGCCGCGCCCGAGGATTACCGCACCGCCCTGTCCCCCTGGTACGACCTGCCGAAGGTCCCGGCCGCGCCGGGCGATGCCGTGCGCCGGGCGCGCGAGGACAACCTGCCCCGGGTGATGCGCATGCTGGAGACGCCGCGTCCGGGCGGCGGCATCAAGGAGGCCCGCCGCGCCCGCCTGGCGCAGCGCCTGGTCCGCCATGCCAGCCCCTCCCGGCGCGACGAACCCTTGCGCGGCGCGCCGCCGCCGACCCCCGACGCGCTCTGCGTGGACATGGACCGGAACGAGGTCCATGCGGCGGATGGCGCGCGCATGCCCCTGCGGCGCGGGCCGGACGGGCAGTTCTATCTGGACGCGCTGCGACCCGGCCTGCTGCGGGTGGCGGCGGTGGCCAATGACATCGCCGCGCTGACGGATCGGGGAAAATACTGGCTGGACATGCGCCCGGCCTGCTTTGCAGGAAGCGGCCCGGACCATCCGATCCAGGGGCCGATGATCGTCGGCCTGCGCCGCAAGGGGGCGCGCCACCTGTTCCTCTGGCCCGCGCCGTGGCGGCACCGGATCGGCAATGACGGCTTTCCCGGCGCGCCTTTGCCCGCCGATCCCCCTTGGGACGAGCGCGCCGATCTGGCCATCTGGCGGGGCGGGCTGTCGGGCCATGTCCCCAAGAGCGGGGTCACCGCCGAGGCCGCGATCACCGCCCTGCTGTCGCAGCCGCCCGACTCGCAGGCCTTCCGGGATGCGGCCCGCGATCTGCCCCTGACCCCGCGCTGGCGCTTTCTGGCGGGCCAGGCCGGGACGCCGGGCACCGATCTGGCCCTCGCCCCCGATCCGCGCCTGACCAAGGCCCTGGCCCGGGCCGGCCTGGCGGCACCCGCCCCGCAGGCCGGGCCTCCGGCCACGCCGCCCCGCTATGCGATCTGCCTCGGCGGCTCCGAGGGGGATGCGGATTTCCTGCCCCTGGCCCAGAGCCAGGCGGTGGTGTTCAAGGAGACGGATGGCTGGGAGAGCTTCGTCACCCCGATCTTTCGCCCCTGGTCGCATTACATCCCGCTGCTGCCCGGCGGCGCCAACCTGGCCGACCGCCTGGCCTGGGCCCGCGCCAATCCCGAGGTCTGCCGGCTGATCTCGATGCGGGCCCGGCGGATCTGCGACAGCCTGGCCGACCCCGAGGGACGGCGGATGCATCTGGATCAGGTGCTGGCGGCCTATCGTCAGGCCACGGGACAGGCGTGACGGCCGAAGGGGGGCTTTGCGCCCCCCGTCGCGGCAGGCCGCGACTCCCCCCGCAGAATATTTTCCCCAAGATGAAACCCCGGACCGGCCCCCTCCTGCATTGGTCCTGAAATATCCCCGGGGGGCGGCGCGGCTTGCCGCGACGGGGGGCAGGCAGCCCCCCTTCGGCCTTGGGGCAGGGCTCAGCCCCGGGGGAAGACGAAGACGCGGTCGCGGCGCAGCATCAGCCACATGGGCGTGCCGGGGGGCGGCAGGAAGACGCCGGGAACGGTCGCGTTCAGCGTGATCGCGCCCGCATCGGTGGCGAATTCCACCAGCGAATCGCGGCCCAGATAGCGGGCGCGGGTCACGCGGGCCAAGGCGGCGGTGCCGTTTTCCGCCGTGGGCGCGGGGCCCTGGCCCGCGCGGTCGAAGTCGATCCTCAGATGCTGGGGGCGAATCACGATGTCGACCTCGGCCCCTTCGGGGATGCCCGGCGTCAGGAAGCGCCCGAAGGGCGTGTCGGTCAGCGCGCCCTGCACCCGGCCCGTCAGCACGTTGATGTCGCTGAAGAACCCCGCCGCCTGCCGGTCCACCGGCGCATTGTAGAGGTTGTAGGGCGCGCCCTGCTGCACGATCCGCCCCGACCGCATCAGCAGGATCTGATCGGCCATGCGCATCGCCTCCTGCGGCTCGTGCGTGACCAGAAGGACGGCAGTGCCCTCGTCCTTCAGCAGCGCCAGCGTCTCGTCGCGGATGCCGTCGCGCAAACGCTCGTCGAGGCCCGAGAAGGGCTCGTCCATCAGCAGCACGCGGGGGCGCGGCGCCAAGGCGCGGGCCAGGGCCACGCGCTGCTGCTCGCCCCCCGAGAGCTGGTGGGGATAGCTGTCGATGTGGCGCGTCATCTGCACGCGGTCCAGAAGCGCGCCCACGCGGTCGCGGTTCGCCTTGAACCCGCCGGGCAGGCCGAAGGCCACGTTCTCGCGCACCGGCAGATGGGGAAACAGCGCGAAATCCTGGAACATCAGCCCGATGGCGCGGCGTTCGGGCGGGATGCGGAAGCTGGTGTCGCAGATCAGCTGCCCGTCGACGAAGATCCGCCCGCTATCCTGCATGTCCACGCCCGCGATGATCCGCAGCGTCGTGGATTTCCCGCAGCCCGAGGGCCCGAGCAGGCAGGCGACCTGTCCCGGCTCGACCTGGAAGCTGACATCGTCGACCACCGGCGCGCCGTCGAAGCGGCGCGTCAGGCAGTCGACCTGAAGTCGGGGAGGCATCGTCACGGTCCGGGCCAAGCCTTTCGGTCGGGTTTCGCCTTGGCCTAGCAGGGCCGCCCGGGTCCCGCAACCGGGCGGGCGGCTGTCATATGGTGACGTTCAGCGCGCCGCCGTCCAGCAGGACATTTTGTCCCACCATGAAGCGCGCCTGCTGGCTGCACATGAAGGCGCAGGTCGCGCCGAAATCGGCGGCCGTGCCATAGCTGCCGGTGGGGATCGTGGCCTGACGCTGCGCGCGGGCCTGATCCACGGTGATGCCCTTGGCCGTCGCCACGCCGCCATCCAGGCTGTCGGCGCGGTCGGTCGCGTGGATGCCGGGCAGCAGGTTGTTCACGCAGACGCCCTTGCCCGCCACCTGCCGCGACATGCCCGCGACAAATCCCGTCAGACCGGTCCGCGCCGTGTTCGACAGGCCCAGCACCGAAATGGGCGAGCGGACCGAACCCGAGGTGATGTTGACGACCCGCCCCCAGCCCCGGTCCATCATGCCCGGCACCAGCGCCTGCATCAGCGCGACCGCCGACAGCATGTTGGCGTCGATGGCGCGGATGAAGTCGTCGCGGCTCCAGTCCTGCCAGTTGCCCGGGGGCGGGCCGCCGGCATTGGTGACCAGGATGTCGGCATGACCGACCGCCTCCAGCACCAGCGCGCGGCCCTCGGCGGTGGTGATGTCGGCGGCGACGGGGGTGACCTCGACGCCGTGCCGTTCGGCGATCTCATGGGCGGTGCGGGTGATCTCGGCCTCGGTGCGGCTGTTGATGACCAGATTGACGCCGGCGGCGGCCAGCGCCTCGGCGCAGCCCCGGCCCAGCCCCTTGGAGGCGGCGCAGACCAGCCCCCGCTTGCCCGTGATGCCCAGATCCATCCTCGTCTCCTTTTATGGTCAGGGGCGCAGAAGACGTGGGGTCGGGGGGATTGTCAAATGGCAGGAGCGGGGGGCTGGCGATGGAAGCGGGGGGCCGGCCCCCCGCAGCCCCCCGGGATACTTAGAGACCAAAGCAGGATCAGGCGATGGAGGTGCGGATGGCCTGCATGTTGACCCCATAAATTTGCGGGCTGTCGACCGAGCCGTCCTTGAAGACCGCCGAGCCTGCGACCAGCACGTCGGCACCGGCCTTGGCGACCAGGGGCGCGGTCGTGGGATCGACGCCGCCATCGACCTGGATGTGGATCGGGCGGTCGCCGATCAGGGCGCGGATGCGGGCGATCTTGTCCAGCTGGCTGTGGATGAACTTCTGCCCGCCGAAGCCCGGGTTCACGGTCATCACCAGCACCATGTCGCAGAGGTCCAGAAGGTAATCCACCGCCTCGGCCGGGGTGCCGGGGTTCAGCGCGATGCCCGCCTTCTTGCCCGTCGCGCGGATCGCCTGCAGGGTGCGGTGGGGATGGGGGCTGGCCTCGACATGGGCGGTGATCATGTCGGCGCCCGCCTCAGCATAGGCCTCGATATAGGCATCCACCGGCGCGATCATCAGAT
This sequence comes from Paracoccus gahaiensis, assembly GCF_005048225.1. Classification (GTDB taxonomy): domain Bacteria; phylum Pseudomonadota; class Alphaproteobacteria; order Rhodobacterales; family Rhodobacteraceae; genus Paracoccus; species Paracoccus gahaiensis. The sequence continues at coordinate 12,453 of NZ_SUNI01000004.1, forward strand.
GCACGTCCATGAAGGTCGTCACATGCGGGCGGAAGGCCTTCACGGCGGGCGGGCCGAAGGTCAGGTTCGGCACGAAATGCCCGTCCATCACGTCGACATGGACCCAATCCGCGCCCTGATCCTCGATGGCGCGGATCTCGGCCCCGAAATTGGCGAAATCGGCGGAGAGGATCGAGGGCGCGATCTTGATCTTGCGGTCGAAATCCATGGGCGTCTCCTGCGGGGTCATTCGGCTGCGGCCTGCCTGCTGGCGCGGTCCACGTCAAGCCCGCCCGCGAAGACCCGGCTGGCGCGGATGTCGGGTTCGGTCAGCGTGGACAGGGCCGCCGCGTCCAGGGGGCCCTTCGCCTCGCCGAACAGGCGGTTGGCCTGCCGCAGCCGGGCGCGGTCCAGCGCGTTGCGGATGGACCGCGCATTGGCGAAATGCGGCTGGCCGCGCCGGGCGGCGATGTACTGCGCCATGGCCGCGCGGGCGGCGTCGTCCAGCGTGTAGTTCTGCCGCGACAGCATCCCCTCCGAGATGTGCAGCAGCTCACCGTCGCTGTAATCGGGGAACTCGATGTGATGCGCGATCCGGGACCGGAAGCCGGGGTTCGAGGCGAAGAAGCGGTCCATCCGGTCGGCATAGCCCGCCAGGATCACCACCAGATCGTCGCGGTTGTTCTCCATCACCTGCAGCAGGATCTCGATCGCCTCCTGCCCGTAATCGCGCTCGTTCTCGGCGCGGTAGAGGTAATAGGCCTCGTCGATGAACAGCACGCCGCCCATCGCCTTCTTCAGCACCTCTTTCGTCTTTGGGGCGGTATGGCCGATATACTGGCCGACCAGATCGTCGCGGGTGACGGTCACCAGATGGCCCTTGCGGACATAGCCAAGCCGGTGCAGCAGCGCGGCCATCTTCAGCGCCACGGTCGTCTTGCCGGTGCCGGGATTGCCGGTGAAGCTCATGTGCAGGGTCGGGGTCTCGGTCGCCAGACCCAGACGCCGGCGGGCGCGGTCGACCAGCAGCAGGGCGGCGGTCTCGCGGATGCGGGCCTTGACGGGCGCGAGGCCCACCAGCTCGCGGTCCAGATCGGCCAGCACCTCGGCCACGCCGCTGTCGGCGAAGTCCTGCGCCAGATCGACATGGGTGGGAAGGTCTGCGGGCGGGGCGGGTTGGTCGTCGGTCATCATGCACCTTTGCGATAAAGACATCCGGACGGCGGGGAGGAGCCGCCGCCCGGACAGATCCCCTCAGGGATAGCGGGCGCCCTCGGGTTCGCGCATGGCATAGCTCTCGATCGTATAGCGGACGCTGCGGCCCTCGCCCTCCTGCCGGACCAGACGGAAGCCCGGCTCGACCGCGGGGCGGTTCACGATCATCGCCATGCGGATCGATTCCCATCCGGGCGAGGCGTCGAAGGCGATCACCCGGATATACTGGCCGCCATAGAGCTTGCGACATTCGTTGACCTCGAAGACCACCGCGGCGGCGTCCGGATTGTCGAACATCGGATGGCCCCACATCTCCCAGTAGGTGTTGCGGGGATGGGGGTCGTCGGTGTGCTCGACCGACACCGCCCAGCCCTTGTCGATGGCATATTGGGCCTGCACGCGGATGTCGTCATCCGACAGGTCGGGCAGGAAGCTGAACTGTCCTTGGGTCATTTTCATGGGGAAGATCCTTTGCGGTTCGGGGTCGGGACCTGCGCGCGAGGGGCGCAGGTCCTCAGGGATGCAGGTCGCGGCGGGGCGTCCAGGTTGGCAGGTGCAGGCGCGGGCCAAGGCGCTGCAAAGGCACGGGCAGATAGGGCGCGAACTCGCAGGCCCCGTCGGGGTGGCTGGTCGGAAGCGCGCCTGCCTCCGGCCAGCCGGTCACGCCGTCACCTCGGGGGTGGGGGCGAAGTCGGGCGCGTCGGTCGAGGCATAGTTGAAGCTGACATCCTTCCAGACATCCAGCGCCTGCTTCAGGGGCGTGCAGGTGCGGGCGGCGGCGCGCAGGATATCCTCGCCCTCGTTCCAGATGTCGCGGCCCGAGTTGCGCGCGAAGACCATCGCCTCCAGCGCGACGCGGTTGGCCTGCGCGCCCGCCGCGATGCCATGCGGGTGGCCGATCGTGCCGCCGCCGAACTGCAGCACCACATCCTCGCCCAGATAATGCAGCAGCTGGTGCATCTGCCCCGCATGGATGCCGCCCGACGCGACCGGCATCATCTTGTTCAGCGACGCCCACTCCTGATCGAAGAAGATCCCGTTCTCCAGCGCCATCGGGTTCCGCTCCTCGCGGAAGATGTCGTAATAGCCCTTGGTGGTGGCCGGATCGCCCTCCAGCTTGCCGACGACCGTGCCGGCATGCAGGTGATCCACGCCGGCCAAGCGCATCCATTTGGCAATGACGCGGAAGCTGACGCCGTGGTTGCGCTGGCGGGTATAGGTGCTGTGACCGGCGCGGTGCAGGTGCAGGATCATGTCATTGTCGCGCGCCCATTTGGCCATGGACTGGATCGCGGTATAGCCGATCACCAGATCGATCATCACGATCACCGAGCCGAGCGACTTGGCGAACTCGGCGCGCGCATACATCTCTTCCATCGTGCCGGCGGTGACGTTCAGATAGGTGCCCTTCACCTCTCCGGTCGCCGCGGACGCGCGGTTCACGGCCTCCATGCAATAGAGGAACCGGTCGCGCCAATGCATGAAGGGTTGGCTGTTGATGTTCTCGTCATCCTTGGTGAAATCGAGGCCCCCCTTCAGCGCCTCATAGACCACCCGGCCATAGTTGCGGCCCGACAGGCCCAGCTTGGGCTTGACCGTGGCGCCCAGCAGCGGGCGACCATAGCAGTTCAGGCGCTCGCGCTCGACGACGATGCCGGTGGCGGGGCCCTGGAAGGTCTTCACGTAAGCGACGGGCAGCCGCATGTCCTCCAGCCGCAGGGCCTTCAGCGGCTTGAAGCCGAAGACGTTGCCGATGATCGAGGCGGTCAGGTTGGCGATGGAGCCGCCCTCGAACAGGTCCAGATCATAGGCGATATAGGCGAAGAACTCGCCGGGGCTGTTGGGGACCGGGTCCACGCGATAGGCCTTGGCGCGGTATTTCTCGCAATTCGTCAGCCGGTCGGTCCAGACCACCGTCCAGGTCGCGGTCGAGCTTTCGCCCGCCACCGCCGCCGCCGCCTCGACCGCATCCACGCCCTCCTGCGGGGTGATGCGGAACAGCGCGATGATGTCGGTTTCCTTGGGGGTGTAGTCGGGCTCCCAATAGCCCATCTGCGCGTATTTCAGCACGCCCGCGGTATAGCGCTTCTTGGCGTCCATCTGGGTCTTGGGCATCTCGTTCATGGGTCGTCCTCCTTGGAAAGGGTGTCAGGCGCGGCGGGCCTCGCCCGTCAGGCGCAGGATCATCGGGGTCAGGATCAGCTGCATCGCCAGGTCCATCTTGGGACCGGGAATGACGATGGAATTGGCCCGGCTCATCCAGGACCCGTCGATCATCTGGGTCAGGTAGGGAAAATCGATCCCCTTGGGGTTTCGGAACCGGATCACCACCAGGCTTTCGTCGGCAGTGGGGATCCATCGGGCGATGAACGGGTTCGAGGTGTCCACCACCGGCACCCGCTGGAAATTGATGTCGGTCTGGGTGAATTGCGGGCAGATGCAGTGCACATAGGCGTGCATCCGGCGCAGGATCGTGTCGGTCACGGCTTCGGTCGAATAGCCGCGCTGCGCCTTGTCGCGGTGGATCTTCTGGGTCCATTCCAGATTGACCACCGGCACCACGCCGATCTTCAGATCGGCCAGCGCGGCCAGATCGACGGTGTCGTTGACCACCGCCCCGTGCAGCCCCTCGTAGAACAGCAGGTCGCTGCCATCCGCGAAGGGCGCCCAATCGGTGAAGGTGCCCGGCGGGCTGCCCCAGCGCGCGGCCTCGGCCTCGTCATGGACATAGTGGCGGGTCTGGCCGCGCCCCGTCTCGCCATAGATGCGAAAGATCTCCTCCAGCTTCTCCAGCTCGTTGGCGTCATAGCTGAAATGGCTGAAGGTCGCGTCGCCGGCGGCCAGACGGTCTGTCAGCTCGGCCTTCATCGCGGCGCGGTCATAGCGGTGGAAGGCGTCGCCCTCGATGCTGACGGCGGTGATGCCCTCGCGGCGAAAGATCTGGTCGAAGGTCGACTTGACCGTGGTCGTGCCCGCGCCCGAACTGCCGGTGACCGAGATGATGGGGTGCTTCTTGCTCATGATGTCCTCAGGCTCGGAAAAGGCCGCGATGGCCGAACAGGGCCGAGACCTCGGCCTCGGGCAGGTCGTGATAGCCGGCGACCCGGTCGACCTTGTCGGCGCTGCCGAAGACCAGCGGGCTGAGCGCCGCCAGTTCGGTCAGGGGGGCGTCCAGAAGGGGCAGGGCGCCGTCCGTGGCCCGTCCGCCCGCCTGTTCGATCAGGAAGGCGATGGGGGCGGCCTGATGCAGCAGCCGCAACCGGCCCCGCTCGCCGCCCGGGCGGGTTATGGCGGGGTCCAGGAAGATGCCGCCGCGCATCAGGATGCGATGCGCCTCGGCGGTCAGCGACGAGGTCCAGCGCATGCTGAACGCCCGCGCCCTCGGCCCCTCGGCCCCGGCCATGCAATCGTCGACATAGGCCCGCACCGGACGCGCCCAGTGGCGGTAATGGGCCGCGTCGATGGCGAATTCCGGCGAGGCCGAGGGCAGGGCGACCCGCTCGCAGCTCAGCGCAAAGCGGCGGCTCTCGGGGTCCAGCACATGGATCTGCGTGCCTTGGCCGCAGCTCAGCACCAGGCAGCAGCGCGGCCCGTGCAGCACATAGCCCGCCGCCAGCATGTCGCGCGCCGGGCGCAGAAAGCTGGCCTCGCTTGTGTCGCCGGCGGCGAAGATCGCAAAGATCGTGCCAGCGGGGATGTTGGCCTCGATCCCCGAGGCGCCCTCCAGCGGGTCCAGCGCCACGGCCAGCGCGCCGTCAGGCTGCAGGGCCTGCGGTTCGGGGCGCAGGGGCGTGGACAGCCAGCGCACCCCGGCCCCGCGCAGCGTCGCCGTGAACAGGGCCTCGGCCGCGGCAGAGGACGGGGCCGCAGCCTCGGCCATCTCGCCACCGCGCCGGATGCGGTCGGACAGCGTTCCCGACGCCTGGGCGATCGCCTCCAGCACCGGCCGGAACCGGGTCGGGATCAGGCGGGTCTCAAGATGCGTCATGGTCATCGCCTCCCCGGCAGTGGCTGTCCGTGGAAGCAGGTTGACAGGTGGGATGCTTTTGTAAAATTTAATAAGAAAGAAGCTGGGTTCAGGAAAAGTGAAGATGAAAACCGATGCGTTGACCTTGCGCCAGCTGCGCGCCCTGCGCGCCGTCGCCGACAGCGGCAGCCTGACCCTGGCCGCCGCCCAGCTGGGCCTGACCCCGCCCGCGATCCACAGCCAACTGAAATCCCTGGACGATCTGGCGGGAACCGCGCTGTTGCAGCGCGCCGAGCACGGCGTCTTCCGCCCCACTGCCGAGGGCCGCGCGCTGCTGGTGGCCGAGGGTCAGATCGCCACCGCCCTCGCCCGCGCGGGCCGCGAGATCGCGGCGCTGCGCCAGGGACACAGCGGCACCGTGGTCCTGGGGGTGGTCTCGACCGGCAAGTATTTCGCGCCGTTTCTGGTCGCGACCCTGCAGCGCGCCCTGCCGCGGATCGAGGTGACGCTGCGCATCGGCAACCGCGACGCGATTCTGGCCGCGCTGGCGGGGGACGAGCTGGACCTGGCGATCATGGGCCGCCCTCCGCGCGAGCCTGCGGTGATCTCGGACCCCGTCGGGCCCCATCCCCACATCATCATCGCCGCCCCCGACCATCCGCTGGCCGCCCAGGACCCGGTGATGCCGGGCGATCTTCTGTCCCAGACCTTCCTCTCGCGCGAGGAGGGGTCGGGCACGCGCATCCTGATGACCCGCTTTCTGGACCGCATCGGCGAGGGCGCCCCGTGGCGCGCGGTCGAGATGGGCACGAACGAGACGATCAAGCAGGCGGTCATCGCGGGTCTCGGCATCGCGCTGATCTCGCAGCACACCTGCACCGAGGAATTGCGCGCCGGCCGCCTGACCGCCCTGTCCGCGATCGGCCTGCCCATCCAGCGCAGCTGGTACCTGCTGCACCGCGCCGACCGCGCCCCCAGCCCCGCCACCGAGCGCATCCGCGCCGCCATCGCCGGCCTCGGCGGCAGCTTCCTGCCCCGGATCGCCCCCGCCCTGCCGTGAGACCCCGCCGCCGGCAGCGTAGGCCGCCCCGGCAGGCTTGCCGTTCGATGCTTTGCTTGTCGCCCGTTGCCCGTCACCCGTTGGCTCTCGCTCTCCGGTTTTCACGCGTTTTGTCCGATCTGGCCTGCACACTCGTCCCGGCCTCACGGACCCGTCGAGATGCCGTCCGATGTGGGACGCTTGATCAACAGATCCGGCCTGCGAACCCCGACCGCTCTCCCGATCCTGTGCCGTGACCGTCCTTGACCGGACCCATCATCACCGCGCCTCACCCTCCGCCTGCGGTTACCTCAGGAATACCCGGCAGCATCAGGTCCACCACCACTGCGCCCGACGCGACGCCGTGAACGGTTCCTGGTTGAACCGATTGCGCAGGATCCATCATCGCCGCTGTCCGCTGTCCGCTGTCCGCTGTCCGCTGTCCGCTGTCCGCTGTCCGCTGTCCGCTGTCCGCTGTCCGCTGTCCGCTGTCCGCGTCGGCCGCGACGCCTGAGCGGGGCAGAACGCGTGAACCTGTTGAGCATCCGGCATCCTCGCGCAGGCGCATGGCGACGATGCGGCAAGGTTCGGCATCGGCGGAACCCACGCGTCGCACAGACCTGAACCACACATCCCAAGCCCGGCTCCGTCCTTCCCCCCCCTTCCCGCACAATCACGCCGGATCACGCAGCGCCGTCACCTCGGAGGCGGGGGCTGAACTGCCGCCTTCGAAGACCAGGCGGCCCCCGTTCCCGAACTCCGCCTCGACGATCCGCGCATAGGCGCCGACGCGCGTGTCGGCCAGCAATTCATCGCCCCGGCGGCTCTCCAGGGTGAAGCCATACAGCCCGTCGGGCAGCTTCGCGCCTTTCGGGTCCAAGCCCCGCCAGTCGATCTGGCCCTTGCCGGGGCCGATCTCTTCGCGGGCGACCTCGCGGCCGCCGGCATCGCGGGTGACCAACTGGACGCTGTCGGCCTGCTCATGCGGCGCGATGTCCAGGGTGAGGGGCGCCTCGCCGAACCAGACGGGCGCCGTGGTCCGCGCCTCCTTGCCGATCCAGGCGGCGATGCCGCTGCCGCCCGCCTGACCCGCCATCTGCTCGAGGAACCGATTGCTCAGCGCCTGCTGCTCGACCCCGGCAAAGGTGGCCAGCTGAATCGCGAAATCCGTGCCCTGCATGGGGTTCAGCGGATCCTGATTCTTCAGCTGCGCGGTCAGCATGGTCAGGAAGGTCTGGAAATCCGCGCCCGTCCCGGCCGCCGAGAAGCCGGTCCCCGGACCCGTGGGGGCGGTCGGCAGGGAAGGCGAGGCGATGGCGTCGACCATGGATGTCTCCTACAATCTGATGTCGATGCGCCGGTCGCTCAGCGGCGCGGGCGCAAGGCTGACCCGCAGGGCCGGGGGCGCGGTCTGCGCTTCGTCCGCGTCTGCCGGGTCACGGGGTTGGGCCGCCGATCCGTTCCGGCGGTCGTCCTGCCGGAAATCGAGGCTGTCCGCCGTCACCCCGGCCTCGGCCAGCTGCTGCGTCAGCAGGTCGGCATTGCGGCGCACCAGATCCAGCGTGTCGGGCCGCTCGGCCCAGAGGGTGATCTGGCCGCGCTCGGGCCCCGACAGGACCATCCGGATCCGGCCCAGTTCCTCGGGGGCAAGGGTGATCTCGGTCCGGTCGCCCCGCGTGGTCACCACGGCATCGGTGATCTGCCGGAGGACAGGGCGGGGATCGGACGCGACCTCCGGTCCGCCCGGGGCGGTGGGCAAAGGGGGGCGGGCCATCTCTGCCATGCGAAACTCGGGGATCGGTCGCGCATCCGGGCCCGGCAGCATGTCGAGCGGACCGGACGGCGGCGGGCCGGTCGTACGGAAGGCAGCTCCGCTGTCCGGCGCGATCCGTGCCGCATCCGCCGCATCGGTCGGCTTGGGGGGGGCCGGATCGGCGGCTTGCGGTTCGGCCAGGCCGGTCCGCGCTGCGGTCCCCTGTGCGGGATCGGTCTGAACCGGACGCGCAAAGCCGAGATCGGGACCTCGACCCGCGGGAACATCCTGCTCTGCCGCCACGGGTCCGCGCACGAGCGGTCGGGCAGGGTGCAGCGCAACGGAGATCGGCGGATCGATATCGGCGCTCTGCCCCGGACCGGCCCCCGTCGTCTGGGTCGTCGCAAGGGGCGGTGCGGGGGGCGCGACGGGGAGGGCTGCCAGAGCCCGCCCGGGATCGCGGGCCATCCGGGGCAGGGCAAAGGCAGGCAGGGTCTGCGGCGCGGATCCCGCGACCGCGACCGCGACCGCGACCGGAGGCTGGTCGGCCCCGCCTTGGCTGGCTGCGTCGTTGCCCCCCTTTTTGCCCGGTTGGGCCGCAGGCGGTGCAGGTGCCGGGACCACCTCGGGACGTGCGGGCAGTTCGGGGGCGGCAGGCTCCTCCATCACGTCGACCGCGACCGGCAGGATCCCCACCGGCAGAGCCTTGTCGGAAGGGACCATGTCCGGTTCGGGCGGAAAGACCGGTGCCTCAGGGGCAGAGACATTCGGATCGGCCGCGGGCGGGGCGACAAAATCCGCGGTCAGGCCCAGAATGCCCTCCAGCCAGAGGGTCACAGGATCGGGGGCCATCGCCTCGGTGCCCGGGCCCCCCGGCATCCCCGCCCAAGCCGGCAGGAGGTCCGGCGGCATCAAGGCAAAGCCCGGGTCGCCCTCGACGACTGCCGTCCCGGGGGGCATTTCCGGGCGGAGCGGCCAGGTCGGGGTCATCTGAATCTCGGCCATGTCCTGCCTCGTGGTTTTTTTCTGAATACCCCGAATTCCTTACCAATTATTTACGGCCGCGCGATATTTTCAGCCCCAGTCACATCGGAGGCGAACAGGAATGCAGATTGACCCCCTTGGGCCGGCGCGCGGGCCGGTGGCCGGGCCCCTGTCGGTCGCGGATCAGCTGGAACAGGCCTTTCTCGAGGAGATGCTGAAATATTATGGACCGCCCCCGGCCGAGGGCGCCTTTTCCGGTGGCGCCGGAGAGGATCAGTTCGCCAGCTTCCTCACGCGCGAACATGCGGCCCTGCTGGCCCGGCGGCTGGACCTGGGATTTGCGGCGATGCTGGGCGCGCGGGCATGAGCCGCGCCGTCGCCCGCCAGATGGCGCGGATCCGGACGGCGCTGATCCTGGGCGATGCGCCGGGCGCCTTGGCGGCCATCGACGAGCTGACGCGGGTGGCGACGCGGTCGGGCCTCGACGAGGCCGCGCGCGACCGGCTGGAGCCCGGGCTGGCCGAACTGCGGGCGCTGGCGCAGGCGTCGCTGACGGGGGCGCAGCAGGCGGCCGACCAGATCCGCGCCATCGTGCAGGCGGCGCGCAGCCTGCAGACCTATGATTCGCTCGGGCGGCGGACCGTCATGCCCACGCGGGCCGTCGCGCCGCAGCGGTTTTAGTAAAATGCCCGGCAAGGTTCGTTTGATCGAAGGGCGGACTTTCATTATTTCTCAATCCACCGGCAGCTAGAACGGTGTCACGCCAGAAACGGCGCAGGGCAAGTGCCCGATCGGTCAGAAGGCCACGTAGGAAACCCCAGGTGCAAAGCACCTTTCGGAGGATAACATGACCAGCATTCTGACCAATAACAGCGCCATGGTCGCGCTGCAGACCCTGAAATTCGTCAATGCCCAACTGGGCAAGACTCAGGCCGACATCGCGACCGGCAAAAACGTGGCCAATGCCAAGGACAGCGCGGCGGTCTGGGCCATCTCCAAGGTCATGGAAACCGACCAGTCGGCGTTCAAGACCATCCAGTCGAACCTGAACGTGGCGGATGCCGTGGTGACCACGGCCCGCACCGGTGCGGAAAAGGTCGTCGAAAGCCTGCGCTCCATCAAGGATCTGGCAGCGGGCGCCTACAACACCGCGACGGCCAGCGAAAAGGCGAAGATCACCACCGACATCGAACTGAAGTTCAAAGAGATCGCGTCGGTCATCAACGGCACGCAGATGAACGGCGTGAACCTGCTGAAATCCGGCACGGACGACCTGAAGGTCCTGGCCTCGCTGGACCGCGGCGCCGGGGCGACCACCACGACCAATGCCATCTCGGTCGCGACCACGGGGCTCGACACCCTGATCGGCGCCCTCGACCTCGACTCGACGGCGGCCACCTTCGGCGACACGACCATCTTCACCGCCACCAGCCTGGATGTCAGTGCGGATGACACCGACAATATCGGTCTGTTCATTTCCGATATCGAAACCTCGATCAGCACGGTTCTGGAAAAGACCGCCGAGCTGGGCTCCTATGGCAAGCAACTGATGGGTCAGGCCGAATTCGTGGGCAAGCTGGCCGACTCGCTGAAGTCGGGCATTGGCGCCCTGGTGGATGCCGACATGGAGGAATCCTCGGCCCGCCTGCAGGCGCTGCAGACGCAGCAGCAGCTGGGCATCCAGTCGCTGTCGATCGCCAACCAGGCGCCGGCGGCCATCATGGCCCTGTTCCGCGGCTGATACGGACGGGCGCCTTCGGGCGCCCGTTCCTCCACGGACCTCCAGAACGGAAAGTTAGAACGTGAACGCGGTCAAGTCCCTGAACGACCACGGCTATCGCTCCAGCGGCCTGCGCACCGCTCGGGACGCCGAATACGACGCCTTCTCGCGCGTCACGCGCATGCTGCGGCAGGCGCCGCGCCAGACCGACAATCAGGACACCATTCTCGCCGTCCACACGAATACCGAGCTGTGGACGCTTCTGGCCTTCGACCTGGCCGAACCCGGCAATGGCCTGCCCGAGATGACCAAGGCAGGGCTCATGTCGCTGGCCGGGTTTGCCATCCGCCACGGGCACGCGGTCATGGCCGGCGAGGCCGCCACCGATCCGCTGATCGACATCAACATGACCGTCATGCGCGGTTTGCGCGGCGAGGGGGCAGCATGAGCGGCCTGGTCCTCAAGCTGGCCCCGAACGAGCGGGTGCTGATCAATGGCGCGGTGATCGAGAATGGCGACCGCCGGGCCAGGATCGCGATCAAGACGCCCAATGCCAACGTGCTGCGCCTGCGCGACGCGATCCATCCCGACAGCGCCCGCACGCCCGTCTCGCGCGCGCTCTATATCGCGCAACTGATCCTGTCGGGCGATACCGATCCCGGCACGGGAATGTCCCAGCTGGCCGTCGCCATCGAACAGCTCAGCCAGGTCTTCGAGGATCGCGACAGCCGCATCCTGCTGGCCGATGCGACCGCCGCCGCGCTTGAACCCAATCCCTATCAGGCGATGCGCAAGCTGCGCGATCTTCTGCCGCGCGAGGCCCGTCTTTTCGCTGCCAGCCACGAATGAGGGTGTCATGACCATTTCTGTCGGTGCCACGGGCCTTGTCGGCTGGAAGATCGTCCAGCGGATCGAGGCCCGCCAGATCCAGGCGGTCGCCCGCGATCCGGTGGTGCAGCGCGCGACGACCTATTTCCGCGACACCATCTCCCGCACCACCCAGGCCGAGGATCTGGTCAAGGATTACCGCATGCTCAGCACGGCCCTGTCGGCCTTCGGGCTGGAGGCCGACCTTCCCAACAAGGCTTTCATCCGGAAGGTTCTGGAAAGCGATGTGTCCGACAGGTCCTCGCTGGTGAACCGGCTGGCCGACAAGCGCTACCTGCGGCTGGCCGAGGCCTTCGGCTTTGGCGCCAAGGCGGTGCCGGGCGACCTGGGCGAGACGGTCAGCACCGCCTTCGTCCAGCGCGAGTTCGAACGCCGCATCGGCGAGGGCGATGACAGCCTGCGTTTGGGGCTGAACGCCCGGCGCGAGCTGCAGCGAATGGGCGAACGTGACTCGACCGACCGGACCCTGTGGTTCGAGGTGATCGGCAACGCCCCCCTGCGCAAGGTGTTTCAGGGCGCCTTCGGGTTCAGCGAAAGCTATGGCCGCCTGCCCATCGACCGCCAGCTCGAAGAATATACCAAGGCCTCGGAACGCCTGCTGGGCAGTTCCAGCTTCAAGGACATCTCGTCGCCCGAGGCGATCGACAGGCTTGTGCAGACCTACATGGCCCGGTCGCAGCTGGCCACCTTCCCGGCGGCGAACCGCTACAGCGCCGCCCTGACCCTGCTGCAGAACGCCTGACCCCCAAGGGTCGTGCCCACCGCCCCCGGCGCCCGCGCGACCGGAAGCCTGCCCGGTCGGACAGATCCCCCGCGCCCAGCCACGCCTGCATGTCGCGCCTGCCCCAGGGCAAGTGCGCCCCGCCCCTCCCGGCTTTTTCCCACGGCCGGGGCGCCGCCGCACCTTGCGCCCAAGGTGTGGCTGGCTATAACCCCGGACGATTTGCCGCGACCGATCCAAGTCCAGCCCGGGGGCCCAGACCATGCCGAAAAGAACCGATATCAAGTCGATCCTGATCATCGGGGCGGGACCGATCGTCATCGGGCAGGCCTGCGAGTTCGACTATTCCGGCGCCCAGGCCTGCAAGGCCCTGCGCGAGGAAGGCTATCGGGTCATCCTGGTGAACTCGAACCCCGCGACGATCATGACCGATCCGGAAATGGCCGACGCGACCTATATCGAGCCGATCACCCCCGAGATCGTCGAAAAGATCATCGCCAAGGAACGGCCCGACGCCCTGCTGCCCACGATGGGTGGGCAGACCGGGTTGAACACCGCCCTGGCCCTGGCCGACAGCGGCGCGCTGAACCGCTACGGGGTCGAGTTGATCGGCGCGCAGCGCAGCGCCATCGAGATGGCCGAGGACCGCAAGCTGTTCCGCGAGGCGATGGACCGCATCGGCCTGGAAAACCCCAAGGCTACGATCATCGCCGCCCCCAAGCTGGCCTCGGGCAAGTACGACATCAACACCGGCGTGGCGCAAGCCATGGACGCGCTGGAGGAGATCGGCCTGCCCGCCATCATCCGCCCCGCCTTCACCCTGGGCGGCACCGGCGGCGGCGTCGCCTACAACCGCGACGATTACGAACGCATCGTCCGCTCGGGGCTGGATGCCTCGCCCATGGCGCAGGTGCTGATCGACGAATCCCTGCTCGGCTGGAAGGAATTCGAGATGGAGGTCGTGCGGGATCGCAACGACAACGCCATCATCGTCTGCGCCATCGAGAACATCGACCCCATGGGCGTGCATACCGGCGACAGCATCACGGTGGCCCCGGCCCTGACCCTGACCGACCGCGAATACCAGATGATGCGCACCGCCAGCATCGCGGTCCTGCGCGAGATCGGCGTCGAGACCGGCGGCTCCAACGTGCAATGGGCCGTGAACCCCGCTGACGGCCGCATGGTCGTGATCGAGATGAACCCCCGCGTCAGCCGGTCCTCGGCGCTGGCCTCCAAGGCCACCGGCTTCCCCATCGCCAAGATCGCCGCGAAGCTGGCCGTGGGCTACACGCTGGACGAGCTGGACAACGACATCACCAAGGTGACGCCCGCCAGCTTCGAGCCCAGCATCGATTATGTCGTCACCAAGATCCCGCGCTTTGCCTTCGAGAAGTTCCCGGGCTCGACGCCCGAACTGACCACCGCGATGAAATCCGTGGGCGAGGTCATGGCCATCGGCCGCAGCTTCCACGAATCGTTGCAAAAAGCCCTGGCCTCAATGGAAACCGGCCTCTCCGGCCTGGACGAGATCCCGATCGAGGGCGCTGCCGAGCAGGGCAAGCCCGCCGTCATCGCCGCCCTGTCGAAAGCCACCCCCGACCGCATCCGCGTCATTGCCGAGGCGATGCGCTTCGGTCTCAGCGATGACGAGATCCACCGCGTCACCAGCTTCGACCCGTGGTTTCTCGCCCGCATCCGCGAGATCATCGACGCCGAACATGTCATCCGCCATCAGGGCCTGCCCACCGACGCCGACGGGTTGCGCCGCGTCAAGATGATGGGCTTCACCGATGCCCGCCTGGCGCATCTGACCGGCACCGACGAGACCGCGATCCGCCGCGCCCGCCGCGCGCTCGACATCCGCCCCGTCTTCAAGCGCATCGACACCTGCGCCGCCGAGTTCGAGGCGCAGACCCCCTACATGTATTCCACCTACGAAACCCCCGCGATGGGCGACGTGGAATGCGAATCCCGCCCCACCAATGCCAAGAAGGTCGTCATCCTCGGCGGCGGCCCCAACCGCATCGGGCAGGGGATCGAGTTCGACTATTGCTGCTGCCATGCCTGCTACGCCCTGACCAAGGCGGGGTATGAAACCATCATGATCAACTGCAACCCGGAAACGGTCAGCACCGATTACGACACCTCGGACCGGCTCTATTTCGAACCGCTGACCTTCGAGCATGTGCTGGAGATCCTGCACACCGAACAGCAGAACGGCACGCTCCACGGCGTCATCGTCCAGTTCGGCGGCCAGACGCCGCTGAAGCTGGCCAATGCCCTGCAGGACGAGGGGATCCCGATCCTCGGCACCACCCCCGACGCCATCGACCTGGCCGAGGACCGCGAGCGCTTCCAGCACCTGCTGGAGGATCTGGGCCTCAAGCAGCCGATCAACGGCATCGCCCATAGCGACGCCGAGGCAATCCAGATCGCCCACCGCATCGGCTTTCCGCTGGTCATCCGCCCCTCCTACGTGCTGGGCGGCCGCGCGATGGAGATCGTGCGCGACATGGACCACCTGCGCCGCTACATCACCGAGGCCGTGACCGTCTCGGGCAAAAGCCCCGTCCTCCTGGACAGCTACCTCTCCGGCGCGATCGAGGTCGATGTCGATGCCCTCTGCGACGGCGAGGCCGTCCATGTCGCCGGCATCATGGAGCATATCGAGGAGGCGGGCGTCCATTCGGGCGACTCCGCCTGCTCGCTGCCCCCCCACACGCTGGACGCCGCCACCATCGCGGAACTCAAGGTCCAGACCACCGCCATGGCCCGCGCGCTCAAGGTCAAGGGCCTCATGAACGTCCAGTTCGCGCTGAAGGACGGCGAGATCTACGTGCTCGAGGTCAACCCCCGCGCCAGCCGCACCGTCCCCTTCGTCGCCAAGGCCACCGACAGCGCCATCGCCTCCATCGCCGCCCGCCTGATGGCCGGAGAGCCGATGTCGAACTTCCCCGCCCGCGCGCCCTATCCCGAGGGCGTCGGCCCCGAGGATGACCTGCCCTTCGCCGACCCGATGACGCTGGCCGACCCGATCACGCCCTGGTTCTCGGTCAAGGAGGCGGTGCTGCCCTTCGCCCGCTTCCCCGGCGTCGACACGCTTCTGGGCCCGGAAATGCGCTCGACCGGCGAGGTGATGGGCTGGGACCGCAACTTCGCGCGCGCCTTCCTCAAGGCGCAGATGGGCGCGGGCACCAACCTGCCGCATGAGGGCCGCGTCTTCCTGTCCGTCAAGGATTTCGACAAGACCGACGCGCTGGCCCAGGCCGCGCGCGACCTGGTGACGATGGGCTTCGATCTGGTGGCGACCGCGGGGACGGCCGATTTCCTCGACGCCCATGGCGTGCCCTCGACCCGCGTGAACAAGGTCTACGAGGGGCGCCCGAACATCGTCGACCGCCTGAAGAACGACGAGATCGCGATGGTCCTGAACACCACCGAGGGCGTCCAGGCCATCGCCGACAGCCGCGACATCCGCGCCGTCGCCCTCTACGACAAGATCCCCTACTTCACCACGGCGGCCGGCAGCATCGCCGCCGTGGCCGCGATCAAGTCGCGCGAGGAGGGCGAAGTCGGGGTCAGGTCGCTGCAGGCTTAGCAGTAACATGAACTAGCACTCTAGCATCTTGGACAGCTAAGCGTCCGCTTGCCAGTGCTGCTCGAACGCCTCGTTAAAAAGATAGAGAATGATTTTCCCTGCCCGGTGTGTCATAGCGGCTTCTTCAATAGTCGTGTTCCTGTTCCAAGCATGAGCAAAATCATGGCGCCAAGTCAGAATTTGCTCGTAGCTCATCTCTACATTCACTCCTCTTGAGTCGAGGATACGCTTCTTTTTAGCCTTGAGCCGGTTTCTAAAAGTACTGCAGATGTCCGGCCCAAAGAGTTCACAATATGACTTGAGATCGCTAACCTTCACTTTGCTGTTGAGCTTGCGGTATTGGCGTCCAGTAAAGCCACCAAACTTCACATGCTGTGCCGTTGCATAGGTGGACATTATCTCTTTCACGCAGGTTTCATATGTAGCCGCAATTGCAACCACCAGAAGCCCTGCTAAATCAGCTCTGAATTGTACGGACTGGTACCCGCCATTAGCAGGAACTATTGCGTTTATTTCTGAGACCAGAGCATCTATCTTAGCAAAGTGGACGTCAAGATCCTGCCTAGGCATCCTCAAAAGCTTTCTTCGCTCTGGCAATGCGATCTTTAACGGTCAATGTGTCAGTAGTGGCGCCTCTAATTAGAGTTGTGAATTTTTCATCATTAATAAGAGCTTTATAACCCTTGACTAGTCGTTCCGCGTCTGGCTTTTTCTCCTCCAAGAGCGCCACCATTACGCCCTCTAGCAGAGCCGAGTTTATCACTCCCTTCGGACGAAACGGCCGGTTAATGTTTTCAGCGACAAGTACTGTGACAAGGGGGAATCTCTTTTTAAATGCTTTTGCACGCTCAGAAGCGAAGCCTTTGTTTTGCTCCATTTGTGAGTTTAGGTGTCGAAGCATCGGCTTCTCGTAATTCGGCCAATTCTCAAAAAGCGAAAATAGGCGAAGCAAAATTTCCACGTCCTTTTGATTTTTGTCAGGCCGGTTAATTCCCAGTATCTTTCGCCAAGCAGCGTCCTCATTGAGCGCCCGAAGTTCGTCTGTAATCTTGCCCCGATAAACAGCGTTTCGAATCTCTTGCGGTTTTAACTGCGTTCCGCCTGTATTCAGCCGCTCAAAAATGTGGAAAACGCTATCGTTTCGCAGGCTAGGTTTAAGCTGCTTGATGTGGATTGCGCGCAGGGCTGTATTCTTGAGTCTGCGTTGGTCCCGTGGTGGAAGTTCTTGAAACGTTTTCCCGTTAAATTCGGATCTCTCAGCTAGGCCTTTTAGTCGAAATACTTGCCTTCGGCTCTGATTATCTGGCTCACCAAAATAACCCTCGAAGAAATATTTAACGGACATAATCCTTTGCTGTCCATCAATGATTTCTAGCTGGTCTTCGTCGTTGACGTATAAAAACACCTGCGGCACTGGCAGTCCCATCAGGAACGATTCGATCAACTTTGAGGCCTGCTCGATCTTCCAGACATACTTCCGTTGATAAAACGGTACAATAATGTCTCCCGCCTGAATTTTGTTGGCGAGAAGTTCGAGAGTGGGATCCGCTGGTGCGACTGAGATGTCAAATTCAACAAAAGGTGTTTCGTCGTTTTCCTCTTCAGTTGCGAGTTCGTCGCCTTCTGTCAAATCGGTCACTTTTGCAGTCCTTTATACATGTGCGTGGTGACCTTCAGCAGGAGGAGAAAGCTTGTCAATGACCTTCACCAGCCGGGTCTCGCTCACAACCCCCTCCTCCCCTTGATCTCCTCCATCAATGCCCGCCTCCCCGCCTCGCTGATCCGCCGAGGGCCCTCCATCGGTACCCCCGGCCCATCGAAGGGCGGGGGCGTCTCGCCCATCTCGGCCCAGGCCGCATTTTCGTCCCGCTGCAGGTCTCCGAATTCGGGGCGGGGGCCGTCCAGCGAGGCCTCCTCGCGCCGGGCCAGATAGTCCATCGTCTCGGCCCCCTCGATCAGCCCCGCCAGCCGCGCATGCATCCAGGCCGCCATCAGCCGGTTGACCCGCGCCTGCCAGTCCGGCCCCATAGACCGGAAGAAGGCCACCACATCCGAGTCCAGCCGCAGCGTGACCCGCGTCTTGGGCGCGGTGCCCTTCTCCTGCGCGATCCGGTGCCACTCGTCGGGGATGCGCATGCGCGACAGGACGGTGCTGTGCAGGTCCCATTCCAGCATCCGCATCGCATCGGCCATGTAGTGGTAATTCGCCCGCCGCGCGTCCTCGGCCTTGGTGATCGTCGCGCCCTTCGTGGTCATGCCCGCCCCCGCTGTCAGATCGGGCTCCAGACTGCCGCACGGGGGTTAACGGCGCGTCAAGGGACCGCGCGTTGTCGGTGTACGCGCTGTGCCGCCCCGGTGCCGCCGTGGTGCACGCCTGGTGCGGGCTCACCCCTCGCGGGACAGCAGGTAGCAGTCCATGATCCAGCCATGGCCCGCGCGGGCCTCGGCGCGGGCGGCGATGATGCGCGGCCCTGCCTCGGCCAGCGGCCCGTGGTCCAGGATCTGCTGGGGCAACCCGAGGAAGGCCCCCCACCAGATCCGCAGCCCGGCGGGGGGCAGGTCGCGAAACGCGCAGGCCCCGTCCAGCATCACCACGACCCGCTCCGCCGCCTCGGGCCAGCCATGGTCGCGCAAGCATCGCCCCGTGGTGATCACCACCGGAGAGGCCAATGAATTCAACGGCATGGCATGGGCGGCGCAGAGCGCCTGAATGGCCGTGATGCCGGGAATGACGCGCACCCGTGTGTCCAGCCGCGCCGCGATCCGCAGGCTGCTGTCATAGAGCATCGGGTCCCCCCAGACCAGCAGCGCGACCCGCCCGCCGCCCGGCAGGTGCCGTGCGATCTGCGCCGCCCAGGCCTGAGCGATGGCGTCGTGCCAGCGCTCGACCGCGCCCAGGTAATCGGGATCCTCCACGTCGCGCCGGGGCAGGTCGAAGACCGCCTGAACGGCCTGCGCGCCATGCCGCGCCAGCATCTCGAGCCGCAGTCCGGCCAGATCCTCCTTGTCCTCTCCCTTCATGGGAATCAGAACAAGATCAGCCTCTTGCAGGGCGCGGACGCCCTGCAGGGTGAGGTGGTCGGGATGGCCCGTGCCGATCCCGATCAGGGTCAGGTCGATCATGCGTAGAGGCGCGGCGTCACCAGCCCGCTGCCGCGCAGGCCCCGCGCCGCCTTGGCCCCGGCCAGCACCGCCAGATCGACCAGCGGCTCGATCGCGATGACCAGCAGATAGGCCGCCCCGAAGGACAGGACGCCCGCCGTGGCCTCGGTGCCCTGCCCGTAGAAGGCCCAGAACGCCACCCAGGCCACGATGCCGCCCTGATAGGCCGCCGACAGCGCCAGCGCCTGCCCATAGCGCAGATCCACATAGGCCGTGCCCGGCGCGATGAGACGCCGCGCCAGCGCCGCGACCGCGAAGAGCGGCACCAGCAGCGTGGTCACGTTCATGCCGTATTGCGGCAGATCGAAGGGAGCGACCAGCAGTCCCTGCACCAACAGGCCAAGCGCCAGCCCCAAGGCCGCAGGCGCCGCCCCGAACAGCAGAAACAGCGTCGAGCCGAGGATCAGATGCACCTCGGACACGCCAACGGGGGCGGTGGGCAGCACCTGGAAGAACACGAAGGTGGCGATGCTCGCCAGACCTGCGCGGGCGGCCAGGGAGGCCAGCCCGCGCTCTCGCAGAGCGTCAGCGGCCAGTTTCAGCGTATAGACACCGGCCGTGGCGGCGGTGGCATAGCCCAGGAGGATCTTGGCGCCGGTCACGACGCCTTCTTCGATATGCATGGTCCAGTCTCCGATGGCCGTCACACCCGACGGCGGGATGGGTTGCCTGACATGGCCGGTTTCCTGGCTTGCGGGTCAAAGCGCGGCGTCGGCCTTCCCGGGGCGGGCCCCAGTGGCATGCGGTGACGCGCGCTCTCCGCATACAGTCGCGGGGGCGGCTGAGGCTTCGGGCGCCGCGATTGGGTCCGCCCTTCCCCATTCCCGATGAAGCCCGACGCGGGTCGCGTCTGACGGGCACCAGTCAGGCCTTCACCTAAAGGCGATGTCGCGGCCTGCGTCAAGCCGCTGCCGCCCCTCAGACCGTCGCCGGGGCGATCAGATGAAAGAAGGTTCCGGTGACCTGCCCGCCGCCGGCCATGGCGCGGTGGCTGCCGGTCTCGGGCACTTCGGCGCCATTGGCATCGGTGACCCGGGCCAGGGCCGCATCGGGCTGCGCCAGGATCGAGGCGTAGTGGAATTCATGCCCGCGCATCGGCTGCGCGCCCAGCCCCGGCAGGGCGGCCAGCGGCGTGGCGCGCCGATATCCCAGATGCATCCGGCGCTTTTCATAGCTGGTCTCCAGCCCCAGCAGACCCAGCATCCGGTGGCGCACCCCCTGGGCATCCACCAGACCCGCGCCAAGCGTCATGTAGCCGCCACATTCGCCATGGACCGGGCGTGTGTCGGCAAAGCGCTGCATGGCGTCCCGAAAGCCCGTTGCCGCCGCCAGCCGGGGGGCGTGCAGTTCCGGGTATCCGCCCGGCAGCCAGCAGCAATCGGCGCTGTCGTCGGGCCCTTCGTCGGCGAGTGGCGAGAAGGGCAGGATCGTGGCCCCCGCGCGCCGCCAGGCCTCGATCACATGCGGATAGACAAAGCTGAACGCCGCGTCCCGGGCCAGCGCGATCCGACCGCCCGGCGGGGTCAGGGGCAGCGGAGGCGCGGATGCGGGCAGGGCACGGCAGGCGGCCGCCGCCACGATCGCGTCCAGATCGCAATGCGCCGCGACGAAATCCCCGGCCTGATCCAGGATCGCTTGCAGGCCCTCGGTTTCCTCGGCCTGGACCAGACCCAGATGGCGCTCGGGCAGGGTGATGTTGCCTTGCCGGGGCAGGGCGCCCAGCACGCGCAGCCCGGCCTCGGCCATGCCCTCGCGGATCAGCGCCTCATGCCGGGGCGAGGCGATGCGGTTCAGCACCACGCCCGCGAAGGGCAGGTCCGGGCGCAGGGTCGCAAAGCCCCGCGCCGTGGCCGCCGCCGATTGCGCCTGCCCGCCGACGTCCAGGATCAGCACCACCGGCCAGCCCATCATCTGCGCGATCTCGGCGCTGGAGCCGATGCCCGTCTCGCCGGGCAGGGCCACCCCGTCGAAAAGGCCCATCGAGCCCTCGGCCAGCACCAGATCCGCCGCGGGCTGGCCCAGGACATGCGCCGCGATCCGCCCCGGCGCCATCGCCCAGGCATCCAGGTTGAAGCTGGCCCGCCCCGAGGCCGCGCCGTGAAATCCCGGATCGATATAGTCCGGCCCTGACTTGAAGGGCTGCACCGCCAGCCCCTGCCGGCGCAGCGCGGTCAGCAGGCCCAGCATCAGCATGGTCTTGCCCGTCCCCGAGGCGGGAGCCGAGATCATCAGGCCCGGGGTCATCGGGGGCATTACAGGAGGCAGGGTCATTCGGGAAACCTCGGATCGGCGCCCACCGGGCGATAGCGGCGGTCGTAATCGGCGGCATAGAGACGGCTGTCCTCGAACCCCTCGGCGGCCAGCGCGGGGCCCACCAGGATCAGCGCGGTGCGGTCGATGCCCTGCGCATCACCCTGGGCGCGGGCCAGGGTCGTGCGGATGACCCTCTGGTCGGGCCAGCTGGCTCGCCAGACCACGGCCACCGGGCAGTCGGCGCCGTAATGCGGGGTCAGGTCCGCGACCACCCGGTCCAGCGCATGGATGGACAGGTGGATGGCCAGCGTGGCGCCGGTGGCGGCGAACCGCTCCAGCGTCTCATGTTCGGGCATGGTCGAGGCGCGGCCCGGCGTGCGGGTCAACACCACCGATTGCGCGAGGCCGGGCAGGGTCAGCTCGGCCTGCAGCGCGGCGGCCGCGGCGGCAAAGGCGGGCACCCCGGGCGTCACGTCGAAGGGGATGCCCCGGGCCCGCAGGCGGCGCAGCTGCTCGCCCATGGCGGACCAGACCGACAGGTCGCCCGAATGCAGCCGCGCCACATCCTGGCCGGCCGCATGGGCGTCGGCCATCTCCGCGATGATCGCGTCCAGGCTGAGGGGGGCGGTGTTCACGATCCGCGCGCCGGGCGGGCAATGGTCCAGCAGTGCTGTCGGCACCAGGCTGCCCGCATAGAGGCAGACCGGGCAGGCCGCAATCAGGTCGCGCCCGCGCAGGGTGATCAGGTCGGGCGCGCCGGGGCCGGCGCCGATGAAATGGACGGTCATGGAACCTCTGCGATGGCGATGGTGACGGGGCCGAAGGCGCGGCGCGGCTGGACCAGCCGCCCGCCTCGGGTCCGGGATGCGGCGAGGGCGGCGGCCTCGGCCACCGATCCGGTGCCGAAGCGCGCCAGGATGCGCGGCGATTGCGTGGGCGTTGAGATGCCCGCGACCGCGACCAGATGCAGGGGCAGGTCGAGGGCGCTGGCCAGCGGACGGACCTCGGGCGCACGCTCGGGAATGGTGGCCAGAGCCTGCGCGCCCCCCGCCGCCTGCAGGGCTGCGGCCAGCAGGTCCTGCGCGGTGCCGGGGCGGCAGCCGATACCGGCGATGCGGAAGGGGGCGATCGTCATCGCGTCACGCTCCATTGGGTGACGGGCCGTGCGGCGGTCCAGCCGCGCATCCGGCCCAAAGGCTGCGCCTCGGCGATGTCCAGACGCAGCAGGCGGCCGCCGTGGCGGGCCTGCAGATGGGCCAGCAGCGATTCCGTCTCTAGCGTGACGGCATTGGCGACCAGCCGTGCGCCGGGGCGCAGGCGGTCCCACAGCAGTTCCATCAGCGGAGCCGAGGCACCGCCGCCGACGAAGACCGCATCCGCGTCGGGCAGGCCCTCCAGCGCCTCGGGTGCGGCGCCACGGACCGCCGTCATGCGCCCCGCCAGCCCGAACCGGTCGATATTCTCGGTGATCTGCGCGATGCGGTCGGCCCGCGGCTCGAGGGTGACGGCCCGCCCCCCGGCCAGCCCCCATTCGACAGAAACCGAGCCCGACCCGCCGCCGATATCCCACAGCAGTGCGCCCCGACGCGGCTCCAGCGCGGCCAGCGTGATCGCACGGATGGGCGACTTGGTGATCTGGCCGTCATGGGTGAACAGGTCCTCGGGGCGGCCCGGCGCGGCGGACAGCCCGACCCCGCGCGGCAGGTCCGCCCCGTCGATGGCGACGGCCACCGGCGCCGAACAGGTCATCGCAAAGCCCTCGGCCCGCGCCTGCCGGACCCGTTCCAAGGGACCGCCCAACCGTTCCAGCACCGTCAGCCGGGCGGCGCCGGCACCCTGCGCCTCCAGCCAAGCGGCCAGTGCGGCGGGCGCATCGCCGTCGCGCAGCGTCGCGATGATCCGGCAGCCGCGCGCCAGATGCGGGCGCAACCGCGCGAAGGGCGCCGCATGCAGGCCAAGCGTCACGCAGTCCTCCAGCCGCCAGCCAAGCCGCGCCGCGGCCAGCGAGATCACTCCCGGCGCCGGAAAGGCCCGCCATTCGCTATGCGTCAGCACGGCCGAGATCGCCCCCCCCGCCCCGCACCAGAACGGATCGCCCGAGACCAGCGCCGCAACCCGTTGCCCCCGCAGCGCCAGCAGCGGGCCCAGATCGAAGGGCACCGGCCAAGGCCGCCCCCGCGCGCCCACATCGGCCAGCGCCAGATGCCGGGGGGCGCCGAAGACGACCTGCGCCTCTTCCAGCGCGCGGCGGCTTGCATCCGGCAGGCCCCACGGTCCATCCTCGCCCATGCCGATGATGCTCAACCAGGGGTCAGACATGACGCGCGTCCTGCTGCTGGGCGGCACGACCGAGGCCAGCCGCCTGGCCCTGCTGCTGGCGGCGGCGGGGGTCGATGCGGTGTTCTCCTATGCCGGGCGCACAGCGGCGCCGGTGGCGCAGCCCTTGCCGCTGCGGATCGGCGGGTTTGGCGGGCCTGCGGGCCTGGCCCGATACCTGCAGGGGGAACGCATCACCCATCTGATCGACGCCACCCATCCCTTTGCCGCGCAGATCAGCCACAACGCGCAGGCGGCCAGCACCGCGCAGGGCGTGCCCCTGCTGGCCTTGCAGCGCCCGGAATGGCAGGCGGGGCCGGATGACCTGTGGACCCGGGTCCCCGACATCGGGGGCGCCGTCGCGGCCCTGCCCGTGACCCCCGCGCGGGTCTTCCTGGCCATCGGCAAGCAGACGCTGGCGCCTTTCGCCCCCCTGCCGCATGACTGGCTGCTGCGGCTGGTCGATCCGCCCGAGGCCTTGCCCCTGCCGCGCGCGCAGGTGGTGATCGCCCGGGGTCCGTTCACCGCCGAGGGCGACCGGGCGCTGATGCAGGCGCATCGCATCACCCATCTGGTCGCCAAGAACAGCGGCGGCGCGGGGGCCAGTGGCAAGTTGCAGGCGGCGCGCGATCTGGGGGTGCGTGTCGTGATGATCGACCGCCCCGCGCTGCCCGATCGCATCTCGGTCGCCACTCCCGAACAGGCGCTGGACTGGCTGCATCAGACGGCCCCGGCGCTGCGGGGCGCATAGACCCACCGGCCCACCCGCCGCGTGGCGGCGTTGCCCACGATCACGACGGTGCGCATGTCGGCCATCTCGGGGCGGGCCTCGGCCAGCGTGACGGTGCGCAGGGCCTCGTCGGGGGTGCTGACGGCGCGGGCGAAGATGATCAGCCGCTCGGGGCCGCATTCCTCGCGCAGAACCTCCAGCACCCGTGAGAACCCCTCGGGCCGGCTGGCCGAGCGGGGATTGTAGAAGGCCATCGCGAAATCGCCCCGGGCGGCATGGCGCAGGCGATGCTCGATCAGCGCGAAGGGCTTGAGATTGTCCGACAGGTTGATGGCGCAGAAATCATGGCCCAGAGGCGCGCCCGCCCGCGCGGCGGCGGCCAGCATGGCGGTGATGCCGGGCAGGATGCGGATGTCGGGATCCGAACCCTCGGCCTCCACCGCCTCGAACAGGGCCGAGGCCATCGCGAACACCCCCGGATCGCCCGAGGACACGATCACCACCCGCCGTCCCTCGGCCGCCATGCGCAAGGCCAGCCGCGCACGGTCCAGCTCCACCCGGTTGTCCGAGGGATGCAGGACCAACCCCTCGCGCGCCGCGACCCGCGCCACATAGGGGATATAGCCCACGATATCGGTCGCCTGATTCAGCGCGGCGGTGACCTCGGGGGTGACCAGCGCCTCGGCCCCCGGGCCAAGGCCTGCGACGGTGATCCAGCCGGTCATTCCGCGACCTTCGGCAGGGCCACGGGGCGGCGGCCCCGGCCATGGACCAGCACGATGGCAAAATAGGGGCAGTCCTCGGCGGTGACCTCGGCCAGCCGGGCGATGCGCTGGCCGGGCATGGTGCCGCGCTCGACCAGCAGCGCATCCTCCAGCCGACCCGCCGCCGCCAGCGCGCGGCGCACGCGGGGCAGGTGGCGCCCGGTCTTCATGATGACCAGCGCGTCGCTGCCCGCCATGTGGCGCGCCAGATCGGCCTCGGGCAGGGTGCCCATCAGCACGGTCAGCACGTCGTCGCCCCAGGTCATCGGCTGGCCTGACGCGTTCCAGCAGCCGACCATGCCGGGAATGCCGGGGATCACCTGCACCTCGGCGCGGCCCTGCAGCCGCACATGCAGATGCATGAACGAGCCGTAGAGGAACGGATCCCCCTCGCACAGCACAACCACGTCGCCCTCCACGGACAGCGCGGCCAGCCGGTCCGCCCAGTCATCGTAGAAGGCCGAGAGCAGGTCGTTATAGGCCAGGCTGTCGAAGGGGATCTCGGTCGTGACGGGGTATTCCATCGGGTATTCGACCGCGTCCGGGGCCAGCATGCCCTCGACGATGCGGCGCGCCTGCCCTTGCCGCCCGGGCTTGCGGAAATAGGCCACGTGCCGCGCCCCCCGGATCGCCCGGTCGGCCCGGACCGAGATCAGGTCGGGATCGCCCGGCCCCAGCCCCGCGCAGATGATCTGGCCCATCGCCCTCATTCCTTCCGGCTGGCAAGCGCATTGATCGCCGCCACGGTGATGGCCGATCCGCCAAGCCGCCCGCGCACGATGACCGACGGGCAGGGCGGCGCCGCCATCAGCG
Organism: Paracoccus gahaiensis; assembly: GCF_005048225.1. Lineage (GTDB taxonomy): Bacteria > Pseudomonadota > Alphaproteobacteria > Rhodobacterales > Rhodobacteraceae > Paracoccus > Paracoccus gahaiensis. Next base: position 38,358 of record NZ_SUNI01000004.1, read on the forward strand.
CGTCCTTGGATTCGGCAGCCCCTACGAAGCCCACCGGGCAGCCGATGATCGCGGCGGGGCGGGGGCAGGCGGGATCCTCCAGCATGTTCAGCAGATGGAACAGCGCGGTCGGCGCATTGCCGATGGCCACCACGGCGCCGGCCAGATGCGGACGCCACAGCTCCAATGCGGTGGCGCTGCGGGTGTTGCCCATGTCCCGCGCCATGTCCGGCACGCGGGGATCGTTCAGGGTGCAGATGACCGGATTGCCGGCGGGCAGGCGGGGCTTGGTGATCCCCTCGCTGACCATGCGCGCATCGCAGAGAATCGGCGCGCCCTCGGCCAGCGCCGCGCGGGCGGCGGTCGCCATGCCGGGGGTGAAGGCCACGTCGCGTTCCAGCCCCACCAGCCCCGCCGCATGGATCATGCGCACCACGACGGGCTCCTCGTCGGCGTCAAAGCGGGCCAGATCGGCCTCGGCCCGGATCATGGCGAAGGACTGGCGATAGATCGCGGCGCCGTCCTTTTCGTAGGTATGGGGCATCAGAGAACCTTCGGCAATTGAGTTGGGTGCAGCCCGCGCAGGGCTGCGGGATCGGAGGCGCGGCCATGGCGGATCAGGTCGAACCCCGCCGGCGTCGCGGTCAGCGTCAGATCGGCCGCGCGCGGCCAGCCGCAGCCCTTGGCGCAGCCCGAGACATGCAGCACCGCGCCCTCGGGCACCAGCGTCGCCAGACTGCGGGCCAAGGGCCGGGTGGCGGCATGGCCCTGCGGGCAGGCGGGCGCGCCGGGGCAGGCGCGCAGCCGCAAGGCGGGATCGCGGGGGTCGAGGATCAGCCCCGGCAGGGCGGGCAGGCTGCGGGTACCGGTCACCAGCACCATCCGCCACGGCGTCAGGCGCAGCGGGCCGAGGCGGGCCAGACGGCGCAGCGTGTCTGGCGGGATCTGCCCGAATTCCAGCGCCACCAGCATCCCCCAAGGGGTCGCGCCCGGTTCTGTCTGCCTGGCGGGCGCCGGCGCGGGGAGGATGGCCCCCGGGGGCAGCGCGCCCCGGGCGATCAGCGCCGCCATGCGGCCCCGACCCATGGGTGCCCCGCCCTGATCCAGAAACCAGCGGGCCAAGTCCAGCGCCTCAGTGATGTCCGTCAGCGGCGCGGCGCGCGTCATCCCCTCGGCGCGCAGCATGAGGCCGTCCGGACCGCGCTCGATGCGGATATCGGCAGGATCGCGGGTCAGGACCGGGGCCGGTCCGGGATCGACGGCAAAGCCGAATTTCGACGGCAGGGTCAGGCTGCTGGCCGCCAGAGCCTCGGCCAGCGCTGCGGCCAGCGCGTCGGTTTCGGCATCGGCAAAGGGCGTGACCATGATGTTGCGCCGCGCCTCGGTCGCCGCATCCGCGTCGATCAGCCCCTGCGCGCGCAGGGCGGCAATCAGCGGCGCATGGGAGGCGGGGGTCACCCCGCGCAGCTGCAGGTTGGCGCGGCCGGTCAGCTCGATCACCCCGTTGCCCTGCGCCTCGGCCGCATCCGCGATGGCTGCGGCCTGCGCCGCATCCAGACGCCCGCCGGGAGGGCGGATGCGCACCACCCAGCCATCGCCCGATTCCATCGGTTGCAGGGCACCGGGACACCAGCCCTTGACCCTGCTCATAGCGTCGCCGCGATGGAATTGCGCCGCGTCACCCACAGCCCGGCCTCGGCCAGGCGGCGGAAGAGGTCGCGCATCGCCTCCAGCGCCTGCGGGTTGGCCTCGGCCATGAAGGCCTCGATCTCGGGGCGGCCGAGCGTGGCGTCATGATAGAGGTCGAACAGATGCGGCGGCACGGCGCCGGCCAGATGGGCGAAGGCCGCCAGGTGATCCAGCGTGGCGGCGATCTCGGCCGCGCCCCGGTAGCCATGCGCGGTCATCGCATCCGCCCAGGCCGGATCGGCGGCGCGGGCGCGGACGGTGCGGGCGATCTCCTCGGTCAGGGTTCGGGCGCGGGGGCGGTCGGGCTGGGTCGCGTCCAGATGATAGAGGGCGGGGGCCTGTGCCCCGATCCGCGCCATGGCGGCGGCAAAGCCCGCCTCGTGGGCGGCATAATCGGCGGCCAGCAGCAGATCGCTTTCCGGCAGATCCTGGGCATGGACGAAGCTGTCGGCGCGACTCATGCGGCGCTCCAGCGTCGCGCGATCCTCGCGGCTGACACCGTCCGTGCCGATGGCCCAGCTGGAGGCCGCGATCCACGCCTCGCCCGCAGCCAGCCGTGCAGCCTCGGTGAACTGGTCGGGCGCGGTGCCCATGCCCAGCCCATACTGGCCGGGTTGGGGGCCAAAGACCCGCGCGCCTGCCGCATAGGGATTCATGTCGGGCGCCTCGTCGCGCTCGGCCAGCGTCGCCGCGCCGGTCTGGAACAGCTGCGCCAGCACCGGAAACACGTCGCGAAAGAGGCCCGAGACCCGCAGCGTCACGTCGATGCGCGGCCGGTCCAGCAGCGCCAGCGGCACCACCTCGACCCCCGAGACGCGGCCCGAGCCCTCGTCCCACACGGGCTTCAGCCCGGCCAGATGCAGGGCCATGGCGAATTCCTCGCCCGCCGTGCGCATGGTGGCGCTGCCCCACAGATCGACGACCAGCCCCTGCGGCCAGTCGCCGTGATCCTGCAGATGGCGGCGCAGCAGCTCCTCGGCCAGCTTGACGCCCTGCGCGTGGGCCGAGGGTGTGGGGACGGCGCGCGGATCGACGCTGAAGAGGTTGCGCCCGGTGGGCATCACGTCCGAGCGCCCCCGGTTGGGCGAACCCGAGGGCCCCGGCGCCACGAACCGCCCCTCCAGCGCCGCCATCAGGCCCGCGCGTTCCTGCGCCCCGCAGGCGCCCTGACCCCAGACATGCAGACCCTCGCCATACTGGCTTTCCTTGATGTCGCAGACGAAGCGGTCGATGCGGGTGATCGCCTCGGCGGCGCTGGCGTCGGGGGGGATGCCCAGATCGGCCTCGACCCCAAGCGCGCGCGCCTCGTCGCGGATGGTGACAATCAGGCGGTCGCGGCGGGCCGGGTCCATGCCGTCGGCGGTGGAATATTCATCCAAAGACCGCTCCAGCCCCGCCATGCCGGGGGGCAGGGCGGCTGCCCGCATGGGGGGCGGCATGTGGCCGAGCGTCACCGCCCCGATGCGGCGCTTGGCCTGCGCGGCCTCGCCCGGATCGTTGACGATGAAGGGATAGATCACCGGCAGCGCACCCGTCAACGCGACGGGCCAGCAGTCGCCCGACAGCGCCACCGCCTTGCCCGGCAGCCATTCCAGCGTGCCATGCGCGCCCATATGGATCAGCGCATGCGGGTCCTGCTGCGCCAGCCACAGGTAGAAGGCGACATAGGCGTGGCGCGGAGTGCGGGTCAGGTCGTGATAGCTGTCCTCGCGCCCGTCGCGATGGCTGCGCTCGGGCTGCAGGGCCAGCCACAGCTTGCCGCGCCGTGTGACGCGCAGGTGGAGGGCCCCGTCGCGGCAATCGGGGTCGGTCTCGGGCGGGCCCCATGCGGCATGCAGATCGTCCTGCAGCGCCTGCGGCAACCGGGCCAGTGCCGCGCAATACTCCGCCAGCGGCCAGGCGACGCTGCTGTCGGGCATCGACGGCCCCGGCGCCACCCCATATCCGGCCTCCGCCAGCATCGCCGCCACCGCCTCGGCCGAGGCGGGGGCATCGAGGCCCACCGCATGGGCCAGCTGCCAGTCGCGCCCGGGATAGGTGGACAGGACCAGCGCCACTCGGCGGTCCGGCGCGGCGGTCCGGGCCAGCCGCGCCCAGGCTCCGATGCGCTCCACCGCCGCCGCGATCAGCGCCGGGTCGGGCCGGTGCGCGAAACGCGAGAATTGCAAGTCGGGATCGCGCCGCCCGGGCGACTTGAAGCTGACGACGCCGGCAAAGACGCGGCCATCCACCTCGGGCAGGACCACGTTCATCGCCAGATCCGAGGGCGACAGCCCGCGTTCCGCCACCGCCCATTCGCGCCGACGATTGGTGGAGAGGGCCACCTGAAAGACCGGACAGGACCAGCCGCCGAAGGGCGCGACCCCTGCCATTTCTTCTTTGCCCAAATACCCCTCGGCGCTGCCGCCCGAAAACCCGGTCGCATTGACGACCAGCCCCGGCCCGCCCGGCAGCCCCTCGGCCAGCCAATCCGCCAGCCCCGGCGCCTTCAGCGAGGGTGCGAAGGCCCCGATGGCCGCAAAGCCGCGCGCCCGCAGGGCATGGATCAGCGCGTCGATGGCGGCGGTGTCGGCGGCGGCCAGCCAACTGCGATAGAAGGTGACCAGCGCGTCGCACGATCCCGGCTCGGCGATCACGCCCTCATCCGGGTCGTAGAACCCCATCTGCGACAGTGTCTTGATGCCGGGCACGGGCGCCGCCTCCAGCCCCGAGGCGATCGCCATCTGCGCCAGCGCCGCCTGTGCGGCCACCGCGCCGCCCTGATCGCAATGCCGCCGCAGGACGCGCAGCACGGATGCAGGCACGGTCGAGGCCGCCTCCAGCCGCGCATCGTCGCGCCCGTCGGCGGGCAGCACGGCCAGCGCGATGCCGCGCCTGCGCGCCAGATCGGCGACCGAGGCCAGGCCGTAAGGCCAATAGGCCTCGCCCCCGATCAGCCGGATCAGGATGCCCCGGGCGCCCGACAGGGTCTGTTCGACATAGGTATCGACCGAGACCGGATGGCGCAGGGCCACCAGATTGCACAGACGCAAGGACGGCAAGCCGCCCGCCGCCCGTTTCCAGCCCGCCGCGAAGGCCCCCAGGTCGCTGTCCGAGAAGGACAGCACGACCAGATCGCCGGGCGTCTGCCCGGGATCATAGGGGGTGTCGGTCTGATCCAGACCGACCTTTTCGCGGAAGACGACATGCATCAGGCGGGACCGGTCATGCGGGTACGCCCTCAAGCACGGCGCGGATCGCCTCCGGGTTCACGTCGTCATGTTCCGCGATGACCACAAGGCGAGAGGCGCGGGGCTGATCCCCCCAGGGCCGGTCGTATTGATGCCGCACCCGCGCGCCCACGGCCTGCACCAAGAGGCGCATGGGCTTGCCCGTCACGGCCACATGGCCCTTGACGCGCAGGATGTTCTGCTCGGAGGCCAGACGGGCGATGCGGGCGGCCAGATCGGCGGGGTCGGTGATCTCGGGCAGGTCAATCACGACGGTGTCGAAATCCTCGTGCTCGTGATCGTCGGCGCCGTCATGGTGGCTGGGGCGGGCGGCGATGTCGTCCTCGGCGGCGGCCCCCAGCCCCAAGATCAGGCGGGCGTCGATCTGCCCCTCGGTCACCGTCAGGATGGGCAGCTTGCGGGGCAGTTCGGCCTCGATCACGGCGCGGGCGGCGGCGATGCCCGCCTCGCCGGCCAGATCGGCCTTGGTCAGCAGGATCACGTCGGCGCAGCTGATCTGGTCCTCGAAGACCTCGGACAGCGGCGTCTCGTGGTCCAGGCTGTCATCGGCGGCGCGCTGCGCATCGACCGCCGCCACGTCGGGGGCAAAGCGGCCCGCCGCCACGGCCTCGGCATCGGCCAGCGCGATCACGCCGTCGACCGTGATGCGCGAGCGGATCGCGGGCCAGTCGAAGGCCTTCAGCAGGGGCTTGGGCAGCGCCAGACCCGAAGTCTCGATCAGGATATGGTCGGGCTTTTGCGGCAGCGCCATCAGGCGCTCCAGCGTAGGGATGAAGTCGTCGGCCACCGTGCAGCAGATGCAGCCGTTCGACAGCTCCATGATGTTCTCGGCCGGGCAGGTGTCGTCGGCGCAGCCCTTCAGGATGTCGCCATCGACCCCCATCGTGCCGAATTCGTTGACCAGCACGGCCAGCCGCAGCCCCTGCGGGTTCTGCATCAGGTGGCGGATCAGCGTGGTCTTGCCCGAGCCCAGAAAGCCGGTGATCACGGTCACCGGGGTCTTGGTCAGGTCGCCTTTGGGAAGATCGATCATCAGGGTCACTCCTGTGGGGGGATGCGCGCAAGGCTCTGCTTGCGGAAGATGGCGGGGCGTTCGCGCCACGGCACGATGCCATCGGCGGTCGCAGCATAGGCACGGGCGCCCGACAGGATCTCGGCAGCGTCCTCGGGCATCAGGCGGCCATAGACATAGGACCATTTGCCTTTGCCCGACAGGGCCACCGAGCAGCCCTGCGAACAGGCCGACAGGCATTCGACGGCGCGGATCTCGACCCCCTCGGGGGCCGCGTCGGAGAGGGCCGCCAGCAGGGTAGCGCCGGGGCGCGGGCCTTCGGCGTCGGGGACCGCATCGGTCCCGCGGCAGGTGGTGCAGACATGCAAGACGGCGCGCATCGCGGCTTTCCTTCGGTCACGGGGCGGAACGGGGGGTGGCCGAAAGGGGGCGGCACGGGTCATCCGGCCATCGCCCTGCCGGTCGCGAAACACCCCGTTCGCCCGTCATCACTGCGTGCTGGCAGGTCTCCCGGCTTGCGGATCCTGGGGCCAGGCCCCAACGGTCGTCCCACCTTCCCGGCCCCGGGGGGCCAGTGGATCGGGCGACCTTTCCGGTCACGGTCGCGGGGGCGGCTGCGCTTGGACGGGGGATCCCGGCCTGTCGCATTCCCTCTTCGCCTGCCATAAGACAGGAACCAACACGCGCCCACCAAAAGCCCCGCGCCCCCGATTTGTCAACCGTCCAGAGGCCGTTCCATGACCCAGCCCGACCCCTCCGCCACCCCCGACACCGTCGCGCAGACCACGCCCGAGGCCCCCCCGCAGACCTCCGAGGACCTGGCCCGCCACGCCCAGAAGATGGCCAAGAAGAAGGCCGCCCGCGACCGGATGATGGAAACCAAGACCGGCGAGAAGGGGCTGATCATCGTCCATACCGGGCCGGGCAAGGGCAAGTCCTCCTCGGGCTTCGGCATGATCATGCGCTGCATCGCGCATGGGATGCCCTCGGGCGTGGTGCAGTTCATCAAGGGCGCGTGGGACACCGGCGAGCGCACGCTGCTGACCACGCATTTCGCCGACGTCTGCCAGTTTCACGCGATGGGCGAGGGCTTTACCTGGGAAACCCAGGACAAGGCCCGCGACATCGCCATGGCGCAGGCGGGCTGGGCCAAGGCGCAGCAGATGATCCGCGATCCCGCCATCCGCATGGTGCTGCTGGACGAGATCAACATCGCCTTCCGCTACGGCTATCTGGACGTGGCCGAGGTGCTGGCCTTTCTCGAGGCGGAAAAGCCGCCCATGACCCATGTCGTGCTGACCGGGCGCGGCGCGCCCGAGGCGCTGGTCGAGGCCGCCGATCTGGTGACCGAGATGACGCAGGTCAAGCACCCCTTCCGGGCGGGCATCAAGGCGCAACCCGGGGTCGAGTTCTGACCCCCGCGCAGACGCTGCGCAGAAATAACGCACATTGCCGTGAACCCGCAGGGCGGCTGCCGGGTTTATGTTCAGCCATTACTCCGGAGCCTTGCCCGACATGACCCTGCCCCCGCCCCCCCTGCTGCCCACTGACGCCGCGCTGTTCCTGGATTTCGACGGCTGCCTGGTCGAGATCGCGCCGCGCCCCGATGCTGTCGTCGTGACACAGGCCCTGCGCGACCGGCTGGCGGCGCTGCAGGACCGGCAGGGCGGCGCGCTGGCGCTGATCTCGGGTCGCGACGTGGCTGATCTGCGCGGGCATCTGGGCGGGTTTTCAGGCATGATCGCGGGCAGCCACGGGTCCGAGCTGTCGCCCGCACCGGGCCGGATCGACACGCTGCACAGCGTAGGCGTCGATGCCGCCGCCCTTCATGCCGAGGCGCATGCCCTGGCCGCCCCCCATCCCGCGATCCTGGTCGAGGAAAAGCCCCATGGGGTCGCGCTGCATTACCGCGACGATCCGTCCTTGCAGGGCTTCGTCGAACAGACCATCCAGGACATGGCCGCCCGTCACCCGCATCTGATGCTGCAGCCCGCCAAGATGGCGATGGAGCTGCGCCCGGGCGGGGTCGGCAAGGACAGCGCGCTGGCCCATCTGATGACCCTGCCGCCCTATGCGGGGCGGATCCCGGTCTTTGCCGGCGACGACACCACCGACGAGCCCGCGATGGCCGAGGCGCAGTCGCGCGGCGGTTTCGCCATCAAGGTGGGCGACGGGGCGACCGCCGCACGCTATCGTCTGGCCGACCCGTCCGCATTGGCCGCCTGGCTCGATGCTTCCCTGACCTGAGGAGACCCCATGTCCCGTCCGCCGCTGTCCCTGTCCGATCCCTCCCCGCACTCCCCGTCCGGGGATCCCGTCAGCGCAGAGGATCAGCGGGACCAGGACCCCTCGGGGACAGGGGCCCCGGATCCGTCCGCGTCGCGCCTGATCGTCGTGTCGAACCGCCTGCCTCTGGGCGACAGCCCCTCGGGCGGGCTGGTCGTGGCGCTGGAGGACGCGCTGCGCAGCTCGGGCGGGGTCTGGGTCGGCTTCTCGGGCCAGACCGAGGAAGACCCTTCGGACGATCTGGAGGATCATCCCGGCGCGGCCTTCCAGCGGCTGTCCTTCGATCTGACCCCGCAGGATCACGAGGAATACTATCTGGGCTATTCCAACTCGATCCTCTGGCCGCTGTGTCATGGCCGGCCCAACCTGATGCGGATCAAGCCGGAATATCTGGACGGCTATGCCCGGGTGAACGCCCGGATCGCGCGGATGCTGATGCCGCATCTGCGGCCCGGTGACCGGATCTGGGTGCAGGATTACCACCTGTTCCCGCTGGCCAAGGAGTTGCGCGCCCTGGGCGTCACCGCGCCGATCGGGCATTTCCTGCACATTCCCTTTCCCGGCCCCGCCGATTGTGGCGCGCTGCCCAACCCGGCCGAGCTGTTCGACTGGCTGTCCCATTACGACCTGCTGGGCTTCCAGACCGAGCGCGATCTGGGCGCCTTCGCCGAAAGCGCCCGGCAGCTGGCCGATGGCGACCAGGTGTCCGAGCAGGAATTCCAGCTGTCGGGCCGGCAGGTGCGCACGCAGGTCTTTCCCATCGGCATCGACACCGCCGCCTTCATGGCCGAGGCGGCGGAGGCGCCCGACAGCGACCGGATGCGCAGCCTGACCCGCGCGCAGATGATGATCGGCGTGGACCGGCTGGATTACTCCAAGGGCATCCCGCAGCGCTTCCGCGCCTATCAGCTGCTGCTGGAGAAGATCCCGGATCTGCACGAGAAGATCTCGTTCCTGCAGATCGCGCCGCCCACGCGCGGCGAGGTCGACGCCTATCAGGACATCCGCGAGGAGACCGAGCATCTGGCCGGGCGCATCAACGGTCAGTTCGCCACGCTGAACTGGACGCCCATCCGCTTCATCCACCGGCCCTTTCCGCGCAACGAGCTGGCAGGCCTCTACCGGCAGGCGCGGATCGGGCTGGTCACGCCGCTGGCGGACGGCATGAACCTAGTGGCCAAGGAATATGTGGCGGCCCAGAATGCCGACGATCCCGGGGTGCTGATCCTGTCGCGCTTTGCGGGCGCGGCCGAGACGATGACCGAGGCGCTAATCATCAATCCCCACGACCCCCATGATCTGGCCGTCGCCATGGCCCAGGCCATGCGCATGTCGCGCTTGGAACGGCAGGACCGGCATGCGGCCCTGCTGGAGGGGGTCGTGACCCATGACGTGGCGTGGTGGTCGCGGACCTATCTGGAGGCCTTGGGCAGCTGAGCCGGAGCCCGCGAATCACCCCGGCCGCGGAATGCGTGATCGGGGTGCCCACTCCTTGAGCAATGACCCGTTTTTTGCGCCTGCGGCATCGGCAGATGCGGGCGCGGGTGCCGCAGCGCGGCATCGCCCGATGACAGGGCGGGGGGCATGGCGCATGATGAAGGAGTGAAGCCCATGCTTCGTGGCGTCCTCCTCCGGTCCGGCCACGGACCTTCCGGAAAGCCGCCGGATCTGCCGCACCCTCCTCCCTGCGGTCAGATCCGGCGGTCTTTTCGTGTCAGGGCGAGGGGTCAGCCGATCAGCGTCGCGACATGGCGCAACGCCGCGACATAGCCCTGCAGGCCCAGCCCCGCGATCACCCCATCCGCCCGCATCGAGACATAGGAATGGTGCCGGAACGCCTCGCGCTTGTGGACCTGGCTGATATGGACCTCGATCACCGGACCGTCGAAGGCGTTCAGCGCATCCAGCACCGCGACCGAGGTATGCGTCAGCGCAGCGGGGTTGATGACGATGGCCGCCGCCTCGTCCCGGGCCTCGTGGATCCAGTCGACGATCTGGCCCTCCCAGTTCGATTGCAGGAAGCGGATGTCATGGGGCGCGGCGGCGGCGCGGCACAGCGCCTCCAGATCGGCCAGCGTCTCGGACCCGTAGATGTCGGGCTGGCGCTTGCCCAGCAGGTTCAGGTTGGGACCGTTCAGGACATGGATCAGCGGCATCACAGGGTTCCCCGGTTGGACGGCCCTTGCTAGCGCATGGGCGCGCGGCTGTCAGCAGGGCAGGAGGGTGACGGGCACCGCCTCGCCCGCCGGATCGACCAGGTGCAGGGCGGGCGGATGGGCGGTCAGGATCGCCACCGCATCGGGGGCGGGGCTGGCGGCGCTGGCCCAGGCCAGATGGCCGTCGGGCGCGATCAGCACCAGCCGGTCGCCGCGCATCCGCAGCAGGCCCGGCCCGGGCGCCTGCCACAGGACGCGGCCATGCAGCGTCAAACACGGCCCCGTCTCGGGGTCATTCACCAGCGCCACGGGCCCATCCGCTGCGGTCAGCGACTGCCCCGGCAGCAGCGGTCCCTGCAAGCGGTCGGTGGGGGTGCATTCGCCCGCCAGGCTGCGGATCATCAGCGCGTCGCGGGTGGCGCGGTCCCATCCGTGATGATCCGCCACCGCGTTCAGGATCATCAGCTTGGCCAGCGCCGCGACCGGCGTCATGTCGCCCGCAGGCAGCGCCCCCGTCGCCGCGATCCACGCCCCGGCGGCATAGTGGAACGCGCCGACCTGCCCGCCGATCGCGCGGCTGGCGATGACCACCGGCACCGGGGCCTTGCGCAGCGCCGCCTCGATCGCACCATCGCCTGCGGGGATGTTGCCCTCGCCGAAGCCCTCCAGCAGCAGGCCGGTCGCGCCCGCCGCCAGCGCCGCGCGGATCATCTGCGCCAGAAGCGGGTCGGCGGCGCGATGATCGGCGGGCACGGCGGGGATCTGGACGATGCGCTGGTCGTCGATGCGCGCGGCAATCGCCGCCAACTGCGCCCGCACCCGCGCCCGGGCCGGGGTTGCATCCAGCGCATGCGCCCCCGAGGCGGGGCCGGGCAGGGCAGGGGCCGCGCCGGGACGGATCGTGATGCCCACTTCAGCCAAGGGCGGCAGGTGCGGGCTGTCGAAGGCGGCGAAGCGGGTGGTCGAGACCTTCAGCGCCCGGTTGCCCCGCAGCAGCACACCCCCGAAGAAGACCACCACCTCGGGCAGGCGCAGCCGCGCCGCGCGCAGCGCGCCGGTCAGGTTGGCCAGCCCGTCGCTGCCGAGATTCAGCGCCAGACCCTGCGGCGTCTGCAGGAACAGGGGCAGCTGCGCGCCGGTCAGGATCACCGGCTTGGACAGGGTGGCCACGGGCAGGCCCAACCTGCCCGTGACATTCAGCAGCAGGGACAGCGCGGCGCCGCTGTAATCCATCGTGTCGGTGCCGTGCAGGATCACGAAGGCGTCGTGGTCGTCGTAGAGGTCCAGCACCCGCCCCGCCATCCGGCACCAGTCCGAGGGGCGCAGGTCGGTGCTGTCCAGCACCCCGGGGCCATGTTCGGAAAACCGCAACCCGTCATCCAGATGCAAGCTGTCGCCCGGCAGCGCCGCCGCCAGAGCCGGCCCCAGCAGGTCGGTCACCGCCTGCGCGAAGCGGGCCGGGGGCATCGGCGCCAGCGGGCTGCCGGTGCAGGTGATGGTGCCCCCGGTATTGATGATGCAGATCCGCATGACGGCGCCCCCTTTTGCCCCGCTATAGGCCGGGGCGGGGGGCGTCATCCAGTCCCAAGCCGCGCGTCAGAAGCCCGAATGGGTCTTGAGGAACTCGGCCTCCTCGGCGGTGCTGTCGCGGTCGAGGATCGCGTTCCTGTGCGGGAAGCGGCCGAAGCGGGCGACGATGTCGCGATGCTCGCGCGCGAAATGCAGCGAGCTGTCATTGCCCAAAGCCTCGTAGAGCGTGACCGAACGCTCCTGATCGGCCAGATCCTCGCTGTGCATGAAGGGCAGGTACAGGAACTGCCGCCGGTCGGCGGGCTGATCCGCGTCATAGCCCTTGTCCAGCGCCGTGCGGGCGTGGCGCAGCGCCAGATCGTTGCTTTCGAAGCTGCGCGGGCCGCCGCGATGGATGTTGCGCGGGAACTGGTCCAGCACGATCACCAGCGCCAGCGCGCTGTCCTTGTCCTCCATCCAATGGTCCAGGCGCCCGGCATGGGCCTCTTCGTAGGTGTCCGAGAAGCGGGCGGCGATGTCCTTGTCGACGGTGTCGGACTTGGCGAACCAATGCGGCTGCATCTCGTCCGAGAACCAGAAGTCCAGCACGTCGCCGGGGGTCTTGAGGTCGGGGGTCTTGGTCATGTCGGTCTCTCCGGTCAGGGAAGGGGGATGAACTCGTCGCGATCGCCTGCGGGCAGGTCGAAGCGACCCCTCCCCCAACGTGCCTCGCGCCAGTCCTGTTTCGCCTGCTCGATCCGCTCGCGCGAGGAGGCCACGAAATTCCACCAGATGTGGCGCGGCCCGTTCAGCGTCGCCCCGCCAAGCGCCATCAGCCGCGCGCCCTGGTCGCCCGCCGCCACGGTGATCGCGTCGCCGGGGCGGAACACCATCATCTGCCCTGCCTGGAAATCCTGACCGGCGACGCTGATGCTGCCTTCGGTGATGTAGATCCCCCGATCCTCGTGATCGGTGGGCAGGGGAAACCGGGCGCGGGGCTCCAGCGTGACATCCAGATAGAAGGTGTCGGAATGCATCCGGGCGGGCGCCACCTCGCCATAGGTATGGCCCAGGATCAGGCGGGCATGGATGCCCCGGTCGCGGATCTCGGGCAGGGCGGTGGCGGCGTGGTGTTCGAAGCTGGGGGCGATCTCCTCATGCGTTTCCGGCAGGGCGATCCAGGTCTGGATGCCCAGGAGGCTGCTGGGTCCGGCGCGCACGGCGTCCGGACTGCGTTCGGAATGGGTCACGCCGCGCCCGGCCACCATCCAGTTCAGCGCGCCCGGCGTGATGATCTGGTCCGCGCCGGTGCTGTCGCGGTGCTGGAAGCTGCCGCGATACAGATAGGTGACGGTCCCAAGGCCGATATGGGGGTGGGGGCGCACGTCGATGCCTTGGTCGGTCAGGAATTCCGCCGGGCCCATCTGGTCGAAGAAGATGAAGGGCCCCACCATCTGGCGCTTGGGCGCGGGCAGGGCGCGGCGCACCTCGAAGCCGCCCAGGTCGCGGGCGCGGGGGATGATCAGGGTCTCAATCGCCTCGGCACCGATCTGGTCGGGGCATCCGGGGGTCAGGGCAGGGTTCCAGCTCATGGGGGGTCCTCCTTGTGTCTGGTCAGAAGGGTGGGCCCGAAGTCGCGACGCGGCAAGGGTTGTGGCGTTCGGCTGCGGCGAACGCCGGGTTGGCGCGCGGGGCCGTGGCGCCCCGGGCGGGCCGCGCGCATCTTGGCGCGGGAAAGGAGGTCGCCATGACCGGACTTCATCACGTGACGGCCATCACGCGCGACGTGCAGGCCAATGTCGATTTCTGGATGGGCTTTCTGGGACTGTCGCTGGTCAAGCAGACGGCGGGGTTCGAGGATGCCCGCCAGCTGCACCTGTTCTATGGCGATCCGCAGGGCCGCCCCGGATCGCTGGTCAGCTTCCTCGTCTGGCAGGACGGCGCCCCGGGCCGCACCGGCCACGGCCAGGTGGCCGAGATCGCGCTGGCCATCCCGCGCGCCCGGATCGGCGACTGGCTGACCCGCGCCCTGCAGCAGGGCGTGCCGGTCGAGGGGCCGGGCCGCGAGTTCGGCGCCCCGGTGCTGCGGCTGAAGGATCCCGACGGGATCATCGTCAAGCTGGTCGGCACCGAGGCGCCCGACGCGGGCTGGCCCGCCGCCCCCGCGCGGATGCAGGGCGTCACGCTGTGGTCCGAGGACGCGCCTGCGACGGCGGCGTTTCTGGCACGCTTTGGCTATCGCCCGGGCGGGGTCGAGGCGGGGGTGACCCGGCTGGTCTCGGACCGCGACGTGCTGGACATCCGTCCCGCGCGGGGCTTTGTGCCCGGCATCCCCGGCACCGGGGTGATCGACCATGTCGCCCTGCGCGTCCGGGACGTGGCGGCGATCGCCGCCCATGCCGCCGGGTTGTCGGACGTGACCGAGGTGACCGTCCACGACCGGCTGTACTTCACCTCGCTCTATGTCCGCGAGCCGGCGGGCATCCTGATCGAACTGACGACCGACGGTCCCGGCATGGCCGCGGACGAGGCCGCCGATGCCCTGGGCCGGGTCCTGAAGATTCCGCCCCATGTGACCGACGACACCGACCTTCGGCTGCACCTGCCGCAATTCGCCCGACCGGGAGAGGAGAGACGACCCATGCGCGACCTGCCCTTCATCCACCGCATCCATGCTCCGGCGGATGCCGACGGATCGACCCTGCTGCTGCTGCACGGCACCGGCGGGTCCGAGACGGACCTGATGCCGCTGGCCCACGGCATCGCGCCGCGCGCGACGCTGCTGGGCCTGCGGGGCCGGTCGACCGAAGAGGGATCAGCCCGGTTCTTCCGCCGCCTGTCGATGACCCGCTTCGATCAGGACGACATCCGGTCCGAGGCCGCGGCCTTCGCCGCCTTCTGGACGGGGGCACTGGCGGCCTATGACCTGGATCCCGCCCGGCTGACGGTGCTGGGCTATTCCAACGGCGCGAATTTCGCGGCGGCGGTGATGGCGCTGCATCCGGGGCTGATCGCGCAGGCGATCCTGATGCGACCGATGCTGGTGCTGGATCCGGTGCCCAAGGCCGACCTGTCGGAGGTGCGGGTGCTGACCCTGCAGGGGGCGCAGGATCCCTATGGCGCCCACGCGCCGGCGCTGAACGACTGGCTGGCGGCCTCGGGCGCCGATCTGGACGCCCGCGTGATGCCCGCCGGGCACCAGCTGTCCCCGGACGATCCGAAGCTGGCCCGGGATTGGCTGGCGGCATGACGGAACCCCGCCTCCGGAAAACCGGGGGCGGGGCATACCGTGGGACTGGTTACTCGAGGCAAACCCGGAGAGGATGCGACGGTTCCCCCACGCTTCGGTGAGGCGGGGATGTGCTTTGGCCTGTGATATCAAGGCAACAGGATCAGGAAAGGCCGCCGGGGTTGCCCTTGGCGGCCTTTCGGCATGCGCCCCGCCGGGCGCGTCATGGACGGGGGGCCATCACGTCCTGTCGCGCGATGGCCCCCCTTGGAACCGCTGCCCGTCGCTCAGACGAGGGGCTTCAGCCCGGCCTCGATCTGGGCGCGGCGGCCTTCCAGGAAGGGCGGCAGGGACAGGCCCTCGCCCATCGTCTCGCGCGGCTCGTCCACGTCGAAGCCCGGGCCGTCGGTCGCCAGCTCGAACAGGTTGCCCCCCGGCTCGCGGAAGTAGAGCGAGCGGAAATAGAACCGCTCGACCTCGCCCGAGGAGGGCACGCGGAACTGCGCGACGCGGTCGGTCCAGGCGGTCAGGGCGGCGGTGTCGGGCACGCGGAAGGCGACGTGATGGACCCCGCCCGCGCCTTGGCGCGCCTGCGGCAGGCCGGGCTGGACGGCGACATGCAGCTCGGCTGCGGCCCCGCCCTCGCCCATCTCGAAGACATGGACCTGGCCCTGCCCGTCGGGGCTGGCATAGTCGCGGACCCGGCGCATGTTCATGACCTGGGTCAGCAGGGCCTCGGTCGGAGCCAGATCGGGGACCGAGATGGTGATCGGCCCCAGCCCGCGGATCTGGTGGTCCGCCGGGATATCGCTGCCCTCCCAGGGATGGCCCGCGGGGGCGGGGGCGGCGATCAGGCGCAGGCGCTGGCCCTCGGGGTCCTCGACATCCAGACTGGCGCGCCCGTCCAGGGTGGTGATCGGCCCCGCCAATCCGTTCAGGCGGTCGGCCCAATAGTCGAGGCTTTCCTCGGACACGCGCAGGCCGGTGCGGGTGATCGCGTTGGTGCCGCGCCGCTCGGGGGCGGTGGGCCAGTCGAAGAAGGTGATGTCGGTGCCGGGGCTGCCCGCCCCGTCGGCGAAGAACAGGTGATAGGCCGAGGTGTCGTCCTGGTTCACCGTCTTCTTGACCCGGCGCAGGCCCAGGGTCTGGGTGTAGAAGCGGTTGTTGCCCGGCGCATCGGCGGTGATGGCGGTCAGGTGGTGAAGTCCGGTCAGCTGCATGGCAGGGTCCTTTCATCGGGGCTTGGTCCCAATATGGCGCGGGCGGGGCGTTCGCGGCACCCGCGTGGGCGGCAACCCCGCGTTCGGTTCTTGCGAACAGCCCTCGGGGCGATATGCTGGCGGCGATGGCAGGAACGATCAGCGATATCGAGACCTTTCTGGCGGTCCTGGATGCGGGCAGCATCTCGGGCGCGGCGGCGCGGGCGGATCTGTCCAAGTCGGTGGTCAGCAAGCGCATCAGCGATTTCGAGACGGTGCTTGGCGTGGCGCTGTTCACGCGCCATGCGGGGCGGATCGCGCCGACCGACAGCGCCCTGTCGCTGGCCGACCGCCTGCGCCCCGCCTTGGCCGAGCTGGTGGCCGCGACCGAAAGCGCGGCATCGCCGCAGACCGCGCTGCGCGGTCGCCTGGCCATCGCCGCGCCGATGAGCTTCGGCATCCGCCATCTCGGCCCGGTGATCGCGGATTTCGCCCGCGCCCATCCCGGGCTGGAGATCGTGCTGGATTACGACGACCGGCATACCGATCTGGCGCGGGCGGGGTTCGATCTGGGCCTGCGCATCGGGCACCTGAAGGACAGCAGCCTGATGGCGCGGCGCCTCTGCGAGGATCCCCGTGCGCTGGTGGCCAGCCCCGACTACCTGGCGCGGCAGGGCGGGATCCGCCAGCCCTCGGATCTGGCCCGGCACGAGGTCATCGGCTATCTGAACGCGCGCCTGGCCGAGATCTGGCCCTTCGGCGCCGAGACGGGCGCGCCGCGCCCGGGTCGGATCACCGCCAACAATGGCGAGGCGATGCGCGACATGGCCCTGGGCGGGCTGGGGCTGGCGCTGCTGCCGCTGTTCATCGTGCATGATGCGCTGCGCGACGGGCGGCTGGTACGGGTGCTGCCCGACCTGCCGCAGGAGCCCCTGCCGATCAGCATGGTCTGGCCGCCGATCCGCCCGATGCCGCGCAAGACGCGGGCGCTGATCGATCACATGGCGGGGGCCTTTGCCGAGGCGCCTCCGTGGCAGGCGGGGCTGTTGCGTCCCGCGACGGCCGGGGGGCCAGCCCCCCGGACCCCCCGGGATATTTGAGGACCAATGCAGGGCCGAGGCCCGGAGGAGACAGGATGTTGCTCGATCCGAATACGCCGTTCTTCAGACCGCTCTGGGTGCGGGTGCTGTGCGTGGTGATGCCGCTGATCTGGGCCGGGGTCGAGGTCTGGACCGGCAATCCGCTCTGGGCGGTCCTGTTCGGGGGGGCCGGCATCTATCTGGGGCTGGCCCTGTTCGTCTGGCGGCGGCCGGAGCCCTGAGGCCCCGGCCGCCGCCCCGGAGGTCTCAGGCCGCCAGGTCGGGCGCGCCGGTCAGCCAGGCGAAGCCGTTGGCGGGCAGGGACAGGCGGTCGCCGTCCAGCGTGGCCTGCGAGGGGCCGGTCAGGGCCGTCTCGCCGGTGACCTGCATCTGCAGCGGCTCGGGCGAGAGGTTGAAGACGGCGGTCAGCGACCGGCCGTCCTGGCTGCGGCGGAAGGCCAGGAGCGGCTCGGGCAGGTCGAGGAACCGGGTCTGTCCCCACCGCAGTTCCGGCTGGTTCCTGCGGAAGGCCAGCGTCGCACGATAGGCCGCCAGCACGCTGTCGTTGCGGCCCTGCTGATGGGCCACGGCGCGCAGGGACTGCTCGTCCTTGACCGGCAGCCACGGGACGCTGTCCGAGAACCCGGCATGGGGTTCGGTCGCGTCCCAGACCATCGGCGTGCGGCAGCCGTCGCGGCCGCGGACCTCGGGCCAGAAGCGCAGGGCGGGCGGATCGGTCAGCTCGTGATACTCGAGCGTGGTCTCGGTCTGGCCCAGCTCCTCGCCCTGATAGAGGCAGATGGTGCCGGGGAAGGACAAAAGCATCGCCGCCGACTGCCGGGCCAGCGCGTCGGGATCGGTGGCATGATCCGCCCATCGGCTGACATGGCGCACCACGTCGTGGTTCGAGAAGGACCAGCAGGCATGGCTGTCGGGCGCGTGGTCATGCACCCCCTGGATCGTGTGGCGGAAATGCGTGGCGGTGAAATCCTCGCTGAGCAGGCCGAAGCTGTAGCACATGTGCAGCAGATCGTCCCCGGCGGTGTATTCGGCCATCAGGTCGATGGCGGGCTGGCCCAGCTCTCCGATCTCTCCGACCATCATGCGGGCGTCGTAGTCGTCGGTCAGCGCCCGCATCCGCTTGAGGAAGGCGATGTTCTCGGGGCGGTTCTTGGAATGGATGTGGCGCTGGCGGGGGAAGGTCTCGGGGCCGTCGTAATCGGGGTTGGGCGGGTTGTCGCGCAGCCGGTCGTCGTGGAAGTAGTAGTTCACCGTGTCCAGCCGGAAGCCGTCGACGCCGCGATCCAGCCAGAAGCGCATCGTGTCCAGCAGCGCGTCCTGCACCGCCGGGTTCCACATGTTCAGGTCGGGCTGCTCGGCCAGGAAGTTGTGCAGGAAATACTGCCGCCGGCGCGGTTCCCATTCCCAAGCCGGGCCGCCGAAGACCGAGGGCCAGTTGTTGGGCGGCGTGCCGTCGGGCTTGGGGTCGGCCCAGACATACCAGTCGGCGCGCGGGTTCGTGCGGTCGGCGCGGCTTTCCGCGAACCACGGATGGCGGTCGCTGGAATGGCTGATGACCTGGTCGATGATGACCTTCAGCCCCAGCTGGTGCGCGCGGGCCACCATCGCGTCGAAATCGGCCAAGGTGCCGAACAGCGGGTCGATGTCGGTATAGTCGGCGACATCATAGCCCATGTCCTTCTGCGGCGAGGTGAAGATCGGCGACAGCCAGATCGCATCCACGCCAAGCGCCGCCACATGGTCCAGCCGCCGTGTGATGCCCGGCAGGTCGCCGATCCCGTCGCCGTCGCTGTCCTGAAAGCTGCGCGGATAGATCTGATAGATCACCGCATCCCGCCACCATTCCGCCATTCCGCCATCTCCTTGGATCATCCGATGTCGCGCGCAATGTGCCCCAGTTGGCCGGGACGAAAAAGGTCGGATCGGCGGCAGGCAGCGGATTGCCCCCGGCGGTCACCGCTCTAAGGTGGGGGCATGGACAAAGTGACACAGCCGCCCGTGATCGACCTGCAAGACCGGCGCGCCCTTCATCAGGGGACGTGCGACCGGCCCTTCGCGATCCTGGGGCCGAGGCCGATGACGCAAGGGCAGTGGCTGACGGTCTATCATCCCGATCTGGCCGCCCTGACGGTCGAGACCGGGGCGGGGCGGATCGACCTGCCCCGGCTGGAGGGGGATCTGTTCGCGGGGGTCATCCCCGCCGGGCCCTACCGGTTGCATGCCCGGTCGCGGGACGGGGCGGAATGGCAGTTCGACGATCCCTATCGCTTCGGCCCGGTGCTGGGCGAGGTCGACCTGCACCTGCTGGCCGAGGGCACGCATCGCCACCTGTGGCGGGCGCTTGGCGCGCATGTGATCCGGCACGAGGGCACCGCGGGCACGCATTTCGCGGTCTGGGCACCCAATGCGCGGCGCGTCTCGGTCGTGGGGCAGTTCAATGCCTGGGACGGGCGCCGCCACCCGATGCGCCGCGTGGGCCAGGGGGTCTGGGAGATCTTCCTGCCCGGCCTGGCCGAGGGCGCGCTCTACAAGTACGAGATCCTGGATGCGCAGGGGGGCGTGCTGCAGAAGGCCGACCCGGTGGGCTTCGGCAGCCAGCATCCGCCCGAGAAGGCCAGCGTGGTCCGCGACATCACCGGCTATGGCTGGAAGGACGCACCTTGGATGGCGGGCCGGGCGGCGCTGCAGGACCGCCGTGCGCCGATCAGCATCTACGAGGTGCATCCGGGCAGCTGGCGGCGACGGCAGGACGATGGCGGGCGGCCCCTGTCCTATCAGGAGATGGCGCGCGAGCTGGTCGCCTATGCCCGCGACATGGGCTTCACGCATCTGGAGCTGATGCCGGTCAGCGAGTTTCCCTTCGACGGCTCCTGGGGCTATCAGCCGGTGGGGCTCTATGCGCCGACCATCCGCTTCGGCCCCCCGCACGAGTTCCGCGATCTGGTGGACGCCGCGCATCAGGCGGGGCTGGGGGTGCTGCTGGACTGGGTGCCCGGGCATTTTCCGACCGATGCCCATGGGCTGGCACGCTTCGACGGCACCGAGCTTTACGAACATGCCGACCCGCGCGAGGGGTTCCATCAGGACTGGAACACCCTGATCTACAATTACGGCCGGGTCGAGGTGCAGAACTTCCTGATCGCCAACGCGGTCTACTGGCTGCAGGAATATCATGTCGACGGGCTGCGCGTGGATGCGGTGGCGTCCATGCTGTATCGCGACTATTCCCGCAGGGACGGCGAATGGGTGCCCAACCGGGATGGCGGGCGCGAGAACTATGAGGCGATCGGCTTTCTGCAGGCCATGAACGTCACCGCCTATGGCGAGGCGCCGGGCATCATGACCATGGCCGAGGAAAGCACCTCCTATCCCCAGGTCTCGGCCCCGGTCGATGCGGGGGGCCTGGGCTTCGGGTTCAAGTGGAACATGGGCTGGATGAACGACGTGCTGCGCTACATGAGCCGCGATCCGGTCCATCGGCGCCATCACCACGACCTGATGACCTTCGGCCTGATGTATGCGTTTTCAGAGAACTTCATCCTGCCGATCAGCCATGACGAGGTCGTCCACGGCAAGGGCAGCCTCTTGCACAAGATGCCGGGTGACGACTGGCAGCGCTTTGCCAATCTGCGCGCCTTCTACGGCTTCATGTGGGGCCATCCCGGCAAGAAGCTGCTGTTCATGGGCTGTGAGTTCGGCCAGCCCGAGGAATGGAACCACAACGGAGAGCTTAACTGGCAGGCCGCCGGTCAGCCGATGCACCAAGGGGTGCAGGCGCTGGTGCGCGACCTGAACCATCTCTATGCCGCCACGCCCGCCTTGCACGTGAAGGATGCCGATCCCGAGGGGTTCCAGTGGATCGCCACCGATCCCGCGCAATCGACCTTTGCCTGGATCCGGCGCGGCGACGTTGGCGATGCGCCGGTGGTCGTCGTGTGCAACTTCACCCCCGTGCCGCGCCCCGGCTTCCGGATCGGCGTGCCGCAGGCCGGCCATTGGCGCGAGGCGGTGAACACCGATGCCGCGGTCTATGGCGGCAGCGGCAGCGGCAATCTGGGCGGGGTCGTGGCAGATGGGGAACCTCGGGACGGCCAGCCGGTTTCGATGACAGTCACGTTGCCACCCCTATCGGTGGTGATCTTCGTGGCGGAAGACTGAGTTCTGATGATGGGGGGGAGCCCAATGGTGGAAACGCAGCGGTTGACGCGTCGCGCAATGGCATTCGTGCTGGCAGGAGGCCGGGGCAGCCGGTTGCAGGAGCTGACCGACCGGCGTGTCAAGCCCGCCGTCTTCTTCGGCGGCAAGACCCGGATCATCGATTTCGCGCTGTCGAACGCGATGAATTCCGGCATCCGCAAGATCGCGGTGGCGACGCAATACAAGGCGCACAGCCTGATCCGGCATTGCCAGCGCGGCTGGAACTTCTTCAGCCCCGAGCGAAACGAGTTCCTGGACATCCTGCCCGCCAGCCAGCGCACGTCCGAGCATCACTGGTATCGCGGCACCGCCGATGCGGTGACGCAGAACATCGACATCGTGGACGATTACGACGTCGACTACATCGTGATCCTGGCGGGCGACCACATCTACAAGATGGATTACGAGATCATGCTGCGCGAGCATGTCAAAAGCGGCGCGGACGTGACCGTGGGCTGCCTGACCGTGCCGCGGATGGAGGCCAGCGCCTTCGGCGTCATGGACGTGGACGAGGCGGGGCGCATCGTGTCCTTCCTGGAAAAGCCCGCCGATCCGCCCGCCATGCCGGGCCAGCCGGACAAGGCGCTGGCCTCGATGGGCATCTATGTCTTCAGCTGGGCCTTTTTGCGCGACCTGTTGGTGCGCGATGCCGAAGACACGAATTCCAGCCATGATTTCGGCACCGACCTGATTCCGGGCATCGTCCGGAACGGCAAGGCGATGGCACATCGTTTCGACACTTCCTGCGTGCGCGAACCCGGCGCGCCGGCCTATTGGAAGGACGTGGGCACGGTCGATGCCTTCTGGCAGGCCAATATCGACCTGACGGATTTCACTCCGGACCTGGACCTGTGGGACCGCGACTGGCCGATCTGGACCTATTCCGAAAGCACCCCGCCCGCCAAGTTCATCCATGACGAGGCCGACCGCCGGGGCGTGGCCGTGTCCTCGATGGTCTCGGGGGGCTGCATCATCTCGGGGACCGAGATCCGCAACTCGCTGCTGTTCACGCAGGTGCATACCAACAGCTATGCGGTGCTGGACCATGCGGTGGTGCTGCCCCATGTCACCGTGCAGCGCCATGCGCGGCTGCGCAATGTGGTGATCGACAGCCGCGTCATCATCCCCGAGGGGCTGGTCGTGGGCGAGGACCCGGCCGAGGACGCGCGCTGGTTCCGCGTCAGTGAGGGCGGCATCACCCTGATCACGCAGGACATGCTGGACCGCCGGGCGGCGGGCCTGTGATGCAGGTCCTGTCGGTCGCCTCGGAATGCGCGCCCCTGGTCAAGACCGGGGGGCTGGCCGATGTCACAGGCGCGCTGCCCGGCGCGCTGAAGGGTGCGGGCGTGCGGATGCGCACGCTGCTGCCGGGCTATGCGGCGGTGATGCCCGCCTTGCAGGACCCGGTGGCGGTCGCGCATTTGGACGATCTCTTCGGCGGCCCCGCGACCCTCTTCGAGGCGCATTCTCACGGTCTGGACTTGCTGGTGATCGACGCACCGCATCTGTATGGGCGGTCGGGCAATCCCTATGCGGGCCCCGACGGGCGCGACTGGCCCGACAATCCCGAACGCTTCGCGGCCCTGTCCTGGGTGGGGGCGCATGTCGCGGCCCACGGGGTGGGCGGCTGGCGACCGCAGGTGCTGCACGGTCATGACTGGCAGGCGGGCTTCATGACCGAATACCTGCGCGGCTTCGGGGCGGGCGACGTGCGCACCGTCCTGACCATCCACAACATCGCCTTCACCGGCGCCACCGACCGGTCCCGGATCGACGCGCTGCGACTGGATCCCTGGCGCTTCCACCCCGAGGGCTACGAATTCTACGGCGCCGTCTCGCCGCTGAAGGCCGGGCTGATGGGGGCGGATGCGCTGACCACGGTCTCGCCCAGCTATGCCGAAGAGCTGATGACCCCGGAATTCGGCATGGGGCTGGACGGGGTGATGCGCCACCGGCAGGGCGCGCTGACCGGCATCCTGAACGGCATCGACGATGCGATGTGGAACCCCGCCACCGACCCCGCGATCATCCGCTATGACGACCCGGCGGACAAGCGCCATGCCAAGGCCGCCCTGCAGGCCCAACTGGGCCTGCCGCAGGCCGCGGGACCGCTCTGCGTCATCGTCTCGCGCATGACCCATCAGAAGGGGCTGGACCTGGTGCTGCAGACGCTGCCCGATCTGCTGGCGCAGGGCGGGCAGCTGGCGGTGCTGGGCTCGGGCGACCCGGGGCTGGAAGAGGCGTTCCGGCAGGCCGCGCAGGATCCGAACGTGGCCGTCCGCATCGGCTATGACGAGGCCTTCTCGCACCGGCTGATCGCGGGCGGGGACGCGATCCTGGTCCCCTCGCGGTTCGAGCCCTGCGGCCTGACGCAGATGTACGGGCTGCGCTATGGCACCGTGCCGGTCGTGGCACTGACCGGGGGGCTGGCCGACACGGTCATCCCGGCCTCGCCCGCCGCGCTGTCGCAGGGGGTGGCGACGGGCATCCAGTTCGCCCCGGTCACGGCAGGCGCGCTGCGCAGCGCGCTGGCGCGGCTTGGCACGCTGTATCGCGACCCCGACACATGGTCCCGCCTGCAACGGAACGCCATGGCCCAGCCTGTCGGTTGGAGCCGGTCGGCCCGGGCCTATGCCGATCTTTACGAAAACCTCACCCATCGGGGATAGGCTTGCATCCTGCGAGCGATCCGACGATGCACCTTGGCAGGGTGCAGCACGGCCCGGATGACGGCCCTTTGACGACGGGATGCGAATGATCCAGCGATATGCGATGACCGCCGGGCGATCCGCCCCCTTGGGCGCGACCTTCGACGGGGCGGGGGTGAACTTCGCCCTCTTCTCGCAGCATGCCGAGCGGGTGGTGCTGTGCCTTTTCGACGAGCGGAACCGGGAAACCCGTGTCGACCTGCCGGAACGCGAGGGCCATGTCTGGCACGGCCACATCGCCGGGTTGGCGCCGGGGCAGCGCTATGGCTACCGGGTCCACGGCCCCTACCTGCCGGCCGAGGGGCATCGCTTCAATCCCAACAAGCTGCTGATCGACCCCTATGCCAAGCGGCTGACCGGGCGGCCCGCCGCCCATGACGCGCTGTTCGGCTATCGCGCGGGGCGGCCCGAGGCCGACCTGACCTTCGACCGGCGCGACAGCGCCCCCCACATGCCCCGGTCGGTAGTCGTGGATCCCAGCTTTGCCTGGGGCGAGGACCGGCCCCTGCGCCGCCCCCTGTCCGAGACGGTCATCTACGAGGCGCATGTGAAGGGCCTGACCGCCGGGCGCCCCGACATTCCCCATCGCGGCAGCTACCTGGCCATGGCCTCGGACCCGATGCTGGAGCATCTGACGCGGCTCGGCGTCACCGCGATCGAGCTGATGCCCGTCCATGCCTTCGCCGACGACCGCTTCCTGACCGACAAGGGGCTGACGAACTACTGGGGCTACATGTCCTGCGCCTTCTTCGCGCCCGAGCCGCGCTACATGCAGGTCGGAGAGATCGCCGAGTTCCAGCAGATGGTCGCGCGCTTTCACACGGCGGGGATCGAGGTGATCCTGGACGTGGTCTACAACCACACCGCCGAGGGCAACGAGCTGGGCCCGACCCTGTCCTTCCGGGGGCTGGACAACGCCGCCTATTACCGGCTGGCCGAGGATCCGCGCTTCTACGTCAACGACGCGGGCACCGGCAACGTCCTGGACCTGGACAGCCCCTTCACGCTGCGGCTGGTGATGGACAGCCTGCGCTATTGGGTCGAGGTGATGCATGTGGACGGGTTCCGCTTCGACCTGGCCTCGGTCCTCGGACGCACGCGCGGGGTGTTCGACCGCGACGCGCCGCTGTTCCGGGCAATCCGGCAGGACCCGGTGCTGAACCGCGTCAAGCTGATCGCCGAGCCCTGGGATATCGGTCCCGGCGGCTATCAGCTGGGCGCCTATCCCGCGCCCTTCGCGGAATGGAACGACCGGTTCCGCGACCAGGTGCGCAGCTTCTGGCGCGGCGATCCGGGCCTGATCGGCAAGCTGGCCAAGCGGGTGGCGGGATCGGCGGCGCGCTTCGACCATGACGGGCGGGCCGCGACCAGTTCGGTCAATTTCGTGGCCTCGCATGACGGCTTCACGCTGATGGACACGGTCAGCTACGCCGACAAGCACAACGCGGCCAATGGCGAAGAAAACCGCGACGGCCACAACCACAACCTGTCCGACAACATGGGGGTCGAGGGGCCGACGGACGACCCCGCCATCCTGGCCCACCGCGATCGCCGCCGCCGCAACCTGATCGCCACGCTGATGCTGTCGCAGGGCACGCCGATGCTGCTGGCGGGCGACGAGCTGGGCAATTCGCAAGGCGGCAACAACAACGCCTATGCGCAGGACAACCCCACGGGCTGGGTGGACTGGGACAGCGCCGATCCCGCCTTCCTGGGCTTCGTGCAGCGGGTCATCGCCTTTCGCGCCGCCCATCCGATCCTGCGGCAGCGGCGCTTCCTGCACAGCCAGCCACGGGCTCAGGACGGGTTGCCAGACCTGTTCTGGCGCCGCGCCGACGGGGCGCCCATGACGACCGACGACTGGAACGACCCCGACCGGCGCCTGCTGGCGGCCGAGATGCGCATGGCCTCGGGCACGCCCGCCTATGCGGCGCTGCCGGGTGCGGTGTTCCTGGTCTTCAACAACGGGCCCGAGGCGCAGGTCGTCCTGCCCGAGGCGCCGCAGGGTGCCTGGCGCCGCCGTCTGGACAGCGCGCGCGACGATGCGGTCGATGCGCCGGGCGTCTCGCCCGTGTCCATCGCCGCCGACAGCGTGGCGGCCTTCGTGCTGACGGACCCGGGTGATCCGGCCTGACCGTCCGCCCATCCCTTGGGCAGTCGCCGCCGGACCACACCGTCTGCCCGGATGCGCACATCCGTCGCAGTTGACGAGAGGTAAACCGGGGCTTTTCAACTTAGCCGAAAGCTGTCACCACAATCACGGCAAATGGTCGCGCCGAAAGGGCGGGACGGACATGCGAAAGGCCGAATGTGACCCAAGCTCTGACGGCAGAGGATCTGCGCGACCAGATCCTGCATCACCTGACCCATACGCAGGGGCGCGGCCCCGAATTCGCCACCGTCTTCGACTGGCGGCTGGCGGTCAGCTTCACCGTGCGCGACCTGATGGTCGGCCCCTGGGTCGATGCGATCCGCGCCGCCCGCGACCAGGGCGCCAAGCGGGTCTATTACCTGTCGATGGAGTTCCTGATCGGCCGCATCCTGGGCGATGCGATCATCAACCTGGAACTGAAGCCGCAGATGGGCGACGCCCTGACCCTGCTGGGCCTGGACGAGCAGGTGATCCTGGAGGACGAGCCCGACGCCGCGCTTGGCAACGGGGGCCTGGGGCGGCTGGCGGCCTGCTTCATGGAGTCGCTCTCCTCGCTGAATTGCCCGGCCTTCGGCTATGGCATCCGCTACGAGCACGGCCTGTTCCGCCAGCGCTTCGAGGGCGGCCAGCAGGTCGAGACGCCCGAGGACTGGCTGAACCAGCCCCATCCCTGGGAATTCGTGCGCATCAACTACAGCTACGAGATCGGCTTCAAGGGCCATGTCGAGACGGTGGACGGCCGCGCCGTCTGGCAGCCGGGCGAAAGCGTCATCGCGCGCGCGCATGACACGCCGGTGATCGGCTGGCAGGGCCATTGGGCCAACAGCCTGCGCCTGTGGGGGGCGCTGCCGACGACGCTTCTGGACCTCAAGCGCTTCAATGCGGGCGATCACACGGCGGCGGCGGAACCCGAAGCGCTGGCCCGGACGCTGTCGCGCGTCCTCTATCCCGACGACACCACGGAATCGGGCAAGGAGCTGCGGCTGAAGCAGGAATATTTCCTGACCTCGGCGGCGCTGCAGGACATCATGGCGCGGTTCATGTCCGAGCATGGCGATCTGGACCGACTGCCCGAGAAGGTGGCGATCCAGCTGAACGACACGCATCCGGCCATTGCGGGGCCGGAGCTGATCCGCCTGCTGATGGACGATCACGGCCTGCCCTTCGCCCGCGCGCAGGATCTGGCGCGGCGCACGCTGAACTATACCAATCACACCCTTCTGCCCGAGGCGCTGGAGCGCTGGTCCACCTGGCTGATGGGCCGCGTGCTGCCTCGCCACATGCAGATCATCCAGATGATCGATGAGGATCACCGCATCACCTCGGGCCGCCCCGCGCAGCTCGGCATCGTCCAGGGCGATCAGGTCCATATGGGCGAGCTGGCCTTCATCATGGCCAGCCGGGTGAACGGCGTCTCGGCGCTGCATACCGAGCTGGTCAAGGACACGGTCTTTGCCGACCTGCACAAGCTGC
This sequence comes from Paracoccus gahaiensis, assembly GCF_005048225.1. Taxonomy (GTDB): domain Bacteria; phylum Pseudomonadota; class Alphaproteobacteria; order Rhodobacterales; family Rhodobacteraceae; genus Paracoccus; species Paracoccus gahaiensis. Next base: position 66,277 of record NZ_SUNI01000004.1, read on the forward strand.
ATCCCGACCGCATCGTGAACCAGACCAACGGCGTGACCCCGCGCCGCTGGCTGCGCATGGCCAATCCGGGGCTGACGCTGCTTCTGGACGAGACGATCGGCACCGGCTGGACCAAGGATCTGGACCAGCTCTCGGGGCTGGAGGCCCATGCCGGGGACGGGGCCTTCCTGGACCGGCTGCACGCCGCCAAGCGCGCCAACAAGGTGGCGCTGTCGGACGGTCTGCTGGCCGATCTGGGCGTCCGCGCCGACCCCGACGCGATCTTCGACGTGCAGGTCAAGCGCATGCACGAATACAAGCGCCAGCTTCTGAACGTGCTGGAGGCGATCGCGCTGTGGCACCGCATCCACGAGGCGCCGAACGGCAACTGGACCCCGCGCGTCAAGATCTTCGGCGGCAAGGCGGCGCCGGGATACTGGCTGGCGAAATCGGTGATCCACCTGATCAACGACGTGGCCGCGACGATCAACACCGATCCGGTGACCCGGGACCTGCTGCAGATCGCCTATCCCCCGAATTACAACGTCTCGATGGCGGAAAAGCTGATCCCCGCCGCCGATCTGTCCGAACAGATCAGCACGGCGGGCAAGGAGGCGTCCGGCACCGGCAACATGAAGTTCACCATGAACGGCGCGCTGACCATCGGCACGCTGGACGGGGCTAATGTCGAGATCCGCGAGCATGTGGGCGCCGAGAACTTCTTCCTGTTCGGCCTGACCGCGTCCGAGGCGGCAGCGGAGAAGGCCCGCCCCGGCCATGCCCGCGCCGCCATCGAGGCCAGCGAGAACATGAGGATCGCCCTGCAGCTGATCGCCGAGGGGCGGTTCGGGCGCGCGGAAAGCTGGTATTCGCTGCTGGACCGGACGTGGAACGACGATCCCTTCCTGGTCGCGTCGGATTTCGACAGCTATTTCGCGGCGCAGCGGGCGGTGGACCGGGCCTATGGCGATCCTGCGGAATGGGACCGGATGGCCTGCCTGAACATCGCGCGGTCGGGGTTCTTCTCGTCCGACCGCACGATCCGGGGCTATATGCGCGACATCTGGCATGCGAGGCCCGTGACGCCGGCATGAGGCGGAAGGCCCCCGTGGTGCACGGGGGCCGCTCGTCGGGCGACCTCAGGTCGGGTCAGGCGCGAAAGCGCTGCGCGGCGGGCAGGTACTGCATCAGCAGCCAGTAGCTGACGCCCGCCGGGATCAGGCTGGCATACCAGCTGATGCCCGAGAAGATCAGCGCCACGACCACCCCGATCACCGTGGCGATCACCGCCGCCGGGTTTCAGCCGCGATAGGGGCCGGTCGCGTCGTAATGATGGTCGATGTTCAGGGTCTGCCGGCGGATCACGTAGTAATCTACGACAAGGATCGCGAAGATCGGTCCCAGAAACGCGCTGTAGGTGCGGATGAACAGCCCCAGCCCGGCGGCGGATTCGTCGCGCACCAAGAGCCAGGGGAAGGTCGCGAAAGCCAGCAAGCCCACGATCACCGCCGCCGCCTTGTAGGGCAGCTTGAACACATCCATCATCGCATAGGCGGGCGGGACGACATTGTTCAGGATGTTCGTCGTTACCTGCGCGAAGGCGATGAACAGCAGCGTCACCACCAGCAGGACCGGGTTGTCCACCGCGCTGGAGAAGACGCGGATCGGATCGACCTCGCCGGTGGCGGACGACACCATCAGCCCGATCAGCCCCATGAACAGCGTCGCGGGCAGGATCGAGTTGGCATAGATCGCCACCTGCCGCCCCCGGCCCACCTGATGCTGCAGCTCGCGCGAATAATCCGACACGTTCAGCATCATCGTGGAATAGACGCCCAGAAACAGCATCGTGGCCCCCCAAAAGGGCGCGCCCCAGGTGCCCTCGGCCTGAATCAGGTTGGTGCTGATCTGGTCGCCATAGCGGCTGATGACGCTGAAGAACATATAGACCAGCGCGCCGATGATGAAGACGGCGCCGATGTTCTCCAGCCATTTGATGCCGTGAAAGCCCAGCACCGACAGGCCGATCTGCAGAAACTGGAAGCCGATGAAGAAGGCCCAGATGTTGGAATAACCGAACATGGTCTCGGACACGAGGTTCAGCGCCCCCGCCCCGATCCAGCTCTGGAACCCGTACCAGACGATGGCGGGGACCGACCGGACCAGCGCGGGCAGGCGCGTGCCGGAGAAGCCGTAGGCCGCGCGGGCCTGCACCATGAAGGGGATGCCGTATCTGTGGCCCGCGCGGCCGTTGATCATCAGCGCGACGCCGATGACCGTGCAGCCGATCGCGATGGCCAGCACGGTCTGGAGAAGGTTCAGCGTGCCGACCAGCCCGGACCCCACCGTGAAGGTGCCGATGCTGACGCAGCCGCCCAGCCAGGCGAACAGATAGGACCACGGGTCCATGATCCGCGTCTGCTGCGGGGCGAGGGATTCCTCGCCGATCTTCTTGTCGTCGAAAGCCTCCGCCGGGGGCTCGGCGGTCAGGATGCCTTGGGTCATGGTCAGATTTCCCTGTTGAAGGAGATGACGGTTTTCTTATTTTTGGATCGGTCGCGCATAGGCGCCGATCTTGGAGGTCTTCAGCCCGGCGCCGACCAGCGCCTCGGCCAGCTTCACGGCCACACCCACGCCGTCGATGACCGGGATGCCGCATTCCGCGCTGAGCCATTCGGTCAGATCGGCCATGCCCGCGCAGCCCAGAACGACCGCCTCGCAGCGGTCCTCCTCGATGGCGCGCAGGATTTCGGCACGCACCCGGTCGCGTGCCTTCGATCCGGGCTCTTCCAGCGCCAGAACCGGGATTTCGGCGGACCGCACGCGGCGGCACTGGTGGTCGCGCCCGTAGCGGCGCACCAGTTCCTCGATCACGGGAACCGAGCGGGGCAGGGTGGTGACGATGGAGAAGGAGGTGGCGATCATGCCGGCAGCGGTGACGGCGGCCTCGCAGATGCCCAGAACGGGGCCCGTGGCGATCTCGCGGCAGGCGCCGATGGCCGGATCGTCGAAGCAGGCCACCACGATGGCGTCGGCGCCCTGGGCCTCGGCCTCCTGCACCTCGCGCAGCAGATGGGCAGCGCACATCACCTCGTCGAAATGCCCCTCGATGCTGGCGGGGGCGCCATGGGCGGTGCGGCCCTCGATCTCGACGCCCGGGCCTGCGACCGCGCGGGCCGAGGCGACGATCTTGTCGGTCATCGAGGCGGTGGAGTTGGGGTTGATCACAACCAGTTTCATCGGTCTCTCCGGTCCTTGAGTCTCTCATTGCTAACATTGATTGTTAACAATCAATAATCATATTTTTCTGCCGCATTCATTTGCAGAACATTCTTGCGGACGCATAAGGAAGATGCACATTGGAAATCATGGACAAGCCTCTGGAATCCCTGATCGTCGACAGCATCCTGGACGCGATTGCCGACCAGCGGCTGCCTGCGGGAACCAAGCTGGGCGAGCAGGCGCTGTCCGAGGTCTTCGGCTGCAACCGCGCCCATGTGCGCCGCGCGCTGTCGATGCTGACCGGCTGGCAGGTGGTCGATCACCTGCCCAATCGCGGCGCCTATGTGGCGACCCCCACGCCCCGCGACGCCCGCGACGTGTTCCAGGCCCGCCGCGCCATCGAGACGACGATCTGCCGCAATGCCGTGCGCGAGGCGACTGACGCTGATCTGGACGATCTGCGCGCGCATCTGGCCTCGGAGGATGCGGCGCGCGGGCATGACAACCGCCCTGCGCTGATCCGGCTGTCGCGGGGCTTTCACATCCTGCTGGCGCGGATCGGGCGCAATCCGGTGCTGGCCCGCTATCTGGACGAATTGACGATGCGGTCCTCGCTGATCATCGGGCTCTATGCTTCGGGCCATGCGACGCTGTGTGCCGAGGATGAACATGCCGGGATCGTGGCTGCCATCGCCGCGCGGGACGAGGGGGCGGCGCTGGCCCTGCTGGACGCCCATCTGCGCCATATCGAGGCCGGGATCCGCTTCGACGATGCCCCCCCGGCGGTGGGGGCGTTATCGGCGGCGCTGCGCGTGCCGCGCTAGCGCGCAAGCCCGATGCGGGCGGCGGCGCGGCGTTCCAGTCCTTGGAAGCCCGCATGGATCAGCACGGCGATGATGCCGACGACCATGCCCCCCTGCAGGACGAAGGCGGTGTTGGCGGACAGAAGGCCCGCGATGATGACCTCGCCCAGGGTCCGCGCCGCGACGGTCGAGCCGATGGTCGCCGTGCCAAGCGAGATCACCGCCGTCAGCCGCATCCCGCCCAGGATCACCGGCAAGGCAAGCGGCAGGTCGACCTGCCACAGCCGCTGGCGGGGGGTCAGGCCCATGCCGCGCGCGGCCTCGGCCACGTTCCGGGGCTGGCCGGTCAGGCCCGCCAGCGTGTTCTCGAACACCGGCAGCAGTCCGTACAGAAACAGCGCCACCAGCGTCGGACCCGCGCCGAAGCCCATGATCGGCACGGCCAGCGCCAGCACCGCGACCGGGGGAAAGGTCTGGCCCACGCTGGTGATCGTGCGCGCCAAGGGCAGGAACTCGCGCCCCGAGGGACGGGTCACCAGCACCGCCAGCACCAGCGCCACCACGGTCGAGGCCAGCACGGCGATCCCCACCAGCGCCAGATGCGACAGGGTCAGCGACCAGAGCGGGGTCTGGGTATAGATCGCGGCGGCATTGTTGCAGGTGAAGGGGTCGAACAGCGGCGCGAAGCTGCCGGGGCGGGCCAGGAAGGCCAGCAGAACCAGCAGCGCCGCCCCCAGCAGGACCCGCCCCGTCATTCCGCCGCCCGCGCCGCCGGCGCCGCCTGCGCCCGCAGGGCCGCCAAGGTGATGACGCCGCCCCCCTCGACCGGCAGGGCGTCGCGCCCGCTCCACAGGCATTCGGCCAAGGCGTCGCGCAGGCTGGCATCGCGGGGCAAAACGGGGCCCGCGGCATGGCCCTCGGCGGCCAGCGCAAAGGCCGGGGTCAGGGACAGCAGGTGGAAGGGCCGCTGGTCCAGGCCGATCAGGTCGCGCACGAAGGGGGTGGCGGGCGCGGTCAGGATCTCGGACGGGGGCGCGTACTGGACCAGACGCCCCTTGTCCATGACGGCGATGCGGTCGCCCAGGGTCACCGCCTCTTCCATGTCATGGGTGACCAGGATCAGCGTCGTGCCCAAGCGGCGCTGGATGTCGCGCAGATCGGCCTGCGCCTTGGCGCGGATCACCGGGTCCAGCGCCCCGAAGGGCTCGTCCATCAGCAGCAGGTCGGGCTTGGCCGCCAGGGCGCGGGCCACGCCCACGCGCTGCTGCTGGCCCCCCGACAGATCGAAGGGCATGCGGTCGCGGAAGGCGTCGGGCTCCATCTGGAACAGGGTCAGCAACTCGTCGACCCGGTCTCGGATCTTCTCTGCAGGCCAGCCCAGAAGGCGCGGGACGGTGCCGATATTCTGCGCCACGGTGCGATGCGGGAACAGCCCGTGCCCCTGGATCGCATAGCCGATGCGGCGGCGCAGCAGATGGGCCGGCCCCTCGCGCGTGTCCCGCCCGTCGATCAGCACCTGACCGCTGGTCGGCTCGACCAGCCGGTTGATCATGCGCAGCAGCGTCGTCTTGCCCGACCCCGAGGTGCCGACCAGCGCCGCGATCTGGCCCGGCTCAACCGTCAGGGTGACATCCTCGACCGCGGGGGTGCCGTCGTAGATCTTGGTGAGGGCGCGGATCTCGATCATCTCAGGCTCCTTGTCGCGCGGGGGCGCGGCGGTTGGCGGCCTCGGCGGCCAGGTCCAGCGCGATGCCCGCGACCAAAGCCAGCGCGATGGTGGGCAGGGCGCCCAGCAGAACCAGATCCATGGCCGTCTGGTTCAGCCCCTGGAAGACGAAGGTGCCGAAGCCCCCGCCGCCGATCAGCCCGGCAATGACGGCCAGCCCGATGTTCTGGACCAGCACGATGCGCACGGCGGCCAGCAGCACCGGCAGCGCCAAGGGCACCAGCACCCAGCCCAGCAGCTGCACCCGCGTCAGGCCCAGCCCGATGGCAGCCTCGCGCGTGGCGGGGTTCACGCCCGCAAGGCCGGTCAGCGTGTTCGACACCACTGGCAGCAGGGAATAGAGAAACAGCGCCACCAGCGCCGGAAAGAGACCGATCCCCGCCACGCCCGCCTGCGCGGCCCCGGGCACGTTCGCGGCGATCCAGCCAAAGATCGGGATCATCACGCCGAACAGCGCCAGCGAGGGGATGGTCTGCAGGATGTTCAGCACCGACAGGACCGGCCCCCGCAGCGCCCGCGCCTGATAGAGCGCCACGCCAAGCGGCAGCCCGACCAGCAGCGCCAGCCCGAGCGATCCGAAGGCCAGCACCAGATGCGCCTGCGCCTCGCGCAGGAACATGTCCTGACGCGCCGCGTATTCGCGCATGACCGACACCCCGTCCAGAAGACCCGAGCCCAGCAGCGCGGCCAGCGCGGTCACGGCCACGACCAGCAGCACCACGCGCAGCCACAGAGCCGGGCGCAGCCGGGTCAGGGCGTCGGTCAGCATCAGCGCGAAAGCCAGAAGCAGCAGCCAGAACCCCGTCGCGGGCGCGACCCGGGCAAGGGTATCGTCGGGGGGCGTCAGCGAGGTCGCCGCCCCGCCAAGCGCCAGAAGCACCGCCGCCAGTCCCGCAGCCGCCGCCGCCAGCCGCAGGGCAGAAGACCAACGCAGGCATCCGGCCAGCAGGACGGCACCCAGGCCCAGTAGCATCAGCAGGCCCATCGGCAGGGCGGCGGGCAGGCTCAGCCCTTCGCCCGGCACGATGCGGTTCGCCTTGAACTGCACCAGGGGCAGCGCCAATCCGGCCAGCCCGACCGCAGCGAACAGCAGGCCGGGCCGGTCCAGCCGCAGGGACATCAGTCCAGGAAGCCTGCGGTGGTCATGTAATCCTCGGCGACGGCAGCGGCGGGCTCTCCGCCGATCTGGATGCGGCCGTTCAGCTCCTGCAGGGTCTCCAGATCCAGCGATTCGAAGATCGGGGCCAGGATGTCGCGGATCTGGGGATAGGCCTGCAGCACCTCGGACCGGATGATCGGGGCGGGCTGATAGACCGGCTGCACGCCTGCGTCATCCTCCATCACCACCAGCCCGGCGGGCGCGATGCCGCCATCGGTGCCATAGACCATCGCCGCGTTCACGCCCGAGGTCTGCTGGGCCGCCGCCGCGATGGTCGCCGCGGTGTCGCCGCCCGACAGCTGCACCAACTGGTCGGGGGTCAGCTCGAACCCGTAGGTCTGCTGGAACGCGGGCAGGGCCGCCGCCGAGGTCACGAATTCGGTCGAGGCGGCCAGCTTGACCTCGCCGCCGCCCGCGATCCATTCGCCCATCTGGGTCATCGTCTCCAGCCCGTTCTCGGAGGCCACGTCCTGACGCAGGGCGATGGCCCAGGTGTTGTTGGCGGGCGAGGGGGTCAGCCAGACGATCTGGTTCTGCTCCATGTCCAGTTCGGACACGCGGTCGAAGCCCGCCTGCGGGTCTTTCCAGACCTCGCTGTCGCCCTCGTTGAAGAAGAAGGCGCCGTTGGCGGTGTATTCGGGATAGATGTCGATCTGCCCCGAGGTGATCGCATCGCGCATGATCGGCGTGCCGCCCAGCTGCAGGCGGTCCTGCACGGGCAGGTCGGCGGCCTGCAGCGCCATCAGGATCATGTTGCCCAGAAGACCGCCCTCGGTGTCGATCTTGGAGGACACGGTGATGTCCTGCGCCGAGGCGGCGGATCCCAGCCCGATCAGCAGCGCGGCAAGGGGGGTGATGGCTTTCATGGTCGTCTCTCCTGTCGCGCGGGGGCGTCGATATCCGTCAATCGGGCCATCTGGGACGGCCACGGTCAACAGGCGAAATGCCCGTGCGACAAATTGGTTCCGACCCCTGCCGTTGCAGGTCTGCGCCTGTGTTCCGGGGGCCCGCCCCGGCCCGGTCCGCGACAGGCCGCAGCGCAGGCACGCGGGCCCGGTTCCCCGGACCCCGCGTCCCCTGCATCAGCCGCCGAAGCCGCCCCGCGCCGCGCCCGCGCCGCCGAAGCCGCCGCGCGAGGCGGCGGTGGCGCTGGTCATCGGCGCCCGGCCCGCCGTGGCGGCGGGACGGGTGAAGTTCTGCGCGCCCATCTGCGCCCGGCCCGCATTGCTGCCGAAATTGGTCGTGCCGGCGGCATTGGTGAAGCCGCCCGTGGCATTGCGGTACATCGGCTGCGAGGCCGCCATGCCGCCGCCCGCGCGACCCAGCATGCTGCCGATCAGATAGCCCGCCAGCAGCGGCATGAAGATGCCGCCCGACCCGCCATTGCTGACCTGTTCTTCCTCGGATCCGCAATTGCCCGCGCCATGCTGTTCCTCGCAGACGGCAAGGCTGTCATAGCGGGGCGCGGCCTCGACATGCAGGGCCTCGGCCTCGGCGAAGGCCTGGTCGCATTCCCCGGCGGTGACCAGCCCGCCATCGCTGGCCGCGGCCTGACAGCTGGCCAGATCTGGGAAGGCCTGCGCCTCGACCTGTTCCTCGCGGCAGCCGGCGACGGTGAAGGCGGCGGCGCCGAGGATGGTCAGCGCGACGGTTCTGGAACGTTTCCTCATATTCCCTCCTTGGGCAGCGGATCACTCCGCAATGAAATGCGGCTTGAACCGCGACAGGTCCTGCGTGATGCGGGCCCGGTCTTCGCGGATGCCGATGCCGGCGCAGGCAGAGCCCACGATCCAGGCGCCGATCACCGGGCGGAACCCGTCGAATTCGGGCAGCGCGTGATAGGCCTGCACGATGCGGGCATGGCCGTCGTAATCGTGGTTCTCGGACGCATCGGTGACCTCGCCGCCCTCGACGATGACGACTCCCGCACCCTCGCGCGAGAAGATCGGCTTGACGACATGGGCCGCGCGGAACTGTTCCGCCACCGGCGCGAAGGCCTGGGCCACGGCGGGCAGCGGCTGGCCGCCCGCGACCAGCGCATCGGCCACGTCATCGGCGAAGAAGGCCGGCAGCAGGTTCGGATGGCCGGGGAACATCTGCCACAGGATCGGCAGCAGCCCCTTGTTCGACACGACGGCCTTCCAGGCGGGTTCCAGGAACAAGCAGCCCGATTTCGCGATATGGCGGGCGAAGTCGTCGGTCAGCAGATCCTCCCAGGGGTACAGCTTGAACAGCGTGCCGATCACGCGGTCGTCGGCGTCCAGGAACTGGCCATCCTTGCTGACCGCCAGCTTGTCCAGGTCGCTGTAATGCGCGCCCATGCCCGCCTCGCGCGCCGCCCAGGCCATCGCCTCGACGGTGGCGTAATCCTCGGCATTGTCCGCGACGGCGGTGAAGTGGATGTCGGTGTCGGGCGGGAACAGCTCGCGATAGCGCTCGACCAGCGCCTCGTGGATGCCGTTGAACTGGTCGGCGCCCTTGGGCAGGTGGCCGGCGGCCATCTGGTCCTCCAACCACTGCCACTGGAAGGCCGCGCTTTCATAGAGGGATGTCGGCGTGTCGGCATTGTATTCCAGCAGCTTGGCCGGCCCGGTGCCGTCATAGGCCAGATCCATGCGGCCATAGATCTCGGGCTCGCCCCGCGCCCAGCTGTCGGCCACCAGCGCCTGATGCGCCTGCGGGATGCCCAGCCTGTCCATCAGCGCGGGATCGGCCACGATCCGGTTCACCGCCTCGCGGGTCATCGCGTGCAGTTCAGTGGCCGGCCCCTCCAGATCGTCCTCGATCTGGGCCAGGGTGAATTGATAGGCCGAGCTTTCGTCCCAATAGGGCTCGCCATGCATATGGGCGAAGGTAAAGCCGACCTCTGCCGCCTTGGCGGCCAGATCGGGGCGTTCGGGAAGGGTGATCTTGCGCATAGGCATGATGTAATGGCTTGGGCCCCCAAGGGCCAGAGGTCAGGTGGTCGCGCCGTCATTTGCTTTGGCCAGCCGCAGGTCGCCATCCGGCAGGTGCAAGCGCGGCTCGTTTCGGGCCAGGACAGCCCCTTCGCATCGGTCTTTCAAGGGCTTGCGCAAAGGCAATATCAAAACACGTAAGTTCTTATTAAAATGAAATAAAAGAGGCGTTAACCATCTGGAAAGGTTCGTGTTGCTGGCGCGAGAGGCGACCTGATAACCCGGGGCCAGACAGCTCTGCCATGCCCTTCGACCACATGGTGACCTGACCAATCGACCGCTCCGTCACGATCACGATGATCGCCGATCATCCTTTGCCTCAAGGACTGCCCGCCATGCCGTTGACCTTCGACGCGATCTATCTTGGATACTTCATCCCTCGCCTTGACCTGACCGAGGGCGACGGCAACATCGCGGATGGCCCAGGCCTAACCTCGCCCGTCAATTTCGAGTTCGGCATCGACAGCGTCGATCCGTCGCCGCTCTATACCCGCATCACCTCCCTGACGATGACGCCGCAGCACGGTTACACGGTCTATACGAATGATGACCGGGACGGACAGCTGTTCACGGCGAATGTCGAGCCGTGGAACGGAAACCTTCCGGGAACGACCACCTTCGACTTCGACGCGGTGGTGCGCTACAAGGGAACCGTCACCTATGTGGACGGATCCTCGGTCGACAATGTCTACCTGTCTCTGATGCAGTCTCAGGATGGGCAACTGTTCCTGCTGCCCTCGGTTCTGGATCTGCACATCCTGCAGGCGAAACCGATCCTGTCGATCAAGCCGACCTCGCTGGATGCAGATTGGCTGCAACTTGGACTTAATCGCACGGAAGGCGCCTTCGACGACGGCGAAATCACGGGAACCTCGGGGGATGACGTGATCGGTGCCGGCTATGTCGAGCCGGTGACCGAGGGGACCGACCGGGTCGACAACAATGACGGCCTGTCCGGTGCCGGCACCCAGTTCAACGACGATGTCATCGATGCGCTTGGCGGCAACGACACCGTCGATGGCGGGCTTGGAGACGACTTCATCGATGGCGGCAGCGGTGATGACCTTCTGCTCGGCAATGTCGGGAACGACACGATCCTGGGCGGCGAGGGCAACGACACCCTCATCGGCGGGGCGGGGACAGACTGGCTTGATGGCGGCGCGGGGACCGACACGCTCAGCTATGAGGGTGACACGGCCGGCGTGACCGTGAACCTGGCCACCAATACGGCCTCGGGCGGCGACGCGCAGGGCGACTCGATCGCGCATTTCGAGAATGTCATCGGCGGCAGCGGGAATGACAGTCTGACGCTGTCCGATACGGCCGGCCACGCCGAGGGCGGTGCCGGCGACGACAGCCTGACGGGCGGGGCCGGCAACGACACGCTGAGCGGCGGGACGGGCGCGGATACCCTGACGGGCGGCGGCGGGAACGATCTGTTCCAGTATGACGCGGACGGGTCGGTGGACACGATCACCGATTTCGGCACCGGCAACAGCGGCGCGATCGACGACGGTGACGCGACCAACAATGATCGGATCGACCTGGCGCCCTATTACGACTCGCTGCGGGAGATGAAGGACGACTTTGCCGATGACGGCATTCTCAACCAGTCCAACACGACAGGTCCGAACGCCGTCGACTATTCGGACAATGCGGACATCACGGGGCCTGCCGGCACGGGCGGACTGCAGTTCACCGGAGTGACCTCGGACGCCTTCACCTTCGACACGACCGGGGTGACCTGCTTCGCCGCCGGCACGCGGATCTCGACCCCGCGCGGTCAGATCGAGGTGCAGGATCTGGTGCAGGGCGATCTGGTCGACACCGTCGATGATGGCGCGCAGCCGATCCTCTGGATCGGGCGGCGCCACCTGTCGGCCACCGAGCTTGCCGCATTGCCCCATCTGGGCCCGATCCGCATCGCGGCGGGGGCATTGGGGACGAACCTTCCCCTGCGCGACCTGATCGTATCGCCCCAGCATCGCGTCCTGGTCAAGTCGCGGATCGCGCGGCGGATGTTCGATCTGGACGAGGTTCTGGTCGCCGCAAAGCATCTGGTCGGCGTCAATGGGATCACGCTGGCCCAGGGCCTGTCAGAGGTGGAATACTGGCACATCATGTTCGATCGCCATCAGGTCGTCCATTCCGAAGGCGCGCCGACCGAAAGCCTGTTCGTCGGACCGGAGGCGATGAAAAGCCTGACCAAAGCCAGCCGCGACGAGATCCTGCAGCTCATGCCGCATCTGGCGGACGCGAATTTCGCACCTGCGCGCGAGCTGGTGAAGGGCCGCCTTGGCCGCACCCTGGCCGCCCGCCATCGCAAGAACGGGGTCACGCTCTACATGTCCTAAGGCAGCCCCCGGCCGGCAAGGGATCAGCCCTGCCGGCCATGAAAAGCGTCATCCGGGGATCATGCTCCAGGGCCTTGTCGCACGAGGTCCCTGAGGGCCGGGCTTTTCCCTATCCCCAACCAGGCTTTCGTGACGGGGATGCCCATGCGCGGTGACGGCATTCAAAACGATCCCGCGAACCTTGAAGTCGAAGACCTGGTGATCGACGTCCCTCGCGGCCAGTCGCTGGCCGATCGGCACACGGGTTGAGAAAAAATCGCGCTGTTGCACTGGCTGAAGCGAGCGCAAACCCGCTGCAGACGGGCGCCTGGACCGGCCATCCCCGTCTGTCAGAGGTCGCGCATGACACCGAAGAGGCCGACCGAAAGCGGGTCGTCATGGGAACGGGACAAGACCGGAACCCTGCAAACAGGCCGAAGCCGGCTGCAAACTCGCCCGCAAGCGGCTATACTATAATAGAATAAGGATACAGTGGTGAGCCCAACAGGATTCGAACCTGTGACCCACTGATTAAAAGTCAGTTGCTCTACCAACTGAGCTATGGGCCCATCACGAGGCGGTTCCTAGGGGGGGCGGCCGGTGGGGTCAAGCGGAAAAATGGAACGCGCTGGCGGAATCGATCCGGGCGGCCTATATCGCGGCGCATGAAGCATGCACTTTCGACCGGCCTCCCGTTCTTCAAGATGCACGGGCTGGGCAATGACTTCGTGGTTCTGGATCTGCGCGACGGGACGCCCCGTCCGGGCGCGGATCTTGTCGCGCGCATCGCCGACCGCCATTGCGGGGTGGGCTTCGACCAGCTGGCCGCGATCGAGACCTGCAACGATGCCGATGCGCGGCTGGTCTTCTGGAACGCAGACGGATCGCTGTCGGCGGCCTGCGGCAATGCCACGCGCTGCATCGCCCGCTGGCTGATGGACCGGACGGGTGCGACCGCGCTGCGGCTGCGGACCGATCACGGGGTGCTGCTGGCCGAGGATGCGGGCGGGGGGATCACGCGGGTGAACATGGGCGCGCCGGTCCTCGACTGGCGGGCAATCCCGCTGGCGCGCGAGGTCGACATCGACCACCTGCCCATCGCGGGCGATCCGGCCGCGACCGGCATGGGCAATCCGCATGCGACCTTCTTCGTGTCTGACGCGGGCGCGGTCGATCTGGACCGCTTCGGCCCCGATCTGGAACATCATCCGCTTTACCCTCAGCGCACCAATGTCGAGATCGTGCAAATCCTGTCGCGCGACGAGATCCGGCTGCGCATCTGGGAACGGGGCACCGGGGCGACGCTGGCCTCGGGGTCGTGTTCCTGCGCGGCGGTGGTGGCGGCGGTGCGGCGCGGGCTGACCGACCGGCGCGTGACGGTTCATGTGCCGGGCGGGCGGCTGCTGATCGACTGGCGCGAGGACGGCGTCTGGATGGAGGGTCCGACGGCGGTGGTCTTCGAGGGGGTCCTGACGCCCGCGTGGCTGGCATGAGCGCGCCGGTCTTCTCCACGCTCGGCTGTCGGCTGAACGCCTACGAGACCGAGGCCATGCGCGAGATGGCCGAGGCCGCGGGCCTGTCGGGCGCGGTCGTCGTGAACACCTGCGCCGTCACCGCCGAGGCCGTGCGCAAGGCCCGCCAGGAGATCCGCCGCCTGTCGCGCGAGAACCCCGGCGTGCCGGTGATCGTGACGGGCTGCGCCGCCCAGACCGAGCCCGAGACCTTCGCCGCCATGCCCGAGGTGACCAAGGTCATCGGCAATCACGAGAAGATGCAGCCCGCGACCTGGGCGGGGCTGCGGGCGCCCGACCTGATCGGCGACACCGAGAAGGTCGTCGTCGACGACATCATGTCGGTGCGCGAGACGGCGGGACACCTGATCGACGGCTTCGGGCGCCACCGGGCCTATGTGCAGGTCCAGAACGGCTGCGATCACCGCTGCACCTTCTGCATCATCCCCTTCGGGCGCGGCAATTCGCGCTCGGTTCCGGCGGGCGTGGTGATCGAGCAGATCAAGCGGCTGGTCGGGCGCGGCTTTCACGAGGTCGTGCTGACCGGGGTCGATCTGACCAGCTGGGGCGCCGATCTGCCGGGGCTGCCGCGCTTGGGCGATCTGGTCATGCGCATCCTGCGGCTGGTGCCGGACCTGCCGCGGCTGCGGATCAGCTCGATCGATTCGATCGAGGCGGACGAGAACCTGATGCTGGCCATCGCGACCGAGCCGCGGCTGATGCCGCATCTGCACCTGTCGCTGCAGGCGGGCGACGACATGATCCTCAAGCGCATGAAGCGCCGCCATCTGCGCGACGACGCCATCGCCTTCTGCGACGAGGCGCGGCGGCTGCGCCCCGACATAATTTTCGGCGCCGACATCATCGCGGGCTTTCCGACCGAGACCGAGGCGATGTTTCAGAACTCGATCGACCTGGTTGCCGCCTGCGGGCTGACCTTCCTGCATGTCTTCCCCTATTCGGCGCGCAAGGGCACGCCGGCCGCCCGGATGCCTGCCGTCGCGGGGCCCGCGATCCGCGACCGCGCCGCGCGGCTGCGGGCGGCGGGCGACGCGGCCCTGCGTGGGCATCTGGAAGGGCAGCGGGGGGTCCTGCACCGGGTCCTGACCGAAGGGCCGCGCCTTGGGCGCACCGAGCAGTTCACCGAAGTGGCCTTTGCCGAGGATCAGCCCGAGGGCACGCTGATTGCGCTGCGCATCACCGGGCATGACGGACAGCGGCTGACCGTCTAAGTGTCCGCGGTAGAGGGGGGCGCTGCCCCCCGTCCTGCGCCCTCGATGCTGAAAAGGTCCCCCGGACCTTTTCGGGGCGCGGGTCAGCCCCGGGATATGTCGGCCAAGATGAACGCCCGGCTTGGGGTTGTGGCTTGCGCTGCGGGCTTCTAGCCTTTGGCCAAAGGGCAGGAGGGCCTGATGAGCGTGATCTTGTATTCCCATGACAGCGGGGCGGCCCATGCGACCCCGCCGGGTCATCCCGAGCAGGTGGCGCGGCATGCGACCGTCCTGGCCGCGCTGGAGGGGCTGGTCCTGGACCGGCGCGAGGCCCCACTGGCGGAGGACGCAGATGTGCTGCGCTGCCATCCTGCCGCCTATCTGGACGGGCTGCGGGCGGCGGTGCCGGCCGAGGGTCTGCGCCAGATCGATGCCGACACCTACCTGTCGCAGGGCAGCCTGGAGCCCGCCCTGCGCGCCGTCGGGGGGGCCTGCGCCGCGGTGGATGCGGTGCTAGCCGGTGAGGCGGGGGTGGCCTTCGTGGCCATGCGCCCGCCGGGGCACCATGCCGAGACCGCGACCGCGATGGGGTTCTGCCTGTTCGGGACCGTGGCCATCGCCGCCAAGCGGGCGCTGGATCATCACGGGCTGGCCCGCGTCGCGGTCCTGGATTTCGACGTGCACCATGGCAACGGCACGCAGGATCTGCTGTGGGACGAGGGGCGGGCGCTGTTCGTGTCCAGTCACCAGATGCCACTGTATCCCGGCAGCGGCGCGGCGTCCGAGACGGGGGCGCAGGGCCAGGTGCTGAACCTGCCGCTGCCGCCGGGTTCGGACGGGGCCTTGGCGCAGGCGGAATGGGCGGGGGCGCTGCGGCGCATCGTCGCGTTCGCGCCGCAGCTGGTCATCGTCTCGGCCGGGTTCGACGCGCATCGCGACGATCCGCTGGCGCAGCTGGACTGGGAGGACGCGGATTTCGCCGCCCTGACCCGCGCGATCTGCGGGGCGGCGGCGCAATGCGGGGCCCCCGTGGTATCCTGCCTGGAAGGTGGTTATGATCTTGCGGCCTTGGGACGCTCGGTGCGGGCCCATGTGACGGTGCTTTTGGAGGCCACGGAATGAGCGATATCACCACCCTCTCGTTCGAGGAGGCCATGCGCGAGCTGGAAGCCACGGTCGGCAAGCTGGAGACCGGCGAGGCGACGCTGGAGGAGTCCATCGCGCTGTACGAGCGCGGCGCCGCGCTGCGCAAGCATTGCGAGGACCGCCTGCGGGCGGCCGAGGAACGGGTCGAGAAGATCACCCTGGCGGCGAACGGCCAGCCCTCGGGCGTCGAGCCGGTCGAAGGTCTGTGATGCAGGATCGTCTGGCCCGGGTCCGGGCGGAGGTGCAGGCCGAGCTGGACCGTGTCATCGGCGCGCTGCCGGATGGGAATCTGGCGCAGGCCATGTCCTATGGCGTGCAGGGGGGCAAGCGGCTGCGGGCCTTTCTGGTCATGGAATCGGCCCGTCTTCATGGCGTCGAGGACGCCGCCGCCCTGCCGGCAGCGGCTGCGGTCGAGGCGCTGCATGCCTACAGCCTGGTCCATGACGACCTGCCCGCGATGGATGACGACGACCTGCGCCGGGGCCAGCCGACCGTGCATGTGCGGTGGTCCGAGGCGACCGCGATCCTGGCCGGCGACGCGCTGCAGACCCTGGCCTTCGAGCTGCTGACCGAGGACCGCATCGGCGCGCCCGAGGCCCGGCTGCGGCTGGTGGCGGCGCTGGCCGATGCGTCGGGCGCGCGGGGGATGGTCTGGGGGCAGGCCCTGGACATCGCCGCCGAGACCGCCGGCACGCCGCTGGATCTGGACGCCATCACCCGGCTTCAGGGCGGCAAGACCGGCGCGCTGATCCGCTTTGCGGCGACTGCCGGCCCGCTGATCGCGGGGGACGATCCGGCGGCAATGGACCGCTATGCCGATGCGCTTGGCCTGGCCTTCCAGATCGCCGACGACATTCTGGACGTGACCGGCAGCGAGGCCGCCACCGGCAAGCGCGTGGGCAAGGATGCGGGGGCCGGCAAGGCGACCTTCGTCTCGCTGCTGGGCCTGCCCGGCGCGCAGGCCGAGGCACGGCGCCTGGTGGGTGTCGCCGATGCCGCGCTGCGTGATTATGGCGCAGCGGCCGGAAACTTGCGCGCCCTGTCGCGTTTCGTTATCGAGCGCGATACCTGATCGCCCGTCCCGGAGGAGGGCCAGCCCATGACCGACCGACCCAAGACGCCTTTGCTCGACCGTGTGTCGCTGCCGTCCGACCTCAAATCGTTGAGCGATGTCGACTTGCGCCATCTGGCCGACGAGCTGCGGTCCGAGACGATCAGCGCCGTCAGCGCGACGGGCGGCCATCTGGGGGCGGGTCTGGGCGTGGTCGAGCTGACCGTGGCCCTGCATGCCGTCTTCGACACGCCGCGCGACAAGCTGATCTGGGATGTCGGCCATCAGTGCTATCCCCACAAGATCCTGACCGGGCGGCGCGACCGCATCCGCACCCTGCGCATGGGCGGCGGGCTGGCGGGCTTCACCAAGCGGGCGGAAAGCCCCTACGATCCGTTCGGGGCGGGCCATTCCTCGACCTCGATCAGCGCGGCGCTTGGTTTTGCGATGGCGCGCGAGCTGGGGGGCGATCCGGGTGATGCGATCGCCGTGATCGGCGACGGCGCGATGAGCGCGGGCATGGCCTATGAGGCGCTGAACAACGCGGGTCACGAGGGCAAGCGGCTGTTCGTGATCCTGAACGACAACGAGATGTCGATCGCCCCCCCGGTCGGAGCGATGTCCTCCTATCTGACGCGGCTTTATGCCGGCGGCCCGTTTCAGGAGCTGAAGGCCGTGGCCAAGGGCGCGGTGGGCATGCTGCCCGACGCGTTGCAGGAAGGCGCGCGTCGGGCCAAGGAAATGCTGAAGGGCATGACGGTCGGTGGCACGCTGTTCGAGGAACTGGGCTTTTCCTATATCGGCCCCGTCGACGGGCATGACATGGAACAGTTGCTGCCCTTGCTGCGCACCCTGCGGGCCCGGGCCGACGGGCCGGTCCTGATCCATGTCGTCACCAAGAAGGGCAAGGGCTATGCCCCCGCCGAGGCGGCGGCCGACCGGGGCCACGCGACGGGCAAGTTCGACGTCATCACCGGGGTGCAGGCCAAGGCCAAGTCGAACGCGCCCAGCTATACCGCCGTCTTCGCGCAGGCGCTGATCGACGAGGCGGCTCGCGACGACCGCATCCTGGGTGTCACGGCGGCCATGCCGGACGGGACGGGGCTCAAGCAGTTCGCGCAACGCTTTCCGCGCCGCTGCTTTGACGTGGGCATCGCGGAACAGCATGCGGTGACCTTTTCGGCCGGGCTGGCGGCGGGGGGGATGAAGCCCTTCTGCGCGATCTACTCGACCTTCCTGCAGCGCGGCTATGATCAGGTCGTCCATGACGTGGCGGTCCAGAACCTTCCGGTGCGCTTCGCCATCGACCGCGCCGGGCTGGTGGGGCAGGACGGCCCGACGCATTCGGGCGCCTATGACATCGCCTTTCTGGCCAATCTGCCGGGCTTCGTGGTGATGGCCGCCGCCGACGAGGCGGAGCTTGTCCACATGGTCGCGACCGCCGCCGCCCATGACAGCGGTCCCATCGCCTTCCGCTTTCCGCGCGGCGAAGGCACCGGGGTCGAGATGCCGGAACGCGGAAAGGTCCTGCCCATCGGCAAGGGCCGGATGATCGCCGAAGGCAAGACGGTCGCGATCCTGTCCTTCGGCACCCGCCTGTCCGAAGTGATGGCCGCCCGCGAGGCGCTGATGGCCCGCGGCATCACGCCGACCGTGGCGGATGCCCGCTTTGCCAAGCCGCTGGACCACGACCTGATCCTGCGCCTGGCCCGAGATCACGAGGCGCTGATCACCATCGAGGAGGGCGCCATCGGCGGCTTCGGCAGCCATGTGGCCCAGCTTCTGGCCGAGGAGGGGGTCTTCGACAGCGGCCTGCGCTTCCGCTCGATGGTCCTGCCCGATGCCTTCGTGGACCATGACGCGCCGCAGGCGATGTATGATACCTCGGCCCTGAACGCCCGCCATATCGAGGCCAAGGTGCTGTCGGTCATGGGTGTCGAGGCACTGGACACCCGGCGCGCCTGACCGGGGTCGGGCCAAGGCCGGTCCGGTCCCGCCCCTATCCATAGCTGCGCACCAGCGCCCCCGCGATCATGCCCCATCCGTCGACCACGACGAAGAAGGCCAGCTTGAAGGGCAGCGAGACGACCACCGGCGGCAGCATCATCATGCCCATGGACATCAGGACCGCCGCCACGACCAGGTCGATGATCAGGAAGGGCAGGGCGATCAGGAAGCCGATCTCGAAGGCGCGCTGGATCTCGGACAGCATGAAGGACGGGATCAGCACCGACAGCCGGTCCGGGGGGCCGACCCCCGGGGCGATTTCGGCCAGGTTGGACAGGGTGCCGGGATCGGTGCGGGCGGCCATAAAGCCCTGGAACGGCACGATGCCCCGCTGGAAGGCTTCGGCGATACCGATCCGGCCCTGCTGCAGGGGCAGGCCCGCCACCTGCCAAGCCTCGCGCAGCACCGGGTCCATGATGAACCAGGTCAGAAAGATCGCCAGGCTGATGATCAGCATGTTCGGGGGCGACTGCTGCAGCCCGATGGCCTGGCGCAGGATCGACAGCACGGTGACGATGAAGGGAAAGGCCGTCACCATGATGGCGATGCCGGGCGCCAGCGACAGGGCGGTCAGCAGCAGGATTAGCATCACCGCATTCTGACCCAGCCCCGCGGCAAGCGTCTCACCCAGGCCCTGCGCAAGATCCTGCCCGGCGGCGGCCGTGGGCAAGAGCAGCCCCGCCAGCAGGAGGACCGGGCGGATCACGGCGCCCCCGAGGCCACCACCCGCACGCAGAGACGATCCTCGGTCCCGCCGTCGCCGGTCAGTTCCCCGCGTGCGATGACCTTGTCGCCGATGCAGATCTCGACCCCGTCCTCGATGGCCTGATCCAGCACCAGCACGTCGTCGGGGCGCAGCGCCGACAGCTGCGAGACGGTCTGGCGGGTGCGGCCAAGGCGGATGGTGACCTCGACCTGGATCGTGTCGGTATCGATCAGATGCTTCAGGGCGTCCATGGTGCGTCCTCCTCGGTGATCTCCGCGATCAGGGCGCGGATGCTGTCGGCGATCTCGGTGGGGGCAAGCTGGATGCGACCGCCCTGAAGGGTCACGGCGATGCGGTCCTCGGCGATCTCGTCAAGGACGATGCTGCCCAGCCCGGCCGCCTCCACGCAGTGCTGGACCATCGGGCGCAGACCGCTGCTGCAGGCGATCCGGGCGCTCAGCGGATCCGCGCGCTGTGACAGGCGCATCAGTTCGGCCTGCAGCGCCTCCTCCAGGCGGCGCGAGGACAGGGGCGGTGCCATCAGATCGATGATCTGGTGCAGGAGGGGGGCCAGCGCCTCGACTGCCTCCTGCCGCATCTGGCGGCGGCGGGCCTCGTCCTCGGCGAGGATGTCGGACAGCCGATGCAGGCCGTCCTGCAGGGCCCGCAGCCCCGCATCCTCGACCTCGGCCAGAGCCGCGGCCTGTCCATCGGCAAAGGCCCGGTCCAGATCCTCGCGGCTGAAGCTGACCTCGACCGGGCGGCTGGCCGCCGCCGGCGAAAATGATTCAAGTCTGAACAGTGCAAGGCTCAATTCACGCTCTCCTTGTTGTCGATCCAGCCCGACAGGATCTTGACGCTTTCCTCGTGGCGTTCCTTCATCATCGCCTTGAGGCGCGCCACGGGATCGGCCGAGGGCAGGGCGAGGGGCTCGACCCCCGGGAAATCGATGGGCGCGATCCGGGGATGCTCGGGCGAGGCGGCGAAGTCCTCGTTGATGAAGCCGTCCAGACCGCCGGACATGGGCGACATCATCGGGGCCATCATCGCCATCTGCGGCATCGGTGGCAGGCTGTCATCCAGCATCGGAGCCGCCGCGCCGGACCGGTTGCGCAGGATCGGGCGCAGCACCGCCCAGATGATCGCCAAGGCAAAGATCCCGATCAGCGCAATCCGCGCCAGATCGTTCAGGGCCAGCCGGTCCATGAATCCGGGGGCGGCCAGCGTGCCGTCCTCTCCGAGGCTGGCGAAGGGCAGGGATTTGACGGTGATCAGGTCGCCCCGCGCGGCGTCGAAGCCCACGGCCGAGGCGACAAGGTCGCGTAGCGTCTCCAGTTCGGCATCCGCGCGAGGAGCCAACACCGTCTGGCCCTCGGCATCCACCTGGGGCACACCGTTGACCAGCACGGCAACCGTCAGGCGCCGCGTGGCGCCGGGCTGGCGCTGCACCTCACGGGTCGTGCGGCTGACCTCGTAATTGGCCTGACTGCGGTTTTCGGCCCGCGCGCTCTGGCTGCTGTCGCCCGGCTGCTCCTCGGCATCGGGCAGGTTCGAGGCCGCCGTCACCGCCCCGGTGCCGGTCGAATTGCTCTCGTCCGTGGTCTCTTCGGTGACGGTCGAGATCAGCGCGCGCTGGTCGGGGTCGAAGCGCTGTTCGGTCAGCAGCTCTGTCTCGGTCATCAGATCCAGGTTCAGCTCGACGATGGCATTGCCGACGCCGACATGCGGCTCCAGGATGCGTTCGACATTGCGCTTCATCTCGGCAGCGCGGTCCGCCCCCGTCTGATCCTCGGTCGAGGCGACGATGCCGCGTTGCGAATCGATGACCGTGACACGGTCCGGCTGCAGGCCGGGCACCCCGGACGAGACGAGGTATTTCAGCGAAGCCGCCTGATCGCGGCTGATCGGCTGGCCATTGGTGGTCAGCGTCACCGAGGCGCTGCCGTTCCGGTCGCGCCGATAGCCGCGCCCGGTGTCCAGCGCCAGATGCACCCGCGCCGTCTGGACATTGGGCAAGGCCAGGATCGTCCGCGCCAGCTCGCCCTCCTTCGCGCGCCAATAGGCGGCGTCGAACATCTGCGAGGTGGTCCCGAATCCCGACATGCCGTCCAGCAGCTCGTATCCCGTGCTGCTGGCGGCGGGCAGACCCTGCGCCGCCAGGTCCATGCGCAGCCGGTCGCGCTGGTCGGCCGCCACCCAGATCGCGTCGCCGCGCACCTCGTAGGGAACGCCCACCCGCTCGATCCCGGCGATTACCTCGCCGGCCTGGGCGGAATCCAGCCCCCCATAGATGAGTGCCATGCTGGGCCGGCTGGCCAGCCAGGCGAACAGCGCGACCACCAGGAAGGCACCCAGAAAGGCGGCGCCCAGGATCACCTGCTGCTGAGAACTTCGCTCGGTCCAGTAGTCCTGCAGTTTTTGCAAAACCGCTCCTTTCGAATCAGCGCGTCGAGGTCGTCTGGCCCTGAAATGACATGGCCGGTCTTAAGATTTGGTTAGTCGCAAGCTGGTATTTCCAACCCGTCAGGATGGAGAATCACGATGACCGAAGCAGGGGCCTTGCCCGCCGGAAAGACGCGCGGAAAGAAAGGGTTGCTCATGGTGGTCTTGGCGACTGTCCTTCTGGGTGGGGGCGGTTTTGCCTCGACATTTCTGGGGTTCTGGTCGCCCGGGGCGATGCTGTCCGGCCCGGCCAAACCCCCGCCCTCGGGTGCGCATCTCAGCGTCGAGTTCGTCGAGGTGCCCACGATCGAGATCATCGTCCCGGGCGGTCGCGCCCGCAGCATGGTGATGTCGGCCACGATCGAGACCGACAGCCACCACAAGGGCCAGGTCACGCATCTGATGCCCCGGGTCTCGGATGCGTTCACGACCTTCCTCTCGGGTGTCGACCCGGCCGCCTATGACAAGCGCGGGGTGCTGGAGGTGATCCGCGCCGAGTTGGTCACCCGCTCGCGCTTCGTCCTGGGCGAAGACCCGGTCAAGGACCTTCTGATCACGGAGTTTCGATTCAAATGACGATGGACCATCTGATGCAGGGGCTGCTGCTGCTGGCCTGCCTGGGGCTGGGGCTGTTCTGCCTGATGCTGACCCACCGGCTGCGCAAGCTGAACGATCTGGAAACCGGTCTGGGCGGCGCCATCGCCGTGATGGCCGCCGAGGTCGACCGGCTGGAACGGGCGATCCGCTCGGCGCGCGACGAGGCGATGGAGGCCAGCACCCGTCTGGCCGACGAGATCGAGACGGCCCGGCGCGAGCGGGCCATCTGGGACCTGCGCCAGCGGATCGGGGCCGCGGCTGCCGAGGCGCCCCGGCCCCTGTCCACCGCGCGTCGCCTGCGCAAGCGATCCGAGGTGACCCATGGCTAGGCCCCTCCTGCCCGTACTGACGCTGCTTTTCGTGCTGCCTGCCGGGGCCATCCTGTGGCAGGGAACCGGTCTGGCTCGCCTCTTTTCGACCGTCGCCGTCGCCGCCCCCGCCGATCTGCTGGACGGCTGCGGCGATGTCCCAGAGGCCGTGGCCCTGGCCGAGGAGTTGCGCGACCGCGCCCTGCGGATCGAACGCTACATGGCCTCGCTGGAGACCAGGAAGGCAGAAATCACCCAGGCCGAGGCAAGCCTGCGCGAACATCTGAGCGACCTGCGAGCCCAGAGGGATCGCGCGGTCGCGGATCGGGACGGTGCCACCCAGGCCGTGCGCACCGATATCGACCGCCTCATCGCCCTTTACGACCAGATGAAGCCGGCCGAGGCCGCCGCCATCCTGACCAACCTTCCCGCCGATTTTGCGGCCGAGATCCTGATGCGCGTCCAGCCGGAAGCCGGCGCGCGCATCATCGCCGCCGTCGATCCCCGCCAAGCCGCGCTGCTGACCGCCCAGATGGGCGCGCGCAGCGTCCGCACCCCATAAGGACCCCCGCCATGTTCGGTTTCGTCGGAATTTTCGTCACCTTGGCCATGGTCTTCGGGGGCTACCTACTGGCCGGGGGCAAGATGGGCGTGATCCTGCACGCGCTGCCCTTCGAGATGATGATGATCATGGGCGCCGCGGTCGGGTCCTATTTCCTGGGCAACAGCACCGATGTGCTGAAGGCGACCCTGGGCGGGCTCATGCGGGCGTTCAAGGGCCCTCGCTGGACGGCGCAGGATCATCAGGACGTGCTGTGCCTCATGTTCCAGCTGCTCAAGATCGCACGCGAGAACCCCGTCGCGCTGGAACAGCATATCGAGAACCCCGGCGAATCGCCCATCTTCACGGCCTATCCGCGCCTGGCTGCCGATCATCACGTCGTCTCGCTAATCTCGGACACGCTGCGCTCGGCCAGCCTGAACTATGATGATCCCTATCAGGTGGAGGACATGCTCTCGCGCCGCATCGCCACCCTGCGCGAAGAGGAGATGCATGTGCCCCATGCCCTGCAGACCATGGCCGACGCCTTGCCCGCCTTGGGGATCGTGGCGGCGGTTCTGGGGATCATCAAGACGATGAGTGCGATCGACCAGCCGCCGGCGGTCCTGGGAAAGATGATCGGCGGTGCGCTGGTGGGGACCTTCTTGGGGGTGTTCCTGTCCTATGGCTTCGTCGCGCCGCTGGCCAACCGGCTTGGATCGGTGGTGAAGGAGGACCTGGGCTTCTACGAGGTCGTCAAGTCGGTCCTCGTCGCCGGGCTGCACCAGCATGCGACGACACTGTGCGTCGAGGTCGGGCGGCAGACCGTCCCGGAACATGTCCGGCCCAGCTTCGACACGCTGGAAGGCGCGCTGCGCGAACTCAAGAAAGCTGCCTGATGTTGCGGGCGGCCCCCTATCTCGTGGCGGCATTCCTGGCCGCCGGACCCGCGTCGGCCACCGATGCCGAGCAACTGGCCCGGGACGCGTCGGACTGGCTTCTGTCAGGACAGGGGCTTCCCCGCGATTACCGAGTGCGGCTGATGCAGATGGACAGCGCCGAGCGGCTGCTGGCCATCGCCTATCTGCGCCGGGTCGGGCTGCTGACGGATGGACCCTGGACCGTCGATGACCTGCTTCGTCCCGCGCGACCCCGACCGGAGACGGGGCCATGACCCCCATCGGCGCGGTGGCGGGCAAGCCCGGCAAGCTGCTGGACGCCCCCCTGCTGGTCACAAGCGGGCTAGTGCTGGTGGTCCTGTCGCTGGTGATTCCCCTGCCGGCGGGAGTGCTGGATTTCGGGATCGCGATCTCGATCGCCTCGGCCGTGCTGATCCTGGTCATGGCCTCGCTGGTCGAGAAGCCCACCGACTTTCAGGCCTTTCCCGTCCTTCTGCTGGTCAGCCTGGTGATCCGGCTGTCGCTCAACGTCTCGTCGACCCGGCTCATCCTCACCGATGGCCAGAACGGCACCGAGGCGGCGGGCCAGGTCATCAACGGGTTTGCCAGCTTCGTGTCCGGGGGCTCGATCCTGGTGGGGATCACGGTCTTTGCGGTCATCTCGGTGGTGAACTTCATGGTCATCACCAAGGGCTCGGGCCGGATGGCCGAGGTCGCGGCCCGCTTCGCGCTGGATTCTCTGCCCGGCAAGCAGCTGGCCATCGACGGCGACCTGAACGCCGGCGCCATCGACCATCAGGAGGCCAAGCGCCGCCGTGTCCAGGAGCAGCGCGAGATCAGCTTCTTCGGCTCGCTGGACGGGGCGTCGAAATTCGTCAAGGGCGATGCGGTGGCGGGCATCGTCATCACCCTGATCAACCTCTGCGTCGGCCTGGCCGTCGGCATCACGGTCCATGACATGCCCCTGGGCGAGGCGGTGTCAACCTATTCCCATCTGACCGTCGGCGACGGGCTGGTCAGCCAGATCCCCGCACTGATCACCTCGATGGCGGCGGCCTTGCTGCTGTCGCGCGGGGGGGCCACCGAGACGACGGCAGGTCTTCTGTCGACCGAATTCGGTCGCAGCTGGCAGCCGGCGGCCATGGTTGCGGCGGCGATGGTGGTCATTTCCCTTGTCCCCGGCATGCCGAGGCTGCTGTTTCTGGGCATCGCGGCGGGCATGGCCACCTTGGCGTGGCGCATCGCACGTCGCAGACGGGCGGCGGAGGAGGCTCTGCCGGATCTGACCGCGACGGATCCGGGCACCAAGCCTGCGGCCCGGATCGGGGATGTGCTGGACACCGACGATATCAGCGTCGAGATCGGGACCGATCTGATCGTCACCGCGCTGGATCAGGCGCGGGGCCTGGGCAGCCGGATCAGCAACCTGCGCATCCACATCGCACGCAGCTTCGGCCTGATCCTGCCCGACGTGCGCATCACCGATACCGACGATCTGGCGCCGGTCGACTATCAGATCCGCATCCAGGGCGTCATTCGCGGGCGTGGCACGCTGCGCCCGGCCGAGGTGCTGGCGCTTGGACCCGATGCGGTCCTGGCCGACCTGCGCGGCATCTCCGTGCGCGAGCCGGTCTATGCCAGCCCGGCGAAATGGATCCAGCCCGATGACCAGGAAGAGGCCGCGACCCTGGGAGCCACCGTCGTCACCCCGATGGAGGTCCTGTCGACCCATCTGATGGAGGTGGTCAAGGCCAACCTGCCCGCCCTGCTGACCTTGGGCGCCCTGCAGCGCCAGATCGACGAGCTGAAGGCCCTGTCCGATACCGGTCGGGCCGACCGCTATCGCAAGTATTTCGACAGCATGATCCCCGACAAGGTCACCCCCGAGACGCTTCTGGCCATCCTGCGCGCCCTGCTGGAGGAGCGGATCTCGATCCGCAACCTGCCGCTGATCGTGGATGCGATCTGCGAATTCCGCAGCATCGAGCAGCCCGAGGCGATCTATGAACTGGTCCGCAAGCGCCTGCGCGGCCAGATCACCCAGCAATATGCCGACGATCTGGGTCGGCTGGCCGCCCTGCAGCTGCACCCCTCCTGGGAGGCCGAGTTCGTGCGCGCCGATGCCGAGACCGGGCGGGCGGGGGGCGGGGCGATGACGCCGGCGATGTCGCGCAAGCTGGTCGATGCCGTGCGCAAATCGCTGTCCCTGGCCGAGCCTGCGATGCGCACGGTCCTTCTGACCCCCGATCACCGCCGCCGGATGATCCGCGCCGTCCTGGGCGCCAATGGCATGGCCGTCCCGGTTCTGGGCCTCGAGGAGGTCGACCCCTCGGCCGAATTGCGGCTCTTGGGCACGGTCGAGGCGGCGTGATGTGGGACCAGCTTCAGGCGATCTTCCCGGGGCTGGAATGGACGCAGGTGCTGGTCTATGTGCGCGTCCAGGCCTGCATCCTTGTCCTGCCTGGCCTGGGCGAAAGGGTGATCACCGCGCGCATCAAGGTCGCGATGGCCCTGGCGCTGACGCCGCTTCTGTCGGGTCTGGGCCCCGCGACCCAGATGCCGCTTCAGCCGCTTGGGCTGGTCGGGCAGCTGGGTATCGAGATGGTGCTGGGGCTGGCCGCAGGGACGATGCTGCGGCTTCTGGTCCTGGCCATCGACATCGCCACGACGGCGATCGCGGCCACGGCCTCGCTGTCCCAGATCATGGGCGTCCAGAACGAGATGTCGCCGCATCCGATCGGGAACATGCTGCATCTGGCCGGCCTTGCCATCCTGATGGCGCTCGGCCTGCCGGTGATGCTGGTCGAGCTGATGGCCGACAGCCTGACCCTCTGGCCGCCGGCCCGCCTGCCCGCCGCCGACGGTCTGGCGATGGCGGTGGCGCGGATCGTGGCCGACAGCTTCTGGCTGGCGATGATGCTGGCGGCGCCCTTCACCCTGGGCGGGTTTCTGTACCAAGCTCTGTCGGCGGTCATCAACCGGGTGATGCCGGCCCTGCCGGTGGTCTTCATCGGGGCGCCGGCCTCGATCCTGCTGGCGCTGGCGGGACTGGCCGTTCTGGCGCCGCTGCTGCTGGGCATCTGGGCGGATGCGGTGCTGGGCTTCATGCTGCCGCCCCTTCCCTAGGACCGACCCGATGAGCGAGACCGGCGACAAGCCCTTCGAGGCGACCGAGCAGAAGCTGCGGCAGGCGCGCCTCAAGGGCGATATCCCGCGCTCGACCGAGCTGAACGCCATGATGATGTATCTGGGCGCGGTGCTGGCCATTGCGGGGGCGGCAGGTCTGGTGACCCGGCACTGGCTGGCAATGGCCGCCCGTGCCCTGGGCTCCGAGGGCTGGATCCCCGGGGAGACCGTCGCGCTGGCGCGCAACCTGGGCGGCTACGCGGCACTGGCGACCGTGGGGTTGGCGGCGTTCCTTGTCGCTGCGATCCTGCTGGGGCTGGTGGCCACGCGCAGCGTGATCCTGTCGCCCGAAAAGCTGGCGCCGGACGCCAAGCGCATCAGCATCGTGAAGAATTTTGGCCAGAAGTTCGGGGCGAACGGGCTGGTCACCTTTGCGCTGTCCTTTGGCAAGGCGGCGCTCGTCTGTCTGGGCGGCTGGTTCCTGTTCCTGTCGCTGCTGGACCGGATCGCCGCGTCGGCCATGGCGCAGGGGCAGTGGGTCGCGGGACTGGTCGCGATCCTGGGACAGGTGCTGATGCTGGGACTGGGCATCTCGATCCTCTTCACGCTGCCGGACATGCTGTGGAAATGGTTCGACCATCGTCGCAAGAACCGCATGAGCCACAAGGAAATGCGGGACGAGCACAAGGAGTCCGAGGGGGATCCGCATCTGAAGGCGGCCCGGCGTCAGCGTGGGGTGGATCTTGCGATGAAGCAGATGCTGACCGATGTGGCCGGGGCGGACGTGGTCATCGTGAACCCGACGCATTACGCGGTCGCCCTGCGGTGGAAACGCGGCACCGGGCGGGCTCCGGTCTGCGTGGCCAAGGGCACGGACGAGGTCGCCGCCCGCATCCGCGCCCGGGCGGTCAGGGAGGGGGTGCCGATCTGGTCCGACCCGCCCTGCGCCCGGGCCATCCATGCCGAGGTCAGGATCGGGCAGGAGATCCGGCGCGATCACTTTGCCGCCGCCGCCGCGGCGATCCGCTTTGCCGAAAGGATGCGCCAGAAGGCGCGGGCCGGATGGTAGACCAGGTCGATCAACTGCGGCAGCTGGAACGGATCGCCCGGCTGAGGGCCGAGCGCGAGCTGAAAAGCTTTGCCGCCTTCAACGCGCACATGATCCGGGCCCGCCTGCAGGTCGACGGGTTGCGGGTGGCGCTGGCGCAAAGCTATGACAGCAGCGCGCCGCTGACCCTGCCCGAGGCGCGGCTGGCCAATGCCCAGGCCGGACGGGCCGCGCGCGAGCTGCGCCATGCCGATCAGGAGCTGCAGCGCCTGACGCCGAAATTCGAGATCGCGCGCCAACAGGCCGCCCGGGAATTCGGCCGGGCCGAGGTGCTGGCACGCCTGCAGCAGGATGCGGCGCTGCGTCGCCGCAGGGATCTGGAGTAGGACCCGCCCGGGCGGTTGGACAGCTTCGTGCGGGAATGCTAGGCAGAACGGCCAGCCACCGAGGGAAACCATGCTGCACAGTGATCCGACCACCGAACACCCCCGCGACATCTGGACGGCCGAGGCGGCTCGCCGGCTGTTCGACCAGCCACTCATGGACCTGCTCTATCAGGCGCAGACGGTGCATCGGCAGCATTTCGACCCCAACCGCGTGCAGATGAGCCGGCTTCTGTCGATCAAGACCGGCGGCTGTCCCGAGGATTGTTCCTATTGCAGCCAGTCGGCGCGCCATGCCTCGGGGCTGTCGGCCTCGAAGCTGATGGAGGTCGAGCGGGTGCTGGCCGAGGCGCGGCGGGCGCGGGATGCCGGCGCCACGCGCTATTGCATGGGCGCCGCCTGGCGCAGCCCCAAGGAACGGGACATGCCGCAGATCGTCGCCATGATCGAGGGCGTGCGCGCCCTGGGGATGGAGACCTGCATGACGCTTGGGATGCTGGATGCCGATCAGTCGCGGCAGCTGGCCACGGCGGGGCTGGATTACTACAACCACAATATCGACACCTCCGAAGCGTATTATGACAATGTGATCACAACACGCAGCTTTGCCGACCGGCTGGAAACGCTGGCCCGCGTGCGCGAGGCGGGCATCAAGGTCTGCTCGGGCGGGATCCTGGGTCTGGGCGAGGGGACGCAGGACCGCGTCGACATGCTGGTCACGCTGGCCAACCTGCCCGAGCCGCCCGACAGCGTGCCCATCAACATGCTGATCCCGGTCGAGGGCACGCCGCTGGCCGATGCCGCGCCGGTCGATCCGATCGATTTCGTCCGCACCATCGCCACCGCGCGGATCATGATGCCGCGAAGCCATGTACGCCTGTCCGCCGGGCGCACGGCCATGTCCGACGAGCTGCAGGCCATGTGTTTTCTGGCCGGGGCGAATTCTATCTTCGTGGGCGAGACGCTGTTGACCAAGGAAAATCCGTCCGAAGACAGCGACATGCGTCTGTTTGCCAAGCTGGGCATTCAGCCGATGCAGGCGCATGAGCATCAGCCGGAACCGAAGGCGACGCGGGCTCCGGCAATTCCGATCCTGCGCTGAGGCCAAGCCGGGGGTTTCACCCCCGGACCCCCAGGATATTTGACGACCGAAGATGGGACAGGGTGGAATGGACCGGCTGGCAGTCTATCGGCAGGATCTGGGCGCGCTGGCAGGGGCCGCGCGGCTGCGCGCCTTGATCCCCAGGCGGGGCGTGGATTTTTCCTCGAACGATTACCTTGGCTTGGCACAGTCCGCGCGGTTGCGGGCGGTTGTCGCCGGGGCGCTGGAGCGGGGCGTGCCGGTGGGGGCCGCGGGATCGCGGTTGCTGCGGGGGGAGACCGAGGTTCAGGCTGGGTTCGAGGCGGCGGCGGCGGGGTTTTTCGGGGCCGAGGCGGCGTTGGGCTTCGGGGGCGGGTATGTCGCCAACTTTGCTGTGATCACAACGCTGCCGCAGCGGGGGGATCTGCTGCTGATGGATGCGCTGTCCCATGCCAGCACCCATGAGGGGGCGCGGGCGGGGCGGGCGGAGGTTGCCATGTTCCGGCATGGCGATGCGGGGCATGCGGAGGATGTGATCACGACCTGGCGCCGTGGGGGCGGGACCGGGGCGGTCTGGATCGCGGTCGAGAGCCTCTACAGCATGGATGGCGACCGCGCGCCGCTGGACGATCTGATGGTCTTGGCGGATGCGCATGGGTTTCTGCTGGTGGACGAG
The DNA here is from genome assembly GCF_005048225.1 of Paracoccus gahaiensis. Classification (GTDB taxonomy): domain Bacteria; phylum Pseudomonadota; class Alphaproteobacteria; order Rhodobacterales; family Rhodobacteraceae; genus Paracoccus; species Paracoccus gahaiensis. The sequence continues at coordinate 97,189 of NZ_SUNI01000004.1, forward strand.
GCGCATGCGACAGGCGTCTTCGGGCCCGGGGGCCGGGGCCTGGCGCATCACCTGGAGGGGCGCGACAATGTCGTGACGCTGCACACGCTTGGCAAGGCGCTGGGTGGGTCGGGCGCGCTGATCTGCGGCGCGCGGGTGCTGATCGATTTTCTGGTAAACCGTTGCCGGCCCTTCATTTTCGCGACCGCGCCCTCGCCCTTGATGGCGGTGGCGGGGCAGGAGGCGCTGGCGATCCTTGAGGACGAGCCATGGCGGCAGGCGGCGCTGCAGGACCGGGTGGCACTGTTCGGGGCCCAAATGGCCCGGCGCCTGCCGCAGGTGCCGTTGAGCGGCAGCCAGATCGTGCCGCTGATCGTGGGACCCGATGCCGCGACGATGGCGCTGGCCGCGCAGGTGCAGGCGCGGGGCCTGGATGTGCGGGGGATCCGGCCGCCGACCGTGCCCGAGGGGACCTCTCGGTTGCGGGTGTCGTTGACGCTGAATGCCTCGGAGGCGGAGGTGATCCGCCTGGCCGAGGTGCTGGAGGAGCTATGGCCAGATTTGTGATCACAGGCACCGGGACGGATGTCGGCAAGACGGTCTTCGCGGCCGGTCTGTGCGGCATGACCGGCGCGGCCTATTGGAAGCCGGTGCAGTCCGGGCTGGCGGGGAATGTGCCGAATGCGGCCCTCACCGGGGATGCACCGGGGCAGCACAGCGCGTGCACAGGGCGTACACCGACAACGCGCGCGGCCTTAACGGATGTTGCGCAGCCGGGCAGCGACCGGGCCGAGGTCGAACAGCTGTCGGGCGCCCCGACCCATCCCGAGGCGGTGATGCTGCGCGAGCCCCTGTCGCCGCACCGCGCCGCCGAGCTGGAGGGGGTGGAGATCGACGCCGAAGCGCTGACCCCGCCGCCCGGCGCGCGGCTGGTGATCGAGGGCGCGGGGGGCGTGCTGGTGCCGCTGACCCGGCAAATCTTGTTCGCGGACCTGTTCGCGCGCTGGCAGATCCCGGTGGTGCTGGTCTGCGCCACCGGGCTGGGGACGATCAGCCACAGCCTGAGCGCGATCGAGGCGCTGCGGGCGCGGGGCGTGCCGATCCATGGGGTGGCCTTTGCGGGCGATCCGAACGGTGACAACATGGCGACCATCGGGCAGATCGGCCGGGTCCGCGTGCTGGGGCGGCTGCCGCATCTGGCGCGGCTGGACCGGGCTGCGTTGGCTCAGGCGATGCGTGACAACTTCCGGGCGGAGGATTTCGCATGAGTGCGGTCTGGCATCCCTTCTTCCAGCATGCGACCGAGCCGGCGCCGCCCCGGGCCACGGGGTCGCAGGGCGCCTATATCCAGACCGACCGGGGCCCGCTGCTGGATGCGATCAGCAGCTGGTGGGTGGTCACCCATGGCCACAACCAGCCCGAGATCGTCGCGGCGATCCGCGAGATGGCGGGGACCCTGGATCAGGTGATCTTCGCCGGTCTGACCCATGCGCCCGCCGAGGAGCTGGCCGAGGCTCTGGTCGCGATGGCCCCTGCGGGGTTGAAGCACGTCTTCTACAGCGACAGCGGGTCCACCGCCGTCGAGGTCGCGCTGAAGATGGCCTTGGGCTATTGGCGCCACGAGGGCGACGGGCGCCACCGGATCGCGGTGATCGAGGACAGCTATCACGGCGACACCATCGGCACGATGAGCATGGGCGAGCGGGGGGTGTTCAACGCCGCCTATGATCCGCTGATGTTCGCGGTGGACCGGCTGCCCTTCCCCTCGGGTGACGGCGCGGCGACGCTGGCGGCCTTCGAGGATCTGGCCGCGTCGGGCCGGATGGCGGCGCTGATCCTGGAGCCGCTGGTGCTGGGCGCGGGGGGGATGCGGATGTATCGCCCCGAGGTCCTGGCCGGGCTGCGGGCGATCTGCGACCGGCATGACGTCTTGATGATCGCCGACGAGGTGATGACCGGATGGGGCCGCACGGGGCGGCTGTGGGCCTGCGATCATGTGGGGGTGGAGCCGGACATCCTGTGTACCTCGAAGGGGTTGACCGGGGGGGTGATGCCGCTGGCCGCCACGCTGGCGACGGCGCGGATCTTCGAGGCGCATCGGTCGGTGGACCGGCGGCGGACGTTCTATCATTCGTCCAGCTACACGGCCAATCCGATCGCCTGCGCGGCGGCGCTGGCGCAGGTGCGGCTGTGGCGGGCCAGCCCCATGCAGGCGCGGCTGGAGGCCTTGGGCGCGATGCAGGCCGAGCGGCTGGCGGCGCTGGCCGGGGATGCGCGCTTCACCAATCCGCGCCGCTGCGGGACCATCGCGGCGCTGGATCTGGTGGTGCCCGAGGGCGGCTATCTGTCCGAGGTCGGGCCGCGGATGCGGGCGCATGTCATGGCCGAGGGGGTGCTGCTGCGCCCCTTGGGCAACACGGTCTATGTGCTGCCGCCCTATGGGGTGACGGGCGAGGATCTGGATCTGGCTTGGGGGGCCGTGGCCTCATTCGAGGTCTAGATCGACCCAGACCAGCTTGCGATGCGAGGCCAGCGCCACGGCTTCGGCCAGCGGGTCGCCCGGGGCGGGCCAGAGGACACCGGCATCGATGACGCGCAGGCCCTGCGCGGGCAGGATGTAGTCCAGCCGCAGGTTGCCGGGGGGGCGGTCGTATTCCGCCGTGTCCAAGGCCGGATCGCCCTGGTGATCCGCGTTGGGGCCGGTCTGGGGCGGCTGCCACGCGCCGCGCGGTTCGGGGTCCTGCGTGACCGCCAGCAGGGCCGCAAGCGCCGCGGGATCGCCGTCGCCATCCACGGGATCCAGGTTCAGGTTGCCGATGACCGCGAAGGGCGCGTCGGGCAGGTGGTCCAGCCAGAAGGCGGCCTCGTCATGATTGCGGGCGATGTTGCGGGGCTCGAAGGCCGGGGGGGTGGCGGCCATGGCCAGCAGGTGCAGCGGGCCTGCGGGCGTGGTGAGGGCGATGTCCCAATGCGCGGACGAGGACAGGCGCTGCACATCCGCATGGGGGCCGTCGGGCATCCGGTGGCCGGGCATGTCGCGCCAGAGCACCGCCGTGTGGTCGGTGACGCTGGCGATGGGCAGGCGCGACAGCAGCGCGAGGCCCGATTGCCCGGTGAAGGCGCCGTATCCCTGCGCGTCGCGGGGCTGGCCCGCGCGTCCGTCGCCGTCAAGGTCGTGGCCGGTCTGGACCCCTCGGTTCGGGGGGCCGGCATGGCGGTGGGGCAGGGGGTGGCCCTGGGCCTTCAGCAGGTCGGCGAAAGCCGCCAGCGCGCGGCCGTCCAGATCCCAGTCCAGCCCGGTCAGCAGGATCGCGTCGGGCCGCAGCGCCGCGATGACCTGCGCCGCTGCCAGCACCTGCGGGTCGTCCCGCTCAATGTCGCGCAACAGAAGCCCCGGCCCGTCCCGGGTCAGGCCGGGATCCCAGGTGGCCAGGCGCAGGGTCTGGCCCTGGGCCGGGGCGGCCAGCATCAGGGCAAGGGCAAGCGCCCTCAGATCCAAGGGCGGGCCTGGGCCATCCCATCCTCGAACCGGTCGATGGCGGGGGCCTTCTCCATCGTCAGGCCGATATCGTCCAGCCCGTTCATCAGGCAGTGCTTGCGGAAGGCGTCGACCTCGAAGGCATGGCTGGTGCCGTCCGAGGCGGTGACGGTCTGGGTCTCCAGATCGACGGTGATGCGGGCATTGGCGCCGCGTTCGGCATCCTCCATCAGCGCGTCCACGGCGGCCTGCGGCAGCACGACCGGGAGGATGCCGTTCTTGAAGCAGTTGTTGAAGAAGATGTCGGCGAAGCTGGTCGAGATCACGCAGCGGATGCCGAAATCCAGCAGCGCCCAGGGCGCGTGTTCGCGCGACGAGCCGCAGCCGAAATTGTCGCCCGCGATCAGGATCTGCGCGTCGCGATAGGCGGGCTTGTTCAGCACGAAATCGGGGATCTCGCGCCCCTCGCGGTCATAGCGCATCTCGTCGAAGAGGTTCACGCCCAGGCCCGAGCGCTTGATGGTCTTCAGGAACTGCTTGGGGATGATCATGTCGGTGTCGATATTGACCAGCGGCATGGGGGCCGCGATGCCGGTCAGGGTGGTGAACTTGTCCATGATCTGTCCTTACGCCGGTTCTTTGGCGAATTCGCGGATGTCGGTCAGACGCCCCGTGACGCCCGCCGCCGCCGCCATCGCGGGGCTCATCAGATGGGTGCGGCCCTTGTAGCCCTGCCGCCCCTCGAAATTGCGGTTGCTGGTCGCGGCGCAACGCTCGCCCGGCTTCAGCTGGTCGGGATTCATGCCCAGACACATGGAACAGCCCGCCAGCCGCCATTCGAAGCCCGCCTCCAGAAAGACTGCGTCCAGCCCCTCCTCCTCGGCCTGCGCGCGCACCAGGCCCGAGCCCGGCACGACCATGCCGCGCACCCCCGGGGCCAGTTTGCGGCCGCGCAGCACCTCGGCGGCGGCGCGCAGATCCTCGATCCGGCCATTGGTGCAGGAGCCGATGAAGACCGCGTCGATGGCGATCTGGGTCAGCGGCGTCCCCGCCGTCAGGCCCATGTAGTCCAGGGACCGGCGCGCCGCATCGACCTTGCCGCCCGCGAAGCTTTCGGGCGCGGGAACCAAGGCGGTGATCGGCAGCGCGTCTTCGGGGCTGGTGCCCCAGGTGACGGTGGGGGCGATGTCCTCGGCCCGGATGGTCAGCACCTTGTCGAACTGCGCGCCGTCGTCCGAGAACAGCGTCTTCCACCAGGCGATCGCGGCCTCCCATTGCGCGCCCTTCGGCGCGTGGGGGCGGCCCTGGACATAGGCGAAGGTCACCTCGTCGGGGGCGATCAGGCCGGCGCGGGCGCCGCCCTCGATCGCCATGTTGCAGATGGTCATGCGGCCTTCCATCGACAGGTTGCGGATCGCCTCGCCGCAATATTCGATGACATGGCCGGTACCGCCCGCGGTCCCTGTTTCGGCGATGATCCGCAGGACTATGTCCTTGGCGGTCACGCCGGGGGCGAGGCGGCCGGTGATCTCGACCTTCATGTTCTTCGACTTGCCCTGGATCAGGGTCTGGGTGGCCAGCACATGTTCGACCTCGGAGGTGCCGATGCCATGGGCCAGCGCGCCGAAGGCGCCATGCGTGGCGGTATGGCTGTCGCCGCAGACGACGGTCATGCCGGGCAGGGTCCAGCCCTGCTCGGGGCCGACGATATGCACGATGCCCTGCCGGATGTCGGTCACCGGATAGTAATGCACCCCGAACTCGCGGGCGTTGCGGTCCAGCGCATCGACCTGGATGCGGGATTCCTCGTTGTCGATGCCCTGCTGGCGGTCCAGCGTGGTGGGCACGTTGTGATCGGGCACGGCGATGGTGCGTTCGGGCGCGCGGACGGTGCGACCGGTCATGCGCAGCCCCTCGAAGGCCTGCGGGCTGGTCACCTCGTGGACCAGATGGCGGTCGATATACAGAAGGCAGGTGCCGTCCTCCTGGCGGTCGACCACATGGGCGTCCCAGATCTTGTCGTAAAGCGTGCGCGGCGCGGCGGCTGCGGGAATGGTCATGGCTGAGGTCTTTCGGCTGTGATGCAGGGTGCAGGGAGGGGCCGGGCATGCGGATGCCCGCAGGCCATCACCCCCGCGCGGTCACGCTGAGCGTTTCGCCATGGAAGCGCTGCGGCAGGCGGGCGCGGTCATGAATGTCGAAATAACGCATCATCGGGCAAGATTAGGCCAGCCGCGCCCGCCGATCAAGCCATCCCCGCGCCTTGCAGGGAAGGAATTTGGCCGCGCCGATTGAGATGGGCCGAAAAGATGCTATGTTGGAGGGAACCCCGGCGCCGGGGGCTATCGGCGCGTGGACCGGAGGATGAAACCCTGTCACAAGACGTCCCGTCGGCCGGTCGGCCGACCGCCTCGAATTCAGGACCCAGCAGCGATGATATCCTGTCGCTGGTCCTGACCTCTCTGGATGACGACAAGGCCGAAGAGGTCATCACCATCGACCTGCGCGGTCGCACGGCCATCGCCGATCACATGGTGATCGCCTCGGGCCGCAGCTCGCGCCAGGTGGGGGCGATTGCCGAGAAGCTGGCCGAGCGGGTCAAGCAGGCCACCGGCCGCTCGCCGCGGATCGAGGGCAAGGATGCCGGAGATTGGGTGCTGATCGACACCGACGACGTGATCGTCCATGTCTTCCGCCCCGAAGTCCGCGATTTCTACCAGCTGGAGAAGATGTGGATGCCCGCCGATGCGCTGGCCCGCGTGCGCGAGCCCGCCCAGCCCTCGGCCTACCAGCCCCAGGACTGATCCGGGCGCGGCCATGCGGATCGACCTTGCCGCCGTGGGGCGGATGAAGACCGGCCCCGAGGCGGCGATGGTCGCGGATTACCTCGACCGCTTCGCCAGGACGGGCCGGGGCCTCGGCCTGCCGCCGGTCCAGGTCCATGAGGTCGAGGACCGCCGCGCCGGCACCATGGCCGCCGAGGCCGAACTGCTCGCCCGCGCGATCCCGCAGGGCGCGCTGGTGGTCATGATGGACGAGCGCGGCGACCAGCCCAGCTCGCCCGATTTCGCCGCGCGCCTGGCCGGATGGCGCGATCAGGCGCGGGACGTGTGCTTCGTGATCGGCGGGGCGGACGGGCTGGATCCCGGCCTGCGCGCCCGGGCCGACTGGCAGATCAGCCTGAGCCGCATGGTCTGGCCGCATCTGCTGGTGCGCGTGATGCTGGCCGAGCAGCTCTATCGCGCGGCGACGATCCTGGCGGGCGGCCCCTATCATCGCGCGTGAGGGTGCCGCAGCAGGGGGCTGTCTGCCCCCCGTCGCCGTTCCGGCGACTCCCCCCGAGGATATTTCCGGACCAATGCAGGCAGCCTGTCCCTTGATGCCTGCATTGGTCTGCAAATATCCCGGGGGTCCGGGGGCTGGCCCCCGGTCCCTCGGTTGCCGCTGGCGCCCGCTTTGGGTATGACAGTCAAAACCGCGAGGCCGTCATGACCAAACCCGTGATCCTGTGCATTCTCGATGGCTGGGGCCTGTCCGAGCGTCCCGAGCAGAGCGCCCCCGACCAGGCGAACACGCCGCAGTTCGACCGGCTGATGCGGGAGAGCCCGAACGCGCGGCTGCTGACCTACGGGCCCGATGTGGGCCTGCCGCGCGGGCAGATGGGCAATTCCGAGGTGGGCCATACCAATATCGGCGCGGGCCGGGTCGTGGCCATGGATCTGGGCGCGATCGATCTGGCCATCGAGGAGGGCAGCTTCGGGCGCAACCCGGCGCTGCTGGACTTCGTGGCGCGGCTGACGGCCTCGGGCGGGACGGCGCATCTGATGGGCGTGATCTCGGACGGGGGCGTGCATGGGCATCTGACCCATGTGCTGGCGGCGGCGCGGGCCGTGGCGGAAGCGGGGGTGCCGGTCGTCCTCCATGCGATCACCGACGGGCGCGACGTGGCGCCCTCGTCGGCGGCGGGGTTTCTGGAAGAATTGCAGGACGGGCTGCCCGCGGGCGCGCGGATCGGCACGGTCATCGGGCGCTATTTCGCCTTGGACCGCGACAACCGGTGGGAGCGGGTCGAGCGGGCCTATCGCGCCATCACCGAAGGCCGGGGCGAGGCCGCGCCGGATGCCGCCAGTGCCATCGCGGCCGCCCATGGGCGCGGCGAGACGGACGAGTTCGTGCCGCCCTTCGTCATCGGCGGCTATGCGGGTGCGCGGGACGGGGACGGGGTGTTCTGCCTGAACTTCCGCGCCGACCGGGCGCGCGAGATCCTGTCGGCCCTGGGCGACCCGGTCTTCGAGGGGTTCGAGACCGGCCCGCGCCCGGACTGGGCGGGGATGCTGGGCATGGTCGACTATTCGACCCGGCATGGCAGCTTCATGACCGCCGCCTATCCCAAGCAGCAGGTCAGCAACACCTTGGGGGCCTGGGTGGCCGCGCAGGGGCTGCGCCAGTTCCGGCTGGCCGAGACCGAGAAATACCCGCATGTGACCTTCTTCCTGAATGGCGGGAAGGAGACCCCAGAGCCGGGCGAGGATCGCCACATGCCGCAAAGCCCCAAGGTCGCGACCTATGACCTGGCGCCCGAGATGGCGGCCGAGGAGGTCGCCGACACCCTGGTCGAGGTGATCGGCCAGGACTATGCCCTGATCGTGGTGAATTTCGCCAATCCTGACATGGTGGGCCATACCGGCAGCCTCTCCGCCGCTGCGCGGGCCTGCGAGGCCGTGGACCGGGGGCTGGGGCGGATGCTTGAGGCGCTGGACCGGGTGGGCGGCGCCGCCGTCATCTGCGCCGATCACGGCAATTGCGAGCAGATGATCGACCCCGAGACGGGCGGGCCGCACACCGCCCATACGCTGAACCCGGTGCCGGTCATCGTCCATGGCGGGCCGCCGGGCATCCATCTGCGCGACGGGCGGCTGGCCGATCTGGCGCCCACGGTGCTGGAGCTGATGGGGCTGGAGAAGCCCGCCGAGATGACCGGCACCAGTCTGATCACCCGATGAGGATGCGCCTTGCCCTGACGCTCTGCGCCGCCCTTGCCGGTCCTTCCGTCCTTGTCCTGCCCGCCGTTGCGCAGACCAGCCCCGCCAATCAGGCGGTGGCCGATGCCGAGGCCGCCGCCGCCCTGCTGCGCGCGGCCATCGGGCAGCTGGCCCAGGCTGTCAGCGCCGACGATCAGGTCGTGGCCCTGACCGAGGTGATCCGCGGCTATGAGCTGGGCCTGTCGGCGCTGCGCGACGGGTTGCGGCAGGCCAGCGCCCGCGAGGCCGAGCTGCGCGACCGCTTCGAGGCGCAGCGTGGCCAGCTGAGCCGCGTGCTGGGCGCGATGACCGCGCTGCAGCAGAGCCCCGAATCGACGATGCTGCTGCATCCGGCGGGCGCGCTGGCCAATGCGCGCACCGGGATGATCCTGTCGGGCATCACCCCGGGCCTGCGGGCCGAGGCCGAGGCGCTGCAGGTCGATCTGGACGAGATCGCCACCGTGCGCGAGCTGCAGGCCAATGCCGCCGGCATGCTGGGATCGGGGCTGGATTCGGTGCAGGAGGCGCGGCGCCTGCTGGCCAGCGCGGCGGGCGACCGCAGTTCGATGCCCACGCGCTATGCCGAGGACCCGCAGGAATTGCAGGAGTTGCGCGCCGCCGCCGAAAGCCTGAACCAGTTCGCCACCGGCATTGCGAGCATGGAAAAGGACGTGGGTCCGCCGATGGAGGATTTCGAGGGTGCGCAGGGCAGCCTGCCCCTGCCGGTGGTCGGCACGATCCTGCGCCCCTATGACGAACCCGACGCCGCGGGCGTCAGCCGCCCGGGCTGGGTGATCGCCACGGCGCCCGCCGCCCTGGTGCAGACGCCCTGGCCTGCGACGATCCGCTACCGCGGTCCCTTCCTGGATTACGGCAATGTGATGATCGCCGAGCCCGCACGGGGGTATCTGTTGATCTTCGCGGGCCTCTCGCAGGTGTTCGGAGAGGTGGGCGATGTGCTGAAGGCAGGCGATCCGGTGGGGTTGATGGGGGGCACCGAGGCCCCCGCCCAGGAATTCGGGTCGCAATTCGTCTCGGACGCGGCGCGCGGGGCCGAGGCCGGGCGCAGCGAGACGCTGTATCTGGAACTGCGCCGTGGCAACGAAACGCTGGACCCGGCCGACTGGTTTGTGCTCAATCCCGTCGTCGGGCCGCAAGAGGACTGAGGCAGAAAGGCCGCCATGAAACATTATCTGATCGCGGGACTGGGGGGCGTTCTGGCCGGGGCTCTGGTCACGACGCAGCTGGCAGGACCGCTGCTGGCCCAGGAAACCGGGCGCAGCGCGCCCATCTATGAGCAGCTGGAGCTGTTCGGCAACGTCTTCGAGCGGATCCGCGCCGACTATGTCGAGGCGCCCGACGACAAGGCGCTGATCGAGGCGGCCATCAACGGCATGCTGACCTCGCTGGATCCCCATTCGGGCTTCCTGTCGGCGGACGACTATTCCGACATGCAGACGCAGACCCGGGGCAGCTTCGGCGGCCTGGGGATCGAGGTCAGCCAGGAGGAGGGCATGGTCAAGGTCGTGGCCCCCATCGACGACACGCCCGCCGCCAATGCGGGCGTCGAGCCGGGCGATTTCATCACCCATGTGAACGGCGAATCGCTGCTGGGGCTGACGCTGGATCAGGCGGTCGACATGATGCGCGGCCCCATCGGGTCCGAGATCACCATCACCATCCTGCGCGAGGGCGAGACCGAGCCCTTCGATCTGTCCATGGCGCGCGACACGATCAAGCTGACCGTCGTGCGCAGCCGCGTCGAGGGCCATGCGGTCGTGCTGCGGGTCTCGACCTTCAACGACGAGACCTATGACACGCTGCTGGCCGAGCTGGAGAGCGCGGTCGAGGAGGCCGGCGGGATCGACCGGGTGACCGGCTTCGTGCTGGATTTGCGCAACAATCCGGGCGGTCTGCTGAACCAGGCGATCAGCGTCTCGGATGCCTTCCTGGATGCCGGCGAGATCGTCAGCACGCGGGGCCGCAGTTCTGACGAGAGCGAGCGCTGGAACGCCGAGACCGGCGATCTGGCCGAGGGCAAGCCGATGGTCGTGCTGGTGAACGGTGGCTCGGCCAGTGCGTCGGAAATTGTCGCGGGCGCCCTGCAGGATCATCGCCGCGCCATCGTGGTGGGCGAGAAGTCCTTCGGCAAGGGCTCGGTCCAGACGGTGATGCCGGTGACCGCCGACAGCGCCATCCGGCTGACCACGGCGCGGTACTTCACGCCCTCGGGCCGGTCTATCCAGGCGCTTGGCATCCAGCCGGACATCCTGGTGGCCCAGCCCCGCCCGGCGCCCACCGAGGACGAGGAGGACACGCCCCGCAGCGAGAGCAGCTTCAGCCGGTCCGAGGCGGATCTGCGCGGCGCGCTTGGCAATGACGTGAGCGACGAGGAGCGCGAGCAGATGGAGCGCGAGGCGGCCGAGGTCGAGGCCACCGCCGCGCTGCGCGACGAGGATTACCAGTTGGCCTATGCGGTGGATGTGCTGAAGGGCCTGGCGGCGGTGAATTTCCGCGCCGAGCAGGTGCCTGCCGCCGCGACGCCTGCGGTCACCGGCGAAGGCGCGGGGGGCGAGGATGACGCGGCCGACCGGGGCTGAGGCCGAGGCGCCCGATCTCGTCGGGCCGGGGGGCTTGCCCTACCGGCCCTGCGCGGGGGTGGTGCTGGTCAATCGCGACGGCCTGGTCTTTGCGGGCCACCGGCTGGACATGCCCGGCGCCTGGCAGATGCCGCAGGGCGGGATCGACGGGGACGAGACCCCGCGCGAGGCCGCCTTGCGCGAGCTGACCGAGGAGACGGGCGTGGGCCCGGATCTGGTCGAGGTGCTGGCCGAGACCCCGGACTGGGTCGTCTACGACCTGCCGCCCGACATGCTGGGCCGCGTCTGGAAGGGCCGCTTCGGCGGGCAGCGGCAGAAATGGCTGCTGCTGCGCTTCCTGGGCGAGGACCGGGATGTGGCGATCGAGACCGCCCATCCCGAATTCGACCGCTGGCAATGGATGCGGGCCGACGATCTGCTGGAGAACATCGTGCCCTTCAAGCGCGCGGTCTATGCCGAGGTGCTGGACGCGTTTCGCGACCATCTGGCCTGAGGAGGGGGGGCTCTGCCCCCGTCCTGCGGCCTTCGCCGCTGAAAAAGGTCCACTGGACCTTTTTCAGGCGCGGCTCAGCCCCGGGATATTTCCGCCAAGATGAAATTCAGGCGGTGGGGCGGCTGTCCCAGCTGTCCTCGAAGATCAGGTCGTCGAGGGGCAGGCGCCGGCCCCAGCCCCGGGCCTGCAGCTCGGGCTGGGTATGAAGTTCGCGGACATGGCCGAGGCAGAGATAGGCCACCGGCACGACATGGTCGGGCAGGCGCAGGATGCTGCGCAGGTCCTCGGGGCGGAAGATGCTGACCCAGCCCACGCCGATCCCCTCGGCCCGGGCGGCCAGCCAGAGGTTCTGGACCGCGCAGGCGGTCGAATAGAGGTCGGTCGACGGGTCATGGGTGCGGCCCAGCACATGCGCGCCGCCCCGGGTCCGGTCGCAGGTGATGCAGAGGTTCAGCGGCGCCTGCAGGATCCCCTCGAGCTTGAGCGAGGAATAGAGCGCGGCGCGGTCGGGAAAGCGGGCGGCGGCCTCGGCATTGGCGGTCTGGAAGGCGGCGTGCAGGCGGGCGCGCAGGGCCGGGTCGCGCAGCAGGATGAAGTTCCACGGCTGCGAGAGGCCGACCGAGGGGCCGTCATGCGCCGCCTGCAGCAGGCGGCGCAGCAGGGCCGGGTCGATCGGGTCGGGGCGGAACTGGCCCCTCACGTCGCGGCGTTCGCGGATCGCGCGATAGACCGCCGCCCGCTCGGCCGGGGGAAACGGCCCCGCCGGGGCGAGGCCGACCGTGTCCTCGCTCACCGGCGCAGCTGGTCCAGCAGGATCGAGGTCGGGTAGCCGTCGGGCGCCACGCCGATCGAGCGCTGGAAGGCCTGCACCGATTCCATCGTGGCCGAGCCGAAGAGGCCGTCGATCTCGCCCTGATACAGCCCGCGCTGCGCCAGGCGGCGCTGGATCTCCTCGCGCTCGCCGGTCGACAGGGCGCGGTCGTTGCGCGGCCAGGCCCCCTGGATGCCGGACCGGCCCGCGATGCGTTCGGCCAGATAGGCCACGCCGAGCGCGTAGTTGTCCGAGTTGTTGTAGCGCAGGATGGCGCGGAAGTTGTCGCTGATGAAAAAGGCCGGGCCGCGCGCGCCGGCGGGCATGATGATCGAGCCCGATCCGCCGGGCAGGCCGCCGCCGCCCATGGTCCGCACGCCCTGCGCCGACCAGTCGCTGGCCGAGCGGCGGGTGCCTTTCCCGATCAGGCTCATGTTGAAGTTCGAGGGCAGCTGCACCTCGGCCCCCCAGGGCGCGCCGCGCTGCCAGCCGCTGCGGGCCAGATAGGCGGCGGTCGAGGCCAGCGAATCCGTCGGATCCTCGGACCAGATGTCGCGGCGGCCGTCGCCGGTGAAGTCGACGGCATATTCCAGATAGGAGGTCGGCATGAACTGCGTGTGGCCCATGGCGCCGGCCCAGCTGCCCAGCATGTTGGCCGGGTCGGTATCGCCCGCCTGCAGGATCTGCAGCGCCGCGATCAGCTGGCTCTGGAAGAACTCTCCGCGGCGGCCATCATAGGCCAGCGTCGTCAGCGAGGGGATGATCTGCATCCGGCCGCGATTGGCGCCGAAGTTGGATTCCATGCCCCAGACCGCCAGCACGACCTCGCGCGGGACGCCGTATTGCGCCTCGATCCGGGCCAGCACCGGGTTCAGCTCGGCCAGCTTCTGGCGGCCGGTGGTGATGCGCACATCGGACACGGCGCTGTCCAGGTACAGCCAGACCGGGCGCGAGAACTCGGCCTGGCGGCGGTCGAGGCGGATCACCTCGGGGTTGTAGCGCGCCAGTGCCATGGCCCGGTCATAGGTCGAAGCCGAGATGCCCGAGGACAGCGCGCGGGGGCGGAACTGCTGCACGAAAGTCTGCAGCCCGGCCTCGTCGCCGGGCGATGCGGCCGGGATCGGGGTGGGGGTCACCGAGGCCTGCGGCGCGACGGGCATGCTGGAGGGCATCCGCGACATGGGCGAGGCGCAGGCCGCCAGCGCGCCGATCAGGGTGGTGGACAGGAAGATGCGGGAAATGCTCATGGGGAAATGCCTGTTCGTGACTGCCGTGGTTTCTTGATGCCGGGTCGCAAGCGCCCGGACTGGTTGATTGACACAACCCTAGCCGAACGGATCGGACTTGAATAGGCCGCGACAGGCGCGGGCATCGCGTTTCATCTTGGCGCAAATATCCCGGGGGGAGTCCCGGAACGGGACGGGGGGCAGCGCCCCCCTCCTTGTCCAATCATGCGCGCGGCATTCGGCCGCTCAGTTCATCAGCGAATCGGGATCGGCCTCGCCGCCGAACCACGGCACCATCTGCGCGATGATGACCGAGTTCTCGGCCAGCGCGCGGTCCATCAGGGCGCGTTCGGCCTCGTCGATCTCGTGGCCCTCGGCCAGCCGTTCGTCCAGCGTGCCATAGCCCGAGACGTCCAGGGGCGCCATGTCGGCCTGCTTGAGGATGGCCACCGTCTCGCGCACGGCCTCGCCCTCGTCATGGCCGGCGGCATAGCAGACGAGGCCCGCCCCGGTGGCGCCCTTGGGCAGGCCGTCGCCCGCGCGGCGGCCCAGTTCGACGACCAGCGTATAGACCTTCATGCGTCACTCCATCGGCTTTGCACTGCCCTCGGCACGGGGCGCGCCGTCGGGCCATTCGGGGGCCTGCCAGTCGCGGCTTCCGCAGCGGGGGCAGGGGGCCGGATCGGCCCGGGTCGGGGCCTCGGCCCCGGCGCCGCATTGGGAACAGCATGTCCGGCCGTCCATCGCAAGGGCCTTGTCGGGTTCGGGGCCGCCGTTGATCAGATGGGCGGGGGGCAGCAGCGACAGGCCGGGGGCGGGGTCGCTGCGGCGGAAGACCGAGAGCCCGCCGCCGGCCTCGAGATAGGCGGCGCGCACCTCGCCCAGATTGCCGATGCCGGCCAGGCGCAGCATCGCCTTGATCTCGGCCAGGCCCAGGTCGCGCTGCGTGGCATCGTCATGCAGGATGCAGCCGTCGCGGACCAGCATGATGGGGCGGCCGTCGATCAGGTCCTTGGCGCGGTCGAAGCGCACGATCAGCCGGTCGAGGACCTTGTTGATCAGCACCACGATGGTGATGACCGCCATTGCCGCCAGGACCGGCACGTCGGGATAGAACATCGCGTCGCCCACCGCCGAGCCGAGCGCGATGACCAGCAGGAACTCGACCATGGACAGCTGCGCCACGCCCCGCCCGCCGATCCAGCGGATCATCAGGAGCGCATAGACATAGATCAGCAGCGTGCGGACCAGAATCTCGGCATAGAAGAGGGGCGGGTGGTCGCCGATGAACATGCGGGCAAGATCGAAGGGGATGACCGGCTGGTCCATGGGCGCCTCGGGCTGGGGAAACTGCGCGGCTTAACGGCAGGGCGGGGGCGGGGTTCCGCCGCGGGGCCGGGGAGGCTGGGGCGGGGGGCGAGAGGGGGGGCGCTGCCCCCCGTCCCGTGCCGGGACTCCCCCCGGGATATTTGGGCCAAGATGAACGGGGAGGGGGCCTGAACCGGGGCCTTGGCCGGCGCGTTGGGGCGGGCAAGGACAAGGAGGTCGTGATGACCCAACCGATGATGACACTGAACGATGGTCGCCGGATGCCGCAGATGGGCACCGGGATCTGGCAGATCTCGGACGACGCGACCCCGGCGGTGGTGGGGCGGGCGCTGGAGCTGGGCTATCGGCTGATCGACGGCGCGGCGGCCTATGGCAACGAGCGCGGGATGGGTCAGGGGATCCGCGACAGCGGCGTGGCGCGGGACGAGATCTTCGTCACCTCGAAGCTGTGGA
This sequence comes from Paracoccus gahaiensis, assembly GCF_005048225.1. GTDB lineage: Bacteria > Pseudomonadota > Alphaproteobacteria > Rhodobacterales > Rhodobacteraceae > Paracoccus > Paracoccus gahaiensis. The sequence goes on from NZ_SUNI01000004.1 coordinate 112,579, forward strand.
ACGACGCGCAGGGTCCTGATGCGGCGCTGCGGGCCTTCGACGCGACCATGGGGCGCTGCGGGTTGGACTATCTGGACCTGTACCTGATCCACTGGCCGCTGCCGCTGATGGACGCCTATGTCGAGACATGGCGGGCGCTGATCCGGCTGCGCGACGAGGGGCGGGTGCGCTCGATCGGGGTGGCGAATTTCCACGAGGCGCATCTGGCGCGGTTGATCGACGAAACCGGCGTGGTCCCGGCGCTGAACCAGATCGAGCTGCATCCCTCGCTGACGCAGGCGTCGCTGCGGGCGGCGAATGCGCGGCTGGGGGTGGTCACGCAAAGCTGGACGCCCTTGGGCCGGGGCGACAGTTTCGAGGCGCCTGCGGTGACCGGGCCTGCCGCCCGGTTGGGGTGCAGCGCGGCGCAGATGATCCTGGCCTGGCATCTGCAGCACGGGCTGTCGGTCATTCCGAAATCCGAGAACCCGGACCGGCTGGCCGAGAACCTGGCCGCGCTGGAGATCCGGCTGACCGAGGCGGAGATCGCGGCCATCGACGCGCTGGACCGGGGCCATCGCACCGGGCCCGATCCCGAGACCTTTGATTACCGCGACCCGCTGTAGGTCAGGCGCCGTGATCCAGCAGGCGGCGCATCAGCGGGCTGGCGGGATCCGTCAGCCCGTCGATCACGTCGTAATGGTGGCGGCCCGGGTCGAGGACGCATTCCGTGGCCGTCCCGAGTCCCGCCCAGGCATCGGCCAGAAGGCGGGCATGGCGGATGAATTCGGGCCGTTCGGCGGCCCCCACCCAGGTGGTGACGGGGATGTTCGCCCGGGGCGTCAGCAAGGCCGGGCTTTCCGACAACGCCTCGGCCATGTCGAGACGCAGCTTCTGGTTCATCGCGGTGCGCAGCAGGGCGCGCAGGTCGGTGAGCGGCGAGATGGGTACGCAGGCGGTGATCCGGGCGGCCAGCCGGTCGGGCAGCACCCCCTCGCAGATCATCCGGGCGGCCAGGTGCCCGCCGGCGGAATGGCCGGTCAGCACCACCGGGCCCGGCACGTTGAAGGCCGCCTTGGCCACCGCGCGGGCGATGTCCTGGGTAATCTGGGAGATCCGCACGCGGGGCGCGAGGCGATAGGCGGGAATGGCGCAGGCCCAGCCCAGGGCGATGGCACCGGCGGCCAGATGCGACCAGGTGCTGGGATCGAAGCGCATCCAGTAGCCACCATGGACGAAGACCATCAGCCCGCGCGGCGTATGGGCCGGCAGGAACAGGTGTCCGCGCCCCAAGGGCAGCGGGCGGTGTTCGGCCCGGAAGGCCGCCGCCGCCTTGGTCCAGCGCGGCAGATAGGTCTCCCCCTCGGGGATATGGGCGCCATTGGCATAGGCATCGTCCCAATCGGTGATCTGGTACAGCATGGCGGCCCCTCTTTCCGGCAGCCAACCCCGCTGCTAGCTTCAGGTCAAGAGGGAGCCTAAAATGTCCGATTTTATCACCACCCGCGCCGCCTTTCACCTGCCCGACGGCATCACCTATCTGGACGGCAACTCCCTGGGTCCGATGCCGGTGGCGGCGCGCGACCGGGTGGCCCGGATGATGGCCGGCGAATGGTCCGAGATGCTGATCGGCGGCTGGAACAAAGCCGGCTGGTATGCCCAGCCCCGCCGCGTCGGCGACCGCATCGCGCGGCTGATCGGGGCGGGCCCCGGCGAGGTGGTGATGGGCGACACGCTGTCCATCAAGGTGTTCCAAGCGCTGAGCGCGGCGCTGGCGCTGCGGCCCGACCGGCGGGTGATCCTGTCGGACAGCGGCAACTTCCCCTCGGACCTCTATGTGGCGCAGGGGCTGGCGGGCGCGATGGGGGCGACTTTGCGCGTGGTGGCGCCCGACGAGGTCGAGGGCGCGCTGGACGACAGCGTGGCCGTGCTGATGCTGACCGAGGTCGATTACCGCACCGGGCGGCGCCACGACATGGCGGGCCTGACGGCGCGGGCGCAGGCCGCCGGGGCGCTGACGATCTGGGATCTGGCCCATTCGGCGGGGGCGGTCGATGTGGACCTGACCGGCGCGGAGGCCGATTTCGCGGTGGGCTGCACCTACAAGTATCTCAATGGCGGGCCGGGCGCGCCGGCCTTCATCTGGATCCATCCGCGCCATGCCGAGGCGGCGGCGCCGATCCTGCAGGGTTGGATGGGCCATGCCGCGCCCTTCGCCTTCGACCCCGAATACCGCCCCGCGCCGGGGATCGAGCGGATGCGGGTGGGCACCCCTCCGGTCATCGCGCTGGCCGCGCTGGAGGCGGCACTGGATGTCTGGGAGGGGGTGTCGCTGGCGGACCTGCGCGCGCGCTCGATCGAGCTGACGCAGGCCTTCATCGCGGGTGTCGAGGCCGAGTGTCCCGGGCTGGTCCTGAACAGCCCGCGCGATCCGGCGCGGCGCGGATCGCAAGTCAGCTTCTGCAATCCGCAGGGCTTTGCGGTCATGCAGGCGCTGATTGCGGCGGGGGTGGTGGGCGATTTCCGGGCGCCCGACGTGCTGCGGTTCGGCTTCGCGCCGCTCTACAACGACCTGGAGGATGTGAACCGGGCCGTCGCGACACTTGCGCGGATTTTGCGCGACGGCAGCTGGGATCATGACGATTTTCAGCGCAAGGCGACAGTGACCTGAGGGCAAGGGGCTTTTCAACCTCCGCGAAAGGGATGACATATCGGGGGTACCGAGTCGGAGGGTCCCCGGGATGCTCAAGCTGTTTGCCGTGGGCCTGTGCCTGACGGTCCTGGCGCCTGCCGTCCGGGCCCAGGACATCCCCGACCTGCGCGTGATGATCGAGATCGCCCGGCGCGAGCCGCTGTCCCTGGACCTGCAGCTGTCGGGCCAGATCGAGGCGGTGGACACGCTGGATCTGGGCTTTCGCCAAGGCGGGCGCGTGACCGAGGTGCTGGTGTCGGAAGGCGACCGGGTCGCGGCGGGGCAGGCGCTGGCGCGGCTGAACGCGGTGCAGCAGGATCAGGCGCTGAACGTGGCCGAGGCCGGTCTGGCCGCCGCCCGCGCCGGGGCCGAGCAGGCGCGGCAGGCGCGCGAACGGGCCGATGCGCTGCTGACGCGCGGCGTGGGCACGCGCGCGGCGGCGGATCAGGCCGAACAGGCGCTGTCCCAGGCCCTGGGCGCGCAGGAGCGGGCCGAGACCACCGTCGAGCAGGCCCGCCGCGCGCTGGACGATGCGGTGCTGCGCGCGCCCGCCGATGCGGTGGTGACCGCGAAATCCATGTCTCCGGGGCAGGTCGTGGCCGCTGCCCAGCCCGTGATCGAGCTGGCCGCGCTGTCGGGGCTGGAGGCGGTGTTTCAGGCCGCCGACGATCCGGCGCTGCGCGACGTGCTGGGCCGCCAGATCCGGCTGGAGACTCTGGACATCGACCGCCCCGACATGACCGGGACGGTGACCGAGGTCTCGCCTCTGGTCGATCCCGAGACAGGGACCGTCACGGTGCGCGCGCGCATCGAGACGCAGGCGCAGGCGACGGGCCTCCTGGGTGCCTCGGTGCGCGGGCATCTGCAGGTGATGCGCGAGGACGGGGTGGTCGTGCCCTGGACCGCGCTGATGCGGCAGGGCCATGGCTCGGCGGTCTGGACAGTGGACGGCGACAACCGGGTAGCGTTGACCCCGGTGCGGATCGCGCATTTCGGCGACGGCACGATCTATGTGGCCGAAGGCCTGGCCGAGGGGCAGCGCGTGGTGGGGGACGGCTCGCAACTGCTCTATCCCGGGCGCCGCGTGCAGCCCGCCGCCGAGGTCGCGCCATGAGGGCCGTGGCGCTTGCGGCGCTGCTGGTGGTGGCCTGCGGGCCGGTGGCGGCGCTTGGCCTGCCCGACTGGCTGGATTTCGGCCTGCATGCCGAAGAGCCCGCCGGCCCGCCGCGCCCGGTGGTCAGCGTCATCCTGGCCGATCGCGATGCCGAGGCGCGGGGCATTCCCGGCATCGTCGAGGCGCGCAGTCAGGTGCAGCTGGGCTTTCAGGCCCTGGGGCGGATGATCGCCCGCCCCGCCGATCTGGGCGACAAGGTCGCGCAGGGCCAGCTGCTGGCGCAGCTGTCCACCGACGATCTGGTGGCCAGCACCCGCGCCGCCCGCGCCGCCCTGGACACCGCCGAGGTCGCCGACCGCACCGCCCGCGCCACGCTGGAGCGCACGGAGGCCCTGGCCGAACGCAACGTCGCCTCGGACGCGCAGCTGGAACAGGCCCAGCAGGCCGCCAGCGCGGCATCGGCGGCGGTGGAGCGCACCCGGTCCGAACTGGCGCAGGCCGAGGATGCCGAGGGCTTCGCGCGGATGACCGCGCCCTTTGCCGGGGTGATCAGCGCCGTCTATGAGGCGCCGGGCGCGGTGGTGGGCGCCGGGGCGCCGGTGCTGCAGCTGTCGGCCGAGGACACGCCCGAGGTGGTGATCGACCTGCCCGAGCAGGCGCTGCGGGGGTTGGAAACCGGGGCGGGCTTCACCGTCTGGCACCGCAACGATCCCGACACGCAGATCCCCGCCACGCTGGACCGCATCGACCCCATCGCCGACAGCGCCACGCGCACCCGGCGGCTGTATCTGACCCTGCCGCCCGACGCGCCCTTCCGGCTTGGCGCGCTGGTGCGGGTCCGCTTCGGCACCCGCGACGCGCCCTCGCTGTCGCTGCCCACCGAGGCGCTGGTCACCACGGGCGACGGCAGCACCGTCTGGCGCGTGACCCGCGACGGCGAGGCGGCCCATGTCGAACAGGTCCCGGTCGAGGCCGCCGCGCCCTTCCGGGGGCGCGTCAACATCACCTCGGGCTTGCGGACCGGCGACGAGATCGTCATTCGCGGCGTCTCATCCCTGGCCCCGGGCCAGCCCGTCGGCCGGAGGCTGGAGCCGTGACGAAATTCAACCTGTCGGACTGGGCGCTGAAGCATCGCAGCTTCGTCTGGTTCCTGCTGATCGTGTCGATGATCGCGGGCACGATCAGCTATCTCAACCTCGGGCGCGAGGAGGATCCCGACTTCACCATCAAGACGATGATCATCGGCGCGGCCCTGCCCGGCGCCACCATCGACGAGACGCTGAAGCAGGTCACCACCCGGATCGAGACCAAGCTGGAGGAGCTGGACGAGCTGGACTTCACCCGCTCGGTCACCATGCCGGGGCAGGCGGTGGTCTATGTGGAGCTGGACCCCACCATCCGCGGCCCCGCCGTCCCCGAGGTCTGGAAGCGCGTGCGCGAGATGATGGGCGACATCCGCCCCGATTTCCCGCAGGAATTCGCGGGCTTCCAGTTCAACGACAATTTCGGCGACGTGTTCGGCAACATCTATGCCTTCACCAGCGACGGCTTCACCCCGCGCGAGCTGCGCGACCGGGTCGAGGCGATCCGCCGCCAGGTCGCGGCGCTGGACGCCGCCGGCAAGACCGAGCTGCTGGGCGTGCAGGACGAGCAGATCTTCCTGGAATTCTCGGTCGCGCGGCTGGCGGCCCTGGGGCTGAACCAGGCGCAGGTCATCGCCACGCTGGCCCAGCAGAACGCCATCGCCCCCTCGGGCGTGATCCAGGCCGGGCCCGAGCGCATCCTGGTCCGCGTGGGCGGGCAGTTCGACACCGCCGAGGCGATCGAGGCCGTGAACCTGCGCGTGGGCCAGCGTTTCTTCAACCTGGGCGACGTGGCGACGGTGACGCGCGGCTATCGGGACCCGCCTTCGTCGCTGTTCCGCTACAACGGCCAGCCGGCCATCGGGCTGCAGATCGGGATGCGGCAGGGCGACAACATCCTGGATTTCGGCGCCGAGCTGGAGGCGCTGATGACCCGCATCGCCGCCGACCTGCCCATCGGCATCGAGATGGCCAAGATCGCCGACCAGCCCCATGTGGTCGAGGAGGCCGTGGGCCATTTCGTCACCGCCCTGGCCGAGGCCGTGGCCATCGTGCTGGTCGTCAGCTTCATCAGCCTCGGCCTGCGCGCCGGGCTGGTGGTGACGCTGACCATCCCGCTGTGCCTGGCCATCACCTTCGTGATCCTGGACCTGTACGGCATCACCCTGCAGCGGATCTCGCTCGGCGCGCTGATCATCGCCCTGGGCCTGTTGGTCGACGACGCGATGATCGCCATCGAGACGATGATCTCGCGGTTGGAGATCGGCGAGAGCCTGACCGATGCGGCCAGCTATGCCTGGACCTCGATCGCCTTCCCGATGCTGACGGGCACGCTGGTCACGGTGGCGGGCTTCATCCCGATCGGGCTGAACAGCTCGGCGGCGGGGGAATTCACCTTCTCGCTCTTCGTGGTGATCGCGGTGTCGCTGGTCGTGTCCTGGATCGTGGCGGTGCTCTTCGCGCCGCTGCTGGGCGTGACCTTCCTGCGCGCCGACATGGGCCATCACGCGAAGGGGCCGGGGCGGCTGCGGCGCGGGTTCCACCGGCTGCTGCGCGGCGCGATGCGGTGGAAATGGCTGACCATCGCGGTGACGCTGGCGATCTTCGCGACCTCGGTCTGGGGGATGCGCTTCGTCGAACAGCAGTTCTTCCCGACCTCGGACCGGACCGAGGTGCTGGTCGACATCACCGGACGCCAGAACGCCTCGATCGCGCGCACCCGCGCCGACATGGACCGGCTGGAGGCGAGCCTGTCGGGCAATGACGACGTGCTGTTCTGGACCTCCTATGTGGGGTCGGGGGCGCCGCGCTTCGTGCTGTCGATGGACGTGCCGACGGCGGGGCCGCATATGGGCCAGATCGTGATCCAGACCCCGGACCTGGCCGCCCGCGACCGCGTCAAGGCGGAGCTGAACCGGCTGGCCGCCGAGGAATTCGCCGGCACCGACATCTACGTCAAGAACCTCGAGATCGGCCCGCCGGTGGGCAAGCCGGTGCAGTATCGCGTGACCGCGCCCGATGCCGATGCGGCCCGCGATGCGGCGCGGGGCCTGGCCAGCGTGCTGGCGACCGAGCCGCGCCTTCGCGACATCGCGCTGGACTGGAACGAGCCCGCGCGCATGGTGCGCCTCGTCGTCGACCAGGACCAGGCCCGCAGGCTGGGGGTGACCAACGGCGACATCGCGCAGGCGCTGTCGGCGCTGTTCAGCGGGGCGGGTGTCACGCAACTGCGCGACGACATCTTCCTGATCGACGTGGTGGCGCGGGGGGCGGCGACCGACCGGCAGTCGCTGGCCTCGATCCGCAACCTGCAGCTGAACCTGACGGAGGGGCCGAACGTGCCCCTCTCGGCGCTGGTGACGCTGGAATACGGCTCCGAGCAGCCGCTGATCCTGCAGAGGAACGGGTTGCCCACGGTGACCGTCAAGGCCGCCATCGCCACCCTCGACCAGCCGGCGACGCTGGTGACGGCGCTGGCCGCGCGGGTGGCCGAATATCAGGCCACGCTGCCCGCCGAGGTGCGGGTCGAGGTCGGCGGCTCGGTCGAAAGCTCGGCTGACAGCCAGGCGCCCATCGCGGCAGTGGTGCCGGTGATGCTGCTGATCATGGCGGTGCTGGTCATGGCCCAGATGCAGGGGTTCCGCGTGGCGCTGGTCGTCTTCGCCGCCGCCCCCTTGGGACTGATCGGTGTGGTGGCGGTGCTGGTGCCCTTCGGCGTGCCCCTGGGCTTCGTGGCGATCCTGGGGATCCTGGCGCTGATCGGCATCCTGATCCGCAACTCGGTGATCCTCGTCCACGAGATCCAGGAGTTGCTGCACAAGGGCCGGACCCAGTGGCAGGCGGTGTTCGAGGCCTCGGACAGCCGCGCGCGTCCGATCCTGCTGACCGCCGCCGCCGCCTCGCTGGCGCTGATCCCGATCTCGCGACAGGTCTTCTGGGGCCCGATGGCCTTCGCCATGATGGGCGGCATCGTCGCGGGCACGCTGATCACGCTGGTCTTCGTCCCCGCGCTCTACTGCGCCGTCTTCCGGGTCAGACCCCCGAAGGCCTGACGCCTTTCATCTTGGCCTAAATATCCCGCGGGGGGTCCGGGGGGCGCGAAGCCCCCCGGCGGTCGCGGGACGCGGATCCCACCTATTCGGCAGCGGCGCGTTTCGGCAGAACCCATTCGGGGCGCGGGAAATGGCAGGTATAGCCATTCGGAAAGCGCTCCAGGTAATCCTGGTGCTCGGGCTCCGCCTCCCAGAAATCGCCGGCGGGCGCCAGTTCGGTGACGACGCGGCCGGGCCAGATGCGTGATGCTTCCACATCCGCGATCGTTTCCAGCGCGACCTCGCGCTGCGCCTCGTCGGCATAGTAGATCCCCGAGCGATAGCCCGGGCCGCGATCGTTGCCCTGGCGGTTCGGCGTGCTGGGATCGTGGATCTGGAAGAAGAACTCCAGAAGCCGGCGATAGCTCATCAGGTCGGGATCGAAGGTGACCTCGATGGCCTCGGCATGGGTGCCGTGGTTGCGATAGGTGGCATTGGGGATGTCGCCGCCGCTATAGCCGACGCGGGTCGACACGACGCCGGGCAGGCGCCGGATCAGGTCCTGCATGCCCCAGAAGCAGCCTCCGGCCAGGATTGCGCGCTCAGTCATGATGGGCCTCCTCCACCTGGGTCAGGTAGTCGCCATAGCCCTCGGCCGCCATCCGGTCCTTGGGCACGAAGCGCAGCGAGGCAGAGTTGATGCAATAGCGCAGGCCCCCCTGATCCTGGGGCCCGTCGGGGAAGACATGGCCCAGATGGCTGTCGCCATGCTTCGAGCGGACCTCGACCCGGACCATGCCGTGGCTGACATCGCGATGCTCGGTCACGTTGTCCGCGATGGGCTTGGTGAAGGCCGGCCAGCCGCAGCCCGAGTTGTATTTCGTCGAACTGACGAACAGAGGCTCGCCCGAGACGATGTCGACATAAATGCCGGCGTCGAAATGATGGTCGTATTCGCCGGTGAAGGCCCGCTCGGTGCCGTTCTCCTGCGTGACGCGATATTGCTCGGGCGTCAGCCGGGCCAGCGCGTCCTGTGATTTCTGATAGCTCATGGGTTCCTCCACGGATGTGGTGCCGTTCCCTTCGATATATGGGAAGCGAAGGGCCGATCCGCAAAGGTCACAGGCGCGAAACGGCCCCTTTTGCGGCGTGATATTCCGTCGCAAGGCGGTCGATGCGGGTGGCTGCGGGCTCGACGGCGTGCACCGCGCCGATGCCCTGGCCCGCGCCCCAGATCGTGCTCCAGGCCTTGGGTTTGGCCGAGCCCTCGCCGAAATTCATGGCGCTGGCATCGGCGCCCTCCAGCGCGTCCGGGTCCAGCCCCGCCTTGCGGATCGAGGGGGCCAGGTAGTTGCCCGACACGCCCGTGAACAGCGACGAGGTGACGATGTCGCCCGCCGTGCTGTCCACGATCATCTGCTTGTAGTCGTCCTGCGCGTTCGCCTCGGTGGTGGCGATGAAGGGGCTGCCGATATAGGCCAGATCCGCCCCCATCACCTGCGCCGCCAGCACCGCCCGGCCCGTGGCGATGGAGCCCGACAAAAGCAACGGGCCGTCGAACCAGTCGCGGATCTCCTGGATCAGCGCGAAGGGCGATTGCGGCCCGGCATGGCCGCCAGCCCCCGCCGCCACCGCGATCAGCCCGTCGGCGCCCTTCTCGACGGCCTTCTTTGCGAAGACATTGTTGATCACGTCATGCAGCGCGATGCCGCCGCAGTCATGGGCGGCCTGGTTCACCTCGACCCGCGCGCCAAGCGAGGTGATCCAGATCGGCACCTTGTGGCGGTGGCAGATCTCGATGTCGCGCTCCAGCCTTGCATTGCTGCGATGCACGATCTGGTTCACCGCAAAGGGCGCCGCCGGGTGGTCGGGATTGGCCTGGTTGTGGCGGTCCAGCTCTTCCTCGATCCGGGTCAGCCAGGCGTCCAGCAGGGACGGCTCGCCATCCTTCTCGCGGGCGTTCAGCGCCGGAAAGCTGCCGACGATGCCCGCTTTGCATTGCGCGATGACGAGATCGGGCCCCGAGACGATGAACATGGGCGAGGCGATGACGGGGATGCGCAGGTTCTGCAGGATCGGTGGCAGCATGGGGATCTCCCTTGGATTTCCGCCACGATGCCCGCCTGTTGGGCAGCGGGCAAGCCGTGACGCGGCGACAGGCCCGCCGGGCTGGCCTTTCGCCCGGCGCGCGCCTAAGCCGAGGCGGAAATTGCACATCGTGAAAGGCCCGCCCCATGATCCGTCCCGCCCTTGCCCTGCTGCTGAGTGCCGCGCCGCTGGCCGCCCACAGCCCGGACGACCAGACCCCCCATGACCAGACCGGGCGCATCGCGGTCATGTCCGCCTTCGAGCCCGAATGGATCAGCCTGCAGGCCGATCTGGAGGGGGCCGAGACGCAGACGATCAACGGCACCGAATTCATTACCGGCACACTCTCGGGGCAGGAGGTGGTGCTGTTCCTGTCCGGCGTGTCGATGGTGAATGCCGCGATGACCACGCAGATGGCGCTGGAGCGGTTCGACATCGAGGCGATCGTCTTTTCCGGCATCGCGGGCGGCGTCGATCCCTCGCTGAACATCGGCGACGTGGTGGTGGCCGCCGAATGGGGACAATGGCTGGAGACGGTCATGGCCCGGCAGGTGGGCGATGCGTTCGAGCTGCCCGGCTTTCTGGAGTCGCCCTTCCCGAACGAGGGGATGATCTTCACGCGCGAGACGACCGTCGCCTCGGATCGCGGCGACCCCGAGCGGCGGTTCTGGTTCCCCGCCGATCCGGCGCTGCTGGAGGTGGCGGGCCGCGTGGCCGAGGCCACCGATCTGGCCGCCTGCAACGCGGATAACGACTGCCTGACCGAGCCGCCGCAGATCCGCGTCGGCGGGAACGGCGTGTCGGGGTCGTCCTTCATGGACAATGCGACCTTGCGCGACTGGCTGGCGGGCACCTTCGAGGCGCAGGTCGTGGACATGGAATCGGCCGCCGTCGCGCAGGTGGCCTGGTCCAATCAGGTGCCGTTCATCGCCTTCCGGTCGCTGTCGGACCTGGCGGGCGGCGGCGAGGGCGAGAACGAGATGGGCGTCTTCATGTCGCTGGCCTCGGAAAACTCGGCCACGCTGGTCAAGGCCTTCCTGGCCGAGATGCCCTGACCGAAAAGGCCCCGGATCACTCCGGGGCCTTTTGGTTTCAGTGAACAGCTTCAGTGCACCGGAACGGTCGGGCGCGGCCCCTCGCCGATGGCGCCGAGGCGGGGGCCGGCCTGGCCCACGCGGTTGCCGACCAGCAGCCCGTCGGGGCTGGCGCTGACCTTGACCGTCGCGCCGTCCAGCACCTCGCCGGACAGCAGCAGTTCCGCCAGCGGGTCCTGCAGGGCGCGCTGGATCACGCGTTTCAGCGGGCGGGCGCCGAAGACCGGATCATAGCCCTGATCGCCCAGCCACATCCGCGCGGCATCGTCCATGTCCAGCGTGATCTTGCGCGCCGCCAGACGACGTTCCAGCCGCCCCATCTGCACCTTGACGATCCCGTCCATGTTCGTCCGCGAGAGCCTGCGGAAGATGATGATCTCGTCCAGGCGGTTCAGGAATTCGGGGCGGAAATGGCCGCGCACCGCCTCCATCACCTGATGGCGGGCGTCCGAGGCATCGGCCTCCTCGGGCAGATGCGACAGCGCCTGGCTGCCGAGGTTCGAGGTCAGGATGATCAGCGTCTGCTTGAAATCCACCGTCCGGCCCTGACCATCGGTCAGAACGCCATCGTCCAGCACCTGCAAGAGCACGTTGAAGACATCCGGATGCGCCTTCTCGACCTCGTCGAACAGGATCACCTGATAGGGGCGGCGGCGGACGGCCTCGGTCAGCACGCCCCCCTCGTCATAGCCGACATAGCCCGGAGGGGCGCCGATCAGCCGGGCCACGGAATGTTTTTCCATGAACTCGGACATGTCGACGCGGACCATCGCGCTGTCATCGTCGAACATGTATTCGGCCAGCGCCTTGGTCAGTTCGGTCTTGCCGACGCCGGTGGGGCCCAGGAACAGGAACGAGCCCAGGGGGCGGTTCTCGTCGTTCAGCCCCGCCCGCGCGCGGCGGACGGCATTGGAGACGGCGGTGACCGCCTCGGCCTGACCGATGACGCGCAGGCCCAGCTGTTCCTCCATCTTCAGAAGCTTGTCGCGCTGGCCCTCCAGCATCTTCGAGGTCGGGATGCCGGTCCAGCGTTCGACGACCTCGGCGATCTGTTCGGGGCGCACGGCCTCCTCGACCATCAGCCCGTCATCGGTCTCGGCCTCGGCCAGCGTCTTTTCCAGCCCCGGAATGATGCCGTAGGAGAGTTCACCGGCGCGGGCCAGGTTCCCCTCGCGCTTGGCTTGGTCCAGATCGGCGCGGGCGCGGTCCAGCTGTTCCTTGAGATTGCGCGAGCCCTGCAGCTTGTCACGCTCCGCCTGCCAGCGGGCGGTCATCTCGGCGCTGCGCTCCTGGATCTCGGACAGGTCCTTCTCCAGCCGCTCCAGCCGGTCGCGGCTGGCGGTGTCGTCTTCCTTCTTCAGCGCCTCGGCCTCGATCTGCAATTGCAGGATCTGGCGGTCCAGCTGGTCCAGTTCCTCGGGCTTGCTGTCCACCTCCATCCGCAGACGGCTGGCGGCCTCGTCCATCAGGTCGATGGCCTTGTCGGGCAGGAAGCGGTCGGTGATGTAGCGATGCGACAGGGTCGCCGCCGCCACCAGCGCCGCATCGCTGATGCGCACGCCGTGGTGCAGTTCGTATTTTTCCTTGATGCCGCGCAGGATGCTGATCGTGTCCTCGACGGTCGGTTCCTCGACCAGCACCGGCTGGAAGCGGCGGGCCAGAGCGGCGTCCTTTTCGATATACTTGCGGTATTCGTCCAGCGTGGTGGCGCCGACGCAATGCAATTCACCCCGCGCCAGAGCGGGCTTGATCAGGTTGGCGGCGTCCATCGCGCCGTCGCCCTTGCCGGCGCCGACCAGCGTGTGCAACTCGTCGATGAACAGGATGATCTCGCCGGCGGCGGTCTCGATCTCGGACAGGATCGACTTCAGCCGTTCCTCGAAATCGCCGCGATATTTCGCGCCCGCGATCAGCGCGCCCATGTCCAGCGCCATCAGCCGCTTGTCGCGCAAGCTTTCGGGCACATCGCCGTTGATGATGCGCAGGGCCAGCCCTTCGGCGATGGCGGTCTTGCCCACGCCGGGCTCGCCGATCAGGACGGGGTTGTTCTTGGTGCGCCGCGACAGGACCTGCATGGTGCGGCGGATTTCCTCGTCGCGGCCGATGATCGGGTCGATCTTGCCGTCGCGGGCGGCCTGCGTCAGGTCGCGGGCGTATTTCTCCAGCGCCTCATAGCTGTCCTCGGCACTGGCCGTGTCGGCGGTGCGGCCCTTGCGGATGTCGCTGATCGCGGTGTTGAGCGCCTGCGCGTTCACATCCCCCGCCGTCAGCGCATCGCGGGCATGGGTGTTGACCAGCGCCAGCGCCATCAGCACGCGTTCGGCGGGCACGAAGCTGTCGCCGGCCTTCTTGGCCACGGTCTCGGCCTCGTCCAGCACGCGCACGAGGCTGGGGTCCACATAGACCTGGCCGCTGCCCGAGCCCGAGACCTTGGGCAGCCGGGCCACGGCCTGATCGACCGCGTCGCGCACGCGCTTGGCGTCGCCGCCGGCGCGGGTGATGAGGTTGCTGGCCAGCCCCTGATCGTCGTCCATCAGGGCCTTTAGCAGATGTTCGGGCATGACGCGCTGCTGGTTCTCGCGGATCGCGATGGTCTGGGCGGATTGCAGGAAGCCGCGCGACCGTTCCGTGAACTTGTCCATGTTCATCGGGCATACTCCTTTGTCAAAAGCCCCCGGCAATGCGGGCGCCCTGATGCGGCACGCCCTTTGGCTCCGGGTCTGCTGCAGATCTGGGGGGCAGCGGGGGCGCTTTCAAGCGCCCGGAGCGCGTGGCATAAGGCGCGCATCACGCAAAAGGGGATGCAGGATGGATGACCGGCTGATCGTGGCGCTGGATGTGCCGAATGCGCTGGCGGGGCTGAAGCTGGCCGAAGCGCTTGGCGACACCGTGGGGTTCTACAAGATCGGCCTGGGCATGCTGACCGGCGGCGGGCTGGGGCTGGCCAACGAGCTGAAGCAGGAGCATGGCAAGCGCATCTTCCTGGACATGAAGCTGTTCGACATCGGCGCGACGGTCGAGGCCGCCGTGCGCGGCCTGGCGCAGTTCGAACTGGATTTCCTGACCGTGCATGGCGACCCGCATGTGGTGGCGGCCGCAAAGCAGGGGGCGGCGGGGTCGGACATGAAGATCCTGGCGGTCACCATCCTGACCTCGCTGGACCGCGCCGACATGGATGCGGGGATGATCCGGGCGGGCGATCTGCACGAGATCACCGTCGAGCGCGCCGCTCGCGCCTATGAGGCCGGGGCCGATGGCGTCATCTGTTCCCCGCAGGAGGCGGCGGCGATCCGCGCCCTGCCGGGGTCGCGCTTGATCGTGACGCCGGGCGTGCGGCCGGTGGGCGCCCCGCGCGGCGATCAGAAGCGGGTCGAGACGCCGGGCGACGCGCTGGCGGCGGGGGCCGATCACATCGTGGTGGGGCGCCCCATCTGGCAGGCCGCCGATCCCCGCGCGGCGGCGCAGATGATCCTGTCGCAAATGGTCTGAACGGTCTGATCTGCTTGCCGCAGGCCCCGCCCGGGCGGGAACGGCATTGACCGGATGCCCGCCCCCGGGCCACCATCGCCCGGCATGGCAAGGGGGATGGCAATGGCGGGCGACGGCATCCGGCAGAAGGCCCAGAACGAGCTGGTCCTGTCCTTCCTGTCGGTGCGGCGGGCGATCGGAGCACTTGGCTTCTTCCTGCCGCTGGCCCTGCTGGCGGCATCCTTCGTCGAGGCGGGCGGGCTGCGCACCAGCCTGTCGGCCTATTACTACTCCCCCATGCGCGAGGTCTTCGTCGGCACGCTGATCGCGCAGGCGGTGTTCCTGTGGAGCTATGAGGGGTTCCGTCCCGAGGCGGGCGAGCTGATCACCGACCGGCGCATGGCGCGGCTGGCGGCCGTGTCGGTCGCGCTGGTGGCGCTGCTGCCGACCGCCGGGCCCGACATACCCTGCACCGCGCTGCAATGCCTGCTGGGCCCGGGGCCCTCGGCGCTGATCCATCTGGCGGCGGCGGGGCTGTTCTTCGGGGCGCTGGCGGTCTTCTGCCTGGTGCTGTTCGTGAAGGGCGCCGAGGACGGGCCGGAAAAGCGCGCCTCGAACCGGATCTATCGGCTTTGCGGCTGGACGATCCTGGGCAGCATCGGGGCCATCGCGGCCCTCTTCGTGACCGGGCTGGATCAGGCGCTGGCCCCGCTGCGCCCGGTCTTCTGGCTGGAGAGTCTGGCCAGCTTCGCCTTTGCGACCAGCTGGGCGGTCAAGGGCGACAGTCTGCGCCCACTGGTGCGGGGCGTCATGTCGGCGCAGGCCACGACGCCCTGATCCAGTCGCGGAAATGCGGCACGGCACGTGGATGGGCCAGATAGTCCGCGACCGGCATCATC
Organism: Paracoccus gahaiensis; assembly: GCF_005048225.1. Taxonomy (GTDB): domain Bacteria; phylum Pseudomonadota; class Alphaproteobacteria; order Rhodobacterales; family Rhodobacteraceae; genus Paracoccus; species Paracoccus gahaiensis. The sequence goes on from NZ_SUNI01000004.1 coordinate 128,027, forward strand.
CGCCATTCCTGCCCCTCGTCGCCGAAGCGGATCGCCGCGATCTGCGCCTTCGTCAGCGTGCCGGTGAACAGCCAGGACATCATCGGCGGAGCGGCATGGGACGGAAAGGCCCGGCCCGTCAGGCCGTCCGGGGGCAGATGCAGGCCGAATTCCTCGTGCATCTCGCGCAGGGCGCAGGCCATCGGCGTCTCGGTCCCCTCGCGCCCGCCTCCGGGCAGGTCCCAATGGGCGGGGAAGGGCAGGCCCGCGCGGTCGTCGCGCAGATAGGTCAGCATCCGCCCGGCATGGGTCAGCAGCAGCTTGGCGCCGTGAAACTCCATGGACCGCTATTCGGCGGCGATCCGGCCGCCCGCCGGATCGGCCAGCAGGCTGATCAGCCGGCCCATCATCCGGTCGATGCGGGCGGCGAAATCGTCGAAATCGGCGCGGGGTGTGATCGAGGCCTCGTGCATGTAGAGGGAGCGGTCGATCTCCAGCTGCACGACATGGACGTTCTGCGCGGGCCGGCCATAGGCCGAGCAGATATAGGCGCCCGAGAACGGCGAGTTGCGGCGCACGATCCAGCCCTCGGCCTCGATGGCGCTGCAGACCGCATCCGAGACGCGCGCCGCCGCTGACAGCCCGTGGCGGTTGCCCAGCACCATGTCGGGGCGGATCCCCTGAAGGTGGCCAAGCGCGTCATGGGGCATGGAATGCATGTCGATCAGGATCGCCTGCCCGAACCGGGCGCGGGCCTGCGCGATCAGCCCCGACAGGGCGGCGTGATAGGGGCGCCAGCAGCTGTCGATCCGGCGGTCGGCCTCGACGCGGTCGATCTGGCGGTCGTGGATCGCCCGGCCCTGCGACACGACCCGGGGAATCACCCCCAGCCCGGCCAGGGTGCGCTGGTTCAGCGGATGGCGCGGTACACCGCGCACGACCAGCGGGTCGATCTCGTCCGCGCCGCGGTTCAGGTCCACGATGCAGCGCGGGATGCGCGCGGCCAGCGTCACCGCCCCATGCCGGATGGCCGGGGCGATCAGGCGGTCGATGAAGGCATCCTCGGACGAGCGCAGGGCGGCGACCTGCAGGCGTGTCTCGCGCAGGAACCAGTCGGGATAGCATTGTCCCGAATGGGGCGAGGCGAAGATCACGCCGGACAGCCAGGCGTCGGGGCGGGTCAGCGTGAAGGACGGGTCAGGCTGGGACACGGACAGTCCTCGGCATCTGTTGCGATGGCGCATATAAACCTGAAATCTCGGTTGCCGATAGGTCTTGAATACCCCGAGGACCCTCGTTATAGACACGCGAACCGAGGGGGTCCCGAAGGGTTTTCGCAAGGAAACGTGACGGAATCACCGAGGAACGGGCGGTTAGCTCAGCGGTAGAGCACTACGTTGACATCGTAGTGGCCACTGGTTCGATCCCAGTACCGCCCACCAATGTTTCGCCGCCCCCGGCCACAACCGGGGGCATTTCGTTTTCCTGGCGGCAGCGCTGCGCCGCGATGATGGAGAAGACCGATGAAGGTTCGCAACTCGCTCCGCTCGCTCAAGAGCCGGCACCGCGACTGTCAGGTGGTGCGCCGCAAGGGCCGCGTCTACGTGATCAACAAGACCAACCGCCGCTTCAAGGCCCGTCAGGGCTGATCGGCGGGGACTTGGCCGGGCAGCCGGCAAGTCACGCACAGCAGAACGAGATCACCCGCCCCGCAAGGGCGGGTTTTTTCATGCCCGCGCGGCGCCCGGTGATGCGGCGCCCGTCGATCCGGGGCCGTTAATCTATTGTCAACTTTCTCCTGCGTGCCGGTGGCCCGAGGCGCTATGATCGCCCGGCAGGCCGTGGGGTCTGGTGGGTGCAGGAACGGGCGAATGGTGATTCTGGGCGGACTTCTGGGCATGCTGATGGCGGGGCTGATGGTCGACGCCGCAGCCCTGACCACGGATCACAAGACCCTCGACGAGGAGGATCAGGACGAGGACGAGGCGCCCGATCCCCAGGAGGAGCCCCTGCCGCCGATCCTGCCCGAACCCGAAGAGCCCCAGGAGGGAGCGGAGGAGGGCGAGGCCGGGGACGGCGACGAGGCCGGAGAGCAGGACTCTGGCGGCGCCTTCGACGGATCGGACGATCTGGATTTCGTGATGGGCTCGACCGGCCATGACATGATTCGCGGTTGGGGCGGGGGCGACGACCTGCGCGGGGGCTTGGGCGACGACACGATCCATGGCGGCGACGGCAACGACTGGATCCAGGGCGATGCCGATTACGGGCTTGGCGGGGACGACGTGATCCATGGCGGGGCAGGCGACGACGTTCTGGCCGGGCAGGACGGCGACGACCTGCTGTTCGGCGACATGGGCGACGACACGCTGCTGGGCGGCGAGGGCAACGATTCGCTGTTCGGGGGCGCGGGCAACGACATGCTGGCCGGCCATGACGGCAACGACCTGCTGGTCTCGACCGAAGGGTCTGACGATCTGGATGGCGGGCGCGGCGACGACGTGCTGATCGGCCATGACGGCCCCGAGACCGTCTGGATGAACGGCGGCGAGGGCGATGACGTGCTGATGCCCGGCGCCCATGACTTCGCCTCGGGCAATGCGGGGGCGGACAGCTTCGTGCTGCGCCACGTTCCCGAGGGCTTTCCCACCATCGCCGATTACGACGCCGCCGAGGATCAGATCGTGCTGCATGTGCGGGCCGATCTGGTGCCGGGCGCCCTGCTGACCCTGCGCGAGGACAGCGACGGCACCTATCTGCTGGAGATGAACGGCGACCCGGTGGGCCGCTTCCTGGGCAGCGGCGGATTGCGGCTGGAGGATGTGCGCATCGAGCCGGTCCCGGCCTGAACAGGCTTCCCTTTCGCGCGCCGTTCGGCTAGACGCGCGCATCCGCCGGGCATCCGGCCCGTGCGGTGTCCCATGGACCTTGCTGGACGACATCCCGGCCTGCGCCCTCACCCCTGTTTCCAAAGGAGATCCCGATGTCGATCACCGTCGAAGAAAAAGCCCGCGTCATCAAGGAATTCGGCACCAAGGAAGGCGATACCGGTTCGCCCGAGGTGCAGGTCGCGATCCTGACCTCGCGCATCGTCACCCTGACCGAGCACTTCAAGTCGCACAAGAAGGACAACCACTCGCGTCGTGGTCTGCTGATGATGGTCGCGCAGCGCCGCAAGCTGCTGGACTATCTGAAGAACAAGGAAGAGGCGCGCTATACCGCGCTGATCGGCAAGCTGGGCCTGCGCCGCTAAGGCTGCGCGCCCTTCGCTGAGATCCTGCAACCGCCCGCGACCCCGTCGCGGGCGGTTTGCATTCGGGACGGCCCGCCGCAGCCCTGCGTCCGGGACGGGGCGATCCGGTGGCGCGCGCCGTGATTCGCGCCTGCACCCCGGGGCGGGCGCGACCCCTGCGCCGCCCTTCCCAAATCCCGCGTTTTCGTGTATGCCCCGCAAATCTGTGACGTGAGGTCCTGCCCCGGGGCACATGCAAAGGATAGGGGCGGCGGCAATGGGGCCGCGATACATGACATGGGTGGCCGGAGGGCCGGTGCACCCTTTGAGGAAATCAGATGTTTGATGAAGTGAAGAAATCGATCCAGTGGGGCCAGGAAACCCTCACTCTGGAAACGGGCAAGGTTGCCCGCCAGGCCGACGGCAGCGTCATCGCCACCCTGGGCGAGACCAGCGTGATGGCCAACGTCACCTTCGCCAAGTCGCCGAAGCCGGGTCAGGACTTCTTCCCGCTGACGGTGCACTATCAGGAAAAATACTATGCCGCCGGCAAGGTCCCGGGCGGTTTCTTCAAGCGCGAGGCGCGCCCGTCGGAAAAGGAGACGCTGACCGCGCGCCTGATCGACCGGCCGATCCGCCCGCTGTTCGCCCCCGGCTTCAAGCATGAAGTGCTGGTGATGTGCACCGTGCTGAGCCACGATCTGGTCAACGATCCCGACATGGTCGCGATGATCGCCGCCTCGGCCGCGCTGACCATCTCGGGCGTGCCCTTCATGGGTCCGATCGCGGCGGCCCGCGTCGGCTTCTCGAATGGCGAATATGTTCTGAACCCGGAAGTTCAGGACATGGACAAGCTGCGCATGAACCCCGAGCAGCGCCTGGATCTGGTCGTCGCGGGCACCCGCGATGCCGTGATGATGGTCGAATCGGAAGCCTACGAGCTGACCGAAGAGGAAATGCTGGGCGCCGTGAAGTTCGGCCATGACGCGCTGAAGCCGGTCATCGATCTGATCATCGACCTGGCCGAGGATGCCGCCAAGGAGCCCTTCGACTATCAGGCCCCCGATTACAGTGCGCTCTATGCCCGCGTGAAGACCTTGGGCGAGGCCGACATGCGCGCCGCCTATGCGATCCGCGACAAGGCCGAGCGTCAGGATGCCGTTGCGGCAACCAAGACGAAGGTCAAGGAGCAGCTGTCCGAGGACGAGCTGGCCGATGCCAACCTGGGTTCGGCGCTGAAGAAGCTGGAATCGGGCATCCTGCGCGGCGACATCATCAGCGGTGGCGCCCGGATCGACGGTCGCGACACCAAGACGGTGCGCTCGATCGTGTCCGAGGTGGGCATCCTGCCGCGCACGCATGGCTCGGCCCTGTTCACCCGCGGCGAGACGCAGGCGCTGGTCGTGACCACGCTGGGCACCGGCGATGACGAACAGATCATCGACGCCCTGCACGGCAATTCGCGCAGCAATTTCCTGCTGCACTACAACTTCCCCCCCTATTCGGTGGGCGAGGTTGGCCGCGTCGCGGGCCCCGGCCGTCGCGAGATCGGTCATGGCAAGCTGGCATGGCGCGCGCTGCAGGCGGTTCTGCCCGCACCGACCGACTTCCCCTATACCATCCGCGTCGTGTCCGAGATCACCGAATCGAACGGCTCGTCCAGCATGGCCTCGGTCTGCGGCGGCTCGCTGTCGATGATGGATGCGGGCGTGCCGCTGAAGGCGCCGGTCGCGGGTGTGGCCATGGGTCTGATCCTGGAAGACGACGGCCGCTATGCGGTGCTGACCGACATCCTGGGCGACGAGGATCACCTGGGCGACATGGACTTCAAGGTGGCGGGGACCGAGAACGGCATCACCAGCCTGCAGATGGACATCAAGGTCGCGGGCATCACCCCCGAGATCATGGAGCAGGCTCTGGCGCAGGCGCGCGACGGCCGTCTGCACATCCTGGGCGAGATGGCGCAGGCCCTGACCGCCGGGCGCAACGAGTTCAGCGCCCATGCCCCGCGCATCGAGACGATGCAGATCCCGACCGACAAGATCCGGGAAGTCATCGGCTCGGGCGGCAAGGTCATCCGCGAGATCGTCGAGGTCTCGGGCGCCAAGGTCGACATCAACGACGAGGGCATCATCAAGATCGCCTCGGCCAATGCCGAGTCCATCAAGAAGGCCTATGACATGATCTATTCGATCGTGGCCGAACCCGAAGAGGGCAAGGTCTATGTCGGCAAGGTCGTCAAGCTGGTCGATTTCGGGGCCTTCGTGAACTTCTTCGGCAAGCGCGACGGGCTGGTGCATGTCAGCCAGATCGCCGGTCGCCGCCTGACCCATCCGAACGAGATCCTGAAAGAGGGTCAGGAGGTCAAGGTCAAGCTGCTGGGCTTCGACGACCGTGGCAAGGTCCGCCTTGGCATGAAGATGGTCGACCAGGAGACCGGCGCCGAGATCGACGAGAAGCAGGAACAGACCGCCGAGTGATCGGTCCCCGTCCCTGAGCTTTGGCAAGGGCCCCGCAGTTGCGGGGCCTTTCGCATCTCTGCCGTCGTCGTCGCCCCCTGCTTGAGCGGCGGGATCAACTGCTGTACTGCCGCGTCATGCGGGCGATGCCACCCGTGGGCGCCATGGGAAAGAGGGGCTTGATGCCGGACGATCGCGACCCCCTTCTGATCCTCACCATGAAATGGGGCACGCTTTACGGCGCCGCCGATGTGAACCGTCTGGCCGCGCAGGTGCGGCGGCATCTGGACCGGCCGCACCGGTTCATCTGCTTCACCGACGATGCGGCGGGCCTTGCGCCGGGGGTCGAGGCGATGCCTCTGCCCGAACTGGGCCTGCCCCAGGGGCATGCCGACACGCGCTGGCGCAAGCTGGCGCTGTTCCGCCGCGATCTGGGCGGCCTCGGCGGGACGGCCCTGTTTCTGGATCTGGATCTGGTCGTGGTCGACGATCTGGCGCCCTTCTTCGATCTGCCGGGCGATTTCTTCATCATCCGCGATGACGACCTGTTCCGCGCCAAGCCCCTGCGCCGGGTGAACCCCGGGCGCGACCGGTTCCTGCATTCGGTCGGCAATTCCAGCGTGTTCCGCTATCGGGTGGGCGCGCATGCCTATGTGCTGGACGCCTATCTGGCCGATCCGGCGGCGGCGACGGCGGGCTACGAGATCAGCCAGCAGTTCCAGTCGGCGCAGCTGGCCAAGGCCGGACACCTGCAGTATTGGCCCAAGGGCTGGTGCGTCAGCTTCAAGAACGACTGCGTGCCGCGCCATCTGGCCAGCTATCTGCGCGACCCCTCGCTGCCGGAGGGGGCGCGGATCGTGCTGTTCGCGGGGGCGCCCAAGATGGAGGACGTCTTTGCCGGGCGCGGCCACAAGTGGTACCGCCGCATCGGTGATATCGGCTGGCTGCGCCGCGCATGGGAACGCCCGTGATCCGCGACGCCTTCCGCCGCTTCAAGCATCGCCGCCGCGAGGCCCGGGCTCTGGCCGAGATCGCCGCCCGCCTCGATCGCCCGGGCCGCCCGCATGGCTTGCCCGCGCCGCTGATCGTCTCGCTGACCAGCCATGCCCCGCGCTTCGCGACGCTGGCGCCGACCCTGCAGTCGCTCACGCGCCAGACGGTGCAGCCCGACCGGGTGATCCTGTGGCTGGACGAGGGCGATCAGGACCGCCTGCCCGCCGACCTGCGCGCCCTGCCGGGGCTTGAGATCCGCCTCTGCCCGGCCTGGCGGTCCTACAAGAAGATCGTTCCGACCCTTCTGGCCTATCCGGACGCCTATGTGGTGACGGCGGATGACGACCTGTATTACGGCCCCGACTGGCTGCGAAGGCTGGTCGATGCCGTGCAGGAAGGGGCGGGGATCGCCTGCCACCGGGCGCATCGGGTGAAGGTGCAGGACGGGCCGCCCGCCCCTTACGAGGCATGGGCGCAGAACCTGCGCGCGCCCGAGGCCGGGCCGCTGGTCTTTCCGACCGGTGTGGCGGGCGTGATCTATGCGCCGGGGGTCTGCCATCCCGACATCACGCGGGACGATCTGTTCATGCGGCTGGCGCCGGGGGCCGATGACATCTGGCTGTACTGGATGCACCGGCTGGCCGGATCGGCCCCGGCTAAGATCGGCGGACCGGCGCGGCTTCTGGAATGGCAGGGCAGCCAGGCCGTCAGCCTGCGGGCGGTGAACCGGCCCGCGCGGGGGATGGGCGGCAATGACCGTGCCATTGCCGCCCTGATGGACCATTACGGCTGGCCCGAGGGCTGAGCCGTCAGGCCGGGTCCTTGGCATAGCGCAGATAGGGCAGCTTGATGTCCAGCGGCCCGAACCGCTCTTCGGCGGCCTTGTCGTCCAGCGACAGGGCGACGATCACGTCCTGGCCCGGCACCCAGTTCGCGGGCGTGGCGATGGGCACGCCATCGGTCCGGCGCACCGCGTCCAGCGCCCGCAGGATCTCGGCGAAGTTGCGGCCCACCGACATCGGATAGGTCATCGTCAGGCGCACCTTCTTGTCGGGGCCGATGATGAAGACCGTGCGCACCGTGGCCGAATGGGCGGGCGTGCGCCCCTCGGTCGGCAGGTAGTATTCGGCGGGCAGCATGTCATAGGCCTTGGCGACGGTCAGGTCGCTGTCGTCGATGATCGCGAAATTCGCTGGCACGCCCGCGACGGTGCCGATGTCGCGCTTCCATTTCTGGTGATCGTCCACGCTGTCGACCGAGACGCCCAGCACCTTGGTGTTGCGGGCCTCGAACTCGGGGGCCAGCTGCGCGACGGCGCTGAACTCGGTCGTGCAGACCGGGGTGAAGTCGCGCGGATGGCTGAAGACGATCGCATAGCTGTCGCCGATCCAGTCGTGGAAGCGGATCTCGCCTTCCGTCGAGGGGGCGGTGAAATCGGGGGCGATGTCGTTGATGCGCAGGGACATGGGGGTCCTTTCCAGGGGGTTGCGTCAGGGGGAACATAGGCGGCCTGCGGCGGATTGCCAGTGTCGCGTGCCCTTACCGCGTGCCTGCGGAGGAGGGTCTTGCGAAGCGCGGGCGGCGGTGACAGGCTTCGGCCCGAATGACGACCTAGGAGGGCGAGATGACCGGTTTGCTGGATCAGCGGAAATTCTACATCGATGGGGCATGGGTCGCGCCTGCCGCGGCGCGCGACCTGGAGGTGATCGATCCCTCGACCGAGGAAGCGGTGGCGGTGATCTCGATCGGCGACCAGGCGGATACGGACCGGGCGGTGGCGGCGGCCAAGCGGGCTTTCCCGGCCTGGGCCGCGACGCCGCCCGCCGAGCGCCTGGCGGTGGTCGAGAAGATCCTGTCGGTCTATGAGCGGCGGATGCCCGATCTGGCCCGCGCCATGAGCCTCGAGATGGGCGCGCCGCAGGACATGGCGCTGGAGGATCAGGCCGAGGCCGGGGCCTGGCACACCCGCAACTTCATCGCCGCCTTCAAGAATTTCGAGTTCATCCGCCCCTTGGGCGATCACGCCCCCACGACCATGATCGCATGGGAGCCGGTGGGCGTGGTGGGCCTGATCACGCCGTGGAACTGGCCGATGAACCAGGTGACGCTGAAGGTGATCCCGGCCCTGCTGGCGGGCGATACCTGCGTGCTGAAGCCCTCCGAGATCGCGCCCCTGTCCTCGATGGTCTTCGCCGAGATCCTGGACGAGGCCGGGGTGCCGGCAGGGGTCTTCAACCTGGTCAATGGCGACGGGCCGGGCGTGGGCAGCCAGCTGTCGGTGCATCCCGATGTCGAGATGATCAGCTTCACCGGCTCCAGCCGGGCGGGCATCGCGATCAGCAAGGCGGCCGCCGACAGCCTGAAGAAGGTCTGCCTGGAACTGGGCGGCAAGGGCGCCAATCTGGTCTTTGCCGATGCGGACGAGAAGGCGGTCATCCGCGGGGCGCGGCATTGCTTCTACAACAGTGGCCAGTCCTGCAACGCGCCGACGCGGATGCTGGTCGAACGCTCGGCCTATGACCGGGCGGTCGAGATCGCGGCGAAGGTGGCCACCGAGACGGCGGTGGCCAGCGCGCATGGTCCGGGCAAGCATATCGGGCCGGTCGTCTCGAAGGACCAGTGGGACAAGATCCAGGGCCTGATCCAGGCGGGCATCGACGAGGGCGCGCGGCTGGTCGCGGGCGGCACCGGCCTGCCCGAGGGCGTCAACCGGGGCTATTTCGTGCGGCCCACGGTCTTCGCCGATGTGACCAATGACATGACCATCGCGCAGCAGGAGGTCTTCGGTCCCGTGCTGGCGATCATCCCCTTCGACAGCGAGGAGGAGGCGGTGGCCATCGCCAACGACACGCCCTACGGGCTGACGAACTATGTCCAGTCGCAGGACGGCGCGCGGCGCAACCGCCTGGCCCGGCAGCTGCAGGCGGGCATGGTCGAGATGAACGGCGAATCGCGCGGCGCCGGGGCGCCCTTCGGCGGGGTCAAGAAATCCGGCCGGGCGCGCGAAGGCGGCGTGATGGGGCTGGAGGAGTTCATGGACAGCAAGGCCATCAGCGGATGGGATCTCGGGGCCAGATGAGATCTTGCCTGCCCTTCGGGGCAGGCGACAGCCGGGGGGACGTCACGTCCCCCCGGACCCCCCTGTGGGATATTTGAAGACCGAAGCTGGCACAGGCTGGGTCATCCGGGGCGAGGCCGCGGCGGGGCGACGGGCCCGCGCGGAAGGCGGCCCCCTCGATGGGGGCGGCTTTCGCCTTTGTCGCCCGGAGGGCTTTGGGGGGGTGCGGCGCGCGCGCCGGCTCAGGTGATCTCGGCCAGGAAGATGTAGCCCGCGCCATAGATGGTCTTGATCAGGCGGGGGTTCCTGGGGTCCTCGCCCAACTTGGTGCGCAGGCGCGAGATGCGGACATCCATGGCGCGGTCGAAGCTGTCGCCGGCGGTTCCGCCGAGCGAATCCAGCATCTGCGGGCGGGTGATCAGTCGGCGGGGATTGTCGGTGAACAGGCGCAGCACCTCGGCCTCGGCATGGCTCAGCGGCGTCTCGGTGCCGTCGGGGGCGGTCAGCAGGTAGCGGTCGAAATCGGCGCGCCACCCGGCGAAGCGCAGGCTGCGGGGGCGGTTCGCCGCGCCCATGGCGGGACGGCGCAGGCGGGCGCGGATGCGGGCCACGACCTCGGCGGGTTCGAAGGGCTTGGTAATGTAGTCGTCGGCGCCCAGTTCCAGCCCGGTGACCCGGTCCTGCACCTGCGCGCGCCCCGAGATGATGATGATCGCCGCCCCCGAATCGGCGGCCAGCCGATGGACCAGCGCCAGACCGTCGCGGTCGGGCAGGCCCAGATCGATCAGGCAGGCATCCGGGGTGATGCGGCGCAGCGCGGCCTCGAATTCGGTGGCGCGGGCAAAGCACTGGGTGCGGAAACCCGCCTGTTCCAAGGCCTGGGACAGCAGGTGGCGGATCTGGGGCTCGTCGTCCAGGATGGCGATCAGCGGGGCATCGGTCATGCGGGATCCTCGGGGGGGCCGGGTGCTGCGGCCAGGACGGCGGCGAGGCGGCTTTGGGTGAAGGGCTTGGTCAGCACCGGGCCCGGTGCCAGCGCGCGCAGCGGATGGCCCTGCGGCAGCGAGGTCATCAGGATCAGCGGCACGGGGGCGGGCCCGGCCAGATCGGGGCCCAGCCCGTCGCCCAGCTGGATGTCCGACAGGATCAGCCCCAGCCCCGGAAGGTCGGTCAGGGCGCGGGCCTCGGAGAGCGAGGCGGCCTCGATCACCGCATGGCCCAGACCGGTCAGCTGGTCGCGGACCTGCGCGCGGATCTGGTCGTCATCCTCGACCAGAAGCACCATCCGGCGCGCGACCGGGCGCCAGGGCAGGCGCAGCACCACCTGCGCGCCGCGCGGGCCGTTCGACAGGCGCAGCGTGCCGCCGACCATCTTGGTCTGGTCATAGACCATCGACAGCCCCAGGCCCGAGCCCTGGCCCTTCTTGGTGGTGAAGAAGGGCTCGGTCGCGCGGGACAGGGCCTCGGGGGTGAAGCCCGGGCCGGTATCGCCAACGGTCAGTTCCAGCCAGTCGCCGTTGCGCCGCGCCTTCAGCGTGATGCGGCCGGGCGGGGTGATCGCGGCATTGGCGTTGAGGACCAGGTTCAGCAGCGAATCCTGCAGCGCGCCCGGGTCCAGCAGCAGCGGGCCCGGCGGCAGGGCCACGGCCAGATCCAGCCGCGTGCCCTCGGCCAGCGAGGGGCGGGACAGGGTGGCCAGATCGGCCAGCAGGGCGGGCAGGTCCACCGGCTCCAGCGCGGGGTCGCGGGCGCCGGTGATCCGCGCCAGCCGGTCCAGCAGCGCGGCGCCGCGCCGGGCGGCGGCCAGCGTGGCCTGCACGTCCTCGGCAGCCTCCGGGGGCAGGTTTCGGGTGGCCAGCCGTCCCTGCAGGCCGAGGATGATCGTCAGCAGGTTGCCGAAATCATGCGCCATCCCCGAGGTCAGCCGGGCGGCCAGATTGCGCCGCGCGGCATGGGCGAGGGCCTCGCGCGACTGCACCTCGGCGCTGACATCGGTGGACAGGATGTAGACGCCCTGGCCGTCGCGGTCGGGTGTCAGGGCGATGCGGATGCGCCGGCCCGAGGTGGGATGCGTGATCTCGAACACCTGCGGATCGCCCGCCAGCGCGCGTTCCATGTAGGGGCGCAGGGTCTGGGCGGTGGCGCTGCCCAGGGCCTGTTCCAGCGTCAGGCCGACGATGTCGCCGGCCGCGCCCGGGAAGATCACCGGCAGGCGGCGGTTGGAGAAGGTGTAGCGGTACTGGGCATCCATATGGGCGATATGGGCGGGCACCATCTCGGTCACCTGCCGGGTGCGGGCCTCGGTCCGGGTCAGGATGCGCTGCGCCTCGGAGAGGGCCGCGTTGGTGGCGGCCAGCTTGCGGTTCGCGGCGGCCAGACGTTCGGCATTCAGCAGCACCTGCTGGGACAACGCATCCGAGCGGGCACGCAGCAGGGCCTCCTGCCGCTTGATGTCGGTGATGTCTGTATAGACGGTGACCCAGCCCCCCTGCGACAGGGGCGCGCCCTCGACCGCGACCCACCGGCCATCGGCGCGTTCGCGTTCGAAGTAATGCGGCTGGAAGGTGCGGGCCTGCGCCACGCGGAAGGCGACCGTTGCCTCGGGGTCGTCCTGAGGGCCGTATTCGCCGCGCAGGACCAGATAGCGGATCGTCTCGTCGAAGGCGGTGCCGGGCAGGGTGAGCGCGTCGGGCAGGTCGAACATCGCCTGATACTGCCGGTTCGCCAAGGCCAGCCGCAGGTCGGCGTCGAAGATCGACAGCGCCTGGCCGATCAGGTTCAGCCCCGACCGGGTCAGGTCGGCGCGGATCTCGGCCCGTGTGACGGGGTCGGCCTCGGGCTGGTGCATGGGGTCGTCCTCCGGGTCCAGCAGTAGCATCGGGGGCGATCTGCGCAAGCGGCGTAACATTTTGTTGGATTCGGGCAAAACTGGCGCAAGGATTGGCGCCAAGGGTGAAGAGGTCACCGGGGCGGAGGAGGTCCCGGCGGAGGACGCGCACCGGACCCTTATGCCGGGCGTGTCGGGAGGAGAGAAAAGATGACGCAGCCAAGGACGCCCCCGGGCGATCTGCGCTCGGTGCCCGCGCTGCTGGCGCGCAACGCGGTGCGGTTCGGCGGCCGGCCCGCCTATCGCGAGAAGGAATACGGGATCTGGCAAAGCTGGACCTGGGCCCAGGCCGCGGACGAGATCCGGGCGCTGGCGATGGGGCTGATGGCGCAGGGGCTGGCGCCCGGCGACCACCTGGCGATCATCGGACGCAACCGCCCCGCCCATTACTGGGCGATGATCGCCGCGCAGATGTGCGGCGCGATCCCGGTGCCGCTGTATCAGGACGCCGTCGCCGCCGAGATGGCCTATGTGCTGGACCATTGCGGCGCCCGCTTCGTCATCTGCGGCGATCAGGAACAGGTCGACAAGGTCCGCGAGGTCGAGGAGACGACCGGGGCCGAGGCCCGCATCATCTATACCGACCCGCGCGGGCTGCGCAGCTATGACGCCGCGCGCATGGCCTCGCTGGCCGAGGTGCAGCAGCAGGGCCGCGCCGGGGCGGGCCAGCTTGGCCCCCGGCTGGACGCGATCGTGGCGGGCTTGGATTACGACAGCACCTGCGTGATGCTGTATACCAGTGGGACGACGGGCAAGCCCAAGGGCGTCGTGCTGTCCAACCGCAACATCATCGAGACGGCGAAGAACACCGCCCAGTTCGACCACCTGACCGAGGCCGAAGAGATCGTGGCCTATCTGCCGATGGCCTGGGTCGGCGATTTCATCTTCTCGGTCGGCCAGGCGATGTGGTCGGGCTTCACCGTCAACTGCCCCGAGGGCGCGCAGACGATGATGACCGACATGCGCGAGATCGGGCCCACCTATTTCTTCGCCCCGCCTCGCGTCTTCGAGGGGCAGCTGACATCCGTGATGATCCGCATGGAGGATGCCGGGCGGATCAAGCGCTGGCTGTTCAAGCGCGGCATGGCGGTCGCGCATCGCGCTGGCCCGGCGCTGTTGGATGGCAAGCCCGTGGGGATGGCCGACCGGCTGGCCTATGCCTTCGGCAAGCTGTTCGTCTTCGGCCCGCTGAAGAACACGCTTGGCCTCAGCCGCGTGCGCGTGGGCTATACGGCGGGCGAGGCGATCGGGCCCGAGATCTTCGATTTCTACCGGTCGCTCGGGATCAATCTCAAGCAGCTCTACGGCCAGACCGAGGCCTCGGTCTTCATCACCCAGCAGCCCGACGGGCAGGTGCGCTCGGACACGGTGGGGGTGCCCTCGCCCGGCGTCGAGGTCCGCATCGGCGAGAACGGCGAGGTCTATTACCGCAGCCCCGGCACCTTCGTCGAATATTACAAGAACGCCGACAGCACGGCCTCCACCAAGGATTCCGAGGGCTGGGTGGCCACCGGCGATGCGGGCTTCTTCGAGCCCGAGACCGGCCACCTGCGCATCATCGACCGCGCCAAGGATGTGGGCAAGATGGCCGACGGGTCGATGTTCGCCCCCAAATATGTCGAGAACAAGCTGAAGTTCTATCCCAACATCCTGGAGGCGGTGGTGCTGGGCAATGGCCGCGATTTCTGCACCGCGATGATCAACATCGACCTGACGGCTGTGGGCAACTGGGCCGAGCGCAACAACATCGCCTATGGCAGCTATCAGGAGCTGGCCGGCCACCCCCAGGTCTATGACCAGATCCGCGCGCATGTGGAGGCGGTGAACGCCTCGGTCGCCGAGGATCCGATGCTGTCGGGCTGCCAGATCCACCGCTTCCTGGTGCTGCACAAGGAACTGGACCCCGACGACGGAGAGATGACCCGCACCCGCAAGGTCCGCCGCGCCGTCATCGGCGAGAAGTTCCACGATCTTGTGGGGGCGCTCTATGACGGCGCGCCCAGCATCCACACCCGGACCGAGGTGACCTACGAGGACGGCCGCAAGGGCCATATCAGCGCGACCCTGCGGATCGAGGACGTGCGCGTCTTCGGCGATGCGGGCGCCCGGAAGGCGGCGGCGGAATGATGATGCAGGACAATCTGACAGCCGGTACGCGGCAGATCGGCCCCGTGGTGATGGAGCTGCGCAACATCACCCTGCGCTTCGGCGGCGTGGTGGCCATCAAGGACATCAGCTTCGACATCCGGCAGGGCGAGATCCGCGCGATCATCGGCCCGAACGGGGCGGGCAAGTCCTCGATGCTGAACGTCATCTCGGGCTTCTACCGTCCGCAGGAGGGCGAGGTGATCTTTCGGGGCGTCCCGCGCGGCCCGATGAAGCCCTTCCAGGTGGCGCGCCTGGGCATCGCGCGGACTTTCCAGAACATCGCGCTGTTCGAGGGGATGACGGTGCTGGACAACATCATGACCGGCCGGCTGAACCGCATGAAGGCGGGGTTCCTGTCGCAGGCCCTGTGGTGGGGCAGGGCCGAGCGCGAAGAGACCGAGAACCGCGCCGCCGTCGAGCGCATCATCGACTTTCTGGAGATCCAGAACATCCGCAAGACCCCGGTTGGGCGCCTGCCCTATGGCCTGAAGAAGCGCGTCGAGCTGGCCCGGGCCCTGGCCGCCGAGCCGCAGCTTCTGCTGCTGGACGAGCCGATGGCCGGCATGAATGTCGAGGAGAAGGAGGACATGTCCCGCTTCATCCTCGACGTGAACGACGAGTTCGGCACGACGATCTGCCTGATCGAGCATGACATGGGCGTGGTCATGGACCTCAGCGACCGGGTGGTGGTGATGGATTACGGCCGCAAGATCGGCGACGGCACCCCCGCCGAGGTGCGCGGCAACCAGGCGGTGATCGACGCCTATCTGGGGGTG
Organism: Paracoccus gahaiensis; assembly: GCF_005048225.1. Taxonomy (GTDB): domain Bacteria; phylum Pseudomonadota; class Alphaproteobacteria; order Rhodobacterales; family Rhodobacteraceae; genus Paracoccus; species Paracoccus gahaiensis. Next base: position 143,559 of record NZ_SUNI01000004.1, read on the forward strand.
GCCCATGACTGACCGCGATCTTTGGGAGGGCCGCTGATGGACCAATTCGTCTTTGCCGCCGAGGTGGTGCTGAACGGGCTGATGACGGGCGTGATGTATGCGCTGGTGGCCCTGGGCTTCGTGCTGATCTTCAAGGCTTCGGGCGTCTTCAACTATGCCCAGGGGGTGCTGGCGCTGTTCGCGGCGATGACGCTGGTGTCGATCCAGAACGGCCAGGTGCCCTTCGCCCATCTGATCAACGCGGCCCTTGGCACGCAGATCCACCATTTCGGCTGGACGGTGCCCGCGGCCTTGGCCATCGCGCTGACCGCGCTGGTGATGGTGGGCCTGGCCTTCCTGATCGAGAAGCTGGTCCTGCAGCATCTGGTGGGACAGGAGCCGATCATCCTCTTCATGGCGACCATCGGGCTGGCCTATTTCCTGGAGGGCCTGGGCGACGTGATGTGGGGCGCCGACATCAAGACGCTGGACGTGGGCCTGCCGCAGGGCATCTCGGACGGGATCGAGGCGGCGACGGCCCAGTGGTTCGGCTATGGCTTCTTCATCGACCGGCTGGACCTGTGGGCGACGCTGATCGCGGTGCTGCTGGTCGCGGCGCTGGTGGCCTTCGCGCAATACACCAAGCAGGGCCGCGCGATGCGGGCGGTGGCCGACGACCATCAGGCGGCGCTGTCGGTGGGCATCTCGCTGCGCTTCATCTGGGTGATGGTCTGGTCGATCGCGGGCTTCGTGGCCCTGGTCGCGGGCATCATGTGGGGCACGAAGTCGGGGGTGCAGTTCAGCCTGTCGCTGATCGCGCTGAAGGCGCTGCCGGTCCTGATGCTGGGCGGCTTCACCTCGATCCCCGGCGCCATCGTCGGCGGGCTGATCATCGGAGTGGGCGAGAAGCTGTTCGAATTCACCATCGGCCCGATGGTGGGCGGCGCGACCGAGACCTGGTTCGCCTATGTCCTGGCGCTGATCTTCCTCGTCTTCCGGCCCCAGGGCCTGTTCGGCGAACGCATCATCGAGAGGGTCTGAGGATGGATGGCATGGATGCCTCCGGCGGGGATATTTCAGCCAAGATGAACGCGGCTGGTCTTCATCTTGGCGCAAATATCCCGGGGGTGCGGGGGCTGGCCCCCGCTGCGACGGCAGGGAAGGGAGAGACGCGATGATCTATCGTGAGGCGGGCGATTTCAAGACCAGCTACCGTGCGGACGGCCAGACCTTTCCGATCCGGCTGGACCGCTGGGGCTATTACGCGGTGCTGGCGGTGGCCTTCGGGATCATTCCCTTCGTCATCAACGACTACTGGGCCAATGCGGTGCTGGTGCCCTTCCTGATCTATGCGATCGCGGCCCTCGGGCTGAACATCCTGACCGGCTATGCGGGGCAGGTCAGCCTGGGGACCGGGGGCTTCATGGCGGTGGGCGCCTATGCGGTCTACAAGCTGATGACCTCGTTTCCCGATGTCAGCATCCTGATCCACATCCTGCTGGCCGGGGGGATCACGGCGGGCGTGGGCGTGCTCTTCGGCCTGCCCAGCCTGCGCATCAAGGGGTTCTACCTGGCGGTGGCGACGCTGGCGGCGCAGTTCTTCCTGGTCTGGCTCTTCAACAAGGTGCCGTGGTTCTACAACTATTCCGCCTCGGGGCAGATCACCGCGCCCACGCGCGAGGTGCTGGGCTTTGCCGTCACCGGCCCCGCCACCAGCGCGCCGGCGAAATATCTGGTCTGCCTGGTGCTCGCCTTCCTTCTGGCCTGGGTGGCCCGCAACCTGACGCGCGGCTCCATCGGGCGCAAGTGGATGGCGATCCGCGACATGGACATCGCCGCCGAGATCATCGGCGTGGACCCGCTGCGCGCGAAACTCTCGGCCTTCGCGGTCAGCAGCTTCTTCATCGGGATCGCGGGGGCGCTTCTGTTCGCGGTCTATCTGGGGGCGGCCGAGGTGGGCGAGGCCTTCGGCATCAACAAGAGCTTCCTCGTCCTCTTCATGATCATCATCGGTGGCCTGGGCAGCATCTTCGGCAGCTTCGCGGGCGCGGCCTTCATGGTCCTGCTGCCGGTGCTGCTCAAGAACGTGCTGGTCGGCAACCTCGGCTGGCCCACCGATCTGGCCGCCCATATCGAGCTGATGATCGTGGGCGCGCTCATCGTGACCTTCCTGATCGTCGAGCCGCACGGGCTGGCCCGCCTGTGGCGCCTGACCAAGGAAAAACTGCGGCTATGGCCGTTCCCGCACTGAGTTCACGGCCCCGACCCGGGCAACCGGCACATCATCTCTGGGAGGAGACCCTGCAATGAAACTGACTTTCCCCGCCCTCGTCGCCGCCGCCGTCATGGCCGCGGGTCCGGTGCTGGCCGATCTGGTCGTGCCGAACCTCAGCTATCGGACCGGGCCCTATGGCGCCAACGGCACGCAATATGCCGACGGGTTCAACGACTACTTCACGCTGCTGAACGAACGCGACGGCGGCATCGGCGGGCAGATCGTGCAGGTCCCCGAATGCGAGACGGCCTACAACACCGAGAAGGGCGTCGAGTGCTACGAGGCGACCAAGGACACCGGCGCGCTGATCTACAACCCGCTCTCCACCGGCATCACCTATCAGCTGATCCCCAAGGTCGCGGTGGACAAGAAGGTGCTGTACACGCCGGGCTACGGGCGGACCTCGGCCAAGAACGGGCGGGTCTTCGAATGGGTCTTCAACGCGCCCGCGAACTACTGGGACGGGGCCTCGGTCGCGGTCAAGTATCTGCTGGACCAGAACGAGGGCAGCCTGGAGGGCAAGACCATCGCGCTGGTCTATCACAACAGCGCCTATGGCAAGGAGCCGATCCGCACCCTGCAGGAGCTGGGCGAGAAGCACGGCTTCTCGCTGACCGAGCTGCCCGTCGAGGCGCCGGGGCAGGAACAGAAGAGCCAGTGGCTGCAGATCCGCCGCGAGCAGCCCGATTACGTCATCATGTATGGCTGGGGCGTGATGAACCAGGTCGCCATCCAGGAGGCCGCCAACATCCGCTTCCCGATGGAGAACTTCATCGGCATCTGGTGGGCCGGATCGGAGATCGACGTGCAGCCCGCGGGGGCGGCGGCGGACGGCTACAAGTCGCTGACCTTCAACGGCGTGGGCATGGACTATCCGCTCTATGACGACCTGCAGACGCATGTGATCGATCCGGGCAAGGCCAGCCAGGGCGGGCAGCATGTGGGCTCGGCCGTCTATTCGCGGGGCATGTATGCCGCCGTGGTCATCGCCGAGGCGATCCGCACCGCGCAGGAGATGGCCGGCACCGCCGAGATCACGCCCGAGCAGCTTCGCGACGGGTTCGAGAACCTGTCGATCACGCCCGAGCGGCTGGAAGAGATCGGCCTGCCCGATTTCGGCCCCGAGATCGCGATGAGCTGCGAGAACCACGGCGGCAGCGGCATGGCCCGCCTGCAGCAATGGGACGCCACCGCCGGCCAGTGGACCCTGATCACCGAGTTCACCGAGCCCGACCAGGAGGTGCTGAGCGCGCTGATCGAGGAGGACAGCGCCGCCTATGCCGCCGAGGCCGGGATCACCCCGCGCGACTGCTGACATCCTGTCCCGGCGGCGGCCTCCGTCGCCGGGACCCACCCGCCACAGGGGGCCGCCCATGTTCGATGCCGAGACCAAAGAGACGCTGCTGGACGTCAACAATATCGAGGTGATCTACAACCACGTCATCCTGGTCCTGAAGGGCGTCAGCCTGACCGTGCCCAAGGGCGGCATCACCGCGCTGCTGGGCGGCAACGGGGCGGGCAAGACGACGACGCTGAAGGCGATCTCGAACCTGCTGGCATCCGAGCGGGGCGAGGTGACCAAGGGGGCGATCACCTATCAGGGCCAGGACATCACCGCGCTGGATCCGGCGGCGCTGGTGCGGCGGGGCGTCATCCAGGTGATGGAGGGTCGGCACTGCTTCGAGCATCTTACGGTCGAGGAGAACCTTCTGACCGGCGCCTATACCCGCCGCGACGGCACGGCCGCCATCAAGCGCGATCTGGAGATGGTCTATGACTATTTCCCGCGCCTGCGCGAGCGGCGGAAAAGCCAGGCCGGCTATACCTCGGGCGGCGAGCAGCAGATGACCGCGATGGGCCGCGCGCTGATGAGCCGGCCGCAGATGATCCTGCTGGACGAGCCCTCGATGGGGCTGGCCCCGCAGCTGGTCGAGCAGATCTTCCAGATCGTCAAGGCGGTGAACGAGGGCGAGGGCGTGACGTTCCTGCTGGCCGAGCAGAACACCAATGTCGCCCTGCGCTTTGCCCATCAGGGCTATATCCTGGAAAACGGTCGCGTGGTGATGGAGGGGCCCGCCGCCCAGCTGCGCGAGAACCCCGACGTCAAGGAATTCTACCTGGGCATGTCGGATGCGGGCCGCAAATCCTTTCGCGACGTGCGCAGCTATCGCCGCCGCAAGCGCTGGCTGGCCTGAGGGGGCGATCATGACATTCTATGACGATCTGGAAACCCGCGAGGCGGCGGACCGCGACGAGTCGCTGGCGCGCGCCCTGCCTCTGGCCATCGCCCGCGCCCGGACGGCGCCCGCGCTGGCGCGTCTGCTGCGCGACGTGGACCCCGAGGCGGTGACCGACCGCGCCGCGCTGGCCCGGCTGCCGGTGATCCGCAAGGCCGAGCTGTCCGAGGCGCAGGCCAAGCATCCCCCCTTCGGCGGCTTCACCACCCGCCGGGCCGCCGAGTTCGACCATATCTTCCAAAGCCCCGGCCCGATCTACGAGCCCGGGCGGCGCGAGGGCGACTGGTGGCGGTTGGGGCGGTTCCTGCACGCCTCGGGCGTGGGGCGCGGGGATATCGTGCAGAACTGCTTCGGCTATCACCTGACGCCCGCGGGGATGATGTTCGAATCCGGTGCGCGGGCGGTGGATGCCGCCGTCCTGCCCGCAGGGACCGGCCAGACCGACCTGCAGGTGCGGGCGGCGGTCGATATCGGCTCGACCTGCTATGCGGGCACGCCGGATTTCCTCAAGGTGATCCTGGACCGCGCCGACCAGATGGGCGAGGTCTTGGGCTTCACCCGGGCCGTGGTGGGCGGCGGCGCATTGTTTCCGTCGCTGCGCCAGTTCTACGCGGATCGGGGGATCGTGACGCGGCAATGCTATGCGACCGCCGATCTGGGCAACATCGCCTATGAATCCGAGGCGGTCGAGGGGATGATCGTCGACGAGGGCGTGATCGTCGAGATCGTGCGCCCCGGCACCGGCGATCCGGTGCCCGAGGGCGAGGTCGGCGAGGTGCTGGTGACCACGCTGAACCCCGATTATCCGCTGGTGCGCTTCGCCACGGGCGACCTGTCCGCCGTGCTGGCGGGCACCAGTCCTTGTGGCCGCACGAACATGCGCATCAAGGGATGGATGGGGCGAGCCGATCAGACCACCAAGATCAAGGGCATGTTCGTACGGCCCGAGCAGGTCGCGGCGCTGGTCGCGCGCCATCCCGACATCGCCCGCGCCCGCGTCATCGCCGACCGGCAGGGAGAGATGGACGTGATGACCGTGCAGCTGGAAACCGCGGGGCAGGGGGGCGATTACGCCGCCTCGGTGCTGGACACGCTGAAGCTGCGGGCCGAGGTGGTGCTGGTGGCGCCGGGCAGCCTGCCCAATGACGGCAAGGTCATCGAGGACCGCCGCAGCTATGACTGACCACCCGAATGCACGGCATTTGATCCGTTAACTTGTTCGAAACCTTCGTTACGGAGACATTGACGGCAGACCGGAAAAGGGGTGTCTGAGATGGCCGCGACCAAGGGACTGAACAAGCCGGTGATCATCATCCGGCGCACCGAGGGGGGTGGCGAGGGCGGGCATCACGGCGGGGCCTGGAAGGTCGCCTATGCGGATTTCGTGACCGCGATGATGGCCTTCTTCCTGATGATGTGGCTGCTGAGCGCCACGACTGAGGAACAGCGCCTCGGGCTGGCGGACTATTTCGCCCCCACCGTCATCCAGTCCCCCTCGGCCGAGCAGAGCGGCTCGGGCGAGGGCGAGGACGAGGGCGTGCGCCACGCGATCGAGGCGCCGTTGCCCGACAGCGACAGCGCGGGCGATTTCGACCAGGTCGCCCAGGCCGTGCAGGACAGCCTGACCGGAACGGGCGGCGAATCGGCACAGCTGACCAACCTGCTGCAGCATGTCGTGACCCGCATGACCGACGAGGGGCTGGTGATCGAGCTGAGCGATCTGACCGATGCGCCGCTGTTTGTCGAGGACACCGCCCAGCCCCAGCCCGCGCTGGCCGATCTGATGGGCATCCTCGCCCGCGTCACCCATCACGTGCGCAACGACATCGCCATCTCGGGCCATGTGCGCGCCTATCCCGAGACGCTGGTCTCGTCGCCGGTCTGGCCCCTGTCGGACGCGCGCGCCCATACCGTGCGCAACCTGCTGGAGGCCGAGGGCTTCGATGCGATGCGGGTGCAGCGCGTGTCGGGCTATGCCGACCGCAAGAACCGCAGCGGCAACCCGATGGACCCGCAGAACAACCGGATCGAGCTGATTCTGCTGCGCTAGGCCGGGCGGGTTAGCCTTATCTTAAAGGTTGTCGGCCAAGGTGACGGACAAGAGCGCAACACATGAAGGGTGTCGTCCATGTCCATCTCCTCTGCGATGAATGCCGGCGTGGCCGGGCTGTCGGCCAATTCCTCGCGGCTCGGCACGATCTCGGACAATATCGCGAACGCCTCCACCTTCGGCTACAAGCGCGCCGAGGCCGAGTTCGAGACGATGATCGTGGGCCAGGGACGCGGGCTCTACACGGCCGGCGGCGTGCGCACCTCGACGCAGCGGGTGGTGACCCAGGACGGGGCGGTGGTCACCACCTCGCATCCGCTGGACCTGGCGATGACCGGGCGGGGCATGCTGCCGGTGGTCAGCCTGATGGATGTGAAGAACGGGGCCGAGCCGACGCTGCTGATGACCCGGACCGGGTCCTTTCGCCCCGATGCCGACGGGATCCTGCGCACGTCGGGCGGGCTGGTGCTGATGGGCTGGCCCACCGCGGCGGATGGCAGCATCCCGCTGGTGCCGCGCGACACCCCTGCCGCCCTGCGCCCCATCGTCATCGAATCGAATCGGCCCGTCGGCGATCCCACGTCCCGGGTCGAGATCGGGGCGAACCTGCCCGCGACCGAAACCGCCCCCACCGGCAGCGGCGATGCGGTGCCGGTGCAGGTGCAGTATTTCGGCAACCTCGGCACGCTCGAATCCCTCAACATCACCTTCACCCCCCAGCAGACCAACCCCACGGGCCTGTCCAACAGCTGGCTGGTCGAGGTGCGCGACACCGCCTCGGCCGATGCGGTCGTCTCCAGCTTCGAGGTGACCTTCGACGACACGCAGGCCCTGGGCGGCACCATCGCCGGGGTGACGGCGGTGACCGGCAACGCCTATGACGCGGCCAGCGGCACGATCCTGCTGGACGTGGGCGGCGGCGAGATCGAGCTGTTCGTCGGCGTACCGGGCGGGGCGACGGGGCTGAAGCAGCTGGCCGCGCCCTTCTCGCCCTCCAGCATCATCCGCAACGGCTCTCCTGCGGGCCAGCTGGTCACAGTCGAGATCGACGGCCAGGGCCGGGTGAACGCGACCTATGACACGGGCTTCATCAAGACGCTCTACCGCGTCCCGATCGTCGACGTGTCCAATCCCAACGGTCTTCAGGCGATCGAGGGTCAGGCCTTCAAGCCGTCGCGCGAATCGGGCAGCTTCTTCCTGTGGGATGCCGGCAGCGGCCCCACCGGCGAGGTCGCGGGCTATTCGCGCGAAGCCTCCACCACCGACATCGCCCAGGAACTGACCCATCTGATCACCACGCAGCGGGCCTATTCGTCGAACGCCAAGATCATCCAGACCGTCGACGAGATGCTGCAGGAAACCACCAACATCAAGCGGTGATCCCGATCCGCCCACGCCCGCCTGAAGGAGGCCGCAAATGAGCATCGCCAAGGCGATATCGAACGCCATGTCGGGTCTGGGCGCAACCGCGCGCGGGACCGAGACGGTGGCCTCGAACCTCGCCAATGCCATGACGCCCGGCTATGCCCGGCGCGACATGGTCGTCGTCGGCAGCGCCCTGGGCGGCGGGGTGCGGGTCGACGGCATCACCCGGATCGTGAATGCCAGCCTGCTGTCGGAATCGCGGCTCGCCTCGGCGGCGATGGGCGAGGCATCGACGCAGGCCGCCTTCCACGAGACGATGGAGGCGGTCGTCGGTCTTCCCGGCGGCGCCGTGGCGCTGTCGACGGCCTTGACCGAGTTTCAGACCGCGCTCAGTTCCGCCGCCACCCGCCCCGATGACGAGATCCGTCTGGCTCAGGTCGTCAGCGCCGCAGACCGGCTGGCCACGCGGCTGAACGACGCCGCGACGGCGGTCGAGGCCGCCCGCAGCACGGCGCAGCAGGCGATCGCGGCGGATGTGGCGGTGATGAACCAGTCGTTGGGCCGGGTGGCGCAGTTGAACACCCGGATCTCGATCCTCGACGCCGACGGCAAGGATGCCACGCCGCTGATGGACGAACGCCAGCGGCTGATCGACCGCATCGCCACCATCGTTCCGCTGCAGGAGATCGCGCGCGACGCCGGCCGGGTCGCGCTGTTCACCACCGAGGGCGCGATGCTGCTGGATGGCAGCGTGCCCGCCCGGCTGGATTTTGCCGGCGCCGATCAGGTCGTCGCCGGTCAGGTCGTGGGTGCGCCGCTGGAGTTGCTGTCGCTGAACGGCACCGCGCTGACCGCCGGGCAGATGCGGCTGTTCGGCGGCGGATCGCTGGCCGCGAATTTCCAGATCCGCGACAGTCTGGCCCCGCAACTGCAGTTCGGACTGGATCATTTGGCCTTCGATCTGCATCAGCGTCTGGCCGATCCCCTTGTCGATCCCAGCCTTGGGGCGACCGATGCGGGCCTGTTCACCGATGCCGGCCTTCGGGCCGAGGCCGCGAACCTCGTGGGCCTGGCGGGGCGGATCACCTTGAACGCGACCGTCGATCCGGCGCAGGGCGGCCAGTCCTGGCGCCTGCGCGCGGGGCTGCAGGCGGCGTCCCCGGACCCGGTCGGCCAGTCGGCCGTCCTGATGGCCTTGGCCGAGGCGGTGGAGGGTGCGCGCCCCGGGCAGCCGGGCAGCGGTTTTTCTGGCAGTGCGGGCCTGGCCTCGCGCGTCGGTCTGGTCGAATCGCAGGTCGCGTCCAGGCGCATCGAGGCCTTGTCCGACCTGGCCGTCCGCAGCAGCCGTCATGCGACCATCACGGCAGGCATGATGGCCGAGGGCGTCGACAGCGACGCCGAGATGCAGCGCCTGCTGCAATACGAACAGTCCTACGCCGCCAATGCCCGCGTGCTGATCGCGGTGGACGACATGATCAACCAGATCCTGAGGATGTAGCCCGTGACCCTGACCAGTATCGGTGACCAGGCCCGCGCCTATGCGCTGCTGACCGCCTCGACCCGCGCCCGAACGACCCTGGCCACCCTGACCGAGGAGCTGGCGACCGGCCGGGTGGCCGATCCGGGCCGGCGCCTCGATGGCAAGACCCGCGCCCTGAACGAGATCGAGGGGCGGATCGCGATGACCCACCAGCTGTCCCTGAACGGGCGCGAGGCCGATATCCGGCTGCAGGCGGTGCAGGATATGTTCGGCGGCATCCGGGCCGAAACCCGGGATCTGGGCATCGCCCTGGCCACCGATCCCTTCCTCGGCGACCCGATGATGCTCGAGACTCGGGCCTCCGACGCCATGAACGCGTTCGACGCCGTGGTGCGGCGGCTGAACGGCATGAACAGTAGCCGTTATCTGATGGCCGGCGAGGCTGCCGACACGGTTCCGCTGTCGCCCTCCGCGGCCATGCTCGATCGGCTGGAGGTGCTGACCCTTGGCCTGACGACCGCGGCAGAGGTCGCGCAGGCGGTGGCGGACTGGTTCGATGCCCCGGCGGGTGGCGGCGGGTTTCTGGACGAGGCCTATCACGGCACGACCGGCCCGGCGCAGCGCATCACGGTCGGTGAGGGCATTTCGGTCGAGATGGCCACCACCGCAGCCTCGCCCGCCATCCGTGAGCTTCTCAAGGGGCTGGCCACGACCGCGATCGTCGCGCGCGGCACTCTGGCGGCGGTCCCCGATCAGCGCCTGCAGTTGCTGGTTCTGGGCGGCAACATGATGGTCGCGGCCGACACGGCCGTGCTGGGTGAAATGGGCCGGGTGGGCCAGGCGCAGCAGACCGTCGAACGTGCACAGGTTGCCAGTGGCGCCAGCCTGACCACGCTGGAGCGGGGGCGCGGCGATCTGCTGCGTGCCGATCCGATGGAAACCACGGCTGCCCTGACCGAGGTCCAGTCCCAGCTCGAGGCGATCTATGCCGTGACCGCTCGCCTGTCCCGGCTGAAGCTGACGGAATTCCTGCGATGAGGATTGCCCTGCAGGCGCTGGTCCTGTGGCTGGCCTTCACCCTGTCGGCCTTCGCGGTGCCGGTGCGCATCAAGGATCTGGCCGATTTCGACGGGGTCCGGGGCAACGACCTTGTGGGCTATGGCCTGGTGGTGGGCCTGGACGGCTCTGGCGACGGCATGCGGAATGCCCCCTTCACCGAGGAAATGCTGGCCGGTCTGCTGGAACGGCTTGGCGTGAACGTCACCGATGATGCGCTGAGGTCCAAGAACGTGGCGGCGGTGATCGTCACCGCGGCCCTGCCGCCCTTCGCCCGGTCGGGCAGCCGGATCGGCGTGAACGTCTCGGCGATCGGGGATGCAAAAAGCCTGCTGGGGGGCACGCTGGTCATGACGCCGCTCAAGGCTGCGGACGGCAATATCTATGCGGTGGCGCAGGGCTCCATCATCGCGGGCGGGGTCGCCGCCCAGGGCGATGCCGCACGTGTGGTGGAAGGCGTGCCGACCACCGGCACGATTCCGGCCGGCGCCCGGGTCGAGCGCGAGGTCGAGTTCGACTTCGCCAGCGTCGACAACATCCGGATCGCGCTGCGCAATGCCGATTTCACCACCGCGACCCGGGTCGAGGATGCGATCAACCGCGATTTCGACCGACAGTTGGCCGTGACGCTGGACAGCGGCACGGTCGTGGTGAACTTCCGCAATCTGGGTGAGGTGAACCCGGCCCGCGTCGTGGGCCGGATCGAGAACCTGATGATCGAGCCCGAGGATCGGGCCAAGGTCGTCATCGACCACAAGTCCGGCACCATCGTGGTCGGAGAGCGGGTGCGGATTTCCCGCGTCGCGGTCTCGCAGGGCAATCTGACGCTGCGGGTGGCCGAGGCCCCGCTGGTGGCCCAGCCCAACCCGTTCTCCGAGGGCGAGACGGTGACCGTGCCCCGCACCGATGTGGAACTGCGCCAGGAACCGGGCATCGGCTTTGCCGAGGTGGCCGGAGAGACCAATCTCAGCGATCTGGTCGAGGGGCTGAATGCCCTGGGGGTGCGCCCGCGGGACATGATCGACATCCTGAAATCGATCCATTCGGCCGGGGCGCTGCATGCGGATCTGATCGTCGAATAGCGCCTAGCCGCGCAGCGCGCCCGACAGGGCCGATAGTGCCAAGGCCGCCGTTCCAGCCCTCGTCTGCCGATAGAACCGCCCCTGCCGCATGGCCCAAAGCGCCTGCGGCCCGGGGCCTGTCAGCATGCGGTGCAGGTGATCCAGGCTGGTGCGGCTGTCCGGGGGAAGATCCAGCGGATCAAGGCTGGCGTGGTTGGCCTGCAGCCAGGTCCCGAAATCGCCGGCCAGCAGCTTGCGCAGCCGGGCGGTCAAGGCCGGCAGCGTGTCGTTGCGCCCGACCTCGCTGCGGGGGTGCTGGCGATAGAGCAGCGCGGGCCGGGGATCGTGAAGGATCCTCGCTCCGAAGGCCGAGGTCACCTGATAGGCCCACCAGTCATGGGCGACGACCTCGGCCTGCTGCGCATGGGGGGCCGCCCTCTGCAGCAGTTGCACGGCGGCCGGATTGTAGACCGAGGTGTTGCCCGCCATGCAGGCCTGCACCAAGGCGTTGCGAAACCCCAGGGGGCGATGGAAATGCCGCGATTCGGCAATGGGATGCAGCGTGGCATCGGTGATGATCGTCCGTGCGGCGTAATGGGCCGGGCCCGCGCCGGAGGCCAGGGCCTCGACCGCGCGGGACAGCTTGTCGGGGTGCCATTGGTCGTCCTGATCGCAAAAGGCGGCCAGGGCCCCCGGAGGAACCTGCTTCAGCAGCGACAGGAAGTTCTGCGTCGCCCCGCGCCGGGGGCCGTCGACCAGCGTGACGCGACCCGCCGCATGGCGCGCGGCAAAGCGGTGCACGCCGTCGCGGGTTCCGTCGGTCGAGCCGTCATCGGACACGATCAGCGACCACGCCTCGTGGCTCTGGGCCGCGATGCTGTCCAGTTGCACGTCCAGATGCCCGGCCCCCTGATAGCTGGCCAGCAGGATCACGACGTGAGGCTGCGGCATGGCGGTTCCTTTCGCTGCAACGCCGAAACCCGAAGGCGCCGAGGCCTTCGGGATCGGGTCGGTTCTGGCCGCTCGGGGGGCCGAGGGCAAGCCGTGTCAGCCGGGCTGGCGGGCAATGTCCTCGATCAGGACGGCGGTCAGGGGCAGGTCGGTAACCGTCTGGCCGGCCTTCAGCAGGCTTTCGCGCAGCAGGGCCAGGTTGCGGTCTGCCGTATAATTGCCGTCGAACCCGCCGGTATTGGCATGGATCATCAGCGCCCGCAGCAGGGCGTCGCGCAGGGCATGTTCCTTCGTGGCAAGGGCGGGCGCGCTGGCCGCGTCGGTCTGCAGCGTCAGCGTCAGGATCATGATGTCGCGCATGTCGCCCTGACGCACCAGCGGCACGAAGAACTGGGTCGGAAAGGTGAACCAGCCGGCGTCTCCGCCGGCCGACTGATCCCCCGCGTCATGCCCCCCGCTTTCGCCCTGATCCTCGGCTGAGGCATGCTCCTCGGTCGCGTCAGGCCCTGCGGTCGTGTCCTCGCCTTCGGCGGCATCATGCGCGCCCTCCTCGGCCGGCGCTGGGCCGCGCAGCATGTCGCCGCCGAAGGCACCACCGACAAGGGCCAGGACCGGCAGGGCGAGGGGAATGAGTTTGCGGATCACGGGCATACCTCAATAGGGCAGGATGATATCGGCGATCTGCTGGCCATAGCGCGGCTGCTGCACATCGGTGATCTGGCCGCGCCCGCCATAGGAAATGCGGGCGCCGGCAATGCGGTCATAGGCGATCTCGTTGCTGCGATCGATGTCGGCGGGTCGCACGAAGCCGCTGACGGTCAGCTCGCGGATCTCGAAATTCACGCGGACCTCCTGGGTGCCTTCGATCTGCAGCGTTCCGTTGGGCAGCGTGTCGACCACGGTCGCCGCGACGCGCAGGGTCAGCTCGTCGCGGCGGGTGATATTGCCGGTGCCCCGGTACGAGGACGAGGACGAGGCATCGGCAAGATCGTCGAAGCTGGCGCCTTCGGGCAGCTTGTCGGACAGGCGTTGCGGGATGCCGACCATCTGCGGGATCGACAGGCTTTCCCCCGAGGTCCGGTTGCGTCCCGAACTGTTCGAGATATTGGCGCTGTCGTCGATCTCGATCACCACGGTCAGGATGTCGCCCCGCAAGGCTGCCCGCCGGTCGCTGATCAGCGAGGATTGCGTGCCGGCCCAGAGCGAGGCCGCCGCCTCGGGGCGCCCCGAGTCCAGCGGCAGGTGCAGCGGCGGATTGGTCATGGCGAGGAACTCCTCGGTCTCGCGCGGCGAGCTCAGCTCGGGCGGGCGGCCGACATGGGCGGCGCGGGCACATCCCGAGACGGCAAGCGCGAGGCACAAGAGATGCAGGGGGGTCATCGGATCTCCTTTCACGGGGTCACCGCCAAGGTGCCGTCGGGCATCACCTGCGCGGTGACGGTGCTGCGCGCGGCCATGTTCATCACGCGGATCAGCTCTCCGGCGGCGCCATCCGACAGGGCGCGCCCCTCGGTCTCGATGCGCAGCGCGCCGCGATGAAAGGCCAGGCGCACGATCTGGTTGCGGGTGATCAGCCGCGGCGGCTGCAGCATGTTGGCATGCAGCGGCCGGCCTTCGTAGACGGTGATGCGGGTCTGCAGGCCGATGGCGGCGGAGGGGTCGGTCAGGCCGGGGCGGTCGGTGTCGATGACGGTCAGGTCGGCGGCGGCGATGATGCTGCCCGCGGGCAGGGTGCGCGCCGCCCCCAGGCCGCCCGCGACCGCCGCACCGGGCAAAAGCGCCAGTGCCAGGACCAGCACGCGCATCACCGCACCTGCGTGGTCGCGCCGAGCATCTGGTCGGCGGCGGTGATGACCTTGGCGTTCAGTTCGTAGCCACGCTGCGCCTTGATCAGCTCGGTGATCTCGCGCACGGCATCGACCGAGCTTTCCTCCAGATAGCCCTGCCGCAAAGTGCCCAGCCCGTCCTGGCCCGGCGCCACGACCTGCGCCCCGCCCGAGGCGGCGGTCTCGATGAACAGGTTCGATCCGATCGCCTCAAGCCCCTTCTCGTTGGCAAAGCCGGCCAGGGTCAGCTGGCCCAGCATCTCGGGCTCGATCCGGTCGCTGAAATAGGCAAAGACCTCGCCGCCGGCGCTGATGGTGATGGTGCGGGCATCGTCGGGAATGGTGATGTCGGGCACCACCGGATAGCCGTCCGAGGTCACGACCTGCCCTTCGGCCGAGCGCTTGAGCCCCCCGTCGCGCGTATAGCCCGAGATGCCGGCGGGCAGGGTCACCTCCAGATAGCCGTCGCCCTCGATGGCCAGGTCCAGATCGCCGCCGGTCTGGGTCAGCGCGCCCTGCTGCAGGTTCACGCTGACGGCGGTGGGGCGCACGCCCAGGCCCAGCTGGACGCCCGCCGGGATGACCGTGCCATCGGCGGCGGTCACGCTGCCGGGGCGGGCGGCCTGCTGGTAATGCAGGTCGGCGAATTCGGCGCGCCGAGCGTTGTAGCCGGTGGTGGACATGTTGGCGAGGTTGTTCGAGATGACCTCGACGCGGGTCTGCTGGGCGCTCATGCCGGTGGCGGCGATCTGCAGGGCTCTCATGGCGGCTCCTTATCGGGTCATGGCGGTGATCGCGCCGCGGATCCGCTGATCCTCGCGATCCAGGAAGCTCTGGCCCAGCTCGTAGGCGCGCTGGACCTCGATCATGCGGGTGATCTCGAAGACCGGATCGACATTCGACTCCTCCAGAAATCCTTGGCGGATGCGACCGTCGATGACCGGTTCGGGTTCGCCCTGAAGGGTGAAGGCGGTGCCGCCCTGCCGGGTCAGATCGACCCCCTCGGGGGGGCCGAACAGGCCGATCCGCCCGAAGGGCAGCCCGTTGGAGGACAGCGTTCCGTCAGGCCCGACCGCCACCGTGCCGGCACCTGCCGGCAGGATGATCGGGCCCTGCCCCTCGTCCAGCAGGCGGTGGCCCTCCGAGGTCATCAGCTCTCCCTCGGGCGAGGGGGTGAAGGCGCCGGCGCGGGTCAGGCGCAGGCCGTCCGGCGCCTCGACCAGGAAGAATCCCGCGCCCTCGATCGCCAGGTCCAGATTGTTGTTCGTCTGGGTCAGCACGCCCTGGGTCAGGTCCAGCAGCCTGCCGCGGGCATGGGCCATGGACAGCGTGTCCCCCCGGCGGTCCAGCGCGGCCAGATGTTCGGCGAAGATCACGCCCTCGCGGCGGAACCCGGCGGTGTTGGCGTTGGCGATGTTGTTGGCGACGACACGCATCTCGGCCATCAGGCCGGACTGGCGGGACAGGCTGGCGTAGATGGCATTGTCCATGTCAGCTGCCCGCGATCAGGGGAATGATCTCGCCCAGGTAGAAATCCGACAGGGCGGTGGTCATGAAGCTCATCGAGACCCAGAAGACGACCAGCATCAGCCCCACCTTGGGCACGAAGGTCAGCGTCATCTCCTGCACCGAGGTCAGCGCCTGGAAGAGGCCGATCACCACGCCCGCGACCAGCGCCACCCCCAGCATCGGGGCCGAGATGCGGACCGAGATCAGCAGCGCCTGGCGCAGCATGTCGAAAAGGACCGTCTCGCCCATCACACGGGCATCCGCAGGATATCCTGATAGGCCTCGACCACCTTGTCGCGGATCGCCACGACGGTGTTCAACGTCAGTTCGGCCTCGGCGATGGTCTGGACCAGCTGCTGGGTGGTGACGCTGCCGGTCATCGCTCCGGTCGAGACCTGGTCGACCATCGCCATCTGGGCGGCGAAATCCTCGGCGGCCTGACCCACCCGTTCCAGGGTGCGGGATCCCGCCCCGGCGTCGGGGGCCACGGCCTGGCGGGCGGCGGAATAGGCGTTGGCGGCATTCAGTCCGGAGAGCATGGCGGCACCTTTCTAGCGGCGAAGAAGATCAAGAAGCGACGCGCCCATCTGGCGGGTCTGTTCGAACATGCGCAGGTTGGCCTCGTAGCTGCGGCCCGCCTCGCGGCTGTCGGCCAGCTCGATCACCAGATCGACGTTGGACCCGTCGTAATAGCCCTCCGGGTCGGCCATCGGATGGGCGGGGTCGTGGATGCGCGGCAGCAGCGTCTGGTCCAGCCGCATCCGGCCCGCCACCACCTCGCCGGTCGGGCGGCCCAAGCGCACCGCCTCCTCGAAGGTGACCATCTTGCGGCGATAGCCGGGCGTGTCGGCATTGGCGATATTCTCGGCCGTGTGGCGCAGGCGCTCGGTCTGCGCGCGCATGCCCGAGGCGGCCAGGCGCAAGGGCGTGATCGGATCGGTCATCGGCGTCCCTCCCTATCTGCGGCCCAGGCTGGCGCGCATCAGGTCCAGCCCCGAGCGATAGACGGCCAGCGACAGGTCGTGATGGCGCTTGACCTCGGCGGCGCGCACCATCTCCTCCTCCAGCGAGACCGAGTTGCCGTTGGGCGAGACGGGCCCGGCGACCTGGATCACCCGGGCGCCCTCGGACGACCAGTCGGGCCTGTCCAGATGGCGGGGGTGGCTGACCTTCAGGGGCGCCTCGCCCCGGTCGCGCCGATAGGTTTCGCTGAAATCCTGAAGGTCGGTGGCCCGGAAGCCGGGCGTGTCGGCATTGGCGATGTTGCGCGCCACCTCGATATGGCGCTGCTGCACGTGCAGCCCCATCGCCCGGGCCATCCGCATCATCTCGATCTGGTCAAACATGAGGCTTCTCCTCAATTGCGCTAAACCCGGTCTTAACCTGCAGAGGTTTAGAAATCGTTTCGAGGATGCCGCCCGCATCGCCCGAAAAGGATCGCCCGATGGATAAACTTGACTCGATCGCCCGCCGCCTGTCGCAGCTGCGGCTGGTCACCTATCACGGCCGCGTCCAGTCGATCCGCGCAGGCCTGATCAGCGTCGAGGGGCTGAACGACCGCGCCTCGGTGGGCGATCGGGTGCGCATCGCGCTGACCGAGGGCGATCTGGGCGCCGAGATCGTGGGCCTGACGCCCCGCAGCGCGCAGGTCCTGCCCGAGGGCCCGATCGAGGGCCTGTCGGTGGGCGCCGCGGTCGAGCTGCTCTTCGCGCCGCGAATCGCGCCTTCGGACGACTGGATCGGGCGGATCATCGATCCTTTCGGCCAGCCGCTGGACGGGCGCCCGCTGCGCCCCGGCCCGGTCGCGCGCGGCTTTCGCAGCGAGGCACCCGATGCCGTCACCCGCCGCCGTCTGGGGGGGCGGCTGGCCACCGGGCTGGCGGTCTTCGACACGCTGCTGCCGCTGGTGGCGGGGCAACGGATCGGGCTGTTCGCGGGCTCGGGCGTGGGGAAATCCTCGCTTCTGTCGCAGATGGCGCAGGGCGTGCAGGCCGATGTGGTGGTCATCGCCATGATCGGCGAACGCGGCCGCGAGCTGCGCGACTTCGTCGAGACGACGCTCGGCCCCGAGGGGATGGCGCGGGCGGTGATCGTCACCGCGACCTCGGACCGCTCGCCTCTCGTGCGGCGGCGCTGTGGCTGGGCCGCGATGACCGTGGCCGAGCATTTCCGCGACCAGGGCCGCCACGTGCTGTTCTTGGCCGATTCGATCACCCGCTTTGCCGAGGCGCACCGGGAAATCGCCCTGGCGGCGGGCGAGCCGCCCAGCTATCGCGGCTTTCCGCCCTCGGTGTCGAACATGATCATGGGCCTGGCGGAACGCGCCGGGCCGGGGCCCGAGGGGTCGGGCGACATCACCGGGATCTTCAGCGTGCTGGTGGCGGGGTCGGACATGGACGAGCCGGTGGCCGACATCCTGCGCGGCACGCTGGACGGCCATGTGGTGCTGGACCGCGCCATCGCCGAGCGCGGGCGCTATCCGGCGGTGGACGTGGTGCGGTCGGTGTCCCGCTCTCTGCCCGATGCCGCCAGCGCGGTCGAGAATGCGCTGATCGCCCGCGCCCGCGCCGCCCTGGGCGCCTATGCCGATTCTGAACTGATGATCCGCGCGGGCCTTTACGCACCCGGATCGGATGCCAGACTGGACGAGGCGGTTCGGCTGTTCCCGCAGCTGGACGATTTCGTGACCCGCCGCTGCGCCTCGGTTGCCGACAGCTTTGGCGCGCTGGAGGCGGCCCTGCGCCTGCCCCTGCGGGCACGGGCCTGATGGCGCGGCCATGCAACCATCTTGAAAACCGGTGCGTTGTGAGGCTAATGAATGTTAGAATTCCTCCACTGGGCATTGCACCCCGAATCCCGATTTGCAACTGTCCGGTTGCCGAGAAAGTAGGGGCGGAATGGCAATCACTGAGTATTTTGTCCGGTTTCTTCAAAGGCGTGACACCCTGCCGGAACGCGATCTGGCCCGCCTAAGGTCTCTGCGAACCGAGCATGTGAGCTTTGCCCCCGGAGAGGTGATCGTCCCTGCCGACCGGTTGGCTAAGCGCAGCTGCATGATGCTGCGCGGCATGTCCGCGCGGTCCCACAAGCTGGTGGGACGTCCCGACGAGCGCGTGATCACGGCCCTGCATGTGCCCGGCGATTTCGTCGATCTGCATGGTTTCGTGCTGGCCGGTCTGGAACATGCCGTGGTCGCGGTGGGCCCCGCCGAGGTCGAGTTCA
Organism: Paracoccus gahaiensis; assembly: GCF_005048225.1. GTDB lineage: Bacteria > Pseudomonadota > Alphaproteobacteria > Rhodobacterales > Rhodobacteraceae > Paracoccus > Paracoccus gahaiensis. The sequence goes on from NZ_SUNI01000004.1 coordinate 162,570, forward strand.
TCGACCACGAGGAACTGACCGAGATCACCGAGAACTTCCCGCATCTGACCCGGCTTTTGTGGATGGCGACGCTGATCGACGCGGCGGTGCATCGGCAATGGCTGGTGGCGGCCGCCTCGCTGCGCTCCAGCGCGCATCTGGCGCATCTTCTGTGCGAGATCTACAGCCGGCTGAACGCGGTGGGGGCGGCGGCCGATCACCGCTTCTCGCTGCCGCTGCTGCAACGAGAGCTGGCCGACATCCTGGGCTATTCGCCCATCCACGTGAACCGGGCGGTGCGCGATCTGCGCGACCGGGGGCTGATCCGCTGGTCAGGGGCCGATATCCGTATCCTCGACTGGAAGGGCTTGGCGATGCTGGCGCGGTTCGACCCGGCCTATCTGGACATGGAACGGCAGAGCCGCTGAGGCGGCGCTATTCGCACAGCCGCCAGCCGCCGTTGCGGGCGGCGATGTCCAGATGCAGGTGGTCGTCATGGGCCGCGTTCGAGCCCGGGCCCAGAACGGTCGTGAACATCAGGCAGGCCGTGCCGCGCGCCGCCGCCAGAAAGCTTTCCTCGGGATCGCCGTCGCCAAGCCGGGGCTGCACCGGCACCGGATCGGCCCCTTCGAAGACGAAGCCCATCACATCGACCGCATTGCCATAGCCATGTTCCGAGGGCTTGGGATCGGTCGCGCCCGTGCCCACGCGGGTGCGGCACTGATAGGCGGGGCCGGTCTGCAGCGCGGTCAGCCGCCGTCCCTCGGGCAGCGCGGCGGCGGCGGGGCGCAGGAATCCCTGCGCCCACAGCGCCAGCGACCGCGCCGTGGCGCAGCGCATCACCGGGCTGCCGGTCAGCTCGACGCCGGGCAGGATCTCGGTCACCCGGAGGGGCCGGGCGATGCCGCAATCGCGGTTGTCGGGATCGGTGACGGGCGGCTCGGGGGCGAAGCGCGTGCCCAGCACCCTCAGCGCCATGCGGCAGGCGGCATGGTCGCCATCGCTTTCGGCCAGGGTGAACCAGACCGGCGGGGCAGGGGGGCCGAAGGGCTCGGCGGTCGCGGCAGCAACCTCGCCGGCCTCCTCGGCGGAGGTGGTTTCGTCCTCGGCGGGGGGAATATCGGCAGATGGCGGGCCGGACGGGGCGTCGTCCTCGGCGGCAGGCACGGCGGCTTCCTCTGCGGGGGGCAAAGCCTCGTCGGAAACCAGTTCGTCAGGGCGTTCGGGCGGACGTTCGCCCTCGGGCAGCGCTTCGACCGCCTCGGCGGCGGGCGGGCGATCCTGCGCCCCGGCGGGCAGGGCCGCCGCCAGCGCCAGGATCAGCGCCAGCGGCCGGGCCGCGCTCACGGCTGCGCCTCGTCCGGCAGCGGGACGACGAAGCCCTCGGGCAGGGCGCCGGTCAGGGCGTCGCTCAGCGGATCGCCCGCAGGCGGCGTCGCCGGCGCGTCGGGCGCGGTCGATTCGGTCGTGTCCTGTGGCCCGACCTGCGGCGTGGGTGCGGCCGCCGCGGGCGCTGCGGCCACCGGTGCGGCCAGCGGATCGGGCAGGGCCAGCGGCTGCTGCGGGTCGGGGGTGACGGGCTGCGCGGTGCCCTCGGGCAGGGCGATGGCGGCGACCGGGGGCGTGGTGGCGCGGCCCGCCCCGGTGACCTCGGCGATGGTGACGCCGCTGTCGAGGAACTCGACCGTGGTCCCGCCGATGGCGACCATGCGCGCCAGCTCCTCGGCATCCCAGTTGGTCAGCCGCACGCAGCCGTTCGAGGCGTTCTGGAACAGCTGCGAGGGCGTGGGCGTGCCGTGGATGCCGTAGGTGGGCTTGGTCAGCCCGATCCAGACCGAGCCCACCGGCCCGTTCGGCCCCGGCGGAATGACCAGCGGCGTGTCGTTGCCCGCCTGCCGGAAGTTCACGTCCGGGTTGTAGGTATAATTGGGGTTGATCGCCACGTTGCGCACCTGATGCGTCCCCGCGGGCGAGGGCGTGGCGGTCGAGCCGATGGTGGCCGGGTAATCCGCCACCATCTGCCCGCGCGCGTCATATCCCGCGACGCGGCGGTTGTCCTTGTCGATGATGATCCGCGTCACCTGTCCGCGCAAAGGCGGATTGGGCGCCATCACCCGGATGGTCGCGCCGGGCACCATGGCGATGCCGGGATTCAGGAAGGCGATGAAGCGCTCGTCCATGTGGAACCGCTCGCCCAAGCGCTCGGCGACGCTGGTATGGGACAGCTCGGCCATCAGCGCCTTTTCGGCGTAATCGGTGGGGATCGACGCGACCAGCCCCGCCGCATCCTCGGGCGTGATCACATAGAACTGGGTGACGGGCCGCGTCGCATAGGATTGCAGCAGGTTCCAGACATGGGGGTCCATGATCCCGTCCTGCGGCAACCCGGTGCGCCGCTCAAAGGCCTTGATCGCGCTCTGGCTCATGCCGCCCTTGAAGCCGTCGATCACGCCGGGCGAGGTGCCCGAGCGGTCCAGCAGCATCTGCACCTTGGCCGTCAGCGCCGAGCGCCCGCCGGGCAGATCGCCCCCGCCATATTGCGCCGCCTCGATCTGGTCGGCGGTGAAGGGCAGGTCCTGCTGCTGCGCATGGGCGGGCAGGGCCAGGCCCAGGGCAAGACACAGGGCCAGCGCGAGTCGGGAGGCGTAAGAGCGGGTCATGAAAGCTCCATTTGTCTGCAACACAGCATCGGCCATATGGCGGATATCTGCCAGAGGAACCATCCCTCACGTTTCGGACAGAAGAGTCTTGCGTTCCACTCTGCGGAATGGCAGCCTGCATGGTGGAACTGGGAGGAGTTTTCACCATGACTGCACCGTCTTTCACGGCGTTGATGGCGGGCGGGCTGATGGCCGCGCTGGCCACGTCCGCCGCCGCCGAAACCGTCCTCATCTATGGCGAGCCGGGTCCCAACCGGGGCGCGCGGGCCGAGGCCACGCAATGGTTCGCCGATCAGGTGGCCGAACAGTCGGGGGGCGACCTGCGTCTGGACATCACCTGGGGGGGCGCGCTGTTTTCCGAACGCGCCGCCGTGCAGTCGCTGCGCGACGGGGTAGCCGATCTGGGCAGCGTCATCGGTGTCTACTTCCCGCAGGATCTGGTGGCCTATGGCATCGCCGACCTGCCGCTGGACAATCCCGACCCCTGGGTGGGGATGAAGGCCACCGACGCGCTGATGCGCAACAACGAACAGATCCAGGCCAACCTGGCCGCGCAGAACCTGGTCTATGTGGGCACCTACACCACCTCGGCGGTGCAGATGGGCTGCAAGGGGCCGGCGGTCACCTCGGTCGACCAGCTGGCGGGCAAGAAGGTCCGCGGCGTGGGCGCCTATGGCCAGACCTTCCGCGACCTCGGCGCCACGCTGGTCGACATGACCGTCTACGAGGCCTATCAGGGGCTGGAGAACGGGCTGATCGACTGCACGCAGACCTATTCCTATCTCGTCGCGGCGCTGAAGTTCGACGAGGTCTTCGACAGCTACACCTTCATCGACTGGGGCCAGGTCGGCGCGCTTGGCATCGTCATGAACAAGGCGATGTACGACAACCTGTCGCCCGAGCAGCAGCAGGTCGTGATGACCGCCGGCGAGGGGCTGGCGGACGAGTTCGGCCGCATCATCGGCGAGGCGAATGCCGAATCGATCGCCATGCTGGAAGAGGCCGGGAAGGAGATCGTCAGCTTCTCGGACGAGGACCGCGCCCGCCTGACCGAGGCCGCCCAGCCCTATCTGGACGACTGGACCGCCCGCGCCGATGCGGCGGGCCTGGACGGGGCCGCCCTGCTCGAGGAATATCGCGGCCTGATCGCGCAATATTCCGAGGAACTGGACAGCCAGGGCTATCCCTGGGATCGTGGCTGATCCCATGCGCCTGATCGAACGGACCCTGCTGGACCTGGCCGTCCTGGCCCTGATCGCCCTGGGCGTGGTGATCTTCGCCAATGTGGCGATGCGCGCGGTGCTGGGCTCCAGCGTGCCCGACGCGATCATCATCGTGCGCGAGCTGATGGTCGCGGCCATCATCCTGCCCGTGGCGGCGGCGACGGCGGCGCGCAGCCACGTCGCCGTCACCTTCGTCAGCGACCGGCTGCCGGTGCGCCGCCGGTCGCAGCTGATCGTGCTGGGCCATGTGGTGGGCCTGCTGGCGCTGGCGCCGCTGATCTACGCCTCGTGGCGCGTGACGGCGCAGACCTACGGCTCGGGCGAGTTCTACTATGGCGACCTGAACCTGCTGCGCTGGCCCGGCGTGGCCCTGTTCCTAACGGGGCTGGTGCTGACCTGGGTGCGGCTGGCGATCCTGCTGGTGGGCGACCTGGCGCAGTTGCGGCGCGGCGACGCGATCCTCGACGCTGACGGAAACGAGGTGATCTGATGGATGCCATGACGATCGGCCTTGTCGCGATGGCGGCGGTCCTGGTGCTGCTGGCGGCGCGCGTTCCCATCGCCTTCGCCCTGGCGGGCGTGGCGGGGGTCGGCACCTTCCTGGTCTATGCCACCCGCGCGGGCGGCTGGATGCCCGAGCGGGCGCTGAACCCGACCAGCTCGGTCCTGTTCTCGAACTTCTTCGACCTGGTCCATTCCTACGACCTGTCGATGGTGCCGCTGTTCGTGGCCCTGGGCAACATCGCCTTCTATGCGGGCATCACCACGCGCATCTACGACGCCGCCGCCGTCTGGCTACGGCAATTGCCGGGCGGCGTGGCCATGGCCTCGGTGCTGGGCTGCGGCGGCTTCTCGGCCATCTCGGGATCGTCCATCGCCTGCGCCTCGACCATGGGCCGCATCTGCGTCCCCGAGATGCTGCGCATGGGCTATGACCCGCGCCTGGCGACATCCTCGGTGGCGGTGGGCGGCACCTTGGGCTCGCTGATCCCGCCCTCGGTCCTCTTCATCCTCTATGGCATCTTCACCGAGACCTCGATCGCGCAGCTGTTCCTCGCCGGCATCCTGCCGGGCCTGCTGTCGCTGGCCGGCATGCTGCTGGTCATCGCCTGGTGGGTCGCCCGCGATCCCGCCGCCGCCCCGCGCGGCGAGGCTTCAAGCGCCAGCCGGATGGAGGCCGCCCTGGCCGCCTGGCCCGCCGTGCTGCTGTTCGTCGTCATCGTCGGCGGCATCTATGGCGGCATCTTCACCGCGACCGAGGCCGCGGCCGTCAGCGTCGTGCTGACCACGGCCATCGGCTTCGCGCAGCGCCGCCTGACGCTGGACGTCTTCTGGCGCGCGATCCGCGAAAGCCTGACGCAGACGGCGGCGATCTTCCTGATCGCGGGCGCGGCCAAGATCTTCGTCAGCTTCGTGGCCCTGACCGGCATGGCCGGCGCGGTCGTGGGCTGGGTCGCGGATGCGGAGCTGTCCTTCGCCATGCTGATGGTGGTGGTGGTGGTGATCTATCTGGTCCTGGGCATGTTCCTGGACCCGATCGGCATCATGGTCCTGACCCTGCCCTTCATGGTCCCGCTGGTCGAGGGCTATGGCCTGAACCTGATCTGGTTCGGCGTCATCGTGGTGAAACTGCTCGAGATCGGGCTGATCACCCCGCCCGTGGGCCTCAACGTCTTCGTGGTCAGCAACGTCACCAAGTCCGTGGGGATCGACAAGATCTTCGCAGGCGTGACGCGGTTCCTGGCCATCGACATGCTGGTCCTGGTGCTGCTGATCCTCTTCCCCGTGATCTCGCTTCTGATCCCCGGATCGATGTGATGTCCGATCCCCGCCCGGCCTACGAGCAGGACCGCGCCTTCGCCAGCACGCTGGCGCGGGGCCTGTCGGTGCTGCGTGCCTTCCGGGCGGGGGATGACGGGCTGACCAATTCCCAGATCGCGGAACGCACGGGCCTGCCGAAATCCACCGTCTCGCGGCTGACCTTCACGCTTGGCTGCCTGGGCTACCTGACGCAGCCGCAGCGCGCCGACCGCTATCGCCCCGGCCCCACGCTGCTGGCGATGGGCCATGTGGCGGCGGCCTCGCTGGCCTTTCTCGATCCCGCGCAAGAGATGATGCAGGCCCTGGCCGACCGCACCGGCACGCTGGTCCTCTTTGCCGTGCGCGACCGCGACAAGGTGGCGCTGATGCGCACCTGGCGCCCGCAGCGCGTGGCCTCGATCTGGCTGGAGGTCGGGCACCGCCTGCCGGTGGGTGCCTCGTCCTCGGGGCTGGCGGTGCTGGGCGCCACGACCCAAGCCGAATTCGCGGGCCTGCTGGAAGACCGGCCCGAGGACCCCTTGGACGGCGGCACCCTGCAGGACCTGCGGCAGGAAGCGCGCGCCCAGTTGGTCGGGCAGGGCTATACCGTGGTGCGGCGCGACCTGCGCCACACCCGCACCATCTCGGCCGTGTCGGTGCCCTTCCGCTCGCCCCGGCTGGCGGGACCGGTGGCCTTTTCCTGCGGGGCGTTGGACGACGTGCTGCCCGACGACCGCATCACGGCCGAGGTCGGCCCCGCCCTGCGCGACACCGTCGCCCGCCTGCAACGCCTCGTGGGCACCCAAGGCAGCCCCGCCTGGCCCGGCACGCCCACCGACTGAAGGACACGCTCATGCCCGTCACCTATCACCGCAGCGGCGCCACCGGCGTCATCACCATCGACAACCCGCCGGTCAACGCGACCTCGCAGGCGGTGCGCGCGGGGCTGATCGAGGCCGCCCGCGCCTTCGCCGCCGACGAGAGCGCACGGGCCGCCGTGATCCTCTGCGCGGGCCGCACCTGGGTCGCGGGGGCCGACATCTCGGAATTCGGCAAGCCCCCGCAGGATCCGTCGCTGCCCGACGTCATTGCCGCCATCGAGGCGCTGCCGAAGCCCGTCGTGGCCGCGATCCACGGCACGGCGCTGGGCGGCGGGCTGGAGCTGGCGCTTGGCTGCCATGCCCGCATCGCCGCCCCCGGCACCCGCATGGGCCTGCCCGAGGTGACACTGGGCCTGCTGCCCGGGGCGGGGGGCACGCAGCGCCTGCCGCGGCTGATCGGGCTGATGCCCGCGCTGGAGATGATCACCTCGGCCCGGCAGATGGGCACCGCCGAGGCCCGCGACCTGGGCCTGATCGACGCCGTGGCGTCGGATGACCTGACCGATGCCGCGCTGCAGATGGCCGAGCGCCTCGCAGGCCAGCCGCCGCGCCGCACCTGCGACCTGCCCGCCCCGCCCGCCGACCCCACGGCGACCGAGACGCTGACCGCCGATCTGGCGCGCAAGCTGCCCGGTCAGATCGCCCAACGCGCCGCCGTCGATGCCGCGACCGAAGGCCTGGCCCTGCCCTTCGCCCAAGGCATGGAGGTCGAGCGTGCCGCCTTCCGCGCGCTGATGGACAGCCCGCAGCGCGCCGCCCTGATCCATGCCTTCTTCGCCGAACGCGCCGTGGCGCATCTGCCGCAGATCAAGGGGGTGGACCCGCGCCCCTTGGACCGCATCGGCGTGATCGGCGGCGGCACGATGGGGGCGGGGATCGCGGCGGCCTGCCTGCTGGCCGGGCTGGACGTGACCCTGATCGAACGCGACGCGGCAGCTGCCGACACCGCCCGCGCCACCGTCGCCAAGCTGCTGGAGGGCGCCGTGACGCGCGGCAAGCTGGCCGCCCCCGCGCGCGACGCGATCCTGACAGATGCCTTCCGCACCGCCACCGACTATGCGGCGCTGAGCGACGCCGACCTGATCATCGAGGCGGTCTTCGAGACGATGGAGGTCAAGCACCAGGTCTTTGCCGAACTGGACCGCGTGGCGAAACCCGGCGCGGTGCTGGCCACCAACACCTCCTATCTGGACGTGAACGCCATCGCCGCCGCGACCTCGCGCCCGGCGGACGTCATCGGGCTGCATTTCTTCTCGCCCGCCCATGTCATGCGCCTGCTGGAGGTCGTCGTGGCCGACCGCACCGCGCCCGAGGTCACCGCCACCGGCTTCGCGCTGGCGAAACGGCTCAAGAAGATCGCCGTGCGCGCGGGCGTCTGCGACGGCTTCATCGGCAACCGCATCCTGTCGCATTACCGCGCGGCGGTGGATGCGATGGTGCTGGACGGGGCCTCGCCCTATCAGGTGGACCGCGCGCTGACCGGGTTCGGCTTCGCGATGGGCCCCTATGCGGTCAGCGACCTCGCGGGGCTGGACATCGGCTGGATGACCCGGCAGCGCAAGGCGGCCACCCGCCACCCGCGCGACCGCGTGCCGGTCTTTGCCGACCGCCTGTACGAGCTGGGCCGCCTGGGTCGCAAGTCCGGGCGCGGCTATTACCTCTATGACGGCGGCAAGCCGCAGCCCGACCCCGAGCTGGAGCCCCTGCTGGCGCAGGTCCGCGCCGACCTGGGCATCGCCCCGCGCGACTTCACCGATGCCCAGATCGTCGAGCGCACCATGGCCGCGCTGGTGAACGAGGCCGTGCGCACGGTCGCCGACGGCACCGCTCTGCGGCCTTTGGATGTCGATGTGGTCATGCTGAACGGCTACGGCTTTCCGCGCTGGCGCGGCGGGCCGATGCATTGGGCCGATGCACAGGGCCTGCCCCAGATCCTGGCGCAGATCGACGCCCTCTCCGCCGAGGATGACCATTTCTGGCAGGCAGCCCCCCTGTTGCGCGATCTGGTGGCCCAGGGCCGCCGCCTTGCCGAGCTGAACGAAGGACCCAAGCCATGAACCGACCCGTCATCGTCTCGACCGCCCGCACCGCCATCGGCCGGGCCGGGCGCGGCGCCTTCAACCGCACCCATGGCGCGGTGCTGGCCGGCGCCACCGCCCGCGCCGTCATCGACCGCGCGGGCATCGACCCGGCGCTGGTCGAGGACAGCATCTGGGGCTGCGGCTATCCCGAATACGTCACCGGCGGCAACATCGCCCGGCAGGCGGTGATCCGCGCGGGCCTGCCCGACAGCGTGGCGGGCACCACGGTCAACCGCTTCTGCGCCTCGGGCCTGCAGGCGCTGGCCATGGGCGCGCAGATGGTCGCGCAGGAAGGCGCCCGCGCCGTGCTGACCGGCGGCGTGGAAAGCATCTCGCTGATCCAGCCCCCCGTGCGCCACTCCCGCGAGGCCTGGATCGAGGCCAACCGCCCCGACCTCTACATGCCGATGATCGAGACCGCCGACATCGTGGCCGCCCGTTATGGCATCGCGCGCGAGGCGCAGGACGCATACGCCGTCCAGTCCCAGGCCCGCACCGCCGCTGCCCAGGCCGCCGGGATCTTCGACGACGAGATCATCCCGATGACCGTCACCATGTCGGTCACCGACAAGGCCACTGGCGAAAGGACCGACCGGGAAACCACCATCACCGCCGACGAGGGCAACCGCCCCGGCACCGCGCTGGAGGCCTTGGCCAAGCTGGAGCCCGTGCGCGGCGCGGGCCAGTTCGTCACCGCGGGCAACGCCTCGCAGCTGTCGGACGGCGCCGCGGCCCTTCTGGTGATGGACGCCGCTCTGGCCGCCTCGCTGAACCTCGAGCCCCACGGCGCCTTTCACGGCTTCGCCGTCGCGGGCTGCGCGCCCGACGAGATGGGCATCGGCCCGATCTACGCCGTGCCGCGCCTTCTGGAGCGCCACGGGCTGACCGTCCAGGACATCGACCTGTGGGAGCTGAACGAGGCCTTTGCCAGCCAGTGCCTCTATTGCCGCGACACGCTCGGCATCGACCCGGAGCGCTACAACGTCAATGGCGGCGCGATCTCGATCGGCCATCCCTTCGGCATGACCGGCGCCCGCACCGCCGGCCACATCCTGCGCGAAGGCCGCCGCAGGGGCGCCCGGTGGGGCGTCGTCACCATGTGCGTGGGTGGCGGCCAGGGTGCCGCCGGACTTCTGGAGATCTTCTGATGGACATGCGTTTCACCCCCGACGAACTGGCCTTCCGCGACGAGGTCCGCGCCTTCCTCAAGGCCGAGCTGGACCCGGCGCTGGCCCGCAAGGTGCGCCTGCACCATGAGCTGACCAAGGCCGAGATGGAGGGCTGGCACGCCAAGCTGCAGGCCAAGGGTTGGCTGGCCGGCAACTGGCCCACCGAATTCGGCGGCGCCGGCTGGACCCCCATCCAGCGCCATATCTTCGAGGAGGAATCCGCCCGCGCCCATGCCCCGCGCATCGTGCCCTTCGGCATCGCCATGCTGGGACCGGTCCTGCAGAAGTTCGGATCCAAGGACCAGCAGGACCACTGGCTGCCGCGCATCCTGAACGGCGACGATTGGTGGTGCCAGGGCTATTCCGAACCCGGCGCCGGGTCCGATCTGGCCGGCCTGCGCTGCGCCGCCTTGCGCGACGGCGACCATTACGTCGTGACCGGGCAGAAGACCTGGACCACGCTCGGCCAGCACGCCAACATGATCTTCTGCCTCGTGCGCACCTCGACCGAGGGCAAGAAGCAGGAGGGGATCAGCTTCCTTCTGATCGACATGGACAGCCCCGGCGTCACCGTCCGCCCCATCGTCCTTCTGGACGGCACTGCCGAGGTGAACGAGGTCTGGTTCGACGAGGTCCGCGTGCCCGTGGCCAATCTGGTGGGCGAGGAGAACCAGGGCTGGACCTATGCCAAGTACCTGCTGACCCATGAACGGACCAATATCGCCGGGGTGGGCTTTGCCACCGCCGCGCTGGACAACCTCCAGCGCGTCGCCCGCGCGCAGGTCCATCGCGGCCAGCCCCTGTCGCAGGACCCCCTGTTTGCCGCCCAGCTGGCCGAGGTCGAGATCGAGCTGATGGCCATGTCCACGACCAACCTGCGCATGCTGTCCCTGGCCGCGCAGGGGCAGGCGCCCGGCATCGAAAGCAGCATGCTCAAGATCAAGGGCACCCAGATCCGCCAGCGGCTGGATGTCCTGACCCGCCGCGCCTATGGCGGCCAGGCCTCGGCCCTGCCGACGCTCGGCAACGAGGGGCCCGACGATGCCGAAGAGGCCCTGTCGGCCACGGCCACCTGGCTGAACAACCGCAAGCTGTCCATCTATGGCGGCTCGAACGAGATCCAGCGCAGCATCATTGCCGGCGCCCTGGCGAAAGGATGATCCCGTGGATTTCCAGCTTTCCGACGACCACCGCATGCTGCAGGACAGCCTGCGCGGCATCCTGACCCGCCATACCGGCGAGGCGCTCTGGCCCGCGCTGGTCGAGGCCGGCATGCCGGCGGCCCTGCTGACCGAGGACGAGGGCGGCTTCGACGGATCGGGCGCGGCCATCGCGCTGATCTTTCAGGAACTGGGCCGGGCTGGGGTGGCCCTGCCGCTGATCCCGGCGATGATCGCCGCCGCCGCCTTCGCGCAGGCGGGCCAGCACGCCGAAGACGGGGCCGCGCTGGCCTTTGCCGATGCCGAGCCCGGCACGCGGCATGACCGGGGCGTCGCGATCTCGGTCCAGGGCGACCGCCTGACCGGGCGCAAGACCATGGTGGCGGGCGCCGAGGGCGCGGCGGCGATCCTGGTCACCACGGCGGATGCGCTGTGGCGGCTGGCGCCCGACGCGCCCGGTGTGACGATCCGCCCCTATCCGATGCTGGACGGCCAGCGCGGCGCCGACCTGATTCTCGAGGACGCCCCCGCCACCCGGCTTGGCGCCATCGCCGATTTCGGCGGCCCCCTGGCGCGCGGCGTGCTGGCGCATTCGGCCACGGCGCTCGGCGCGATCACGGCGGCGGTCGACCTGACGCTGGATTATCTGAAACAGCGCAGGCAGTTCGGCCAGCCGCTGATCGCCTTCCAGGCGCTGGCCCATCGCATGGCCGATCTGGCGGTCGAGGTCGAGCAGGCCCGCTCCGCCGTCACCAATCTCTCGGGCCATCTGGACGCCGACCCGGCGCTGCGCGACCGCCATGTGCAGGCCTGCAAGGTCACCGTGGGCCGCGTCGCCCGTCTGGTGGCCGAGGATGCGGTGCAGCTGCATGGCGGCATCGGCATGACCGAGGAATACGCGCTCGGTGGCATGATCCGCCGCCTGCTGGCCGCCGAGACTGCGATGGGCGATGCCGACTGGCATCTGGAGCGGTTCGCACGCGGCGAACCGGCCTTCGCATGACGGGCGAGCTGATCCGCGACGAGACCGGCACGCAGCGCCTGATCGGCTATGTCCTCGACGTGGGTCAGCTGGACAAAAGCGCGCGCTGCGTCCTGGATCTGGACGACCGCCACCTGAACCGTCAGGGCATGCTGCATGGCGGGCTGGCCGCCACGCTTCTGGACAGCGCGATGGGGGCCACGGGCAGCCTGACGGTCGATCCGTCGGGGCGCCATCCCTTCACCACGCTGGCGCTGACGGTGAACTATCTGGCGCCGGGCCGCCCGGGGCAGGTCACCGCCGCGGGCCGCGTGACCGGCGGCGGCCGCTCGACCCTGTTCATCGAGGGCACATTGCGCCATCAGGACGGCACGCTGATCGCCACCGCGACCGGCGTGTTCCGCAAATCGTCCAAGGTGCCCGCATGACCGATCTGATGACCAACCCCCATTGCGAGATCAGCGATCTCGGCGACCGCCTCGTGGTGGAAAACCGCAACGCCGCGCGCCGCAACGCGCTGACGCCCGAGTTCTACGAGGGCCTGCACCACGCGCTGCGGCTGGCCGCCGACCAGCCCCGCATTGGCGCGGTCATCGTGATGGGCGAGGGCGACTTCTTCTGCGCCGGCGGCGATCTGACCATGCTGATCACCGCGCAGACCATGGACGAGGAGGCCCGCCGCGCCCGCATCGACACGCTGAACGACCTGATCCGCGCCGTGGTCCACTGCCCCCGCCCGGTGATCGCCGTGGTGGAAGGGGGCGCTGCGGGCGCCGGCCTGTCGCTGGCGCTGGCCTGCGACATGGTGATCTCGGCCCGCGACGCGCGCTTCTCGGCGGCCTATGTGACGGCGGGGCTGGTGCCCGATGGCGGGCTGACGGCGGCGCTGGCCGCGGGCCTGCCGCCGCAGATGGCCGCGCAGATGGCCCTGACCGGCCGGCCCATAGGCGCCGAACGCCTGCATGCGTTGGGCCTGATCAGCGAGCTGACCGCGCCGGGCGAGGCGATCATGGCCGCCATGGCCTTGGCCGACCATCTGGCCCACGGCCCCGCCGGGGCGCAGTCCGCGATCAAGCGCCTGCTGACCGACGCCCGCGCCGCGACCTTCGAGGCGCAGCTGACCGCCGAACGCGACGCCATGGCCGCGGCCCTGGCCGCCCCCGAGGCCGCCGAGGGCATCAGCGCCTTCCTGGCCAAGCGCCCCCCCGATTTCCGCCGCCTCCGCGAGGACAGATGACCGACCCCACCCGCATCCACCAGCTCATCGACCGTGCCGCCGCCGCCCATCCGGACCGGCCCGCCCTGACCGACTGGAACGGGCGCGAGCTGAGCTACGCCGCGCTGACCGCCGCGATCGACCGCGCCCAGCAGGACCTGCGCGATCTGGGCATGCGCCCCGGCGACCGCCTGCTGATCGTGGCCGAGAATGCGGCCTCGGTCCCGGTGCTCCTGATGGCGGCCAGCCGGATGGATGCGGTGGCGGTGCCGGTGAACGCCCGCATGACCGGCCCGGAGCTGGCCAAGATCGCGGGCCATACCGACCCCCGCCTGACCGTCTATCTGGGCGATGTCAGCGACCCCGCCGCCGCCCATGCCACCGCCGGCGGCGCCCGGCCCGTGACGCTGGCCGGGTCCGCGCTGCAGATCGCGGGCCCCTTCGACACCACCCCCGAGGCGCCCGAGCCGGACACCGGCATGACGGCGGTGATCCTCTACACGACCGGCACCACGGGCCTGCCCAAGGGCGTGATGCTGACGCATGGGAACCTGATCTTCGGCGGCCTCTCCTCGGCCCGGCTGCGCGGAATCGGCCCCGAGGACGTGATCCACGGCGTGCTGCCGCTGACCCATGTCTTCGGGCTGACCTCGATGATGTGCGCGGGCCTGTCGGCGGGGGCGCATCTGCGCCTCCATCCGCGCTTCTCGGCCGCCGCCACCCTGGACGCGCTGGCCCGCGACGTCACCGTCCTGCCCGCCGTCCCGCAGATGCATGCCGCCATCATGACCGAGGCCCGCACGCGCGGCCAGGACCGCCTGACCGGCCCGCTGCGCTATGTCAGCAGCGGCGCCGCGCCCCTGGATCCCGACTGGAAGCGCCGGGCCGAGGCCTTTTACGGCCTTGCTCTGCAGAACGGCTATGGCATGACGGAAACCACGGCGGGCGTCACCATCACCGCCAATGAAAAGGGCGATCCCGACCCCTCGGCGGGCGTGCCGCTGCCCGGCGTGCAGATCGCGCTGGATACCTCGGTCGGGCGCGAGCCCGGCACCGGCGAGGTGCTGACGCGCGGCCCCCATGTCATGCGCGGCTATTTCCGCCACCCGCAGGCCACGGCGGACGTGCTGGACGCCGAGGGCTGGATGCATACCGGCGATCTGGGGCGGCTGGACGCGCAGGGCCGGCTGCACATCGTCGGCCGCTGCAAGGAGCTGATCATCCGCGGCGGCTTCAACGTCTACCCGCCCGAGGTCGAGGCGGCGCTGAACGACCATCCGGCGGTGCTGCAGACGGCGGTGATCGGCCATGTCCGCCCGGGCGGCGACGAGGAGGTGCTGGCCTTCTGCCAGCTGACCGCGCCGGGCGCCGTGAGTGCCGAGGCGCTGGCCGCCCATGCCGCGGCCCGGCTGTCGGCCTACAAGCGGCCCACGCGGATCCTGCTGACCGGCCCCCTGCCGGCGGCGGCGACCGGCAAGGTGCTCAAGCACCGTCTGATGGAGCATTTCGCCGACCTTCTGGCCGACCTGCCGCGCACCTGATCCCGCGCGCGGGCCATCCGTGCCCCTCAGGGGCGACCGGTCTCTTGCCCCCGTCGGTGGCCGGGCCTCTTGCCCCCTAACGGGGCGGGGCCCTCAGTCCTTCAGGACCAGCCGGTGATGCGGCGGATAGAATTGCCGGGCGAAGGACACCGGCAGGCCGTTCAGGGTGTTCACCCGCTCGATCGCCATGACCGGGGTGCCGACCGCGACCAGCAGGTTGATGGCGCAGGCGCCGGTGGCGCCTTCGGCCAGGATGGAAAAGCGGCTCTGTGCCACGGGCAGCGTCCGCGCCAGCCATTCCTGCGGCGGCACGGTACCGAACAGCCGCGCATCGGGCAGGTTGACCGCGCGGGGGTTCAGCCAGATCGCCTCGCAGCAATGCGGGCGGTCATCGGCCATGTGGCGCGACTTGACCAGGATCATGCTGTCGCCGGCATCCACCTGCAGGGCCTGCATCGCTTCGGGGCTGGGCGGGCGGGCCAGGCAGTCGGTCATCTGATAGCCATAGCGCGCGCCCATCGCCTCGATCTCGTCGCGGATCACCGGCAGCGACATCATCGCCCGGCGCGACGAGGTCGCGGTGACGCGCGTGCCGACCTTGCGGCGGCGCTGGACGATGCCGCTGTCGGCCAGTTCGCGCAGCGCGCGGTTCACGGTCGCCCGGGCGCAGCCCATTTCCTTGGACAGGATCTGTTCGGTCGGGATCAGGCTGCCCGGAGGCCACTCGCCCGAGCGGATGCGATCCAGCACATCGGCGCGCACCGCCTGCCAGGTGTTCAGCCGGCGCCGGTCCGTCTCGGACCCCGATGTCCGGATCAGGCCGGGTGAAGCTGCATGCAAACTAGACATATTAGGACTCGTGAAAAAACTTCTATCGATAATGAATAGACGATTTCGCCGCCGGCGACAGTTGTCCAAATCGCCAAGGGTGGGGCCCGGACGGGCCCTCCGCACAACCGCAAAGCCTTTTCTTTTGCGTGCGCTCTGCTAGATGCGGGGTCTGCAAGGACGATGGCGGACCGATGCGCGACATTTCCCCCCGACATTCCGGCACGGCGGTTCCCCCGGCGGCCCAGCTGACCTCCTGGGGGGTGCTGGTGGCCATTAGCCTGTGCCATATGGTCAATGACGTGATGCAATCGATGCTG
Source organism: Paracoccus gahaiensis (assembly GCF_005048225.1). GTDB lineage: Bacteria > Pseudomonadota > Alphaproteobacteria > Rhodobacterales > Rhodobacteraceae > Paracoccus > Paracoccus gahaiensis. Next base: position 178,410 of record NZ_SUNI01000004.1, read on the forward strand.
GCGGCGATCTATCCGCTGCTGCAGGTCGAGTTCTCGTTGTCCTACACCCAGATCGGGATCATGACATTCGCCTTTCAGGTGACGGCCTCGCTGCTGCAGCCGCTGATCGGCATGGCCACCGACCGCCACCCACAGCCGCGCTCGCTGCCCTTCGGGATGATGTCCACGCTGACCGGCGTGGTGCTGCTGGCCTTCGCGCAGCGCTACGAGATGCTGCTGGCGGGGGCGATGCTGATCGGCATCGGCTCGGCGGTGTTCCATCCCGAAAGCTCGCGGGTGGCGCGGTTGGCCTCGGGCGGGCGCTTCGGCACGGCGCAGTCGCTGTTCCAGCTGGGCGGCAATGGCGGGCAGGCGATGGGACCGCTGCTGGCCGCGTTCATCGTGGTGCCGCTCGGCCGCCCCGCCGTGGCGTGGTTCGCGGTGGCCGCCGCCCTGGGCGCCGCGATCCTGTGGCAGGTGGGCAGCTGGGCCGAGGAACGCCGCCGCGCCAGCGCCGCCACCGCCGACCGAAGCCTGCGCCTGCCGCGCAAGGTGGTGATCCGCGCCATCGCGGTGCTGGCGGTGCTGGTCTTCACCAAGAACATCTACAGCGCCTCGATGACCAGCTATTTCACCTTCTTCACCATCGACAAGTTCGGCCTGTCCACCCAGGGCGCGCAGATCATGCTGTTCCTGTTCCTCGCCGGCATGGCGGGGGGCGTGATGCTGGGCGGCGTGATCGGCGACCGGGTGGGGCCGCTGACGGTCATCTGGGTGTCGATCCTGGGCGTGCTGCCCCTAACGCTGGCCCTGCCGCATGTCGGGCTGGTGCCCACGGGCATCCTCGCGGTGCTGATCGGGCTGATCCTGGCCTCGGCTTTCCCGGCCATCGTGGTCTTCGCGCAAGAGCTAGTGCCGGGACGCACCGGCATGATCGCGGGGCTGTTCTTCGGCTTCTCCTTCGGCATGGGCGGGATCGCGGCGGCGGCGCTTGGCGTGCTGGCCGACGCGCGGGGGCTGGGCACGGTCTTCCTGATCTGCTCGGTCCTGCCGGTGCTGGGCCTGCTGACCGTGCTTCTGCCGCGCGGCTCGGCGCGGCGCAGGTGACGGCGCCCCCCATGACGGAGCCCCCGATGACCGCGCCTCTCGTCATCCATATCGGGCCGGACGGGCCCATCGACCGGGCGCTGGCCCGGCTCTTTCAGGCCAATGGCCACGTCGCCGCCTATCACGAGGGCGGGCGCCTCGCCTCGGATATCCTCTATGCGATGGGGCAGGGCACCGCGCCCCTGACCGGCTGGCCGCAGGCGCGGCTGATCGCGGGGCTGTTCCGGCACAAGCCGCTCTGGCGTCCGCCGCTGGAGGCCTGGCGCTGCGCCGCCTTCCTGCGCGACCGCCTGCCCCAGGCGCGGTTCCTGCTGACCGTGCCGCCGATCGAGTCCTGGTCTCTGGCCCGCGCGGGCCGCGAGGCGCTGGCCTGCCATGCCTTCGATCAGGCCCACCGCCCCGACCCGCTGCCACCCATTGCCCTGCCCGCCCTGTGGCAGGAGCAGCTGCAAGAGCATCTGGACCGGATGCAGGAACTCTTCGCCGACGATCCGCGCCTGATCGTGGCGGATCTGGCGACCTGCCCCCCCGCCGATCTGGCCGCGCGGCTGGAGGCGGTCCTGCCCCTGCCGAAGGTCCCCTTCGCCCATTGGCCCGTCCCCGCACCGGCCGCGACGGCCCGGCTGATGGCGCTGTTCGACCGGCCCGAGCCGCCCTCCGCCCCCCCGGGCTGGGCCGAGGATGTGGCGCGCTTCTGCCTCGCCGGGCTGGACCCCCGCGCCCCGGGCGGCATCGAGGGGCTCTCGCCTTTGGCCTGCCACTGGGACGGGCGCGAGGTCCGCACCCGGGGCGGGGCCATCCGCCAGTTCACCGAAGTCGCGCCCCCCGGCCAGCCGCCGCTGGCGCTGGCCCGGGAAGGGCGGCATTTCAAGCTGATCCGAGCCGAGGGTGTCCTGAACGACATCCTGCGGCTGGAGCGCCGCGATCCGGTCTGGATCGACATGGAGGACAGCCGCTGGTTCGGCAGCCCCCAGGGAGAGCCGCTGGACCGCCCCGTCCTCTGCCACAACCGCCGCGCGGGGGCGGTGAACGCGATCCTCTGGCCCTTGCCCGACCAGCACGCCATCGGCCTGCCGGGCTTCGACCCCGCCAGCCCCCCCGACGACATTCCCTTCGACGAGAAGGAAGACCGTCTGATCTGGCGCGGCATGATCTCGGGCTCGGAAATCGGCCCCGGGGTCCGGCCCCGGTCCGCCAGCCACGCCTGGCTGGCCCGCCTGTCCGAGGCCGCCACCACCGAGGCTCGCGAGGCCGCATGGGACGGCCTCTGCCGCACCAACCGCATGGCCTTCATCCGGCGCTTCCAGGGCCATCCCGACATGGATGTGGGCGTGGTCATGGCCCCGGCCTTCCGCGCCTATGCGCAGGACCCACTGCTGGCCCCCTATTGCCGCCCGCGCATGACGCAGGCCCAGATGCGCCGCTTCCGCTATCAGCTCTGCCTGACGGGCTATGACCACGGCTCGAACTTCATCCCGGCGCTGGACAGCCATGCGGTGCTGCTGGCCGAGGATGACGGCTGGCAGGTCTTCTATTCCGGGCGCTTCAAACCCTGGCAGCATTTCATCCCCGTCGCCCGCCACCTGACCGACCTCGAGGAGAAACTGGCCTGGGCCCGCGCCCATCCGGACGACTGCCGCGCCATGTCGCAGGCCGCCCGAGCCGAAGCCGCGCATCTGCGCGACCCCGCAGCCCGCGTGCGGCTGATGCAGCTGATCCTCGACGGGCTGGCGCAGGCGCGCTAGACCCGTCGCCATGACCACGATCCGCATCGAAGCCCTGACCGCCGCCGCCTTCGCCCCCTTCGGCGAGGTGCTGGCCCCCCGCGCCACCCCCGACCGCCTGATCAATGCGGGCCGGTGCGAGCGTCACCACGCCCTGGCCACCGTCGAGCGCGGCGGGGGCGAAGCGATCCTGTCGATCTTTCGCAGCGCGCCGGTCAGCCTGCCCTATGACTGCACCCTCTTGGAACGCCACCCGCTCGGCTCGCAGGCCTTCATGCCGCTCGGCCCCGATCCCTGGCTGTCGGTGGTGGCCCCCGATCAGGATGGCCGCCCCGGCACGCCCCGCGCCTTCCTGGTGCCCGGGGGCACCGGCGTGAACCTGCGCGCAGGCACCTGGCACGGCGTCCTGACGCCCCTGGACCGCGCCGCCGATTTCCTGGTCGTCGACCGCGAGGGCACGGGCACCAACCTGGAAGAAATCACCATCCCCCCGGTGCGGATCACCGCATGACCCCCGACCATGCCGTCGAAGCCGAGGCCCTCGCCCGGGGCGCGCGATGGGTCGCGGGCGTGGACGAGGCCGGGCGCGGCCCTCTGGCGGGCCCGGTGACGGCGGCGGCGGTGATCCTCGATCCCGCCAATATCCCGCCCGGCCTGAACGACAGCAAGCAGCTGACCGCCAAGCGCCGCGAGGCGCTGGCCCTCTGGCTGATGGAGCATTGCGATTGGTCCGTGGCCCATGTCGACGTGGCCCAGATCGACGCGCTCAACATCCTGCGCGCCAGCCATGTCGCCATGTGCCGCGCGCTGGACGGGCTCAGCCAGCGTCCCTGCCATGTGCTGGTCGATGGCAACATGCTGCCCCGCGACCTGGACCTGCCCGCCACGGCGGTCATCAAGGGCGATGCGCGCTGCCTAACGATTGCCGCCGCCTCGGTCCTGGCCAAGGTGTTGCGCGATCGCATCATGGTGGATTTGGCGCAACAATATCCCGGCTACGGGTGGGAGGCGAATGCCGGTTACCCCACTCCGGCCCATAAACGCGCCCTGCTAGATCTGGGGGTGACCCCATATCATAGGCGCAGCTTCGCCCCCGTCCACAATATCTTGTGTAAAGCGCAATTGATAAGTGGCTGATTCGAAAAAGAAATTGACGGCGAATCACTTCTGACTCATCTTTGGGGACAGTAGATCGGCAAAAAGCCGGCATTCCCCAGAGGCAGAGCATGACGAAAACCAAGGTCCAGCGCGCGGATTCCGTGTGCCCGTTACCGCTGAATCAGATCCTTGGCGGGGATTGCATCCAGATCATGAACAGCCTGCCCGCCGGCAGCGTGGACCTGATCTTTGCCGACCCTCCCTACAACCTGCAGCTCAAGGGCGACCTGCACCGCCCCGACAACAGCCGAGTCGATGCGGTGGACGACCACTGGGACCAGTTCTCCAGCTTCGCGGTCTATGACGCCTTCACCCGCGACTGGCTGGCCGCCGCGCGCCGGTTGCTGAAACCCGACGGGGCGATCTGGGTGATCGGCAGCTATCACAACATCTTCCGCGTGGGCGCCGAGCTGCAGAACCAGGGTTTCTGGATCATGAACGACGTGATCTGGCGCAAGTCGAACCCGATGCCGAACTTTCGCGGCAAGCGGCTGACCAATGCGCACGAGACGCTGATCTGGGCTGCCAAGTCCGAGACCTCGAAATACACCTTCAACTACGAGGCGCTGAAGTCGCTGAACGAGGGCATCCAGATGCGCAGCGATTGGGTGCTGCCCATCTGCAACGGCGGCGAGCGGCTGAAGGACGCGGCGGGCGACAAGGCCCATCCGACGCAGAAGCCCGAATCATTGCTGCACCGGGTGATCGTCGGCACCACCAGCCCCGGCGACGTCGTGCTGGACCCGTTCTTCGGCACCGGCACGACCGGCGCCGTCGCCAAGATGCTGGGCCGCGACTATATCGGCATCGAGCGCGAGGAGGCCTATCGCGAGGTCGCCACCCGCCGCCTCTCCCGCGTCCGCCGCCTGGACAGCGATGCCATCGCCACCACCCGTGCCAAGCGCGCCGAGGTCCGCATCCCCTTCGGCCAGGTGATCGAGCGCGGCATGCTGCGCCCGGGCGAGGAGCTGTTCTCTCTGGGCAACCGCCACAAGGCCAAGGTGCGCGCCGATGGCAGCCTGATCGGCAACGACGTCAAGGGCTCGATCCATCAGGTCGGCGCCGCGCTGGAGGGCGCGCCGTCCTGCAACGGCTGGACCTATTGGCATTTCCGGCGCGAGGGCAAGATGATTCCGCTGGACATCCTGCGCCAGCAGATCCGCGCCGAGATGGAGGGCGACGCCTCCCGCCCAAACTGACCTTCTTCCCTTCGCCAGTTCCGGCCCGCGCCCCCGGGCGCCGCCGGAACCACCTTGCCCCGCCATGTCCGCATGGCGGGGATTTTCCGATCGTTCAGCCGGCCATCCGCTTCAGCGTGCCGTCGCGCAGCACCACCTGATGCAGGATCGCCATCGCGATATGCCCCAGGATCAGCACCCCCATGATCCAGGCCAGTTCGCCATGGAAGTTGCTGCCGATGGCGGTGGCGGTGCCCACCACCTCGTCGGGGCTGCGCGGGGCGAAGATCTGGAAGCCGAAGGGCGCGAAGGCCCGCTCGTTGCCCCAGGCGCGCAGCAGCGCCGCCGAGGGCACCGCCAGCATCAGCGCATAGAGCGCGAAATGCCCCAGCCGGACCGCATAGCCCTGCAGCCCCGGCCCATGCGCCGGCCGCTGGCCGCGATTGACCAGCGCCCAGACCGCCCGCGCCACGATCAGCAGGAACAGGATCGTGCCGACCTGCGTGTGGTTGGCCGACAGGGCGGCGGCCAGCGGGCTCTCCTCGCCCAGGATCTTCTCGCTCAGCATCCCGCCGAACTGCCACAGCATTAGCGCCGCGACGGCCCAGTGGAAGGCCCGCGAGACGCTGCCATAGCGCGCCGTGCTGTCCCGGATCGTCATCGTCGTCACTCTCCTGCGCTGAACCGGTCACCAGGACGACCGGAGACCCCCTTGCTCCCGCACGATACGGCCCGGCGGATCAACAAGGGCCGAACGTCGCCGGACCGATCATGCCGGATCGGGGGATTTTGGCAATCCGGTCCCGCAACGCCTGCCGGCGGTGTACGCCCTGTGCCGCGCCTGTGCCGCCCCGGTGCACGCCTCGTGCAACGCCGGGCCCAGCAATTGCAGGGCGTTCCGGCGTCCCGCGGTCACTGTTGCGGCATGCACCGCACGCTGGTCACAAAGCGTTGCGCGGCATCGGCAGACTGCCGTCATTATAGGCAGACCAGTCCTTGATCTCGGGATAGAACTGCCGCCGCCAGGCGCGGACCCGGGGGTTCATGCGCCGCCGCCACAGCGGAGGGATCATCGCCAGCATGGTCATCGCCGGATAGCCCATCGGCAGCTGCGGCGCCTCGTCGGCGGCATAGGTCTGCAGCAGCGGAAAGCGGCGGTCCGGCTTGGTGTGGTGGTCGGAATGGCGCTGCAGGTTGATCAGCAGCCAGTTGGTCGCCATGTGGCTGGCATTCCAGCTGTGGCGCGGGCGGACGGGTTCGTAGCGGCCCTCGCCCAGATGCTTGCGCGACAGGCCGTAATGCTCGACATAGTTGGTCAGTTCCAGCTGCCAGACGGCAATGAAGGCCTGGAACACGAACAGGCCCAGCCCCACCCAGCCCGCCAGGATCACCGCCAGCGCCAGCATCCCCAGCTGCAGCGCCGCGTAGCGCCAGAAGGGGTTGCGGCGGTCCAGGGGCGTCTTGCCCGCGCGGGCCAGGAACCGCGTCTCGGCCGCCCAGGCACTGCGCGGCCCGTCGGTCAGCACCCGCCAGAAGAAGCGGTGAAACCCCTCGTTGTAGCGCGCCGAAACCGCGTCGCGCGGGGTCGAGACCCACGAGTGGTGGACCAGCAGATGCTCGGTCCGGAAATGCGAATAGAGCACGGAGGCCAGCAGCAGATCGCCCAGCCAGCGCTCGGCCGGGGATTTTTGATGAAGCAATTCATGGGAATAGACGATGCCCACGCTGCCCGAGACGACGCCGATGGCGAAGAACAGGCCCAACGCCTCCCATCCCGACAGGTGGTCCGTCGCCCCCACCAGCCACAGGCTGCCAAAGATCGCCGCGAATTGCAGCGGGAACCAGACCAGCGTCACAGCGCGGTGCCAGAACAGCAGGTCGGTGGAGGTCTCGGGGTCGGGATTGTCCTCGTTCAGGCCAAGGACGCCGTCCAGCGCGGTGGTCAGGTACCACGCATAGACCGGGACCAGCAGCCACCACCAGGCGCCCTGCCAGGCGGCCAGCGCGATCAGAGGGATCAGCGCCACCGACAGCCAGAAGGGCGCGGCGGCGGGCAGGCGGGAGGGGCCGGGAGGGGGGGATGAGTCGCTCATGCCCGGGATGCTAGCCCCTCAGATGCGGCTGCGCCATATCCCAGACCTTGCGCATCAGGCCGGGCAGGGCCTCGCGGTCGATCTGCCGCAGGCGGACCAGTTCACCGCGCGTCGGATTGCCGGTCAGATCGCCGATCCGCACCGTCAGGTCCAGCGTGAAATGGGTGAAGACGTGGCGCACCTGTCCGATCTCGCGCCAGCGGGCCGGGCCCGGCGGCGGCAGGTCGCGCCCGTCCCAGCCCGCCGAGGGAAAGGCCAGCGTGCCGCCCAGCAGCCCCTTGGGCGGGCGATGTTCCAGCAGCAGCGAGGCGCCCTGACGCGCCAGCCAGACGGTGCCCTGCCGCAGGGGCTTGGGCGCCTTGGGGGTCTTCAGCGGCAGGTCGGCGGCGATGCCTTGGCGGCGCGCATCACAATGCTCGTTCACCGGGCACAGCGCGCAGACGGGCCGGCGCGGGGTGCAGATCGTCGCGCCCAGATCCATCATCGCCTGCGCGTAATCCCCGGGCCGCTGCTGGGGCGTCAGCGTTTCTGCCAGGGCCACCAGCTCGGGCTTGGCGCGCGGCAGCGGCGTCTGCACGGCGAACAGGCGCGAGACCACGCGTTCCACATTGCCGTCCACCACCGTCTCGGGGCGGTCGAAGGCGATGGCCGCGATCGCCGCCGAGGTATAGGGGCCGATCCCGGGCAGGGCGGTCAGCCCCTCGCGCGTGTCGGGAAAGCCGCCCAGATCGGCCACGGCGCGGGCGCAGGCCAGCAGATTGCGGGCGCGGGCGTAGTATCCAAGCCCCGCCCATTCGCCCATGACCTGCGCGTCGGGCGCGGCGGCCAGCGCCTGCACCGTGGGCCAGATCGTCGTGAAGCGCAGGAAATACGCCTTGACCGCCGCGACGGTGGTCTGCTGCAGCATCACCTCGGACAGCCAGATGCGATAGGGATCGGGGGCGGCACCCTGCGGCGGCATGCGCCAAGGCAGGGCGCGGGCATGGCGGTCATACCAAGCCAGAAGGACGGGGGCGATCACCTTGCTTTCACGCAATTATGTGGGCTCTTTCGGACAGGCGCGCTTTCATCCGGGGGGATGGCTGGCTAAGGATGAGGGCGTGATAGCAGCAAAGGCGCCCATGGCCCACCCGTCCGGCACATCCAAGACCCGGCCCCGTCGCCGCAGCCGCGGCTTCCAGGCGGCGGCCACGCTTTTGGCCGACCGCGTGCAGAAGGCGGCCGAGGGACGGGGATTCGCCGTGGCCCGCCTGCTGACCAACTGGGCCGAGATCGCCGGACCGCAGCTGGCCGCCGTGACGCGCCCCGTGCGCGTCAGCCATTCGCGCGGCGGGTTCGGCGCCACGCTGACGCTGCTGACCACCGGGCCGATGGCCCCCATGGTGGAGATGCAGCTGCCGCAGCTGCGCGACCGGGTGAACGCCTGCTATGGCTACAACGCCGTGCAGCGGATCACCCTGACCCAGACCGCCGCCTCGGGCTTTGCCGAGGGGCAGGCGGCCTTCGCCCATGCGCCGCGCGCGCCCAAGGCCCCCGATCCCGCGCTGCTGGCGCGGGCCGAGGGCGTGGCGCAGCAGTTCACCGATCCGACCCTGGCTCAGGCCATGGCGCAGCTGGCGCTGAACGTCGCCAGCCGCAAGACCTGACCGACCCGACATGACAACCCTGAAAGGACGTCCCATGTTTCTCCGCTCTGCCGCGACCGTCTTCGCGCTGACCCTGGCCGCCCCCGTCTTGGCCCAGGAGGCCGCCACCCCCGAGACCCTGCCCGACATCGCGCAGGGCGCCGAGGACGCGCCCGTGACCATGATCGAATATGCCAGCTTCACCTGCGGGCATTGCGCCAACTTCCACACCGACGTCTATCCGCAGCTGAAGGCCGACTATATCGACACCGGCATGGTCCGCTTCGTGCAGCGCGACGTCTATTTCGACCAGCCCGGCCTGTGGGCGGGGATCTTGGCGCGCTGCGGCGGGGATGACCGCTTCTATCCCGTCTCGGGGATGCTGTTCGACGAGCAGGCCACCTGGCTGGCCGGGGGCACGGGCGACGAGATCGCCGCCAACCTGCGCCGGATCGGCCTGAAGGCCGGGATGACCGAGGATCAGATGACCGCCTGCTGGAACGACACCGGCAAGGTCGAGCAGCTGATCGCGACCTTCCAGGCCAATGCCACCGCCGACGAGATCGAGGCCACCCCGACCTTCATCATCGGCGGCGAGAAGGTCTCGAACCAGCCGTGGGACAGCATGAAGGCCGTCATCGACGAGAAGCTGGCGGAGGCCCAGCCCGCCGCCGAGTAAGGCCCGACCGGCGCGCTTTGGCCGGTCCCTCTTCGGACGATTGAATTTCGTCCGGACCGGCGGCACAGTTCGCGCGTGGCGCCTCGGGGCGTCGCGCGTCATCAGGGACCGTCAGTCATGATTCAGGAATTCAAGACCTTCATCGCCCGCGGCAATGTCATCGACCTTGCCGTGGGCATCATCATCGGCGCGGCCTTCACGGGCATCGTCAACTCTCTGGTCGTCGACCTGATCAATCCGATCCTGGGCCTGATGACCGGCGGCATCGACTTCACGGACAAGTATTTCGTCCTGTCGGGCAGCGTGCCCGACAACGCCAGCCTGGGGGCGGCGCGGGATTCCGGCGCGGCGATCTTCGCCTATGGCTCGTTCCTGATGGCACTCTTGAACTTCCTGATCGTGGCCTGGGCCGTCTTCCTGCTGGTCAAGGGCGTGAACCGCCTGCAAAGCCTGGCCGTGCGCGAGAAGAAGGCCGAGGAGGCCGTGGCCCCCACCGGCCCCAGCCAGGAGGAGCTGCTGGCGCAGATCCGCGACCTGCTGGCCGATCGCGCCAGTCCGGTCTGACGCGCCGCGCCTACTGCCCCAGCAGGGCGTCGGGGGTGATCGCCTCCAGCCCAAGCGCCTTGCCCACCGGGGGCGAGGTCAGCTGCCCCTCGTGCACCGACAGGCCCGCGCGCAGATGCGCGTCGTCGCTCAGCGCGCGCCGCCAGCCCTTGTCGGCCAGCGCCAGCAGATGCGGCATCGTCACGTTGCCAAGCGCCTGCGTCGCGGTGAGCGCGACCGCGCCGGGCATGTTGGCCACGCAGTAATGCACGATCCCGTCCACCTCGTAGATCGGGTCCTGATGGGTGGTGGCGCGCGAGGTCTGGAAGCAGCCGCCCTGGTCGATGGCCACGTCGACCAGCACCGCGCCCGGCGGCATGGTGGCCAGCTGGTCGCGGCTGATCAGCTTGGGGGCGGCGGCGCCGGGGATCAGCACCGCCCCGATCACCATGTCGGCGCTGCGGATCGCCTCGGCCGTGGCCGCGGCACTGGCGAATTGCGTGGTCAGGCGGCCCATGAAGATGTCGTCCAGAAAGGACAGGCGCGGCACGGAGCGGTCCATGACCGTCACGTTGGCGCCCATGCCCACCGCGACGCGCGCCGCGGCCGTGCCCACGACCCCGCCGCCGATCACGACGACATTCGCGGGCCGCACGCCCGGCACGCCGCCCATCAGCACGCCGCGCCCGCCATTGGCCTTCTGCAGCGCCCATGATCCGACCTGGGGGGCCAGCCGCCCCGCGACCTCGGACATCGGCGCCAGCAAAGGCAGGCCGCCCCGCGCATCCGTCACCGTCTCGTAGGCGATGGCGGTCACGCCGCTGTCCAGCAGGTCGCGGGTCTGGTCGGCATCGGGCGCCAGATGCAGATAGGTGAACAGGATCTGCCCCCGCGCCAGCATCCGCCGCTCGGCCGCCTGCGGCTCCTTGACCTTGATGATCAGGTCCGCATCACCGAAGACCGAGGCCGCATCCGGCACGATCCGCGCGCCCGCATCGGTATAGTCGTTGTCGGCAAATCCCGCGCCCTCGCCCGCGCCGGTCTGGACCAGCACCTCATGGCCGCGTCCCACGGCCTCGGCGGCGGCGGCGGGGGTCAGGCCGACGCGGAATTCCTGCGGCTTGATCTCTTTGGGGCATCCGATCTTCATGGCTCTCTCCCTGATCCATTTGCCCCATCCTGACACCCCTGGCCCGCAAGGTGCTGCGAAGCTGGCCGCCCCGGCGCCACCCGCGTCGAAGAACCTGCTGGAATGCGGCGGAGGGATCGAAGAAACTGCCGCCATGGCCGATCTTGACGCAACAGACCGACGCATCCTGTCCCTTCTTCAGAAAGAGGGGCGAATCAGCAATGCCGAGCTGGCGCTGCGGGTCCACCTGTCCCCCTCGGCCTGCCACAGGCGGGTGCAGCGGCTGGAGGAGGCGGGGGTGATCTCGGGCTATGTGGCGCTGCTGGACGCCCGTGCGCTGCGCCGCCAGACGACGGTCTTCGTCGAGATCACGCTGTCGGGCCAGGCCGACGAGGTGCTGGATGCCTTCGAGCGCGGCGTGCGCACCATCCCTGACGTGCTGGAATGCCACTTGATGGCCGGCACGGCGGATTACCTGCTCAAGATCGTGGTCGAGGACACCGACGACTTCGCCCGCATCCACCGCCAGCATCTGTCGCGCCTGCCCGGCGTGGCGCAGATGCATTCCAGCTTCGCCCTGCGCACCGTCTTTCGCACGACCGCCATTCCCGTCTGACCGGGTTGCGTCAGATTGTCGCGATTATGTGCCGGTCCACCGGACCCTTCCGGCCGCTGCGGCGTTTCAAGCGCAGACATAACAGCCATGGGAGGCCACGATCATGACCACGCCGTTCAAAGCCCTGCTGCGGGGCACGCAGATTGCCGCGACCGCCAGCCTTCTGGCGACCACCGCATTGGCCCAGACCACGACCATCGACACGCCGCAGGGCAACAGCGTCATCGTTCCCGACGATGCGCTGGAAGAGCAGCCCTCGGGCGGGTTCATTCGCGAAAGCGACTATCCCCGCTTCGAGAGTATCGAGAATTACCAGGCCATCGCGGACACGCTGACCGGGCAGGGCTATTCCGACATCTTCATCCAGCGCGAGGGCCCGATCCTGACCGTGACCGCGCAGCGCGCCGGCGTGCCGATCGAGCTGGTCTACAGCACCGCCAATGCGCGGCTCGTGTCGGTCGACGGGGTCGAGACGCGGGCCGAGCCCGAGGGCTCGTCCGCGGGTGATCTGGCAGGCGCGCCCACCGGCAGCGGAACGACCCCGGGCGAGGACGCGACGGCCCCGGGCGAGGATGCGGCAGAGGACGGCACCGACACGCCCGCCGACGGGGTTGCAGATGGGGCCACCGACGGGTCCGGCGATACGCCCGAGGGGTCGGAGGACAGCGGGTCTGACGACGGCGGCTCGGAGGGTGCCGGGACCGATGGCGGCTCCGAAGGGGGCGGGGCCGATGGTGGATCTGATGGTTCCAACTCGGATGGCGGCGATTCGGACGGCGGCGGGTCCGAAGGCGGCGAGTCCGGTGGTGAGTCCGGCGGCGACTCCGATGGCGGCGGGTCCGATGGCGGCGACTCCGATGGCGGCGACTCGGGCGGCGGCGATTCGGACGGGGGCGAGGGCGACAGCGACGGCTGACCCCTCCGGCCCTGCGGCGCGATCACCCCGATCCGCTGCAACCCGGCCGCCTGAATGAAGAAAACCCCCGCGACACGCCGTCGCGGGGGTTTTCAAATGACACAAGATCGCGTCGTCTTACAGCGCGCCTTCGCGCTGTGCCTTTTTACGGGCCAGCTTGCGGGCACGGCGAACGGCCTCGGCCTTTTCACGGGCTTTCTTGACCGACGGCTTCTCGAAATGCTGCTTGAGCTTCATTTCGCGGAAGACACCTTCGCGCTGAAGTTTTTTCTTCAGAGCACGAAGCGCCTGTTCGACGTTGTTGTCGCGAACATTGACCTGCATGTGGTTGTCACCACCTTCCTAGGTTAGAGTTGATAGATTGCAGGAAGCGTCCCCCTAACAGCAGCGGGCGCATTTGTCCAGACGAGGTATGCATGACCCAGACCGACCGAGACGCGCTTCTGGAGGCCGCGCTGATCCACGTGCCCTTCGAGGGGATGAACGACCTAGCCTTGGCCGCGGGCGCCCGCGACATCGGCATGAGCCCGGCCCTGGCGCGGGTGCATTTCCCGCAGGGCGGGGCCGGGCTGGCCGCCGCCTATCACCGCCGCGCCGATCAGGCCCTGCGCCAGACCCTGGCCGCCGCCCCGCCCGAGGGGCGCTTCCGCGACCGCGTGGCCCAGGCCGTCTGGCAGCGCCTGCAGCTGGTCGATCCCGAACTGGTCCGGGCGGGGGCCGCGACATTGGCCCTGCCGCAGAACGCGGCCTTGGCCTCGAAGCTGGTCTGGGAGACGGCGGATGTCATCTGGACAGGCCTCGGCGACCGCTCGCAGGACGTGAACTGGTATTCCAAGCGCGCCACCCTGGCGGCGGTGATCTCGGCCACGGTGCTGTTCTGGCTGGGCGACGAGTCCGAGGGTCAGGCCGAGACGCGCGGCTTCATCGACCGCCGCATCGACGGGATCATGAGCATCGAGACGGTCAAGGCCAGGCTGCGGCGCCTGCCCGGCGCCTCGCGGCTGACCGATGCGGCCTTCGGCTGGATCAAGGCGCCCCGCGACCGCGCGCTTCCCGGCAAGATCCGCTAAGGAGAGACCATGTTCCCCGACACCATGACCGCGATCCAGATCGCCGCCCCCGGCGCCGCCGACCAGTTGCGCGCCACGACCCGCCCCGTGCCGGTCCCCTGCCATGACCAGATCCTGATCCGGATCGCCTATGCCGGGGTGAACCGTCCCGATGTGCTGCAGCGCTCGGGCCAGTACGCGCCCCCGCCCGGCGCGTCGGACCTGCCGGGGCTGGAGGCCTCGGGCGAGATCGTGGGCATGGGCGCGGGCGTGACCCGTTGGAAGAAGGGCGAGCAGGTCTGCGCGCTGCTGCCGGGCGGGGGCTATGCCGAATATGCGGTCTGCCACGCCGACCACGCCCTGCGCATCCCCAGGGGCCTGGCCCTGCGAGAGGGCGCCTGCCTGCCCGAGACCGCCTTCACCGTCTGGTCCAACGTGGTCCAGCGCGGCCGGCTGACGGGGGGCGAGCGGTTCCTGGTCCATGGCGGCACCTCGGGCATCGGCATGATGGCGATCCAGATCGCCCGCGCGCTTGGCGCCCGCGTCTTCGCCACCGCCGGCAGCGACGACAAATGCGCCGCCATCAGGGCCCTGGGGGCCACGGCCATCAACTATCGCGACCAGGATTTCGTGAAGATCCTGACCGAGGCGGGCGGGGCGGACCTGATCCTCGACATGGTGGGCGGCAGCTACATCCCGCGCAACATCAAGTCACTGGCCCAAGACGGACGGCTGGTGATGATCGCTTTCCTGGAAGGCCCCAAGGTCGAGCTGAACTTCGCCCAGATCATGGTGAACCGCCTGACGGTCACCGGCGCGACCCTGCGCCCCCAGTCCGACGTGGCCAAGGCCGAGATCGCCGACCGGCTGCGCAAGCAGCTCTGGCCGATGATCGGCGCAGGCGCGGTGGGTGTGACCATCGACAGCGAGTTCCCCCTGGCCGAGGCCTCCGAGGCCCACCGCCGCATGGAAAGCAGCGATCACATCGGCAAGATCGTGTTGAACGTGGCCGGCGACGGCGCCTGAGGCGCGGCCGGATGCCTCCGGCGGGGATATTTGCAGACCCAAGCAGCACGGTTCTGCCTTTCCTCCCGCGCCGGACCCGTGTGCGGTTTCGCCTTGGTTTCAATATCCTCGGGGGGTCCGGGGGGCGAAGCGCCCCCGGCCGTCGCGGGACGCAAAAGCGGGTGTCGGGATCAGCGCAACGCTTCCATCAGCACGCGCGCACGGTCGCAATCGCGTCGGGCATCGGGCGCGCAGGGGCGGGGTTGCAGATCGCGGGTCAGGCAGATGCGGACCTCGGACAGGGCCGCGTCGCGGCAGGTCACGGTGACGCCGTCGGCGGTCAGGCCGGGATTGGCCTCCAGGAAGGCCTCCTCGACGACGGCAGGGGGCAGGGTGATGTCGCGGTCGAGCGCGTCGAAGACCGGTGGCACGCGCAGCCCCTCCAACGCGTCGCGGGTGGCGGCGTAATAGCCGGTGGCCGACAGGCCGGTGCAGCGACCGTGCTTGCGCCATTGATAGGCGGCCAGCCCCGGAGATCCCATGATGTCGGCCATGGCCGCGCTGTCGCGGCGGGAGGGGTCGCGCTCGGCGGTCGGGCAGTCCTGCGGCCAGCCGCGCTCGTGCTGCGGCCAGAGCCCGTGGACGGTGAAGTCCGTCGCCGTGCCGCCGCGGCATTCCGCGGCGCCGCGCTCGTCGCCGGTGGCGCTGCACCATGCGGGCTGCCAGCTGAGCGCCAGGACATAGTAATCGAACTGCCCCGCGACATCGCGGGCGGCGAGGGGCAGGGGGATCAGCAGGAGGGCCAGGGCCAGACAGGATGCACGCATGGCCCCATCCTAGCCCGGCTGCGGCGCCAGGGCACGGGGCAATCGTGCGAATCCTCTTTTCCCCGGCCCCTGGAATCGCTATACGACCCGGCAATTCCCCCCGAAAACGAGGAATGGCAGCCGCCAAAGCCGTTTTTCCGGCCTACACCCCCATGCTCGGGACATGAGACACGCGAAGGAGACTGACATGAGCAAGCCGCTGATGGCCAAGGCCACTGCCGTCTGGCTGGTCGACAACACGACGCTCAGCTTCAAGCAGATCGGCGATTTCTGCGGTCTGCACGAGCTGGAGATCCAGGGCATCGCCGATGGCGACGTGGCCGCCGGGGTCAAGGGCTTCGACCCGGTCGCCTCGAACCAGCTGGACCCCGAGGAGATCAAGCGCGCCGAGGCCAGCCCGATCTATCGCATGCGCCTCAAGCACAACCCCGCCGCCGAGGGCGAGGAAAAGCGCCGCGGGCCCCGCTATACGCCGCTGTCCAAGCGCCAGGACCGCCCCGCCGCGATCCTTTGGCTGGTCAAGTTCCACCCCGAACTGGCCGATGCGCAGGTGGCCAAGCTGGTGGGCACCACCAAGCCGACCATCGCCTCGATCCGCGAGCGCACGCATTGGAACATCGGCAACATCCAGCCGATCGACCCGGTGGCCCTGGGCCTCTGCCGTCAGACCGAGCTGGACGCCGCGGTGCAGAAGGCGGCCAAGAAGAAGGCGGCCGAAGGCGGGGTCATGACCGATGACGAGCGGCGCAAGCTGGTCAGCACGGAGACCTCGCTGGCGATGGGCGACGAGCCGCGCCTGCCCAGCTCGATCGCGGGGCTGGAGAACTTCAGCCTGTCGCGCGAGGACAAGCGCCCCGAGCCGCCGCGCGATGCCGACAGCTTCTTCAACCTGCCCGATGCCGAGGCGGGCGACGAGGATGAGGACGATGACGGCGACAAGGGCGGTCGCCGCTGAGGCCGTCTCACCCTTGCGCATGAAAAAGGCCGGGCAGATGCCCGGCCTTTTCCATTCGGAATCAGGACCCGATCAGGTGCGGCCGCGGATCGCGCGATAGCCCCAGATCAGGATGCAGGCACCGATGACGGCGACGATCAGCTGGCCCAGCACGCTGTAGGTCGTGGTGCCCATGATCATGCGCAGGATCGCGTTACCCAGAACGGCACCCAGGATGCCCAGGATAATGTTCGTCAGCAGACCATGATCCGACTTCATGATCTTTTCAGCGATCCAGCCCGCAATCGCGCCCAGAATGATCGACAGAATCCAGCCCATACCGGCCATGTGATGTCCCTTTGAAATGCGTTTGGACCACCCCTGCGGCAGCCCGTCGCATCAACAATGCAGACAGGGGCGGTTCCGTTCCCGACCGGGTTGGAACGCAACCGCGACTGTCTGCGAACCGTCACAGACCGGCATCACACGGACAGGCAGACGTACTTCATCTCCAGATAGTCCTCCAGCCCGTGGCGGCTGCCCTCGCGGCCCAGGCCCGACTGCTTGACGCCGCCGAAGGGGGCGACCTCGGTCGAGATGATGCCGGTGTTCACGCCGACGATGCCGTATTCCAGCGCCTCCTGCACGCGGGTGATGCGGCCGATCTCGCGGGAATAGAAATAGGCGGCCAGCCCGAAGATGGTGTTGTTGGCCGCCGCGACCACCTCGTCCTCGGTCTCGAAGCGGAAGAGGGGGGCCAGGGGGCCGAAGGTTTCCTCGGTCGCGACCTTCATCGCATCGGTCACGCCGGTGACGATGGTGGGCTGGAAGAACAGCCCCTCCATGCGGGCGCCGCCGGTCAGCACCTTGCCGCCCCCGCCGGTCACGTCGCGGATGTGGTCCTCGACCTTCTCGACGGCCTTCTCGTTGATCAGCGGGCCGGTGGTGGTGCCGTCCTCCAGCCCGTCGCCGACGCGCAGCTTGTCCACCGCCGCCGCCAGCTTTTCGGCAAAGGCGTCGTAGACGCCGGACTGCACATAGATGCGGTTGGCGCAGACGCAGGTCTGGCCGTTGTTGCGGAACTTGCAGGCCATCGCGCCCTCGACCGCCGCATCCAGATCGGCATCGTCGAAGACGATGAAGGGCGCGTTGCCGCCCAACTCCATCGAGCATTTCATCACCTGATCCGCCGCCTGGCGCAGCAGGATGCGCCCGACCTCGGTCGAGCCGGTGAAGGTCAGCTTGCGCACCAGGGGGTTCTCGCAGAACTCCTTGCCGATATCGCTGGACCGCGACGAGGTGACGACCGACAGGATGCCCGCGGGCAGGCCCGCGCGTTCGCCCAGCACCGCCATGGCCAGCGCTGACAGGGGCGTTTCCGCCGCCGGACGGGCCACGAAGCCGCAACCCACCGCCAGCGCCGGCGCTGCCTTGCGGGCGATCATCGCATTGGGAAAATTCCACGGCGTGATCGAGCCCACCACGCCGATCGGCTGGCGGATGACCGTCAGGCGCTTGTCGGACATGTGGCCGGGGATGGTCTCGCCATAGACGCGCTTGGCCTCTTCGCCGAACCATTCGATAAAGCTGGCGCCATAGGCGATCTCGCCCTTGGCCTCGGCCAGCGGCTTGCCCTGCTCGGCGGTCAGGATGCGGCCCAGATCGTCCTGGTTCTCCATCATCAGGTCGAACCAGCGGCGCAGCACCTGCGACCGTTCCTTGGCGGGGCGGGCGGCCCAGTCCGTCATCGCGGCCTTGGCGGCGTCGATGGCACGGGCGACCTCGGCCCGGCCCAGATCGGCCACCGTCGCGATCACGTCGCCCCGGGCGGGGTTCAGGACCTCGAAGGTGGCGCCGTCATCGGCATCGACCCATGCGCCGGCCACGAAGGCGCGGGTCTCCAGCAGCGAGGGATCGCGCAGGAGGGTCTTGAGATCGGTGGAATGCTTGGTCATGGGGTCCTCGGAAGGCTGGGGTCGGCGCAGATGACCACGCCCATGGCGCCTTGTCAAAGCGCCCCCGGCCAAGGGGCATGTGACGGAAATGTGAACCGGGCGCCTCGGTCTGACCGGCAACCTTCCGGCGCGACGCGGCGTTGACCTTCCAATCGCCGGGCTGTCCCTCTTGGCGATCTCTCGGGGGCGGTGCGCCAGTCGCGCCGCCCTTTTTTTCATCCGAACCGCGATTGCCAGCAGGGTTGCAGGTCACCGGTCATCGGCCGGGCGGCATGGACGCCCCGCGCGATCGCCCGGGCCAGCACGCAGGCTGCCGCATGGCCAAGCGCGAAGGCATCGGCCAGCGGATTGACCAGCGGGTCGGGCAGGGGCCGTGTGCCGGTCGAGACGGCAAAGACCAGATCCCCGTCCAAGGGCGTATGGCTGGGCACCAGCGCGCGGGCCAACCCGTCATGGGCCGCGATGGCCATGCGCTGCAGCCCGGCCTTGTCCAAGGCGGCATCGGTGGCCACGATGGCGATGGTCGTCGCCTCGCCAAGGCGCTTGTCGGGGGAGGGCTCGTGGGCGGCGGGGAAGTGGCGGGGCAGCCCCAGGCCGCCGAATTCGTCCTCCAATTCCCACGGGGCGGCCCAGAAATGCGGACCCTCGCCCACCGTGGGCCGCCCGAGGGCATTCACCACGACCAGGGCGCCCACCGTGACGCCGCTGTCCAGCACCGCCGAGGCCGAGCCCAGCCCGCCTTTCAGCGCGCCGGTCAGCGCCCCGAGCCCCGCTCCGGCACTGCCGAAGGCAAAATCCGCCTCCGCCGCCGTCCAGGCCGCCCGGCCAAGCGCCGGATAGGGGTTGGCGGTCCAGTCCTTGTCGCCGCCGTTCAGCAGGTCGAAGACGATGGCGCCGGGCACGATGGGCACCCGCGCCGGGCCCACCGCAAAGCCGCGCCCGGCGGCATGCAGCGCCTCCATCACCCCGTCGCAGGCGGCCAGACCGAAGGCCGAGCCGCCCGACAGCACCAGCGCATCGACCCCGCCCACCAGCTTGTCGGGCGCCAGCAGGACGGTCTCGCGCGTGCCCGGCGCGCCGCCCATCACATGGACGCTGGCGGCCAGGGGCCGGTCGGCGGTCAGCACCGTCACGCCCGATCGCAGCACCACGTCCTGCGCGTTGCCCACGCGCAGCCCGGCCACATCGGTGATCAGGTTGCGCGGGCCGGGGATCATGATTGTCGTTCCAGCGCTGCGTCGCGGGTCTGCGAGAGGGTGGCGCCGGGGGTCAGCGCCTCGGGGTCCAGGCGCAGCTCGATCAGCGACAGCCGGCCCGACAGGCGGGCGCGCTCGAAGGCGGGGGCCAGATCCTCGTCGCGCTCGACCAGCTCGCCATGCCCGCCATAGGCGCGCACCAGCGCCGCGAAATCGGGGTTGAAGAGGTCCGTCCCCGACACGCGGCCCGGGTAATGGCGTTCCTGATGCATGCGGATCGTGCCGTAGCGGCCGTTGTTGGCCACCAGCACGATGGGGGTGGCGCCGTATTGCGCGGCGGTGGACAGCTCGTTCACAGTCATCTGCAGGCAGCCGTCGCCCGCCAGGCAGACCACCATCCGCCCCGGATGCGCCAGGCTGGCCGAGATCGCCGCCGGCAGCCCGTAGCCCATCGAGCCCGAGGTCGGGGCCAGCTGCGTGCCGAAGCATTGCCATCGGTAATAGCGGTGCAGGAAGGATGCATAGTTGCCCGCGCCGTTGGTCACGATGGCATCGGCGGGCAGGGTGTCGGCCAGCCATGTCACCACCTGTTCCATCCGCAGGGCGCCGGGGGTGGGGCGGGGCGTCTGCCAGGCCTCATATGCGCCGCGCAGGCGGGTGCGCCAGTCGGACCAGCGCGGGGCGGGGGCCTCGCACCCGGCCAAGGCCGCCACCACCGGGCGCGGATCGGCCACCAGCCCCGGATCGGCCCGCCACAGCCGGCCCAGCTGGTCGGGATCGGGATGGACATGGATGATCCGCGCATGCGGGCGCACCGGGTCCATCAGCGCGTAGCCATCCGTCAGCGTATCCCCAAGCCGCGAGCCGAGCGACAGGATCACGTCCGCCTCGGCCAGGGCCGCGCCCAGGGCCGGGTTCATCCCCACCCCCAGATCGCCCACATAGTGCGGCAGGCAGTTGTCCATGCGGTCCTGCCGGCGGAAGGGCACCGCCACCGGCAGATCCCACGCGGCGGCAAACCGCGCCAGATCGTCGGCGGCGGCCTGCGACCACAGGCTGCCGCCCGCGACGACCAGCGGGCGCCGGGCCGAGGACAGGGCATCCGCGACGGCCTGCACCGCCTCGGGCGCCACATGGGACAGGGGCAGGCGGGCGGGGGGCAGGTCGGGGCTGTCGGTCCGGTCCGACAGCATGTCCTCGGGCAGGGCCAGCACGACCGGGCCGGGGCGCCCGGACTGC
This sequence comes from Paracoccus gahaiensis, assembly GCF_005048225.1. Taxonomy (GTDB): domain Bacteria; phylum Pseudomonadota; class Alphaproteobacteria; order Rhodobacterales; family Rhodobacteraceae; genus Paracoccus; species Paracoccus gahaiensis. Next base: position 199,362 of record NZ_SUNI01000004.1, read on the forward strand.
GCCACATGGAAGGCGCGGGCGACATATTCCGCGATCCGGTCGGTCTGGTCGATCTGCGCCACCCATTTGGCCAGGGGCGTGAACATGGCGCGGTAATCGACCTCCTGGAAGGCCTCGCGGTCGCGGTCGCCGCGCGCGATCTGGCCCACGAACAGGATCATCGGCGTGCTGTCCTGCTGGGCCACATGCACGCCCGCGCTGGCATTGGTGGCGCCGGGGCCGCGCGTGACGAAGGCCACGCCGGGCCGCCCGGTCAGCTTGCCCGCCGCCTCGGCCATCATCGCCGCCCCGCCCTCGTGGCGGCAGACGATATTGGCGATGCCGCTGTCATGCAGCCCGTCCAGCGCCGCCAGAAAGCTTTCGCCCGGCACCGAGAAGACCCGCGTCACCCCGTTCGCCCGCAGCGCCTGGACCAGAACCTGCCCGCCATGCCGCATGACTTACCCCCCTCATCCCGTGGATCCGGCGCTTGGCGGACCTGACCGCCGCGCCCTTGGCGCCATCAAGGCGCCCCTCCGACAAAAGTGCAAGATGCGATCCGCTGTCCCCCTGCCGGCCCGCGCAAGGCGCCGCCGATGCGGGGAAACCTTTACACCGGCCCCCGCCGACCCTATCTGACACGGTCATGGCCAAGGATGACGACAAGAACTACAAGGTGATCGCGGAAAACCGGCGGGCGCGTTTCGATTACTTCATCGAAAGCGATCTCGAGGTGGGCATCATGCTGACCGGGTCCGAGGTGAAGTCCCTGCGCACCGGCCAGTCCAACATCGCCGAAAGCTATGCCTCGGTCGAGGGCGGAGAGCTGTGGCTGGTCAACGGCTATATCGCCGCGCTGGCCCGGGCCGGGGTCTTCGGCCATGAGGAGCGCCGCCGCCGCAAGCTGCTGGTCAAGTCGCGCGAGCTGGCCCGTCTGTGGCAGGCGACCGCGCGCGAGGGCATGACGCTGGTCCCGCTGGTGATGTATTTCAACCACCGGGGCATCGTGAAGCTGAAGATCGCCGTCGCCAAGGGCAAGAAGAACCACGACAAGCGCGAAACCAGCGCCAATCGCGACTGGAACCGCCAGAAACAGCGGCTTCTGAAGCAGGGATAGCCCCTGCGGCATTGCAGCCCTGCGCGCGCCCCTGTAGATCGGGGCGGCACAGCAGGGGGCTCAGGGCGATGCAGGACGATCCCAAGACACTGGTCTCGACCGACTGGCTGGCCGCGCATCTGTCGGATCCCGACCTGCGCATCATCGACGCCAGCTGGCACATGCCCGCCTCGGGGCGCGAGGCCCGCGCCGAATACGACGCGGCCCATATCCCCGGCGCGCGCTTCTTCGACATCGACGCGATCAGCGACCAGCGCTCCGCACTGCCGCACATGGCCCCCCCGGTCGAGATGTTCATCAGCCGCATGCGCGCGATGGGCATCGGCGACGGGCATCAGGTGGTCATCTATGACAACTCCGACGTGCGCAGCGCCTTCCGCGTCTGGTGGACCTTCCGCCTGATGGGCAAGACCGACGTGGCCGTGCTGGATGGCGGCCTGTCCAAGTGGCAGGCCGAGGGCCGCGCGATCGAGGACATGCCCCCCGTCCTGCGCGACCGCCACATCACCGTGCAGCGGCAGGCGGGCCTGGTGCGCGACGTGACGCAGGTCGCGGCGGCCTCCAAGCTGGACGATCACCACATCATCGACGCGCGCGCCCCCGAACGGTTCCGGGGCGACGCGCCCGAGCCGCGCCCCGGCCTGCGCGCGGGCCATATCCCCGGCGCCCGCAACCTGCCCTTCGGCCGGCTGTTCCACGCCGACGGCACGATGATCGACCCCGACGCCCTGCGCACGGCCTTCCAGGAGGCCGGGGTCGACCTGACCAAGCCCGCCATTACCACCTGCGGCAGCGGCGTGACCGCCGCGATCCTGTCCTTCGCGCTGGAACGGATCGGCCACCGCAACCACGCGCTCTATGACGGCAGCTGGACCGAATGGGGCAGCTATCCCGACCTGAACATCGCAACCGGAGACGCCTGACATGCTGTCCAACCTCACGGCCCAAGCCCCCGACAAGATCCTGATGCTGATCGAGGAGTTCAAGGCCGACACCCGCCAGGGCAAGATCGACCTGGGCGTGGGCGTCTACAAGGACCCGCAGGGCGTCACCCCGGTCATGCGCGCCGTCAAGGCCGCCGAGCACCGCATCTGGGAGACCCAGACCACCAAGGCCTATACCGGTCTGGCGGGCGATCCCGACTACCGCAGCGCGCTGGCCTCGATGATCCTGTCCGAGGTGCCCGCCGACCGCCTGGCCTCGGTCGCGACCGTGGGCGGCACCGGCGCGATCCGCCAGGCGCTGGAACTGGCGCGGCTGGCCAATCCGGACGTGCGGGTCTTCGTCTCGGACCCGACCTGGCCCAACCACCTGTCCATCATGAAGTTCATGGGCCTGCCCTTCACCGAATACCGCTATTTCGATGCCGCCACCCGCGGCGTCGATTTCGAGGGGATGAAGGCCGACATCGCGCAGGCCGCCAAGGGCGACATCGTCCTGCTGCACGGCTGCTGCCACAACCCGACCGGCGCCAACCTGACGCTGGAGCAATGGGCCGAGGTGGCGGACATCCTGCAGACCTCCGGGGCCATCCCGCTGATCGACCTGGCCTATCAGGGCTTCGGCGACGGGCTGGATGCGGATGCCGAGGGCACGCGCCTGATCGCCGCCCGCCTGCCCGAGGTGCTGATCGCCGCCTCCTGCTCCAAGAACTTCGGCATCTACCGCGAGCGCACCGGGTTGCTGATGGCGCTGGCCGAGAACACCGCGGCGCGGGATCTGGCACAGGGCTCGATGGCCTATCTGAACCGCCAGAACTACTCCTTCCCGCCCGACCATGGCGCCCGCATCGTCAGCACCATCCTGACCGACGAGGCGCTCCGCGCCGATTGGGCCGCGGAACTGGAAGAGGTCCGGGGCACCATGCTGGGCCTGCGCGACCAGCTGGCGACCCAGCTGCGCGACCTGTCGGGCAGCGACCGCTTCGACTTCATCGCCCATCACCGCGGCATGTTCTCGCGCTTGGGCGCCACCCCCGAACAGGTCGCCACCCTGAAGACCGACGCGGCCATCTACATGGTCGGTGATTCGCGCCTCAACATCGCGGGCCTCAATCGCGACACCGTCCCGATCCTGGCCCGCGCGATCATCGACGCCGGCATCTGACGGCGGGCGGGCGGGGGCGCATTGCCCCCCTAGCCCCCTGCAGCGGTCCATAAATATCCTCAGGGGGGAGTCGCGGGACGCGACGGGGGGCGCGAGCGCCCCCCTGCCGCCCTCACCGCCGCGCCAAGGCCCGCTCGATATAGTCGCGCAGTTCCTCGATCTCGTTGCGGCTGTCGCGCAGCCCCTGCACCGCCGTCTCCAGCTCGGCCTCGGACGCGGCCAGCCGTGCGGTGCGGTCCTCCAGCACGACCAGCATCGCCTCGCGCGCCTCCTCGGCCTCGTGCATCTGATGGGCCATGCGGTCCAGTTCGGTCATGTCCGCCCGGGCGGGACGGGCCAGCCTGTGGACCAGCCAGCTGGCCAGCCAGCCCAGAAGGAAGGCCCCGAACAGGATCAGCGCGGTCACGGTGATGAATTCCGATCGGGTCATTCGTCGGTCGGCTCCTCTGCGGCGCCCGTCCGGCCGGCCACGCTGGCGGGGCGGGCACCGGGGCGCGGTGTGGCTGGATCGGCGTCGAGGACGGGAACCCGCAGGCTCTCCTCGCGCGCTTCCAATGTCTGGAATTCCTCGCTGACGCCCACGGTCATCGGCACCATGCCCGAGGCATCGCGGCTGTGGGGCAGCTGCGGGCCCTGCATCTGCGCAGGCGCCTCGGGCAGCATCGGACCCATGGCCTGCGGCATCACGGGACCCATGACCGGCGGCATGCGCGGCCCCTGCATCGCGCCGGCCATGGCGGGCGGCGGGCCGTCCGGCGGCGGCGGCACCACGATCTCGCCGGTGACGCCGCTGACCACCACCGGCGCGGGCAGGGCCTCGCTGCGGACGGGGTGCGGGGACAGCAGGCGGAACTCGATGCGGCGGTTGGCCTCGCGGCCCTCGTCGGTCTCGTTGGTGGCGATGGGGCGGCTTTCGCCATAGCCGCGCACGGTCATGTTCGCGGTGTCGATCCCGGCCTCGTCCATGGCCGAGACGATGGCCTGTGCCCGGCTGCGCGACAATTCGGCATTGAACCCCTCGGACCCCTGCGAATCGGTATGCCCGCCCGCCTCGATCTGGAATTCGGCACAATCCTGCATCGCCCGGGAAAACCGGGCCAGGGTCGGGGCCGGATCGCCCGCGACCGAGGATCTGCTGGGCTCGAACCCGATCTCGCTTTCGGACATGATCAGGTTCAGCCGGGCCACGCAGTCCTCGCCATCGGGCAGGCCCAAGGCCAGATCCAGCCGGCGGTCGTAGCCGATCGTCAACTCGTAGCGCGCCCCCGCCCCAAGCCGGTCCGACAGCAGCGCCGCCGCGCGGTCGGTTGCATGGGGATCGCCCGAGACGCCGCTCAGCGCGATCATGTCCGGCGTGACCCGGACCTGACCCGATTGCAGCGCATCCATCGCCTCCAGCCCGGCGATGACGCGGACGGTCCAGCCGCCCGGCACCTGCGGATCGGTCTGCAGCCCGCTCTGCGCCACCTGAAAGCGCGACCGGGCAAAGCTGTCCACCGCCTGCCGCATCTGCGCATCGGCGATCCGCCCGCGCATCGACAGGCTGCCGGCGGGGGCAAGGCTGGCCTCGAAGGCGACCGGCACGGGGGCGGCCTCGGCCTCCAGCAACTGCGCCTCCAGGCGGTAGGCGGGGGGCAGGGCGCCCTCCAGCTGGCCCGCCACCATGTCGAAGCGTGCGCGGTCCACGCCTGCCGGCATGACAAGTGCCACGTCGGTATCGGACAGCGTCACCTGCCCCTGGCCCAGGCTGGCCACGGCGGTGATCGCGGCCACCGCCGCATCGGCCCAGTCCTCGGTCGGCACGCCCAGGCCCAGCACGCAATCGGGCAGGGCCTGCATCCCGGCGCTGCGCGCGGCCTCGGCCACGCGGTCGCGCGCGGCCTCGTCATCGACCGCGCAGGCATCGAAGCGGGCGCCGTCGCCATCCATCGCAAAGCGCAGGATGAAGGGCGCGATCACCGGGCGCGGGGCCGCGATCTGCAGATCCAGCGTCAGATCGGCGGGCGCCGCCTGCCGCAGGGCCGCCTCCAGCCGGCCCTGATCGGCCCGGTCGGCGGCCAGCGCCGCGACGCGGACCTGGCCGGGGGTGATCGAGACCTTGGACTGCCCGGCCATCTCGATCGCCTGCAGCCCCAGGCTCAGCGCCGCGTCCCAGCCCTCGGGCGCCGGATGATCGGCGGCCTCCAGCAGATCGGTGACCTCGCCGCCCCCAAGCCGCAGCGTGCGCAGGATCGCGGCCCGGTCGGTGCTGGCGGGCACCAGCCCGATCAGCGAGATGCCCCGGTCGCTGCGCAGCAGCTCGATGGTGAACTCGGGTGGCGTCATCGCCTCGACCGAGGCGACGGTCATCCGGTCCAGCACCCGCCCCGCATCCACCACGGTGGCGGCCTGGGTCACGGCGCGGAAACGATCGACCTCGGAGGGGGCGGTGCCGGTCAAACGCACCAGAAGCCCGTCGGCCTCGACCGTCGCCCAGTCATGTCCCTGCGCGGCCAGGACCTGTGTCACGTCGCGGGCGGCCCGGTCCTCCAGATAGGTGGCCGCCGCCTCGGCGCCCACCCAGCTGAGCCCGGCCCCGCCGGCCAGGATCACGATCGTGGCCAGAGAGGTGGACAGGCGGCGGCGCGCGGTGGGCATGCGAAAAAACCTGTGGCTGTTGCAAGCGCGGCACGTCTAGCGCCGGGTCGGGGCTGGCGCAATCACGCCAGACCCGCAACGGCAAGAAACAGCGCAAGAATCAGCCCGGAATCGCGATTGGATCTGAACAGTTCAAGGCAGATATCCCCTTGATCGGGGCGGAACTTCTGCAACTGCCACATCAGGTGCAGCCCGAAGGCCAGCACGCCCGCCCAGCCCATCAACTGATTGCGACCGGTCAGGCCGATAGCCACCGCCAGCACCGCCACCGCCACCACGGCAAATCCCGCCAGGATCTGCGGGCTGCGATCCGCGAAGAGGCGGGCGGTGGACCGCACGCCGATCAGGGCGTCATCCTCGACATCCTGATGGGCATAGATGGTGTCGTAGAAGATCGTCCAGGCGATCGCGCCCAGCCAGGCCACGACCGGGGCCGCATCCACCCGCCCCATATGCGCGGCATAAGCCAGCATGACGCCCCAGTTGAAGGCAAAGCCCAGGAACAGCTGCGGCCACCAGGTGAAGCGCTTGGCGAAGGGATAGATCGCCACCAGTGCCAGCGAGGCCACCCCCATCCAGACCGCCGCCTGGCCGAGCGTGACCAGGATCGCCAGCCCGACCAGCCCCTGAAGCCCCAGCCACAGATAGGCGCCGCGCAGCCCGACCTGCCCCGAGGGCAGGGGCCGCGACCGCGTCCGCGCCACCTGCGCGTCGATGGCCCGGTCGGTGATGTCGTTCCAGGTGCAGCCCGCGCCGCGCATCACGAAGGCGCCGATGGTGCAGGCCAGCGCGATCCACAGGTCGAACAGGCGCGGCGCGTCGGCCATCATCGCCAGCCCGATCCCCCACCAGCAGGGCAGCAGCAGCAGCCAGGTGCCGATGGGCCGGTCGGCGCGGCTCAGCCTCAGCCAGGGGCGCGTCCGGGGCGGCGCGAAGCGGTCCACCCAGTTGTCGGCAGGCGCGTCGACGACGGCGTCTGGCCTTTCGGTCCGGCTTTGCATAGCGTCGCACCCATCATGGCAAGGATCAGGCTTTACATAGATCAGCCGCTGGTCGCGGGGCAACCCGTCCCCTTGGACGGGGCGCAGGCACATTACCTGACGGGCGTCATGCGGCTGCGTGCGGGCGACGCGGTGACGGTCTTCAACGGGCGCGACGGCGCATGGGCCGCGACGCTGGCCGAGGCGGGCAAGCGCGGCGGGAGCCTTGACGTCGGGGCGCAGACCGGGCCGCAGCAGGACCCGCCCGACCTGTGGCTGCTGTTTGCGCCCATCAAGAAGGCCCGCACCGATTTCATCGTCGAGAAGGCCGCCGAGATGGGCGCAGCCCGCATCCAGCCCGTCTCGACCGATCACACCAATTCCGAACGCATCCGCCAGGACCGCCTGCAGGCCCATGCCGTCGAGGCGGCCGAGCAATGCGGCGGCACCTTCGTGCCCCCGGTGGCCGACCTTTTGCCTCTGGCGCAGCTTCTGGACGGATGGGATCCCGCGCGCCGCATCCTCTGGGCCGACGAAGCGCGGGTGGGCCCGGCCGAAGCGCTGGCCGGCCTGCCGCCCGGACCCTGGGCCATCCTGATTGGCCCCGAGGGCGGGTTCTCCGGCGCCGAGCGGGCGCATCTGTCGCGCCTGCCCTTCGTCACCCCGGTCAGCCTAGGCCCCCGCATCCTACGCGCCGATACGGCAGCGGTTGCGGCCTTGGCGCTGTGGCAGGCCGCCTTGGGCGACTGGCGCTGAGGCACTTTGCCCGCAAACCGGGCAAAATTCGGGCTATGTGTCGGGATTGCGACGAAAATCAACGCTTTCGCTGCGGGATTCGCATAGCGGGGTTGCCGGTTTCGCGGCTACTCTTTGCGGGCTGCCCAAACTATCTCCTGTGTATCCGAAATGTGCCCGCTGACAGGGCAAACTGAAAACAGGTGATATGATGTCGACGATCGAAACGAACCGCAGCGCCACCGCTGCCGGAGGCGTGGGCAACGTCGCAGCGCAGATCGTCTCGCTGTTCGCGTCCTGGCGCGAAACCCGCGTGACGCGTCGCGAGCTGGGCCGCCTGTCTGACCGCGAGCTGGACGATATCGGTCTGTGCCGCGGCGACATCGAGCGGATTGCGCGCGGCGTCTGACGCCACGACCGACCCTTCCAAGACGAACGAACCCCCACGGCAGAACGCTCGCGGGGGTTTTTTCATGTCCGAAGGGGATGGCCCGGGGATCAGCTGCGGGTCATCACCAGCGTCGTCCAGTCGCCCAGATCGTCGCGCCGATCAGACGCGAAGCCTGCCGCCCCATAGGCGGCGGTGACCTCGTCGGCCTGCGTGGTCAGGATGCCCGACAGGATGATCCTGCCGCCCGGCGCCACGTGGCGGGCAATGTCGCCCGACAGGTCGATCAGCGGCTGCTTGAGGATATTGGCCAGCACCAGATCATAGGGCGCGGCTTGCTCGATCGTCGGATGGTCGAACCCCGCTGCCTCGATGCAGACCACGCGCCCGTCCAGCCCGTTGGCGATGACATTGGCCGCCGCCGTGTCCACCGCCATCGGGTCGATGTCGCTGGCCAGCACCGTCACCTGCCAGATCCGCGCCGCCCCCATGGCCAGAACCGCCGTGCCGCAGCCGATATCGGCGATGCGGGTGGCGGTAAAGCCCTCGGTCGCCAGCCGGTCCAGCGCCTCGAGGCAGCCCTTGGTGGTGTTGTGATGGCCGGTGCCGAAGGCCATCGCGGCATCGATGCACAGGGCCTCGGCGCCGGCGGGGATGTCGTCGGCATCATGGCTGCCATGGACATAGAAGCGCCCGGCCCGGACCGGGGTCAGCTCGCGCCGCACATGCGCCACCCAATCGACATCGGGCACCTCGGAGACGAGGAACGGGTTCGCGCCATGGGCCGCCGCCAGCAGGGCCAGCGCGATCTCGTCGGGCGCTTCGGTGAAATAGACGCCCACCTCCCACCGTTCGGATCCGTCCTCGATCTCGAAGAAGCCGGTGCCGACGGGTTCGGGGGTCAGCTCCTCACAGGCCTCGGACAGGGCCTCGGCGGCCTCGCGGCCTTGCAGGTGGGTCAGCGCGGTATAGGTGGCCATGTCAGATCGGATCCGGGTTGGGCATGCTGGCCTCTACCCCGGTGCCCTTGAGCCCGCAATAACCGTCCGGGTTCTTTTCCAGATACTGCTGATGCGCCTCGTGTGCGGGCCAGAAGGGGATGCCGCCCTCGATGATCTGCGTGGTGATCTTGCCGAAGCCCTGCACCGCCAGACGGTTGTCGTAATCGATCTTGGACGCCTCGGCGGCCGAGGTCTGCATGTCGGTGAAGGTGACGATCAGGCTGCGGTACTGGCTGCCCTCGTCATTGCCCTGCCGGTCGCCCTGCGTGGGATCGTGGTTTTCCCAGAACAGCTGCAGCAGGTGGTCATAGCTGATCAGCGAGCTGTCATAGATCACCCGCACGACCTCGGCATGGCCGGTATCGCCGCGCTTGACCTGATCATAGGTCGGGTTCTGGACATCGCCGCCGGCAAAGCCCACCTCGGTCGACCAGATGCCGGCCTGCTGCCAGAACAGGCGCTCGACCCCCCAATAGCAGCCCATGCCGAAGATCGCCTGATCGTAGCCGGCGGGCGGGTTGGTCCCCAGGGGGCGGTGGAAGATCGCATGGTCGGTCATGATGGCCTCATGTGTCGTGATGGGGGCAAACGCGGGTCGGGCGGCGGGGGTTCAACCGCGCGGATGGGCGGCGTGATAGACGGCCATCAGCCGCGCGTCATCCACCCCGGTATAGACCTGGGTGGTGGACAGGCTGGCATGGCCCAGCAATTCCTGGATGGTGCGCAGATCGCCCCCGGCGGACAGCAGATGCGTGGCGAAGCTGTGGCGCAGCGCATGGGGCGTGGCGCTTGCGGGCAGGCCAAGCTCGGCGCGGGCCAGCCGCATCGCTCCCTCGACCGCCGCGCTGGTCAGCCGACCTCCGCGCATGCCGCGAAACAGCGGCTGGTCGACCCGGTGGCCCCAGGGGCAGAGCTGCAGATATTCCTCGACTGCCACGCGAGCGACGGGCAGGACCGGCACCTGCCGTTCGCGACTGCCCTTGCCCCGGATGATCAGCCCCTGCGGAAAGGGCCAGTCGGTCCCGTTCAGCGCCAGCGCCTCGGAGATGCGCAGTCCCGATCCCCAGAGCAGCGTCAGCACTGCCAGATCCCGCGCACCGACCCAGGGGGTCGCATGACCCGCCACACGGTCCAGCGTGTCCTGCGCCTGCAGGGGCGTCAGGGGCCGGGGCAGGCTGCGGGTGTATTTCGGGCTGCGGGTGGACAGGGCCGCCGACAGATCCACCCCCTCGCGGTCCGAGATCCAGCGCAGGAAGGACCGCACCGCCGACATCCGCCGCGCCAGTGACCGGGCGCCCAGGCCCCGCCCGCGTTCCGAGGCAGCAAAGGCGCGCATGTCGGCCTGCCGCAGCCGGGCCAGGGCCGCGGGCGCCACGGGCTCGGCCCAGTAGCCGCCCAGGAACTGCAGGAAAGCCAGCAGGTCGGCGCGATAGGCGGTGATGGTGTGGTCGGACCGGTCGCGGGTCGCGGCCTCGGTCTCCAGCCAGCGATCCAGCGCATGGGCGGTGGCGGGGGCCATCAGGCCGGTCATCGGCGCAGATGCTGCAGCAGGACCAGCCGGAAGACCTGCGCGAAGAACCGCAGCAGGTCGGTTCCATGCGCGGGCATGAAGCGGGTCGCCTCGTCGCTGCCCATCAGCAGCAGCGCCTGTGGCCGGTCCGCGCCCAGATCCAGCGGCAGCAGCGCCTCGGAGGCGATGGTGCGGCCATGCAGGGGGCGGGTCAGGACCAGGGCGTCCCGCAGCACAATGTCATTGCCGCGCGGCGCGCGACGGCCCGCCGAAAGGAGGGGGTCGAGGCTGCCCTGCGGCACCCGGACCGCCTCGGGCGGCAGGGACAGGGACGGATCGGCCTCGACGATCAGGCGCAGCGTCTCGATCCGCAGGAGGGGCGCGATCTCGGTCTGCAGGCTGGCCAGGAACTCGGCCAGATCGGCCGATTCCAGCAGGCCCAGCACGGCGCGATGCACCATCGCCATGCCCGACAGATTGTCATAGGCGGCGGCGATGACGGTCTCGTGGGTCATTTCCAGCCGGTCGAGGCGGGTTTCCAGCGCCTCCATCGCGCGGCCGCGGATGTCGATGACATTCGCGCCCGCCTGATCCTCGCGTGCCGCGACCAGCGCGCGCATCAGGTCGCGGTCGGCCAGGATGGCGCCCGGATCGGCCAGCAGCCGGTCGCGGATCGCCGGGTCCAGAGGGGGATCAAGCGCGTCGGTCATGGCCTTGGCCCTCCGCTGGCGGGTTACAGGATCTTCTGGCCGCTCTGCTTCCAGTCGGCGTCGAACTGCGCCAAGCCCTTGTCGGTCAGCGGATGGGTGATCATCGTCTTGATGATCGAGGGGGGCGCGGTGATCACGTCGGCGCCGATCCGGGCCGCGTCGACGATATGGTTCACCGTGCGGATCGAGGCCGCCAGGATCTGCGTCTCGAAGCCGTAATTGTCATAGATCTCGCGGATGTCGCCGATCAGCTCCATCCCGTCCAGATGGATGTCGTCCAGACGCCCGATGAAGGGGCTGATGAAGGTCGCCCCCGCCTTGGCCGCCAGCAGCGCCTGCGCCGCCGAGAAGCACAGCGTCACGTTGACCTGGCGGCCCTCGTCGGTCAGCACGCGGCAGGCCTTCAGGCCGTCCCAGGTCAGAGGCACCTTGACGCAGACATTGTCGGCGATCTTGGCCAGGTGGCGTCCCTCGGCGATCATGTCCTCGGCCTTCTCGGCCACGACCTCGGCGCTGACCGGACCCGTGACCAGCGCGCAGATCTCGGCGGTGACCTCGGCGATGGCGCGACCCGATTTCAGGATCAGCGAGGGGTTGGTGGTGACCCCGTCGACCATTCCCAGCTCGTTCAGCTCCCTGATGGCGGCGATGTCGGCGGTATCAACAAAGAATTTCACGGCCCGTCCTCCTTGGATGCGGTTTGTCCGGGTCTTACCGCAGATGGGGGGACGCGGGAAGGGGTCGCGCCCATCCGGGGCTTGCAACCCGGGCCCGGCCTCGTCTTTATCGCGGACCATGAGCCACGTCCCCGTCTTCTTCCCCCCCGGCGCCCGCATCGCGGTGCTGACCTGCGAGCCCGTGGGCGTGCTGGACTATCTGGCGCCCGAGGGCGGCGTGCGGCAGGGCCAGCTGGTGCTGGTGCCTCTGGGCCCGCGCCGGGTGCTGGGGCTGGTCTGGGCCGAGGGCACGGGCGATTTCGACCTGGCCAAGCTGCGCGCGGTGTCGAAGGTGCTGGACGCCGAACCCTTCGCGCCCGGCTTCCTGGATTTCCTGACCCGGGCGGCCGAATACACGCTGACCCCGCTGCCCCTGATGCTGCGCATGGCGACCCGCGCGCCCGACATCGACCAGCCCCCCGCCGCGCGCCGCATCATCGTGCCGGGATCGGGCGTGGTGCCCCGCGTGACCGAGGCGCGGACCCGCGTGATGGCCGTCATGGCCGAGCATGGCGGGGCGAGCTTCGCGGCATCAGAACTGGCGCAGCTGGCGGGCGTTGGCAGTTCGGTCGTCAAGGGGCTGGTCGGCACCGGCACCCTGGCCGAGATCGAGGCGCCGCGCGATCTGCCCTATCCCGCGCTGGACCCGGGCCGGCCCGGCAAGGCGCTGGACGGGGATCAGCAGGCGGCCTCGGACCGGCTGCGGGGCGCGGTGCGGGGCGGGGCCTATGGCACGACCCTGCTGCGTGGCGTCACCGGATCGGGCAAGACCGAGGTCTATCTGGAGGCCGTCGCCGAATGCCTGGCGCAGGGACGGCAGGCGCTGGTCCTGCTGCCCGAGATCGCCCTGTCAGCCGAGTTCCTGGACCGCGTCGAGGCGCGGTTCGGCGCGCGGCCCGGCGAATGGCACAGCGGCATCACCCGGACCGAGCGGCGGCGGCTGTGGCACATGGCCGGGCGGGGGCAGGTGGGGCTGGTCGTCGGCGCGCGCTCGGCGCTGTTCCTGCCCTTCCGCGATCTGGGGCTGATCGTCGTCGACGAGGAACATGACGGCAGCTACAAGCAGGAGGATGTCGTCTATTACTCGGCCCGCGACATGGCGGTGCTGCGGGCCTCGATCGCGCGGGCGCAGGTGGTGCTGGCCTCGGCCACGCCATCCCTGGAAAGCTGGGTGAACGCGGCTGCGGGCAAATATGCGCGGCTGGACCTGCGGTCGCGCTATGGCGAGGCGGATCTGCCGCAGATGGCCGCCATCGACCTGCGCGCCGAAGCCATGGAGTCGGGGCGCTGGATCTCTCCGACCCTGGCGGCTGCGGTGACGGCGCGGCTGGAGAAGGGCGAGCAGTCGCTGATCTTCCTCAACCGGCGCGGCTTCGCCCCGGTGACGGTCTGCCGGGCCTGCGGCGAGCAGATCGCCTGCCATCAATGCGATGCGCGCATGGTCGAGCACCGCTTTCAGAACCGCCTGGTCTGTCACCAATGCGGCGAGACGCGGCCCATTCCCACCGCCTGCCCCTCCTGCGGGGTCGAGGGGAAGCTGGCCCCCATCGGTCCCGGCGTCGAGCGCATCGCCGAAGAGGTCGCCGCCCGCTTTCCCGAGGCCAAGGCGACGGTGCTGTCCTCGGACCTGTTCCATTCGGCCCGGGCGCTGAAGGAGACGATCGCCGAGATTTCCGAGGGCGATACCGACATCATCATCGGCACCCAGATCGTGGCCAAGGGGCACAATTTCCCGCGCCTGACGCTGGTCGGCGTGGTCGATGCCGATCTGGGCCTGCAGGGCGCCGACCTGCGCGCGGCCGAGCGCAGCTTTCAGCTGATGCGGCAGGTGGCGGGGCGGGCGGGGCGCATCTCGGGCGCGGCGCCGGGGGTGGCACTGCTGCAGACCCACCAGCCCGACCATGCGGTGATCCGTGCGATCCTGTCGGGGCAGGACGAGGCCTTCTGGGATGCCGAGGCCGCGGGGCGGCAGGCGGCGGGCATGCCCCCCTATGGCCGTCTGGCGGGGATCATCCTGTCGCATCCCGATCTGGACGTGGTCAGCGACTTCGCCCGCCATCTGGCCGGGCTGGCCGCCCCCCTGGCCGAGGTCGGGGCCGAGCTGTGGGGGCCCGCCCCCGCGCCCATCGCCCGGGTGCGCGGGCGGCACCGGATGCGCATGCTGATCCGCGCGCCGCGCCAGGCGCCGTTGCAGGCGGCGATCTCGGACTGGCTGCGGGGCGTCAGATTGCCCGCGAACCTGCGGCTGTCGGTCGACATCGATCCGCAGAGCTTCCTGTAAGGGGCAGGCAGGGGGCATCCTGCCCCCTGACCCCCGGGGGATATTTCAGCCAAGATGAAGGCGAGCCTCAGTTCTTCAGCACGATGCAGCGTCCGCCCAGGCTTTGGAACCGGGTGCAGAAGCGGGCGGCCTCGGTCCGGGTCGGATAGCCGACCTGGGCGGTATAGACCGCGCGGGTCATGCCGTTCATGCGCTTGCGGACATAGCCCACGCGCGCGCCGTCATCGAGGATCGGGCGCAGGGTGCGGTTCAGCCGCGCGACCTGCTGGGCCGCGCCCGACTGGCTGGGATGGCTGGCCACGATCACGCCCCAGGGCATGGCCGGGGGCTGGGTGGTGAATTCGCGCAGGGAGCGATCGCCCGCCATCCGCTCGCAGGCCGGGCGGAAGGGTTGGTCGGGGGCCAGGGCCAGCTTCAGATCATCGGCGGGCGGCGGATTGTCCCGCCAGCGATGGGCGCTGAAGCCGGTGATCGATTCGACGTAATCGACCGTCTCGAAGGGCAGGGTCGTAGCCTGGGCGACGAAGCGGGCGGCGCGGTTCTCGCCGCCGTTATAGGCGACGGCGGCCAGGCCGATATTGCCGAAGCGGTCGCGCAGCTGGCCCAGATACCAGGCCGACTTGCGGATGGCCTGGGCGGGGTTGAAGGGATCGTCCAGCCGGTACATCTCGGCCGTGCCGGGCATGAACTGGGCGATGCCCAAGGCGCCTGCGGGGCTGACCGCCGAGGGTTCGAACCGGCTTTCCTTCCACAACAGCCGCGCAAGGAAGGCCGGATCGAGCGCGTTTTCCGAGGCCGTGCGCTCGATCAGCTTGCAGACATCGGCAGCATAGCTTTGCCGAACCACGCAGTCGCGCCCGTCATCCGTGCAGCGCCGGTCCTCGGTCTGGCGGGGGGCGGGGCGACCGTCCAGCGCGTCCACGGCGGGACGCGCCGACAGGCCCGGCGCCATCAGGCACGACAGCCCGAGGGCCATCAGGGCCCCGAGGGTGGTGCGGCGGATCGGGGTCATCGCGGGCAACGGGGGCAGGACCGCGGCGTCACGTGTCCTGCTGATCCGCCTTGGCCTTGCGGTCCTTGTCCTTGCCGGGTTTGCCCTTGCCCGGCTTGGCCTTGCCGGCGCCGTCCTTCTTGGCCTTCTGCGTCTCGGCCTTGACCGAGGCGGCGTCCTGGGCCTTGGTGGCGGCGGCAGCGGCCTTGCGCTCGGCGCGGCGGGCCTCTTTCTCGGCGTCCTTCTGGGCCTGCTTCTCGGCCTTGCGGGCGGCCTTGCGTTCGGCCCGGGCGGTTTCCTTGTCGGCCAGCTTGGCCTGCTTCTCGGCATCCTTCTGGGCGGCGGCGGCCTTCTGCTTGTCGGCCTTGCGCGCGGTTTTGGCGGCCTCCTTCTCGGCGGGGGTCGCCGGGGTCTTGGCGGCTTTCGGCGCCTTGACCTTGCTCCGGGCCTGATCGGCGGGCTGGTCGAGTTCGATGGTGCTGTCGCTCATGGGCGAGATCCTTGCGGGAGGGGCGGGGGGAAGATCGGTCGCAGCGGTCTCGGGCGGTGTCGCCCGGCGCTTGGGCATGCGATGAGGCTCGGTGCGCAGGTCGGTCTTGCGCGCCTCGGCCGGCTTGCGACCGGCGGGCTTGCGGGCGATGGTCGCCGCCTTGCGCTTGGCGGCCTGCGCGGCGCGCGCGGGCTTGGCCGGCGCGGCCGTCGTCCCGGACCCCGCCTGCAGCGGCGAGCGCAGCCCGCGTTCGCGGCGTTCGCCCTGGGCGCGGCGGATGGCGGCGCGCAGGAACTTGACGCTGTCAGGATCCTCGGATGTCTCGGCCTGAGCACGGGCCTCGTCCAGGCGGGTGATCAGCGCCAGAAGCGCCTTGTCATCCAGGGCGCCCAAGGCAGGCTGCCGTCCCTGCTCGACCAGGGCCAGAAGATCCCCGGACAGCGTTTCCTGTTCCCGCTTGGAGTGATTGGGCATTGCGTGACCTTCGACGTACGGCTGAACTTTCGGCACGACTTTGCGCAGGATCGCGCCGCTTTGCAATTGGAAAGGCCCCGGAAATCTCCGGGGCCGTGTCCTTGTGGCGCAGATGCCCGCCCCGTCAGCGCGCGGGAACGGCGCTTTCGACCGGCGAGACGAAGGGAGTCTCGGGGCTGGCAGTCTGGGCGCTGGTCGTCTGGGGGCTGGCGAAGGGATCGCTGACGATGGTCGGCTGGACCGGGCTGGCGGCGGGGGCCGCCGACATGGCCGCATAGGGATCCATGACGGGCTGGCCGACCGACAGGGTCGCGGGCTGTACGGATGCCTGCGGCATGGCCTGCATCGCGGATTGCGGCACTGCCTGAACCGTCTCGGCGGCGGCCAGCGCGGGATCGGCGACTGCGGCGGTCTGCGTGGCGGGCACGACATAGCCCTCGGGCGTCTCGGTCATCGGGCCTTCCAGGCGCAGGCTTTCCTCGGCCGAGCGGACCACGACCTCGGTGCCGGTGGGGATCTCCTCGAACAGGTCCATGACATCCTGGTTGAACATCCGGATGCACCCCGCCGAGGTCGCCTTGCCGATGGACGAGGGGTCCAGCGTGCCGTGGATGCGGTAATAGGTGTCGACGCTGCCCTGATAGAGATACAGCGCCCGCGACCCCAAGGGGTTCTGCGTGCCGCCGGGCAGGCCGCCCGCGAACTGGCCGTAGAGCTGCGGTTCGGACCGCAGCATGTTGTCGGTGGGCCGCCAGCTGGGCCAGGAGGCCTTGCGCGCGATGGTGGCGCGCCCCTCGAAGGTCAGGCCCGCACGGCCCACGGCCACGCCATAGCGCATCGCCTGGCCATTCGGCTGGACGTGATACAGCACGCGCGCATAGGGATCGACGACGATCGCCCCCGGCGCCTCGGAGCCGTTATAGGGCACCAGCTGGCGCGTGTTGCGGTCGTTGAGATAGGCGGCACGGACCGCCGGGATCTGGATCGGTTCGCCCTCGGGCCCGGTATCGACCCGGCCCTGGTACATCTCGGGGATCTGGACCGGCTGCTGGGGAGAGGTGGCGGTCTCTTGCGTGGGCGCGCAGGCCGCCAGGCCCAGAGCCAGCGCCGCGAAAAGGGAAGCGAGGCGCATCGTTGCATGTTCCTTGTTCATCGCCGGGCCCGTCGGCAGAGACCGACCCGAGGCAGCATCTGTCATCATCCTGCACCACAACCCCCGGGGGCCGGTGCGGGTCTTGCCCATGTCAATGGGGTCCCCGGAACGCCGGCGTCAACCCCGCGGCGCCGCTCCGCGCGCTCAACCCGCGCTTGTTCTCTGCCTATGTGGCTTGACGGTCTCAGGTAAATCACCTTTTCGCATTCTCCGAACACCTTGACGTGTGCTTCGGTTGCATCGCGTGCGCGCAAAAACCCCGCTGCCGGGCGCCATCGGGCAGGGATGGCGCGCCGAGCGGCGGGGGGCACCGCTGCGGGGGCGGATTGCGGCCCGGAACCGCCCGGCCTAGGTTTGGTTCCGTTCCGGACGGTCGCTCCGCCCGGTCCCGCTGCAAGAGGCCGCCCCGTGACCCCACCTTCCCAGACCCTGCCCCCCGACGACACGGCCCGCGCCAGTGCCCGCCCCGGCGCCCTGGCGCCCTTGGGCTATCGCGATTTCCGCCTGCTCTGGGGGGCGACGCTGGTCTCGAACTTCGGAGGGCTGGTGCAGGCGGTGGGGGCCGCCTGGCTGATGACGCAGCTGACCGACAGCGCGACGCTGATCGCGCTGGTGCAGGCCTCGAACACGCTGCCGGTGATGCTGCTGGCCATCGCCTCGGGCGCCTTGGCGGATATCTTCAACCGCCGCTCGCTGCTGATGGCGGCGCTGGTCTTCATGAGCGTCGTGTCGGTGGCGCTGGCGGTCGTCGCCTGGACGGGCGGGCTGACGCCGTGGCTGCTCTTGGGCTTCACCTTCCTGCTGGGGGCGGGACAGGCGGTCTACAACCCGCCCTGGCAGGCCAGCATGGGCGATCTGGTGGCGCGCAAGGACCTGCCGGCGGCGGTCAGCCTGAACTCGGTCGGCTTCAACCTGATGCGCAGCGTGGGACCGGCGGCGGGCGGCCTGATCGTGGCGACCCTGGGCGCTGCCGCGGCCTTCGCGGTCAATGCGCTCAGCTATCTGCCGCTTCTGGGCGCCATGGCGCGCTGGCGGCCCCGGCTGGCGCCGCGCGTCACCACGCCCGAGCCCTTCATGGCCGCGATGGGCGCGGGCCTGCGCTATGTCGCGCTGTCACCCAACCTGATGCGGGTGATGCTGCGCGGCGCGCTGTTCGGCTTTGCCGCCATCGCGGTGCTGGCCCTGCTGCCGCTGGTCGCAAAAAGCCATCCCGAGGGCGGCTCGCTGCTGTTCGGCGGGCTTCTGGGCTGCTACGGCATCGGCGCCATCGCGGGGGCGCTGCTGAACCCGCGCCTGCGGGCGCGGCTGGACAACGAGCATGTCACGCGCATGGCCTTCCTGGGCTTCGCGCTGGCGGCCCTGGCCCTGGGACAGACCGAGTCCGTCTGGCTCCACGCGCTGGCGATGCTGCCGGCGGGGGCTTCCTGGGTGCTGGCCCTGTCGCTGTTCAACGTGACGGTGCAGCTCTCGACGCCGCGATGGGTCGTGGCGCGGGCGCTGGCGCTGTACCAGACGGCGACCTTCGGCGGCATGGCGACCGGCGCCTGGATCTGGGGCACGGTCGCCGGCGCGCAGGGGCTGGAGACGGCGCTGACCCTGGCCGGCCTGGTGCTGATCGCCGGCGCGGGCATCGGGATCTGGCTGCGTGCGCCGGAATTCGGCGCCGTGGATCTGGACCCCGTGAACCGCTTCCGCGAACCGGCGCTGCGGCTGGATCTGCGCGGCCGGTCGGGGCCGATCATGGTGATGGTCGATTACCTCGTCGATCAGGACGACGTGCCCGAATTCCTGCGCCTGATGCGGTTGCGCCGCAACATCCGCCGCCGCGATGGCGCCCGCAACTGGGCGCTGCTGCGCGATCTGGAACATCCCGACCAGTGGAGCGAAAGCTATCACATCGCCACATGGGAGGAGTATGTCCGCCACAACCTGCGCCGCACCAAGACCGATGCCGAGGTCGCCGTGGCCCTGCGCGCGCTGCACCGGGGCGAGGCCGACCCGCTGGTCCACCGCATGATCGAGCGCCACAATGTCGGCCCCCAGGACGACGTCCCCCTGATGGGCAAGATCGAGATCCCCTGACCGACGGCCGGTCCCGGCCCCCACCGCCGCCGGGGGCTGTCTGCCCCCGGCCCGGCGCGACGCGCGCCGGGCGTTCGACGCTGAAAAAGGTCCGATGGACCTTTTTCCGGGCGCGTCTCACCCCCCGAGGATATTTTCGGACCGCTGCAGAGGTTAGGAGGTTCTTAAAGCATTTCGGTCTTAACCTGACACATACCCTGCCGCGTGGAAGTAGTTCCAGCACTCCTGGGGCGAGAGCATGCTGCAGATGTCGCCAAGGGCTTTGAACAGGTCCTCGAAGGTTCGTGCGCCCATTTTTCGAAGATGCGCCTTCAGCTTCGAGAATGCCTGCTCGATAGGGTTCAGGTCGGGGGAATAGGGCGGCAGGTACAGGAACCAGCATTTGGCGGCGCGGATCGCTTCGGCGGCCTCGACGTTGCGGTGGGTCGCCAGGTTGTCGAGGATGACGACCGTGCCGGGCGTCAGGTCCGGGGCCAGGACATCGCGGACATAGGTCGCGAAGGCGGAGCCATCCATAGCCCCCTTTTTCACCCAGGGCGCGATGAGCCCCTCCGACGTGAGGCCTGCGATGAAGGTCTGCGTGCCCCAGCCACCGAAAGGCGCGTCCATCCGCAACCGCTGGCCGCGGCAGGCGCGCCCCCGCAGCCGGGTCAGGTTCGTCTTCACGGAGGTTTCGTCAATGAAGACCAGCCGCTCGGGCTGACGACGCAGGAAGGGAATGCGCCGCTCCTGCCACTCGCGCCGGGCTTGCTTTACGCGGGCGCGGTGCTGTTCGGAGGCCGCCACCGATTTTTTTTATAGGTGAAACCGAGCCGCTTGAGCAGCGCCGCAATCGAGGAGTGATGCACCTTCACGCCCTCGGCCATGGCCAGCGCATCGCGCAGTTCATAAAGCGTGATATCCGGATCCTGGGCGACCAGCTCCTCAAGAAAGGCCTGATGCGGCGCAAGCTTTCCGCGCCCGCGTGGCCGCCCTTGCGGCGCAGGCACTGCATTCCCGTGCTGCCGGATCGCCCGGGCCCAACGAGACCCCGTCGCAGGCGAGAGCATCAATCGCGCCGCCGCGGCTCGTCCGCTCAAACCCTCTTCGAGACAAGCCTTGAACCGCGCACGCAGCGCATTCGGTAAAGGTGCTGACATGATCCATCCTCCCAGAAAAAATGAATCACAAGAAGACCCCTTTGGAAATACCATGATCCCGGGTTTTGCAGAAACGCTCTAACCTTTCGCGGCTATCCAGGGCTCACGGTACAGGCGGGGACGCCGATGACCGTGACCGAAGCAGGCACCCTGCCTGACGCTGGAGCGATCCCCGGCAGGCAGGGTGATCCGGGTCACCACTTTCCGGCTCCTGCATTGGTCCGCAAATATCCCGGGGGGAGTCCGCAGGACGGGGGGCAGCGCCCCCCGGCGGCGCCTACAGCCTGTCCCGCCAGCGATTGACCAGCGGATAGCGGCGATCCAGCCAGAAGGCGCGGGTCGAGAGGCGCGGCCCCGGCGCCGCCTGATACCGCTTCCACTCGCTGGCATAGAGCAGCTTTTCGACATGGCGCACCGTGTCGGCGTCGAAGCCTTGGGCCACCAGATCGGCCAGCGACAGGTCCTTCTCGACCAGCCCATCCAGGATCGCGTCCAGCACCTCGTAGGGGGGCAGCGAATCCTCATCCTTCTGGTCGGGGCGCAGCTCGGCTGAGGGAGGCTTGGTGATGATCCGGGGCGGGATCACCTCGCCCGCGCGGCCCATCATCCAGTCGCGGTGGTTCGCGTTGCGCCAGCGACAGGTTTCGAACACCCGTGTCTTGTAGAGGTCCTTGATCGGATTGTAGCCGCCCGCCATGTCGCCATAGATGGTAGCATAGCCCACCGCGACTTCGGACTTGTTGCCGGTGGTCAGCAGCATCTCGGCGAACTTGTTCGACAGCGCCATCAGCATCACCCCGCGCAGGCGGGACTGGATGTTCTCCTCGGTGATGTCGGGCGCCGTGCCCTCCATCAGATGGGCCAGCGCCGCGCCGACCGCATCGCGGGCTCCGTCGATCTGGACCGTGTCCAGCCGCGCGCCAAGCCGGGTGGCGCAGTCGGCGGCATCGTCCAGGCTGCTCTGCGCGGTGTATTCCGAGGGCAGCATCACGCAGCGCACGTTCTCCGGCCCGATCGCGTCGGTGGCGATGGTGGCGACCAGTGCGGAATCGATGCCGCCCGACATGCCCAGCAGCACCTTGCGGAAGCCCGACTTGCGCAGGTAGTCGCGCAGGCCCAGCACCATCGCCGCGTAATCCTGCTCCCAGGCATCGGGCTGGGGCGCCAGAATGCCCGGCTCGGCCTGCCAGCCCTCGGGGCCGCGCCGGAAATCGACATGCACGACCGCCTCCTCGAAGGCCGGCAGCTGCACGACCTTGTGGCCGCCGGGGTTCAGCACGAAGCTGGCCCCGTCATAGAGCTGGTCGTCCTGGCCGCCGACCATGTTCACATAGACCAGCGGCAAGCCGGTTTCCACGACGCGGCCGACCATGTGGCCCATGCGCAGGTCCAGCTTGTCGCGGTGATAGGGGCTGCCATTCGGGACGATCAGGATCTCGGCCCCGGTCTCGGCCAGGGTCTCGGCCACGTCGGGATACCAGCTGTCCTCGCAGATCGGGCTGCCGATGCGGGCCGGGCCCACCGGATAGGGGCCGCTGATCGGGCCGCTGTCGAAGAGGCGCAGCTCGTCGAAGAGCTGCTTGTAGGGCAGGTGATGCTTCAGCACCCGCGCGACCAGCGCGCCGTCCCTGAACACCCACCAGGCGTTATACAGGCGATCCCCGTCGCGCCACGGCCCGCCGATGCCCAGAGCCGGGCCGTCCGTCAGCGAGGTGCCCAGCTCCAGGATCGCCGCCTCGGCCTGGGCGGTGAAGGCGGGCTTCAGCACCAGATCCTGGGTCTGATAGCCGGTGATGAACATCTCGGGCAAAGCCAGCATGTCGGCGCCGGCGGCGCGGGCTTGATCCCAGGCCGCCCGGGCGCGCGCGGCATTGCCCGGAAGGTCGCCCACGGTGGCGTTCAGCTGGCCGATGGTTAGGCGGAAGCGGTCGGTCATGATCAGGCACCTCGGTTGGTTGGCCCTTGGATAGGGGATCGCGGGCCCAAGGAAAAGTCGGCCTTTGCGCGCGGGGCCGGGCTGGGGTAGACCTTCGGCAAAGCACGAAGGGGCACAGGCGATGAAAGCGGCGATCGGGACGGCCATGGCTCTGGTTCTGGCGGGCAGCCTTTCGGGACCCGCGGCGGCTCAGGTCGTCACCCGCCAGTATGACGATGGCGGCGTCTACGAGGGCACGTTCCGCAACGGCCAGCAGCACGGCCAGGGCAGCTATGTCCTGCCCAACGGCTATCGCTACGAGGGCGATTGGGTCGAGGGGCAGATCATGGGCCAGGGCCGGGCCGAGTTCCCCAACGGCTCGGTCTATGAGGGTCGCTTCGCGCGCGGCAAGCCCGATGGCACCGGCAAGATCACCTATGCCGATGGCGGCACCTACGAGGGTGAATGGGCCGCCGGAGAGATCAGCGGCACTGGCATCGCGCGCTATGCCAACGGGTCCGTCTACGAGGGACAGTTCGCGCGGGGCCTGCACGAGGGCAAGGGCGTGCTGACCCAGGCCGACGGCTATCGCTACGAGGGCGACTGGACCGCAGGCGTCAAGGAGGGGCAGGGCCGCATCACCTATCCCGACGGCGCCACCTATCAGGGCGGCATGCTGGCCGGCCAGCGGGCCGGGCGCGGGAAGCTGGTGATGGCAGACGGGCTGACCTATGACGGGGTCTGGGCCGCGGGGCAGATGTCGGGCACGGGCGTGCTGGTCCAGTCCACCGGCGACCGCTACGAGGGCCAGCTGGAGGGCGGGCGTCGTCAGGGCTCCGGCGTCGCGACCTATGCCAATGGCGATGTCTATGACGGCGATTTCGCCGATGACCGCCGCCACGGGCAGGGCACCTTTACCGGCGCGGACGGCTATGTCTATGTCGGCGAATGGGCCGAGGGCCGGATGGAGGGGCGCGGCCAGATCACCTATCCCGACGGTTCGGTCTATCTGGGCCAGATGCATGCCGACCGCCCCGACGGCACCGGCAAGATCACCTATGCCGACGGCTCGACCTATGAGGGCGAATGGGCCGAGGGCGTGATCGAGGGCGAGGGCCGCGCCGCCTATGCCAATGGCATGGTCTATGAGGGCAGCTTCTCCAATGCCCGCAACAACGGGCAGGGGCGCATGTCCTATCCCGACGGCTATGTCTATTCCGGGGCCTGGCGCGACGGCCAGCGCCATGGCGAGGGGCAGGCCACCTATCCCGACGGGACCGTCTATACCGGCACCTTCGTGGACGGGCTGCGCGCGGGCACGGGGCGGCTGACCACGCCCGACGGGTTCATCTATGAGGGGGGCTGGGCGGCCGGAGAGATCGACGGCACCGGCGTCGCCACCTATGCCAATGGCGACCGTTACGAGGGCACCTTCGCCGCCGGAAAGCGGCAGGGGCAGGGTGTCATGACCTATGCCACCGGGCAGATCGCCTCGGGCGAATGGCAGGACAACCAACTGATCGAGGCAGATGCGCCGCCCGAGGGCACGGCGGATGGCGCGGCGCCGGAGATGCCCGCCGAGGCGCCCTGATGCGGTTCCTGTGTCTCACCGAGAGGCAGGGTCCCTCGGGCGCGCGGCCATGACCGTCCCCGGGCTGCAGTTCCGCCGGGCCCGGGCCGAGGATCTTGCGGACATCGTGGCGCTTCTGGCCGACGATCCCCTAGGCGCGCAGCGCGAGCAGGCCGATGTGCAGGGGCTGGCGCCCTACCGGGCGGCCTTCGCGCAGATCGAGGCCGATCCGAACCAGTTTCTTTGCGTGATCGAGCAGGCGGGCCGGATCGCCGGAACGCTGCAATTGAGCATCCTTCCGGGCCTGTCGCGCGGCGGGGCCCTTCGGGGCCAGATCGAGGCCGTCCGCGTCGCCCGCGACCTTCGCGGGGCGGGGATCGGCCGGGCGGCCTTTGACTGGGCGATCGCCCAATGCCGGGCACGGGGATGCACGCTGGTGCAACTGACCACCGACAGAAGCCGTGCCGACGCCCATCGCTTCTACGAGGGGCTGGGGTTTGAGGCCTCGCATCTGGGCTACAAGCTGTCCCTCGACTGAGGCGGGGCTGGCCGTCGTCGCGCCCCGGCCCGGTCAGCCCTTATCGTCGGTTCCGAACAGCCCGCGCAGGCCCCGCGTCACGAGGTTGCCGACCTTGGGGCGGGGCTGGGCCAGGAAGGGCAGGGGGCGGCAGACCTCCATCGCGGCGATGCCGACGCGGGCGGTCAGGGCGCCGTTCACCAGCCCCTCGCCGAAGCGGCGCGACAGCTTGGCCAGGATGCCCCCGCCCGCGACCGTGTGGATCAGGTCGTCGCCCGCCGCGACCGCGCCGGTGGCGATCAGATGGGTCATCACCGTGCGCGCCAGCCGCCAGCCGCCGACCGCGCCCGCGCGCCCGCCATAGATCTCGGCCATGCGGCGGATCATGCGGAGGTTGGCGGCCAGCGCCGCCGCCACGTCGGCGAAGGCCAGCGGCACCAGCGCGGTGGTGGCGGCGACGGTGCGGGCGGCGGCCTCGATCTCGCGCCGGGCCTGCTGGTCGAGGCCAGCCAGCAGCTCGGCCTCGGCCAGGGTCAGCAGGGTCTGGGCATCGAAGGTCTCGGCCCGCCGCTCGGCCAAGCGCTGGCGCTGCCATTCCATGTCGGCGCGGCGGGCATAGAGCGCGACCAGCCCGTCGGTGACGGCGCGCGCCTGGTCCAGGCTGTCCGCCGCCAGGGCCGCACCCGCCTGCCGCTGCAGCCCGTCGATCTGGGCGATGCGGCGCCAGGCCCGCCACTCGCGCAGCGCCATCCCGAGGGCGGCCAGCGTGAACAGCGCGAACAGCGCGACCGCGATCCAGCCCAGCAGCGGCATCCGGGTCAGCAGCCCGTCGATGAAATCCAGTGCCATGACGCCCAGCAGGAAGACGAACAGCGCCGCCCCGGCATTCAGGAACAGCCGCGTCAGCCGCGACGGCGGCCGCCCGACTAGCCGCGTGACCATCTGCATGGTGCGCGGCTGCGGCACGGGCGCGTCGCTGACATCGATCTGGGGCGCGTCGGCGGGACTTTGCAGGTCGTCCAGCACCGTCTCGGACCGGGGCGGGCGGCTGTCGGGGCGCGGCGCCTCGTCCAGTTCCAGAAGGACGGGGCCGCGCCGGGTGCCCGGCGGGGGGGCCTTGGGCGGCGGGCTCACAACCGGTCTCCGATCAGGAACTCGGCGGCGCGGTCCAGCCGGATATGGGGCGGGCCGTCGCCGGGGCGCGTGGTCAGGGGCGCGGGGGCGAAGTTCATGATCGCGTAATCGCTGTCCAGCCAAGCCTCGGCCCCCTGCCGCGCGGGATGCAGCAGCAGCGAGGGGTCGGCGGGCAGCTCTCCGGCATAGAAGGCCGCCTGCCGCCCGTCCAGCAGGCGCCCGCGCACGGCAGGCAGCTGATCGTCGCCATGGGCGATCATGTCCTCGGTCGTGGCGCGCAGGGCGGCGATGGCCATGGCCTCGGTCCGCGCGCCCTGGAAATCGGCGCGGTCGCGGGCCTCGCGCAGCATCGCGGACAGGATCGCGGTCAGCCGGTTGTGCTGCACCTGATGCAGGTGGTCGGCCTTGGTCGCGGCAAAGAGGATGCGCTCCACCCGCTGCGTGCCCAGGATCTGCGCCAGCCAGCTGGCCCGGCCCGGTCGGAAGGCCGCCAGGATGTCGGCCATGGCGCGGCGCAGATCCTCGACCGCGCGGGGGCCCTGATGGATGGCGCCCAGCACGTCGACCAGCACCACCTGCCTGTCGATCCGGGCGAAATGGTCGCGGAAGAAGGGCCGCACCACGCGCGACTTGTAGGCGTCGAAACGGCGGCGGAATTCCCGGCCCAGCTTGCCCTGCTGCAGCGCGGGGGGCAGCGGCGCGAAGGTCAGCGCGGGCGATCCGGCCAGCTCTCCGGGGATGAGGAAGCGGCCCGGGGTGCAGTCGGACCAGCCCGCCTCGCGCGCGGCGTTCAGATGGGCGGTGTAGATGTCGGCCAGCGCTTGGGCCTGCGGCTCGGACAGGGGGCCGTCGGGCGACAGATCCGCCAGCGCGGCCAGAAAGCGCTCGGCGCCCGGGCGACCGTCGATGCGCTCCAGCACCTCGGCGGACCATTGGGCGAAGTCGCGCTCCATCAGGCGCAGGTCCAAAAGCCATTCGCCGGGATAGTCGACGATGTCCAGATGCAGGGTGCGCGCGCCGCGCAGGCCCGCGAACAGCCCCCCTCCCTGCAGCCGCAGCGACAGGCGCAGCTGGCTGACATGGCGGGTGCCGTCGGGCCAATGCGGCTCGGGGCCGGTCAGGGCGGCCAGATGGCGTTCGAAATCGAAGCGCGGGATCGTGTCGTCGGGCTGGGGCTGCAGCCACACCGCCTTGAGCCGCCCGTCGGCGGCGGCGCGCAGGGACTGCATGCGCCCCCGCTCCAGCATGTTGGCGACCAGGGAGGTGATGAAGACCGTCTTTCCGGCCCGCGACAGACCGGTCACGCCGATCCGCACCACCGGGTCCGAGAGGCCCAGCCCCTCCATCACGTCGCTGCCGATGCCCATGCCTGCCCCTGAGGTTCCTGTCGCGTCGTCTAACGCGGTCGGCGCAACATAGGTCCGCCGCGCCGGGATGCCCAGATGGCGGCTTTGGCGATTGTGAAGGGCGGGCGGGGGGCGGTATCACCGGCCCCATGCAAGATGCCCTGCCCATCGACGATGTCCTTCCCGCCTTGTGCGACGCGCTGGCGGCCCATGGCCGCGCGGTGCTGGTGGCCCCCCCGGGCGCCGGCAAGACCACCCGGGTGCCGCTGGCCCTGCTGGACCGGGTACCGGGCCGCATTCTGATGCTGGAGCCGCGCCGCCTGGCCGCCCGCGCCGCCGCCGACCGGCTGGCCTGGTCCCTGGGCGAGGATCTGGGCGCGCGCGTCGGCTATCGCATCCGGGGCGAATCGGTCGGCGGATTGCGCATCGAGGTGGTGACCGAGGGCATCCTGACCCGCATGATCCAGACCGATCCCGCGCTGGAGGGCGTGGGCTGCGTCATCTTCGACGAATTCCACGAGCGCAGCCTGAACGCCGATCTGGGCCTGGCGCTGGTCTGGGAGGCGCGGGGCGCGCTGCGCGAGGATCTGTCAGTCCTCGTCATGTCGGCCACGCTGAAGGCCGGGCCGGTCGCGGCGCTGCTGGACGATGCGCCGGTCATTGTGTCCGAGGGGCGGGCCTTCGAGGTCGAGACCCGCTGGCTGGACCGGCCCCTGCCCGCCGGGGGGCGGCTGTCCGACGACGCCGCGCGCCTGATCGCGCGCGCCGAGGCCGAGACGCGGGCGAGTGGCGGCTCGATCCTGGCCTTCCTGCCGGGCGAGGGCGAGATCCGCCGGGTGATGGCGGCGCTTGGCGGGACGGGCTGCGAGGTGATGCCGCTCTACGGCGCGATGGACGCCGCGGCGCAGCGGGCGGCGCTGGCCCCGCCGGGGGCCGTGCGGCGGATCGTGCTGGCGACGGCCATCGCCGAGACCTCGCTGACGATCCCGGGCGTGCGGGTGGTGGTCGATGCGGGCCGGGCGCGGCGGGCGCGCTTCGATCCGGGCAGCAGCATGTCGCGGCTGGTGACCGAGCGCGTCAGCCGCGCCGAGGCCGAGCAGCGGCGCGGCCGGGCGGGCCGGGTGGCGCCGGGCCTCTGCTATCGGATGTGGGCGCGGACCGAGGAGGGCGCGCTGCCGGCCTTCGCCCCGCCCGAGATCACCGTGGCCGACCTGACCGGGCTGGCGCTGGAACTGGCGGTCTGGGGGGCAGGCGCGGGCGACCTGGCCTTCCTGACCCCGCCGCCCGAGGGGGCGCTGGCCGAGGCGCGGGCGCTGCTGGCCGATCTGGGCGCGCTGGACGGGCAGGGGCGGATCACGCCGCATGGCCGTGCGCTGGCCCGGCTGCCGCTGCATCCCCGGCTGGCGCATATGCGGGTCGTGGCGGGGCCGGAGGCGGCGGATCTGGCGGCGCTGCTGTCGGATCGCGATCCCCTGCGCGGGGCGGGGGTCGATCTGGAGGCGCGGCTGCGGGCGATTCGCGATCCGGGCGGGCGCTATCCCTTCG
The DNA here is from genome assembly GCF_005048225.1 of Paracoccus gahaiensis. GTDB lineage: Bacteria > Pseudomonadota > Alphaproteobacteria > Rhodobacterales > Rhodobacteraceae > Paracoccus > Paracoccus gahaiensis. Next base: position 227,878 of record NZ_SUNI01000004.1, read on the forward strand.
AGGTGAACCGGCCCGGCGTCTCTCGTATCCGGGCCGAGGCGACACGTCTGCGCCGGATGGGTGCGTCCCGCGACGCCGGGGGGGGCGCGGCCCCCCCCGGACCCCCCTCGGGATATTTGCGCCAAGATGAAGGAAGCTGGTCGGCGGGGGCGATGGCGGCCCTGGCCTATCCCGACCGGATCGGGCTGCGGCGGCCCGGTGAGGAGGCGCGCTTCGTGCTGTCGGGGGGCAAGGGGGCGGTCATGGCGGGGGCGGACGCCCTGGCGGGGCAGCGGCTGATCGTGGCGCTGGATCTGGACGGCGATCCCCGCGAGGCGCGGATCCGGTTGGCCGCGCGGATTGAGGAGGGAGAATTGCGCGGTCTGTTTAGCGAGCGGATCGTTCCGGCGCGCATCTGCGACTGGTCGCGCCGCGAGGGGCGGGTGCGGGCGCGGCTGCAGGAGCGCTTGGGGGCGCTGGTCCTGTCGGACCGGGTCTGGGCCGACGCGCCGCCCGAGGCGCTGGCCGTGGCGGCGCTGGAAGGGCTGCGGCTGGACGGCCTGCCTTGGACCCCGGCGGCGGCGCGGCTGCGGGCGCGGATGGCGCTGCTGCCGGATCTGGGTCCGGTGGGCGATGCCAATCTGCTGGCCGAGGGCGGTTGGCTGCTGCCTTGGCTGGGCCGGGCGCGCAGCCTGGCCGATCTGCGGGCCTTGGATCTGGTCGAGCCGCTGAAGGCCCGGCTTGGCTGGGACGGCCAGCAGCGGCTGGAGCGCGAGGCGCCGGGGCAGTTCACGACGCCTCTGGGGCGGCGGGTGCCGATCGATTACAGCGGCGAGGAACCCTCGATCGAGCTGCGCCTGCAGGAGCTGTTCGGGGTGACGCGCCATCCCGCCGTGGGTGGGCGGCCGCTGCGGATCACGCTGCTGTCGCCGGGCGGCAAGCCGGTGCAGGTGACGATGGACCTGCCGGGCTTCTGGGCCAGCTCCTATGCCGATGTCAGGAAGGACATGCGCGGGCGCTATCCGCGCCATCCCTGGCCCGAGGATCCGACCGCCGCCGATCCCACCGTACGGGCCAAGCCGCGCGGGACCTGAGCGGGGGTTGGCGGGCCTCAGTCGACGGGGCGAATCAGCTTGCTGTCCAGTACCCGCAGCACCGGGGCCAGATCATGGCCGCGTTTCAGCACCCGCCCGTCCATGCCGATCACCGCATAGGCGCCCTGGGCCGCCCGCAGCTTGGGGCGTTTCTCGATCCGGTACAGAGGATGTTCGGCGGCGCGGCGGAAGACGCTGAAGATCGCCGCGTCGCGCAGGAAGGACATGCCGTAATCGCGCCACTCCCCGGCTGCGACGAATCGGCCATAGGTGGTCAGGATCAGGCCCAGCTCCTTGCGGTCGAAGACCACGCGGTCGGGATCGGGCTGGAACGGCGGGCCGGCATTTAACATGTCCGGATCGTGACACCCCGCCGCGCCGGGATCAACGGCAAAGGCGTCAGTAGCAGCTGACCTTGTCGATGCGCCCGCTAAGCCCGTATTCAATGTTCAGCCGCTCGGGGCGGAAATCGGCGGTCACCATGTCCTCGGGGCCGATCAGCCGGGTGCCGATGGGGAAGGTCATCGCGGCCAGCGCCGCGCGCGGCTGGCCGATCAGGCCCTGATAGCCCTCGGCCCCGCAGGTGTCGGGCGCGGGCGCGGGGGCCGCCGGGGGGGCGGGCACGGGTTCGCAGGCGGCCAGCAGGATGGCCGAGATGATCAGGGGGAGGGCAATCTGGCGCATCTGGGTCATCCGCAATCGATCTGGGTGATGGTGCCGGTCGCATCCAGGCGGAAGACGATCCGGTTGGGGTCATAATCCTGCGGCTCGATTCCGCGGAACTCGACCACCCGGAAGCTGCGGGTCAGGCCGAGGGTCGGGATCACGCTGGCGGGCTGTCCGACGGCGCTGGCCTGCTCGCTGGCCTTGCAGAGGTCGGGCTGGCGTTCGGTTAGGCCGGAAATGCCGCGCACGGGGGCGGGCGCCGCAGCGGCGGCCGTCTCGAAGGGGGTCGTGGTGTCGAACGGGGCGGCAGGGGTGGCATAGGGATCCGCGACGATCGGCGCCGCGCCATAGGCCGGGGCTGCGCCATAGGCGGGCGCGGCACCGTAGGCGGGGGTGTCATAGCCTTGCACCGGAGCCGGGGCCATGCCCGCCGGTCCGGCGGGCGGCATCCGGTTGGGTGACGAGGCGCAGCCCGACAGTGTTCCCGCCATCACGATCAGCACCGCTGCCCGTGTCGTTCCTTGCCTGCGGATCATTGCCTGTCACCCCTGCCGGCCTCGTTCCGGGCCTTCTTCGCTGCAGCATAGGCCCGGCGTCCCGGCTTGAGAAGCGGGAAGCCGGATCACGTTCCGATCAGCGCAGGAATGTCACAGCTCGGTGCCCCGGGCGGTCAGTTATAGGCGGCCAGGAACAGCGATGCGGTGGCGCCGGCGGTCGCCTGGACCTCGTCCGGGGACGGATCGGTGGTGTCCAGCAGCGCCCGGTGCTGCAGCTGCCCGATCAGCAGGCCCAGCAGCTGGCGGGCCGACATGGTGCTGTCATGGGCGCGAATCTCTCCGGCCGCGATCCAGCTGTCGATCAGCAGGGCCAGCGGCGTCACGATGCGCGCGGTCATGGTGCTGTCATAGGTCAGCGCATCCTCGGGGAAGCGGCTGCCCTCGGCGATGATGACGCGGTGCAGGTGCAGGCGCGGCTCGGTCAGCAGCCAGTGCGACAGGTCGGTCATGACCTGGGCCAGCGCCTCGGAGGCCGGGCCGGACTGGTCGGGATCGAAGGGCGGCTGCTGGAAGGCCGTGTCGAGGGTCGAGCGCAGCACTTCGCGGAACATCAGCCGCTTGTCGGGGAAGTAGCTGTAGAGTGTCGCCTTGGACACCCGGGCCGAGCGCGCGATGTCGTCCACGCTGGCGCCCGAGAAACCGTCTCGCAAGAAGATCTCGGCCGCACCGGTGCGTACCTGATCGAATTTCCGTCCCTGAGTAATGCGCGACTGAATGGGCATCTGATCCAAATCCCGTATGAGTGGTTCAGGTCAAGTGCCACAAAACACTATCAAATGGAAGAAATAACGTGCGGGCCGTTAAATAGGGCGCGAAAGGATTTCGCCATCATTAACAAGATCGTTTTGTCTGCGAATATTTGCTCAGATCATGAGCAAATGAGGTGTTATGTCCCCGAATCTGCGGTAGCCGGGGCGCGACGTTTGTCCTAGCTTGGCCCTTAGAACGGCGGCGTCTGCCGTCACCAGGAGGAGAGATGCCCATGTCCACGACCAATACCTCGTTCCGGGACTCGGTCGACCGGATGTTCACCCATGCCGCGGGGCTGATGCAGCTGTCCCCGGGTCTGGAAGAGAAGATCCGGGTCTGCAACTCGACCTATACGGTGCGATTCGGGGTGCGGCTGCGGGGGCAGATCCACACCTTCACCGGCTATCGGTCGGTCCATTCCGAGCACATGGAGCCCGTGAAGGGCGGCATCCGCTATTCGCTGGACGTGAACCAGGACGAGGTCGAGGCGCTGGCCGCGCTGATGACCTACAAATGCGCGCTGGTCGAGGTGCCCTTCGGCGGGTCCAAGGGCGGGCTGAAGATCGATCCGCGCGCCTGGAACGAGGACGAGCTGGAACGGATCACCCGGCGCTTCACCTACGAGCTGTCGCGCCGGAACCTGATCTCTCCGTCCCAGAACGTGCCGGCGCCGGACATGGGCACGGGCGAGCGCGAGATGGCCTGGATGGCCGATGCCTACAAGCGGCTGCATCCCGACGACATCAACGCCAAGGCCTGCGTGACCGGCAAGCCGCGCACCGCGGGCGGGATCGACGGGCGGGTGGAAGCCACGGGGCGCGGCGTGCAATACGCGCTGCGCGAGTTCTTCCGCCATGACGACGTGATGAAGAAGGCCGGGCTGGAGGGCACGCTTGGCGGCAAGCGCGTGATCGTGCAGGGCCTGGGCAATGTGGGCTATCACGCCGCGCAGTTCCTGTCGGCCGAGGATGGCTGCCTGATCACCTGCGTGATCGAGCGCGACGGCGCCATCGTGAACCCGCAGGGCCTCAACATCGACGCGCTGCGCGGCCATATCCGGGCGACCGGCGGCATCAAGGGCTTTGTCGGCGGCGAATACCGCGAGAACGGGTTGGCGCAGCTGGAGGCCGAGTGCGACATCCTGATCCCGGCGGCGGTGGAGAGCGTGATCCATGCCGGCAATGCCGAGCGGATCGGCTGCAAGCTGATCATCGAGGCCGCGAACGGCCCGGTGACGGCGGATGCGGATGCGATCCTGCGCCGCCGGGGCATCGTCATCATCCCCGACATGTATGCCAACGCGGGCGGCGTGACCGTGTCCTATTTCGAATGGGTCAAGAACCTGTCCCAGATCAGCCTGGGCCGGCTGGAGCGCCGCAACGAGGAGGCCCGCGCCCGCATGATCGTCGAGGAGCTGGAGCGGCTCTCGGCCGACACGGGTCTGAACTGGACCCTGTCGAAGGGCTTCAAGGAGGCCTTCCTGACCGGCGCGGACGAGCTGCAGCTGGTACGCTCGGGCCTGGACGACACGATGCGCGAGAGCTTCAAGAAGATGAAGGAGGTCTGGATGAGCAACCCCAAGGTCGAGGACATGCGCACCGCGGCCTATGTGGTGGCGATCCGGCGCATCTCCAACGTCTACAATTCCCTGGGGCTGTAAGGGGGGCGCTGCCCCCCGTCCTGCGGACTCCCCCCGGGATATTTCCGGCCAAGATGAAAGGGGGAGGGATCAGGGGCCGCGGTTCAGGGTCGGGGGGCGGCGGCGCGGCGCAGGCGGTCGTTGATCGCGGCGCCGAGGCCGTGATCCGGGATCGGCGCGACCGAGATTGGGCGGCCCTGGGCATCGGCGCGGCGCAGGAGGTCGAAGAGGCGGGCGGCGGCCTGGGTCAGGTCGCCCGCGTCGGACAGGCTGAAGGGGCCGGGTTGGCCGAAGGTCAAGTGCGTCTCGCCCGGTTCCGGGTGGGCGTTCAGGCGCAGGGGCGCCGTGGGGGCGTAGTGGCTGCCGAGCTGGCCCGGCGCGTTCGGGGCGGCAGGATCAGCCTGAGGGCGGGCGAGGGGCTGGTCGAGGGTCGTCTCGATCTCTTCGGCGGGGATGCCGCCGGGGCGGAGCAGGCTGGGCCGGCCATCAGGCCAGCCGATGATCGTCGATTCGAGGCCCAGGGGGCAGGGGCCTCCGTCCAGCACGGCGGCGATGCGGCCGTCGAGGCCGCCCTCGGGTGCCAGCACGTGATCCGCCGTGGTCGGGCTGATCCGACCCGAGGCATTGGCCGAGGGTGCGGCCAGCGGGGCGCCCGCGGCGCGCAGCAGGGCCTGCGCGACCGGATGGGCGGGCACCCGCAGCCCCACCGTGTCTAAGCCCGCCGTCACCAGCGAGGCGATGCCGCTGTCCGCGCGCAGGGGCAGGACCAGCGTCAGCGCGCCGGGCCAAAAGACCTGAGCCAGCAGCAGGGCCTGGTCGGGGAACGTGGCAAGGGCCTGCGCCGCGCCCAGATCGGCCACATGCACGATCAGCGGGTTAAAGCCCGGCCGGCCCTTGGCCTCGTAGATCCGCGCCACGGCTTCGGCGTTTCGGGCATCGGCGGCGAGGCCGTAGACCGTCTCGGTCGGCATCGCCACGCAGGCGCCTTGCGACAGAAGGGCTGCGGCGCGGGCGAGGCCGGAGGCATCGGGGGACAGTCGTAGGGTCTGCATGTGTGACGCGGGGTTTCGGTTGAGCCTGAGGGGAACGCGGCCCAAGATGCCGCCTGACCGCAGTTGATAGACGCGCCCGGCCCCGATGCCAAGGCGCCGAAAGGAATGCACGATGAGCTACACGGCCCCGGTCGAGCAGATCGACTTCATCCTGACCCATGTCGTGCCCTTTCCCGATCTGGCCCGCACCGAGCTGTTCGGCGAGGCCAGCCTCGAGACCGCGCGCGCCATCCTGGCCGAGGCGGGCAAGCTGGCCACGAACGTGCTGGCGCCGCTGAACCGGGCGGGTGATCTGCATCCCGCGCGGCTGGAGAACGGGGTCGTGCGGACCTCTCCGGGCTTTGCCGAAGGGTTCCGGGCGATTGCCGAGGGGGGCTGGGTCGGCGTCTCGGCCGATCCCGAATATGGCGGCATGGGCTTGCCGCAGGCGCTGAACATGGCCGTGGCCGAGATGATGTCGGGCGCGAACCTGGCGCTGCAGCTGAACCCGCTGCTGACCCAAGGCCAGATCGAGGCGCTGGAGCATCACGCCAGCGACGAACTGAAGGCGCTGTACCTGCCCCGGCTGATCAGCGGTGACTGGTCGGGCACCATGAACCTGACCGAGCCCGGCGCGGGCAGCGACGTGGGGGCGCTGACCACCAAGGCGGAACCGGCGGGGGACGGAACCTACCGGATCAGCGGGCAGAAGATCTACATCACCTGGGGCGACGGCGACGTGACCGCGAATACCTGCCATCTGGTGCTGGCGCGGCTGCCCGGGGCGCCCAAGGGCACGCGGGGGATCAGCCTGTTCATGGTGCCCAAGTTCCTGCCTGACGATCAGGGCGATCCGGGCGTTGCCAACGACCTCCACGTGGTCAGCCTGGAACACAAGCTGGGCATCCATGGCAGCCCGACCTGCGTGATGTCCTATGACGGCGCCACCGGTTGGCTGGTCGGCGAGGAGAACAAGGGCATGGCCGCCATGTTCACGATGATGAACGTGGCGCGCCTCGGCGTCGGGATGCAGGGCGTGGGCGTGGCCGAGGCGGCGCTGCAGCAGGCGGTGGCCTATGCCACCGACCGCGACCAGATGGGGCCGATTATCGGCCATCCCGACGTGCGCCGGATGCTGGCCACCGCCCGGGCCGAGGTCTTTGCCGGGCGCGCCATCGGCCTGGCCTGCGCCACCGCCATCGACCTGGCCCGCGCGACCGGGGATGCCGACCACGCCGCCCGCGCGGCCTTCCTGACCCCCATCGCCAAGGCCTATGGCACCGACATGGGCATCCGCGTGGCCGACATGGGCATCCAGGTCCATGGCGGCATGGGCTATGTCGAGGAGACGGGCGCCGCGCAGTATCAGCGCGACGTGCGCATCACCTCGATCTACGAGGGCACGAACGGCATTCAGGCGATGGATCTGGTCGGGCGCAAGCTTGCGGACGGGGGCGACGCGGCCATGCGCCTGCTGGATGAGGTGCTGGACGGTGCGAAATCCGCGCAGGGGGCCCATCCCGATCTGGCCCATCAGCTGTGGCAGGCCGCCGAGACCCTGCGCGAGGCGACCCACGCGCTGCTGGAGCGCGACATGCCCGACCGCTTTGCCGGGGCGGTGCCCTATCTGACCGCCTTCGCGCGGGTGCTGGGCGGGCATTTCCACCTGCGCGCCGCGATGGCGGGCGGGGCGGGGCATCAGGCGCTGGCGCGGGTCTTCATGGCGCGCGTGCTGCCCCATCACACCGGCGATCTGGCCGAGGCGCTGGCCGGGGCGGGGGATCTGACCGGCCTGTCGGATGCGGCGCTGGCGGGCGATTTCGCGGCGTGATCCGCAGCCCGCATGCCGAGCCGCCCGCCGAGGGCGCGGCCATCCAGGTCGCGCCGGGCGTGCTGTGGATGCGCCTGCCGCTGCCGATGAAGCTGGACCACGTCAATGTCTATGCGCTGGAGGAGGACGACGGCTGGACCCTGATCGACACGGGCTTCGACAGCCTGCGGGGCCGGGCGATCTGGGACGGCCTGCGCGCCGGGCCTCTGGCCGGCAGGCCGGTGGTCCGGGTGATCGGCACGCATCATCATCCCGACCATATCGGGCTGGCGGGCTGGTTCATGGACCGGGACGGGGCCGATCTGTGGATGAGCCGCACCGCCTGGCTGATGGCGCGGATGCTGGTCCTGGACGTGCAGGACCGCGCCAGCCCGCAGGCGCTGGCCTTCTGGCGCCGCGCCGGGATGCCGGCCCCGATGCTGGACCGGCGGGCGACCGAACGGCCCTTCAACTTTGCCGATGTCGTCCATCCGCTGCCCTTGGGCTTCACCCGGCTGACCGAGGGGCAAGAGGTCACCTTCGGCCGCCGGCGCTGGCGGGTGGCGATGGGGCACGGGCACGCGCCCTGCCACGCGACCTTCTGGTCGCAGGATGACTCTCTGGTGATCGGGGGCGACCAGTTGCTGCCCGGCATCTCGCCCAATCTGGGGGTCTATCCGACCGAGCCCTTGGCCGATCCGGTGGGCGAGTGGCTGGACAGCTGCATCCGGCTGAGGGCGCTGTCCCGCGACGACCAGCTGGTGCTGCCGGGGCACAAGCTGCCCTTCACCGGGCTGCCCTTCCGGCTGGACCAGCTGATGGCGAACCACCGTACGGCGCTGGACCGCCTGACCGAGGCGCTGGCCGTGGCCCCCCGCCACGCGGTCGACTGCTTCGACATCCTCTTCAAGCGCCGCATCGGGGATGCCGAATTCGGGCTGGCTTTGGTCGAGGCCGTGGCCCACCTGAACCACCTTCATCGCGCAGGTGTCATCCGTCCGGTGGGCGAAAGCGGGGGTGCGGTGCTGTGGGGGGCGTGACAGGTCCGCGGCTTTCGGCTATCGCGGGTCAAACGCATCAAAAGGGGGCAGTCATGGCCGATTACGACAACAAACCGGAAGCCACGCAGGGCTCGATGGACCTCACCGACCACAAGAAGACCTTCTCGGGCTTCATGCGGGCGACCGTGTGGGTCTGCGGCCTGACCGTGGCCATCCTGCTGTTCCTTGCCCTGGCCAACGCCTGAACGGACGATCACGGACATGAAACGACGCGTCTTTCTGGCGGCTGCGATGCCGGTCACCCTGGCCGCCTGCGGCGCCCAGAACATCTGGGCCAGCGACGAAAGCCTGCGGGCCGCGCGCTATGTCTCGGACGAGCCGCCCTCGATCACGCTGCTGACGGTGATCGGCATTCCGCGGGGCGAGGGCGGGCATTCGGGGCTGATGCTCAACGGCAGCCAGCGCGTCATCTATGACCCGGCGGGCAGCTGGCAGCACCCCCGGATCCCCGAGCGCAACGACGTGCTGTACGGGATCACCGACAACTTCAAGAACTTCTACATCGATTACCACGCCCGCTCGACCTATTGGGTGGCCGAGGACACGGTGCCGGTCACGCGCGAGGTGGCCGATCTGGCCATCCGCCGGGCCGAGCAGAACGGCGCCGGCAACAAGAGCTTCTGTGCCGTCGAATCGGGCAAGGTTCTGTCCGGCGTGCCGGGGTTCGAAGGGGTGCCGCGCGGCTTCTCGCCGCTGCGCCTGCGGGCCTGGTTCCTGACGCTGCCGGGCGTGCAGTCCAAGCGTCACGAGGATGGCGACCCGGCCAACAACCACGACGTGCTCCTGCGCCAGAAGGACGGGCAGGTCGTCGGCTATCCCAGAAGGTAAAGCAGCCCGAACAGCGTCGTGGCCCCCGCCAGGATGGCCAGCATGACGTTGCGGGTCAGCACCCCCACCGCCACGGTGGCCGCTGCCGCCGCAAGGCGGGCGGGGTCGGGGGCACCGCCCGTCGCCTCGGGCCACAGCACCAGCGGCGCCACCAGCGCGGGCAGCACCGCCACGGGCGTATAGCGCAGCATCCGCAGCACCCAGCCCGGCAGCTCGCGGTTCCCGAGCGCACCAAGGAAGGACCAGCGGATCAGATAGGTGCCGACCCCCAGCACCAGGATGATCGTCCAGATCGTCAGGTCCGATGCCTGCATCTCAGCCCTCCTGCGCGGCGGCGCGCGTGTCGCTGCGGGCCTCGACGACGGCGCCGGTGGCCATGCCCATGGGCGCCGCGATCAAGAGACCCAGCCCCGAGGGCAGCCCCGCCAGCAGCAGGGCCGCCGCGATCGCCACGAAGCAGGCGGCCAGATGCGCGGGCGTGCGCAGCATCGGCGCGATCATCGCCAGGAAGGTGATCGGCATGGCGAAATCCAGCGCGATCCCGTCGGGAATGGCCTCGCCCACCGTGGCGCCGACCCAGCTGAACAGCATCCAGGGCAGGCACAGCATCACCGCCGTGCCGCCGAAATAGGCCAGGCGCTGCGGCATCGATAGGCGGGGGTGGCGCTCGTAATGCTGGATCGACAGCGCATAGCTCTGGTCGATCAGCGCGAAGGAGATCCAGGCCTTCTGCGCCCGGCTGGCCTCGTTCAGCCACGGCAGCAGCGAGGCCGAGTACATCGCCATCCGCAGATTCACCGCCAGCGCCGACAGGATCACGATGAGGGTCGGGGCATTGTCGGTCAGCAGCTGCACGGCGGTGAATTGCGACGCGCCCGCCAGAACCAGCACGGAAAACCCCATGACCTGCGCGATGTTCAGCCCCGCCTCGGTCGCGACCACGCCGAAGAGCAGCGCAAAGGGCACGATGACGATCAGGAAGGGCAGGGTCTGGACGACCCCGTGGCGAAAGGCCGCGCGCGGGCTGCGGGCCAGCGCACGCCGCGATGCCGCATCGGCGGCGGCCTCTGCAAGCGAGGGCCGGGGTTCTGGGACCGGAGACATGGTGCTTTCGTCTTTCTGCATTTCGCGCCATCTTGCTTGCACGACGCGCAATCCGAGGCAAGGCCGGCCGATGCAGATCCTGTCCCCCATCCCCCAAGCGCTGTCGGGACAGGCCGCCGCCCTCTGGCGAGGGCATTTCGGCGCGGCGGGATGGCCGCGCCGGATCAGCGCTGCCCACGGTCTGGTGGCCGTCGATGGCAGAGGCCGGGTGGCTGGGGTGATGGGGCTGCGGCGGGCAGAGGGCGGCTTTGCCCAAGGCCTGCCGCCGCTGCCGGGCTGGCTGTTCCACCCCGCGCCTGCGACCAGGGATCTGGTGATCGACGGGCTGGCCGTGGCGGACCCGCGCCAAGGCACCGGCGGCGCGCTGATCGCCGCCGCCTGCGCGATCGCCGCGCGGTCCGGCCATCCCGGCCTGCGCGCCGAGGTGCGCGCCCGCAATGCCGGGGCATTGCGATTTTACGCCGCGATGGGGTTCACCCAGATCGGCCAGGGGCGCTATGGCCTGCCTTGGTGGGGGCAGGTCCATCTGCTGCGGCTGCCGGCCCCGGACCGGTCCTAGCCGAAGCTGCCCGAGACGCGGCCCAGCAGCATGAAGGCGCGGGCCGAGCGGCTGTCGGCCAGCACCGCGATCTGCAGGTCGTCCAGCTGCGGCACCAGCGCGGCCAGCATCCCGTCGAAATGGCGCAGGAAATGCTGGGCCGTATCGCGGAAGATCTCGTCGCCCTGCAGCATCGCTTGGGCCGTCTCAAGCGCGGGGCGGTGATGGATGCCGCCAAGCGCCGCGACGGAGCTGCCGCGATCACCCTCGGCGAAGCGGCGCCAGACATCGGGGCGCGCGGGCTCGGGCGGCAGGTCGTCCATGTAGACATCCTGCCCCGCCAGCAGCGTCACCACATCCTGCGCGGCGCGCAGCACGCGGGACTGGACCGGGTCCTTCAGCGCGTGGCGCAGCGCCTCGATCGCCTCGTGATCCGAGGGGCCGTCGGGAAAGTTCAGCGCCCGGATCAGCGTGCCCGGATCGACCGTGCCGCCCTGCGCGTCAAAGCGCAGCGCGGCCTGCCGCGCATCGGCGCGGGACTCGGGCTGGCGCGCCTCGGAGGGACGGGGATCGGGTGTCGCCCGGGCGCGGGTCTGTGCCGCACCGGCGGTCGTCGACAGGGCCGCGGCCTTGGCCGGACGGGCGGGCGGGGCGACGGTCGTCGTCCCCGGGGCGCCGCGCGAGGCGCTGCCCTGCGGCTCGGGCGCGTCGGGAATCCGTTCGGGCGCCCGGTCCGACGCGGGCGGAGGGGCGTCGCGCATCTGCCCCAGACGGCGGCGCAGATCCTCGGCCTCGGCCCGCAGGATGGCCAGCTGCCGGGCCAGCGACACGCCCAGCCAGACCAGCGCGGGCGGCAGGATGATCCCGGCGGTGGTGATCAGCGGCGTGATGCCGCCCCGGCCGGTCTCTCCGGCGGGGACCAGCAGCCAGAACAGGAACAGCAGCAGCAGCCAGACCCCGGTCAGCGTCAGGCCGACGGTGGTGATGCGGTCGCGCTGCGACAGGCTGGAGATGCGGGCGATCAGGGACATGGGGTCATCCGTAGCGGATCTCGACGATTTCATAGCTGCGCTGCCCGCCGGGCGTGGTGACCTCGACGCTGTCGCCCTCGTCCTTGCCAATCAGCGCGCGCGCCAGGGGCGAGCGGATGTTCAGCAACCCGCGTTCGATGTCGGCCTCGGCCTCGCCCACGATCTGATAGTTGCGCTCTTCCTCGGTGTCCTCGTCGATCAGCTTGACGCGGGCGCCGAACTTGACGCTGCCCGACAGTTTCGCGGGGTCGATCACCTCGGCCCGCGACAAGAGGCCCTCCAGCTCCTTGATCCGGCCCTCGACGAAGCCCTGCTTCTCGCGGGCGGCGTGGTATTCGGCGTTCTCGGACAGGTCGCCATGCTCGCGCGCCTCCGCGATGGCGCGGATGATGGCGGGGCGTTCCTTCGATTTCAGCTCGCCCAGTTCGCGCTCCAGCGCATGCGCGCCGGCGGGGGTCATCGGTATCTTTTCCATCGCTGCCCTGTCCTTGGTGGGAGGCGTTTGCCTTGCAGATGCCAAACCAACGCCCCTGCCATTGCAAGATGGCAGGGGCGCGGAACGGTGATCCCCCACATCGTGACGAATTTGACGGCCAATGCAAGCCTGCATGCGGGATCGCGCCGCATTCCCTGCGCCGCTTCGCCGCGTCACGATTGCTCCCCGGGCGCGGGACCGCTATCTGTCGGGCAGCCAGATTGCCAGGGAGGGGCCAGCACATGACCGACGAGACCCACATCGAGCGTGAATCGATGGACTATGACGTCGTCATCGTGGGCGCCGGGCCCGCCGGCCTGTCCGCCGCGATCCGGCTGAAGCAGATCGACCCCGAACTGTCCGTCGTGGTGCTGGAGAAGGGCTCCGAGGTCGGCGCGCATATCCTGTCGGGCGCGGTGCTGGACCCCTCGGGCCTGACCCGCCTGATCCCCGACTGGAAGGACAAGGGCGCGCCCCTCAGCACCGAGGTCACCGACGACAATTTCTACGTGCTGGGCCCCGAGGGACAGATGCGGGTGCCGAACTGGCCGATGCCGCCCTTGATGTCGAACCACGGCAATTACATCGTCAGCATGGGCAATGTCTGCCGCTGGATGGCCGAGCAGGCCGAGGAACTGGGCGTCGAGATCTTCCCCGGCATGTCGGCCAGCCAGGTCGTGTGGGACGGCAACCGCGTCAAGGGCGTGGTCGCGGGCGAGTTCGGCCGCAATCCCGACGGCAGCACCGGCGACGGCTACGAGCCGGGGATGGAGCTGCACGGCAAGTATGTCTTCATCGCCGAGGGCGTGCGCGGCAGCCTGGCCAAGCAGATCAACGAGCGCCTGAAGCTGTCCGAACATGCCGACGCGCAGAAGTTCGGCCTGGGCATGAAGGAGATCTGGGAGGTCGCGCCCGAGAAGTTCCACAAGGGCCGGGTCGTGCACACGATGGGCTGGCCCCTGGGCAAGAACGCCGGCGGCGGCAGCTTCATCTATCATTTCGAGAACAATCAGGTGCTGGTGGGCTTTGTCGTCCACCTGAACTATCGCAACCCGCATCTGTATCCCTACATGGAATTCCAGCGCTTCAAGCACCATCCGATGGTGGCCGACCTGCTGGAGGGCGGCAAGCGCATCTCCTATGGCGCGCGGGCGATCAGCGAGGGCGGCTGGCAATCCCTGCCGCAGCTGTCCTTCGAGGGCGGCGTGCTGCTGGGATGTTCAGCGGGCATGGTCAACGTGCCGCGCATCAAGGGCAACCACAACGCGATGATCTCGGGGATCGAGGCGGCGGATGCGGCGGCGGCGGCGATCAAGGCCGGGCGGATGGGCGACCGCCTGACCGATTACGACGACGCGGTGCGCGAGGGCGCCATCGGCAAGGACCTCAAGATGGTCCGCAACGTCAAGCCGATCTGGTCGCGCTTGGGCCTGTCGGCCAGCCTGATGCTGGGCGCGGTGGACATGTGGACGGCCAACCTGACAGGCCTGAACCTGCTGGGCACCTGGAAGCACGGCAAGTCCGACGCCGCGGCCACCGGCAAGGCCGCCGAGTACAAGCGCATCGACTATCCCCGCCCGGACGGCAAGCTGTCCTTCGACCGGCTGACCAACGTGGCCTTCAGCTTCACCAATCACGAGGAAAGCCAGCCCTGCCACCTGAAGCTGCGCGATCCGGCCATCCCGATCGCCATGAACCTGCCCGAATACGACGAGCCCGCACAGCGCTATTGCCCGGCGGGCGTCTACGAGGTGGTTCAGGATGCGACCGGGCCGCGCTTCGTGATCAACTTCCAGAACTGCGTCCACTGCAAGACCTGCGACATCAAGGATCCCAGCCAGAACATCGTCTGGACGGTACCGCAGGGCGGCGACGGGCCGAATTACCCGAACATGTGATGCAACCATCCGGGCGGGGGGCGTTGCGCCCCCCGGACCGCGCCTCTAGGCTGGCCGGAACGCAAACGTGATTTCCGAAAGGGCCGTCGTGACCCCATTCCGCCCCAGCCCGACCCTGCAGCGCCGCGCCCGGTTCCGACCGGAACTGTCGCGGCTGGCCCTGCTGGTCGCGCTGACCTGCTCTGCCGCCCTGCCGGCCCTGGCGCAGGAGGACCGGCCCGCGCCCCGCCCCGTCGAGGCGCAATCCACGCCGGCCGAGGTGCCGCCAAGCCCCGCCGAGGCACAGCCGGGCCCCGCCGAAGCGCAGTCGGGCCCCGCCGAAGCGCAGATCGGGGCGCCGACCACGCTCGCCCCGCCGCCGCCGCAGGAGCAGCCCGCCAATCCGCAGATGCAGGGGCTGGCCGGGGCCTATCTGGCCGCGCGCATGGCCACGGTCGAGAACGATTTCCGCGCCGCCGCCCGCTACTTCATGCAGGCCGCGCTGCAGGATCCCGACGACATCTTCCTGCAGGACAGCGCGCTGGTGGCCTTGGCCTCGGCGGGCGAGGTCGATCAGGCCGTGGCCCTCGCCGAGCGCCTCTTCGACGAGGATCGCCCGACCGATCTGTCGGGCCTTCTGCGCCGCGCGCAACTGGCCCGTGCGGGGGATTGGGACGCGCTGGTGAGCCTGATCGACACGACGCGCAATCCCGACCTGCCGCTGGATCAGGACCTGATGGACGGCACCATCCGGGCCTGGGCGCTGTTGGGTGCGGGGCGCGCCTCGGATGCCGTGGCCGCCTTCGAGGCGATGACCGTCTCCGAGGATCTGGCCCCC
Source organism: Paracoccus gahaiensis (assembly GCF_005048225.1). GTDB lineage: Bacteria > Pseudomonadota > Alphaproteobacteria > Rhodobacterales > Rhodobacteraceae > Paracoccus > Paracoccus gahaiensis. The sequence continues at coordinate 243,156 of NZ_SUNI01000004.1, forward strand.
ATCGTGAACTATCATCTGGCGCTGGCCCGGGCGCTGGCGGGCGATTACGAATCCGCCGACCGCCTGATCGCGCAATCCGAGGCCGGGGGTCACCTGATGGGCCTGATGGCCCGGGTGCAGATCCTGTCGCAGCTGGACCGGCGCGACGAGGCGCTGGCGCTGCTGGACAGCCTCGAGGGGATCGAGGCCGAGCCGCAGCTGCTGGACCTGCGCCAGCGGCTGGATCAGGACCAGCCGGTGCCCTTCGACGTGATCTCGGGCCCCGAGGACGGCATTGCGCATCTGCTTTTGTCCTTCGCCTCGGCTCTGGCCAGCAGCCCGGACCCCGAGCCGCTGTCGCTGATCCATGCCCGTCTGGCCGCCTGGATCGCGCCCCAGAACCCCGAGGCGCGGCTGATGGCGGCGCAGCTTCTGCAGGACCGCCAGCAGTTCGATCTGGCCGAGGCGGAATTCGAGGCCGTGCGCCGCATGGGCCAGATGCGCCCGCAGGCCGAACTGTCGCGCATCGACGCCCTCTCGCAGGCCGACCGGCGCGACGAGGCCGAAAAGGCCGCCCTCGCCCTGACCGCCGCCTATCCCGATCTGCCGCAATCCTGGATCGCGCTTGGCGACGTGATGCGCCAGCAGGAGAAATATGCCGAGGCCGTCCCCAGCTATGACACCGCGCTGGACCTTCTGGCCGAGGCGCCGCCCGAGGTCCGCTGGTTCCCGCTCTATGCGCGCGGCATCGCGCTGGAACGCGCGGGTCAGTTCGACCGGGCCGAGGCCGATCTTCTGGCCGCGCTTCAGATCCGGCCCGATCATGCCAGCCTGCTGAACTATCTGGGCTATTCCTGGATCGACCGGAACGAGAACCTGGAACGCGCGCTCGAGATGATCCAGCGCGCCGCCGAGCTGTCGCCGGGCGACGGCTATATCCTCGATTCGCTGGCCTGGGCCTATTACCGCTTGGGCCGCTATGACGAGGCGGTGGCGCCGATGGAACAGGCGATCGCCACGATGGCCTCGGATCCGCTGGTCAACGACCATCTGGGCGACATCTACTGGATGGTGGGCCGACAGCGCGAGGCGCAGATCCAGTGGCAGCGCGCCCTGTCGCTGGAGCCCGGCGAAAGCGGCGAGGTCGATCCCGACCGCATCCGCGCCAAGCTGGATCGTGGCCTGACCGCCGTGCTGGAGGACGAGGGCGACCCCGTCGCCAGCCAGCCCGGCCAAGCCCCGCAGACCGAGGCCGACGCCACCGAATGAGCCTTGCCCCGGCATGATCGTCGAGCCCGCCCCGGCCAAGCTGAACCTGGCCCTGCATGTCACCGGACGGCGGGCCGACGGCTATCACCTGCTCGATTCGCTGGTCTGCTTCGCGGCCATCGGCGACCGCGTGACGCTGACCCCCGGGCCGTTGACCCTGACCATCGACGGCCCCTTCGCGGCAGGGCTGGCGGAGGTGGATGCGGACAACCTGTGCCTGCGCGCCGCCCGGCTGGTGGGCGGGCAGGCGGCCCTCCACCTGCACAAGGCCCTGCCCGTCGCCTCGGGCATCGGCGGCGGCTCGGCGGATGCGGCGGCGGTGCTGCGGGGCCTGGCGCGGATGGGCCATCCGTTGCCCGAGCGCAGCGAACGGCTTGGCGCCGACGTGCCGGTCTGCCTGATGGGCCTGCCCGCCCGCATGCAGGGCATCGGAGAGGTGCTGACCCCGCTGCCCGCGCTGCCGCCCTTGCATCTGGTGCTGGTCAATCCCGGCGTGGCCGTGCCCACGCCCGCGATCTTCGCCCGGCTGGACCGGCGCGACGGTCCGCCCTTGCCGCCCCTCCCGGCCTTCCCCGACGCGCCCGCACTGATCGGCTGGCTGCGGACGGTGCGCAACGACCTGCAGCCCCCCGCCATCGCCTTGGCCCCGGTCATCGCGGATGTCCTGCAGGCGCTGGAGGCGTCGGGCGCGCAGCTGGCGCGCATGTCGGGATCGGGCGCGACCTGCTTCGGTCTCTTTCCCGACGCCTCCCGGGCGGCGGCGGCGGCTGCGGCACTGGCGCGCAGCGGCTGGTGGGCGGTGGCGACCGAACTGGCGCCCGACCCGCGCCCCCGCTAGACTGCGCGCAGATCCAGCGGAGGGACCCCATGCTGCGCCTTGGCGTCAATATCGATCACGTCGCGACCATCCGGAACGCCCGGGGCACCCCCTGGCCCGACCCCGTCCGTGCGGCTCTGGCCGCCGAGGGCGCGGGCGCGCAGGGCATCACCGCCCATCTGCGCGAGGATCGCCGCCACATCACCGATGCCGATATCGACGCGCTGATGGCCCGCCTGACCCTGCCCCTGAACCTCGAGATGGCCGCCACCCCCGAGATGCAGGCCATCGCCCTGCGCCACCGGCCCCACGCCGTCTGCCTCGTCCCGGAGAAGCGGCAGGAGCGCACGACCGAAGGCGGCTTGGACGTGGCGGGCAACGAGGACGCGCTGGCCGCCTACATTGCGCCGCTCAGGGAGGCGGGCTGCCGCGTCTCGCTGTTCATCGGTCACCAACCCGACCAGATCCGCGCCAGCGCCCGCATCGGCGCCGCCGTGGTGGAACTGCACACCGGCGCCTATTGCGACTTGGACACCGAAGGCCGCACCGGTGAGCGCGATGCCGAACTGGACGCCCTGCGCCAGGGCGCCGCACTGGCCCATGACCTGGGGCTCGAGGTCCATGCCGGCCACGGCCTGACTTTCGACACGGTCCGCCCCATCGCCGCGATCCCCGAGGTCGCGGAACTGAACATCGGCCATTTCCTGATCGCGGAATCGGTCTTCACCGGCCTGCCCGCCGCCATCGCCGAAATGCGGCGCCGGATGGATGCGGCGCGCGCATGACATCTCCTTTGCCCAAATACCCGCCTTTCCGGCGGTGCCACCGCCGATGATCCTGGGCATCGGCACCGACCTCGCCAATATCGACCGGATCCAGGGCACGCTGGACCGCTTCGGCGACCGCTTCCGCAACCGGGTCTTCACCCCCGTCGAACTGGCCAAGGCCGCCCGCCGCAAGGACGAGGCCGGCACGCTGGCCAAGCGGTGGGCCGCCAAGGAGGCCTGCTCCAAGGCACTCGGCACCGGGCTCGCCATGGGGATCAGCTGGCGCGACATGGCGGTGGCCAACCTCGCCTCGGGCCAGCCGGTGATGGCGCTGACGGGCTGGGCGGCGGACCGGCTGGCCGCGATGACGCCTGCGGGCCATCACGCCATCGTGCATGTCACCCTGACCGACGACCACCCCTGGGCGCAGGCTTTCGTGGTGATCGAGGCCCGGCCCGGGCCTGCCCCTGCTTGACTTTTGCCCGCCGCCCGGACCATGAACGCCCCCAACGACTGCGCCTGCGAGCGATGCGGGACGACTGCGCGATGCCGGACCCCGGCCCATGAACCAAAAGGACCACGCGGAATGGCAACGGCTGCGCCCGAGAAAAAGGACGGCATCTGGGAGACGGTCAAGACCATCTTCTGGGCGCTGGTGATCGCGGGGATCTTCCGCACGCTGTTCTTCCAGCCCTTCTGGATCCCCTCGGGCAGTATGAAGGACACGCTGCTGATCGGCGACTTCCTCTTCGTCAACAAGATGGCCTATGGCTATTCGGCCCATTCCTGCCCCTTCTCGCTCTGCCCGATCTCGGGGCGGCTGCTGGAGCGCGCGCCCGAACGCGGCGACGTGGCGGTCTTCCGCCACCCGACCCGCGATGTCGATTTCATCAAGCGCGTCATCGGCCTGCCCGGCGACACGATCCAGATGCGCGGCGGACGGCTGTGGATGAATGGCGAGGCGGTCCCGGTGACCCCGGCCGGCGAATTCATCGAGACCAAGGACCAGCAGGGCCCGCAGGGCCTGATCCCGCGCTGCATCAACGATCCCGTCGCGCAGGGCGGCGAGTGCATCAAGGAGCGCATGACCGAGACGCTGCCGGGCGGCAACAGCCATGATGTCCTCAACATCCTCGATGGCTGGGTGGCCGACGACACGCCGACCTTCACCGTCCCCGAGGGGCAATATTTCTTCATGGGCGACAACCGCGACAATTCCGAGGACAGCCGCTTCCCCGCCGAGATCGGCGGCCTGGGCTTCGTGCCGGCCGAATTCCTGATCGGGCGGGCCGACCGGATCATGTTCTCCTCGGCGGGCAGCTCGCTCTTGTATTTCTGGACCTGGCGCGCGGACCGTTTCCTCAAGGCGGTGAATTGACGCCCTCGGCCGACATCCGCGCCTTCATGGGGCGTCTGGGGCATGATTTCGCGCGCCCCGAACTGCTGATCCGCGCGCTGACCCACGGCTCGATCGCCTCCGTCACGCGGCCCGACAACCAGCGGCTGGAATTCCTGGGCGACCGCGTGCTGGGCCTGGTGATGGCCGAGGCGCTGTTCTCGGCCGACACCGCCGCCTCCGAGGGGCAGCTGGCGCCCCGCTACAATGCGCTGGTGCGCGGCGAGACCTGCGCCGGGGTCGCCCGCGACCTGGCTTTGGGCGAGGTGCTGAAGCTGGGCCGGTCCGAGATGCTGTCGGGCGGGCGCCGCAAGGAGGCGCTGCTGGCCGATGCGATGGAGGCCGTGCTGGCCGCCGTCTATCTGGATGCAGGGTTCGAGGCCGCCCGCGCCGTCGTGCTGCGCCACTGGGGCCCGCGTCTGGCGCAGGTGGCCCATGACAGCCGGGACGCCAAGACCGCCCTGCAGGAATGGGCGCAGGCCCAGGGCATGCCGCCCCCCGTCTACGAGCAGACCGAGCGCAGCGGTCCCGACCACGCGCCGGTCTTCCTGATCACCGTGCGGCTGGAAGACGGCCGCCACGCGCAGGCCCAAGGCACGGGCACCAAGCGCAGCATCGAACAGGCCGCCGCGCAAGCGCTGCTGGACCGGCTGGAAGGACCAACGACATGACCGACGAGACCGCCTCCGACGACACCGGCCCCGAGGACGACACCCCCGAGGAGCTCGGCGCCACCCCCGCCGCGCCGCAGGACGACCAGCCCACCCGCGCGGGCTTCGTGGCCCTGATCGGCGAACCCAATGCGGGCAAGTCGACGCTGCTCAATCAGATGGTCGGCGCCAAGGTCTCGATCGTGACCCACAAGGTGCAGACCACCCGCGCCCGGATCCGGGGCATCGCGATGCACGGCCCCGCGCAGATCGTCTTTGTCGACACGCCGGGCATCTTCCGCCCGCGCCGCCGCCTGGACCGCAGCATGGTCGCGGCGGCCTGGGGCGGGGCCTCGGATGCCGATATCGTGCTGGTGCTGATCGAGGCGCATCGCGGCCTGACCGACGGCACGCAGGCGATCCTGGACCAGCTGGTGCAGCTGGGTCGCGGCACCCCCGTCGCGCTGATCATCAACAAGATCGACCGCGTCAAGGCCGAGGAACTGCTGGCCCTGTCGCAGAAGCTGAACGAGGCCTATCCCTTCGCCGAGACCTTCATGATCTCGGCCATGAAGGGCCATGGCTGCCAGCAGCTGCGTGGCTGGCTGGCCAAGACCCTGCCCGAAAGCCCGTGGCTGTACCCGGAAGATCAGATTGCCGACCTGCCCATGCGCATGATCGCCGCCGAGATCACCCGCGAGAAGCTGACCCTGCGCCTGCACGAGGAGATCCCCTACCAGCTGACCGTGGAAACCGAGGGCTGGGAGGAGAAGACCGATGGCTCCGCGCGGATCGAGCAGGTCGTCTATGTCGCGCGGCAGGGCCACAAGGGGATCGTGCTGGGCAAGGGCGGCGAGACGATCAAGGCCGTGGGCCAGGCCTCGCGCGTGGAACTGGAGGAGTTCATGGGCCGCCGCGTCCATCTGTTCCTGCAGGTCCGCGTCCGCGAGAACTGGGAGAACGAGGCCGAACGCTATGACGAGATCGGCCTGAACTTCCGCGACGGCGACGAAGGCCGCTCGTGAGCGACGCCCGGCTGGCCGCCGGCCTCTGGGTCGCGGCCTATCGGGCGCGGCTGGCCCAAGCCAACATCCCCGCCTATGTGCTGGCGCGCGGCGACGAGACCGCCGGCGCCATCGCGATCAAATGCGCGCATCTGGACGGCAGCGCGGCCCTGTGGATGCGCGAATGGGACATGGGCACCGACACCCGCCCCTGGCTGGCCGTGGAGCGGGGCCTTGAGCGTGACATCGACGCCGCCATCGCCCGCCAGCGCGCCCGCGACCGCGACCTGTGGGTGCTGGAGCTGGAAAGCCGCGACGGGACCACGCTTCTGGATCAGGACGGGCTGTTCTGACCTCTGGCCCGGCTGCGGATTGCAGAATATGCATCTGCCATGAGCATCCCCCAGACCGATTCGCCCAAGGGCCTTGTCTATGCCATTGCCGCCTATGGCATGTGGGGGTTCCTGCCCATCTACATGAAGGCGCTGGCCCATCTGCCGCCCGCCGAGATCATCGCCCATCGCATCCTGTGGTCCCTGCCCATCGCCGCCGCCGTGCTGATCTGGCAGGGCCGCGCGGCCGAGGTGGGCCAGGCCCTGCGCCAGCCGCGCCTGGTGGCGATGGCGGCGCTGACGGCGATGCTGATTTCGGTCAACTGGCTGATCTATGTCTGGTCCATCGCCAACGACCAGGCGCTGGATGCGGCGCTCGGCTATTACATCAACCCGCTGTTCAGCGTGTTCCTGGGCGCGACGCTGCTCAAGGAACGGCTGACGCGTGGGCAGTTCGCGGCCATCGCGCTGGCGGCGGCGGCGGTGATCATCCTGACGATGCAGGCGGGCAGCCTGCCGCTGGTCGCCATCGGCCTGACCCTGTCCTGGGGGTTCTATGCCTATTGCAAGAAAAGCCTGCCGCTTGGCCCCAATCAGGGCTTCACGCTGGAGGTGCTGCTGCTGGCCCCCTTCGCCGCCGGCTTCCTGATCTGGCAGGCCGCGCAGGGGCAGGCGCATTTTGCCTCGGGGGGCTGGGGCCAGACGCTGCTGCTGATCGGCTGCGGGCCGATCACCGCCATCCCGCTGCTGTTCTATGCCAATGGCGCCAAGCTGATCCGCCTGTCGACCATCGGCATCCTGCAATATATCGCGCCGACGATGATCTTCCTCTGCGCGGTGCTGATCTTCGGAGAGCCCTTCGAGGGTGCCCGGCTGATCGCCTTCCCGATGATCTGGGCGGCGCTGGCGATCTATTCGGTGACGCTGGTCCGGCAAGCGGGCCAGCGCCGCCGCGACCGGCGCGAGCTGGCCGCGCGGCGCATGCAATAGGGCGCGCTTGCCGGGCGGCGCGCCGTGTGCCAGCCTGAGGGGCAAGGAGCCGCCATGACCCATCGCCCACAGCGCGTTTTTCCGATCTTCCCCGGCTGCCCGGACGGGCGTGGCTAGCGGATGGAGTGGCAGGCCGAGGGCACGGTGATCGCGCGCCGCCCGCATGGCGAGACGGCGGTGATCATCGACGTGCTGACGCTGGAACACGGGCGCCATGCGGGCGTGGTGCCGGGCGGGGCCTCGCAGAAGCGGGCGGCGATGCTGCAGCCGGGCGCGCGGCTGTCGCTGCGCTGGCGCGCGCGGCAGGCCGACCAGCTGGGCAGCTTCACCGCCGAGCCGCTGCGGATGCGCGCGGGGCTGATGGCCGACCCGGCGGCGCTGGCGGGGCTGAACGCGGTCTGCGCGCTGCTGGTCTTCGTGCTGCCCGAACGCGATCCCCATCCCCGGCTGGTCGCGCGGACCGAGGCGCTGCTGGACCTGATCGAGGCGGGTGGCGACTGGCCGCCCGCCTATCTGGACTGGGAGATGCTGCTTCTGGAGGAGATGGGCTTCGGTCTGGACCTGACGGCCTGCGCGGTGACCGGCGCCTCGGAGGGGCTGGCCTATGTCAGTCCGAAATCTGGCCGGGCGGTCAGCCGCGAAGGTGCGGGGGACTGGGCCGACCGCCTGCTGCCCTTGCCCGGGCTGATGGGCGGGGCGGGGGACAATCGCGGCAACGAGCTGGCCGAGGGTCTGGCGATCACCGGGCATTTCCTGGAGCATCGCCTGGCCGTGGAGCTGGTGGGCCGGATGCTGCCCGCCGCCCGGGGGCGGCTGATGCGGCGGATCTTGCGGTCCTGATTTCCCGGCCTTGGGAGGGGGCGCTGCCCCCGCCGCGTGCCGCGGCCCCCCGGGATATTTGCACCAAGATGAAAGGGCGGGCCGGGTTCTGGCCCGCGGGGGGCTTACTGGTTGCCGCGGGCGGCAGAGAGGGCGTCGGTGGTCTGGTCGGCGGGGCGGCCGCTTTCGAAGATCAGCCAGGTCGGGCCCTTGATGCGCAGCACGCCGCCGTAATAGTCCATCTCGGTCGCCTGCTGCAGGGCGTCGAAATAGCGCTGCTCGATCGCGCTGTCGGCGCAGCCGGTCACGCCCGAGGTCTGCAGCGGCTCGAAGGCCACGGCGGGCAGGGGGACGGTGTTCGTCGCGGCATAGCCGTTGCAGGGGCCGCGGCCCGACACGCCCTCGGGCCGGGTGGTCAGGGTGATGTTGCGCAGGGGCACGGTGCCGTTGCCGATGCCGACCAGCACGTAGTCATTGGCCGGGATGCCGCCCATCGGGTCGCCGGCGGGCGTCGTCTCGCAGGCGGCGAGGGTCAGGACGGCCAGGGCGGCGGCAAAGGAAGTGCGGATCGAGACGGACATGGGGCAGGCTCCTTGGGCAGGCATGCGGGCGTGGATCGGGCGGAACTGACGTGGTCTAGCGCCATTCGTCCAGCCGATCCAGCCCGTTGGCGCATCATTCCAGCAGGCGCCGCGCGATGACCTGGGCCTGGATCTCGGCCGCACCCTCGAAGATGTTGAGGATCCGGGCATCGCACAGCACCCGGCTGATCTGGTATTCCAGCGCGAAACCGTTGCCTCCGTGGATCTGCAGGGCATTGTCCGCCGCCGACCAGGCCACCCGGGCCCCCAGGAGCTTGGCCATTCCGGCCTGCACGTCACAGCGGTGACCGTGATCTTTTTCCCACGCACTGAAATAAGTCAGCTGCCGCGCGATGGTGATTTCCACGGCCATCAGCGCCAGCTTGTCGGCCACGCGGGGGAAGGCGGCCAGGGGCTTGCCGAACTGCTTGCGGTCCAGCGCATAGGCCAGCCCCAGCTCCAGCGCGTTCTGCGCCACGCCGATGGCCCGGGCCGCCGTCTGGATGCGGGCCGATTCGAAGGTCTGCATCAACTGCTTGAAGCCCTGGCCGGTGACCCCGCCCAGCAGGTTCGCGCCCGAGACGGCAAAGCCGTCGAAGGCCAGCTCGTATTCCTTCATGCCGCGATAGCCCAGCACCTCGATCTCGCCGCCGGTCATGCCTTGGGTGGGGAAGGGGTCGGCATCGGTTCCGGGGGTCTTCTCGGCCAGGAACATCGACAGGCCGCGATAGTCGTCCGTGCCTGGCTCGGTGCGGGCTAGCAGCGTCATCACATGGGTGCGCGCGGCATGGGTGATCCAGGTCTTGTTGCCGGTGATGCGCCAGTCATCCCCCTCGGGCACCGCGCGGGTGCGCAGCGCGCCCAGATCGCTGCCGGTATTGGGCTCGGTGAAGACGGCAGTAGGCAGGGTCTCGCCCGAGGCCAGCCGGGGCAGCCACTGGGCCTTCTGCGCCTCGGTGCCGCCGCAGAGGATCAGCTCGGCCGCGATCTCGCTGCGGGTGCCGAGGCTGCCCACGCCGATATAGCCGCGCGAGAGTTCCTCGGAGACGACGACCATCGCGGCCTTGGACATGCCCAGGCCCCCGAATTCCTCGGGGATGGTCAGGCCGAAGACGCCCAGCTCGGCCAGCTCCTCGATGATGGCCATCGGGATCAACTCGTCGCGCAGGTGCCAGCCATGGGCATGGGGGGTGACCTTGTCCTCGGTCCAGCGGCGGAACTGGTCGCGGATCATCTCGAGGTCCTCGTCCAGGCCCGAGGCGCCGAAGGTCGCGGCGCCGCGGTTGTCGGCGATCAGCGCGGCCAGTTCGGCCCGCGCCTCGGCGGAATTGCCGGCCATCAGGGCGCGCGCATCCTCCGAGGGCTGCCAGTCGAGGCCCAGATCGGACAGGCGGGCGAATTCCGTCTGGCTCATCGGGATGCCGCCGGCGATCTGCGTCAGATATTCGCCCATGCCGATCCGGGCGATCAGCGCCTCGATCGGGCCTTCGACGCGGGTCGACCAGGCGTGAAGCTGCTTCAGCGCCTCGACATAGGTGGCCAGCCAGGACAGGGCATGGGCGGCATGCTGGTGGCGTTCCAGCGCGGCGGGCTCCACGCGGCCCGAGGGCGCGGTCAGATCGCGCAGGGCGGCGGTGGCGCGGGTCAGAAGCGCGTCGATCTCGGACAGGACCGTTTCGGCCCGGGGCTGCAGGTCTTTCATCGATTCGTCCTTTTGCGGCATTGCGGCATGGGTAGCGCCTTCGCACCCGCAACGCAATAATTATGCGCAAGGCGCATCCGGGACGACCCAATCTGTCGCAGGCGTTTCGAAGGCAGAGGGGTATTTGGGCAAAGAAGAAGCGGCCTTTTCCTTTCCGGGCGTCGCGGTTAGCTTGGCCCCCATGTTCGGACTGGAGCCTTGGCAATTCGTGGCGGCCCTCGGGATCACCGCCTTTGCGGGGTTCGTGAAGGGCGCGCTCGGCTTTGCGATGCCGATGATCATGATCTCGGCCTTCGGGTCGATCATGCCGGCGCCGGTGGCGCTGGCGGCGATGATCCTGCCGACGCTGCTGACCAATCTGCAGCAGGGCTTCCGCGACGGGAGGGCCGAGGCCTGGGCGTCGACCCGCAAGTTCCGCCTGCATATCGCGATGGTCTGCCTGTTCATCTGCGTGTCGGCGGGCTTCGTGACCCTGATCCCGCAATGGATCATGTATGCGGCGCTGGGCCTGCCGATCACGATCTTCGCGCTGTGGCAGCTGTCGGGCCGGCCGATGGTGCTGAACCTGCGCCACCGGCGCCGGGCCGAGGGCTGGTCGGGGGTGATCGGCGGCCTTTACGGCGGCATCTCGGGGATCTGGGGGCCGCCCCTGATCGTCTATCTGCTGTCCATCGGCACCGACAAGCGCGAGCAGGTGCGCGTGCAGGGCGTGGTCTTCCTGCTGGGCGCGGTGGTGCTGACGGTGGCGCATCTGGCCTCGGGGCTGTTGAATGCGGCGACGCTGCCCCTGTCGGCCGTGCTGTGCCTTCCGGCGCTGGCGGGGATGATGGCGGGCTTTGCCTTGCAGGACCGGCTGGATGTGGGGCAGTTTCGCCGCTGGACGCTGGTGCTGCTGATTTTGACCGGGCTGAACCTGATCCGCCGCGCCTTTGAACTCTGGAGCCTTTGAGATGCTGGATGCCGCCGACCTGACCGCCCGCCTGATCCGCTGCCCCTCGGTCACCCCCGAGGAGGGCGGCGCACTGGTCCTGCTGGAGGAAGAACTGCGCCGGGCGGGCTTCGACTGTCACCGGGTGGACCGCAACGGCACCTCGAACCTTTTTGCCCGGTGGGGCGCCAAGGGCGCGCGGACCATCGGGTTCAACGGCCATACCGATGTCGTGCCGCCGGGCGATCCGGCGTCCTGGACGCATCCCCCCTTCTCGGGGCATTGGGACGCCGATGACGTGATCTGGGGGCGCGGGGCCACGGACATGAAGTCGGGCGTCGCGGCCTTCGTGACCGCCGCCATCGACTTCGTGCGCGACACGCCCCCCGACGGCGCGGTGATCCTGACCATCACCGGCGACGAGGAGGGGCCGTCCCGCGACGGCACCATCGCGCTGCTGGACTGGATGGCGGCCCAGGGCGAACGCATGGATGCCTGCATCGTGGGCGAGCCCTCGAACCCCGAGGTGATGGGCGAGATGATGAAGATCGGCCGGCGCGGCTCGGCCACCTTCCGCATCGACGCCCGGGGGGTGCAGGGTCATGCCGCCTATCCGCATCGCGCGAAGAACCCGCTGCACGCGCTGACCCGGATGCTGGCCGAGCTGACCGCCGCGCCGCTGGATCAGGGCACCGCGCATTTCGACCCCACGGGCCTGCAGATCACCTCGATCGATTGCGGCAACCCGGCCTCGAACGTGATCCCCGAGGCGGCGCGGGCCATCGTCAACATCCGCTTCAACGACCTGCATACCGGCGACTCGCTGAGCGACCTCCTGCGCGCCCATGCCGACCGGATCGCCGCCGAGACCGGGGTGGCCTTGAGCGTCACCGCCGAGATCTCGGGCGAGGCCTTCCTGACCCAGCCCGGCCCCTTCGTCGATCTGGTGCGCGGCGTGGTCCAGCAGGAAACCAACCGCCAGCCGGTCCTGTCCACCTCGGGCGGGACCTCGGATGCGCGCTTCGTCAAGGATCACTGCCCGGTGGTGGAATTCGGGCTGGTGGGTGCCCACATGCATCAGGTGAACGAACGTGTGCCCGCCCAGCAGGTGCGGCAGTTGAAGACCATCTATCAGCGCATCCTGGAAAGATATTTCGCATGATCATCGAGGAGACCCGCGATCTGGCCGCCTGCCACGCCCTGCGCCGCACCGTCTTCATCGACGAGCAGGGCGTGTCCGAGGCCGAGGAGATGGACGACCAGGACGGTGCCGCCATCCATCTGCTGGCCCGTGAGGGCGACCGTGCCGTCGGCACCGCCCGGCTGCTGGTCAAGGACCGGACCGGCAAGATCGGCCGCGTCTGCGTGCTGGCCGACCATCGCGGCCAAGGCTTGGGCGCCGCGCTGATCCGCGCCGCGCTGGACGTGCTGCGCGCACGCGGCCTGGATCAGGCGCGCTTGGGCTCGCAGACCCATGCCATCGGCTTTTACGAGAAACTGGGCTTCGTCGCGGAAGGGCCCGTCTATGACGACGCCGGCATCCCGCATCGCGACATGGCCCTGAACCTGAAGTGACCCGCGAATGACCCAGATCCCCAGCAAGGCCCAGATCCTCGAATGGGTGGCCGAACACCCGGAGGCCAATTCCAAGCGCGACATCGCCAAGGCCTTCGGCATCAAGGGCGCCGCCCGCATCGAGCTGAAGCGCCTCCTGAAAGAGCTGGAGGCCGAGGGCCAGCTGGAACGCCGCCGCCGCCATTATCTGGACGCCGAGAAGCTGCCCCCCGTCACGGTGCTGGAGCTGCTGGCGCCTGACGGATCGGGCGATCTGTTCGCCCGGCCCCTGGAGGCCAGCGGCGAGGGGCCCACGCCGCGCATCCTCTTCGTGCCGCGCAGGTCCGACCCCGCGCTTGGGCGCGGCGACCGCTTCCTCGGTCGCCTGATCCCGGTCTTGGGCGAGGATCACCAATACGAGGCGCGGCTGATCCGCCGCATCACCGCCAGCCCCAACCGCATCACCGGGATCTTCCGCAAGGACAGCGAGGGCGGGCGCATCCTGCCCGTCGACAAGGGCCAGGACCGCGAATGGCGCATCCGCCCCGACGCGACGCTCGGCGCCGAGAACGGCGAGCTGGTGCAGGCCGAACAGGCCGGCCCCCGCGCCCGCATGGGCCTGCCCTATGCCCGCATCATCGAGCGTCTGGGCGACCCGTCCGCTCCGCGCGCCGTCAGCCTGATCGCCATTCACCAGCACGGCATCCCCGACCATTTCCCCGACAAGGCCCTGGCCGAGGCCGAGGCGGCCCAGCCCGCGACGATGAAGGGCCGCGACGACCTGCGCGCCCTGCCGCTGGTCACCATCGACCCCTCGGACGCGCGCGACCATGACGACGCGGTCGCGGCAGTGGTCGAGGAGGATGGCGGCGCCTCGATCTGGGTGGCCATCGCCGATGTCGCCCATTACGTCCGCACCGGCTCGGCGCTGGACCGCGAGGCCTGGGGGCGCGGCAACTCGACCTATTTCCCCGACCGCGTGGTGCCGATGCTGCCCGAGGCGCTGTCGGCGGACCTCTGTTCGCTGCACGAGGGCGTCGACCGCCCCGTGATCGCGGTCGAGATGCGGCTGGACGCGCAGGGCAACAAGACCGGCCACCGCTTCCATCGCGCGATGATGAACAGCCGCGCCAGCCTGGCCTATGAACAGGCGCAGGCCGCCGCGGACGGCACGCCCGACGACCAGACGGCCCCGCTGATGGACGCGGTGATCCGCCCCCTCTGGCACGTCTACGGCCTGCTGAAGGGCGCCCGCGAGCGCCGCCAGCCGCTGGACCTGGACCTGCCCGAACGCCGGATCGAGCTGACCCCCGAGGGTCGCGTCAAGGCCGTGGCCTTCCGCGAAAGGCTGGAGGCGCACAAGCTGATCGAGGAATTCATGGTGCTGGCCAATGTCGCCGCCGCCGAGGAACTGTCGAAACGCCAGCGCCCGCTCCTGTTCCGCGTCCACGAGGAGCCCAGCCTCGACAAGATGGACGCGCTGCGCGAGGTGGCCCAGGCCTCGGGCTTCACGCTGGCCAAGGGGCAGGTGCTGCATACCAGTCAGCTGAACCGCCTGCTGGCCCAGGCCGAGGGCACCGATTTCGACGAGCTGATCAATATCTCGACCCTGCGCTCGATGACCCAGGCCTATTACCACCCCGAGAATTACGGCCATTTCGGCCTGTCGCTGAAAAGCTACGCGCATTTCACCTCGCCGATCCGCCGCTATGCCGACCTGATCGTGCACCGCGCCCTGATCAGCGGCCATGGCTGGGGCAAGGACGGGCTCAGCCATGACGAGGTCGAGCGCCTGCCCGAGACCGCGATCCATATCAGCGAGACCGAGCGCCGCTCCATGGCCGCCGAACGCGACACGACCGACCGCTACCTCGCCGCCTTCCTCTCCGAACGGGTGGGCACCGAGATGACCGGCCGTATCAGCGGCGTCCAGAAGTTCGGCGCCTTCATCAAGCTGGACGAGACCGGCGCCGACGGGCTCCTGCCGATCCGCGCCATCGGCCAGGAATATTTCCACTACGATCCCGACGCGCGCACCTTGGTCGGCAGCGACACGGGGCTGGAAATCGGCATCGGCCAGCGCGTCACCGTCCGCCTGGCCGAGGCGTTGCCCCTGACCGGCGGGCTAGTGCTGGACCTGCTGGAACTCGAGGGCCGCACCCTGCCGCGCGGCCCCGGCGCCAAGACCCGCGGTCGCGGCCCCCGCGCCATGGCGGTGAAGTCGCGCCTGGCCGAGGTCAAGCGCGCCACCAAGCGCCGCCGCAAGAAGACCTGAGCCCCCGCAATTTCTTCTTTGCCCAAATACCCCTCCGGACCCGCCACTCAGGTCCGGAGGGAGGGGGCAGCGCGCCCCCGGATCAGATCACATACAGCACCGCGCCCACGACCGCGCCGACCACCACCAGGTGGATCACGCAGAACCCCATGATGTCGCGCGCCTTCAGCCCGGCGATGCCCAGCATCGGCAGCGCCCAGAAGGGCTGCAGCAGGTTCGTCCAGGCATCGCCCCAAGCCACGCCCATCACCACCTTGGCGACATCGGCGCCAAGCGCCTCGGCGGCGGGCAGCATGACCGGCGCCTGCACCGCCCATTGCCCCCCGCCCGAGGGCACGAAGATGTTCACGATCCCCGCCGAGATGAAGCTCCAGAAGGGCAGCGTCTCGGCGGTCGAGATCGACACGAACCATTGCGACAGGCTGGCGGCCAGCCCGCTCTCGACCATGATCGCCATGATGCCCGCATAGAAGGGGAACTGGATCACGATTCCTGCGCCGCCGCGCACCGCATCGTCCAGCGCGGCCAGCAGGCTGCGCGGCGTGCCGTGGCAGAGGATGCCCAGGAACAGGAACAGGAAGTTCACCACGTTCAGGTTCAGCGCGCCGCCGCCCAGGAAATGCAGCATCAGCCAGGCCAGCCCCGGGATACCGATCAGCAGCATCAGGATCGGGCTGGTCTCCAGCCATTCGGCGGGGGTGGGGCGGGCGCTGCGCGGCTCGGGGGGCGCGTCGCGCAACCTCGCCGGGTCGATCAGCACCTGCTCGTGCTCCAAAGGCAGCATCAGGCGGTTGACCAGCGGCACGGCGATGAACAGCGCCGCCACGATCAGCAGGTTCCAGCCCGCGAAGATCGTCTCCGAGGTCGCGATGACCCCGATCTGGCTTTCGGTGAAATGCCCCGGCGTGGCCACCGTCAGCGGAATGGATCCCGACAGCCCGCCATGCCAGATCACGAAGCCCGAATAGGCCGCCGCCACCAGCAGCCGGTAATCGACCTGCACCTGTCGGGCGATCTCGCGCGCGAAGATCGCGCCCACGACCAGGCCGAAGCCCCAGTTGATCCAGCTGGCCGCCAGCGAGACCACGCTGACCAGCACGATCGCCCCGCCGCGCGAGGTCGCCAGTCCGGCCAGCCGCGCCAGCACCCGCCGCACCGGCGGCGACGAGGCCAGGATATAGCCCGTCACCAGCACCAGCAGCATCTGCATGGCGAATGACAGCAGTTCCCAGAAGCCGTTGCCCCACATCTCGACCAGCGCGACGGGGCTGGTGCCCTGCGTCAGCATCGCCGCCAGCGCCGCGATCAGCGTCAGCACGATCACGAAGATGAACGCGTCGGGCAGCCATCGTTCCATCAACCGCGTCGCGGGCCGGGCCAGAAGTCTCAGCATCTCGTTCCTCCTCCTTTTGCGGCCCATAGGCTGCGACAGGTGGGGCGCGATGGCAATGCGTCCGTCGGGGTCCGAGGCTGTTTAGCTGTGCCGGATCAGCTTTCGCGGAAGGCCCGGTTGAAGTAATCGGTCAGCGGCTTCAGCAGATAGGTCATCGGGCTGCGGTCGCCGGTCTGGATATAGACCTCGACCGGCATGCCGGGGACCAGCGCCAGCGTGCCCAGCTTCTCCAGCTCGTCGGGCGGAATCGAGACCTCGGCGCGGTAATAGGGCGTCCGCGTCGCCTCGTCGATCAGCGCATCGGCCGAGACGCGGTCCAGCCGGCCGTCGATCTCGGGGGTGGTGCGCGACGAGAAGGCCGAAAAGCGCAGCACGACCGGCTGGCCCATCTGCACCTCGTCGATGTTGATCGTGGCGATGCGCGCGCCGATGACCAGCGGCCGGTCCTGCGGGATCAGGTACAGCAGCGGATCGGCGGGCCGGATCACCGAGCGCGGCGTCGTCACCTGCATGTTGTAGACGATGCCCGAGACGGGCGCCCGGATGTCCAGCCGGTCCAGCTGCTCGGTCAGGCTGCGGCGGCGCTCGACCAGTTCCAGCTCGCGATATCCCTGATCGCGCAATTCGGTCTCGGCCTGTTCGCGCCGCTCGCCGGCCAGGCGCAGGCGCTGGATCTCCAGCTCGGTCTGCCGGCTGGCCGCCGAGGCGCGGGCGGCCTGCAGCGAGCCCAGCTCGCCATCCATCCGCGCCGCCTCGCGCTGCAGCGCCAGCACGCGGCTGGCCTGGGCCAGACCCCGGTCCAGCAGGCTCTGCTGGTCGGTCAGCTCGCGGCCGATCAGCTCGCGCTGCAGGGCCAGCGCCGTGATCTGGGCGTCGATGCCATCGATCTCGCTGTCGATCTGCTCGGACTGCTTGGACAGCTGATCGCGGGACTGGCGCAGCGTGTCCAGGCGGGTCAGGAACAGGCTGGTCTGGCCCTCGATCAGATCCTCCAGTGCGGGCACGCGGTCAGCGGCCTGCAGCAGTTCCTCGGGGAAGGTGACGGCTTGCGCATCGCCGCGCTCGGCCTCCAGCCGGCCGCGCCGGGCGAGGATCTCGAAATACTGGCCCTCGACGATGGTGTGCTCGGTGCGCAGCAGCGTGCCGTCCAGCGCCAGCAGCAGATCGCCCGCCGCCACCGTCGCGCCCTCCGAGACGGCGATGCGGTCGACGACGCCGCCATCGGGATGCTGGACCACCTGGCGCTGCTGCTCGACCTCGACCTGGCCGGTGGCCACCACCGCGCCCGAGATCCGCGTGGTCACCGCCCAGACCGTGAAGCCGCCGACCAGCACCACGACGGCAATGATTCCGGCCAGGATCGGCCCGCGCACCGGCCAGCGCCGATCGCCCGAGGCGGGGCGCCCGCTCATGCGATGCCCCCGCCCTGGCCCGCGCTTTGCGCCTGCCGGATCTGGGCCGAGTTCTGTACCATCTGTTCCAGCACCTTGTCGCGCGGTCCGAAGGCACGGCGCAGGCCCGCCTCCAGCACCAGCAGGTTTTCGCATTCGTTGATCGCGGCGGGGCGGTGGGCCATGATGATGACCGCGCCGCCCTGCGCCTTCAGCCGCCGGATGGCCGCGTTCAGCGCCTCGGACCCCAGGTTGTCCAGGTTCGAGTTCGGCTCGTCCAGGACCAGCAGGACCGGGTCGGGATAGAGCGCGCGCGCCAGCCCGATGCGCTGGATCTGCCCGCCCGACAGGCGACCCGCCGTCTGGCTGATGCGCGTGTCATAGCCCTGCGGCAGGTCCAGGATCATCTGATGGGCGGCGGCGGCGCGGGCCGCCGTCACCACGCGGTCGGGATCGGGGCTGTCGGACAGGCGGGCGATGTTCTCGGCGATGGTGCCGTCGAACAGGGTGACCTGCTGGGGCAGATAGCCGATCAGCCCGCCCAGCACGTCGGGATGGTACTGATCCAGCGTCGCCCCGCCAAGCCGGATGCTGCCCCCGCCGACCGGCCAGGCGCCGATCAGCGCCCGGGCCAGCGTCGATTTCCCCGCGCCCGACGGCCCGATCACCCCAAGCGCCGTGCCCGGCGCCACGCCGAAGCTGATCGCGCGCAGCGTGGCCTGTCCCTCGCCCGGCGGGGCGACGGTCAGGTTGCGCACCTCCAGCCGGGCCTCGGGGCGGGGCAGGGTGGTGCGCGGACCCTCGGCGGGCTGGCGGGACAAGAGCCCGGCCAGCCGCGCCCATCCGTCCTGCGCCGCCTGCACGTTGGGCCAGCCGCCGACCAGCTGGTCGACCGGCGCCAGGGCCCGGCCCATTACGATCGAGCTGGCGATCATCGCGCCGGGCGTCAGCTCCTGGCGCAGCACCAGCCAGGCGCCGGCGGCCAGCATGGCGCTTTGCAGAAACAGCCGGAAGGTGCGCGAGAAGACGCTGAACCCCGCCGACACGTCGCCCGCCTTCACCGAATTGTCCTGCGCCTCGGCCCGCGCCACGCGCCAGCGGGCGAAGGTCGCCCCGCGCATGCCAAGCGCGCCGATCACCTCGCCCTCGTCGCGGTACAGATCGGCCATGCGCTGCGCCTGCCCCCCCGCCTGCGCCGAGCCCTGCAGCGGCACCCGCGTCAGCACCCGGTTCAGGATGGTGGTCACCACCAGGATCAGCCCGCCCACCGTGGCCACGATCCCCAGGATCGGGTGGAAGATATAGATCGCCGCCAGGAACAGCGGCGCCCAGGGCAGGTCGAAGAAGGCCAGCATCACCGGCGAGGCGATCAGCCGCTGCACCGCGTCCAGATCGCGCATTCCCCCGGCGGTGGCCGCCGATTCGTCGCCGCGCAGCGCGCCCTCGCGCAGGGCGGCGTTGAAGACCCGCCCCTCCATCCGGTCCTGGAAGCGGGCGGCGATCCGGCCGGTCACGCGGTTGCGAATCAGGTCGATCGCCCCCATCAGCGCGAACAGGAACACCACCAGCACGAACAGCGCGGTCAGCGTCTCGACGCTGCGCGAGGCCAGCACGCGGTCATAGACCTGCAGCATGAACAGCGGGCCGGTCAGCATCAGCAGGTTCACCACCGCCGAAAACACGCCCACGGCCAGAAACAGCCGCCAGCCCGTGGCCCGCGCGGCGCGCAGTTCGCGCTCGCCCTCGGGATAATTGCCGCCCTTGCTCATCCACCGCGCCCATCTGCCCCGCTGCCGGGGGCTTGCCTCGTTTGTCGGGCGACCATATCACCGCTCAGGGCCGATGCCAGCCCATCACAACCCTTGCACGAAATGGTTAGGAAAACTCTTGCCTCCGATCTTCCGTCCGCTTGTCCCGGTGGCTGCTCTGGCCCTGACCGCCCTTGTCGCCGCAGGCTGTGCCTCGGCCCCCGTGCAGCAGGACGGCATCACCATCAACGACCCCTATGAGGCGCAGAACCGCCGCGTCCACGCCTTCAACAAGGGCCTGGACGCCCGCGTGATCGGCCCCGTCGCCAACCGCCTGAAGGGCAGCGACGAGGACGACAGCGCCCCGCGCGACCCCGACGCCCCCATCGGGCCGCTGCAGATGGTCATCAATGCCGGGCGCAACCTGTCGCTGCCGGTCAAGTCGGTGAACGGGCTGCTGCAGGGCAAGCCCCGCGACGCTGGCGCCAACCTGGCGCGCTTCGCGGTCAATTCGACCGTGGGCCTGGGCGGGATCTTCGATCCGGCCACCGACAGCTTCGGCCTGACCGAGCGCAACACCGATTTCGGCCAGACCCTGGCGGTCTGGGGCGTCCCCGAGGGCGCCTATCTGGAACTGCCGCTGCTGGGTCCCTCGACGCAGCGCGATGCGGTGGGGCAGGTGGCCGACCTGCTGATCGACCCGCTCTATCACCTGCTGGACGGCCCCGAGGCGGGGGCGGTCTTCGGGCTGCGCGTCGCCTCAAAAGCCGGTGATCGGGCGCGGTTCGGCGACACGGTGGATGGCATCCTGCAGGGAAGTGCGGATAGCTATGCGCAGACACGGCTCATCTGGCTGATGAACCGCCGCTTTGATCTGGGAGAGACCCGTGACGATTATGACCCCTATGACGATGCCGAGGTCATGGACCCCTATCAGGACTGACCGGCGCCGCTTTCTGGGCCTGATCGCCTGCGCCGGTGGGGCCGCCCTGCTGCCGGGACGTCCGGCCTTCGCGCTGGATTCCGCCGGCGCGCGGGCGCTGATCGACCGCTCTCTGGGCGAGGTCTATCAGGTCATCAATTCCGGCCAGCCCGCCGCGCAGATGTATCAGCAGTTCGAGGCGATCTTCGCCCGCTATGCCGATGTGGACGTGATCGCGCGTTCCGCGCTTGGCCCCATGGCGCGCCAGACCGATGCGCCGGTCTTTGCCGATTACCGGCAGTCCTTCCAGGGCTATATCGGTCGCAAATACGGCGCCCGCTTCCGCGAGTTCATCGGCTCGCGGATCGAGGTGACGGGCGCGCGGCCGCTGAAAAGCTTCTATGCCGTGACCTCGGTGGCGCATCTGAACGGGCGCGCGCCGATGGAGGTCGAGTGGCACGTCTCCGACCGCTCGGGGCAGGACCTCTATTTCAACATCATCATCGAGGGCGTGAACATGCTGGCCAGCGAACGCGCCGAGATCGGGGCGATGCTGGCCCGCCGTCAGGGCGACGTGACCGCGCTGGCCGCCGATCTGCGCCAGGCGGGCTGAGCCTGCCCCACCCATGACAAAGCCCGCCCGGTGCGCACCGGGCGGGCTTTTTCATGAGCCAAGAGGGGATCAGTTCCCCAGGATCCCCTGCAAGGCGCGCGACAGCGCATCTTCGGAACTGGCCCCCGCGCTGTCGCCCGATGTCGCGGGCGCCCCGCCCGTCACCTCGGTCGAGGGCGCGCCGATGACCCGCCCGCCGCCGCCGTTCTGCTGCTCGACCGAGTTCATCACCCCGGCCAGCGCTGCCGCCAGCGGATCATCGGCCGAGCCGCTGGTCACCACCTGGGGCGTCGAGCCGCCCGAGGACATGATGATCCCGCTGCCATCGGGCGAAACGGTGGACAGCGCCAGTTCCGGCAGCCCGTCATGGATCTCGGACATCACCGCCTGCCAGATCTCGGCGGGCAGCCCGCCCCCGGTGACCCCGGTCAGCGGCGTGTTGTCGTCATTGCCCATCCAGACGCCGGTCACGTACTGCTCGGTGAAGCCCACGAACCAAGCGTCGCGATAGCTGCTGGTGGTGCCGGTCTTGCCCGCCACGGGGCGATCGCCCAGCTGCGCCCGGGTGCCCGTTCCTGACGAGATCACCTGCTGCATCATGTAGATCAGCTGCCCCGCCGCGCGCTGGCTGATGACACGCTCGCCGAAACCGCCGGTCTGGCCCATCAGCGGGCGGTCGTCGCCCTGCACGGTCAGCTCGACCAGCCCGTAGGGCGCGACCGAGGTGCCGCCGTTGCGGATCCCCGCATAGGCGCCGGTCAGCTCCAGCAGCGTCGCCTCGGAGGCGCCAAGCCCAAGCGAGGGGCTGGTGGTCAGGTTGCTGACGATGCCGAAATCGCGCGCCACCCGGATCACCTGGTCACGGCCCACGGCCTCCTGCAGGCGGATGGTCGAGGTGTTCAGCGACTGCGCCAGCGAGGTGGTGAGCGAGACCATGCCACGATAGTTGCGGCTGTAGTTCTGCGGCTGCCAGTTGCGCCCGCCGGGGATGCGGATGGTCAGCGGCCCGTCCTCGATCCGGTCGGCGGGGGAAAAGCCCGCCTCTAGCCCCGCCGCATAGACGAAGGGCTTGAAGCTGGACCCGGTCTGCCGCTTGGCCTGGGTGGCGCGGTTGAAGACGCCGTTCACCCGCGTATCGCGCCCGCCGATCACCGCCCGCACGGCGCCGTCCGCCGACATCACGACCACGGCCGCCTCGGCGGTGGAGCCGTCCTTGACCTTCTCGTCGAAGACCTGCTGCAGTGCCCGTTCGGCCGCGCGCTGGATGCGCTGGTCGAAGGTGGTGGTGATGGTCACGTCCTCGGTCGTCTCGGATGTCAGGAAGCCCGGCCCCGATTCCATCAGCCAGTCCGCGAAATAGCCGCCTGCCCGCGCGGTCGCGGCTTGGGACAGAGTGGCCGGATTGGCCCGCGCCTGCGCCAGCTCCTGGTCGTCCAGATAGCCCTCTTCGTTCATCAGGCCCAGAACCACGTTCGCCCGTTCCTGGCTGCGCTGCAGGTCGGCAGTGGGGGCATAGCGGCTCGGCGCGGTCAGCAGACCGGCCAGCATCGCCGCCTGCGAGGCGTTCACCTGGCTGGCGGGGGTGTTGAAATAGCGCTGGCTGGCGGCCTCGAAGCCGCGCGCGCCGCCGCCCAGATAGGACCGGTTCATGTAGATGCTGAGGATCTCGTCCTTGGAATACTTGGCCTCCATCGCGAAGGCGTAGGGGATTTCCTTGATCTTGCGCCAGATCCCGCCCGACCGGCATTCGGCCTCGAACTCGGCCTCGTTGGCGAAGCGGGTGGGATCGAAGGTCTCGCCCAGGCACAGAAGCTTGGCCACCTGCTGGGTGATGGTCGACCCGCCATGCCCCTCCAGCGGGCCGCGGCCCTCGGCCATGTTGATGCGCACCGCGCTGGCGATGCCGCGCGGGCTGACGCCCAGATGGCGATAGAAGCGCCGGTCCTCGGTCGACAGCACCGCCTCGCGCAGGATCGGGGCGATCTGGTCGCTGGCCACCGCGCCGAAGGTCTCGCCGCGCCAGGCAAAGACCCGGCCGTCGCGGTCCAGCATGGTGACGCTGCCCCGCGCGCGGCCGTCGAACAGCTCGGACGCCTCGGGCAGGCTGACATAGAAATAGGCGCTGGCCGCCCCGATGATCAGCGCGACCGTCATCGCCAGCCGCCAGACCGAGCCCCAGATGATCCGCCAGATCAACGTGACGAAGCCCGCGATCCAGCCCAGGATGCCGCCGCGCCGCGGCTTGCGGTGCCGCGTGACCCTGCGGGGTTTGGCCTTGGCAGGCGCGGGTTGGCTGCGCTTGTCAGCAACAGGACTCTTGCCCGTGCGGGTCGGGGTGCCGGTGGGTCTTTTCATGCGTCGGATGCCTGCGTGACTGCGATGCCGGTTGGTCCGGCCATGGGATTGGCAGCAGACTACAGCAAGACATGCGCCAGGGGAATTGGGGTGACCAATCCGTGATGGCCCGCCCGGCGCGGACCGGCGCGGCAGGGGCGCCTGCGCCGGACCACGCCGCACTGGCGCGTGCAGGGGCATCCTGCCCAGAGGGCGGGCAGATTCGCCCAGGTTCCAGACAGATGCTGCCCGAATCGCGGGCGATGGCCGCTGATTCCGCCCAACAAAGCGGCAGTCCCGGATTCCGTCCTGCCGGGCGGTCGGCGCGTCTTTGCCCAAGGGACGGAATTGCAGATGAAAGGGGCGATGGCAGCCGGACCGGCGGCTGCGGCACGAAGCGAGGTTACAGCACATGAACAAGACCCTCCCGCTCATCGCGACTCTCGCGACGCTGGCGGCCTTCCCCGCGGGGGCGCAGGACGCCGCGGCGCCCGTGGAGGCGGCGGTCGCCGTCAGCGCGGATGTCGCCTATATTTTCAACACGCTGCTGTTCCTGATCGGTGGCTTCCTGGTCATGTGGATGGCCGCGGGCTTTGCCATGCTGGAAGCAGGGCTGGTGCGGTCCAAGAACGTGACCACCCAGCTGTTCAAGAACATCTCGCTCTTTGCCATCGCGGGCATCATGTACTGGCTGGTCGGCTACAACCTGATGTATCCGGGCGATGCCTGGACGATCACCGGCTATGTGGGCGACCTGTTCAGCCCCAAGGCACTGGACCCGGTCGGAACCGGCACCGCGGAGGACGGCTATTCCGCCGCCTCGGACTTCTTCTTCCAGCTGATGTTCTGTGCGACCACCGCCTCGATCGTCTCGGGCACCCTGGCCGAGCGCGTCAAGCTGTGGCCCTTCCTGATCTTCACCGTCATCCTGACCGCCTTCATCTATCCGATCGAGGCCAGCTGGCAGTGGGGCGGCGGCTTCCTGTCCGAGATGGGCTTCTCGGACTTCGCCGGCTCGACGCTGGTCCATGCGGCAGGCGGCTTCGCCGCCCTGGCGGGCGCCATCGTGCTGGGCGCGCGGACCGGCAAGTACCGCGAGGACGGTCGCCAGCAGCCGATGCCGGGCTCCAACCTGGCGCTGGCCACCCTGGGCACCTTCATCCTGTGGCTGGGCTGGTTCGGGTTCAACGGCGCGTCGCAGCTGGCCATCGGCTCGATCAATGACGCCGCCGATGTCAGCCGGATCTTCGTGAACACCAACATGGCGGCCTCGGGCGGCGCGGTCGCGGCGATCATCGTCACGCAGCTGCTCTACGGCAAGATCGACCTGACCATGGTGCTGAACGGCGCACTGGCCGGTCTGGTCTCGATCACCGCCGAGCCGCTGATGCCCTCGGTCTTCGCCGCGATCCTGATCGGCGGCGTGGGCGGTGCGATTGCCGTCTTCGTGGTCCCGATGCTGGACCGCATGAAGATCGACGATGTCGTCGGTGCCATCCCCGTCCACCTGGTCGCCGGCATCTGGGGCACCATGGTCGTGCCGCTGACCAATGATGGCACCAGTTTCGTCACCCAGGCCATCGGCGTGCTCTGCGTGGGCGGCTTCACCTTCGGCGTCAGCCTGGTCGTCTGGCTGGTCCTCAAGGCCACGATGGGCATCCGCGTCAGCAAGGAAGCCGAGATCAGCGGTCTCGACATCTCGGAGATGGGCATGGAGGCCTATCCCGACTTCGTGCAGGCCAAGTAATCCGAAGGTCTCTTCCAAGGGGGGGCGGGTCGCGCAGGCGGCCCGCCCCTTTCGCATGTCTGGAGGGGCCGGATTATCGTGACGGATCAGACCTGTGCACAGCCTGTGCACGCGCGGTGCACGGGGCGTGGACGGGCGGTGAGGGGGTCTTCAGGCGACGCGGCTGACGACGAAATCGGCCAGGTCGGACAGCATGTCGCGGATCGGATGCGGGGGCAGCACCTGCAGCGCCGCCTTGGCACGGGCCGCATGGTCCAGCGCATCGCGCCGCGCCGCCGCCATCGCCCCATGCCGCGCCATCAGCGCCAGCGCCTCGTCCAGATCGCCCTCGCGCTGGTCGCCCGTCTCGATGGTGCGGGCCCAGAAGGCGCGCTCGTCCGGGGTGGCTTGGGCGATGGCCTTGATGACCGGCAGGGTCAGCTTGCGCTCGCGGAAATCATCGCCCGTGTTCTTGCCGATGGTCTCGGTCGCCCCGCCGTAATCCAGCAGGTCGTCGACGATCTGGAAGCTGATGCCAAGCGCGTCGCCATAGTCGAACAGCGCCTGAACCTGATCGTCGGGCGCCCCCGCGATGACGCCCCCCACCTCGGTCGCGGCCGAGAACAGCGCCGCCGTCTTGCCGCGAACCACTTGAAGATACACGTTTTCATCCGTGGCCAGATCCTGCGCGGCGGTCAGCTGCAGCACCTCGCCCTCGGCGATGGTGGCGCTGGCATTGGCCAGGATCTCCAGCGTGCGCAGGTTGCCGGGTTCCACCATCAGCTGGAAGCTGCGGGCGAACAGATAGTCGCCGACCAGCACGCTGGACTTGTTGTCCCACAGCAGGTTGGCGGTGGGGCGCCCGCGCCGCTGGCGGCTTTCGTCCACCACATCGTCATGCAGCAGCGTGGCGGTGTGGATGAACTCGACGGTCGCGGCCAGATGGATGTGCCACGGCCCGGGATAGCCCAGCAGCTTGGCCGCGGCCAAGGTCAGCATCGGGCGCAGGCGCTTGCCGCCGGCCTCGATCAGATGGGCGGTCACCTCGGGGATGCGGGGGGCGTGGCGGCTGGCCATGCGGTCGCGGATCAGCACATTGACCGCCGCCATCTCGTCGGTCAGGGCCTCGCTCAGCCGATCCAGCGGTTTGCGGACGTTGTCCTGCATGGTCATGGCGTACCCCGTATCTGCGCCTCACGCATTGCCACGGCATCGACAAATGCGCAACTGCCGCTTAACGTCGCGCCCATGAAAGAGCTTTTTCGCAGCAACGATCCCGTGCGCATGTCCGCCGCCACCAGCCTGCTGGAAGGCGAGGGGATCATGACCTTTCCCATGGACCAGCACATGAGCGTGCTGGAGGGCTCGATCGGGATCCTGCCCGCGCGCCTGATGGTCGCGGATCGCGACGAATTCATCGCCCGCGCCATCCTGCGCGACAACGGGCTGGATGAGTGACACCCGCCTTGACGGGTTCCTGGACGGACGGCTGCGCATCGCGCAGCCCGCGCGGGGCTATCGGGCGGGCGCCGATGCGGTGATGCTGGCCGCCGCCTGCCCGGCCCGGGCGGGGCAAGCGGTGCTGGAACTGGGCTGCGGGGCGGGCACGGCCAGCCTGTGCCTGGGCTGGCGCATTCCCGGCCTGATCCTGACGGGGCTGGAGCGGCAGGCCGCCTATGCCGACCTGGCCCGTGCCAATGCGACCGCGAACGGGATCGCGCTGGACGTGCTGACCGGCGATCTGGCGGATCCTCCGCCGGCGCTGCGGGCTGCCCTCTTCGATCATGTGCTGATGAACCCGCCCTTCTTCTTGGGCGGCACGCCCGCCCCCGATCCCGGCCGGGCCGGGGCGCGGCGCGAGGAGACGCCGCTGGCGCTCTGGATCGATGCGGGTCTGCGCCGGCTGCGTCCGGGCGGCTGGCTGGTGGTCATCCAACGTGCCGACCGTCTGGACGGGGTGATGGCGGCGCTGCAAGGCCGGGCGGGGGGGGTCACGATCCTGCCGATCGCCGCGCGCGTGGGCCATCCCGCAGGGCGCGTGCTGGTCGCCGCGCGCAAGGGGGCCCGCAGCCCGCTGCGGCTGCTGGCGCCCCTGATCACCCATGCGGCACCCGTCCACGGGCGTGACGGCGAGGATCTGACGGTCACCGCGCAGGCAATCCTGCGCCAGGGCGCGCCGATCGACCTCGGGATTGCGAAAGTCCCGTGACAGAATCGAAATCCTGTGATGCACTCGACCTGTCCGACACAACCATACAGGAGGATTGTGATGACTGTTGCTTCCCACGTCGAGGAACTTCGCAAGAAACACCAGAACCTGTCTGTCGCCGTCGAAAGGGCGCAGAGAAGTCCCGGGACAAGCGATCTCGAAATTGCCGCGATGAAGCGTGAAAAGCTTCGTCTGAAGGAACAGATCACCCGATACGCCCACTGATATCGTCGCACCATGAAGAATTCATGAAGAAGGCCCGCGCATCTGCGCGGGCCTTCCGTCGTTCAGGGGCCAGGGTCAGGCGAAGAACTGGCCGCCATTCGCGCTGATGGTCGAGCCGGTGATGAAGCCGGCCTCGTCGGATGCCAGGAAGACGACCGCGCGGGCGATCTCGTCGGGCTCGCCCAAGCGGCCGACCGGGATCTGCGAGATGATCGATTCGCGGACCTTTTCCGGAACGGCCATCACCATCTCGGTCGCGATATAGCCGGGGCAGATCGCGTTGACAGTGATGTTGGCGCGCGCGCCCTCCTGCGCCAGGGCCTTGGTGAAGCCCAGATCGCCCGCCTTGGCGGCGGAATAGTTCACCTGGCCGAACTGGCCCTTCTGCCCGTTGATCGAGCTGATGTTGATGATCCGCCCGTATTTGCGCTCGCGCATGCCGGGCCAGACCGGATGGGTCATGTTGAAGACGCCGCTCAGATTGGTGTCGATGACCTCCTTCCATTGCTGGGGGGTCATCTTGTGGAAGGGCGCGTCGCGGGTGATGCCGGCATTGTTGACCAGCACGTCGATCGGGCCCAGCTCGGCCTCGACCTGCGCCACGCCCTGGGCACAGGCATCGTACTCGGCGACGGACCATTTGAAGGTCTTGATGCCCGTTTCCTCGGTGAAGGCGCGGGCGGCGTCGTCATTGCCCGCATAATTCGCTGCGACCGTGAAGCCGGCAGCCTGAAGCGCCTTCGAGATGGCGGCGCCGATCCCGCGCGACCCTCCGGTGACAAGTGCAATTCTGGACATGATCCCCTCCCTTTAACTCGAAATCTTGGTAAACAATAGGTATCCGGCACGCAAGATCGTTGCGCGCCGGAATATCGATCAGCGCTCGAGGCACATGGCGACGCCCATGCCGCCGCCGATGCACAGGGTTGCCAGGCCCTTCTTGGCGTCGCGGCGCTTCATCTCGAACAGCAGCGTGTTCAGCACCCGCGCGCCCGAGGCTCCGATGGGATGGCCGATGGCGATGGCGCCGCCGTTCACGTTCACGATGGACGGATCCCAGCCCATGTCCTTGTTCACGGCGCAGGCCTGGGCGGCAAAGGCCTCGTTCGCCTCGACCAGATCCAGATCGCCGACCGACCAGCCGGCCTTCTCCAGAGCCTTGCGGCTGGCGGGAATGGGGCCGGTGCCCATGATGGCGGGGTCCAGGCCGGCGGTGGCATAGCTGGCGATGCGCGCTAGGGGCGTCAGGCCGCGCCGGGCGGCCTCGTCCTCGGTCATCACCATCACCGCCGCCGCGCCGTCATTCAGCCCCGAAGCGTTCGCGGCCGTCACCGAGCCGTCCTTGGCAAAGGCCGGGCGCAGCTTCTGCATGGCCTCGATCGTGGCGCCGTGGCGGACATATTCGTCCTTGTCCACGACCGTGTCGCCCTTGCGGGTCTTGACGGTGTAGCCGACGATCTCGTCGTCGAAGCGGCCTGCGACCTGCGCCGCCTCGGCCTTGTTCTGCGAGGCAACGGCGAATTCGTCCTGCTGCTCGCGGCTGATCTGCCATTTCTCTGCCACGTTCTCGGCGGTCTGGCCCATGTGATAGTTGTTGAAGGCGTCCCACAGCCCGTCGCGGATCATCGTGTCGATCATCTGCATGTCGCCCATCTTCTGGCCGGCCCGCAGATAGGTCGCATGGGCCGACAGCGACATGCTTTCCTGACCGCCGGCCAGGATGACCCGCGCATCGCCCAGCATCACCTGCTGGGCTGCCAGCGCGACGGCCCTGAGGCCCGAGCCGCAGACCTGGTTGATGCCCCAAGCTGCCGATTCCTGCGGCAGGCTGGCCTTGATATGCGCCTGACGGGCCGGGTTCTGTCCCTGCGCGGCGGTCAGGACCTGTCCCAGGATCGTCTCGTCGACTTCGGCAGGGTCGATGCCCGACCGGCGGACGACCTCGGCCAGGACGGCGGCCCCCAGGTCATGTGCGGGCACATTCGCAAACGCCCCCAGGAAACTTCCGACCGGTGTCCGAGCGGCGGAAACGATAACGGCTTTTGTCATGACGGGCTCCTTCCCTCTGTTGCCGGGCTGGCCGGCAATCTGGGGTCAGGATGCTGTTTCAGGACGCAAGGTCAAGCCGAACCCTCTGACTTTAGGATGGTCCGCCCATATCGAACCGATTGGTTTAGATTTGGACCCGCCCCTCAGCGGCTGGCGAGAGAGGGGGGGCGGCGCCAGGGCGGGGCGATGGTGGGCGCGCCGAAATAATAGCCTTGCAGGCAGTCGATGCCGATATCGATCAGGAAGGCGGCCTCGTCCGCAGTCTCGACCGCCTCGGCCACGGTGAACATGTCGAAGTGATGCGCGATGGATTGCAGCGCCCGGGTCAGCACCTGATTGTCGGGCTTGGTGGCGATCTCGCGGATGAACTGCCCGTCGATCTTGATCATGTCGAAGCAGAAATCCCGCAGATAGCGGAACGAGGTGTAGCCCGCCCCGAAATCGTCCAGCGCCAGGCTGATGCCGTGGCCCTGCACCTCTTCCATGAAGCCCTGCACCTCCTTGGGCATGCCCATGGCCGAGCTTTCGGTGATCTCGAGGATCAGCCGTTCGCCGATCGTGGGATCCTCGGTGATGCCGCGCCGCAGGGCCCCGATCCAGTCGGGATAGAGGATCGAGCGCGCCGACATGTTGATCGACAGGCGCAGGCTGGGATCCTCGGCCAGGGTCTCGAGACCGAGCGACAGCGACAGGCAGTCGATCTTGCGTCCCAGTTCGGTGACCTCTGCCTGCGGCATGAAATCGCGCAGCGGCACCAGCCGGCCGGTCGTGTCGATGATGCGGATCAGCCCTTCGTAGAAGGCCGCCCTGCCGGGCTGGTCGGCCTGCACGATCGGCTGGAAGGCCAGTGTGGCGCTGCGCTTTTCGACCGCCGCCGTGACGGCCGACAGGGTCAGGCGGGACTGCCGTCGGATCGCGTCGTCCAAGGGCGAGCTGTTGTCTGTGGTCATGTCGCTCACGAGGGGCCTCATTGCGGTCGGGTCAGCTTGCACTCTGGACATGATGCCCTAACCTGAGGTGAATCAGGACGGCTTTCTGGGCTCAGGGTTAACCGATGACTGACAGATGCCCGTGGTGCGGGACCGATCCCCTCTATGTCGCCTATCACGACCGCGACTGGGGCGTTCCCGAACATGACGGGCGCGCGCTGTGGGAAAAATTGGTGCTGGACGGGTTTCAGGCCGGCCTGTCGTGGATCACCATCCTGCGCAAGCGCGACGCCTTCCGGGCCGAGTTCGAGGGCTTCGACCCCGCCCGCGTGGCGCTGTGGGACGAGGCTCGCGTGGCCCGCGCGCTGCAGAACCCCGGCATCGTGCGCCATCGCGGCAAGATCGAGGCGACCGTGCGCGGCGCCCGCCTGTTCGGGCAGATCGAGGCGGAGGAGGGCTTTGCCCCTTGGCTCTGGTCCTTCGTGGGCGGCGCTCCGGTCCAGAACGCCTGGCCCGACATGGGGTCGGTGCCGACCCAGACCGAGGCCTCGCGCGCCATGTCGGCAGCGCTGAAGGCGCGGGGCTTCGGCTTTTGCGGCCCCGTCATCACCTATGCCTTCATGCAGGCCACCGGCATGGTCAACGACCATCTGGCGACCTGCCCCCGGCACGCCCAGGTCAGGGCGCTGTCAGCTGCGTGACCAGCGCCTTGGCGGCCTCCGAATCCCATTCGGCGTCGCCCAGATAGCGGGCGACCTCGCGTCCCTCACGGTCGATCAGCACGGTGACGGGCAGGCCCACCACGCCCATCGCGCGGGCCACCTGCTGGCGCGGGTCCAGCAGCACGGGCAGGTTTTCGACGCCCACCTCGTCGAAGAAGTCGTCGATCCGGTCGGGGGCGTTGCGGCCCGTGGCGATGGTCACCACCTGGAAATCGTCGCCGCCCAGTTCGGCTTGCAGACGGTCCAGCGCGGGCATCTCCTCGCGGCAGGGCGCGCACCAGGTCGCCCAGAAGTTCAGCAGCACGACCTGACCCTGCCAGTCGGCCAGGCTATGGGTGCCGCCCTCGGGGTCGGTGAACTCGGTGTCCGGGACGGGGACGGGCGCGTCGGCCACGACCAGCTTGTCCAGCCCCCCGTCGCGGGCGGCCTGCCAGTCGGGGTCCGCCGCGAAGGCGGCGTTTGCACCGAAAACAAGGGCCGTATAAAGCAGGGCGGAACGCAGCATGTGACCTCCGAAGGACTGATATATGACCGACCGGCCCAAGACCTCTGCCAACAGCATGTGGGGCGGGCGCTTTGCCGCCGGGCCGGATGCGATCATGGAGGCGATCAACGCCTCGATCGGGTTCGACCGGCGGCTCTACGCCCAGGATATCCGGGGCAGCCGGGCCCATGCGGCCATGCTGGCCGCCACAGGCATCATCAGCGATAGCGATGCCGAGGCGATCGGGAAAGGCCTGCTCACCGTCTTGTCAGAAATCGAGGCCGGCGATTTCCCCTTCCAGACCGCGCTGGAGGACATCCACATGAACGTGGAGGCCCGCCTGAAGGAGGTCATCGGCGAACCCGCAGGCCGCCTGCACACGGGCCGGTCGAGGAATGACCAGGTTGCGACCGATTTCCGGCTGTGGGTCCGCGACCAGTGCGACGCCGCCATCGAGGGGCTGCGCGCCCTGATCCGCGCCACCGTGACGCAGGCCGAGGCGGGGGCCGATTGGGTCATGCCGGGCTTCACCCATCTGCAGACCGCGCAGCCGGTGACCTGGGGCCATCACATGATGGCCTATGCCGAGATGTTCGGCCGAGATCTGTCGCGGTTCCAGGACGCGCGCGCCCGGATGAACGAATCGCCCCTGGGGGCGGCGGCGCTGGCGGGGACCGGCTATCCCATCGACCGGGACATGACGGCGCAGGCGCTCGGCTTCGACCGGCCCATGGCTAACTCTCTGGATGCCGTCAGCGACCGCGATTTCGCACTGGAATTCCTGTCGGCCAGCAGCATCTGCGCGGTGCATCTGTCGCGACTGGCGGAAGAGCTGGTCATCTGGTCCTCGGCCCAGTTCAGCTTCGTGTCGATGTCGGACAAGTGGTCGACCGGGTCCTCGATCATGCCGCAGAAGCGCAACCCCGATGCGGCCGAGCTGATCCGCGCCAAGATCGGCCGCATTCTGGGTGCGACCGTGGCGCTGTTCACGGTGATGAAGGGCCTGCCCTTGGCCTATTCCAAGGACATGCAGGAGGACAAGGAACAGACCTTCGACGCCGCCGACACGCTGATGCTGGCCTTGGCGGCGATGACGGGGATGCTGTCGGACCTGACCGCCAATCGCGACCGGCTGGAGGCGGCGGCGGGGATCGGGTTCTCCACCGCGACCGATCTGGCCGACTGGCTGGTGCGGGAACTTGGCCTGCCCTTCCGCGACGCGCATCACGTCACCGGATCGCTGGTCGCCATGGCCGAGGGGCGGGGCGTCGACCTGCCCGACCTGACGCTGGAGGACATGCAATCGGTGCATGGCCAGATCCGGCAGGATGTGTTCAACGTGCTGGGCGTGCACAATTCCGTCGCCTCGCGCCAAAGCTATGGCGGCACGGCGCCGGATCAGGTCCGCGCGCAGATCGCCCGTTGGAAGGAGAAACTGGCATGAGAAACGTCACGATCCTGGTGGCCGTCGTGGTGGTTGTGGTTCTGCTGCTGACCGGCTGCGGCGTCGATGGCGCCCCGCAGCGCCCGGTCGAGAAGCCGCTGCAGCAGCAGATGGGCGTCACCCTCAGCGGAGACGCGCGGATCGGCGTGTCGGCGCAGCTGTAGATGGACCATTTCCAGTACAAGCAGGGCGAGCTGCATGCCGAGGACGTGCCCCTGTCCTGCATCGCCCAGCATGTCGGCACCCCGGTCTATGTCTATTCGGCGGCGACCCTGACGCGGCATTTCGGCCTGTTCCGGCAGGCGCTGGACTGGACCGACCATCTGGTCTGCTTTGCGGTCAAGTCGAACTCGAACCTGGCGGTGCTGAAGCTGCTGGGCGATCTGGGCGCGGGGATGGATGTCGTCTCGGGCGGGGAATACCTGCGCGCGAAGGCGGCGGGCGTGCCCGGCGACCGGATCGTCTTTTCCGGCGTGGGCAAGACCATCCCCGAGATGCGCATGGCGATCGAGGGCGGCATCCGCCAGTTCAACCTGGAATCCGAGCCCGAGATGCGGGCCCTGTCGGCGCTCTGCGCCAGCATGGGGGTCGAGGTTCCGGTGGCCGTCCGCGTGAACCCCGACGTGGACGCCAAAACGCACGAGAAGATCGCCACCGGCAAGTCCGACACCAAGTTCGGCATCCCGATCTCGCGCGCGATCGAGGTCTATGCCGAGGCGGCCGCGCTGCCGGGCCTTCGGGTCGTGGGCGTGGACGTGCATATTGGCAGCCAGCTGACCGACCTGGACCCGTTCCGCGCGGCCTATGCCAAGGTGGCGGACCTGACGCGCGCGCTGCGGGCCGAGGGCCATGCGATCACCCGGCTGGATCTGGGCGGGGGCCTGGGCATCCCCTATCGCCGCGACAACTCGGCGCCGCCGCTGCCGCTGGATTACGGACAGGTCATCCGCGAGACGGTGGGCGATCTGGGCTGCGAGATCGAGATCGAGCCGGGCCGCAACATCGTCGGCAATGCGGGCGTGCTGCTGTCGCAGGTCATCTATGTCAAGCGCGGCGAGGATCGCGATTTCCTGATCCTGGACGCGGCGATGAACGACCTGCTGCGCCCGGCCATGTACGGGGCGCATCACGACATCGTCCCGCTGATCGAACCTTCGGTGGGCGCCGGGGTGCGGCCCTATGACGTGGTGGGCCCGGTCTGCGAATCGGGCGACACCTTTCGCAAGGGCGCCGAACTGCCCGGAATGGCGGCTGGTCAGCTGGTGGCCTTCCGCTCGGCTGGGGCCTACGGGGCGGTGATGGCGTCGGAATACAACTCGCGGCCCCTGGTGCCCGAGGTTCTGGTGCAGGGCGATCACTTCGCCGTCATCCGGGCACGCCCGACATATGAGGACATGCTGGGGCGCGATAGCATCCCCGCATGGCTTTGAACGGACGTCAGGATGCAGCCGGAAGGCCGGGGGCTGTCCGCCCCCGGACCCTAGAGGGTATTTTCGCAAAGAAGAAGGGCCCGGTGGGCCGCGCGCTGCGCCTGACCCTGTGGGGCATGGCGTGGGAGCGGGGCGCCCGGGCCTTCTGGCCGCTGGTCACGCTGCTGGCCGTGGGATTCGCCGCGCTGGCCTTGGGGCTGGTTGCCGGGCTGCCGGATGCGGTGCTGCCGTGGATCGCGGGGGTCTGGCTGCTGGCGGTGGTCGGGGCGGCGGGCTGGGGCGGCTGGCGCTTTCGCCGGGTGCGGCAGGCCGAGGCGCTGGCGCGGCTGGACCGGACGCTGCCCGGGCGGCCCCTGAGCGCGCTGGCCGACCGGGCCGCGATCGGCGGCGAGGGTGCGCTGTGGCAGGCGCATCTGGCGCAGATGCAGGCGGCGGCGGATGCGGCGCGGGCGGTGCGGCCCGATGCGGATCTGGCGCGGCGCGATCCCTATGCGCTGCGGCTGGCGGGCATGGTCGCGCTGGTCATGGCGCTGGTCTTCGGGGGCGCGGCCCAGACCGGGCAGGGCCTGCGCGCCATCGCGGCGACGATGACCGCGCCTGTTTCCGGCGAGGCCGCGCTGACCGGCCCGGCCTGGGAGGGATGGGCCGAGCCGCCCGCCTATACGCGGCGCCCGACGATCTATCTGAACGCGCTGGCGGGCGAGGCGGGCCCCGCGCCCGTGGCGCTGGAGCTGCCCAAGGGCAGCACGGTCAGCTTTCGCCTCTATGACGGGGGCGCGGGGCCCGAGCAGGATATCGGTCCGGCGAGCGAGGACGCGGCCGGCGCCTCGGCCTTTCGCGCCGAGCAGTCGGGCACCATCCGCATCGCGGACCGGCAGTTCGACGTGACGGTGTTGCCCGATTCGCCTCCGGTCATCCGGGCCGGGGCCGCGCCGGTGCGGCGCGCCGACGGGCGGATGCTGCAGGATTTCGAGGCGGGCGACGATCATGGCGTCGTGCAGGGGCAGGCGGTGATCGCGCTGGACCTGGGCGCCGTCGACCGCCGCTTCGGCCTGGCGACCGCGCCCGAGCCGCGCGATCCGGTGACACTGGACCTGGCCCTGCCGCGCGGCGACCGGCGCGAGGTCCGGGGCCAGCTGGCCGAGGATCTGTCGCGCCACCCCTGGGCCAACCTGCCGGTCACCGTGACCCTGCGCGCCGAGGACGGCATCGCGCAGGTCGGCCAGTCCGACCCGGTGGCGGTCGCCCTGCCGGGGCGGCGCTTCTTCAACCCCGTCGCGGCCGCGCTGATCGAGATGCGCCGCGATCTGCTGTGGTCGCGCGACAATGCCCGCCGCAGCGCCGAGATCCTGCGCGCCGTCACCTGGCAGCCCGACGGGTTCGTGGCCCCCGACCTCTATGCCGAGCTGCGCGGGGCCGTGGGCCTGCTGGAGGGCGACGGCTTCACGCCCGAGGCCCGCGACCAGCTGGCCGAGGCGCTGTGGGAGGCCGCCGTCGAGCTGGAGGATGGCGGTCTGGCCGATGCGCTGCAGCAGATGCGCGAGGCGCAGCAGCAGCTGTCCGAGGCGATCCGCAACGGCGCCAGCCCCGACGAGATCCAGCGCCTGATGGATGCGCTGCGCGAGGCCACCGACGCCTATACCGACATGCTGGCGCAGCAGAGCCAGCCCGAGGATCAGACCGACACCCCCGACCGGGGCGAGGAACCCGGCCAGCAGATCACCGGCGACCAGATCCAGGAGATGATGGACGAGATCCAGCGCCTGATGAACGAGGGCCGCATGGCCGAGGCCGAGGCCCTGCTGGAGCAGTTCAACCGCATGATGGAGAACCTGCAGGTCCGCCAGGGCCAGCAGGGCGAGGGGCAGGAGAACGGGCAGGGCAGCCAGCCGATGAACCGCCTGGCCGACACGCTGCGCGAGCAGCAGCGCCTGTCCGACGAGGCCTTCCGCGACATGCAGCGGCAGTTCGGGCAGGGCCAGGGCCAGCCTGGTGCCGAGGGCGAGGGCGAGGGGGAAGGCGAGGGCGAGGGCGGCGAAAGCTTGGCCGATCGCCAGCGCAGCCTGCGCGAGGACCTGGGCCAGCAGCAGGGGCTGATGCCGGGCCAGGGATCGCCGGAAGGGGATGCCGCGCGGCGGCAGCTGGACGAGGCGGGCCGGGCCATGGACGAGGCCGAGCAGGCCCTGCGCGACGGCGATCCGGGCACGGCGCTGCAGCGGCAGGCCGATGCCATCGAATCCATGCGCGAGGGCATGCGCGCCCTGGGCGACATGCTGGCGCAGCAGGGGCAGGAGGGTCAGCAGGGCCAGGACGGGCAAGAGGGTCAGGACGGCCAGCAGCCCGGCGCCCAGCCCGGCCAGTCGGCGCAGGGCGGTCAGGGGCAGATGCCACGCGACGGGCGTCCGATGCTGGACCCCCTGGGACGCGAAAGCGCGGGCGGCGGCAATGCGATCACCAATGGCGATCCGCTGGCCGAGGGGATCGATCCGGCGCGGCGCGCGCGCGATCTGCTGGACGAGATCCGCCGCCGCAGTGGCCAGCCCGACCGCCCGCAGGACGAGCGCGACTACCTCGGCCGGCTTCTGGACCGGTTCTAGGCGCCGCTCAGGGGATCAGCGGGCGAAGCTGGGCATCCAGCCACAGCCGGGCCAGATCCAGGTCGGACCTCCATGCGGTGAGGGTCTGCGCGACGGCGCCGTCCTGCGGCTGCACGACGGGCGCCAGCAGATAGACCGCGACGACCGCCGCAACCAGCAGCGCCGCGATGCCCAGCCCGAGGCGATAGGCGGTGGGGCCGCGCTCGGGTGCCGCCGGCGCGGGGCGGCGGGCGGCCTGCGGCGCCCGGTCGGAGGCCGAGCCATCCGCGCGCAGGTTTGCGGCCAAGGCGGTGGGCGACAGGCCGGGACGGGGAATGGCGGGGGCCGGTCTGGGGGAAGGCTCGGCGCGGCGGACCGGCATGGCTGCCCGTTCGGGCTCGGGCCTCGGCTTCGGCGTTAGCAGGACCGTGGCCGGTGCAGAAACGGGCATCGGTTCGGGCGCGGGGGTCAAAAGCACCGGAGGCTGCGCCATGGGCGTCATCGACCGCGAACTGCCGGCGGGCAGGGTGACGGTGGTGGCGGGCCAGTCGATCTCGTCCCCAGGTTCGGCAGCATGCGAGATGCCGTTGTCATCCTGATCCGGGATGTCCGGAGGGACGGCCGGTCCGGCGTCGGCGCGGGCTCCGGTGCCCGTGGCGCCGATCCCGGCCTCCCCTGCCGTCACCTCTTCGCCCTTCGCCCCCCCGGCTTCCGCCTCTCGCAGACGCTTTTCGCGGTCGACCTCGCCCCTCAGCAGGTCCAGCAGGTCGGGCGACAGCCGCTTGCTGGCCGGGGGCAGGGGGATGTCGGCGGGGCGGTCGTCCTCGTCCTGCTCGCGCTTCGCGGAACGCCCGGCGACCGGCGCCTGCGCGGCGGGACGCGGTCCCGCGACCCCGGCAACGCGGGTGTATCGGCCCAGATCCAGCGGCCCCTCGGGCGCGGGGGGCGTCGCCTGCCAGACATGGCCGCAGCGGCTGCACTCGACCTCGCGTCCGGCGGGCGGAATGGCCCCGTCGGGCAGGGCGTAATCGGCCCCGCAGCCCGGACAGATCAACTCGATTTCAGCCATGCCACCCTCGCAATCGTCGCAGGGCTGTTCTATCAAGCGCGGGTCCGGCTTCCAAGCCGCCGGACGACAGGTCCCGCGTCAGACGGGCCGGAACGGAAACGAGGTTGCGCGTGATCGAGATGCGGGAGGTCGGCTTCGGCTATCACAAGCCGGACGGGCACAGGCCGGACGGGCAGGACGCCGAGGGCCGGGCCGAGTTGCTGTCGGGCATGACGTTGACCCTGCAGCCGGGCATGTTCCATTTCCTGACGGGGCCCTCGGGCTCGGGCAAGACCACGCTGCTGCGGCTGTGCTATGCCGACCTGCTGCCGACCGCCGGGCAGATGACCGCCTTTGGCCAGGACCTGCGCGCCCTGTCGCGCGACCAGATCTCGGACCTGCGCCGCCGTGTGGGCGTGGTGCATCAGGAACCGCAGTTCCTGGATCACCTGCCGCTGGCCGAGAATGTCGCCCTGCCGCTGACCGTCGCCGGGGAAGAGGTCGACATGGAGGCGCTGCGCGATCTTCTGGGCTGGGTCGGCCTGTCCCAGCACGCCCGCGCCCTGCCGCCGTCGCTGTCGGGGGGCGAGCGCCAGCGGGCCGCGCTGGCCCGGGCGGTGATCCTGTCGCCCGATCTGGTGCTGGCGGACGAGCCCACGGGCAATCTGGACTGGGACATGTCGATGCGGCTGATGCAGCTGCTGATCGAGCTGAACAAGTCGGGCAAGACCGTGCTGGTCGCGACCCACGATCTGAACCTGATCCGCGCCACCAAGGCGCAGGTGACGGCGCGGGTGCTGCGGATCTCGGGCGGCAACCTGCAACTGGCGGGGGCGGATCTGTGAGGGGCGGCAATATGCGCGGACTGAACCTGATGGCGCTGTGGCGCGGCCTGGCCGGGGCCGAGGGCGGCAAGGGCGACCGCATCGTGCCGCCCACCGGCTTCACGGCCCAGCTGACGCTGTTCTCGGCCGGGGCGATGGCCTTCCTGGCGGTCTTTGCGCTGGCCTTGGCGCTGGCGACGGGGCGGCTGGCGGATCGCTGGTCGCAGGAACTGGCGGGCAGCGTGACCGTCCGCGTCAGCGCCCCCGTGGCCGAGCAGGAGGCCGAGGTGCAATCCGCCCTGTCGATCCTGCAGACGACGCCGGGCGCGGGCCAGCCCCGGCTGCTGCCGCAGGACGAGCTGGCGCAGCTGCTGGAGCCGTGGTTCGGCCCCGACATGCCGGTCGATGCGCTGCCGGTGCCCGCGCTGATCGACCTGCCGGTGACGGGCGATGATTTCGATGCCGAGGGCCTGCGCCTGCGGCTGGAGGCCGAGGCGCCCGGTGCGGTGCTGGACGATCATACCGAATGGCGCCGGCCGCTGGTCTCGGCGGCGCAGCGGCTGCGGGTGCTGGGGATCGTCTCGCTGGTGCTGATCGCGGCGGCCTCGGCGGCGATGATCACGCTGGCGGCCAAGGCGGCGCTGGCGGCCAATCTGCAGGTGATCCGCGTGCTGCGCCTGATCGGCGCGCGCGACCTGACCATCGCCACGGCCTTCGTGCGCCGCTTCACCCGCCGCGCGGCGGTGGGATCGGTGATCGGCACGCTGGCCGGGATGGGAGGCATCGCGCTGCTGCCCGATGCCAGTGCTGCGGGCGGCTTTCTGACGGGCCTGGGCTTTCAGGGCTGGGACTGGCTGATGCCGCTGACCATCCCGCTGGTCGCCGCCGGCGTGGGCTTTCTGGCGACGCGGTGGGCGGCCTTGAAGATGCTGGAGGCGGTGCGATGAGCGCCGGGGCCCGCCCCGGTCCCCTGACCCCCCTGCAGCATCTGCGCAACGTCCTGTTCTATCTGCACATCGCCGTGGCGACGCTGGTGATCGGCCTTCTGGGCCTGCCTGCCCTTCGCCAGGGCCGCGAGGGCGCCAACCGCATCGCAACGCGCTGGATCGGGCATATGGTCTGGTCGGCGCGGGTCTATCTGGGCCTGACCTGCGAGATCCGGGGCACGCCGCCCTCTGATGACTGCATCGTCGCGGCCAAGCACCAGTGCTTCTGGGACATCCTGATCATCGCCCATGCCGTGCCCCGCCGTGCGTTCATCATGAAGCGCGAGGTCATGCGCGTGCCGATCATGGGCTGGTATGCGTGGAAGACCGGCTGCATCCCCATCGACCGCAGCA
Source organism: Paracoccus gahaiensis (assembly GCF_005048225.1). Lineage (GTDB taxonomy): Bacteria > Pseudomonadota > Alphaproteobacteria > Rhodobacterales > Rhodobacteraceae > Paracoccus > Paracoccus gahaiensis. The sequence goes on from NZ_SUNI01000004.1 coordinate 283,626, forward strand.
AGGGCCGCAACGCGATGGCCGCCATCTCGACCACCATCAACCAGCGCCGGGCCGCCGAGGGGCTAGGGCAGCTGATCATCTATCCCGAGGGGACGCGGACCCTGCCCGGGCAGCGACGCCCTTACAAGCAGGGCGTGGCGACGATCCGGGCGGGCACCGGACTGCCGGTGGTGCCGGTCGCGGTGAACACCGGCATGTTCTGGCCGCGGGCTGGATGGGGCATCCGGTCGGGCCGGGCCGTGGTCGAGTTCCTGCCGGTGATCGGCCCCGACGTGCCCGCCGAGGGGCTGATGCCCCGGCTAGAGGCCGAGATCGAGACCCATTCCGACCGGCTGATGGCCGAGGCGGGCCTGGTCCTGACAGCCCCGGACGATGCGGATGGCACCGCCCGGGACCAGGGTCACCTCAGCTCGTAATAGCGCGGCACATGCGGGCCGGTCGGCGGCAGGCCGATGTCGCGCCGCATATGCGGGCTGAGCAGGTAGGGATCGGGCGGCCGGGGCCGTCTGCGCCGCGGCATCAGGGCCGCGCGGATGGCGGCCCAGAGGACCGCCGTCGCACCATGGCGTGCGATCAGGCGATGGATGGCGGGCGCCAGGCGCGCGCTTTGCGGATGCAGGTCTGCAATCATCGGGTCTCTCCGGAACATGGACCGGCAAGGCCATGGGCCTTGGGCGGTCGATCTGGTCGGGTGGGGGGGATGACGCCATGCGGACAGGGCCGCAGGATGCGGTCAGGTCAGGATACGGCGTCGGTGAGGTCTGCCCGCGAGGGCGGCGATCAGGACAGCTTGCGCTGTCGCGACGAGCCGGCGCGCATCAGGGCGAGGGCGATATGGGTATTCGTCATTCGCCCCTCCGATCTACGCATGGTTGCGGGCAGACCTGCACGCTGCCGCAGCGTCCCGAATCGCACAAGACCGCACGACAGAACAGCCGCGCCAAGATGACGCGGCTGTTGCTTTCGGGTCACAGAGGCGTGAGGCTCAGGCCGCGAGCCCCTTGGAGCCCATCGCCAGGAACTTGGCGCGGCGATCCTTGACCAAGTCGGCGGGCTTGAGGCCCTTCAGATCGGCCAGCATCGCGGCGATTTCCTGGCCCACGGCGGCGATCGCCTGCGCGGGCGCACGTTGCGCGCCGCCCAGGGGCTCGGGGATGATCGCGTCGATCACGGCCAGCTTCTTCAGGTCCTGCGCGGTCAGGCGCAGCGCCTCGGCGGCGTCGCGCATCTTCTCGGCATCCTTCCACAGGATCGAGGCGCAGCCCTCGGGCGAGATGACCGAATAGATCGAATGTTCCAGCATGGCGATGCGGTTGGCGGTGGCGAAGGCCACGGCGCCGCCCGAGCCGCCCTCGCCGATGATGACGCTGACCAGCGGCACGCCGATCTCGAGGCATTTCATGGTGCAGCGGGCGATGGCCTCGCTTTGGCCGCGTTCCTCGGCGCCCTTGCCGGGATAGGCGCCGGGCGTGTCGACCAGGGTGATGACCGGCAGCTTGAAGCGATGCGCCATGTCCATCAGGCGGATGGCCTTGCGATAGCCCTCGGGGCGGGCCATGCCGAAATTGTGGTGGATGCGGGACTTGGTGTCGTTGCCCTTCTCGTGGCCGATGACCATGCAGGGCGCGTCGTTGAAGCGCGCGAGCCCGCCCATCACCGCATGGTCGTCGCCGAAGGCGCGGTCGCCCGCCAGCGGCGTGTAGTCGGTGAACAGCGCCTGGATATAGTCGCTGCAATGGGGCCGGTCGGGATGACGCGCGACCTGCGTCTTGCGCCACGGATCCAGCGCCTTGTAGAGATCGCGCAGAAGGTCGGCGGATTTGCGGTCCAGCGCCGCGGCCTCTTTCTCGACATCGACGGCCCCCTCGCCCTTGCGGGCCATGGTGCGCAGTTCCTCGGCCTTGCCCTCGATATCGGCGAGCGGTTTTTCGAAATCCAGATAGACCATGCGGGATGCCTTTGGGTTCGGGATGCGGGCTTATAGGCCGGGCGGGGCGGGGTTGCAACGCGGGCGGTGGGGGGAGGGGGGGGGGGGGGGGGGGGGGGGGGGGGGGGGGGGGGGGGGGGGGGGGGGGGGGGG
>NZ_SUNI01000053.1 GCF_005048225.1 Paracoccus gahaiensis
ATTTGGGCCGCGCCACGTCCGTCTCCAGCAGCATCCGCACATAGCGGGTGTAGGGGATGCCGCTGGCCCTGGCCTTGGCCTTCACTGCGTCCAGGAGGGCGGCGGGCAGGCGCATGTTCAGCGAGGCGGCCTTCGGCTCGATCTCGAAGCGCATGGGCGTAAAGCCCGACAGATCGTACTCGGACAGATCCGCCGTCTCGACGAAGTCTTCCGCCTCGGCATCGCTGGTCAGCGGCGGCAGGGGTTTAGGATGGGCGTTCATAATGCGCGATCTCCTTTGGGTGCATGTAGCGGGCGCTGATCGGCCGCAGCTTCGTCCGGCCGTCGATCTCGCGGAGCTGGAACACCACGAAGACATGGCGCCCCGCGGCCGTGGTGCCGATGGCGCGCATCCGCGCCTCCTCGGGAAACGGATCGGCCAGGACCGCCGGCGTCCGGGCGAATACCTCCTCGATCTCGGCCTGGGACAGGCCATGCTTGCCGCATTTGGGCCAGTTGCCCGTGTCCCAATCGAAGCCGGCGATCTTCATGCGTCGTATCTACATCTGTCTACACAAACGTAATGTAGGACGATCCCGAGACGTTGGAAAGGGGATCGCATTGTCCCCGATGCTGTCCCGTTCGACGGCTCAAAAAATGGTCCTGGAGGGACAAGTCAAAACACAGCGCGGAGATCAAAATGCGATTTTGGTAGACATCGGCCATATCCTGCAACTGCAACAACACCTGAGGGGGAGTTTATTGGCAGGAAATGGAAATGTAAGTTTTACACTCCGCCAACGTCGCTGTTCTTCGCCCAGAGACGTGTTCTAGCCGGCAGGCACAGGGCGGCGAAGCAAATTTGTTTACATTCCACATTTCCCGCCATCTGCACCCATCATCGCCCTCGTGCTGGCTCAGGAAGCGGCTTTCGAGAACAAGCGGGTGCCTTGGTCCCCCGTCTGCCCCGACCCTACAGCCCTGTTTGGGGAGAGCGGTCCGGGGCAAGCTGCCGCCCCGCAAACCCTCGACGACATTGCCCGTCCCAAAGCAGGGGAGAAGGGGGTTTTCTGCCCGCCAAGGCAGATCCTAAGACTCTGAGCAGCGACCAAGCGTCCAGGGCCGATGAGATGGCTCCTGGAGGGGTGTTGCAGTTGCAGGATATGCGCAATGTTTACCAAAATTGCATTTTGGCCTCCGCGCTGTGTTTTGAGCCTCTCTCCAAGGCCCTTTTTTGGCAGTCGAACCGCCCAATTGGAGCGCATGCCGGAAAAGGCCCTGAGAGCCGCTCTGAGAGGCGGAGAGGGCGGGTGGTGGCATCGGCAACAGGGATGGCTCTCAGAAGCCCCTGAGAGCCCCTCAGAGGGCACACCAGCCCTTTCCCTGTCCGGGAACGCACCTGCAATCCCCTACCCGCTCCTGCGGCCTCTCTGCGCCTCTCAGGCTGATCTCTCGAATTGGCCAGTTTCGAGACTCAGATTTCACCAAATTTCACTCGAAAATGGGCGCAGTTCCTTCTTGTTCTTATAGTTCTATAGTTCAGGGTTAATTTATTTAATTATAACAAATACTTGCGAGCCTATCGGTTAGGTTTGGGGCCGGATAGGTTAGGTTTGGGGCCGGATAGGTTAGGTTTGGGGCCAAAATCGCTAGTTGACAGGTTAGGTATCCAATGAAAAATTCTAACCATGGGAAAGACACTCGATGTTGCCCGTGACCGGGCCTTTGACCAAACCAAAACCGTGTTGCCCGCAGAGGTGGCACGCGGCACCTACATGCAGAATGCTCCCAGCCTTCAGGCACTGAAGCTGATGCACCTGATGATAGGCACAGCGGGCGGGCGCATGGCGGATGAGGTCCAGCACCAAATCCGGCTCTCGGACATCCGTAAGATCGACGGCATGAGAAACCATGACCGTGCCAGCCTCACGCCTCTGTTCGGGGAGCTGGCCGCTGTGGTTCTGACCCATGACGATCCCGAGAAGATGGTCGTGACCATCGGCGGCCTGCTGGACGAGGCCAAGATTGACTACCGCGACGAAGTCGGTGGCGATCTGCTGGTGTCGTGGTGGTTCCGCCGCACCTTCCGCAGCATGGCAGCAGAATCGAACCACTGGGCGATCCTCGATCGCCAGACCGTGTTTCACCTCGGCAGCAAGTACTCCGTGCTGCTGTTTCAGCATATTTCTAGCCTTGTGAAGCTGGACCGGATCGAAGCCAAGACCTTCACCGTGCCAGAACTGCGGGCCGTGCTCGGCGTCACTGCTGGGAAGCTGGATCGGTTTGCGAACCTGAAAGCATGGGCGCTCTCCCCCGCTATTGCCGAGATCAACCAGCTTTCGCGACTGACCTTGACTGCTACGCCGAACAAGATCGGGCGCACCGTGGCCAGCGTCACCATCGGCTGGCAGGTGAAGGACGATCCGACCCCGGCGAAACGGGAATTGCAGGGCCACAGTGCGGGCCGGAAGGCGCGACGTGACGGATCAGTTGAGGCTGTGGCAGTAGCCTTTCCCATTACGGGCGGGATCGCCTACTCGGAACGATGGCTGGACATTAAGCAGACTGCGGGCTGCAACGCTGACAACCAGAAGATTGCATCGGACTTCCGGCGCTTCCTAGCGGATCGTGACATTGCGCGTGACGCCATGAACATCGAGCAGCTATTCGAGGACTTCTGCCGCAAAATTGGCAAGATCTGACACTCGACCAGGATAGGGTTTAGCACAACAGCAATTCCAAGCGGAGACGAACCGTGCAACCCTTGCGCAAGCGGCAAATGCAAAGGAACGCAAGGGACATGCAATATACGGCTGGTCAGGCGGCAAAAGCGACCGGAAAGAACATCGCCACCATCACACGTGCCATAAAGTCGGGGAAAATATCGGCTCAAAAAGATGCGTCCGGTGCTTGGACGATTGATGCCTCCGAGCTGCATCGTATATTCCCTTTGAACCCGCAAGACTTGCGCAAGCCACAAATGCAAAGTGACTCAAGGCCTCCGCAAGAGCTAAATGAAGGTCAAACAGCAGTTCTACAAAAGGAGCTGGCTGCGTTGCATGAACGGCTCGCTGCACAAGCTGAAATTCTTGACGAGCGGTCTGCCCAGATATCTGATTTGAAGGAAGATCGAGATCATTGGCGTCAGCAAGCAACAAATCTTTTAGCAGATTCGCGATCTATAAATATATCGAAGTCTAAGGTGAGACCGCGCTGGTGGTGGCCCTTCTGACGGATTTTAACCTCTAAATTTCCTTAAGACAGCAGCCTAAACCAGTATGATAAATATAATCTAGAAAATTTTTAAATTTAAAGGTGGCGCATGAGCTTTAATGAGGCGACTATAAGAGACAATCTAGCAAACAATATAAGCATCCTTGAAAATGGGATAGTGTTAGATAAAAAAGAGAAATTTATTCCCAACAGCCTCGGAACTAGAAGCTTCATTGATATAGTTGCTCACGATAAAAATGGAAAAATCGTTCTAATTGAAGTCAAAAAAACCAAACAAGCAGAGCGAGAGGCAATTCATGAAGTTCTTAAATATATCGAAGGAGTAAAGCAGCACTTAAGATTAAAAGAGGACGAAATTCGTGTTTTCGTAGTATCTCCTAGTTGGGAAGAGCTAATTATTCCGTTTTCGTCTTTTGTTGAAAGAACGACCTGCCACGTTGAGGGTTTTAAACTTCATCTTACTGCAACAGGAGAAGTTACAAAGGTAGAGCTAATTCAACCCCTCAAGATGTTTGGAGATAGATTTATCGCACCTTGGCATGAATTAAGGTATTACCTTGATGAGACGCGATGTGAGGATGCTGTTAAAAAATTCGAAATACTCTGCGCAGAAAAAGGATTAGAAAATTACGTTCTTTTAGAATTGCATCCGTCTGATGGTCATGAAGCTGGGCTCTCTTCTCCCAAGCAGGGGACGATGAGAAAAACAATTGGGATGATGTATAGTTCTGAACCTTGCGATGTGCCTTTGCCACTTTACAAGCGGGCCTTATATTTTGCCATGCAGCAACTCAACGAACCAGAATATATTGATATTTTAGAAAAAAAATCTGAAGATGCCGCTGACACTCTCGAGTTCTTAGACGAAATGACAGATGCTGAAGAAAGAATATTTACTCTTCATGAAGCTGTGTGTGAATTATCACCTCACGCGCCATCGGATTTTTTTGAAATAGCTTATCCTGCCAAACTAACATCTAGACTCTTAATGGATGATGGGTGGATAGTTGGCCGGATATACAGGTACGGCGCTTTCAAAAGAAATATTGGAATACTTTCCGATGATCAAATTGTAAAAGAGATAGGTGGGGGTGAGGGGTCATCCTACCAGCGGTATTTGAAAAAATTCAGTCCATCTAGTAAAACACAAGTGGCTGAAGTTTTGAACGGTGTTGAGCGGTGTCTATCTGACAACCCGGCATGGCGAAAGCAGATTGCAGAGGTTATACGCGAAATAGCTACAGTTAGAGATTCTAACGAAGCCGAAATTTCATTATTTCATCCCTCCACTGCACTTCTAACTTTTTACTTGGCTGCTAAGGAGAATAGCCCTCAGCAGTACGTTCCGAACTATCATTTAATTAGAAAGGTTGGAAGCAAGGATATACTTATATACGGCTGCTTAGTTTGGGACGGATCAATTTCCACATTGAGAAGTGTTATGCAAAAGCACTATAATAATTCAGCTTCAGAGATTCTTAACCCATTGCTTTGGGGAGGTTATGATAGTCTAGATAACAAAGTTATGAGAACAATAGGGTTTAGGTACAAGACATTCCGGGTAGACGTTGACGGCAAAGAAATAAACCACTTCTCACTTACAGAAGAAGGTTGGGAACCTATGGAACCATTGCACCCTCTCGAAAATTTCTACAAATTTTTTAATGAGAACGCCATTTTTGCGCGTGAGATATACAATTTTTACTCTGAACACTGGGATGGAAACATGGTCATCTTATAAAAAATGGCCTGGGAAAAATCGGTTTCCTACCTGCAACTCAAAGTTGATCCCGCCCCCCGTCCCGCCCCGCCGCATAAAGCCGGTTACGGACAGAGCAGAGGCCGGAGGTTGAGCCGGAGGGCGGGCCCGATGGTGTTGATGCCCCCTTCAGGCCAGCATGGCTCCGACAGCCTTTGGCTGTAGAGCGCTGCTCACATGAGATTTTGTGTGTACATTTGGACAAGTTGCCGGACGGGTCAACTTGCAGCACAACCCACCCATCAGCCGAGCGGC
>NZ_SUNI01000054.1 GCF_005048225.1 Paracoccus gahaiensis
CCCGATCCGTCACCAGCCTGACAGCCTCGATTTTGAACTCACGGCTAAACTTCCGTCTTGTCATATCCACTCTCCAGTTCCTTGGTCACGATCTTATCTTCGTGTCCACGAAACCGGCAGCAGCTCAGATCGCAATGCCGAGGTCGACTTTCGCGGCCAGAAACGATCTAACGCCACCCATGCGTCGGTCACCGACCCCGAGGCGCGGCTCTACAAGAAGTCGCCCAACACCGGTGCAAGCCTCTGCTTCATCGGCCATACGTTGATGGAGAACCGCAACGGCCTGATCGTCGGGACCGAGGTGACGCAAGCGGATGGTTATGCCGAGCGGTGAGCCGCTCTCGACATGATCCAACGGCATTCGCCAGGCTCGACCCGGCGGCTGACGCTGGCCGCCGACAAGAGCTACGACTGCGCGGAGTTCGTGAAGGACCTGCGCCAAGCCTGTGTCACGCCGCATGTTGCGCAGAAGGTGCGCTACTCGGCGATCGACGGCCGGACCACCCGGCACCCGGGCTACGCCGTGTCACAGAAACGCCGCAAGAAGATCGAGGAGCCGTTTGGTTGGGCCAAAACGGTCGGACCGATGGCACAGACCATGCTGAGGGGCATCAAACGGGTGGCCGCCCAGTTTACCCTGACGATGGCCGCCGGCAATCTCGCCCGACTGCCACGGTTGTTGGCCAGATGAGGCTGCGGGAGCAAACTGGGCGTCGGTCGGAGGGGCCGTGGTATCCGCCGTCAGTTCCCGGGAACCCAAGGAACGCCGTTCCTGATCAGCGACTAATTCAGTGGCCTGTTATTCGTCTAAGGAATAAGCTCTGGAAGGAGCCTTTTCACAAGCTACTTATTCTGGCAACGTTCCATAAATTATCCCTCGCCGACTGCCCGGATCACCCGATGTGCAACGACACCCAACTATGTGCCGCTTCTATCACTGCAGTGTGTCAAGCATCGAACCCGGACCCATGATCGCCTTGTCTCACCGGTTCGAAGAGGAACATCATGCGCCTGACCTCCCTGCTGCTGATTTGTCTTCCCTTTTTTGCATCGCCCATCATTGCTCATGCTGAAACACCCGAGGAATACGCCGCCCGGCTTGAGCAATGGCGGCAGGTCTGCAGTGATCCCAATCCCGACCTTGCTGCCGGTCATCTCCAATCTGCACTGGCCAGCAGCGATGCAGCAGCGCGAAAGATCTGCCTGCGAGCGACACTGAGTTCGGATAACGAGGATCTGCGGTCTACAGCGTTGCGACAGGTGGTTGGTACTTTGCCGCTGATCCGCTTTCGCGTCACCTTTCCCGAAGCGAGCGCAAATACCCTTGTCGCCCTGAACACGCAGAACGGACTTTTCTTTCGTGCCAAGGACGGCGATGCCGTCGCCGGCTCCGCGATCTGGCAGCCGCTACTGATAGACGGCACGACCCATGACGCTGCTAACGGCGAAGTGCATGTCTTTGGTTCCGAGATTATCTGGGCCGGCAAGTGGACCAGCACCGGAGGCGCCCAGAGATGGCAAGATTGCTCTTTGCGGACCGCCCTGAGCCAGGGGAGCAGGATTGCCGGTCAACTTGTCTGCGACGGTGGAGCGCCCTTCGCGGTCGAGGCCGACCTTCTGGACTGAGCCTTATTCCAAACTGATCCGACCGATAGCAGCGTTGCCGTCAACGCGCAGCCGCAGATCGAACGGACCGGTCCGGCCGACGCGGCAGGGATCAACGGCATCCGGGTATGTGACATGGCAGGTTCCGGTCAGCATCTGCCAACCGGCCCCAGGCCAGCGAATATCCAGCAGCGCCACGGACGGCGCGCCGCAATCCTTCGGCAGGCTGGCCTGCAGCCATTCCACCCGCTGCCCCGGTGGCACCGCAAGCATCAGATCGACCCTCCGCTCGCCGGGGGCGATGCCGAGCCGCCAGCAGCCGCCTTTGCCGGTGATCCGCTCAAGGGGGGCCGCTCCCGGGTCGAGCTGGCCGAGCAGCCCGCTAAGCGTCGCAACGACATCGGCGACCTCGGTCGGCGGGGCGGAACCGGCGACATGGGCCTCTACGATATCGAAGGCCGAGGCTATCCGATCGAAGCGCAGGGCGATCGCAGTAGCATCCGTCTTGTTCACCTTGAGAACCATGGCACCCGGATGAGCCTGTTCCTCATGGAACATAAGTGCCACTGATCCACTAAGTCCGCCGATCAGATAGCGGTTGTCCGACGAGTTCGACGCCCGCAGTAGCATCGTTGCGCCTTCATCGGCATCATTGGCCGAGCGGATGATCTCGACCAGAAACATTGCTGCACTGCCACCTTGCAGCGTGATCAGACTAAGCTGCCCGGTCTGTCGCAGCATGATCGCATACAGGCGCGGCGCCAGTCCAAGCCGCGAGTTGCATCCGCCCGGTGCCCGCGCGCCGGGTGCGACAGGGGCAAATGCCAGATCGCTGTGGCCAGCCGCAGCCTCGACTGCGCCTGGAACCGCCTCGACCGGGATCGGATCGAGGCTTTGTCCGCTGCGGCCCCGCCTGTCGGCGAAGACGAAGGGGAGAAGTTGCGGCTCTTCCTCGGGGCCGGCGACGTGCCGCGGCAGCGCGATCCAGCAGCGCCCGTCGCGGGCGGAACCGAACAGCCAGCCTTGCCCCCGCTTGCCGAAGCTGGCGTAAATTTCGACCGGCTCGGCGGTGGCCGGCATCGGGGCCAAGGTCATCAGGGCCAGCAGCAGGAAAAGGCGCATCAGCGATTCCCTCGGCTGCCCACGGCCAGTTGCCATGCCGCGATCAGGGTCGGGAAAAGGAAGATGAAGACCGCCAAGGCCGTAAGCAGCCGCATATTGACAGGATCGTTGACCGCCACCGCCAGCGTGCCAGCGGACACCGCGGTGACACCCCCCATTCCGGCAATCGTGATATCGGACGCGTTCGTGAGGGCATGAAGCGACATCCCCCGACCCTCGGGGTCTAGGGCGACCCAGCCAAAAACGGCCGGTTCGGCGGTAAAATCACGGGTGTCATCGGTGTCATGCCGTCCGAATTCGATTTGGCTGTTGCGTGGCACCTCGAAGTCGGCGTCCGGGACCGGAAAGATCGTAGGCGGCGATGTCCGGGCATGGGCATAGACCCGAATTGTGCCCCCATGCAGGTAGTTTCCGGGCGAGGGAAGATCTTCGACCTGGCTTCCCGGCAGGAAGACCTTGACCCTTGGAGTGGGCGCAGTTCTTTCCTGAACGACCCGCCCGACGCTGCCAGTCCCCACCACCGGCAGAGGTGCCATCGTAGTTAACGCCGCATGCGGCAGCGTGACCACGACGCTTTCCCGCGAGATGTCGCATTCCGGCTCGGCGTCGCGCATTACTGTCAGGAATGGTCCGGTCTGGCCCGGCGTGGGGGCATAGCGCAGCTTCAGGCTGCGAGGCTGCCAGATATATTCCACCAAGGTTCCGGCGGCCGGCGCCAGAAGCGCCGCTAGGGGGCCGGGCCCCAGTGGCACCGGCAGCGCGTCCTCGCTTCTCCCACTGCCTAGACTGTCACATTGGACCCGCCGACCCAGCCAGCCCTCGCGCACCACCACAACTGCGGTTGCAGGCCGCGAGACCTTGAACTGTACATGGTTGCTTTGCAAATCCAAGATCAGCGATGTATCCCGCTGGTCCGGAAGCCAAAGCCACGCGCCTATCGCCGCCGCAGCGGCCACCAGCCCCAACCAGGCAGGGATCAACAAGGGATGTGACAGGCCCCGAAGCAACGCGTTTTTCACTTCGGGCTTCCATAGCCGGGGATCACCATCAAGTGGGAAGTCGGTTCAGCCTGCAGCCCGTCATCGACCCATAATGCGAGGTGCAGCGTAGAGGGCGTAGTGCCGATCCGGGCCTTAACGCGGCAGGTCATCTCGAAGCCTATTGCCTGATCGGCCGTGACACGCATGCAGTCAGTCCGGCTGCCGTCTTCGGTGACGATCCAAGCGGCGCTGCGGCCAGCGATATTCACCTGCAGCAGCAAATCAGCCTCGCCGACGGTCAGATCGGGCTGGACACGGGGAAACAGCCGCATTTCACCGGATCGGCACTGGTTTCGATCGTCAGCGGCGGTGGCGATGACCGCGACGTCGTCATCCGCATACTGCTTCAGCTTTTCTGACAGGTGAGTAAAGGGGCTGAGTCGCGCGCCCTCCATGCCATCGGCATCGCTGGTCAGGGAATAGCGGGTGCGGGTGCTGTAACGCCCGTCACGGCTGACCGCCTGAAGACAAAGAACGATCCTTTCGGACGGAGTGGCGATCCAGATCTGGTCAGGCGGAAACGCCTCGGCAACCTGTCCCAGCAAAGCGCCGATGATCAGGCCACCACCGACATCGGCGCTGCCGCTGCTGTCGAAATGTTCGTTGATGTGGCCATCTACAGGTTCGGCGACTCGGGCAAGAGAAGCTTTCTGTGCGGAAGCCGAATATGATGCAAGAATGAGCAGCAGGCCTGGAAGCAGAGGGGACATGCGCATCGGAACAGCTCGAATCACTAACAAATGTTTTGTGAAAGCCAGTCTGAAGCCTGCCTGCTATGGATCAAGAACTTTCTAAGCTTTCTGAATATTCATCATGGTGCTGTCATGATCGCTGCAAGATACCAATCGGCGGCGTTGCGGCAGGAGAACGTGGCTATGGGTGGAAAATTTCCTGATGCCCGCTAAGCGGCTTTTGACAGACGCCCACGGCGCCACATTGCACGGCAGTCGAGGTAACGGCGAGCCAGACCGTAGTGGTCAATGCGGCCCAGATGCCAGCGCCAAACCGATCAGCACGAAGGCCACCCGCGATGCGCGGACGCCGAAGCTGAACACTGCGACCGCAGCCACCGCCAGCCCGGAAGCCGCCAGCGCAAATTGTGAAAGCCCGGTTTACTCGTATGCCACCATGCAGACGGTCACCCCGGCAGGCAAAAGGCCTGCCCCGGAAAAGGAAAGCGGGATCTTGGAATGGCTCATACAGGCTTTGCGCTTCGGTATGTGAACAGGAACGTAGTCAGTCGCTTTGGTCATTCTTCCTAGGTGTTTGATCCCACGGTTTGATGGTGCGATCCTTTCTGAGGAATGGAAGGAAGCATTATGGGCCAGGTTCGTCACGGAAGCGCCACGACCACGCACGCTGTCAGAGCTGCAATAATGAGGGC
>NZ_SUNI01000055.1 GCF_005048225.1 Paracoccus gahaiensis
CGGGCGACGGTGCGCTCGGCATGGAAGTTCAGCGCGCCCGCCCAGCCATGCGTGGCGGCGGGGATCGAGATGCCGACGGTCTGGGACAGCGCCGGGGCGGCGCCGAGGCCCAGAAGGGCGGTGGTGGCGATCAAGGTGGCTTTCATTGGTGGTTCTCCTCCCACGGGTTAAGGGTCAGCGTGCCGCGCCGGTGTTGCGTTGCAGCACGACGGCCAGAATGATGACGACGCCCTGGATGGCCCCGTTCAGATAGGGGCTGACGACATCGGTCAGGTTCAGAAGGTTGCCGATCAGCGACAGGATCAGCACGCCCACGACGGTGCCCCAGACCCGCCCGAAGCCGCCCTTCAGAAGCGTGCCGCCGATGATCACCGCGGCGATCGCCTCGAGTTCCCACAGAAGGCCCGTGGTGGCCGAGGCGGAACCGAGGCGCGGCACGTACATCACGACCGCGATGCCCACCAGCGTGCCCAGCAGCACATAGGTCGCCAGCCGCACCCGCAGCACCGCGACCGAGGAATAGCGCGCGACCTTCTCATTGGACCCGATCGCGGCGCAATGGCGGCCGAAGGCGGTGTGGCGCATGGTGATCTCGCCCAGGATCGCCAGGGCGGCGAAGACGAGGATCGGCCAGGCGATGCCGAACAGGCCACCGTAATAGACGGGGCGGTACATCTCGCGCATCTCGTAGCCCAGGGACAGCGTGCCGCCATCGGCCAGCCAGGTCACCAGGGAGCGATAGATGCCCATGGTGCCAAGGGTCAGGATGAAGGCCTCGATCCCCGCCCGGGTGATCAGGATGCCGTTGATGAACCCCGCCGCCAGCCCGGCCAGCAGCGCCAGCGCGATGCCCGCGAAGATCACCGGCAGGCCCGGCCCCATGCTCTCGGTCAAAAGGTTCATCACCAGGATCATCAGCCCCGCCACGAAGGCCGCCATCGAGCCCACGGACAGGTCCAGCCCCCCGGCGGTGATCACGAAGGTCATGCCGATGGCGATGATGCCGATGAAGGCCGAGCGCGCCAGCACGTTGGTGATGTTGGCATAGCTGAGGAAGTTCGGGTTCAGCGCCATGCCGATCGCGATCAGCACCACCAGCGCCACCAGCGGCGCGATGACGGTCAGGTTGACGCGCGGGCGGCGCTGTGCGGGGGCAGCGGATGCCGGGGAATTGGAGGCGGTGCTCATGCGGCGTGGTCCTTGTCTGTGTCGTCCATGCCCATCGCCAAGCGCACGATGGCGCCCTCGGTGACCGCATCGCCCGACAGCTCGCCCGCGATGCGCCCGGCATGCATGACGATCACGCGGCTGGCCAGACCGATCAGTTCGGGCATCTCGGAGGAGATGACGATGATGCTGCGCCCTTCGGCGGCCAGCCGGGCGATGAGGGTGTAGATCTGCTGCTTGGTGCCGATGTCGATGCCGCGCGTCGGCTCGTCGATGATGATGACCTGCGGGTCCGACAGCAGCACCTTGGCCAGCAGCAGCTTCTGCTGGTTGCCGCCCGACAGATCGCCCACCGCCATGTCGCGGGAGGGCGCGCGGATCGCGAACTCGGCGATGGCGCGGTCCAGCGCCGCCTCCTCGCGCCTGCGGTCGATCAGCGGGCGGCCGAAGGTCTCCAGCAGCGGCAGGGTCAGGTTCTCGCGCAGGGACTTGTCCAAGAGAAGCCCCGCGCCCTTGCGGTCCTCGGTCAGATAGGCCAGCCCCGCGCGCATGGCCTGGGCCACCTGCCCCGCGGGCAGATCGGTGCCGTCCAGCCGGACGCTGCCCGTGCGCGGGCGCAGCCCGGCGATGGCCTCGGCCAGCTCGGTGCGGCCCGATCCGACCAGACCGCCCAGGCCCAGCACCTCGCCCCGGTGCAGGACCAGGCTGGCGTCATGGACGACGCCCGGCACGGTGATGCCCTGCGCCTCGAGGATCGGCTCGGCGCTGCCCCGCACTTTGGGGGGATAGAGATCCGACAGCTCGCGCCCGACCATCGCGGCGGCCATGTCGTCCTCGGTCACGTCGGCGGTCAGGTCCGAGCGCACCATCGTGCCGTCGCGCAGCACGGTGACGCGGTCGGCGATGCGCTTGACCTCGCCCAGCTTGTGCGAGGTGTAGAGGATTGCCACGCCCTCGGCCCGCAGCCGCTCGATCTGCGCGAACAGCACCTCGGTCTCGCGCTCGGTCAGCACGGCGGTGGGCTCGTCCATGATCAGCACGCGGGCGCGGCGCGACAGGGCCTTGGCGATCTCGACCATCTGCTTGTCGGGGACCGAGAGGCGGTTCACCGGCGTGGCCGGATCGACCCGGCAATGCAGCTGGGACAGCAGATCGGCGGTGCGCGCGCGCATCGCCTTGTGGTCCAGCAGGATGCCGCGGGTCAGCTCGCGGCCCAGGAAGACGTTCTGGTCCACCGACAGGTGCTCGGCCAGGTTGAACTCCTGGTGGATCATGATGATCCCCCGCTCCTCGGCCTCGTCCGAGCCGGCGAAGGTCACGGGTTGGCCCTCCAGCAGCACTTGGCCGCCGGTGGGGTCGAGATAGCCGGCCAGGATCTTCATGGTCGTGGACTTGCCCGCGCCGTTCTCGCCGATCAGGGCATGGACCTCGCCGGGATGCAGGGCGAAGTCGACGCCGTGCAGGACCTCGATCGGCCCGAAGGCCTTGGTGACGGCGTCCAGCGCCAGGACGGCGGGCGCAGCTGCGGTGGGTCCGGGAATGGTCATGGCGTCACCTCGACCCATCCCGCGTCGGCGGCCTGCGAGCGGATGCAGGCATCGATGAAGGCCATCCCCTCCAGCCCGTCGCGGATGCCCGGCAGCGTCTCGGGATGCACGCCGCTGCGGATCGCCTCCGCCGCCTCGGCATAAAGATTGGCGAACCCCTCCAGATAGCCCTCGGGATGGCCCGCAGGCACGCGGCTGCCCTCGGGCGTGCTGCCGGGACCTGCCCGGCGCAGGACCTGCGCGGGCTGGCCGAAGGGAGTGTAAAGCAGCGTCTCGGGCAGGTCGTGCTGCCATTCCAGACCGCCCTTCTCGCCATAGACGCGCAGCCGCAGCCCGTTCTCGCGCCCCGGCGCCACCTGCGAGGCCCAGAGCATCCCCCGCGCGCCGGTGCCGTAGCGCAGCAGGATATGGGCGTTGTCGTCCAGCCGGCGCCCGGGCACGAAGCTGCTCAGGTCCGCGGCCAGCCGCTCGGGCAGCATCTCGGTGACGAAGCGCGCCAGCTGGAAGGCGTGGGTGCCGATGTCGCCGATCGCGCCCCCTGCCCCGGCACGCGCCGGATCGGTGCGCCATTCGGCCTGCTTGCTGGTCGTCTCTTCGGTCAGCCAGTCCTGGGCATATTCGACCTGCACCAGCCGCAGCGCGCCCAGATCGCCCCGGGCGACCATGGCGCGGGCCTGGCGGATCTGCGGATAGGCGGAATAGTTGTGGGTCAGGATGAACAGCGCCCCCGAGGCCCGCGCCGCCGCGGCCAGATCCTGCGCCTGCGCCAGCGTCGCGGTCATCGGCTTGTCGCAGATCACGTGGATGCCCTGCGCCAGGAAGGCCCGGGCCACGGGCTCGTGCAGGTGGTTCGGCGTGCAGACCGACACCGCCTCGATCCCGTCGGGGCGCGCGGCCTCGTCGCGCGCCATCCGTTCGTAATCGTCATAGCTGCGCGCGATCCCCACCGCCGCCGCGCTGGAGGCCGCCCGGGCCGGGTCCGAGGACAGCGCCCCCGCCACCAGGTCGAACCGCCCGTCCAGCCGCGCGGCGATGCGGTGCACATTGCCGATCATCGCACCCGCGCCGCCGCCGACCATGCCGAGCCGGATGGGAGTATGCCGCGTCGGATTGGGATTGGCCACGCTCATGCCCCCAGCCCCAGCATCCGGCGGTTGGCCGCGTCATCCGCGCCGCCATCCGCGAAGTCGTCGAAGGCCCGGTCGGTCACCCGGATGATGTGGTCGCGCACGAAGGCCGCCCCCTCGCGGGCGCCGTCCTCGGGATGCTTGAGCGCACATTCCCATTCGACCACCGCCCAGCCATCGAAGCCCATGGTGGCCAGCTTCGAGAAGATCCCCTTGAAGTCCACCTGCCCGTCGCCCAGGCTGCGGAACCGTCCCGCCCGGTCCAGCCAGGGCTGGTAGCCGCCATAGACGCCCTGCCGCCCCGTCGGGTTGAACTCGGCATCCTTCACATGGACCATGCCGATGCGCTCGGCATAAATGTCCAGATTGGCCAGGTAATCCAGCTGCTGCAGCAGGTAATGCGACGGATCGTACAGCATCCTCGCGCGCGGATGCTGGTCCACACGATCGAGGAACATCTCGAAGGTCACCCCGTCATGCAGGTCCTCGCCGGGATGGATCTCGAAGCAGATGTCCACGCCGCGGCTGTCGGCATGGTCCAGGATCGGCCGCCAGCGCGCCGCCAATTCGTCGAAGGCCGCCTCGACCAGACCCGCCGGGCGCTGCGGCCAGGGATAGAGGTAGGGCCAGGCCAGCGCGCCCGAGAACGCCGCCATCCGGTCCAGCCCCAGATTGGCCGAGGCATCGATGGTCTTCTTGACCTGATCCACCGCCCAGGCCTGCCGCGCGACCGCGTCGCCCCGCACAGCCGCCGGCGCGAAGCCGTCGAAGGCCGCGTCGAAGGCCGGATGCACCGCCACCAGCTGGCCCTGCAGATGCGCCGACAGCTCGGTGATCTCGACCCCGTTGGCCCGCGCCTGCTCTGAGAGCTCGTCGCAATAGGTGCGCGAGGCCGCCGCCCGGTCCAGGTCGATCAGCGAGGCCGCCCCCGAGGGCACCTGCACCCCCAGATAGCCGCAATCGGCCGCCCAAGCGGTGATCGCGCCGAAGCTGTCGAACGGCGCCTCGGCGCCCACGAATTGCGCCAGAAACAGGCCGGGGCCCTTGATGGTCTGCATGTATCCTCCCGAAGCCTCTCCCCGAAGCTCCTCCTTGCCCGACCCAACTCCGCGTCTCTCCACAGTGTGTAATCGGTTTCATCCAACGAAACCACAGGATGAAATGGTTTACAATATGCATTTTTGCGATAAGCGTGAGGCTGGC
>NZ_SUNI01000056.1 GCF_005048225.1 Paracoccus gahaiensis
CTCCAGTTTGTCGTGCGGTAACGGGCAGGCTCGGGTTTCGTCATGTAAGGACGCTTAACCCACAACAGCACCCGCGTGAATCCTCACTCGGGCGAGTTCTGCAACAACGCCATGAGCATACAAAACCTTGCAATTCCCCGCTACCATTTTGGGAGGATAAGCAAACAAATCTAGATGGTTAAATGTTTTTCAGTCCGGACTAGAATAACACGTCACTTCTGATTAGGCAAAAAGGACAGACATGCAAAATTTTAATCTTGAGACGATGGCCTTGATGAGTTGAAGAGCATCAAGCGCGATCTCGACAAGGTCATCACCGATTTCGACCAGTGTCGCAAGGCAGAAGCCAAACGTGACCTTGAAGCAAAAGCCCGTGAATATGGGTTTTCGCTCACGGAACTCGTTGATTTTAAAAGCTCCAAACGTGGCCCTGTTGCAGCAAAATACCGCAATCCTGAAAATTCGGATCAGACATGGTCCGGGCGTAAGCGCGACGCCGATCCCCTCCTGCCGCTTTTGATCTGAACGGGTCATTCTTCATGCGGATGAGCGTTGGAGGTTGGGTCTTGGAACGAGACGGCAAAGTGGGCGTCCATTTGGACGGCCCAGGGGACGGCAGGGTTTCTCGGCTGGAGGTGATCGAGGGGCCGAGCGGGCGTCGGCGGCGCACGAAGGCGGAGCGGGCGCGGATCGCTGCGGAGAGCCTGGTGCCGGGGCCTCGGTAACGGATGTCGCGCGGCAGCACGGGACGACGCGCTGGCAGGTCTACGACTGGCGGAAGAAGTTGCGGACGGGGCAGCTTGTCGTGCCCGAGAGCGTGGCGGCCCTGCCGATGTTTGCAGAGTTGGTCGTCGAGGGTCCCGCAGCGGCGATGCCGGCAGAGACGGAGGTCGCCATCGGCGTGGAGATCGTTGTCGGCGATGTCGTGATCCGCGTCGGGGCCGACGCCGATGAGATCCTGCTGACCAGGTCCATCCGGGCGGCGCGGACGGCGACATCATGATGCTTGGTCAGGGAGGGCCGACAAAGGTCTATGTGGCGACGCGCCCGGTGGACTTCCGCAAGGGCATCGACGGCCTTGCGATGGCGGTGCAGGAGATGTTCGGGCTCGACCCTTTCTGTGGCGCCGTCTTCGTCTTCCGCTCGAAACGGGCGGACCGCATCAAGCTGCTGGTTTGGGATCAGACCGGAATGGTGCTCGTTCACAAGCGCCTTGAGGGAGGCAAGTTCGTCTGGCCGCAGATGCGGGACGGAGTGATGCGGATCTCCTCGGCGCAGCTGGCGGCTCTGTTCGAAGGGTTGGATTGGCGGCTGGTGCGGCCGGAACGGGCGCGGCGTCCGCTGGTCGCAGGGTGAGCGGGCGGACGCACGGGAATTCCCTGTTTTTGCTGGCCAGAACCGCGTTTGCGTGATTCACTTCGAGGCATGGATGCCGATGCCCTCAGCCGTGAGAACGCTCATCTGAAGGCCCGCCTGACCGAGGTCGAGGCGGCGCTCGTGGAGGTGCAGGAGGCCAATCGTCGGCTGGAGGGCATCCTGCGGGCATCGCAGCGCGAGCGCTTCGGCAAGAGTTCCGAGAAGCTGTCACCCGACCAGTTCAATCTGCCGCTCGAGGATGCCGAACTGGCCCAAGGCGTCCTCGCGGCCGCGCAGGAGAAGGCAGAGGCCGCGCTTGCCCAAGCGCGCGGGGAAGAACCTCGCAAGCCCGCGCGCAACCGCGGGCATCTGCCGGCGCACCTGCCCAGGGTCGAGCGCGTGATCGAGCCCGCCAGCATCCAATGCTCCTGCGGCTGCGGTGAGATGGCCCGGATCGGGGAAGATATATCCGAGCGGCTCGACGTAATCCCGGCGCAGTTCCAGGTGCTGGTGACGCGGCGCCCGAGATACGCCTGTCGCCGCTGCTCGCAGGCCGTGGTGCAGGCACATGCGCCCGAGCATGTTGTCCCTGGCGGGCTGCCGACCGAGCGGCTGATCGCGTGGATCATCGTCTCGAAGTTCGGCGACCACCTTCCGTTCTACCGCCAAGCGGGGATCTTCGAGCGGCGAGGTCTCCACCTCGACCGTGGCACACTCGGCAACTGGACGGGGCGCGCCTGCTTCCACCTGATGCCTGTCATCGACCACATGAAGGCTCATTTGCGCGGCGCCGACCGGATCTTCGTGGACGAGACCCGCGCGCCGGTGCTCGATCCGGGCCGGAAGGCCACCAAGAGCGGCTACTTCTGGGCCGTCGTGTCCGACGATCGCGGCCATGGCGGTGTCGGTCCGCCCATCGTGCTGTTCCACTACGCCCCCGGCCGAGGACGGGAGCATCCGCTGAAGTTCCTCCCCGGATACCGCGGCCGGTTCCTGCAATGTGACGCCTACCAGTCCTACAACGCGCTGACCGAGATCACGCGCGATGAGGGGCCGTGGCAGCTGGTCAATTGCTGGACCCATGTCCGCCGTCGCTTCGTGAAGCGCTTTGAAAGCGAGGGCCCGCCCATCGCCGAGGAGATGCTGCGCCAGATCGCATTGCTGTATCAGATCGAGAAGGCCGTGCGCGGCCAGGCTCCCGCCGACCGTCTCGCCGTCCGGGGCGCCCAGGCCGCCCCGATCATCGCCGCGCTCAAGCCCTGGCTTGGAACTCAGCTGTCGCGCATCCCGCAGAAATCCCTTCTGGCCGAGGATATCCGCTATACCCTCGCGCACTGGCCGGGCCTGATCCGCTTCCTCGACGACGGCACCCTCGAGCTCGACACCAACCCGGTCGAAAACCAGATCCGTCCGATCGCGCTGACCCGCAAGAACGCCCTCTTCGCCGGCAACGAGGTCGGCGCCGAGAACTGGGCCATGCTCGCCTCGCTCGTCGGCAAGCTGTCCGGTGTGAACCCCGTCGACTACCTCGCCGACACACTCCGGGCCATCCTCGACGGGCACCCCAGATCCCACATAGAAGACCTCATGCCGTGGCACCGCCCTCAGCCGTCAAGCCTCGCCGCATAGGGCCCCGACGTCGCGCTTACGTCCGGGCGTGGCCGTCAGCCGGTCTGGTATAAGAACGTCCTTGAAAAGGACACTGATTTTGACACCCTCGCAATTTGATTCTTGTATAATAGGTTTGGGCCGGGGATAAACCCGGCCCAGACTTCACATCATGAATGCGTCAACAAGGTATCCGAAGGACGACCCTTATCTTCTTTGTCTGCATACCATAATAGGCATGCTAAAAAAACCTTTCAAGCCACCTGAAATTTCTCACCTATAGTGACAGAATATTTTTTTCGTTTTTCAGGTGCCGTTGGATCAGTTGCTTCTGCAGCCGACCCGAGGGGATCGTATGTGCTGGGGTGCCAAGATAACCAATTTCGTCAACCTCAGGAAAGAGAGATGCAAATTCTTCCCGTTGCGCCTTGCTCAAGATGTTTTTTGTCTCCAAGCTCATCAAGAAGCTCTCGGTTGGTGCACCTTCGGCAAAGACGACTTCGTGTTGTTTGAAGACGAGGTGGAAATATTCAACGCTTTCGACAGTGTTGTCGATGTAAATTCCCGGCATCTCCGTCAGCCTGATTGCAGCCACGAGCGCAGTCTCAGAACCGAACATACGCTTAACAATATTGGAGTTCACGGCCATGCGGTGTTGGCGTGACACAACCAGATCTCTTTTGGGAAATCCCGAACCCAATGCTCCCGCGGTAATCCGGATCGGATAGAGTTTTTCGTTCTTCCTAAGTCCATTCGTGTCTATGACCCGGCTCATCGTCAAGACAAGTTCTTGAAAACCATTATCCTGGGTCAGAACTCTACAGCCTGATTTCAAGTCCTCCACAGGCACGTCACCAAGATCTGTGGTGATCAACGTTCCACGGACGAGACAAGGCAGACTAGGTGGCAATGGGTTCAAGTCACCGGCTTCCCTCATGGTGTCGATGTCAGATTTCCATCTCAGATCACCCAGAAGGCCGCCCGCAGGGAGCTTGGAGAAATCGACGTTCATCGTCGTATAAAGATCTCCAACGGCCGGATCTCCCGCTATATTCACAATGCCTGAATATGTTACGGTTATTTCACCGGCATCTTCTTCATATTCGGAATCCAACTCGAATGGATAGCCATCCAATGAGCCGGTCGTTGAGTTGTCATTCTCATTATTCTCGTTATCCAAGGTCGTATCAAAGACAGAGCTGCCAGGTTGCAAGTCAATTTGAAGCGACGTCAAAATTTTAGTAGTCGTCAATTCATGCCATTCGAAGCCGTAGGACATCTCGATGTCTGTGCCGCTAGCTCCACCAAAAGTGTAGGGGTCCAAAGCACGCCATGTCAGCGTTTCGGTAGAACCGTCAGCATAGGTGGCGGTGACAGTAGAACCTTCTAGATCAGCTCCGCGAGAGGTGGTGTCACCGCGAATACCGTTGACGGTTTCATGGGGGATCCCGTCGGTTCTAACAATATCAATGGAGGGCATTTATCAAACCACCTTTTACTATTCCCATTGGGAATTGAAGAATTTGGACTACTAAAATTTATCGCATTTTTGCCGTTTACACATACCCGGAACCTGTCGCAATAGTCTAATTAGACAGGTTTCTAATAAGCACACGTCCCATCTTGCTACGACCTTCGAAAGCGAATTTTATGGACTGCTAAAACTCATAGTTGTATTGCATTCGTGAACCGCCTCGACGTCCCCAACACGGCCAAGATCCGGCCCATGGTATTGGGTGATGAGGTAAGGGATGCTCATGGCGTTGTTGCAGAACTCGCCCGAGTGAGGATTCACGCGGGTGCTGTTGTGGGTTAAGCGTCCTTACATGACGAAACCCGAGCCTGCCCGTTACCGCACGACAAACTGGAG
>NZ_SUNI01000057.1 GCF_005048225.1 Paracoccus gahaiensis
GCAAAACACCCGATCCCATCCCGAACTCGGCCGTTAAGTGCCGCTGCGCCGATGGTACTGCGTCTCAAGACGTGGGAGAGTAGGTCACCGCCAGACCTGGTAAGAAACGCAACATCTCTCTAAACGACATAAACACCCCAACAGGACATCCTTGGCGCGGGGTAGAGCAGCCCGGTAGCTCGTCAGGCTCATAACCTGAAGGTCATAGGTTCAAATCCTATCCCCGCAACCAAAATAAGACACAGCATCAGCAGTTTAGCAGCCTCCCTCCCGGGAGGCTTTTTGCGTTCCAGAACCGTGTCAACATAGTGTCAGCAAAACACAAGCGGCGGATGGCAGCGAATGGCGCCGCACCTTCCGCTTGATCGAGCCGCGACCAACAGCCGCCTGGTGCCAGACGCCATCACGTCCACCCGATGGGCAAGACCAACGACCTAGTTCTCGCCCGGCTTGATCGCCCAAGTGCAAGACCGACATCAATGCGGCCCTAGGCCAAATGCGTGCCGCCAGCCATGATCACATTGTCTTTTCGTCTGAGGCCTAGCTAGGGTCGTCGTCAGGATTGATCCTGCCGTGCCACTGCCGCGCTACTGCGGTGCCAAGTTCGAGAATGCCGATCAAGAGCGACAGCATGACGGCAATGGCGAACAGCATGGTGCTGGACGAGATCGCATCGACCCAGTCCGGCTTGAACAAGGTCGGCGCGTTCAGACCGAAATGGTTCACTCTCAGGGCCACAGGGGCATGCTGGGTCAGCAGCGTGACGATGACGCCGCGCTGGTCGTCTTCGGTTGGGGTCAGATGGCCAAAGCTGGTGACCGCAGTGTCGTCCTGCGGCGCGCCGTCACGCCTGAAATCCACGGCCGAGCCGCGCGTCAGGGTGCCGCTTTGCACGACGTCAGTGACGTCGCGAAAGATCGAGACCGCCATTCCGCTCTGCAAAGCCTGCCAGGTGCCCTCCAAAAGGTAGTCGTCGCTGCCGCTTGAGACGGTTCGACCGATGCCGACGATACCTTGAAAGGCCAAGGCACCATGTCCACGCCAGTCTGCATCAGGAACGACAATCAGGGTGCCCGATGGTATGGTCGCGGTCGCGTCGTTCTGAACGGTGATCTGAAGCGCTCCCGACGCGGCGCGTCTCCACGCTATCTCGGTGCCGTCCCGCCACGCAACGATGCGTTCTGCAAAAGTGGTGGCCTCGTAAATCCGGGCATCGCAGAGCGAGACGTCGCGGGCCGCCAGCATCCGGAAATCGGGGCTGTCGCGTAGACGGCATTCCACGCCGCTCTGGATCATCCAGTCGTTCAACTCGCCCTCGAACGCAATCGTACCGCCCAGGGATCGCGCCACAAGGCTGAAGGTCCGCTCGCGCGCCATGGTTGCCAGCAGGATGGCGATGCAGGCGGCTCCGATCAGGGCCAGAGTGAACCAACGCAGTCTTACCCCTCGGATGGAGTATAGCCGGGTTTCTCGCCGTTCCCTGCGTACCGGGCGCACCGTTACGTGTCCGGAAACCAGACGACGACCGAGGTCGGCTCGGACGGCTTGCCATCCTTGAGGCGATAGATCGTGATATCGGTCGGCCCCGCCCTGTCCGCCGGATCGATCCGGCATTTCCGGTCGAAGGCGATGGTGCTTTCGAGCTCCAGCCGCTCGCAGCGAACGGGCGCCGTCTGCTCGTCGACATAGGCAAAGACTTCGTCTGCGTTGAACGAGTTGACAATGATGTCCACAGCTGGCGCGTCACGCGTGTTCCAAAGCACCACCGACAGTTCGTCCGCCTTGCCTTGGCCGCAGGGGCCCCGCGCGACCATGACCCCGATACCGTCGGCGGGAACGCCGCGCAAAAGCGCACTGTAGCCGGTGACGAAAGTCAACGCCGCCGCTCCGCCCTGCCAGGATGCGGGCACCGGATAGTTGCCATAGGCCTCATAGCGTCCGTCGACCGACACGACATGAATGCAAGCCATCTCCCCACCCCACTCAGCCGGCAGATAGCCGATCAGGCGCGGGCCATCCGCAGCTTGAAACTGGACCTGTACGCCCAGCACTACGGATCCGGATATATCCGCCGCTTCCCGGAAAAATTCTTGGACACCGGGGGCTTCGGGTGCGATCTCTTGGACATCCTGCGCCCTGGCGACGGGCGTTGCGACCTGCAGGACCATCAAGGTGGACATGATGCTGAAAATCAACCTGAGCATGGCCTGTGCCTTTGTCTTTTGTGGTCTTGGGGCAGTCTATCCGCAACCGGTCCCTGCTCAAAGCGTTTCCATCCAGAACGGTCTGGGCGAGTTCGGATATGGCTGGATGTTCGGCCGCAACGGGACCTGCTACATCGTCATGCCCCGTCACGTCGCAGGGCCTTTCCCTCGGGTCACGGTTTCGACTGCAGCGCCCGTCGAGAGCGCCACTGCGACGGTCATTTCTCCGTTCTGGCCCGGGATCGACCTCGCGCTTGGGGTCGCCCGCGGCGGGATCGGCAACCGCTGCCAGTCGGAACTTGAGGCCTTGGCCGAAACCCGGGAAACGTCATCGGCGCATCAGGCAGATTTGTTGCGGTTGAACCAGACGGGCGAGATTTCTCGCGAGCAGCTGCAGGTGGCCGACCGGACCTATCTGACATTCACGGGCACACTGGCTGATCCCGAGGCGGCGATCGGACAGGGCACGTCCGGTGCATTCGCCTTTGTCGATGGTCAACCGGCTGGTATGGCCGTCAGCTCCGACGATACTCAGCGGGCGACCTTCATCCGCTCGGGTGAGATTTTCATCCATATCCGGCGCTATCTCGACGAACAGGGTGGCGCCTTTGCGGCGCCAAGCGATGCTAGCGTGACAGAGCCGGTCGACGATGCGGATACGGATGCCCTGCCGCTGCGGGTGCTCGAAAGCTCGGTCAGGCCAGTCAATCCGATGTTCGCCCCCGAAAACATGACCGGGCCCGGCCAGTTCGTCTTTGCGCAGCAGGCGCTGATGCAGGTCGCCGTCGGCTTCGATGCAATCACGCCGACCTCGCGGCTGGTCATCCGGTCGAACCCCGGGCCCGGGCAGACATCGCCCAAGACGGTCCTGCTGACCTGGTCCTTGGAAGGCGAGGGGGCGGGCTTCCGGTCTTGGCTACGGGGCGAGATGGCCGCCGACGGCGTCTTCGACACGGGCAAGGTGGCTCAGCGCAACCTGCGGCGTCTGCAGGTGATCGTGCTGGACACCTGGGGCAGCGGCGACGTCGTGATCGACGAGATCACCGCCTATTAAGGCTAGTCGACCAACTGGACCGAAAACGGGACGGCTTCATCGACAGCATACATTGTCCCGGTGCCTTCAAGCCGACCCGACTCCGAGATGGTGGCGCGGGCGTTCAGTCTGGAGGGTGTCAGAAAGACGCCGTCGCTGTTGATCGTGATGAAGCAATCTCTTTCATTGGCGGTGCTTGCAAAGCACTTCTGTTCGTCGAGATATGTTGACACGCCAATCCGCCAATATCCGACATTCTCGTTGATCGTTCCATTCCAATTGCCGGTCACGGTCCCTTCGAAACTCGTGTCCTTGACGTTCGTCCCGTCAAAACGGAACGAGAGGATCGGCCCGGTTTTCAGCCAGGCTTCGAAAGCCGTACGCTTGACGCCGGGATTGGGGGACAGCAAGCCGAATTCCAAGGCCATCCGCACCAGATCCGGATCACCACTTTCCAGCATCACCTGCATGGCCAGCCGACTGCGCTCGGGATCGGGGTCGTTCAGCAACGCCTGATATGGGTTCAGGTCGCTCATCCGCTCGTCGATGATCTTGCTGATGTCTTCAGGGCTGAGGGTCTGAGCCGATGCTGGCAGGCCGGTCAGAAGGGTGATCACAACTGCTTGCACAAAGTTCTTCATTACCCGTTATTCCCTCAAAAATACTGCCAAACATGTTGGTTTAAGATTGCCGGGGCTCGGCAGCAGCTGTCAATCCGAAACGTTGCTGGAGTCTGCCTGTGAACTGGAACCAATACGCGCTCAAAGGATCAGCTCCGGCCTAGCCTGTGTGGAGACCCGCCGCACCGCAAAAAGGTGGTCTGGGGGATCGGGCGCAGTACTTCATCAGCGGAGCAAAGCTTTCCTTCCGTCTCTCACCCGGGTCGCGGCCATCACATTTCGGGTGCCGATCAAGGCTACCATCCGCTTTATGATGTATGGGCCATTTAGATCACTGCACCACTAGGCTCGATGGCCGATCAGCTTATACATTGGAGGTCAAGGTGCGCACCTCCTGACCTGCCCCCCGTGGGTCCCTCGGTCATAACGAGAGTCTGCCGGTTTGAGATTGGTAGTCGGCGGATGGTTTCAGGGCAAGCGCGCCGGGCGTGGAACCCTCGGTTAGCGCAAGCGTCCGGCGC
>NZ_SUNI01000058.1 GCF_005048225.1 Paracoccus gahaiensis
ACCCTGGGCGGGCGGATGGGTGGCGGGGTCTTTTCCCCGGCACTGGTCATGGGATCGCTGACCGGCCTGGCCTTCGGGATCATCGCGACCACGCTTGCGCCCGGATATTCCGGAAGCGTCAACGTCTGCTCCGGGTGCCGAAGATGCCCCGGCGGAAGATCTGGTCCGGTCCTTGGCCGAAACGCATCCTACGGTGGCCCCCACCACGACCTTGGCCGAAGCCTTGCCTTTGTTCGACCGCTGCGGCGCTGTCTGTCTTGCCGTGATGGCCTGCGACGGCCCGGATGATCCTCCGCGCCTGATCGGCAGCGTCCACCATATCGACGTCCTGCGGGCCTTGAACCAGGCGCTGGAACAGACAGCCGCCGAAGAGCACGGATGACCCGCATCGGACAACATGTCGAGGAAATGCACGAACTCAGACTATCCCGGCTTGAACGGCATGGTGCGTGGATAAGGAACGAATGCTGGACTGGCAATAGAGGCGAGGGGCGTTCGGTCAGCCTCGTGCGATACAGGAAATTGGTCAAACATTTTGACCTACCGGGCAGGGCTGCTACATGGTCGTAGTGGACGCCGACAAGGGGACGAAAATGACATTCCGCGCTGAGATTTATGAAGATCGTCTTGTCGCAAGAAACGTGGCAGATAGCATATTCGACATATCCGAGGAGGTCTTCCTGGGGTCCTACGAGCTGGCCCATCTGCCGCGCACCGACGAATGGCTGTCATTGCGATGCCTCGACACCTTCAGTTCACGCGGGGGCAACTGCTTCAACGTCTACAGGGTCACCGAGATCTGGCACGAGGCCATCAACACGGCCTGGCCTTCATTTGCAGAGCAATTTTCAGACGAGATCCGCGCGCCGGTGACCAAGATCTACGTCTCGTTCCGCTATTATCTCGAGCCTGGAGTCGTCAAAGGACATCGTCATCCGAGGGCGGCTGTTCCTCGGTTGGAAAGGCACAGGTCCGGCACCGGAGCTTAAATCGCCCGGTTCTGGCAGACTTCTGACAGTGGAACTTCTTCGCACGGTCAATGAGATGCCGCGCCATTCCATGTCCAACCTTAAATGGCTCATGGGTTTGGTCCGACTTAAGGCTGCGAGGGGGTTGGCTTGGCCGCCGATGACATGGCGGCGCCCTTCGGAGGCCTTCCATATCCTATGATGAGCATGACGCCGTCGAAATGATCTGCGCCACATCCCGTGCATCTCCACTCCAAGTCAAGTTGAGCGCCACATACCAAGCACGGCCCCTCATCGAGGTCAAAATCCAAGGGAAACGGGACCAAACCCTTCGGCACGTCGCTCATCGTCCATCGTCTCCGCAGGGTATGTCAAACCTCGGTGTGCCATCTCATCTTCAAGCCGCTCCTCGACGCAGGCTTGACAGACATCCTTAGCACAAGCCCTGTCAGGCCTGAAGGCGGGTCACGTTAAAGTTGAGTCCGACGCCTGCTCGACCCCGGAAGACGGCATCGCCAGTGACAACATTTGATTAAATCCCCTCGCGGCTTGGCTATTTCGCACTATCCAAAGCAACGTCCTGCCTGTGATGAGGATCCAGTCAGCGTGCAAGTTTGGGAAATGACAAGATGTTCCAATTTGACTGCTCGGTCTTTTTGCCAGTGCAGGATGTCACTTATTGAGCCGTTCTTTCACGAAAAAGGACTGCGGTGGGATGGCGAAACATCACCCACCATTGGCCAAGCGTCCTCATGACTGGGGAAATTTTGCCGCGGTCGAACTTGCATGCCCAAGCAAGACATCTTCAGATGAGCCAAACCGGAGTGCGCCTTCCTGAGCGCCCATGACGACAGAAAGCCGATGACATGACGAATTTCTCCCGAACGCAGCACATCCGCAAGGAAGTCGTGTGGACCGAGGGCGGCGTTGTTGCCTGCCAGCACCGCAAGGCCGCCGAGGTCGGGGCGGCCGTCCTGGCTTCGGGGGGCGATGCCATGGACGCGGCTATCGCGACCTCGTTCGCAGTGGGGGTGGTCGAGCCGTGGATGTCGGGACCGATGGGCGGCGGCATGATGACGCTCTGGCGTGCGGGCGAGGGGCGGGCCGAGACCATCGAGTTCGGGATGCGGTCCCCCGCCGCGCTGGACGTTGCTGACTACCCGCTGGAGCCGGGGCGGCAGGCGGCGGACCTGTTCCCGTGGACGCGGGTCCGGGACGATCGCAACATCTATGGCGCGACCTCGGTGGCCGTGCCCGGCACCGTGGCGGGCATGGCGCTGGCGCATGAGCGCTATGGCACGAAGGACTGGGCCGATCTGTTGGCCCCCGCCGTGGCGCTGGCCGAGGAGGGGATGCTGCTCGACTGGTATTCGTCGCTGCTGATCGCCTCGGCGGCGCGCCAGCTGGCACAGGATCCGGATGCGGCGGCGATGTTTCTGGCGGACGGGCAATGGCCCGATATCGCGGGATGGACCACGGCGACGACGGCCCGGCTGGACCAGCGTGCCCATGCCGCCACCCTGCGCCGCCTTGCCGATCACGGACCGCAGGATTTCTACGACGGCGCCATTGCGGGCATGCTGGTCGAGGATGTACGGGCCAAGGGAGGCTGCCTGTCCCTAGACGATCTGCGGGCCTATCGGGCGCAGGCCGCGGCGCCCCGGACCATCCGCTATCGCGACGCGGTGATCCATGCGCCCTCGGGCCTCTCCGCCGGGGCCGAACTTGTGAAGACCCTGCAGCAGATGGAGGCCGCCTTCCTGCCGGGCGAGGCGCCCTCGGCGGCCAGTTACGGTGCGCTGGCCGCAGGGCTTGGCGCAGCCTATCGCGACCGTCTGGTCCATGGGGGCGATACCGGCGAAAGCCCGCGCGCCCCGGCCTGCACCACCAGCTTCAGCGTGGTGGACCGCCACGGCAACATGGTGAACGTGACGCAGACGCTGCTGTCGATGTTCGGTAGCCATGTCGTCTCGCCGCAGACCGGGATGCTGCTGAACAACGGCATCATGTGGTTCGACCCCGAGCCCGGCAAGCCGAACTCCCTGGCGCCGGGCAACCGCTGCCTGATGAATGTCTGCCCGACCGTGGGGCAGGTGGGCGACCGGATGTTCGCCATCGGCGCCTCGGGCGGGCGCAAGATCCTTCCGGCGGTGGCCAATCTGGCCAGCTTCATGGTCGATTTCGGCATGGATCTGGAGGCCGCGTTCCACACCCCCCGCATCGACGCCTCGGGCGCCACAAGCACCGTGATGGACGAGGATCTGCCGCCCGACGTTTTCGATGCGCTGACCACTCTTGGTCCCGTAACGACCGCCAAGCGGACCGTCCACCCTTATGCCTTTGCCGTGCCTGCAGGCGTCATGCGCGAAGCGAACCGCAATTGCGGCGCGACCGAGATCATGAGCCCTTGGGGGGATGCCGTATCCGAAGGCGAGGTGTGATTGGGTGCGGCCCGGAGGCTACTCCAGCACGTCGCGCAGCCGGGACCATGCCACCGTTGCCATGACGGCCGGCTTTTTCAAGAAGTGGAACGGGATCGGCTGCGGTGGGGTAACCGGGAAGGGCAGCATGTCGGGTGCGCTGCCCGAGGCCCAATCCGCCAGCACCTTCCCCATGGGCCGTCGCGCGCCGATACATGTCGCCTGAAACCCTCGCCCGCATCACTGGCAATCTTGCCGTCAGGCTGCCCGCCGTGGCCACCTGATTAGGGTCGAACCTCTTCGGAGGTCGGCGCTCCTACACCAAAGATTGGGACACGATCACACGCTCATTTCCCAACAAGGAAGAGGCGAGCCGGTCTAATTACAATGACCTGCCCCCCGTGGGTCCCTCGGTCATAACGAGAGTCTGCCGGTTTGAGATTGGTAGTCGGCGGATGGTTTCAGGGCAAGCGCGCCGGGCGTGGAACCCTCGGTTAGCGCAAGCGTCCGGCGCG
>NZ_SUNI01000059.1 GCF_005048225.1 Paracoccus gahaiensis
GGCTTCCTGCTCCTTGATCATCCCAATGATCTGCGCCTCGGTGAAGCGGCTTTTCCTCATATCGTATGCTCCTTCGTGATGAAGCAAACTCTACATCAAACCGAGGGACGTTCCGGGGGGCAGGTCAAATTTCCGGTAGAAAGCAGCCGGACATCAAAGCGGTCAGCGCCCGCAACGTCCTTCCTAGTATCCGCTGAACTGGCAGCTTCAACTGACACTAAGCGAGCCGAAAAAGTGGCTACGATCATAGCTCAAGCAGCAGATCCCGCCGCCTCCCCGGTGATGCCGTATCTGCGCAGCCGCGGCATCACAATTGCCCTGCCCGACTGCATTCGCTACCGTCCCAAAGCCTTCGGCGCATATGGCGCGATGGTCGCGCTTGCGACCGATCACGCCGGGGAGGTGTTGGCGGTTCAGCAGGTTTACCTTACCCCCGAAGGCACCAAAGCTTCGGTCACGGTGGTCAAGCGCACGAACAAGACGGTCGATGGCTGGGCCAGTCACGCCGCCGTCCGCTTTCCTGGCAGTGCCCCTGTCGTCCTGTGCGAAGGTGTCGAGACGGCGCTCTCCATCTGGCAAGCCACTGGCCAGGAGGTGTGGGCTTGTCTGGGCATTTCAAATATCGGCTGTGCTCCAGTTCCTGACAGAGGCGACGTCATTGTCGCCCGCGACGGAGACCGCGCGGGTAGCCCAGCGGGAAAACAAATAGTCCGCGCTGCCAGCGCCCTCGCCGAGCGTGGCTCCACTGTCATGATCGCTACCCCGCCCGCTGGGCAGGACTTTAACGACGTGCTGATCCTCAAAGGAAATGAGGCCGTGCGCAGCTGCATCAACTCCGCCGAACGCTTTAGGCCTGGGCATGCGGAAACGAGCTGCAAGCAGCTAGACATTGGTTCCGATGTGGAAGTTGCGGCCCGTGCCCGCAAAGACCTCATCGCGCGATATGGCCGGATCGCCTACACCGAAGGCGATTTCTGGCGCTACACCGGCACCCACTGGGAAGTGATCTCTCAGGATCACATGCGCAGCATCGTTCACCAGTATGATGGTGCGGCCTTTTCCTCGGCCAGTGGTCAGCCTTCGCGGGTGAAGTTGGGGCGAGGCCGCATCGACTCCATTCTGCATGAATGCGCGTCTATCTGTGCCGAACCCGGCTTCTTCCAGCCTCAGACAGGAGGGATCAACTGCGCATCCGGCTTCATCCGGATTGATACTGATGGCTCAACTCGTCTGGGGCCGCATGATCCCGAGCATGGCTGCCGCCATGTGCTTCCGGGCCGCTGGCATCCCGAAAACAAGGGTACTCCACCCTCTGGCTCCCTCCTCGCAGGCTTTCTGAAAGGCATCTTCCTAGGTGACAAGGACGCGGAAGCGAAGGTTCAGCTCCTTAAGGAAATCTGCGGCGTAGCCGCCCTCGGCTATGCAACGAGGCTCGTACAGCCTCGTGCTGTCATCCTCTACGGCAAGACTGCGGAAAACGGAAAGAGTCAGTTCCTCGATCTTGCCCGGGGTCTGTTACCACCCTCTGCCGTCTGCTCGATATCCGCCGCCCGCATGGCAGATGAGCGCCACGTTATCGGCTTGCGGGGCAAGCTATTGAACGCTTCTGACGAACTCTCAAGCGCGGCAGTCTCGTCAGATACATTCAAAGCGATCGTTACCGGCGAACCAATTGACGGGCGTGAGCTTTACAGAAGCCGGGTGGAGTTCCGGTCGGTTGCGCAGAACGTTTTCGCCACCAACAAGCTGATAAGCTTCAAAGGCGGCCTTGACCGCGGCGTGCAGCGCCGGATCCTGATCATCAGCTTCTGCAGAACCATTCCGATGGGAGAGCGCGTCGAGAACATCGGCAAGCGCATCGCCACGGAAGAGGCCGATCTGCTACTGGCATGGGCTGTCGAGGGAGCCGCGGATCTGATCCGCCAGCGCAACTTCACGATCCCTGAGAGCAGCAAGGAGGAGATGAACGAGTGGCTGTTCGGGCATGATCCGGTCCTTGCGTGGATTGACAGCTGCACCGAAGTGCAGCCGATCTACAACGGCGGGCCGAAGCTGGCGACGCGGGACGCATATCGGCTGTTCAGCATGTGGGCCGCAGCGGAGGGCTTCAAGCCGAACGCAATCCCGGGGATCAATGGCTTTGTTCAGCGCGTGCAGGCGCAGGTCGCGGGTATAGACAAAAAGCGCGCGGCTTCTGGTCCTTACTTCCTCGGGCTTTTCGTGACGCACCGATGACGCAACAGCGACGCCATTTCATTCGCAAGTCTTTGTAAGTGTTGAGATGCTGCACTTCTCAATAAAAATCGAAGGGCAGAATCTGTACCAATGGCACAGGCATGTTTCTATAGAGAAAGGATTGTCGGTGAGTGGTACATCTTAACACTATCAGCGAGTTATGCGTTGTTGAGGTGCATTGCTGAAGCATCGGTAGATCATCAGGACGCATGCTGCCGCGTCACCAAGGCGGACATGCCTTAGAGTACGGCACATCGATGCCCTCCGACCCCTGCCCTCTTGGGTCCTTCTGGCGCGGTTCTGTATGCGGTGGGCTTAGTCCCGAAAAATCGTCAGTTTCAGGCGAAAAATCGGGGTTTCCATGCGCACGGTTTCCACCCTCACATCAGCTTTGCTCGGATCTGCCTTCCCGCCGCGTCGGTCGCGAACATCAGAAGGACTAGCGCCCATCGACATGACTCGTGACTCCAATCCCTCGCCACCGCGCGGGACGACATCGACCGAGCGTCGGCGGTCGTCGCCTCCGGCAGCGGCACCAGGCGCTGGATCGAGGTGACATGGACGACCACGCCCGCACCCTGCGCGACCATGCCAGGCACCAGCGCCCGGTCCAGCCGCAGTGCGGGCAGCAGGTTCAGGGCCAACTCGGCCTGCCATTCTGCATCGCCCAAGGCCGCGAAGCCGCCGCCAGGGGCAGAGGAGCCGCCCAGCATGTGGACGATGATGTCGGTGCCACCCATCCGGTCCCGCACGGCCTTGGCGACGACCTCGCATCCTTCCGTCGTGGTCAGGTCGGCGGCGACGAACAGCGCCTTCGGCAGATCGACAGGCTTGCGGGCCGTGGTCAGCACCTGCGCGCCAAGCTGACGGAACAGCGCCATGGTGGCCGCGCCAGCGCCCTGCGTGCCTCCGGTGATCAGGGCGCGCTTGCCCTTCAGCGTCAGGAAATCCGACATCATCCGACCTCCAGATCGGTGATGCGGTCGCCCGCCAACCCAAAGGTGAAGGTCAGCACCGCAGGGCTGCCGGGGAAATCGCCGGTCACGGTCGCCCGGACGATGGTCTTTCCTCCGGCCTGCTCCATGCCGATCGGCTCTGCATGGTGTCGATACTTCGCCTTTGCGGCCAGCCACCAGTTGCGGATGGCCTGCCGGCCTTGATGGT
>NZ_SUNI01000060.1 GCF_005048225.1 Paracoccus gahaiensis
TCCTGCTCCTTGATCATCCCAATGATCTGCGCCTCGGTGAAGCGGCTTTTCCTCATATCGTATGCTCCTTCGTGATGAAGCAAACTCTACATCAAACCGAGGGACGTTCCGGGGGGCAGGTCAGGTTGTTTAGTGGCAGATAGATCTGCCTTTTCTGTCAGGCAGCCTGCCTCTCGGGCTTGACGAAAGCGGACGGTCAGCGGTCGGCGCTGCATCGACGCGAAGAGCCGAGGGTGTGTGAGAACTCAATTTTCGGAAATTTGCAGAGAACGCTTTTCTTGCGAGTCCGCCCGCAGCGACTTTTTATCAGAACGACATCTCGCTATCCTGCCTGCGGGGGAATGCTGTTCCGTGTTCGACCATGCTCAGTCGGGTTTTCACACACCCTCAGCCCAAGCCTGACGTTCTCGAAGATCAAAGATGGTCGATTAATAGGTGTTTGCTCGGCTTTCTTTCGATGAACTCTTGCTCGATCCAGCGAAGAACCCGCCTTTGACCGCCGAAGGCGACCATATCAGCGGCTTCTTCGAAACTGACCCATCGGAATTCGCTGTGCTCGTGGTTGAGCACCACTTCCGCAGTGTTGTCGATGAACGCGACGAAGACAGGTGCGCTAGTGATTGCATCGCGATCCGCTTCATAAAATTGCTCGCAAGTATCAGCGGAATAGAAAGCATCAGGCTTCAAACCAGTCTCTTCGGCAAGCTCGCGCAAGGCAGTCTGCCAAGCAGTTTCGCCGTCCTCAATCTTGCCAGCAACCTGACACCACTCACCGGCTAGAGATTGCGTTCTTTTCATAAGAAGAACCTCGTAGCGCTCTTGTGCCCTGCGGATGGCGACTAGCGAAGCAATGAATGCCCTAATCTGAATCTCTGCCATCTTTCGCCTCTCGATAATGCCCCTAACTAGCCTTTCTCGGCTGGCAGCTTGTCTGTGGCAATGGTGGCTTCGTCCCGCAGAGCGGCCCGCAGCGCAGTGCAGCGGCATCGACATCGACATCGACATCGACATGAAGAGCCCGTAGCCGTCAGTCAGGCCAATGGGATTCTTCGCTTTAATTGGCTCAGCTAGGGCGTGCTAAAGCCTGCAACGCCGCGATAGTCGCAACGGCCTCTGCGGCGAGTTGGCTGCGTGTGGGCGTGATCCCCAAAACCACCATGCGCCAGTAAAGCGGTGCCGGAAGCAGATCGAGGGCCAGTTCTTTGTCCACGTCCGGGTCCAGTTCGCCCCGTTCGATCGCGCGTTCAATAATGACTTGTGCTTGCGCCCGCCGGGCTTCGGCCACTTTGGAGTTGAGAACCCGCATCTCAACAGACCGCGCGGCTTCAGCATGCAGGTCCGGCAGGATGCGACGAATGAGGGAGTGGCGAAGAACAACTCTCAGTCGGATCAGGAAGGCAAGGACGTCCGCTTCCAAGCTTCCACGATTTTCGGGCATAGCAATAATGAGACCCAGCTCTGACACAGCAGCTGCCGCGAACTCCTGGCGTGACGAGAAGCGGCGATAGATTGCGGCCTTGCCAGCGCCGGCCTTCACCGCAACCCTTTCCAGACTGATGGCCGCGAAGCCCCGCTCAGCCCATTCTTCGAAAAAAGCGCGATAGAGCGCGGCTGTGAGTTCAACACTCTTTACAGCAGCACCCGAGGGTTTCCTCCGGGGTTTTTCAACGGAACGGTTGCGTTCCAACGCAATCCCTCCCATATGGTCGATACGTTACCGTTCCATTCATACGAGGTTTCGCAATGACCGGCAAGTTTGATAATTTTTCTGATCTTCTTCGCGCCGCACTGGGCGACCGACTCGCCCCTGCAGACACCATGCTCGACCTGTTCGCTGACGATGTTATCTTCGAGTTTCCCTTTGCGCCGGAGGGGCTGCCCAAGCGGCTGGACGGGGTTGCTGCGTTGGCTGATCACCTGCAGAAGCTTGGCCCCTTGATCGCCTTCGGTCCCATGAAGCTGGGAAATATCTATACCTCCGCTGAGGCGGTGATCTTCGAATTTTCCTGCACGGGTCACGGCGTCCACACTGGTGCCCCTTACGACCAGGGCTACATTTCAGTCGTGACCCTTCAGGATGCGCGCATCTCGCGCTATCGCGATTACTGGAACCCCCTAGTGGCACTCACGGCGCTTGGTGGTAGCGCCGCCGCCGCCGCCGCTTACGCAGGAGGGGCGTGATCATGATTCACCGAGTTCTCGTTACCGGAGGTAAGGGCAAGACGGGTCGTCGCGTGGCGGCCAGACTGGCTGCGGCAGGCCTCCACACGGTGATCGGCACGCGCACGCCCGATGGCGCACAAGACATGCGTTTTGATTGGTCGGACTTGTCCTCGGCTTCGGCCTTCGATGGCTGCGATGCAGCCTACATTGTCGCTCCCACCGATCGAACCGACCATCTGGCGGTGATGCAACCCATGTTGGAAGCGGCCATTGGCCGGAGTGTGAAGCGTTTCGTTCTGCTCAGTTCGTCGCTTCTGGAACCTGGCGGCCCCATGATGGGTGAGGTTCATGCTTGGCTGGCAAAGAACGCCACAGAATGGGCAGTCCTACGCCCCTCATGGTTCATGCAGAACTTTTCGGAAGGGCCGCACGCCGCGACGATACGAGAAGAAGGCATCATCTATAGCGCGACCGGCGATGGCCGGGTCGGCTTTATCGACGCCGAGGATATCGCAGCCACGGCCGTAGCGGCACTGACAGCACAAGCGCCTCTCAATGCTGACGTCGTGCTGACGGGGCCGGAGGCTCTGAGGTACAATGACACGGCAGCTATCATTTCTGCGGTGGTGGGCCGGCCCGTGCGCCACCTCCGTCTTGATCCTGCGGATCTGACAGCGCGCTTTATGGCTCAAGGTTTGACGCCTGACTACGCGGAAACCCTCACAAGCCTGGACAGGGCCATAGCGACGGGTGCTGAAGATCGCATCACGGCTTGCGTTGAGCAGGTGAGCGGGCAGCTACCAACCTCATTCCGCGCCTTCGCCAATCGTGTTGTGGAAGGATGGATCTGAGCTGCTGCCGGTTTCGTGGACACGAAGATAAGATCGTGACCAAGGAACTGGAGAGTGGATATGACAAGACGGAAGTTTAGCCGTGAGTTCAAAATCGAGGCTGTCAGGCTGGTGACGGAT
>NZ_SUNI01000061.1 GCF_005048225.1 Paracoccus gahaiensis
GGTTCGCAAAACCACCATAGAGACCCGCGACCCGGTTATGGCCGGCCGCTGCGCAATTTTTGGGGCTGCGCAGGCGGACATAACCTTCAACAGCGCGTCATTCCCAACATGCTACGGCAAGGAGTTCGGCCCAAGCAGCCCAGAAACCGCAACACCATCTACTCCCGGCCCATGCGCTTCGACACGATCTGCGAGGGCGAGACCGTGTCCGCCATCGGTTCGAGGACATGGTCGAGCGGATGAACCGGACGATCAAGGACGCGACGGTCAAGCGCTTTTATTACGACGACCACGACCAGCTCCGCACTCACCTAGCGGACTTCATGGCCGCTTACAATTTCGCGCGGCGGCTCAAGACCGTCGCCAGCCATGGTCCGTGGACCGATGGCGGACCATGGCTGGCCCTCACGCCTTGCGAATACATCTGCAGGATCTGGACATTCGAGCCAGACAGATTCATCCTAAATCCGATCCACCAGATGCCGGGACTGAACAGCTAATTGATTATGAATATTGCTTGATGAACGACCGCTGCTATGATTTGGCCATCTGGTTCGGAGAGATGTTCTTTACCCCCATGCAGGAGGCAGAGCTGATCGAGGAGTATTTCGGGCGTGTGACCCGCGACCTTCTGGCCCGCGTGGCCGTGCACAAGGCGCTGGCCGATGTGAAATGGGCGCTGTGGTCGATGGTGCAGCTGCGCGTGTCACGGCTGGATTTCGATTTCCACAAATACGGCAAGTGGAAGCTGATGCGCTTTCGCCAGATCACCGGCCATCCCGACTGGCCCCTTCATCTGAGGTCGCTGTGACTGCCTATCGCGCTACAGCCCGGGGCGAGGCGTTCCGCTTCGACAGCCTCGGCGCGGTGATGGCCGCGGCCTCGCCCGAACGCTCCGGCGACCAGCTGGCGGGGATCGCGGCCGACAGCGCGCTTCAGCGGGTGGCCGCGCGACGCGTGCTGATGGACCTGCCGCTGACGGTGTTCCTGACCGACGCGCTAATCCCCTATGAGGCAGACGACGTGACGCGGCTGATCATGGATACGCATGACCGGGCGGCCTTTGCGCCGGTCGCATCCATGACGGTGGGCGATCTACGCGACTGGCTGTTGTCGCCCGCCGCCGACGGCCCGGCGCTCGCGGCGCTCGCCCCGGGCCTGACGCCCGAGATGGCGGCGGCGGTCAGCAAGCTGATGCGCAACCAGGATCTGATCCGGGTGGCGCGCAAGATCCGCGTGGTGACCGCCTTTCGCAGCACCATCGGGGGGCCCGGCGTGCTGGCCTCGCGCCTGCAGCCCAATCACCCCGCCGACGATCCGCGCGGGATCGCGGCGGCGGTGCTGGACGGGCTGCTGCAGGGGGTGGGCGATGCGGTGATCGGGATCAACCCGGCTTCGGACAATCTGTCGAACTGTCATGCGCTGCTGGTCGCTTTGGACGAGATGCGCGCCGCGCTGGACATCCCCACCCAGACCTGCGTGCTGACCCATGTGACCAATGCCCTGACTCTGCTGGAGCGCGGCGCCCCGGTCGATCTGATCTTTCAATCCGTCGCGGGCAGTCAGGCCGCGAACGAGGGCTTCGGCGTCACCCTGTCCCTGCTGGCCGAAGCGCATCAAGCGGGGCTGGAGGCCCGGCGCGGCACGGTCGGGCAGAACGTCATGTATTTCGAGACGGGGCAGGGCTCGGCCCTGTCCTCGGATGCCCATCACGGCATCGACCAGCAGACGATGGAGGTGCGCGCCTATGCCGTCGCCCGCGCCTATGATCCGCTGCTGGTCAATACGGTGGTGGGCTTCATCGGGCCGGAATACCTCTATGACGGCAAGCAGATCGTCCGCGCGGGGCTGGAGGATCATTTCTGCGGCAAGCTGCTGGGCCTGCCGATGGGGGTCGACGTCTGCTACACCAACCATGTCGAGGCCGATCAGGACGACATGGACACGCTGGCCACCCTGCTGGCGCAGGCAGGCGTCAGCTTCGTGATCGCGGTGCCCGGAGCCGACGACATCATGCTGGGCTATCAAAGCCTCGCCTTCGAGGATATCGCCTATCTGCGCGAGATCACCGGTCTTGCCCCCGCCCCCGAATTCGCCCGCTGGCTGCAGGGGGTGGGCCTGTCCGGCCCCGCCCGTCTGGCCGATGCGGACGCGCTGGCCCGCCGCCTTGGGCTGCCCGCATGAGCGGTGAAGATCGCCCGGCGGCTGCAGCCCCGCGCCCCGACCTCTATCGCCGTCTGGCCGACCTGACCCCCGCCCGGCTCCGGTTGGAGGCGCGGCCCGGCGCCACGCGGCTGTCGGACCTGCTGGCCTTCCAGCAGGATCACGCCGCCGCCCGCGATGCGATCCACGGGCAGGTCGATTGGGACGCGCTGGCCGATGCGCTGGCGCCCCTGCCGGTGCTGCGCGTTGCCAGCCGCGCCACCGACCGCGCCACCTATCTGCGCCGCCCCGATCTGGGGCGGCAGCTGGCGGAGGCCGACCATGCCCGGCTGGATGCCGCGCGTTTGCCCGACGATCCGCCCCTGCTGGTTGTCATCGGCGACGGGCTCTCGGCCCCCGCCGTCATGGCGCAGGTCGCGCCGCTGATGGCCGCGTTGGTCGCCCGCCTGCCCGAGCTGCAGGACCGCCCCGTCGTGCTGGCGCAGGGCGCGCGCGTGGCGCTTGGCGATGCGATCGGCGCGGCGATGGGCGCCGCCCTGGTCCTGATACTGATCGGAGAGCGTCCGGGCCTGTCGGTCGTCGACAGCCTGGGCGCCTATCTGACGCAGGCCCCGCGCGTCGGCCTGCGCGACAGCGCCCGCAACTGCGTGTCCAACATCCATGCGCGCGGCGGGCTGTCCCATGCCGCCGCCGCCGACCGCCTGACCTGGCTGATCCATGAGGCCCGCCGCATTGGAACGACAGGCGTCGCCCTAAAGGATGACAGCGGCCTGGTGCAGTTGGATCACTAGCTGTTCAGTCCCGGCATCTGGTGGATCGGGTTCAGGATGAATCTGTCTGGCTCGGATGTCCAGATCCTGCAGATGTATTCGGAAGGCGTGAGGGCCAGCCATGGTCCGCCATCGGTCCGAGGA
>NZ_SUNI01000062.1 GCF_005048225.1 Paracoccus gahaiensis
GATTGCCTCCGCGTGCGCCTGCCGAACGGCGCGCTGTTCCGCTGGTCCTTCGAGCGGGCCGGAGAGGTGGTCCAGATCGAAGCACAGGGTCGCCTGACCTTGGACGAGGCCGCCATCGCCCGCACCGCCATCCTGGACGGCGCCGGCATCGGCTTCTTCATCGAGCAGGACGTGGCGGATGACATCGCTGCCGGGCGACTGACCCGCCTGCTGGACGACTGGACCCCGCCGCGCCCGGGCTTCAGCCTGTATTACCCCGGTAGGCGCAACCCGTCTGCGGGGTTCGCGGCGTTCCTCGCCATGGCAAGAGAGGCGGCTGCCCGAGATACGGCGATCGGCAGATGAGCCAGAGAACGGCTCATCGTCGCTCTGCGGCCTTTGAAGATCGTTGCAATGCGACTTTTTTTAATCCGGTCGCTCGTGCCTGCTGCAGCAATTCCAACCAGACGATGTCGTCGATGGGGACAGGGTTACCATAACGAACAGCTGGATCGCGGGATGAGCTGCCGACGGCACCTTGTTCATTTCATCTTTTCAGCGCCACTTTGCCTTCAGGAGGGCGCTGAAGGTCAGGCTACGACTGGCACGGTGCATCCTGGCAGGTCCTGGGATCTTGCTTTTTATCTATCCTCTGCGCTGTAAATTTGCGGAGAAGTTCTGCCCGGCGTGGCCGGAAGCTTGTTCCGCCTGAACGCAAGACTTCGATGCGGGCGACATGGAAGAACCGATAGTCCTGCCGCATCTGGCAGAAGGCCAGCAACAGCAGCGCCTCGGGACTATAGGACATGGAAAGCGGCCAGATCTCGCGTTCGGTCATCTGGTTCTTCAGATCGCGATAGCGGATCCACAGGCTGGTCTCGTCCCAGCAGGCCTGTCGCAGCAGGTCCATGTCGATCGCCACGCCGGGACGCATGTCGGTCGGACGCCAGGTCCGTAGCACGCTGTGCATCGCCTGCCGGGCCTGACGATCCGGCAGGGTCGCGATGATCCGCGCCACCGCATCGCGGCCTGCGCGCTCCAGCGTCGCGTCGCCAAGATGGCGCAGGCTGCCGATCGCCAGCATCAGAGCCTCGATCTCCAGTTGCGAGAAACTCTGCGGCGGCAGGACGGGGTCTTCGGTCAACGCATATCCGACGCCTGCCGCACCGTCGATCAGGGCTCCGCCGGCCCGAAGCGTGGCAATGTCGCGGTAAAACTGCCGGC
This sequence comes from Paracoccus gahaiensis, assembly GCF_005048225.1. Taxonomy (GTDB): domain Bacteria; phylum Pseudomonadota; class Alphaproteobacteria; order Rhodobacterales; family Rhodobacteraceae; genus Paracoccus; species Paracoccus gahaiensis. Next base: position 1,204 of record NZ_SUNI01000062.1, read on the forward strand.
GCGAGATCTCCGTTTCCTCGGCCAGCCGCGCGGCAGTCACCGGGGCGGGCAGCCGTCGCAGCACCGTCATGAGGCGCATCAGCCTGTCCTGGCGTGCCATCTTGATGCTGCCTCGTTCTGTCAGGAGCTCCAAGCTATGTCAGACGCATCCAGAACTGAAGGAAATCTGTGATGCCCGTTCTTTATCATGCGCCACAATCACGCTCAGATACCATCGCGACCCTCGTCCGGATGCTGGAGGCCGATGTCGAGAACCGCGAGGTTTCGATCCCGCGACAGGATGGTTCCGGCCAGCCGGACCCTGCAAACCCGCACCCGGAGAAGAAGGTCCCCTACCTCGTCGATGGCGCCGAGACGCTGCGCGAGCGCGGGGCCATTATCGTGTATCTGACCGACGCCTATCCAAACGCCAAGCTCGGCCCCTTACCCGGCGAGGTGGGACGCGGCGCCTATCTGTCGTGGCTGTTCTACTACCAGGGCGTGATGGAGCCGCTGATCCTGCTGCACTGGGCGCAATAGAGCCATCCCGCGATCACCGCCTCGCTCCGCGACATCGACACGATGACGGCGCGGTTGACCGAGGCGCTTGAGCCGGGGCCGTATCTGTTAGGGGACCGGTTCACTGCGGCGGACATGCTGTGCAGTTCGCCGTTTCACTGGTTTCCGGACCTCATGCCCGAGGTTCCGACGATCCGGGATTCGGTCGCGCGATGTGCGGAACGTATGCGACAGTGATGACGATCCGGTAACGTTGACACAGCGGTTGGCCGAAAGCCGACGGTCGAGGCGCTCACAGCGGCGCAGTGCAGCTTCCCCAAACCGGCCGTGTGTGGACGCCCCCTTGGATGCGAGCGGAAACTTGGGCACGGTTGGGCATGTGATCAGGTGCGGTCGTGTGTCCGGCCTCGAAGATGCAGCCTTTCATGCGCCGCGGGCCTGTATGGAGATATGCAGGTAGGGACCAGTTCGCTTACCCGCGCGCGATGGCGTTCCGTCCGGAATGCTGGTTTACCCGACCCGGTCTCTTGACCGTCTGCCCTTACGTTCCCTCGCCCCCTCTCACATCCGGCGACGCTGACCTATGCGGCAGCCATCGCCGGATCCCTGTAATCCTCACCCTTGCGCAAAAGCGCCCGGGCCGTGCGCGCCATGCGGTTGGCCAGCACCACCGCGACCAGCATCTTCGGCTTGCGCGCCATCATGCGCCCGAGCCATGTGCCCTCAGGCGCGCCCTTGCGCGCGGCCCATCGCACCACCGCGACGGCGCCGATAATCAGCAGCCTTCGGATGTCGCGTTGCCCCATCTTTGAGGTGCGGCCCAGCCTGTCCTTGCCACCGCTCGAATGTTGTCGCGGCGTAAGCCCGACCCAAGCGGCAAAGTCCCGGCCCTTGGAAAAGGTCTCCATCGGCGGTGCGAAGGTGGTAGTCGCCGCTGCGGTTACGGACCCCACTCCCGGGATCGTCGTCAGCCGCCGCGCCGTATCGTCAGTGTTCATGGTAACGGCCCGATTGCTACCGCGGACCGTTTTCCTTGACGCGCGCGATGATGTCTGGGTCTTCGACGAAGTCTTCGAGAAAGTCGCTCCAGTGCTCCGGAGAGCGCCTTGCATCACGGAGCATGTCG
>NZ_SUNI01000005.1 GCF_005048225.1 Paracoccus gahaiensis
TCGACGATTGCTGCCGCGAGAACCTGTGTCTGGTCCCCGACACCAGCATCTCGGGCGCAAGGGTGGCCCGAGAACTGGATGCACTGGTGCGGATCTATGGCAAGCCGGCTTGCATCGTCAGTGACAATGGGACGGAGTTCACCAGCCGGGCCATCCTGAAGTGGGCCGATCAGAACGACGTTGCCTGGCATTACATCGACCCCGGCAAGCCGCAGCAGAACGCCTTTATCGAAAGCTTCAACGGCAGCCTGCGCGACGAACTGCTGAATGAGGAGATTTTCGACACACTGGACGATGCCCGCCGAAAGATCGCCATCTGGCGCTACGACTACAACACCGTCAGGCCGCACTCCTCACTCGGCAACCTGACGCCACTCGAAGCGCGCCGGACGCTTGCGCTAACCGAGGGTTCCACGCCCGGCGCGCTTGCCCTGAAACCATCCGCCGACTACCAATCTCAAACCGGCAGACTCTCGTTATGACCGAGGGACCCACGGGGGGCAGGTCAAACCACGTGGCAGGGGGCAGATAGTCCTGCCTTCAGCGGTGGGAAAAATTGCGTGAAAACAGTGGGGCCTATCGCCGATGCGAAGATGGGATTGCCTTTTTTGTCACAAAGGTCTGCCTCTGATGGGCCGCAGCCCAATCTCTATTCCGTGTCTCGATCCGGTCCGACATGTCGTGGCGCTCCTTCCTGTTCCGCCAGTGGCGAAGCCATCGCTGCTTTTCACTTTGGATGACCTCATGTCATCCGAAGGGCAAAGCAGGGTGGGCGCAGCCCGACCTGCGGCCGGACGGTGATCTGACACACGGGGCCGGAGCGGTGAAATCGGGAGGGACCCGCGCGCTTGCGTGTGGGAGGAACCGGATTTCTCCGTGGAGGCTGACGCGCAGCGGCACCAGAGCCCGTGTTCGGATCGCCGGCCGGATGGCAGGCGGAAATACGAAATGAAGGATCGTCAGCCGTGCCAGAGCGAAGCGGAGGCGCGGCTGTCCTTTGGATCAGCGATCGCGGTGCCTGCGATCACCATATCTCTGAAAAGCAGCCTCTCAGCGACCTGGTCGCATCGACGCGAAGAGCCGAGGCTGTGTGGAAACTCGGCCTTATGGTAGACTTCGACATGGTGGCGGGAGATCGGCATGTCGGGTTTCATCGAAGGGACTGCGCGGGGACAGACGGCTCTTTTTCCAGATCGTCTTGAGGATTGGATTGGCGAGGATCACCTGGTTCGGGTGGTTGATCTGTTCGTCGATGAACTCGATCTGCCTGCGCTCGGATTTGCGCGATCGGCGCCGGCGCGGACGGGGCGACCCGGATATCATCCTGCCGTGCTGCTTAAGCTGTTCATCTACGGCTATCTGAACCGGATCCCGTCTAGCCGCAGATTGGAACGCGAAGCCGGGCGGAACGTCGAGCTGATGTGGCTGACCGGCCGCCTTGTCCCAGACCACAAGACCATCGCTGACTTCCGACGTGACAACGGCCCTGGTATCCGCCGCAGCTGCGCCCAATTCGTGGAGTTGAGCCGCCGGATCGGCGTGCTGAAAGGCGCCTGCGTTGCCATCGACGGGAGCAAGTTCCGGGCCGTCAACAGCCGGGATCGCAACTTTACCAAGGGCAAGATCGCCAGCCGCATCGCCCACCTGGAGGCGGACGTCGAGCGCTACATCGCGGAGATGGCGCGGGTCGATCGACAGGAGGAGGGCGAGGTTCGGGCTGAGAAGGTCGCGCATCTGGCCAAGCGTTACGGGCGTGTCCGGCAGCATATCCAACACCTGCAAGCCATGGGGCGGGCCTTGGCCGATGCGCCGGATGGGCAGATATCGCTGACGGACCCCGATGCCCGCGCCATGGCGACCAGCGCCCGGAACAGCGGAATGGTCGGCTACAATGTCCAGACCGCCGTCGACACCGAGACCCACCTGATCGTCGCGCATGAAGTCACCAACCAGGGTCATGACCGTGATCTTCTGGTGCCGATGGCAAAAGCGGCCAAGGATGCGCTTCGCCGCGACGAGATGCATGTGCTGGCCGACAAAGGCTACTTCAGCGGGCGGCAGATCCTGGCCTGTCACAAAGCTGGAATCACCACGACGATCCCGCGCCCCGAGACGTCGGGCAACCGCCTCAAGGGCATGTATGAAAAGGCGGACTTCGCCTATGAGGCCAACGCGGATATCTATCGTTGTCCCGCAGGGGAAGCGCTACCGTATCGCTACACGACCGAGGAAGACGGCTTGGAACTCCGCCGCTACTGGACCAGCGAGTGCGGCACGTGCCTGATGAAATCGCGATGCACGACCGGCAAGGAGCGCCGGATCACGAGGTGGGCGCACGAGCATCTGGTCGAGGCGGCGCGGGCGAGGCTGATCGGACCGACCGAACCGATGACAATCCGCCGAGGCACGGTCGAGCACCCGTTTGGCACCATCAAGGCGTGGATGGGCACGTCCCACTTTCTGACCCAACGACTGAGGAATGTGAAAACAGAGATCGCGCTGAACGTCCTCGCCTACAATATCAAGCGAATGGTAGCGCTGATCGGGGTCCAAGGGCTGATGAGCGCTTTGAAGGTGTGAAAAGCGCCGCTCCATGTGGTTTGTCTGCACTTCGCCAAACGCAAGTCAGATCTTCGCGTCAGATGCCCTTGGATGCCAGCATGCGCCGGCGTTTCCACACAGCCTAAGCCCGAAGCGGACAGGTTATGGCACCAACGAGAGGTCGGTTGGCTCTGGCTCTGCGCCCGCCGCTGTCAGCATAGCGTGGACCTGACCCCGATGGTGGCTTTCGTGATTGAAGAGTTCAACAGCACAGAGAGCTGTTGGTCTCTCCATTCGGGTTGAACCGTCCCCAGGATACCAAACAACTGTCCCGTTGAGATCAGCATCGACCAATCGGGCTGCCCATTCTTCGATTTCCTCGTTGCGTTGTGTACGCAGCACTTTGAAATCATCCCAGTTCGATGGGCTGGCAAGGGAATGCTTGATGGTTTCCTCTGGGCGTCCGTTTCCTTTTAGTCGCTCCAACATCAAGGCATCAGCCCAGTAAATGTGGTTCAGAGTAGCCGCAATCGATTGGAAGAAAGCACCTCGATCCTTCCAACGATCCGAATTTGTGAGTCCATCGGCGGCGTTTACCAAAGAGGTGTTCTGCCATGTACTGTAGCGGGCCATGAGACGGCAGTATTCGGATGAGATCATTTTCTCAGCCTCCGATGTTTCTGATGTGGGTTGATTCTGGAACGCTTATCCGGAAGCGTCGTCTATGGCGCTATTCCACGCCGGAGTGTCTGGCACGATCATCCTGATCAGGATGCCGGTACGACCAGCCAACTATGTTAAAATCAGCTATTTTATGGAAAGCGTCAAGCATCGGGTGTGACTGATTTTTCCCGCATAGCGGCCTTTCGACCGCCACCCTATTCAGTCTGCTATGCGGGACCTTCCGGTCATTCGCTGCAGTTGCATTGCAGCCACCTTTACCGCGAGGAGTGCGCGGACGAAGGGCGGAGAGCTGCCTCACGGCAGTGCAGAAGAATGCACTTCGCCAGCGGAAGCGGACGCTCGTGGAACCGAGCGGCGCGGCCCAGCATTGGTCTAAACATCGCCAGCGACGGCACGAGGACCGCATCAATCTTTATGCAGGTCCTTTAATGAAAAGCTATCGATAATATCTGAGGCCTGATTCAGTCCAGCGCGGTGGTCGCTCGAGGTTTTCGGCAAGACCGCCACATCAATTCCGCCAAATTCTACCGGCGGAGTAAACTTCAAGTGCTTTCCTTCCTCGGATCGTGCAAAGCCCAACCTGGAAAAAATAGCACCCATCCGCTTCGGCATTTCGTTTACATCACGACACGCTGACTTTATCTCATTAACTAGGCCCAACGAGCGACCGCTGAATTGACTTGCGTCCAAAAGCCTCTGGATGAGATGGTGCTCTCTCTTCGACTTGTTTATTTTCTCATCACATATGTAGAAATTCAGTGCTCGCCTGATGCGGTCCGAAACCTCTCCGTCATACAACTGCCTGCCAATAACGCTCGAAAGTTCGGCAGGTATAATCCCAATACCTGAGGTAATTTGCGTTGCGTCTGCAGAAAGAGCATCAGAAAGAGCGTTTTCTAGCTCTAGGATCCTAGCATCTTTGGTGCTCATCTCTGCATCGAAGGCGGCGATATAAGTGTCTACCTCATGGCCATCTGAAGCGCGAATATCCCTTAGTTTCCCCTCAATGCCCTTGCGCAACTCACGACTTTGAGCTTCTTGTAACGCCCGCCAATCCATCGCGTATGGACGACTAATGCTCGCATGATACTGGACTATGAAATCGATCATTGAGTTCGTAGTTGACGCTTGATGGTCTGCGTCAGATCTCTTGTAAAATTTTCGAATTATACCTCTACCGGGCAGGCAGATACCCACAGTTCCGCCATAAGGATTTTTGCCGTTAGTTACCTCCATCAAATCGATAGAAAAGCTTCGGTCTGGTTCAACAAATACATGTGCCAACCCCCCAAGGTCAAATGCCAACTTATCCGCATTAAGGCCTAGCTGATTATCATCATCTCTGCTTAGATAGATTTTCGGCAAGAGGCCATTCTCCATGCCGCTAATTATTCTAGAAGCCAAATCAACTTCATCACTGGTGATGCGATGTGGTTTATCGTCTATTATATGGTCGCCGTCTATTGACGCCCAACCATCCTTCAGCATCATCTTTATAAGAAAGGGCTTCTTCGGGCGTTGGAAGATTGCACCGACATCCGCAATGACGCACTGGCCGCGAATATGAGCCCATGCTTTATCTCGGTGAGTCAAAACGCACTCAGTTCGCCAGATACGTCCTTCATTATCTAGGATTTCGTGCTGCATACCGAGAGCTGAATGCTCAGCGCCGTTTACGTTTTTGATCCTTAAAGTTTCCGCTCCATCTTTTGATTTGAGAAGTATGTCATCGTCATATATTTCGGTTAAAGATTGTTCTACGAGAACCTTACTTGCCTTTACTCCATCCAACCAAGATATAAGTAGCTGAATAAAATTTGATTGCGTAGCCGGCCGACCAACAGGAAAGCACGTAGAAAATTCGTTCATTTTCACGACCTCGGATCATCTAAAATGTTCTTGCGAGTGCTACTACTACGAGTTTCAATGATGTAGCAGTCAGCCGCGATCTCTAAAAAGATAGACCACCTGATTTATCAGCCGTCAAGCAGCGGTATGACGGCATCGAAGACGCTATTGACCCAATATCGCTGCGTCACGCACCAGCAGCCGCTCTTGGTTAGCTGGACTGCACCTCCTGTCTAGTGACGACCGGCTGCTTTGGGCCGAGTGCGCGAGCCAGTGACGGCCCCATGCCGGTCCTGGCACCAGGGCCGGCAGATAGAGGCGAAGAGCCATTCGCCGACCCTTGTAACAGCCACAGCGAATGCGGGTGCAGCGAATACTAGCTTCCGCAGAACTGTCGGTCACGCTGATCCGGTTATTGCAGTGCAGCTGATTTAAAACAGCCGTTAGCCTTAGGCGCGGCGTGACTGGCCGTCCGGCGGTGGCATCTAAAGATGGCCTACCTACGCGCAAGGGCAATCTGCCCATAGAAGTCCCGAACGTCCGGAAGACCCGCGGCAGTTCGAGGGGAACGTTATCGAGGTGCCTGCCCACACAATCCTGACGCGTAAGGAGCTCGCCTACGCAGATGGACGTAGGTCCAAGCGTTCAATGGGAAAACTAGTCTTGCACCGCACGCCGCGATTGCAATCGAGCATCCTCGTCGGCAAAGTTCCGCCATAGATTGTCACGGATGGATTGAATGGAACCTGTTGCCGTTGTCGCATTGGTCTGGATGTTGCTGCCGTTCGTGCTGGCCGTCCTTTGGTTCCGAGCCAGGTCATCATCCCGACGTTCGTCTCAGGAAGCAACGGCTCTCAAGGAGCGTTTCGCTCCCGTTGTCTCGCTCGATACCGAGATCGCCCGCATGCGCGATGAGGCAGACGCAGCTCGTCGGGAAATGGCCCAGGTGCGGTCGACGTATGCCGAAAAGCGCGAGCTTCTAGATCAGCTGGAGCAGCAGGTGGCCGTTTACGATGAGCGGCTTTCGTTCGCGGAACTTGGTGTCTATGAGCCCCATTTCGATTTTTCGGACAGCGAGGAATACAAAGACTCAATTCGTAGATGCCGTGAAGAGCAGAAGCGGATAGTTTCCGATAAGTCCGCTGTTTCTGCCAACAACAACTGGACCGTCGACGGGAGTAAGTCGAAGGGACAGACCATGATAAACCGCCAAACGAAGCTGACCTTGCGGGCCTTTAATAATGAATGCGAGGCTGCCATTGCCAACGTTCGTTGGAATAACGTGAACGCAATGGAGAAGCGTATCCGCACGTCAGCCAGCCAGATTGATGGCGCGAACGCCTCGATGAACCTGCAGTTGGAGGAGGACTATATCGAACTGCGGATAGAGGAGCTCCGGCTCACGCACGAATATCGCGAAAAGCAAAAGGCGGAGAAAGAGGAACGTGCTGAGATGGCGCGCGCCGAGCGAGAGGAAAAGAAACTGCTCGCTGAGGCTGAAGCCGCCGAGAAGAAGGAAAGAGAATACAAGCGCCTTCTGGATAAAGCTCGCTCCGAAGTAGGTGCCGATCAGTCGAAAATTGCCGAGCTTGAAGCTCTGCTGGCCGAGGCTCATTCGGCGGCCGAGCGCGCACAGGCCATGGCGACGATGACGAAATCCGGCTACGTATACGTCATCTCGAACGTGGGGAGTTTTGGGGAAGATGTCGTCAAGATCGGGCTCACGAGGAGGCTCGATCCTGACGACCGTGTGCGGGAGCTGGGGGACGCCTCAGTGCCATTCGGTTTCGATGTCCACGCTATGATCTACTCGGAAGAAGCTCCCGCCCTGGAATCGGCGCTCCATCGGGAATTCGCTGAGCGGCGGATCAACATGACGAACTTCCGCAAAGAATTTTTTCGGGTCGGCCTGGAGGAGGTGGAAGAGGCGGTAGCTCGCCTCGCGCCGTCGGCATCGTTCTTCAAGGATCGTGAGGCGCAGGAGTGGCACGAGACGATGGCTCGCCGAAATGAGACACTCGCTCAGCTGCGGGCGAGGGTTGAGACGGCGCTGCCGGCTGAGATTTAAGCTTTCCCGGGATGAGGATTGAGAACGTGAGGAACTTTCCCGTCGCCGTTGCCGCGATCATTTTCGCGCTACCCGCAGCCGCAGAAATGACACCGCTTTCGGAGATTCTGACCCGACCGCCTGACCGCATAGAAGTGGGATATCCTTGGATCAGATGCGCGGCGCTATACACGGGAATAGAGCGCTACGCAGGCGTGAATTTAGGTCCGGATCTACTAGAAAGTTCCCGGAAAGCCGCCGAGCGGAGCTTAATATTTGCGGCGATGCTCCGCGTTCAGAAAGCCGAAGAGAGAGGGTTCGGCGAACTAGATGTTCAGAAGCAGGTTGATCATGCCATCACAGAGATGGAGCCAATCATGCTTGAATATGTCGACCGCTTTCGCGCAAACTTCGCCGCACAGGGCTCATTCATGGATGGCGACCAGATGTCGATGCAGGACTATAGTCTCTGCGCCGAAATGAGGTCGGTCGTATTGGGTGAGTAACCAGAAAGTTCGTGTCGCACGGCAGCAGGCAGTGGCCTTCCGATTTTGCTGCGCCAAGCACGAGCGTCTGCTCTCGGGAAGCAGCACGGCGCCGCCGCGACTATCTCGACCGGCCGCAATGGGCCGGAAGGCACTTGATGCTTGTCGTGTTTGAACGTATGCTTTCTTTGAGTTGACGCCCCAGCCTCCCCCCTCCGACGGGAAAGCATTCAGCATGTAGGGTAGAACGAGAGCTTTTTCTGTTCGAGCGCGCACATAAGGAGGGATTGTGTATATTTGCTCGCAATAGGAAAAACTCAGATGAACCTATCTGCGCCGATCAATGAACTGAAACGTAAAGCGAAGCTGTTGTGCCGGTCCGAAGGCATAGCGCTCAATCAGGCGTATGCGCTTATCGCCAAAGATGAAGGATATGCGAGCTGGGGTCTCTTGATCCGAGATCATGAAGCACAGACGACGAAGCCGAATGTGCCGCTCAAGGCAGGCTATATGATCACCGCTCTGCCGGTGGATGACGCACACCGCAAGGAAGCGATTGAGCTGGCCGACAGTACTTTCGAAATGGTGATGCGCCGAATTGAACCTGATAACCCAATTGAAACACGGCGGCTTTGGAATGCGGCAGAGTATATCGACCATCATCATTTAACCTCTGATATGCTTCCGATCGATAGTGAATACGCGTTTTCTTTGATCGAGGCGTTTCTGTTTCACTACGTAATAGATCTTGCAGTCCAAGCTGATCTCAAGGCGGAGACCTAAGCAAGGTGAAGCTGGTTGGAGGGCTCCCGTCCTCCAACCAATGACTGCTTCGGGGAATGCTTCGGTGCAGCATTCTTTCATGTGTTGAACGGAAGCTCCGGGCCGACTGCTCTTGCTGCGCCTGCATTCGCTGCGGGACAAACGAACGTCAGAGAAGGGCTCTTCGCGTCGATGATGCGCTGACTGCAGACCGTCTGCTTTCGTTAGTGTAACGCACGAGAGGCAGACTGCCTGACAGAAAAGGCAGCACTATGTGCCACAGAACACCACGAAAATGGTCGGAGCGAGAGGATTCGAACCTCCGACCCCCTGCTCCCGAAGCAGGTGCGCTACCAGGCTGCGCTACGCTCCGACCGTAGGACGGGCAGGTAGCGCCAGATGCGGGCGAATGCAAGCCCTCTCAGCGGCGGGGCGCCCACAATCTTTGCAGGATCGTCGACTTGGGCGCGGTCACCACCTCGGCGCGCAGGCGGGCGCTGGAGGCGGGGCGGTGGGCGCTGACGCCGCCCCTCCCCTCGCGCCAGACGACATAGATGCCCGAGGCAATGATCACCCCCGCGCCCAGCAGGGTGGCCGGGTCCACCCCCTCGCCGAACAGGAACCAGCCATAGATCGTGGCCCAGAGGATCTGCGAATATTGCATGGGGGCGACGATGGCGGCCTCGCCGGCGCGATAGGCCAGGATGACCAGGAAACCGCCCCCCAGGCCCAGCGCGGCGATGATGCCGGTCATCGCCAGGTGGATCAGCTCCATCGGCTGATAGGCGACGGACAGCGCCGCGCCCGTGGCCATGAAATTGCCCAGCATCGGCCACATCATCAGCACCATCGGCCGCTCGGCCCGGCCCAGGCGGCGGATGATGACGGCGGCCATGGCGCTGGCCACGGCCCCGGCCATCGCCGCAACATGGCCCAGCTGCAGATCCTGCGCGCCGGGGCGCAGCACGATCAGCACGCCCGACAGGCCCACCACCACCGCGGCCCAACGGTGCAGTCCGACCTTTTCGCCCAGGAGAGGGATCGACAGGATGGTGATCAGCAGCGGCGTGGTGAAGAGGATCGCATAGACCTGCGTCAGCGGCAGGGTCGAGAAGGCGTAGAACCCCGCCATCCCGGCGACCACCGCGCAGAGCGTGCGCAGGACCACCCAGCCCGGGTTGTTGGGGCGCAGCGTGCCGGGCTGCGGGTCGCGCATCAGAACGATCGAGACCAGCGGAAAGGACAGCAGCGAGGCGAAGAACAGGATCTGCATCGCCGGGTAGGTCTCGCCCAGCGTCTTGATCACCACGTCATGCGTGGCGTAGAGGCCCATCGCCGCAAGCTGCAGCAGGGCCCCGCGCAGATTTCCCGTCAGCGCCAATCAGGCCTCCAGCGCGGCGACGATGCGGTCGCCCATCTCGGCGGTGCCGACCGGACGCCCCCCCTCGGGGGTCATCAGGTCGGCGGTGCGCACGCCGTCCGCCAGCACCCGCTCGACCGCGGCCTCCAGCGCATCGGCGGCGGCCAGTTCCCCGAAGGAATAGCGCAGCGCCATCGCGAAGCTGAGGATGCAGGCGATCGGGTTGGCCATCCCCTGGCCCGCGATGTCGGGGGCCGATCCGTGGACGGGCTCGTAGAGCGCCTTGGGCCGGCCATTGGCCATCGGCGCACCCAGGCTGGCCGAGGGCAGCATGCCCAGCGATCCGGTCAGCATCGCCGCCGCGTCCGACAGGATGTCGCCGAAGAGGTTGTCGGTGACGATCACGTCGAACTGGCGCGGGTTGCGCACCAGCTGCATGGCGCCGTTGTCGGCGTACATGTGCGACAACTCCACGTCGGGATATTCCTGCTGGTGGACCCAGGTGACCTCCTCGCGCCACAGGATGCCCGATTCCATCACATTGGCCTTTTCCATCGAACAGACCCGGTTGCCGCGCTTGCGGGCCAGCTCGAAGGCGGACCGGGCGACGCGGCGGATCTCTCCGCTGGTATAGCGCTGCGTGTTGATGCCCACGCGACCGCCCTCGTTGTCGGGGTTGTTGTCGTCGGAATGGATGCCGCGCGGCTCGCCGAAATAGATGCCGCTGGTCAGCTCGCGCACGATCAGGATGTCGAGGCCCGCGACCACCTCGCGCTTGAGGCTGCTGAAATCTGCCAGCGCGTCGAAGCATTGCGCGGGGCGCAGGTTCGCGAACAGGTCCATCTCCTTGCGCAGGCGCAAGAGCCCGCGCTCGGGCTTCACGCTGAAGTCCAGCGCGTCGTATTTCGGGCCGCCGACCGCGCCCAGCAGGACCGCATCCACCGCCTGCGCCCGTGCCATCGTGGCGTCCGACAAAGGCGCGCCATGGGCGTCATAGGCCGCGCCGCCGACCAGATCGTGGCTGACGTCGAATTCCATGCCCCGGTTGGCCGCAAACCAGTCGATGACCTTGACGACCTCGGCCATGACCTCGGGGCCGATCCCGTCGCCGGGCAGGATGAGAAGCGAATAGCGGTCGGACATGATCCCTCCTTCTGGGGCCCGCGGCGCGGGGGGCGCGGGCTGCGGGTTCGGGTTAGACCCCGCCCGGGCCCCGGTCAAGATCGGCAAGGCTCCGCCGACCGCTCACGACAGTTTGCCTTGCGCCCCGCGCGCGGCTGGCCGACCTTTCGCGCGCAACACCAAGGGCCGTGATGGGGACCGCGATGAAAAGCCGGAATGTCATGTGGAGTGCCGCGATCTGCGTGGCCGCGATGGGGGCGCCCGCCATGGCGCAGGACGGGGTGCCGGGCGACCGGCTGGTGGTCCCGCTGCCCGATGTCTCGGCCCTGTCCGACGACGAGGCGCAGGCCCTGGCGCGCGAGCTGGCGCAGATGAACGTGATCACCTCGGAATGTCCCGACCACGATGTCAGCGACCCCGAATGGCAGCTGATGAACGGCACCACCGATGCGCTGCGGGAGCGGTTGGGGCTGGACCCGCTGGCCTATGACCGCGAGTATTTCCGCCCCGCCTTCTCGGTCCTCGACGATCCAGATGCCTGCGATCGCTTGGGCCCCGAGGCCCCCGCCCTGATCGCGCGGCTGGAACAGCTGGGCGGCGGCACCACGCCCGTCACCCCGGGCCTGCAGGCCGAACCCGGCACCGTGATCGACGCCGACACGCCCCCCGAACCCGACCCCGAGGCCGACACCGCCCCCTGACGCCGCCCCTCCGCAATTTGCACGTCTTGCAGCTTTCCCTCCGTTGGACCAGCGTGGCGCCGGGGAACGGAGGATCACATGCCCATCGTCACGGCCGGATTGGTCAGCCTCGTGCTGGCCTATATGCTCAGTCAATTCTATCGCGCCTTCCTGGCGGTACTGGCCCCGGTCCTGCAGGACCAGGTCGGCGCCACGCCCGGGGACCTGGCTTTGTCCTCGGGGCTGTGGTTCATCGCCTTCGCGCTGATGCAGATGCCGGTGGGGGCCAGCCTGGACCGTGTCGGCCCGCGCCGCACGGTGGCCTGGCTGCTGGCGGTCGGCGGATGCGGGGGCGCGATCCTGTTTGCGATGGCCGGGGCGCCGTGGCACCTGCATCTGGCGATGACGCTGCTGGGGATCGGCTGTTCCCCGGCGCTGATGGGCCCCTATTACATCTTCGCCCGCGAATACCCGCCCGCCGCCTTCGGGATGCTGGCGGGGATGCTGGTGGGCTTCGGCTCTCTGGGCAACATCCTGGGCGCCGCGCCGCTGGTCTGGGTGATCGAGGCCCTGGGCTGGCGCCAGACCCTGTGGGGGCTGGCCGCCGTGACGCTGATGGTGGCGGCGCTGGTGCTGGCCTGCGTGCGCGATCCGGCCCGTCTGGGGTCGGACCATCCGCAGGGCTCGATCGGCCAGATCCTGCGGCTGCGCGCGATCTGGTTCATCCTGCCGCTCTTTGCGGTCAACTATGCGGTGACGGCGGCGATCCGGGGGCTGTGGGCGGCCCCCTGGCTGGAACAGGTCCATGGCGCCGATGCGACCCAGATCGGGCGCGTCACGCTGGCCATGGGGCTGGCGATGGTCGCGGGTAGCTTTGCGGTGGGGCCCGCCGCCCGGCTGGCGGGCGGCCCGCGCCGCGCCACGATGATCTTCTCGGCCGTGATGATCGCGGTCATGGCGGTGATGATCGCGCAGCCCGCCCTCCCGCTGCCAATCATCACCGCGCTTTTGGTGGTGCTGGGCTTCTTCGGCTCAGCCTATCCGCTGCTGATGGCGCATGGCCGGTCCTTCCTGCCCCCCCATCTGGTGGGGCGCGGGATGACCTTCCTCAACATGGTCTCGATCGGCGGGGTGGGGATCATGCAATTCGCCTCGCGCCCCGTCTATCGGGCCGCCGAGGCCGCCTATCCCCCCGCGCAGGCCTTCGCTATGCTGTGGCTGTTCTTCCTGATCCCGCTGGTCGCGGGGTTCCTTCTGTATTTCCTGACGCCCGAGGCGCAAACCGACAAGGCCCCCGCATGACCGACACGCCGCTGGTGATCGCCCCCAACCTCAAGCGCCGCCTGTCGGGCGTGACGGCGACGGTGGTGCGGCTGATCCCGGTGCAGGCCCGCCTGATCGCCATCGCGGCCACCGGCCCCGGCCTGCCGCCCGAGGTGCCGCATATCCCGCTGTGGCGCGCCGCCACCCTGCCCCGCGACCGCTGGCGCATCTGGCATGCGCGGCGCAATACGGAAATGGCCCTGGGCCTGATCCTGCGCCGCCTGCTGCGGCGGCGCTACCGGCTCTTGTTCACCTCGGCCGCCCAGCGCCGGCACACCGGCTTCACCCGCTGGCTGATCCGCCAGCAGGACGCGCTGGTGGCGACCTCGCCGCAGGCGGCCAGCTATCTGGAACGCCCCGCGACCGTCATCCTGCACGGGGTCGACACGCAGGTCTTCACCCCCGCCCCCGACCGCGCCGCCCTGCGCCGCGATCTGGGGCTGGACCCCGATGCGCTGCTGATCGGCTGCTTCGGGCGCATCCGCGCGCAGAAGGGGGTCGACCTGCTGGTGCAGGCGGGGCTGGAGCTGCTGCCCGACCGCCCCCGCGCGCAGATCGTCTTCACCGGCCGTATCACGCCCGACAACCGCGCCTTTGCCGACGAGCTGCAGGACCGGATCAGGGCCGCGGGCCTGTCCGACCGCATCCGCTTTCTGGGCGAGCTGCCCTGGGACCAGCTGATCCGCCACTATCAGGCGCTGGACCTCTTCGCCGCCCCCGCCCGGTGGGAGGGTTTCGGCCTGACGCCCTTGGAGGCCGCCGCCTGCGCCGTTCCCACCGTCGCCGCCCGCGTCGGCGCCTACGAGACGCTGATCCAAGACGGCCGGACGGGCAGCCTGGTCCCCATCGACGACGCCCCGGCGCTGACGGCGGTACTCGCCCGCTGGCTGGACGACGACCCGGGCCGCGTCGCCGCAGGCCAGGCTGCCCGCGCCCATGTCGTGCAGACCCATGCGATCGAGGGCGAGGCCCGTGCCCTCGTCGACGTCTATCGCGACCTCCTGGCCCGGCCATGATGCCGCCCCGCCTGCCCTTCAGCCTCTCGGCGCTGGTTCCCGACCTGTCGCCCGCCCGGTTGGGCTTCGCCGCCGCCCGTCTGGCCCGGGCCGAGGCGCCCCTGGCCAACCTCTCGGTCCCGCAGCCCGACCTGCTGGCCGATCTGGCGGGGCGCCACGTGGCGCTGATCGGCAATGCCCGGGCGCTGGCGCAGGGCCGCCATGGCGCCGCCATCGACGCCGCCGATCTGGTCATCCGCATCAACCGCGCGCCTCTGCCCGACCCGGCCAGCCACGGCACCCGCACCGACTGGCTGGCGCTGGCCGTGCGCCTGTCGGACGCCGACCGCGCCCGCCTGTCGCCGCGCCGCATCCTGTGGATGTCGCCCAAGCGCAAGCGGCTGGACTGGGACAGCGCCCGCAGCCCGGGCTTCTACCTGCACCCGCTGGAGGATGTGCGGGCGCTTCGCGACCGGCTGGCCGCACCCCCCACCACCGGGGCGATGATGATCGACCTGGCCCTGCGCTCGGACCTTGCCTCGCTGACGCTCTACGGGTTCGACTTCTTTGCCAGTCTCAGTCTGTCGGGACGTCGCGCCGCCGGCGACGTACCCCATGATTTCGCCGCCGAGGCGGCCTGGGTCGGCGACCTGCGCCGGAACGACCCCCGCCTCAGCCTTACCACCTGAACCTTGACGAACCGTTAACGCCGGGCCCGCAAGCGGTGTACGCCCTGTGCCTCGTCGGTGCCGCCCCGGTGCACGCCCGGTGAGGCCCCCTCCCCAGCGTTTGCTGGCCTTTCCCGGGCCCCTTCGCCGCCCCCCGTTGCGCGCACAGCGCGTGCAACGCCCGCAGCCGTTGCGCGCGGCCCCCGCCAAGACCCTTCCCATGCGGGGCCGTTTGCGGTAGACGCCCCCGATCGCAGACAAAGGAGTTTCCCGACATGGGTTACAAAGTCGTCGTCGCCGGCGCCACGGGCAATGTGGGCCGCGAAATGCTGAACATCCTGGCCGAGCGCCAGTTCCCGGTGGACGAGATCGCCGTCCTGGCCTCGCGCCGCAGCCAGGGAACCGAGGTCAGCTTCGGCGACAAGACTTTGAAGATCAAGGATATCGAGCAGTTCGACTGGACCGGTTGGGACATGGCGCTGTTCGCCATCGGCTCGGACGCGACCAAGATCCACGCCCCCAAGGCGGCCGCCGCCGGCTGCGTGGTGATCGACAACTCCTCGCTCTATCGCTACGACCCGCAGATCCCGCTGATCGTGCCCGAGGTGAACCCCGAGGCGATCTTCGACTACAAGAACAAGATGATCATCGCGAACCCCAACTGCTCGACCGCGCAGATGGTGGTGGCGCTGAAGCCGCTGCACGACCGGGCCCGCATCAAGCGCGTGGTTGTCTCGACCTATCAATCGGTTAGCGGCGCCGGCAAGGACGGCATGGACGAGCTGTGGGACCAGACCAAGGGCATGTATGTGCCGGGTCAGGAAAAGGCCCCCAACAAGTTCCAGAAGCAGATCGCCTTCAACGTCATTCCCCAGATCGACGTCTTCATGGAAGACGGCTCGACCAAGGAGGAATGGAAGATGGTGGTCGAGACCAAGAAGATCATCGACAAGTCCATCAAGGTCAGCGCGACCTGCGTGCGCGTGCCGGTCTTCGTCGGCCATTCGGAATCGATCAACATCGAGTTCGAGGATTTCCTGGACGAGGACGAGGCGCGCGACATCCTGCGCGAGGCCCCCGGCATCCTGGTGATCGACAAGCGCGAGCCCGGCGGCTACATGACGCCGATCGAATGCGTGGGCGATTACGCGACCTTCATCAGCCGCATCCGGCAGGACGGCACGGTCGAGAACGGCCTGAACCTGTGGTGCGTCAGCGACAACCTGCGCAAGGGCGCCGCCCTGAACGCGGTGCAGATCGCGGAACTGCTGGGCAATCGCTGCCTCAAGAAGGGCTGATCCGGGTCACCCGGTGAACGACAGGGCGGCGGGGCACAAGCTCTTGCCGCCCTTGCCTTTTTGCGGCCCCCTCAGACCGTCACCCAACGCTTGCCGCCATCCTCGGCCTGGACCAGCGTGCCCTCAGTGATGTCATGCACGATGCCGTGCAGCGAGGTCTCTCCGGCCTCGACCGCCGCGCGGACGAAGGGAAAGGTCATCAGGTTCTCCAGCGAGACCAGCACCGCCTCGCGCTCCAGCGCGGGCACCTGGTCGGCCTCGGGCAGGTCCTTCACCCGCTCGTAGCCCGGGCGCAGGATGTCCATCCAGCGACCCACGAAGCTGGTCTTCTCCTCCAGTTCGGGGGCGGCGCCCGAGCACATCGCATGGCAGCCCGCGACGCCGCCGCAATTGGTGTGTCCGACGACGATCAGATGCGCGACCTTCAGCGCCGCCACCGCATATTCCACCGCCGCCGAGGTGCCGTGCTGCAGCCCGTCGGGTGCATAGGCGGGCACCAGATTGGCGATGTTGCGATGGATGAAGAACTCGCCCGAATCGGCGCCGAAGATGCTGGTGACATGCACGCGGCTGTCGCAGCAGGAAATCACCATGGCGCGGGGGCGCTGCCCCTCGGTCGCCAGGCGGCGGAACCAGGCGCGGTTCTCGGTATAGGAGGTCGCCTTCCAGCCATGATAGCGCTTGATCAGGTATTGCGGCAACGGAGACAGGTTGTGCATCTGGCACCTCGTTTCTGATCTGCGTGATAGGCCCTGATTGTGACAAATTCGAGCCTTTTCTTCTATCCCGATCAAGGCTTTTTTCACCGCTTCCTTGCCATCCTCGCCTCTGCAAGGATGGATCCTGCCGGAGGAAAGCTTGGTACATATTTCGGCCCTCGTCATTTCGGAAGCGGTCCGCGTGGACAGCCGCCGCGTGGCGGACATCATCGGCGAACTGGGGGAAACCGCGGCCCAGAACGTCATCGGCCTGGCGCTGGAACAGCTGGCCGGAACGCTGGTCGCGGTCCAGGAGGCGCTGGAGCGCGAGGACCTGGCCCAGGCCGCGGCCCAGTCCGACCGCCTGTCGCGCCTGTCCTGGCAGGTCGGGCTGCTGTCCCTGGCCGGGGTGGCGATGGATCTCAGTTCCATGGCGGAACGCGGTGATCTGCCGGCGGTGGCCGCGATCGGGGCGCGGCTGGCGCGGGTCGGCAACCAGTCGCTGACCGCGATCTGGGACCGCACCGCCCTGTCCTGAGGGACGGGCCTTGCGCCGGGGTTGCGGGCACGGGCCGGTCCTGTAGGCTGGCCGCCGATCTGCCAAGGATGCTGCCATGACCCTCGACTTCGCCCCCGCCTCGGACCCGGACACCGCGCTGCCGCTCTGGCTTCTTTGGTCGGACGAGGCCCTGCCGCCCGAGGCCGGGCCCTGGCCCGAGGCCAGCGGCTTCGCGGGCAAGACCGGCCAGATCTGCCTGCTGCCCGACAGCGCGGGCGGGCTGCGCGGCGCGATACTGGGCTTGGGCGACCGCGCGCAGGCGGGGCGGGACCGATTTCCGCTGGCCCGCGCCCAGGCCCTGCCCAAGGGCGACTGGCGCCTGGCCGGCCTTCCCTCGGGGCTGGACCCGGACCAACTGATCCTGGGCTGGCTTCTGGGCCAGTACCGCTTCACCCGCTACAAGGGCGCGCCGGTGCAGGGCCCGCGCCTCGTCTGCCCGGACGGGGTCGACGGCCCCCGCCTGCTGGCCATCGCCGAGGCCGAGTTCCTCACCCGCGACCTGATCAACACCCCGGCCAGCGATCTGGGCCCCGACCGGTTGGAATCCGCCGCCCGCGCCCTGGCCAACCAGATCGGCGCCCGGGTCGAGGTCATCTCGGGCACCGCGCTGGTCAAGCAGAACTTTCCGCTGATCCACGCCGTGGGCCGCGCCGCCGCGTCCGAGCCGCGCCTGATCGACATCCGGCTTGGCGACGCGGGGCCGATGCTGACCATCGTCGGCAAGGGCGTCTGCTTCGACACGGGCGGGCTGAACCTGAAACCCGGCGCCTCGATGGGGCTGATGAAGAAGGACATGGGCGGGGCGGCGACGGCGCTCGGCCTGTTGAAGATGCTGGCCGGCACCGGGGCGGCGGCGGGCCTGCGCATCCGGGTGCTGATCCCGGCGGTCGAGAACAGCGTCGCCGGCAATGCCTTCCGTCCCGGCGACGTGCTGTCCAGCCGCAAGGGGCTGTCGGTCGAGGTCAACAACACGGATGCCGAAGGGCGGCTGGTGCTGGCCGACGCGATGACCTACGCGGCCGAGGAAAACCCCGACCTGATGATCTCGCTGGCGACGCTGACGGGGGCGGCGCGGGTGGCGCTTGGCCCCGACCTGCCGCCGCTCTATTGCGACGACGAGGCGACCGCCCTGGCGCTGCAGCAGGCCGGGATGGCGGTGGGCGATCCGCTGTGGCGCATGCCCTTCTGGGACGCCTACGGGCCGCTGATCGAGCCCGCCATCGCCGATCTGGACAATGCCCCCTCGGGCGGGATGGCCGGGTCGATCACCGCGGCCCTGTTCCTGCGCCGCTTCGCCGAGGGCGCGGGGCGCTACGCGCATCTGGACATCTATGGCTGGCAGCCGGTGGCCGCGCCGGGCCGGCCCAAGGGCGGGGTGGGCCAGGGCGCCCGCGCGATCCTGGCCGCCCTCCCCCGGCTGTTCTGACCATGGACCGCCGCCTGACGCCCGCCACCGACCGTGTGGCGCTGGAGGCCCTGCGCGGCCAGCTGGACCGCCCGGCCTTCACGCCCGGCCTCCCTGCGCGGCTGGCCGTGCCGCTGGCCGACCTGCTGAGCGCACCGGACGGTCGCCGCGACCGGCAGGTGAATTTCGGCGCCGACCTGACGGTGATCGAGGAGCGAGGCCCCATGGTCTTCGTGCAGGCCGCCCTGGACGGCTATTGCGGCTGGCTTCCCCTTTCCAGCCTGACCTTCGAGCTGCCGCCCCTGACCCATCGCGTCACGGCCCCCGCCACCCATCTCTATCCCGGCCCCGACATGAAGCTGCGCGAGATGGCCTCGCTATCCCTCGGCGCCCGCCTCTCGGTCACGGGAACCGAAGGCGGCTTTGCCCATCTCGCCACCGGCGGCTGCGTCCCCCTGCAACATATCGGCGACCGCCCCGCATCCGACCCCGCCGCCGTGGCCGAGACGCTGCGGGGTACCCCCTATCTCTGGGGCGGCAACAGCCGGGCGGGCATCGACTGCTCGGGCCTCGTGCAGGCAGCGCTGACCGCGGCGGGCATCCCCTGCCCCGGCGATAGCGACCTGCAGCGCGCCGCCTTCCCCCCGACCGACGACATCCGACGCGGAGACCTGCTCTTCTGGCCCGGCCATGTCGCCATGGCCCTCTCGGCCGACCTGATGATCCACGCCACCGCCTGGACCATGTCCGTCACGACCGAACCGATCGCCGCCGCCCTGGCCCGCATCGAGGCCGCAGGCCAAGGCCCCTATCAAGGCGCGCGCCATCCGGCCTGAGCCAGCCTTTTCATCTTGGCGAAAATATCCCGGGGGAGTCCGAAGGACGGGGGGCAGCGCCCCCCTGCCCCCCTCACAGATTGAACACCCGCTCGGGCTGCACCATGCCGCCCTGATAGCGCCCGATGCAGACCGGCCCCTGCGCATCCATCACCCAGACCAGCTCGCCCCATTCCGCCCCGCCGGTCACCTCGCCGGGATTGCCGTTGCGGATGCGGATGCCGCCCTCGGGCGTGGCGCGCAGCATGGGGAGGTCCGTGAGCCCCGTCTCCAGCGGCAGGATCTGGCTCTCTAACCAGTCCTGCGCGTCGCGATCCACCCGGTCGAAGGCCACGGCATGCTCGACCTCGAAGGGCCCGGACCAGGTGCGGCGCAGATGGGCGACATGGCCCAGACAGCCCAGCACCCGCCCCAGATCGCGGGCGATCGAGCGCACATAGCCGCCCTTGCCGCAGACCATCTCCAGCCGGGCGAAGCCCTCGCCCGCCTCCAGCAGGGTCAGGCTGTCGACCCAGAGGGGGCGGGCGGCCAGCTCCATCTCGACCCCCTCGCGGGCCAGATCATAGGCGCGCTCGCCCTCGACCTTGACGGCGGAAAAGGCGGGGGGGATCTGCAGGATGTCGCCGGTGAAGCCCGCCAGCGCCGCCTGCACCTCGGCCTCCGACGGCCGCGCCTCCGAGGTCCGCAACACCTCGCCCGAGGCATCGTCGGTGGTCGTCTCGGCCCCCCAGGTCACCACGAAATCATAGCATTTCAGCGCATCGGTGACGATGGGCACGGTCTTGGTGGCCTCGCCCAAGGCGATGGCCAGCACGCCGGTCGCATCGGGGTCCAGCGTGCCGGCATGGCCCGCCTTCTTCGCATCCAGCGCCCACCGGACCTTGGCCACGACGGCGGTCGAGCCCACCCCTGCGGGCTTGTCCACGATCAGCCAGCCGCTGATGTCCCGGCCCTTCTTGCGCGCCATGCGATCACTCCTGCAAAACCAAGCGCCGGGGCATAGCGCCGCCGCATCGGGGGGTCAACCGCCCGGCTGGACCAGCCCGATGATCGGCCCCATGCTGCGCCCGAAATCCGCCCGGCGCACCGCAGGCGCATAGAGCCGCGAGATCGAGCCGTCGAAATAGAGCGCATCCCGCACCCCCAGCCGGTCGCGGAAGAAGCGCCCGAACTCGTGGAAGGTCACCGGGCGGCTGGAGATGGCGAACCACGCCGTCTGCCCGCCGGGCGCCACGCCCACGCCGTTGCGGATATAGCGGCTGTCGCTGTCCACCAGGAAGCGCGGATGCAGGTCGCCGTCGATGACCAGCATCGGACCGGACTGGCTGGCCAGACGGCAGTCGGGACGGGTCTCGGCGAACTCCAGCGTCTCGATCACCGCGAATGGCCGGTCTCCGCCAGTGCAGAAGACGCCGTTGGGCAGCATCCCGAAATTGTCGCGGCTGGCGCCGGTGACGATGGGCGACAACTCGACCCCGTCGATCACCAGCAGGCCCACGGCGCGGTAATCGGCATGGAACATGCCCGCATTCATGGCGAAGGACAGATCCTCGTCCGGGCCGAGGGTGCGGCGGACATTGGCGAAGTTGCGCAGGGGCGCGCCGTCCGGGCCGTCCTGCCACAGGCGCAGCGCGGGCTCCTGCGCGGCGGGAACCTCGCAGAGGACATAGCCCTGCCCGTCATGGTCCACCCGCTCGCAGGTCGCGGCCCCCCCGGGCAGCGCCATCGCCATCAGCATCCCGCAGGCCACCGCCAGGCGGCGCGGCAGGTCAGCGGGCATCATCATCCTCTGGGATGTCGTCGGGCGCCTCGACATCGCGGCGCACGCGCTCGTCCTCGAACAGGCGGCGGGTGTCGTCCATCATGTCGAAGGTCTCGTCCAGCTGGAAGCGCAGCTCGGGCGCGTATTTCAGCGTCATCCCCTTGGCGACCAGATGGCGCAGCTCGGGCGCGTTGCGTCGCAGGGCCAGCAGCGCCTCGTCGGCCTCGCGCCCGCCCAGGGGCAGCACGAAGGCCGTGGCGACCTTGAGGTCGGTCGAGGTGCGCACCTCGCCCACGGTGATGGAATGCCGGGTCAGCTCGGGGTCGTGGACATCGCCACGCGCCAGCACCTCGGCCAGCCTGCGACGGATCAGTTCGCCCACCCGCAGCTGACGCTGCGCCTTGGAGCCCTGACCATGGGAATTGCGGTTCTGTGCCATGATCCCCGATGTAGGGGGTCGCGGGCCGCGCCGCAACGGGGTAAAACGCCCCGAAACGCGGGGAGAATGACATGAGCGATCTGCAGAACACCGACCAGCCGCCGCGCCCCGGCGTGGTGGTCACCGGCGCCTCGGGGCGGATGGGGCAGATGCTGGTCCGGCTGGTGCTGGACCATCCCGACCTGCGGCTGGTCGGTGCGCTGGACCAGCCCGGGCAGCCCTGGATCGGGCAGGATATCGGCACGGCCATGGGCGGGGCGCCCGCGGGCGTGATCGTCAGCGACGATGCGGTGACGGCCATCGCGCAGGCGCAGGCGGTGATCGACTTCACCACCCCCGACGCGACCGTGGGCTTTGCCGAACTGACCGCCCAGGCCCGCGCCGTCCACGTCATCGGCACCACGGGGCTGGGTCCTGACCACTTGGCCGCGCTGGAGGCCGCCGCCCGCCACGCCCCGATCATCCGGGCGGGCAACATGTCGCTTGGCGTGAACCTGCTGGTCGGTCTGACCCGCAAGGTCGCCGCCGCCCTGGGCGAGGGCTGGGACATCGAGGTGGTCGAATCCCATCACCGCCACAAGGTCGACGCCCCCTCGGGCACCGCGCTGATGCTGGGCGAGGCCGCCGCCGAGGGGCGGGGCACGACCCTCGACGATGTGCGCACGCCCGCGCGCGAGGGGATCACCGGCGCCCGCCCCCCCGGCACCATCGGGTTCGCCGCCATCCGGGGCGGCGACGTGGTGGGCGAGCATGACGTGATCTTCGCCGCCGAGGGCGAGCGCATCGTGCTGCGCCATCTGGCCACCGACCGCGCGATCTTTGCCCGCGGCGCGATCCGGGCGGCGCTCTGGGGCCAGGACAAGGGTCCCGGCAGCTATGACATGCACGACGTGCTGGGGCTTTAGTCGCGCGGCTGGACCGAACAGCAGCCCGTCAGCATCCGGGGCCGGTCGCCCTGCAGCACGACCAGCGCCCGCAATCCGAACTGCCGGTCCGACATGCCGTCGCTGCAGGCCTGCGGGGTGGCGGTCAGGGTCATCCCCTCGGCCACGACCGCCCGGGTCGGATCGCGGAAGACGCCGGTCGACAGCACCGCCGTCAGCGGCATCGTCAGGTCGGGCTCGCCCAGTTGCTGCAGGGCGACCGCGTCCTCGGTCGCGCGCAGGTTCCAGAACGGCTCGGTCCCGTAGCACGCGAAGCCTTGGGGCAGCGCGCCCTCCTCCCAGACATCGGTGCGGTAATCCAGATAGCGCGACGAGACCCAGCCCGTCCCTTCGCCGCTGTTCACCCGCGCCCAGCCCCGGATCTCTTCGACCACCTCGATGCGGGTGGCATCAGGGGCCAGCGTGCCGATGATGTCCGCGCTGGCCGAGGGCTCGGCGCGGATGTTCAGCACATCGTCCGGGGCCACGCGGGCCACGTCGAACAGGGTGGGCAGGATGTATTCCTGCGTGGCCAGGGCGGGGCCTGCAAGGGCCAGGGTCAGGACAAGGGCGGTGCGCAGCATGGGGACCTCGGGGAATCGCGTCGGGCTATTCTAGCCCATCCGCGCGCCGGTTCGCACCCGGTTCCCCCCGACCCGACAAGCCGCTAGAACGGCGGGCATGAGCACGCGCCTGATCGCCTCCGAACCCCTGACCGCCGCGCTGGCGCGGATGCTGGCCGCCGATCTGGCGCCCGGCGCGACCGTGCTGCTGGAGGGTCCGGTGGGCGCAGGCAAGACGCATTTCGCCCGCGCCTTCATCCGCGCGCGGCAGGGCGATCTGGCCGAGGACGTGCCCAGCCCGACCTTCACGCTGGTCCAGACCTATGACGACCCGAGGGGCAGCCAGATCTGGCACGCCGACCTTTATCGCCTGACCGATCCGTCCGAGCTGTCCGAGCTGGGCCTGGACGAGGCGATGGACGAGGCGATCTGCCTGATCGAATGGCCCGACCGGCTGACGGCCCCGCCTCCTGGCGCGCTGACCGTCACCCTGTCCCCCTGCCCCGATCCCGACCTGCGCGGGATCGAGCTGGACTTTCCCGGCGCCGCGCGGCTGGCCGCACGGGCCGGCTTCGTCACGCAGGCGGGCTGGGACGAGGCGCGGGTGCTGCCCTTGGCGGGCGACGCCTCGGCCCGGCGCTACTTCCGGCTGGAGGGGCCGGGGGGCACGGCGGTGCTGATGGACGATGCCTCGGGCGCGGTGGCGCCCTTCGTGGCGATGACGGACTGGCTGCGCGACCGGGGCTTCGGCGCGCCCGCCCTTCTGGCGCAGGATGCCGCGCAGGGCCTTCTGCTGCTGCAGGATCTGGGCGACGATCTGGTCGCCCGCGTGCTGGCCCGGCAGCCGGATCTGGCGCCGGTCATCCAGGATCGCATCACCGACCTGCTGGTCGACCTGCACCGCCAGCCGGTGCCGGGTTTCGTGGCGCCGCTGGACGGCGCGGCCATGGCGGATCTGGTGCGGCTTTTCACCCAAAAGTACCCCGGCGCGGCTGCGGCGCCGCGGATCCCCGCCCTGATCGCCGAGCTTCACGACCGGCTGTGCAGGGACCTGCCCCCCGCCCTCAGCCTGCGCGATTTCCATGCCGAGAACCTGGTCTGGCGCGATGCGGCACCCCTGGGCCTTCTGGACTATCAGGACGCGGTGGCTGCCCATCCGGCCTATGATCTGGTCTCCTGCCTGCAGGATGCGCGGCGCGACGTGGACCCGGCGGTGGAACAGGCCCAGATCGCCCGCTATCTGGCCGCGACCGGCGCCGACGAGGCCGCCTTCCGTGCCGCCTATGCGCTGATCGGCGCGCAACGGGCGCTGCGGATCCTGGGCATCTTCGTCCGGCTGGCGGTGCGGGACGGTAAGCCGCGCTATCTGGACTTCATGCCCCGGGTCTGGGGGCATCTGTCGCGCAACCTGGCCCATCCGGCGCTGGCCCCGCTGGCCGATGCGCTGGCGGGCCTCCCCGCCCCCGACGCCGCGACCCGCGAAAGGATCCATGCCCGATGCCGCCCCTGATGATCTTTGCCGCAGGCCTGGGCACCCGGATGCGGCCCCTGACCGACCTCTGCCCCAAGCCGCTGATCGAGGTCGCGGGCCGCAGCCTGCTGGACCGCGCGCTGGATCTGGGGCGGCAGGCGGGGGCCGGGCCGATCGTGGTCAACACGCATTACCTGGGCGCCCAGATCGAACGGCATCTGCAGGGCCAGGATGTGGCCCTCAGCCCGGAGCCGGGCCAGATCCTGGAGACCGGCGGCGGGCTGCGCCACGCCCTGCCGCTGCTGGGCGACGGCCCGGTGATGACGCTGAACCCGGACGTTGTCTGGACGGGGCCGAATGTCCTGACCGCGCTGGCCGGGGCCTGGCGCGACGACATGGACGCGCTGCTGGCGCTGGTGCCGCTGGACCGCGCGACGGCCCGGCAGGGCGCGGGGGATTTCAGCCTGGATGCGGATCAGCGGCTGATCCGCCGGGGCGATTTTGTCTATGCGGGCGCGCAGATCATCCGCCCCGACCGGCTGGCCGAGATCGCCGACACGGCCTTCTCGCTCAACCGCTTGTGGGACCTGCTGATCGCCGAAGGGCGGGCCTTCGGGATGATCCATTCTGGCGGCTGGTGCGATGTGGGCACGCCGCAGGCGATCCCCCTGGCCGAGGCGCTGCTGCGTGAGTGAGATGCGCGGCCTCTATGCCCTGCCCCCCGGCGTCGATTTCGCGGAAGGCTTCGTGCAGGGCCTGCTGGCGCGGATGCGCGATCAGCCGCCCGAGGCGCTGGCCCGCGTCACCGTGCTGACCAATGCCGCGACCACGATGGGCGCGCTGCGCCGGGCCTTCGACAAGGCCGGGCCGCTGCTGCTGCCGCGCCTGCGCTCCATCACCGGGGTGGATCCGGGGCCGCTGGTCATGCCCGACCCGCCCGAGGCGCCGCTGGCCCGCCGCCTGCAGCTGGCCCGGCTGATCGCGCAGATGATGCGGCTGCGCCCCGATCTGGGCGCGGGCCATTCGATCCCCATGCTGGCGCAGTCGCTGTCGCAGCTGATGGTCGAGATGCAGACCGAGGGGCGCGACATCACCGCGCTGGAGGCGATCGACACCGGCGATCACGCACGCCACTGGCAGAACGCGCTGGCCTTCCTGCGGATCGCGGCGGATTTTCACCTGGGCAACCCCGCGCTGGACCGCCCCGCCCGGCAGCGCGCCGCCGCCGAGGCCGCGCAGACTGACTGGCCGCAAGGCGTGAACCTGCCCGAGGGGCCGGTGATCGTGGCGGGCTCGACCGGCTCGCACGGGGCGACGCGGCTCTACATGCAGGCGGTGGCGGCGCTGCCCAATGGCGCGGTGGTGCTGCCCGGCTTCGATTTCGACCAGCCCCCCGAGGTGTGGGAGGGGCTGGAACAGGCCGACGACCACCCGCAGGCCCGCTTTGCGCCGCTGATCGCCGCCGCAGGATACCCCACCCGCTGGACCGAGGAACGCCCTTGGTCCGAAGGCCGGGGCCGCCTGATCTCGCTGGCGCTGCGCCCCGCGCCGGTCACCGACCAGTGGATCGCCGAAGGGCCCGGCCTGCCCGACCTGATCCCCGCGACCGAGGCCCTGACCCTGATCGAGGCCGACCAGCCGGGGCAGGAGGCCGAGGCCATCGCGCTGGTCATGCGCGACGCCGCCGAACGCGGCACGCTGATCACCCTGATCGCGGCCGACAGCGGCCTGATCCGCCGCGTCACCGCCGCGCTGGACCGCTGGCACATCCGCCCCGACGACAGCGCCGGGCGGCCCCTGCCGCTGACCGCGCCGGGCCTGTTCCTGCGCCAGGTCGCCGCGCTGTTCGGGCAGCCTTTGACCATCGACCGGCTGCTGATCCTGCTCAAGCATCCGCTGACGGCCACCGGCTCCGAGGCGATCGGCCGCAACCAGATGCTGCGCGAGACGCGCGAGCTGGAACTGCAGCTGCGCCGCAACGGCCCGGCCTTTCCCGACGCCGCCACCTTGGCCGATTGGGCGACCAAGGGCGACGAGACGCGCAAGATCTGGGCGGGCTGGCTGGCCGGGATGCTGGAGCGCATCACGCCCCTGGCCCGCGACCGCGCGCCCCGCCCCCTGCCCGACCGCCTGGCCGACATGCTGTCGCTGGCCGAGGCATTGGCCGCCGGGCCGGGCGGCACGGTCGACGCCTCGCGCCTGTGGCAGGACAAGGCGGGCCAGATGGCGCAGGCCGTGCTGGCCCATCTGGCCGAACACGCGCCCCTGGGCCCCGAGATCGGCCCCACCGATTTCAGCGCGCTTCTGGTCACCGAACTGCAGGCCAAGGCCCTGCGCGAGGATGTGGCGGGCCATCACTGCCTGCGCATCCGCGGCCCGCGCGAGGCGCGGCTCTACGCCCATGGCACGGTGATCCTGTCGGGGCTGAACGAGGGCGGCTGGCCCCAGCCTTTGTCGCCCGACCCCTGGCTGTCGCGCCAGATGCGCGCGCAGGCGGGCCTGCCCCTGCCCGAACGCCAGATCGGGCTGGCCGCGCATGACTTCCAGCAGGGCATCGCCGCCGACCGGGTGTTCCTGACCCGCGCCCGCCGCGACGCCGAGGCCGAGACCATCCCCTCGCGCTGGCTGAACCGGATGCTGAACCTGATGGGCGGCCTGCCCGACCGGAACGGCCCGCAGGCCCTGGCCGCGATGCGGGCGCGCGGCGCCGAATGGCTGGCCATGGCCGAGGCGGTGGCCCGCCCCCCGGCGCCCGTGGCCCCCGCCCCGCGCCCCTCTCCAGTGCCGCCGGGGCCGCCCTTCCGGGAACTGCCGGTCACCGATGTCTCGCTGCTGATCCGCGATCCCTATGCGGTCTATGCCAAGCGGGTGCTGGGCCTGCGCCCCTTGCCGCCCCTGCGGCCCCAGCCCGATGCGGCCCTGCGCGGCCAGACCCTGCATGCCATCGTCGAGGCGCTGCTGAACAGCCGCCCCACCGCCGACACCCCGCCCAAGGCGCTGCGCGCGACCTTCCTGTCGCTGACCGCAGAGGTGCTGGAGACCGACGTGCCTTGGCCCGCCGCCCGCGCCTTCTGGTCGGCGCGGATCGCGGCCATCGCCGACCGGATCGTCGCCGACGAGCTGGCCCGCCTGGCCGAGGGCATGCCGATGGTCGTGGAAAAGCGGGGCCGGGTCGCGCTGTCGGGGATGGACTTCACCCTGACCGCCAAGCCCGACCGGATCGACCTGCTGACCGAGGGGCGGGTCGTCGTCTACGACTACAAGTCCGGCACGCCGCCCACCGATGCGATGATCCGCCATTTCGACAAGCAGCTGATGCTGGAGGCCGCGATGGCCCGGCGCGGCGGCTTCGACGCGCTCGGACCCGTGGACGTGGCGGGGCTGCGCTACATCCAGCTGGGCGGCGAGGGCAAGACCCATGACCGCGAACATTCCGACCAGATCGAGGGCGAAACCTGGGACGGCTTCGTGCGCCTGATCGAGGCCTATCTGACCGGGGATGCGGGCTTCACCGCCATGCGGGCGCCTCAGCGGACTTCCTATGCCGGGGATTACGACCATCTGGCGCGCTTCGGGGAATGGGCGCTGACCGATCAGGCCCGACCGCAGAAAGTTGGCGATCATGGATGAGGCGACGCTGAACCAGATCGCGGCGGCCGATCCGCTGCGGTCCACCTGGCTGACGGCCAATGCGGGCTCGGGCAAGACGCGGGTGCTGACCGACCGGGTGGCGCGGCTGCTGCTGGCGGGCACCCCGCCCGAACGCATCCTGTGCCTGACCTATACCAAGGCCGCCGCGACCGAGATGCAGAACCGCCTGCTGGCCCGGCTTGGCCGGTGGGCGATGCTGCCCGAGCCCGAGCTGCGTGCCGAGCTGGCCGATCTGGGCGAAGGTCAGGAGGCCGCCCCCGACTTGCCCGCCGCCCGGCGCCTGTTCGCCCGCGCCATCGAGACTCCGGGCGGGCTGAAGGTGCAGACCATCCACAGCTTCTGCGCGGCCCTGCTGCGGCGCTTTCCGCTGGAGGCCGGGGTGCCGATGGGGTTCGCGGAACTGGACGACCGCAGCGCCCGCGCCCTGCGAGGCGAGATCATCGAGGAGATGGCCGAGGCGGACGACCCGGCCATCGCCGACCTGACGCGGCTGCATTCGGGCGACGATCTGGACCGCTTCCTGGCCAGCCTGTCGCTGGCCGATTTCGAGGCCGCGCCCGATCCGGACGCGCTGTGGGCGGCGCTCGACGTGCCGCCCGGGCTGACGGCGGACAGCCTGCTGGCGCATGTCTTCCTGGGTGCCGAGGGCGATCTGGCCGACGCACTGATCCCCGCCCTGCGGACCGGCAAGGTCACGGATGCGAAGCTGGCCTCGGCGCTGGCGCAGGTCCGCTGGCGCGATCCCGGCATGGTCGATCTGACGCGCCTGTTCGGCTGCCTGCTGTTCGGCGGCAGTGCCAAGGTGCCCTTCGGCGCCAAGACCGGCAAGATTCCCACCAAGGATCTGGCGACCGGCGCCTGCGCGCCCTTCATGGACGATCTGAACGACCTGATGGAGCGGGTCGAGCTGGCCCGCCCGCAGGCCCTGGCGCTGACGGCGGCGGAAAGGTCGCTGGCCCTGCACCGCTTCGGCCATGCCTTCGCCACCCGCATGAATGCCGCCAAGACCGCGCATGGCTGGCTGGATTTCGACGACCTGATCCGCCGCACCGCGCAGCTGCTGGAGGAATCCAGCATGGCGCAATGGGTGCTGTGGCGGCTGGACGGCGGCATCGACCACATCCTGGTGGACGAGGCGCAGGACACCAGCCCGGAACAATGGCGCGTGATCCGCCGCCTGACCGACGAGTTCACCAGCGGCGCGGGCACCCATGACCGGCCCCGCACGCTGTTCGTGGTGGGCGATCCCAAGCAGTCGATCTATTCCTTCCAAGGCGCCGACATCGCCGTCTTCGAGGCGATGCGCGACCTCTTCGACCGGGATTTCCAGGCGGTGCAGCAGCCGATGCAGCGGCGCGGGCTGGCGCACAGCTTCCGGTCATCGCCGGCGATCCTGCGGCTGGTCGATGCGGTCTTTCAGGGCGAGGCGGCGGCCGGTCTGGGCGATCCGCCGCGCCATCTGGCCTTCCGCGACGCCCTGCCGGGCCGCGTGGACCTGTGGCCGGCCCTGCCCAAGCCCGACAGGACCGAGCCCGAGGACTGGACCCGCCCCGTCGACGCGCCAAGCGAGAACGATGCCGAGACGCAGCTCGCCCGCCACATCGCCGCGCAGATCGGCGCGATGATCGGCACCCCGATCCTGGACGCGAAGACCGGCGCCGCGCGGCCCATCGCGCCGGGCGATATCCAGATCCTGGTGCAGCGCCGGGCCGATCTGTTCGCCGCGCTGATCGCCGAGCTGAAATCGGCGGGCCTGCCGGTGGCGGGCGCCGACCGGCTGCGGCTGGCGGGCGAGCTGGCCGTGCGCGACATCACCGCCACCCTGTCGGTGCTGGCCACCCCCGAGGACGACCTGGCCCTGGCCGCTAGCCTGCGCTCGCCCCTGTTCGGGCTGTCCGAGGATGACCTCTACCGCCTGGCGCAGGGGCGCCACCGGGGGGAATACCTGTGGATGCGGCTGCGCGAGTCGCATCACCGCCATGCCCATGACGTGCTGAACGACCTGGCCGATCACGCCGACTACCTGCGCCCCCATGACCTGATCGCGCGCCTGCTGACCCGGCATGGCGGACGGGCCGCCCTGCTGGCGCGGCTTGGCCCCGAGGCGGTGGACGGCATCGACGAGCTGATGTCGCAGGCCCTGGCCTATGAGCAGGTGGAAACCCCCTCGCTGACCGGCTTCCTGGTCTGGCTGGCCAGCGACGAGGTCGAGGTCAAGCGCCAGCTGCCCGGCGGTGCGGGCGGGCTGATCCGGGTGATGACCGTGCATGGCTCCAAAGGCTTGGAGAGCCCGATCGTGATCCTGCCCGAGACGCAGACCCGCCGTGCCGCCAGCCGCCAGCCGCTGGTGCGGCTGGACCGGTTGCCCGTCTGGCGCGGCGCGGCGGCGGATCGCTGCGATTCCGTCGCGCTGGCCGTGGCCGATTGGGACCGGCGCCAGGACGAGGAACGGCGCCGCCTTCTGTATGTCGCGATGACCCGGGCGGAAAGCTGGCTGATCGTGGCGGCGGCGGGTGAGACGGGCGAGGGGCTGGACAGCTGGCACGCGATGGTGGCCGAGGGCGCGGGCCGCGCCGGGCTGGACCGATCCGACCTGACCGTCGAGGGACTCGGGACGGGCCTGCGCCTGTCCTGGGGCGACTGGCCCGAACAGGCCCCCTCCGCCGCCACGGCCCTGCCGCCGCGGCGCGATCCTCCGGACTGGGCGCTGCGCATGGCACCGCCCGCGCCCGCGTTCGAAGCCCCCGTCATCGCCAGCGGGCTGGGCGGCTCCAAGGTGCTGGCCGCCGCCTCGGACGGCGACCGCGAGGCCGCGATGCTGCGCGGCACCCGCCTGCACCTGCTGCTGGAGCATCTGCCGGCCCATCCCGCCTCCGACTGGCCCCGCATCGCGCAGGCGATGCTGTCGGGGGCCGAGGGCGGGTTGCCGGACGCCGCCGACATGGCCGAGCTGTTGGCCGAGGCGGGCGACATCCTGTCCGCGCCCGCGCTGTCGCAGGTCCTGCAGCCCGGCCCCGAGGCGCAGATCCTGTCCGAGGTCGCCCTGACGGCGCCCCTGCCGGGCCTTGGGGTGCTGAACGGGGTGATCGACCGGCTGGTCGTGACGCCCGACCTGATCACGGCGGTCGATTACAAGACCAATGCCGATGTCCCCGCCACGCCCGAGGCGGTGCCCGAGGGAATCCTGCGCCAGATGGCCGCCTATCGCGCCGCCCTGCGGGGCATCTGGCCGGGCCGGCCCCTGCGCATGGCGGTGCTGTGGACGGCCAGCCGCAGCCTGATGGACCTGCCCGATGCGGTGCTGGACCCGGTCATCGCCAGGCTGGGTGTCGAGATGCCTGCCTCTTGACCCCGGGCGCCTTGGTTCATAGCTGTTGAGGGAACCCATCCTGCCGGTCCCGTCCGGCCCCCCCCTGACAGGAGCTGACCATGGCCACCGTGCATGTGAACGACACCGATTTCGACGCCGAAGTGCGTCAGGCCGACACCCCCGTGATCGTCGATTTCTGGGCCGAATGGTGCGGCCCCTGCAAGCAGATC
Source organism: Paracoccus gahaiensis (assembly GCF_005048225.1). Lineage (GTDB taxonomy): Bacteria > Pseudomonadota > Alphaproteobacteria > Rhodobacterales > Rhodobacteraceae > Paracoccus > Paracoccus gahaiensis. The sequence goes on from NZ_SUNI01000005.1 coordinate 31,661, forward strand.
GGCCCGGCTCTGGAAGAGCTGTCGGACGAATATGCCGGCCGCATCAAGATCGTGAAGATCAACGTGGACGAGAACCCCGAGCAGGCGGCGGCGCTTGGCGTGCGCGGCATCCCGGCCCTGTTCATGTTCAAGGGCGGCGAGGTCGTCTCGAACCGCATGGGCGCGGCCCCCAAGGCGGCGCTGAAAAGCTGGATCGACGAATCGGTCTGATCCCTTCAATGCACTGATGGCAAAGGCGGCGGCCCCTCAGACGGGCCAGCCGCCTTTTCTCATGGCCGCCAGCAGCCGCTCGTCGGCATCGGGGGCCATCATGTCCAGGCTGGTGCGGCGCAGGAACCAGTCGAGATATTTCGCGGTCTGCGGCGCGTGATCGGGGGCGCGGGCCAGCGCCTTGTCGGCGCCAAGCCGCCCCGCATTCAGCGCGATATGGTGAAAGTCGCTTTGCGCATAGAGGACGACCGGCTTGCCCAGGATCAGCCCGTCGAAGCCGACCGCGCTGTTCTGCGTCACCACGAAGGCGCAGTCGCGCAGCCGGGCGGCAGTGTCGCCGCCGATGGTCACATTGCCATAGGCGCGGGCCAGCCAGTCCAGGGCGGCGCGATCCTCGTCGTCATAGACCTCCTTGGGATGCAGGGTGACGATGCAGGGGCGGCCGGTCGCGGCGGCATCGCGGATCATCTGCAGCGGGCTGGCCGACTGGAAGCTGCGCTGGCGGCGGATATGGCCCTGCAGCGGGATCAGGATGTGATCGCCGCGTTCGGGCGCGGGGCCCGGCAGCACGCGATTGCGCAGCCTCTGGACGAAGTCGCGCGCGGGTTCTGCCTCGATCCGCGACGGCTCGAACCGGGTCAGGGCGACCGGCCAGCGCCAGCGCTCGGCCTCGCGCTCCAGCCGCCAGTAGGGGAAGTGATAGGCCAGGCGGAAGGTCAGCGCCCGGTCATGGGTCGGGCGTTCCATGTTGTAGAGCGCATAGCCCGGGCGTCCCGGCGCCTCGGCCCGGGGGCCGGTGCCCGAGGGGCGCACCTCGACCCGCCAGCCGCGCGGCGCCAGGAGCGCCCGGATGCGGTTGAGAAAGCCCAGCTTGCCCGCCCGCGCTGTGTGCAGGATCGGCGGATGCAGATAGACGGTCAGCAGCAGATCGGCGGTCATGGCGCGACGCTAGGGCGGGACGGGTCGGGTTTCAATGGGTTGCATGGCCTGCCCGGCATCCATATCTGCGCATGGACAATGAATGATGAACGGAGCAGGCCCCATGGCAGAGGACAGATTTCCCGGCTGGCACGGCACGACGATCTTGGCGGTGCGCCGGGGCGGCAAGGTGGTCGTCGCGGGCGACGGGCAGGTCAGCGTCGGCCAGACGGTGATGAAGGGCAGCGCCCGCAAGGTGCGCCGCCTGTCCCCCGGCGGGCGCGACGTGGTGGTGGGCTTTGCCGGCTCGACCGCCGACGCCTTCACCCTCCTGGAGCGGCTGGAGAAGAAGCTGGAGGCCGCGCCCGGCCAGCTGCAGCGCGCCTGCGTGGATCTGGCCAAGGACTGGCGCATGGACAAGTACCTGCGCAATCTGGAGGCCATGCTGATCGTGACCGACGGGGTTGATCTGCTGGTCGTGACCGGCGCGGGCGACGTGCTGGAGCCGGAGCATGACGTGGCGGCCATCGGCTCGGGCGGCAACTTCGCGCTGGCGGCTGCGCGCGGGCTGCTGGAAAGCGACTTGGATGCCGAGGCGATCGCCCGCACGGCGATGGCGATCGCGGCGGATATCTGCGTCTATACCAATGGGCGGCTGACGGTCGAGACCATCGGTTGATGGGTATTTGGACAAAGAAGAAGGGGCGCGCGGTGCCTGGCGCCAAACCCCATGACCCCGTGACCGGAGAGAAGCATGAGTGACCTGACCCCCCGCGAGATCGTGTCCGAACTGGACCGGTTCATCATCGGGCAGACCGATGCCAAGCGCGCCGTCGCCGTGGCGATGCGCAACCGCTGGCGCCGCAAGCAGCTGGGGGACGATCTGCGCGACGAGGTCTATCCCAAGAACATCCTGATGATCGGCCCCACCGGCGTCGGCAAGACCGAGATCAGCCGGCGCCTGGCGAAGCTGGCCAACGCGCCCTTCATCAAGGTCGAGGCGACCAAGTTCACCGAGGTCGGCTATGTCGGGCGCGATGTCGAGCAGATCATCCGCGATCTGGTCGACGCCTCGGTCATCGACACGCGCGAGCGCATGCGCGAGGCCGTCAAGGCGCGCGCCCACAAGGCTGCCGAGGAGCGGGTCGTCGAGGCCTTGGCCGGCAAGGATGCCCGCGACGGCACCCGCCAGATGTTCCGCGACAAGCTGAAGCGCGGCGAGCTGGACGACACCATCATCGAGCTGGAGGTGCAGGACACCTCGAACCCCCTGGGCGGGATGGAGATGCCGGGCCAGCCGGGCCAGCCTCTGGGCGGGATGATGGATCTGTCGGGGCTGATGAAGGCCTTTGGCGGGCGGCGGGTGCGGCGCAAGATCGCCGTGTCGGAAAGCTATGACCTGCTGATCGCGGAAGAGGCCGACAAGCTTCTGGACGACGACGCGGTCAAGGCGGCGGCGCTGGAGGCGGTGCAGGAGAGCGGCATCGTCTTCATCGACGAGATCGACAAGGTCTGCGCACGCTCGGACGCGCGGGGCGGCGATGTCAGCCGCGAGGGGGTGCAGCGCGACCTGCTGCCGCTGATCGAGGGCACCACCGTCAGCACCAAATACGGCGCGGTGCGGACCGATCACATCCTGTTCATCGCCTCGGGGGCGTTCCATGTCGCCAAGCCCTCGGACCTGCTGCCCGAATTGCAGGGCCGCCTGCCGATCCGGGTCGAGCTGCGGGCCCTGACCGAGGAGGATTTCATCCGCATCCTGACCGAGACGGACAATGCCCTGACGCGCCAGTATACCGCGCTGATGGCGACCGAGGGGGTCGACGTCGCCTTCACCCAGGACGGCATCGCCGCGCTGGCCCGGATCGCGGCCGAGGTGAATGCCTCGGTCGAGAATATCGGCGCGCGGCGGCTGTACACGGTGATCGAGCGGGTCTTCGAGGAGCTGTCCTTCAACGCTCCCGACCGCAGCGGGCAGTCGATCAGCGTGGATGCGGGTTTCGTCGAGCAGCATCTGGGCGATCTGTCGCGCTCCCCGGACCTGTCGCGCTATGTGCTCTGATCGGGGGCATCATGGCCGGGGGGCGGTCCGCAGGGGAACCCCGGGCCGGCATGCGGTGTTGGCCCGCTGAACGCATAAGGGGACGGCTTCCATGGGTTGGCTATTCAGCATCATCATCTTTATCTTGGATGTCTGGGCCATCGCCCAGATCATCAACACGAACGTCGCGACACGCACCAAGATCCTGTGGATCCTGCTGATCGTGATCCTGCCGGTTCTGGGCCTGATCATCTGGTATTTCGCCGGACCGAAATCCAACGTTCGGATGTAGCCGGACCCGACCTCGTCACCCGGCCTTGGCCGGGCCCGCCGCAAGGCACAGGCGCGCGCGTCCCGGCAAACGGGGCGCGCGCGTCGTCATGTGAAGCGGCGCAGATAGACGTAATAGGCCCCGTCGCCGCCATGACGGTAATGCGCCGCCGTCACCTGCTGGACGGCAGCGGCCAGAGGCGGGCTGTGCAGCCAGTAGGGCACCTGATGGCGCAGCGCGCCGGGGCGGGTCGGCAAGGGGCCGTGATCTCCGCGCCCCTTGCCGGTGATGACCAGCACCAGCCGCAGCCCGGACCCCTGACAGGACAGGATGAAATGGATCAGTTCGGGATGGGCCGCCGACAGGGTCAGCCCGTGCAGGTCCAGCCGCGCCTCGGGCGCCAGGCGGCCTTGGCTCATCTTGCGATGAACCTTGGCATCCATGCGCAGCCCCGCCTGCGCCAGCCGCTCGGCGGGGGTCGAGGATCGGGCGAGATGGGGCGCGGGGGTGCCCGCCGCCTGGCCGATGCGGAAGCGCGGCAGGGACGCGGCGGCGGCGGCCGCGGTGGACGGCGAGACGGACAGGGATGCCGCCGGGCGGGCCGGCGGCAGGTCGGTCATCTGGGGAAGGTCGGCGGCCTGAACCTTGCGCTTGGGGTCAAGCGGAACGGCGGTCCGGGCCACCCGCGACCACAGATCGCGGTCCTCGGGCGACAGGCCCTTGCGACGTCGCATCAGCCAGTCGCGACAAGCTGCCAGTTCGGGTCGTCCTGACCCATCGGGCGGGCAAAGGTCCACATGTCCTTCTGCTTGCGCGAGACCTTGGGATCGCCCTCGATGACCTTGCCCTCGGCATCGCGGGTCGCGGCGATCAGCTCGCCCACGAAGCGGACCGAGACCTCGGCCATGCCGGTCGCCGGGTCGAACTCGGCCAAGGCCAGGCTGGTGTCGCGGGTGCCCAGATACTGGGCCTGCACGGTCTGGCCGTTGGCGACGCGCTGGTCGATGACCGACTGGAACGCCTCGGCCACGGGATCGGACAGGAAGGGCCGCACCTCGGACAGGTCGCCCCGCTCGAAGGCCATCAGGATCATCTCGTAGGCCTGGCGCGAGCCGCTGAGGAAGTCGCGCAGCCCGAAGGAGGGCTCGGCGCGCTTCATCGCGGCCAAGGCCTCGGCCGAGGGCGATCCCGCCTCGGCATGGTCCAGGATGTCATGGTCGATCTCGTCCGCCGTCCCGTCGATCACCTCGAATCGGGCCGGACGCACCACCGGCTGGTCGACCTGCGGCGGCTCGAAGCCGTCGCGCGTCCCCAGCACGTTGCGCAGTCGCAGGATCAGGAAGATCGCGATCCCGGCAAGGACGATCAGCTGGAGAAGCGGGTTGGACATGCAGGCAACCTCTGGGTCAAACGGGTCGTTGGTATTGGGCGGTCAGTGCATTATGTAGGGAGTGCCTTGGCGCAAGTCCAGTTTCCGCGCAGGCAGAAGGGGAATTCCGATGCGGCTGTTCGCACTGTTTCTTGTGGTCCCGATCATCGAGATCGCGCTGTTCATCCAGGTCGGCGGCCTGATCGGGCTGTGGCCGACGCTGGCCATCGTCGTGCTGACCGCCGTGCTGGGCACGATGCTGATGCGCAGCCAGGGGGCCCATGCCTGGCGCGAGATCCAGCGCAGCTTTCAGGAAATGCGCGATCCGACCGGGCCTTTGGCCCATGGGGTGATGATTCTGGTCGCGGGCATGCTGCTGCTGACGCCGGGCTTTTTCACCGACACGGTCGGCGTCCTGCTGCTGATCCCGCAGGTGCGGGCGGCGGTGATGCGGCAGGTCGGGCGGCGGATCACCGTCACCCGGATGGGCGCGGGATCTGCGACCATGGGCCGCGATCCGCACCGCCCGCCCTATGACGATGGCGTGATCGACGGCGATTACAGCGTGGCCGAGGATGAACCGCGTCCTTCCCGCCCTCCGGTGGACCTGCCGCCCGAGATCGACGACCTGCCGCCGCAGCGCAGCCCCGGTGGACCGGGATCGCGCGGATCGGGCTGGACCCGCCATTGAGGGCGGGCGGGCGGACTGATACAAGCAGGGCCGAATTCGCATCGAAAAGGTAGGACCCATGGCCGAAGATACCCCGCAGAACGGCGCCGCACAGCCGCAGGCCGCCCCGGCGCAGACGCAAGCCGCAGCGCAGCCGCGGATGCAGATCCTGGCCCAGTTCATCCGCGACCTCTCGTTCGAGAACGCGGTGGCCCAGAAGGGCGCGCCCCAAGGCGAGGTCCAGCCCGAGATCACCGTCCAAGTCAGCCTGGATGCACGCAAGCGGGGCTCGGAGACGCAGTTCGAGGTGATCACCAAGTTCCGCGTCACCTCGACCAACAAGGCCGACGGCGCGACGCTGTTCCTGGCCGAGCTGGATTACGGCGGGGTCTTCCAGATCGAGGGCGTGGCCACCGACCAGCTGCACCCCTACCTGATGATCGAATGCCCGCGCATGCTGTTCCCCTATGTCCGGCGCATCATTTCGGACCTGACGCGGGATGGCGGCTTTCCGGCCTTCAACATGGACCCGGTCGATTTCGTCGCCCTTTATCGTCAGGAACTGGCCCGGCGTGCCCAGCAGGCCGCGCAAAGCCAGGTCCCGGCCGACCAGAAGCTGTCCTAGGCCCGATGGCGCCGTCGCCCCGGCGGGCCTGGCAGCGAATGCTGTCGGGCCGCAGGCTGGACCTGCTGGACCCCACGCCCCTCGACATCGAGATCGAGGACATCGCCCACGGCTTGGCCTTCGTGGCGCGCTGGAACGGGCAGACCCGGGGCGACTGGCCCTATTCGGTAGCCGAGCATTCCCTGCTGGTCGAGGAGATCTTCGACCGGCAGGACCCGGGAGGCGATCCCTGCTGGCGTTTGGCCGCGCTGCTGCATGACGCGCCCGAATACGTGATCGGGGACATGATCTCTCCGGTCAAGGCGGCCTTGGGGCGGGAATACGGGGCGATGGATGAGCGGCTGGCCTCGGCCATCCATCGCCGCTTCGGACTGCCGGGCAGCCTGCCCCCGGCGATCAAGAAACGCATCAAGGCCGCCGACCGCATCTCGGCCCGGCTGGAAGCCATCTCGATCGCGGGCTTCGGCGCCGCCGAGGCGCGGCGCCTTTTCCCCGTCCCGGATGCCGCGATGATGGAGGGGCTGACGATCGCCCTGCGCCCGCCCTCGGACAGCCGTCACGCCTATCTGGCGCGGTTCGCCGACCTGATGGCGCTGATTGACGGGCGGATCTGACGGCGCCGGACCGTCCTGCCGGCAGACAGGAAAAAGGGGGCCGCGAAGGGCCCCCTTTTCCTTTTGTCCGAACCGGATCAGATCAGCAGATCGTCCAGTTCCTTGCCGCCATCCAGGCTTTCCTGAACCCATTTGGGTTTGCGGCCCCGGCCGGTCCAGGTCATCGTCGGATCGGTGGGATTGGCATATTTCGGCGCGACCGTGCCCGACCGCTTGGTTTTCGTGCCCGTCAGTTCGGCAAGGTTGAAGCCATGCTCGCGCGCGGCTTCCTCGACGGCGGACATCGCCTCGCGGCGTTTCCGGTCCTCGTAGGAATTGATCGCGCGGTCCAGCTTGACCCGCAGGTCGCGCATTTCCTTGAGGGACATGGTGTCGAAATCAATGCTCATGATGGTGCTTTTCTTTTCCGAGAATTATCTATGTCCTCCGAGATAACCGGAAAACATTAACTCTTCAAGAATGACATATGTTTATCTTGGACCGCGCTTTGCAAGAATGCGCTGAAGCGTGCGGCGATGCATATGCAATCTGCGCGCGGTTTCGCTGACATTTCTTTCGCATTGCTCATAAACCCGCTGAATATGTTCCCACCGCACGCGATCCGCGGACATGGGATTTTCCGGCGGCGGCGGCAGGAATTCGCCGCTGGACAGCAATGCCGACGTCACGTCATTCGCATCCGCAGGTTTTGCCAGATAATCGGTGGCGCCCATCTTGACCGCCGCCACCGCCGTCGCGATGGCGCCGTATCCGGTCAGCACGATGATCCGGGCATCGGCGCGCTTGTCGCGCAGCGCCTCGACCACATCCAGACCGTTCCCGTCCTCCAGCCGCAGATCCACCACCGCATAGGCCGGCGCACGACGTTCGATCAGCCGCATGGCGGCGGCCACCGACAGGGCGGTTTCGCTTTGAAACCCGCGCTTGTCCATCGCCCGGGCCAGGCGAGTCAGGAAGATCTCGTCATCATCGACCAGCAGCAGGGAGGGGTCAGAGCCGATCTGTGTGTTCATGTCATCCATTTCAGGCCCTTTGGGTCGGGAAAACTGCGATTTAAATGGGCTGCCTGTCCGGGAATATCAAACCCCATGCGACAAACTGCCTTAACTGGCTGCGTCGATATGACAGGCCACCGTCTCGGCCATCACCTCGGGCGGAGTATCGCGCGAAAAGAACTCGACGGTTTGTTCACCCGGCATGACCAGATAGGTATTCGTCATGTGGTCGACCAGGTAATATTCCTGATCCTCGGCATCGTTCGCCTTGTAGTAATTGCGCCAACCCTTGTTGACTGCGGCGATTTCCTCGTCGGTTCCGGTCAGCCCGATCATGTCGTCGGAAAACAGGCTGGTATAATCGGACAGAACCTCGGGCGTGTCGCGACGCGGATCGACGGTGATGAAAACGGTCTGCACTTCGCGCCCGCCCTCGTCGACCTGGGCTGCGGCCTCGGCATTGCGGGCGCTGTCCAGCGGGCAGACATCGGGGCAGAAGGTATAGCCGAAATACAGAAGCGAGGGCTTGTCGAAGACCTCGGCCGAGGTCACGCGCTGCCCGTCCTGCCGCGTCAGGGTGAACTCGGTCCCGAAGGCGTCCATTCCCCCCGCGACGGTGCTGGCGCTGCAGCCGGACGCGGCCCCGCCCTGCTGGGTCAGGAACAGGGCCCCGCCCGCCAGCAGGCCGATGGCTGCGGCAGAGCCGATCAGCAGGATCTTGCGGTCGCCCATGGCGGACCTCCTTCGTGTCAAATGCGCGCATTGATCGCTTATCCCCGCGCGGGTATCAAGATCAGGCAATGTCGCATCGAGGACCCTTGATGATCGCATCCGAGGTCCTGCAGGATCTGACCCCGATCGAGACGCCCAAGGCGGAACCGATCCGCATGCGCACGCTGGTGCATCTGCGCTGGTTCGCGATCGGCGGGCAGATGGCGGCGGTGGTGGTGGCCTGGTCCATGGGCATCGGATTCCCCAAGACGCCGATCATCCTGCTGATCGCGGCGTCCATCACCATGAACCTGTGGCTGTTCCTGCGCCCGCCCAAGCGGACCTCGGCCGGCCGGGCCGTGGGACAGCTGAGCTTCGATCTGGTGCAGATCTCGACGCTGATGGCGCTTACCGGGGGGATGGCCAATCCCTTCGCGCTGCTGGTGCTGGCGCCGGTGACCATCGCCGCCGCCTCGCTGAACGCCCGGCAGGTGCTGGCCCTGGGGCTGGCGACGGTGGCGCTGATCTCGGTCGCGGCGGTCTTCGGCGTGCCCTTGCGCGAGCCGGGGGGCGAGATCCTGCGGATGGAGCCGATCCTGGCGCTTGGCCACTGGGTCGCGCTGGTCATCGGCGTCGTGTTCTTCGCGGGCTATGCGCATCGGGTCACGGCGGAACTGTCGGACACCTCGGGCGCGCTGTTTGCCACTCAGATGGCGCTGTCGCGCGAACAGCGGCTGCAGCATCTGGGCGGCGTCGTCGCGGCGGCCGCGCACGAGATGGGCACCCCCCTGGCCACCATCAAGCTGATCGCCGGAGAGCTGGCGGACGAGCTGAAGGACGACCCCGACCTGCATGCCGATGCCATCGCGCTGCGCGTGGCCGCCGACCGCTGCGCCGCGATCCTGCGCAGCATGGGGCGGGCCGGCAAGGACGACCTGCACATGCGCGCGGCCCCCCTGCGCGCCGTGCTGGAGGATGCCGCCCAGCCCCATGCCGATCGCGGCCCGCTGATCGAGATCCATGCCCAGGGCCCCATCGTGCGCCGCGATCCCGCCATCATCCACGCCTTGCGCAACCTGATCCAGAACGCCGTCGATTTCGCCGAAAGCCGCGTGGTGATCGAGACGCAGGTGACCCAGGGCGCGCTGGTCGTGACGGTGCGCGACGACGGGCCGGGCTATCCGGTGCAGTTGCTGTCGCGGATCGGCGATCCCTACCTGACCCGCCGCGCCGAGGCGCAGCGCGGCAGCTACGAGGGGATGGGGCTGGGCCTCTTCATCGCCAAGACGCTGCTCGAACGCTCGGGTGCGCGGCTGACCTTCGCCAATGGCGGCCCGGGGGCGGTGGTGTCGGTGCGCTGGCCGCTGGACCGCATCCGCGCCGAGGATCGCATCGCCCTGGCGCACAACCCGAACTTCGAACCATGATCATCTTAACCGCATTTTAATCCTGTATTGTCTATGCTGGCCCGAACGTCTGAGTCGAAATGGGGCGGTCGTGAATATTCAGGGTGCGGCATTGGTTGGGACGGCGGTCCTGTGCGGGACCATCTCGGTGCTGCTGGCCGTGATCGCGATCCGCCTGTGGGACCGGGCCGGAATCCGGATGGGCGGGGGCCGGGGCGCCGCGCCGGCGCTGGAGGGGCAGGTCGAACCGATCATCTTCCTGTTCCGCGGCACCGTCCTGATCGACGCGACCCCCCCGGCCCGCGCGCTTCTGGACCGGATCGGCGGGTCCCAGGACGACTGGACGCGCCTGATGCGCTGGATCGGTCCCCGCTTTCCCGAGGCGCCGGACCGACTGGCCCAACTGTCCCGCCGCGCCCGGGTCGAGGTTCTGGGCCGGGAGGGGCAGGGCAGCGCGACCCTGCGCCTCGTGGCCCAGGATCTGACCGACGGGATCTGGCGGCTGACGGTCTCGGATCCCGCTGCAGACCATGCCGGGATCGTGATCGATTCGATGTCTCTTCAGGCGATGGAGGAGGAATTGCACCTGCTGCGCGGCGCGCTGGACCAGACCCCCATGCTGGTCTGGCGGCTTGATCCCGACGACCGCGTGACCTGGGCCAATGGCGCCTATCTGCGCCGGGCCGAGGCGCAGGGCGATGGCGCGATCGGCTGGCCCCTGCCCCGCCTTCTGGACGTGCCCCGACCCCTGCCGGGCACCGAGCCGGTGACGCGGCGGGCGGCGCTGGAGGATCGCGGCATCGCCTCGTGGTACGACTGCCACAGCCACCGCATGGGCGATCACATCATGATGTTCGCCCTGCCCGCCGATGCCGCCGTGCGGGCCGAACGCAGCCTGCGCGAATTCGTCCAGACCCTGACCAAGACCTTTGCCGACCTTCCGATCGGGCTGGCGATCTTTGACCAGGGGCGCAAGCTGCAGCTGTTCAACCCGGCGCTGATCGACCTGACCAGCCTGCCCACGGGCTTTCTGACCGCGCGCCCCTCGCTGGTCGACTTTCTCGACCAGCTGCGCGAACAGCGCATGGTGCCCGAGCCCAAGGATTATCGCAGCTGGCGCCAGCACATGGCCAATCTGGAAACCGCCGCCGCCACCGGCCATCACGTCGAGACCTGGTCCCTGCCCGGCGGCCAGACCTATCGGGTCACCGGCCGTCCCCATCCCGATGGCGCCGTGGCCTTCCTGTTCGAGAACATCACGACCGAGATTTCGGTCACCCGCAGGTTCCGGGCCGAACTGCTGCTGGGCGCGCAGGTGCTGGACGGGCTGGACGATGCGCTGGCGGTCTTTGCCGCGACGGGCCAACTGGTGCTGAGCAACCAGGCCTATCGCAGCCTCTGGGGTCCGCCCCCCGCCAGCCTGTCCGACGCGATCGCGGGATGGGAGGCGATGAGCGCCGCCAGCCCCGGCCTGTCCACCCTGCGCGGCGCGCTGACCTTGAGCGAAGGCCCCTCCTCCAGCACCCGGTCCAGCGGCACGATGACCGGACCACAGGGGCAATCCCTGGGATGGACGGTCATCGACCTGTCGGGCGGACGACGCATGCTGCGGTTCTGGACCGCCTCGGCCCAATCGCAGATGCCCGAGGCGACATCGCCCCCCCTGCGCGCGCTCTCCGCCACCCGGACCGCCGAGTGATGCCGGGCCGGACCGGGGCCGGCGCTGCCATCAGTAGTCGCGCTCGAAGAACAGCCCGAGCGAGCTGCCGCCGTCGCTGCCCACCGATCCCCGCGCCCGCAGAGATCGCGTGATGTCCAGATTGAGGTTGATCGAGGTGCGGCCCCCTTCGCCGACGGACAGGTCGGTATAGACGTTCTCGGTCAGATAGCGCCCCGCCCGCAGCTCAATATTGCCCTCGTCGTCGGTGGTCAGGTCCAGATCGTCCAGGCCCGCGCTTTCGCGCAGGTTGCCGATGATCCCGTCGCCGCCCCGCCCCGCCAGGACCGCGATGGCATTGGCCAGCTGCGCCGCCTGCAGCGGGCTGATGCTGTCCAGCCCGCGACCGAAGAGCAGCTGCGACAGCACCTCCTCCTGCGGCAGTTCAGGCGAGGATTCGAAGGTGATCTCGGGGTCGCGGACCTCGCCGTCGATGATGATGCGGGTGGTGATGCTGTCGCGCTCGGTCTCGGCCACCAGGCGGATGACCGGGATCAGGCTGCCCTGCAGCTCGACCAAGCCCTCGGTCAACACGAAGCGGTTGCCCAGCAGATCGACCCGGCCCCGGATCAGTTCCAGATTGCCGATCGGCACGACGTTGCGCGGCGTGCCGGTGATGCGGAAGCCGCCGCCCAGTTCGGCATCGACGCCCCGACCCCGGATGAAGACCCGGCTTGGCGCGGTGATGACCAGATCCAGCCGCGGCGGATCGGCCGGCGGCGTGGCGGGCGGCCCCGACAGGCCCGCCTCCTGCGCTGCCTGGCTGGGATAGCCCTCCAGCCCCGCCCGCGCCCGCGTGGCCCGGACCGGCGGGCGCTGGCTGCCCACATGGGTGATGTCGGGAATGGCCCGCGCGCCGCCGAGGCCCGTGGAGGGGATGCGGATCTCGGTCTCGCCCAGGGCGATCTGGCCCGCGATCAGCTGCCCCGCCGCCTGCGAGCCGCTGAAGCGGACATTGCCGGTCACGCTGGTCTCGTACAGATTGGGGTCGCGCAGGACCACCTCGGCCAGCACGACGGCAATGTCGACGGCGCCGTTCGACAGATCGACCGGCCCGTTCAGCGTCACGCGCCCCCCGGCCGAGACATTCGCCGCCCCGTCGATCTGCAGCCGACCGCCCTGAAATCCGGCGGTCACGTCGATCGCCTCCAGCCGCAGGCCCAGCCCCGGATCGGCCAGCTGCCCGTTCTGCAGCCGCACCTGCCCCGACAGGGCCTGCAGCGAGGGCGCGCCCTGCAGCCGCAGATCGATCGCCAGTTGCCCCGAGACGCTGCGGGTGCGCAGGGTCGTGTTGGCCAAGGCCGAATCGGCGCTGCCGGTGATCGCCAGATCGGTGGTCGATCCGTCCCGCGCCGCCGTGCCGGCGATCGCCAACTCGGTGCTGCCCGGGGCGGTGGCCCGCAGATCCAGCGCGAAGTTCGGCCCCTGTTCGCGCACGGTGCCGGTCACGGCGACCGCACCGGGGAATTCCGGAACGATCAGGCCCAGATCGGCCAGCCGCGCTTGCAGGTTGATGCCCGAGGCGGGTGCCCCGTCCGCCGTCACCTGCAGCTGCGGATTGGTCACGTTGAGGCGCTGGACAGAGAGCCCCTCGGCCCCCTGGCTGGCGGCCAGATCGAAGCTGGTCTGCCCCGCCAGGATCGGATCGACCTGAGGCTGGCCGACCGATAGGCCATTGGCCTGGCCCGTCGTCTCGATCCGGCGGGTGGTGCCGTCATCGGTCAGCCGGGCCTCGGCCGAGACCGCGCCGCTGATGCCATTGCCCAGAAAGCGCAGATCGACCGCCTCCAGATCGACCGCGACATCCGTCGCATCCGCGCCGACCTGGCCCGTCGCGCTGGCGGTCAGGCGGGGGTTTTCCACCTGCGCCGTCTGGATGGTGAAGATGCCGTCCTGTTCGGTGCCGGTGACGGCCAGCCGGGTCTCTCCGGCCAGCGCGCCATCGACCTGCGCCTGCCCGAAGGACAGGTCGCGCCCGGTTCCGGTCAGCTCGAGCTGCCGCAGGCCGTCGCCGGCCTCGCGGAAACTGCCCTGCGCCTGCAGGCTGCCGCGCCAGCCGGGCCCGAAGGGCGCCAGCGAGGCCACGTCGACATCGCCGGTCAGGTCCGTGACGCCCTCGCCATAGACGCCCTGCACGACCGCCCGAAGCTGATCGTTCGTCAGCCGACCGTCCGAGATCGTGATGACGCCATCGCGTTCCGACGCCTGGAAGGCCAGTTGCGTCGTGCCGGTCAGCGCGCCATCGGCCGCCGCCTGACCAAGCGACAGGTCCTGCCCGCTGCCGGTGACGTCGATCAGCCGCGCCCCGTCCTCTTCGGTCAGGGTCGCGCGGGCCTCGAACCCGCCCGACCAGTCGGCGCGGATCGAGGACAGGTCGGCGACCGCCACCTGCGCCACCGCATCCAGCGCGCCTTGGGCAAAGCTGCCTTGGGCCTCGGCGTTCAGCTGCGGGTTGGTCAGGCTGAAATCCTGCAGCTCGAAGCCCTCGGGCGACTGCTGGGCAGAGAGCGCCAGCTGCGTCTGGCCGCCAAGGGCGTTGTCCAGCGCCTCGATGCCGATGCGCAGGTCTTGGGTCTGGCCCGAGACGGTGACGCTCCGGGCATCCTGCGGACCGGTCAGCGCCGCCTCAGCCTCCAGCGCGCCGCCGAAATCGGGGCCGGCATCGGCCAGCGAGGGCATCGAGATGCGTGCCTGCAGGGTGCTGTCGGTGCTGCTGACCAGACCCTGAGCGGTCGCGGTCAGGCGGTTGGCATCGATGCGGAAATCCTCGATCTCCAGCCCCAGCTCGTCGCGCCGCGCCTGCAGCAGGATGTCCGAGGCCCCGCCCAGCAGCGGGTCCAGCTGCGGTTGATTCAGCGTGATGTCGCGCCCGGTGATGCGGGCGTCGATGTCGAAGCTGTCGTTCAGAAGGATGTAATAGCCCTCGACCGTGGCATCCGCGGCCCCGGTCAGCGGGCGGCCCGCCACCCCCGAGAGCCGCGCCAGATCAGTATAGCGCGCGCCGGCATCCACCGACAAAGTGATGCCGCTGCTGAGGCCCGAGACCAGGAAATTGCCGTCCAGCCCGTAATCGGACCCCCTCACCCGCAGGTTCGTGATGTCCAGCGCATTGCCGGGCGTGAAGTTGAAGCCGGTCCGCCCGGCGATCCCCGCGCCCACGGCCTGCGCCAGGTCGGCATCGTCGAAGGCCAGGTCGCTGACGTCGAAATCGATCGCGCCGATCACCTCGGACAGGGCGCCATCGTCCAGGAACACCTGTCCGCGCCCCGCCAGATCCAGAGCACCCAGGGCGACACCGTCCAGGGTCAGCGCGCCCACGCGGCCATCCAGCCGCCAGCCGTCGCTTTGCGCGGCATCGTAATCCAGCGACAGGCGGCCGGTCTCGACCGTCGTCTCGGGCCCTGCGAAGGGCAGCGGGACCGGCACCTGCGCGGCCCCGGCATCCTGCCCAAGGGTCATCTGCAGTTCGGCGCGCTGCGGGGCGGACAGGTCGTTGGTCGACAGCGATCCGGCGATGCGCAGCGCCTCGGTGCGGATGTCCAGCACGGGGATCTCCAGCCGCCCGGTCTCGGCCCGCCAGCCCTCGGCCAGCAGCTGCGTGTCGCGGCCGAAGAAGGCGCGATCCTCGGGGCGCAGCAGCGTGGCCACGTCGCCGCCCAGCTGGAACCGGAAGCCGGTGCCCGGCGTGCCATCCTCGCCGGTGCGGCCCGAGGCGCTGACCTGCCCGGTGATCCGGGGCTGGCCGTCGGTCGCCAGCCGGATGTCGGCGGCAAAGTCGCGGATCTGCCCCTCGCCGCTGATCTGGGCGGTGACGGCGGGGCGGTCGTGGACGCCGACCAGGTTGACCAGCAGGCCGTCGGCGGCCTCGTCCAAGCCCAGGTTCAGGCGCAGCACCTCTGTCTCGTTGCTGTAGCCCGCGTCCAGCACGAACTGGCCGCGTGGCCCGTCCAGCCGGTCGATGGTCAGCTGGGCCTCGCCCTCGCCGCCCTCCAGGCTGAAGCCGCCCGCGATGCGCAGCGCCGCCTCGACGCCGATCACCGGCTGGCCCAGCTCGACGCGCTCGACGGTGATCTGGTCGATGTTCAGGGACACGGGCAGTTCGGGCAGCGCGAAGACCGGCGCCTCGGCCTGAACGGCGGTTTCCTCGCCCTGCGGCAGGCGGGGCAGGATGATCTCGGCGGCGGACAGTTCGGCGATCTCGACCCGGCGGCGCAGCAGGGCCGAGCGGTTCCACTGGATCGCCCCGTCGCGCAGGGTCAGCCACGCGCCCTCGTCATCCGAGATGCGCATCTCGGTGAAGGTCGCGCGCGAGGACAGCGCGCCCTCGAAGCCCTCGATCACCACCTGGCGCCCGGCACCCGACAGGTTGCGTTCCAGAAGCCCGGTCAGGAAGCCGCGGTCGTCATCGGCCCCGGTCGTCAGATCGGACAGCCCCTGGGCCAGCACGGCCAACGGAAACAGCAGGGCGGCGAGGATGATCCAGAACTTGCGCATCAGAATGCCTGCCCCAATCCAAGGTAAAGTTGCACGCCGCTGCCGGTGTCGCCGCTGACCGGCCCCGCGACGTCGAAGCGCAGCGGCCCGATCGGCGTGTCATAGCGCAGGCCCAGGCCCGCGCCCGCATGGTCGTCGGTGTCGCCGCCGAAGCTGCCCTCGGTCCAGACCTGTCCGTAATCGGCAAAGGCCACCAGCCCGATATTCTCGCGGACCTGAAAGCGGACCTCGGCGGTGGCGCTGGCCACCGACAGGCCGCCGGTCTTGATCGGCACGCCGCCGGGACCGGCGATCTCCTCGACCCCGAGCGACTGGTAGGGATGGCCCCGCACCGTGCCGCCCCCGCCCGAGAAGAACAGGTAGTTGCGCGGCGTCGTCTCGATATCGGTGCCGAAGACCGACCCGGCCCGCGCCCGGCCCGCCAAGGTGAAGCGGTCATCCGCCCCGAACGACCGGTAGGCGCGGCCCTCGCCCAGGGCCCGAAAGCCCGAGCTGGTGCCGTCGAAACCCGAGAAGGGCGTGGCCTCGCCGGACAGGTAGAAGCCGCTTTTCGCGTTGTTCTGGTCGTCGCGGCGGTCCCAGATCACGTCCATCGGCAGGGCCAGCACCTTGAAGTCGGTGCGGCCATTGGCGTCGAAGACGCGCGAATACTGGTATTCCAGCGCGATGTCGGCGGTCAGGCGGTCGCTGAAGATGTGGGTGGCGCCGAAGCCGAGCGTGACGGTATCCTCGTCATAATCCTCCTCGCGCATCTGGGCGACCTCGGCCTCGACATAGGCGGTGGTGTCGGCGGTGATCGTGGCGGGACGGTCCAGGCGGATGGTCAGCTCGTCGTCGCGGTCGCTGGTCTCGGACCCGATGTCCTTGATCTGGCCGTCGATGCGCAGGCGTTCGCCCCCGCCCAGCAGGTTGCGGTGCATCCAGTAGGCCGAGACCAGCGCCCCGTCGAGGGTCGAGACCTCGAACCCCGCGCCGATGCGGCGGGGGGCCTGCTCGACGACGGTCAGGTCCATGTCCAGCGTGTTGCCGGGGCTGAGGGTGTCGGCCTCCTGCAGGGTGATGGCCGAAAAGATGCCGGTCCGGCGCAGGCGCGTGCGCACCGTCTCCAGTTCCTCGGGGTCGAAGCGGGTGCCCTCGGGATAGCCCGCGATCTTGCGCAGGCGGCGTTCGTTCAGGCGCTGGTTGCCGCTGACCGCCATGCGGCCGAAGGTGACGGCGGGGCCGGGCGCCAGGGCGATCCGGCTGTCGACCTGGGCGGCATCGTGATCGGCCACGATCTGCTGATCGCCCACATCGGCCTTGGCATGGCCGTGATTGCGCCAGCCGTCCACGCCCGCCAGCGCCGCGCTGCGCATCAGGCCGGTGCCGGCGATCTCTCCCTGGACATAGTCGGGGGGGATCTCGCTTCCGGGGGCGATGGGTGCGATCTGGGCGCGGGAAAAGCGGAATTCCCGGCCGGGATCGACGGCGACGACGATGCGATCGACCTGCGGCGGGGCGTCCAGCGGCGCGACCTCGGCGGCCTCGACCCCGTCCAGCGTGATGCTGATGGCGGCGTCGTAGAAGCCCTCGTCATACAAGAGGCCCAGCACGCGGGCATAATCGCCCCGCGCCGCCGCCAGAAGATCCTGTCCGGTGGTCCGGTCCTCGTCCAGCGCGCCGGTGATCAGCAGGGACTGGCGGATGCGCCGGGTCAGGGCGCCATCCTCGCCCCCCTCGTCGCCCGAGACCCGCAGGTCCAGATCGACCGGCCCCTCGGACCGGCTGCCGCCGCCGAAGAGGCCCGAGAAGGGCGACGAGCTTTGCGCCAGCGCCGTGCCGACGCCCGCGCCGCCAAGCGCCACCCCGGCCACCAGGAGTGCCTTGAAATATGCCTGCATCGCGCCTGCCCCGTTCTTCTTGCTTGCGCCAATAGAAACAGGATCGACCCTTTGAATCCAGCAGACTTTGGCCTTTTGGGCGGTTTCGGCGTTAACCTTTGTATGATCGGACGGGCGTCAGGACAGGGCGGCCAGGCAGCCGTGCAGGGCGGCCATGTCATCGCGGATCAGGAAAACCGGCGTGTTTTCGGGGATATGGCGCATATGCGCCTCGGCCAGGAAGGCCGGTTCGAACAGGGGCATCCGGTCGGCAATGCTGCGCCCCACGCTGCCCGCCAGAAACAGCCCCTCCAGCGGCATGAAGCGCAAAGCCAGCTCACGGCACAACAGGCCCACCAGTTCCGCGAACAGGTCATAGGTCGCCACGGCCTGCGGATCGCCCGCCTCGGCGGCCTCTGCGATCTGCTCGCTGCGGATCGTCCCGGTGCCGGTCAAGGCGGCATGCAGGCGCGACAGCCCGCGCCCGGCGAAGGTTTCCTCGGTCGAGAAGAACCCGGCCGCCGCATCCGGGCCGCAGCGGTCGATCAGCCGGGCCATGATGTTGGCGGGCAGATGGGTGTGGCCCTCTTCGGCCTCGAGGACGGTGATGGCGCCGCCGGGCAGCACGCGGACCGCGCAGACGTTGAAGCCGGTGCCCAGACCCACGACCAGCGCCTGCCCGTTGCGCGACCGGTCGTCGGGCGCGGCGCGCAGGGTGGCCAGATGATCGCCGGTCAGCGCGGGTGTGGAATAGCCCAGGGCGGACAGGTCGTTGATCAGCCGCACCTGATCGGCATCGGTCAGCCGCGCCAGGTTGTCCTCGTCAAAGGACCAGTCGCGGTTGGTCAGCCGCGCCTGGCCGCCGCTGACCGGGCCCGCCACGGCGATGCACATGGACGAGACATGGGGCTGATGCTGTTCGGCCATGAACTGGCGCACCACATCGTCGAAGCTGGCAAAGTCGTCGCCCCGGAACCGGGTGACGGTGGCCGGATCGATGGTCCCGTTGCGCGCGATCGCCAGCCGCGCATTGGTTCCGCCCACATCGCCCAGAAGCATCGCCATCCACTTACCTCATCAGTTCAACCGTTCCCCATCTGTAGGCGAGAAGTAGGACACTTTCGAGAGGTCGAATGCCAAGGGGAACATCGCCCGGGGCCGGACCGCGCTTTCGGCCCGCAGCCGCGCGGTGACCGCCTTGCCGCCCAGATGGGTGACGGCGAAGGTGTCGGCGCCCGCCGGCTCGACGATCTCGATCATCACCTCGCCGCCCGCGCCCTGCGCGGTGCCGGGCAGATGGGCGTTGCCGGTGGCCTCGTGGATGTCCTCGGGACGCACGCCCAGGATGATCTGGGCGGGCAGATCGCGGGCCACCGGGTCGGTGATGACCAGGGGCTCGGCGCCGTCGCGCGCGATCTCGATCCGGGTCTGGCCGGCATCGACGCGGACGCGGGCCGGGATCAGGTTCATCGCCGGGCTGCCCATGAAATCGGCCACGAACATGTTGGCGGGCCTGTTGTAGATTTCCGCCGGCGTGCCGATCTGCTGGATCACGCCGCCCTTCATCACCACGATCTTGGTGGCCAGCGTCATCGCCTCGATCTGGTCATGGGTGACATAGACGATCGACGCGTTCAGGTCCTGGTGCAGCTTCTTGATCTCGGTCCGCATGCTGACGCGCAGTTTCGCGTCCAGGTTGGACAGCGGCTCGTCGAACAGGAACAGCTTGGGATCGCGCACCAGCGCCCGGCCCATGGCGACACGCTGGCGCTGGCCGCCCGACAGCTGGCCGGGCTTGCGGTGCAACAACGGCTCGATCTGCAGCTGGCGCGAGACCTCGGCCAGCTTGGTGTCCTGCGTCGCCTTGTCGACACCGCGCACCTTCATGCCGAAGGTGATGTTCTTGGCGACCGTCATCGTCGGGTAAAGCGCATAGGACTGGAACACCATCGCGATGTCGCGGTCCTTGGGGCTGACGCCGGTCACGTTGCGCCCGGCGATCTGGATGTCGCCGCCGGTGATCGGCTCCAACCCCGCGATGCAGTTCAGCAGCGTGGATTTCCCGCAGCCCGAGGGGCCGACCAGGACCAGGAAGTCGCCCTCGTCGATGCTGATGTTGATGTCGTGCAGGATATGGGTGTCGCCATAGGCTTTCTGCAGGTGATCGATCTGAAGGATGGGCATGGGTTATCCCTTGACGCTGCCGGCGGTCAGGCCGCGGATGAAATACTTGCCGGCTATGACATAGACCAGCAGCGTGGGCAGGGCGGCGATGATCGCCGCGGCCATGTCCACGTTGTAGGCCTTCACGCCGGTGGTGGAGTTGACGATATTGTTCAGCGCGACGGTCACGGGCTGCGATCCGGCCCCGCTGAAGCTGACGCCGAACAGGAAATCGTTCCAGATCTGCGTGAACTGCCAGATGACCGACACGGTGATGATCGGCAGCGAGATGGGCAGGAAGATCGACCAGAAGATGCGGAAGAACCCCGCCCCGTCGACCTTGGCCGCGCGGACCAGTTCCTGCGGGATGGTGACATAGTAGTTGCGGAAGAACAGCGTGGTGAAGCCCAGGCCATAGATCACATGGACGAAGATCAGCCCCGGGATCGTGCCCGCCAGCCCCATCAGGCCCAGCATCTGCGCCATGGGAAGCAGCACGACCTGGAACGGGATGAAGCAGCCGAAGAGGATCGCGGCAAAGAGTAGGTTCGCGCCCCGGAACGTCCATTGCGCGAAGACATAGCCGTTCAGCGCGCCGATCACGGTCGAGATCAGCACCGCAGGCACCGCCATCAGCACCGAGTTCCAGAAGAACGGCCGCAGCCCCTCGCATTGAGTGCCGGCGCAGGCGGTGGACCAGGCCTCGGCCCAGGGGGCGAAGGTGATGTCGCGCGGCAGGGCCAGCAGGCTGCCGGTGCGGATCTCCTCGAGGCTTTTCAGCGAGGTCGTCAGCATGACGAACAGCGGCATCAGATAGAACAGGGCGAACAGGATCAGCATCCCGTACAGGCCCCAACGCAATGCGGTGTTACTGGTCACGGCGCGGCCTCAATTCACTGTACAGATACGGGACGACAATGGCGAAGATGACCATCATCATGATCATGGCGCTGGACGCCGCCTGCCCCAGATCGCCGCGCGAGAAGGCCATGGCATACATGTAGGTCGCGGGCAGGTCGGTCGCATAGCCGGGGCCGCCGCCGGTCAGTGCGATGACGAGATCGAAGGCCTTGATGGCCAGATGCGCCAGCACGATGAAGGCCGACAGGAAGATCGGCGCCATCGTCGGGATGATGATCGCGGAATAGATGCGGTGCGTCGGGATGCCGTCGACCTGGGCTGCGCGGATGATCTCGGTGTCGACCGACCGCAGGCCGGCCAGGAACAGCGCCATCACGAAGCCCGAGGCCTGCCAGACGGCGGCCAGCACGACGGTGTAGATCGCCATCTCGGGGCGGATCAGCCAATCGAAGGTGAATGTCTCGAACCCCCAGCCCCGCACGGCCTCCTGGATGCCCAGACCGGGGTTCAGGATCCATTTCCAGGCGGTGCCGGTGACGATCAGTGACAGCGCCATCGGGTACAGGTAGATGGTGCGCAGCACGCCCTCGGCCCGGATCTTCTGGTCCAGAAAGATTGCCAGCATCAGCCCGATCACCATCGAGATCACGATGAACAGCCCGCCGAAAAGGAACAGGTTGTTCATCGCCACGTCCCACCGGGGGGCGTCGAACAGGCGCTGATATTGCGTCACCCCGTCCAGTTCATAGCGCGGCATCAGCCGCGAGCGCGTGAAGCTGATCCAGGCCGTCCAGGCGATGAAGCCATAGACGAAGATCATGATCGCCGCAAAGGACGGCGCCAAGACCAGCTTGGGCACGTTGCGTTCAAGCCATTCCATTTTTCGGTAAACCCCCAGGGAAAAACCCCGCGCCCGGATCGGGGCGCGGGGTCGTCAGGCCGAGATCACATCGAGTTCGCGACGGCGTCGGCCAGCTGCGCCACGGCGTCATCCGACGACATGTCGCTGTTGAAATGCGCGGTCACCACATCGGTGATCGCACCGGCCGGCGCGCCACGCAGCGCCATGCCATGGGCATAGCTGGGCAGCAGCGAGCCCGCCTCGGCATCCGCTGTCATGTCGGCATTGGACTGGGTGGCGCAGTCGTCGAACCCGTCCAGCGCCACGTCAGTGCGCGCCGGGATCGAGCCCTTGTTCAGGTTGAAGGTCTGCTGGAAATCCGGCCCCATGATCAGGTTGGCCAGCAGCGCCTGGCCCTGCTGCTTGTCTTCACCATCCAGCTCGAAGAAGGCGAAGCTGTCGACGTTGTAGAGGAACCCCTCGCCCGGGGTCGGCGCGCAGACGAAATCGACGCCCGGCTCTTTCCCGGCGGCCAGAAACTCGCCCTTGGCCCAGTCCCCCATGATCTGGAAGGCGGCCTCGCCGTTCATGACCATGGCGGTGGCCAGGTTCCAGTCGCGGCCCGAGAAGTTGTCGTCGACATAGCCGCGAATGGTGCGCATCTCGTCGAAGACCGACTTCATGGTGTCCGAGGTCAGCGCCTCGGTGTCCAGATCGACCAGCGCCTGCTGGTAGAATTCCGGCCCGCCCAAACCCAGCACGACGGTCTCGAAGATGGTCGCGTCCTGCCAGTTCTGGCCGCCATGGGCCAGGGGCGTGACGCCCGCGGCCTGCAGCTTCTCGGCGGCGGCGTTGAACTCGTCCCAGGTGGTCGGCATCTCGATGCCATGCTCGTCCAGGATCTGCTTGTTGCCCCAGATCCAGTTCACGCGGTGCACGTTCACCGGCGCGGCGCACCACTGGCCCTCGCATTTCATGTGCTCGGCGATCTGCGCGGGCAGGACGTCGTCCCAGCCATTCTCCTCGGCCACGGGGCCGATATCGGCCAGGCCGACCTCTTCGTACCATTCCTGGATGGCGGGGCCCTTCAGCTGCACGGCGGTGGGGGCGTTGCCCGACAGCACGCGGGCGCGCAGCGCGGTCATCGCCGCATCGCCGCCGCCGCCCGCGACGGGCATGTCGGTCCAGGTGCCGCCTTCGGCCGCGAACTGCTCCTGCAGGACGGCGACGGATTTCGCCTCGCCGCCCGAGGTCCACCAGTGCAGCACTTCGGCGGTGGGTTCGGCCAGGGCGGGCCCGGCCAGCATCACGGCGGTCGAGGCCGCCAGCACGGATTTCATGTTCATGGATCCTCCCAGATCTCTGCCGCGCGGACATCGGTGATCCGCGTGTGGCGCCATCATGCCAAACCGGCAGCCATGTCCGCAACGCAGCACAGCCATGCGCCCAGCAGATTTCACGACCTTGCGTTACAGTCTGTTACGCAAACCGCCGCGCCGGTGTAGAACGGGCCCCGGAGGACCAAGGGGATGAGCCTGCACCGCCTGCTGCTGGTCGAGGATGATGCCGACATGGCCGCCATGCTGGCCGCCTATCTGCAGCGCCAGGGCTTTCATGTCGCCCGCGCCGCCGACCGGGCGGGCGCGCTGGCCGCACTGGCGGGCGCGCGGGTCGATCTGATCCTGATGGACGTGTCCCTGGGGGACGACAACGGCGTCGCGATCTGCGCCGAGATCCGCGCGGCGCAGGACGTGCCGATCATCATGGTCAGCGCCCTGTCGGCCGATCACCAGCGCATGGCGGGCTACGAGGTCGGCGCCGATGATTACATCGCCAAGCCCTTCAACCCCGACCTGCTGCTGGCCCGTATCCGGGCCGTGCTGCGTCGGGCGGGCCGCGCGCCCAGCCTGTCGCACCGGCGCCGCGACAGCCTGCTGACCTTCGGCGGCTGGCGCTATGACGCGCGGCGCGACGAGGTGACGGCGCCCGGCGGCTGGCAGGTGTCGCTGTCGGCGCGCGAGACCGCCCTGCTGCGGGTGTTTCTGGCCAACCCCCTGATTCCCCTGACGCGCGAGGAGATCGCCGCCGCACTGGACGACGACGAGGCCGCCGACAGGGCGTCTGCGGGCCGGGCCATCGACATGCTGGTGGGCCGGTTGCGCCACAAGACCGAGGCCGGGCTGATCCGGACCGAGCGCGGCACCGGCTATGTCCTGACGACCGAGGTCACGCGTGAGCCTCAGTGACCGCTTCAGCCTGCGCATGCTGGCCAGCCTGTGGGTGGGCCTTGCGATGGCGGCGGGGGGGCTGGCGGTCTGGCTGTGGATGGCCAGCGACGCCGCGTGGCGGGGGCATCTGGACCGGGCCTATGTGGCGGGGCTGGCCCTGGCCGACAGCCTGGACAACGGCAGCGGCCTGCCCGAGGGGATCCGGCTGGTGCAACTGCGCGACGCGCCCGCGCTGCCGCCGGGCTGGCGGCAGACGGTGATCACCCTGACCGGCGGCGGGCGCCCCGATCTGGCGCGCGGTGCGCGGCTGTCGCTGCGCATCCAGTCGCCCGACATCCTCTATCCCGTGGCCGAGGTGCAAAGCTTGGGCGGCGGCAGCCAGGCGGCGGGGCTGGCCTCGGTCGCGCGGACGATGGCACGGTTCTGCAGCGATCCGCACCTGTTCGTGCAGCAGGATGCCGGGCCGTGGCTGCGGGTCGAGGGCGCGGCGATCTGGGGCTGCGATGCGGCCCCGCCCGACCGGCGCCTGTGGGCCGGGGCGGCGGCCGTGGCGGCGCTGGCTTTGCTGCTGGGCTGGGTGGCCGAGGTCTCGGGCGCCTTCGCGGCCTTCGCGCGCGCTCTGGGCGATCACCGGGCCCGCACCGCCGCCCTGCCCGAGGGCGGGGTCGAGGAGCTGCGCCAGACCGCGCAGGCGGTGAACGCCTATGTCGCGCAGGACCGCGCCGCGCTGGAAAACCGCGCTCTGGTCCTGTCCGGCGTCAGCCACGATCTGGGCACCCCGGCGACCCGGCTGCGCCTGCGTTCCGCGATGATCGAGGATGCCGACCTGCGCGCCCGGCTGGAGCGCGACATCGACGAGATGACCGCGATGATCGACGGCGTGCTGACCTATACCCGGGCCGAGATCGGGGCCGAGCCCTTCCGCGACCTGTCCCTGACCTCGCTGGCCGAGGCGGTGGTGGCCGATTACCAGGATGTGGCGCTGCCCGTCACCCTGCAGACCGCCCCGCCCCGCCCCGCCCGGGCGGGCACGCTGTTCTCGCGCACGACCAGCCGGGCCGCGCCCGACGCCCAGACCATGCTGATGCGCGGCCAGCCGACCGCCCTGCGCCGCGCCCTGTCGAACCTGATCGACAATGCGCTGAAATACGGGCGCGAGGCGGTGGTCAGGGTCGGCGGCGATGCCGACGAGCTGTGGCTGACGGTCACCGACCGGGGCTCGGTCCTGACGGGCGACGACATGGCGCGGCTGACCGGCGCCTTCCAGCGGGGCGAGAATTCAGGGGCCCTGCCGGGGGTGGGGCTGGGTCTGGCGATCGTCTCGACCATCGCGGCCCAGCATGGCGGGCGGCTGGAGTTCGACCAGGCCCCCGAGGGGCTGGAGGCGCGGATGATCCTGTCGCGCCAATGGGCATGATGCAGCGAACAGGGCCCGAGGCCGTGCAAAACGGGAACCTTGGCCGCAAAGCCTGCGTTTTCCTGCGTATCATGCAAGAAAAGGCTGCATCCATGACCCGCGCAGATCGCATCGTCCGCCTTGGCCTCGCCGGCAGCGTCGTGCTGCTTGGCGCCATGCCCGCCCTTTCCGCCAGCCGGTCCGACCAGCCCGTTCAGGTCTGGAGCGCCATGCAGGGGATCGCGCCCGCGGCCCTGCTGGAGGATGTGCAGGACCTGCCTTTGTCCGACATGGCCATCGACGACCAGCCATACTGCGCCGGCGATCAGGAGATCGCCGCGACCCTGACCACCGATTTCAACGAGGTTCAGGTCGAGCAATCCGATACCAGCGGCACCGAGCTGTGGGGATCGGACCAGCTGGGCACCTGGACCCTTGTCGCGCCGCGCGCCGACGACACCAGCTGCATCATCGCCAGCGGAATCGGCTTCACCGCCGATCGCCAGACCGAGGCCTATTACACCGTCGCAGGCCTCTGATCAGCCCACCCGGCGCAGGAAGGCCCGCGTTCGGTCATCCTGCGCACGCCCGAACAGCTGTTCGGGCGGCCCCTGCTCGACGATCCGCCCCCCCTCCATGAACACCACGCGATCCGCGATCTCGCGGGCGAACTGCATCTCGTGCGTGACGATCATCATCGTCTGGCGCCCGTCCGCGATGCGCCGGATCAGGTCCAGCACCTCGCCCACCCATTCCGGGTCCAGCGCACTGGTCGGTTCGTCGAACAGCAGCAGATCGGCGTCCAGCGCCATCGCCCGCCCGATTCCCACCCGCTGCTGCTGACCGCCGGATAGGGCGGCAGGATAGCTGTCGCCCCGGTCGGCCAGCCCGATCTGCGTAAGGATGTCGTCAGCCCGCGCCTGCGCCTTGTCCTTGGACCAGCCGCGCACAGTCGTCAGACCTTCGGTGATGTTGGCGCGCGCCGTCTTGTTGGCGAACAGCGCATAGTTCTGGAAGACGAAGCCCGTCCGGCGCCGCAGGGCCAGCACATCGGCATTCTTGGCGCGCGCCGCATCGACGGTTAGGTCACCCACGCGGATCACCCCCTCCTCGGGACGATCCAGGTAGTTCAGGCAGCGCAGCAGCGTCGACTTGCCGGTCCCCGAGGGGCCGATGATCGCCACCCGTTCGCCGGGTTGCAGGCACAGGTCGATGCCGTCCAGCACGGTATTCGTGCCGAAACGCTTGACCAGGCCGGTGATCTCGATCTCGCAGCTCATCGTGCCACCGCCTTTCCCAGACTGATCTCAAGCCGCCGCTGGCCCACCGACAGCGTCTCGACGATGACCCAGTAGAACAGCGCCACCACCAGGAATGCCTCCAGATAGAGGAAGCTGCCGGCGGCCTCCTTCTGGGCGGCGCCCATCATCTCGGTCACGCCCAGGGTGAAGGCCAGCGAGGTGCCTTTGATCATGTCGATGAAATAGTTCATCAGCGTCGGCGCCGCCGTGCGCGCGCCCTGCGGCAGAATGATGCGGCGCAGCACCTGGCCCCGGGTCATGCCCACGGATTGCGCGGCCTCCCACTGGCTGCGGTCCACGCCCAGGATCGCGCCCCGGATGCTTTCCGCCATATAGGCCGAGAAATGCAGCGTCAGCCCGATGATCGCCGCCGTCACGCCGTCGATCCCGGTCAGCGCGGGCATCACCTGCGGCAGGCCGAAATAGAACAGGAACAACTGCACCAGCAGCGGCGTAGCGCGAAAGAAGCTGATGAACACCGCCACGAAGCGGTCCAGCACCGGGATGCGCAGCACCCGCACGATGGCCAGCGCCGCCCCCAGGGTCAGCGCGCCCACCATCGCCACGATCGCCATGAACATCGTCAGCGGCACATAGCCCGCGATGACCGGGATCAGGTCCCACATATAGGCGGTGTCCAGAGGCCGCATTTATTCGGTCGCAGGCTGGGTCACGTCGGCCTCCAGCCAGCGCTGCGAGATCTCGGCCAGGGTGCCGTCCTCCTTCAGCGTGGTGATGGCGGCGTCCACGCGGTCGCGCAGGGCCTGCCCCTCGGCATCGTTGCGGAACGGCAGGGCGTTTCGGATCTCGGCGAAGGGCGCCCCGGCCAGGGCCAAAGGCAGCGGGCTTTGCGCGATCACCTGCGCCGAGGACACGCGGTCCATGACGAAGGCATCGACGCGGCCAAGCGCGGTGTCCTGCTCGATATTGCTTTCATAGGTGCGGATCTCGATCTCGTCCGCATTGGGCAGGTCGCGCAGCAGCTGTTCGAAGTTCGACCCCAGGTTCACGGCCACCGTCCGGCCCGACAGGCTGTCCGGCCCGGTCACCTCGTCCTCGTTGCCCGCGCGGGTCACGACCTGCGCGCCGTCATAGACATAGGGCTGGGTGAAGACGAAGGCGGCCTCGCGGTCGGGGGTGATGGTGATCTGATTGGCGATCGTGTCGATCCGCCCCGATTCCAGCGAGCCTATCAGCCCGGAAAAGGACATGGTCACGAATTCGACCTCGTCCCCTGTTTCCTCGGCCACGGCATTGAGGAAATCCACCTCGAAGCCCTGCAATTGGTCGGCGCGGGTGAAGGTGAAGGGGAAATAGCCCCCCGACATGCCCACGCGAATCGTGTCGGCGGCGGCGGGAAGGGCTGTGGTCAGGGCAAGGGCTGCGGCGACGACAAGCTTGCGCATCGGAATTCTCCTGTAACTTCTGGCCCTTCAGGTGCGGGCGGAACGGGCGGTTCGCAAGCCGGGCGCGCGCAAATAAGAACGGCGTCGGCGTCCCGCGCAGCCCGAAGGGACGCGGTGATGCCGGGTAACGGCGGGGCCGGAACTTCGTTCCCGGAGCCTGCGGGGCCAAGGCCCTCAGATCGGGCCGTGCATCGCCTTGATCGCCGCGACATGCGCGGGCGTGGCGGCCAGCGCGTCGGCGGCCAGCGCCAGGGCTGCGGCCTGCAGGTCGGCCTCGGGCAGGATGCGGTCGACCAGACCCCAGGCCAGCGCCTCGGCCGCCTCGATCCGCGCCCCGCCCATCAGGATCATCCGGGCGCGCGAGGACCCGACCAGCCGCACCAGCCGGGCCGGATCGCTTGGCTGGGGCAGAAAGCCCAAGCGCATCACCGGATAGAAGAACCGCGCGCCGGGCACCGCCAGCCGGATGTCGCAGGCCAGCGCCATGCCGAAGGCGCCGCCCGCCAGCGTGCCGTTCAGCGCCGCGATGGTCAGGCAGGGCAGGCTGGCCAGCGCGCCCGACAGCGCCTCCCATTCGGGGGCGGTGGCCAAGGTGCCGGTCTGCGCCTCGGTCAGGTCGGCGCCTGCGGAAAAGACCCGCCCGGTCCCGGTCAGGACCAGCGCCCGGGCCTCGCGGCGCCGGGCCTCCTCGACGCCCGCATGAAGGTCGCGCAGCAGGGCGGCGGTCAGGGAATTGGCCTTGTCGGGACGGTCGATCGTCAGCAGGGACAGGCCCTGATCGTGGTGGCTGCGGATCACGACTTGTTCCCTTTCCCTTTCGAAGGCACTGTGTCAGGAATGCCACGGACTCTGGGTTTGCGAAAGGTCTTCCTCATGTCTCGTCCCCTTGCAACCTCGGCCCTTGCGCTGATTCTGGGCGCAGGCCCGCTGCTGGCCGATGTCACGCCCAACGAGGTCTGGCAGAACCTGCGCGACGGCTATGAACAGATGGGCTATCAGGTCCAGGTCGGCTCGGAAGAGGGCTCGGGCGACCAGCTGTCGCTGAGCGACGTGGTCCTGACCGCCGAGGACGAGACCGCCTCGGACATGACCCTGACCATCCCCCGGATCGACCTTGCCGCCACCGGCGACGGCGCTGTGCGCTCGGTCGTCGAGGGCCGGATGGTGCTGCAGATGCGCGACACCCTTCCCGAGGGCGAAGAGGTCGGCATCACCCTGACCCTGGACGCGCCGGGCAACCAGACGCTGTCCTCGGGCAGCGCCGACGAGATGCAGCACAGCTTCGTCATGCCGACCCTGGTGCTGGAAGGCCGCACGCTGGACGACAGCGACGAGGTGCCCGTCACCGCCACCCTGACCAATGTCGAGGGCACGCAGACCAATGCCACCGCCGCCGATGGCAGCGCCGCCCAGACCTATCTGGGCAGTGCCGACATGCTGGAGATGCAGATCAGCGCCACCGGCCCCGCCGCCGGCACTGACCCCGACATGCCGTCCGAAGACATGCCATCCGACGATGCCGCCCCCGAGGCCGAAGGCGAGGCCACCGCTCCGACCGACACGGCGGCCACCGACAGCTTCGATGCGACCTTCCGGATCAGCGACCTGACGCTGGAGGGCGAGGG
Organism: Paracoccus gahaiensis; assembly: GCF_005048225.1. Classification (GTDB taxonomy): domain Bacteria; phylum Pseudomonadota; class Alphaproteobacteria; order Rhodobacterales; family Rhodobacteraceae; genus Paracoccus; species Paracoccus gahaiensis. The sequence continues at coordinate 61,382 of NZ_SUNI01000005.1, forward strand.
CACCTCGCCGGCGGGCGACCTGAACTTTGGCAACCAGCCCGCCGCCGCGCTGGAAGCGGGCTTTTCGGGGGCGGGCCGCTTTGCGATGGGCGCCATCGCGGGCAGCTTCACCTCGGCCACGACCGGCGGCGAGGGCGAGGATGCCACGGCCAGCGGCGAATTCGCGGCCGCCAGCGGCGCGCTGGCCGTCTCGATGAGCGCCGAGGGGCTGACCTACGAGGGCAGCAGCACCGACATGACCACGCAGTTGACCTCCTCCGGGATGCCCTTCCCGATCTCTTACGCGGCGGCGCTGAACAGCTTCCGGCTGGCGATGCCCGTCGTGGCCTCGGAGGAGGAACAGTCCTTCTCGCTGCTCTACGCGCTGGAGGGGCTGACCTTGGACGACGCCATCTGGCAGGCGCTGGACCCCGAGGCCGCCCTGCCTCGCGATCCCGCCAGCCTGACCATCGACCTCGAGGGGCAGACGATCCTCAGCCAGAACTTCATGGATCCCGAGTTTGCCGATGGCAGCCAGACCGGGCCGGATGGCGAGCCGGTGATGCCCTATCAGCCGCGCAGCCTGTCGATCAACGACCTGTCGCTGGACGCGATCGGGGCCAGCGTGCAGATGTCGGGCGACCTGACCTTCGGTGACGATCCCAGCCAGCCGGTCGGCACCGTGACCGGCCTGTTCAGCGGCATCGACACGCTGCTGGACAGCCTGGCCACGATGGGCGTCGTCCCGCAGGACCAGCTGATGGCCCCGCGCATGATGATGGCGATGTTCGCCCGCCCGGTCGAGGGCAACCCCGACCAGCTGCAGACCGAGATCGAGTTCCGCGAGGGCGGGTCCATCTTCGCCAACGGGCAGCAGATCCAGTAAAACCGCGATCCGGCGGCCGGGGCCCCTGCCCCGGTCGTCGTTTTTTCAGACCTCCATTCAGATGAGCCCTTCATGACCGCCCACCCGACCGATCCGTTCCGCCTCAAGCATCTGGCCGAGGCTCTGGTCGAGGCCGCCCGCAAGGCCGGGGCGGATCAGGCGGATGCGCTGGCGGTCGATGGCCGGGCCATCGGCATCGACGTGCGGGCCGGCGGTCTGGAGCAGGCCGAGCGGTCCGAAGGGATCGAGATCGGGCTGCGCGTGCTGACCGGCGGGCGGCAGGCGACGGTGTCCTCGTCCGATCACGGCGACGAGGCCATCGCGCAGATGGCCGCGCGCGCCGTCGCCATGGCCCGCGAGGCGCCCGTCGACGACGATCTGGGGCTGGCCGATCCGGGGCAGCTGACCGCGCGCCGCGATGCCCGCCATCTGGACATCGCCGACGAGGGCGCCGAGCCCGACCCCGCCCATCTTCAGGACATGGCCCTGCGCGCCGAGGCCGCCGCCCTGTCGGCCCAGGGCATTGCCCAGGTCGAGGCCGCCCAGGCCAGCTACAGCCACCGCCGCATGTGGCTGGCGGCCTCGAACGGGTTCTCGGGCGGCTATGCCCGGACCGGCCATGCGTTGGCGGTCATGGCCATCACCGGCGAGGGGCTGGGCATGGAGCGCGACTATGCGAGCGAGTCCCGCGTCTATGCCGCCGACCTGCCCAGCCCGGAACAGATCGGAGCGCTGGCCGCCGAACGCACCCTGGAACGCGCGGGTGCCCGCAGGCCGCCGACCGGGGCCTTCCCGATCCTCTTCGACCGCCGCGTGTCGGCCTCGCTGATCGGGCATCTGCTGTCGGCGGTGAACGGCGCCGCCGTCGCGCGCGGGGCCAGCTGGCTGCGCCGCGACCTGGGCGAGGCCGTGCTGCCCCCCGGCATGGACCTGACCGAGGACCCGCTGCGCCCGCGCTATCCCTCGTCGCGCCCCTTCGATGCCGAAGGGCTGGAGACGGGCGTCCGCAAGATCGTGGCGGATGGCGTGCTGCAGGGCTGGACACTGGATCTGGCCACCGGGCGCAAGCTGGGCATGGCCAGCACGGCGGCAGCAGTGCGCGGGACGGCCTCGGCCCCGGCGCCGGGCCACAGCAATGTCATCCTGACGCCGGGCCGCGTCAGCCGGCAGGATCTGATCGCGCAGATGGGGCGCGGGCTGGTCGTGACCTCGATGCTGGGCGCGTCCATCAACGGCACCACGGGGGATTACTCACGCGGCGCCGCCGGGTTCTGGATCGAGAACGGCCAGATCGCCTGGCCGGTCAACGAATGCACCATCGCGGGCAACCTGCGCGAGATGCTGATGACGCTGGTCGCCGCCGACGATGCCCTGCCCTGGCGCGCGAACGAGGTGCCCAGCCTGCTGGTCGGGGGCATGACCGTTGCCGGCGCTTGAGGACGACCTGACCCTGCTGGCCGAGGCCGCCCGCGATGCCGGGCGGATCGCCCTGCGCTATTGGCGGCGCGATCCCCGGGCCTGGGACAAGGGCGGCGATGCCGGGCCAGTGACCGAGGCCGATCTGGCCGTCAACGACGCGCTGGAGGCCCGGCTGATGGGCGCGCGCGCCGATTACGGCTGGCTGTCCGAGGAAAGCGAGGCCGATCCGGCGCGGCTGGATGCGCGACGCTGCTTCATCATCGATCCCATCGACGGCACCCGCGCCTTCATCGACGGGCAGGAGGGGTTCTCCCATTCGCTGGCCGTGGCCGAGGGCGACCGCATCATCGCCGCCGTCGTCCATCTGCCGGTGCTGGACCTGACCTATACCGCCGTCGCGGAGGGCCCGGCGCTGCTGAACGGCGCCCCCATCGCGCCGACCGGGGCCGATATCAACGGCGCCACCGTGCTGACCTATCGTGCCGTGACCGAGGCCGCGAACTGGCGCGGCGCGCTGCCGCCCTTCCGGCGCGAGTTCCGGTCCTCGCTGGCCTGGCGGCTGTGCCTGGCGGCCGAGGGGCGGTTCGACGCCGCCCTGTCGCTGCGCGCGGCCTGGGAATGGGACATCGCGGCGGGCAGCCTGATCGCGGAACGCGCGGGGGCCGCGGTCAGCGACCGGCGCGGCCAGCCGATGCGCTTCAACAGCCCGCGCGCGCAGGTGGACGGGCTGATCGTCGCGGGCGACCGGCTGCACGGGCAGCTGCTGGCCGCGCTGGCCTGAGGCCCCGACCCTTCCGGATCAGAACAGTGGCGGCAGGCCGAATTCGTCGGTGGCGGGTTGCGTGGTCGCGATCGTGGCGCCCGGCCCCGACAGGGTCGCGATCTGCTGCGCCAGGATCGAGATCGCCTGGCTAAGCGCCACCGCCGTCTCGCCCGGCCCCTGCGCCGCCATCGGCACCCGGATGTCGAAGCTGCGCGCATGGTTGGTGCCGCCGCCGGTCAGCCCGTCATCCGACACGAAGTAGCGCCCCGACAGCCGATAGCTGTTGTCGGCCTGGGCCAGCGCCCGTTCGACCCGCACCTCCAGCCGGCGCGCGGGGGGCTGGGCCAGGGGCCAGGGCTCTCCGATCACGGTGGCGCCGGACACCTCGCCGATGGCACGGGCCAGCGTGGTGGTGAAGGCGCGCGAGGGGCTGTCGGCCCACAGGTTGTCCGGGTTCGACCGCACCGCGCCATCGGGAGACTGGTAGGCCACCTCCTGATCGCCCGCATATTCGGGCAGGGACACGTCCTTCAGCTCGGCGGTGCCGAGGCGGTTCGGGACCTGCACCCCGGCGGTGGGCGGGTCGATCAGGAAGCGGCCCGTATCCTCGGGGTTGGAACAGGCGGCCAGCAGGGCCGATCCCAGCAAAGCAAGAACGGGAAAAGAAGATTTGATCATGACTATCGTCCCAGAATGAAGGCGCGGGGATTGCGTTCGATCAGCCGGGCGACCGAGCCGATGGATTGAGTGGCACGGCGCAGCTCGCGCAGCGCGCCGATCAGTTCGCTGTTGAAGGCCGAGCGGTCGCCATAGCTGGCGAACAGCGTCTCGGCGCGTGCGGCGGTCTGCTGCAGGCTGCCGATCAGCTGCGGCAGCTGCTGGACCGAGGCCGCGATCTGGTCCGCCGCCCCCCTGGCCGAGGTCAGGGCGTTGTTCAGGCTGCCCACCGCCCCGCCGTCGCGCAGGTCGGTCAGCAGGCCCGTGGCGGCCTCCAGCGTGTTGGACAGGTTGCGCGGCAGCTCTTCGGCATCCTCGCTGCCCAGCATGGCGCGCAGATCGGCCAGGATTCCCTCGGCCTGCAGGCTGATCTCGGCAAAGCCGAATTCCTCGACCGAGGCGGCGGCGATGTCGATCTGGTCGACCATCTCGGGCACGCCCACGGCGGCCTCGCTGACGGCGGTGAAGGCGGCGGACGCCTCGTCCAGCATCCGTGCCAGGGTCTGGCCGCTGTCGGCGTCCCGCAGATCGCCGGTGATCGCGCTGATATCGGCCAAAGCCAGGCTGCCATCCTCGATGGCCTGCAGCACGGCGCCCGGAATCGCGCGGGTGTCCTGCGCGCTGGCCAGCACGGTCACGCTGTCCAGCATGTCGCGGGCCGAGGTCAGCACCTCCTCGATGGGCAGGTTGCCGATGCGGTTCACCAGCCCCTGAGCGCTGGCGGTGAAATCGTCCAAATCGCCCGGGACCGAGGGGATCAGCGGGTTCGGGTCCGCCGCCGTGTCCAGAGCCGCCTCGGCAGCATCGGGGATCTGCACCAGCTCGACCATCAGGGTGGTGCCGAGGAATCCGGCGCTGGCCACGCGACCGCGCAGCCCGCCCGCGACCTCTTCGGTCAGAAGCGCCAGTGCATCCTCGGCGGTCGCGCCATCGGGCAGGCCCATGCGGCGCGGCGAGATGATCATCGTGACCAGCTGCCGGGGCTGGGGCGCGCCGTCGGGACCCTCGGTCAGGCTGACGGCCAGATCGACGACGCGCCCGACCCGAAGGCCCTGGAACTGCACGTCGGCCCCCTGCTCCAGCCCTTCCAGGCTGTCGTCGATCAACATGCCGACCCGCAGCAACGAGCTGTCGTCGACCTCGAAGCGCGAGGCGCGGGCCGCGCCCTCGTCGGACTGGACGGCGAATTCCTGCCCCGGCGCGATGGGATCGCCGCCGCTGACGAAGGTCTCGAAGGCGACGCCACCCTGCAGCAGCGAGGACAGCGAGTTCACGTTCAGCGCCACGCCCTGCGCGCCAAGCGACACGGAAAAGCCCGAGGTGTCCCAGAAGACGCTGGCGCTGGTCAGGCGTTCGTTATGGGGGGCGTTCACGAAGGCGTCGGCCAGCACGCGGTCGCTGCCCTCGTCCAGCCGGATGTTCTCCAGCCGCCCGACCTCGACCCCCCGGAACAGCACCGGCGCGCCCTCGGACAGGCCATCGGCGCTGTCCATCGACAGGGTCACCCAGCTGCCCGGCTGATCCTCGCGGATCAGCGGTGGGCGGACCAGACCGACGAAGCGGTCGGCAGGGGCCGAGATGTCGGAATCCCAATAGCCTTCGATGAAGGCGCCGCTGAGGACGGTGTCCAGACGCGTCACCCCCTGCGCGCTGACCTGCGGGCGCACGATCCAGAAGGCGGCCTGATCGTCGATATATTGCGCGATCTCGGTATCCACGCGGACCGAGACGACGACGCGGGACAGATCCTCAGTGAACTTGACGCCCTCGACCTGGCCCACGGTGATCTCGCGAAAGCGCAGCGTGGTGTCGCCCGGCGTGATGCCGGTGGCATCGGCGAATTCGATCTCGACCACGCTGCCCCGGTCGCGGAAGGCGTTCCAAGCGATGCCGAGCGTCACGATCAGCGCCACGATGGGCACGATCCAGACGACATTGATCCCGGCCTGCGCCGCCTTGGCCGCAGTCTTCCGGACCGGACTGGCCGGTTGCAGGGGCGGGGGGGTCTCACTCATCAGTCGCTGTCCTTGGTCGTCATGTGTCGGGACCGATCAGTCGGTCTTGCTGCGCAAAGGCAGGCCCCGCCAGATCAATCTTGCGTCAAAGCTTTGTGCGGAAAGCATCGTGAAGGCAACGGAGAGCGCGAACGAGACCGCTGCCGGGCCGGGATGGATCGAGGCCACGAATCCCAGCTGCACCAGCGCCGACAGGATCGCCACCACGAAGACGTCGATCATCGACCAGCGCCCGATGAATTCCACCACCTCGTAGGTCTTCAGCCGGGTGTGCGCCTGATCGACCGTCGCGGGCCGCCCGGCCACCGTCGCCAGCCAGGCGATGGCGATGAACTTGCCCATCGGCACGATGATCGAGGCCACGAAGACGATGATCGCGATGTCATAGCTGCCGTAATGGATCAGCTCGGCCACGCCGCCCAGGATCGTCGCCTCGGAATTTCCTGCAAGGCCCGCGAAGGTCTGCGTGCTCATCATCGGAAAGACATTGGCGGGGATATAGCAGATCAGCCCGGCCAGCCACCACGCCCAGACCGCCTGCAGCCCGCGCCGGTCGGGCGGGACCAGATGCGCGCCGCAGCGCCGGCACTTGACCTGATCCGAGGGCCAGACCCGCCCGCAGCGCGCGCAGCCGGCCAGACCGGCGCGATGCGCGGTCAGGATCGGCGCGGCGGGCTGTCCGGTGGGCGCGCTCATGCGTCCTCGGGACGGGGCAGGGGTTGGGATGGGGGCGCGGGGGTCGCGCGGGGGCCGAATTCGGTCTGCAGCCCGGCATCCTCGATCGCGTCCCAGATCGAGGTCTGGCACATGAAGGCCCGGCTGGCGAGATTGACGAAGATCAGCGCGCAGAAGGCCCAGAAGGCCGGGCCCAGATGGACCGTCGCCAGGCCCGCAACCTTGACCAGCGCCACCGCCGTGCCGATCACGAAGATCTCGGCCATGGACCAGGGGCGCAGGATTTCCGACCAGCGATAGGCGCGGGCGGCATGGCGGCGGGGCGGGCGCCCCTGCGCCAGCGGCACCAGCGTGTAAAGCAGCAGGACGGACCGCAGGATCGGCAGGCCGATGATCATCGCCAGCACCGCCAGCACCAGGGGCAGCAGCACCCCCTCGGCAAAGGCCAGCGCCACGTCGAAGAGCGAGCTGGCATTGCCGAAGCCCATGGTCGAGACCTCGAGGAACGGGAAGAACACCGCCCCCACCAGCAGCACGACCGAGGTGAAGGCCAGCGCGATCAGCTGCGCGAAGGCCCCGTCGCGGGGCTTGGCCAGGACCGTGCCGCAGCGGATGCAACGCGCCGTCTCGCCCAGATCCAGGTCTTCCTCGACATGCAGGGCGTCGCAGCGCGGGCAGGCCATCAGCCCCCGTCCGGTTTTCAGGTCATAGGTCGGTTCGCGTTCCATTTGCAGAAGATAGCTCAGCACAGCCTTAGCGCAAGCGCGCTGCACGCCGATTTGAGCGGCGTCGCGGCGCTAATGTCGCGATCCCGCCCGGGCCGCCGAGGTCAGCACCACCTGCCGGGGGCTACCGGCCGGACCGAGGTTTCCCTGCGACAGCGTGAAGGCCAGCGACAGGCGATAGGCGCCGTCCTCTTCAGAAGCGCTGATGTCGCCCTCGAGCTGCATCGAGAAGGCCTCGATCAGCTGGCTGCCCAGCCCGGTGCTGCCGGCGGCGCCGCCGGGACCGGTGGAATTCGACACCTCCAGCAGGCCCTGCCCGGGGCTGGGCGAGGTCAGCGAGACGCGCACCCAAGGCGGGCCACCCTGCGCCGGCCTGCCCGCATATTTGACGGCATTGGTGAAGGCTTCGGTGGTCAGCAGGGTCAGCGGCACCGCCTGATCGGGCAGCATGGTCAGCGGCTGGATGTCCGAATGGATCCGCAGGTCGCGGCCCGACACGCGGGTGGCCGTGCTCAGCTGCGCGATGATGTCGGTGATCAGCCGGTCGGCATTCACCGCGTCCAGCTGTTCGGCCTGATAGAGGTTGCGATAGATCGTGGCCAGCGCCGCCACCCGGTCCTGGACCGAGCGCAGCACCCGCTTGGCATCGGGGTCGTCGATGAGCCGGCTCTGCATGTTGATGATCGAGGCGATCAGTTGCAGGTTGTTCTTCACCCGGTGATGAACCTCCTTCAGCAGGACGGTCTTTTCGGCGACGGCCTTTTCCATCGCCTCTTCGTCGCGGATCAGGATGCGGGCCATGTTGTGAAAGGTCTGGCTGACATCGGTGATCTCGGTCGGCGCATCCTCCAGCACCGGGGGGGCGGTGTCACGGTTGCCGATGGCAAAGCGCCGCATCTGGCCGCGCAGGACGGTGATATGGCGCAGGACCAGCCGGAAGACCGCGAAATAGGCCACCGCCAGCGACACCACCCACAGCGCGGCGGGCAGCATCACCGCCCCGAAGCGTGACAGCTGGAAAAGACCGATCCCGGAGCTGCGGGGACTCCAGCTGCCCAGGGCATAGACGAGGTTCGGTACGACCGGAACAACGGTGAAGACCCGCATTTCCCCGTTATTGGCAATGTCGCGGAAGGTCGTGTCCTTGGCTCCGGCCAGACTGGCCAGCGTCACGTCGCGGGGCAGAAGGCCGGTGGGATCGCCCTCTTGCCCGTCATCGGCGATCAGGATGCGACCGGACTGGTTGAAGGTCAGGATCCGCGCGCCCTCGGTGCCGAAATCCATCGCATGGGTCGATCGCAGCAGCTCCTGCGTCAGCGACAGCGCCGTCAGGCCCAAGAATTCGCGGTCGCGATACAGGGGCTGCAGCACGACCACCACCGGCTGACCGCTGGCCGGACCGCGCGGCAGCGAGGTCACCGTGGTCATGGGCATGGCCATCAGCTCGGTGACCAGCTCGTGTCCGGACAGATCCAGCGTCGGCGCCCCCGGTTCGGCGGACTGGCAGGCCACCAGGCCGTCGATCGGAATGAAGGCCGCATGACGATAGGTGCCGCTGCGCTGCACGAAATTGCGCAAGAGGTCCGAACAGATGCCGGGACGGTCCAAGGTCTCCAGAATGGCCGGCCCCAAGGCATCCGCCGATCCGAGCGCGCTTTGCAGCAGGGCCCTTTCGCCGGAGGCCGCCGAGGCGGTGCGTCCCAGCAGCGCCGTCTCGGCACTGCGCTCGGCCTCGCGCGACAGGTGCAGGTTCTGGACCAGAGAGATCAGGCCGATGGGCAGGATCGCCACGGACAGAAGCGCCCCGAGCCGAAACCCGAGGCGCCGCGTGAAGTCCATCCGTTCGGTGAGCCGCCGCAGCACCGCCCCGACTCAGCGCGAGTGCGAGTTGTTCTGGGCCATCACGGCGAGGGTCGCCTGATCGGTCATGTTGAGTTCCTCGCCCTGTTCCAGATGCAACAGTTCGGCCAGCTTGCGCCGCCCGCGATTGGCGCGCGACTTGACCGTGCCGACGGCGACACCCGTCATGTCGGCGGCTTCCTCGTAGGAAAAGCCCGAGGCGCCGACCAGGATCAGCGCCTCGCGCTGTTCGTCGGGCAGCTTCTGGAACGCGGTGCGGAAGTCGCGCAGGGCCAGACGGCCGTCATGGTCGGGCCGGGTGGCCTGCCGCGCGGCATGGATGCCGTCGCTGTCGCTGACCTCGCGCTTGGTCTTGCGGCGCGACGAATAGAAGGTGTTGCGCAGGATGGTGAACAGCCAGGCGCGCAGGTTCGTACCGGCCTGGAACTTGTCCATGTTCGTCCAGGCCTTGACGATGGTGTCCTGCACCAGATCGTCCGCCGCCGCCCCTTCGCGGGTCAAGGACAGCGCGAAGGCCCGCAGGGCGGGCAGATGATCGACCAACTGGTCACGGGGATGGGCCGTCGAGGGTTGGGTCATGAGACTATCTTACCGGCAGGCTGAGGCAGAATGAGGGGTGCTGTCGGGGACACCGTCATTCCTGATCCTTCAGCTTTTTCAGCAGATCAAGAAACCGATCCGGAATCTGGTCGGTGGCGTCCTGCTCGTAGACCCGCTTGAGGTTCTCGTCGATCTGCTTTTCCACTGCCGCTCTCCGACGGTCGTCTCGTTTGGCTGTCATATTATTGTTAGTCCCGACAAACTTGTGCGCACGCTATGCAACCGATAGGAGGTTCCGATGGTTCCTTGCAAGACGCGAAATAAGAGGACTGTGTAGATGACTGCTGCCGATCTGGCCCAATCCATCGGGCGCGAGCTTCCGTTCCTGCGCCGCTACGCGCGCGCCCTGACCGGCAGCCAAAGCGCCGGTGACAATTATGCGGCCGCCACGCTGGAGGCGATCCTGACCGACCGCAGCGTGCTGGACGGCGAGGATGACCTGCGCATCGCGCTGTTCAAGACCTTTCATGCGATCTGGCAAAGCTCGGGCCAGCCCGTCGAAGAGGCCGATATCAGCGCGCGCGAACGCCGCGCCCAGGACCATCTGCGTGGCCTGACCCCGAACTCGCGCGAGGCCCTGCTGCTGCGCACGATCGAGGAACTGCGCAGCGACCAGATCGCCCGCGTCATGCAGATCGAGCCCGCCGAGGCCGAGGAGCTGGTCCAGATCGCCCTGAACGAGATGAGCAGCACCCTGCGCGGCCGCGTCATGGTCATCGAGGACGAGATGATCATCGCGATGGACCTCAAGGGCATCGTGCAGGCCATGGGCCACGAGGTCACGGGCGTCGCCCGCACCCATACCGCCGCGATCGAGTTGGCGGGCAAGCACCGCCCCGACCTGATCCTGGCCGACATCCAGCTGGCCGACGGATCTTCGGGCGTGGATGCGGTGAACGAGCTGCTGGCCAGCATGGGCGACATCCCGGTGATCTTCATCACCGCCTTCCCCGAGCGGCTGCTGACCGGCGACCGGCCCGAGCCGGCCTTCCTGATCTCGAAGCCCTATAGCGAGGAGCAGGTCCGCTCGGCCGTCAGCCAGGCGATGTTCTTCGCGTCGACCGAGGGGCTGGAGGCCTGAGGCCACCCGCCACCCGGACGGAACAGGGCGCCCCTCGGGGCGCCCTTGTCATTTCGACTTCTCGGCCAGCAGTTCGTCGAAGCCGCGGCGCGCCTCGCGGGCGGCCCTCAGGCGGCGGCGGCGGGCCAGCTCGACATTGATCAGCGCGCCCAGAAGGACAGAGAACCCCGCCAGATAGAACCACATCAGCAGCGCCACCACCGTCCCGATCGAGCCGTAGATGCGGTTGTAGCTGTTGAAGCTGCCCAGATAGGCCGAGAACGCCATCGACCCCGCCGACCACAGCACGGCAGCGAACAGCGCCCCCCAGGTGAAGATCCGCGTGCGCGGCGTCTTCACGTTGGGACCGTAGCGGTAGAGGACGCCGATGGTCAGGATCACCAGCAGGAACATTCCCGCCCAAGGCAGGACCGTCAGCAGGCTGGAGCGGACCGGTGCAAAGACCATCAGGTTCAGGACTACCGGCACCACCACGATGGTCGCCAACCCCGCCAGCGAGATGCCCACGATCACCAGCGTCAGCAGATAGGCCAGCAGAAAGCCGAAGATCGTCGAATGCGCGCGGACCCCATAGGCCGCGTTCAGCCCCCGGATCAGCGCATCGACCCCGGCCCGCGCGGCGATGGTCGCGATCAGGAAGGACACGAACGAGGTCCAGCCGACCGAGGTCTGGCCGTTGTCGGTCAGGGTGGCGACCTGGTCGTCGACGATCTCGGCCGCGCCGCCGGGCAGGAACTCGTGCGCCACGTCCAGATAGGTCAGCACCACCAGCGGATCGAACCACAGGCTCCATAGCGCGATGATGGCGGCCAGGCCGGGAAAGACCGCGAACATGGCATAGAAGGCCACGCCGGCGGCGATCAGGGTCATGTGGGTCTTGTCCATCCGCTCGAAGATGGCGCCCCAGAACGACCCTATGTCACGCAGCCAGTTCAGCATCATTCCCCACATCGCTTTGGTCCAGCATGAGCCCGGGGGGGCCTGCGCGCAAGGACAGCCTCAGGGTGCGGCAAAACGCGCCCAGATGGCCTGATCGCCCAGGGCGGCCACGAAATCGGCGTGCGCCCTGGCCTCGGCCTCGGTCACCCGAGGCGGCAGGGCGCGCGGGCGCGGCGCGCGGGGCTGGATCCGGCCATCGGAATCGCGCGGGGCGTCGTCCGCGGCGGGCCTGTCCAGCACCAGGTCGGGCTGCCGGCCGCCGATCAGCTCCAGATAGACCTCGGCCAGCAACTCGCTGTCCAGAAGCGCTCCGTGCAGCTCGCGACCCGAATTGTCGATGCCGAAGCGGCGGCAGAGCGCGTCCAGCGAGGCCGGAGAGCCGGGAAACTTGGTCCGTGCCATGCCGACCGTGTCCAGCGCCCGCGACCAGGGCAGGACCGGATGGCCCGCGCGCTTCAGCTCGGCATTGAGGAATTTCATGTCGAAGCTGGCATTGTGGATGACCAGCTTGGCCTCGGACCCGACGAAGTCGAGGAAATCCTGCGCGACGGCGGAGAATTTCGGCTTGTCCCGCAGGAAGTCGTCGCCCAGGCCGTGGACGTCGAACGCCTCCTTCGGCATCGCGCGTTCGGGATTGATGTAGACGTGGAAGGTGCGGCCGGTGGGCAGGTGGTTCAGCAGCTCCAGCGCGCCGATCTCGACGATGCGGTCGGCGCCCTCGGCGTCGAAGCCGGTGGTTTCGGTGTCCAGAACGATCTCACGCATGGGCGGTGACCTCTCTCACGATGCGGGCGACGGCGGCGCGGGCCGCCTCGGGCGTGTCGGTCGGAATGATCCAGTCGGCCCGCCGGCGTTTTTCCACATCGGGCATCTGCCGCGCAAGGATCATCCGCAGCGTCTCGGGTGTCATGCCGGGACGCGCCAGCACACGGGCCGCCTGCGTGTCGGCATCGGTGGAGACCACAGCCACCCCGTCCAGATCGGGGGGCGCGGCGCTTTCGAACAGCAGCGGGATGTCCAGCAGGACCAGCGGGCGGTCGGCGTGGCGCGTCACGAAGGCCTGCCGGTCTCGGGCGACCAGCGGATGCACCAGTGCCTCGAGCCGCGCCAGCGCCCCCGGATCGGCGGCCAGCGCGTCCTTGAGCGCCGCGCGGTCGATCCCGCCGTCGCGCAGCGCGCCCGGAAAGGCCGCCGAAACCGGTCCCACCGCCGCACCGCCGGGGGCGTAGAGGTCATGGACGACCGCGTCGGCGTCCCAGACCGGATGGCCCAGGTCGCGGAACAGGCCTGCCGTGGTGGATTTGCCCATGCCGATGCTGCCCGTCAGGCCAAGGCGGTAGGTCATCCCAGGGCGATCCGCCGCGCCTCGTCATCGACCTCGGGGCGCTGGCCGAACCAGCGCTCGAACCCCGGGGCAGCCTGGTGCAGCAGCATGCCCAGACCGTCGACCACCTGACAGCCCCGCGCATGCGCCTCGGCCAGGAAGGGGGTCATCAGGGGCGTATAGACCAGATCCGTCACCACCGCGCCGGGCAGCAGCGCGTCCAGCGGCACGCGCAGGGGCTGCTTGCCCTCCATCCCCAGAGAGGTCGCGTTGACGACCGTGGTCGCCCCCTCCAGCATGTGGCCGACCTGCGCCCAATCATAGACGACCAGCCGGGCACCGAACTCGGCCCGGATCTGCTCGGCCCGCAGCCGCGTGCGGTTGGCGATGCGCAGTTCCCGGACACCGCTGTCCAGAAGCGAGGCCACCACGGCCCGCGCCGCACCCCCGGCCCCGATCAGCGCCGCCGGGCCCCGGTCGGGCTGCCAGTCGGGCGCATGCTGGCGCAGGTTGGCGATGAAACCGTAGCCATCGGTGTTGTCGGCATGGATCTTGCCGTCGGGGCGGAAGATCAGCGTGTTGGCCGCACCGATCAGCGCGGCGCGGTCGGTCACCGTGTCGGCCAGCGTCAGCACGGCCTCCTTGTGGGGGATGGTGACGTTCGCACCGACGAAGCCGGCGCGGGGCAGGATGCGCAGCACCTCGGCCAGATGCTCGGGCATGACCGGAAGCGGCACGTAATGCCCGGGCAGGCCATAGCGCGCCAGCCAGTGCCCATGCAGCCGGGGCGAGCGCGACTGCGTCACCGGCATGCCGATGACCCCCACAAGGGGCGCGTGGCGGATCTGGCTGGCGGGGACGGCGTCTTGCATGGGTTCATTCATCGCTGACCGGATTGAACCTGCAGACTAGGGCGAGATGAGGCGAGGCGAAAGGTCTTGTTGATCCGCCTCGGCCGGCGGGGGCGGAGGTGGCCTGCGCGCCTGTGGACAGAAGGCGGGGGGAATCGGTGCGGCGCCTGGAGACAACAGGCGTCAAGCCCTCGCGGGCGCTGAGTTTCACCCGGAACGGATCCGGAACGGGCTGGGCTTCTCCACAGGTGGACAACCCGGGCGGCGCTTTGGCCCGATCTGTGGACAGATTAAGGGCGCCGGCATTATCCTCAACCTTATCCACATTCGATCATTTTGTTTACAAACGATTATCAGGCATCGTGCCACTTTGCCCACGGGGTTGTCCACAAGCCCTGATTCTGAGGAAATCACGGTGGGCAGAGTCCAGATCCTTCTGTCCACAGCCCCTACTACAACAACATTCCTTTCTCTCTTCTTTCTCTTTAAGGGGAGGCAAGAGACGAGGTTGCGCGATGTTCGACTGGCTGGCCCTGATCTATCCCTATGCGAAGGCATTCCACGTCATGGCGGTGATCTCGTGGATGGCGGGGCTGTTCTATCTGCCGCGCCTGTTCGTCTATCATGCCGAACGCGGCCCGAACGGCCCCGAGCCGACAGCCAGTTTCGTCATCATGGAAGACAAGCTGCTGCGGGTCATCATGCGCCCGGCGATGATCGCCACATGGATCAGCGGGCTGAGCCTGGTCCTGACCCCGGGGATCGTCGACTGGTCGATGATCTGGCCCTGGGTCAAGGCGGCCTCGGTGATCGCGATGACCGTGTTTCACGTCTGGTGCGCCCGAGAGCGGCGGTCTCTGGAGGGCGGGCAGGCCCGGGCGGGGCGCAGCTACCGGATGATGAACGAGGTTCCGACGCTGCTGATGATCGCCATCGTGACCGCGGTCATCGTCAAGTTCTGATCGAAAAGATTGACTCGCCGGGGGTGGCGGCTTATGTGCGCCGCAACCCCGGCCGTCCGGTACGGGATTCCCGAAACACACCGTCTTCCCCGTCCGATCCGTCGCGCGGCCGAAAGTATTTGCCAAGATGACCGAAGAACGCCTCAATCTGCTTGATCTGAAAGCCAAAAGCCCCGCCGACCTGCTGTCGATGGCCGAGGAATGGGAGATCGAGAACGCCTCGACCATGCGCAAGGGCGAGATGATGTTCTCGATCCTCAAGGAGCATGCCGAGGAAGGCTGGGAAATCGGAGGCGAGGGCGTGCTTGAGGTCGTGCAGGACGGTTTCGGCTTTCTGCGGTCGACCGAGGCGAACTATCTGCCGGGACCCGATGACATCTATGTCAGCCCCGACATGATCCGGCAGCATTCGCTGCGCACCGGCGATTCGGTCGAGGGCGTCATCCGCGCCCCGGGCGAGAACGAGCGCTATTTCGCACTGACCAAGGCCGAGAAGATCAATTTCGAGGATCCCGAAAAGGCGCGCCACAAGGTCGCCTTCGACAACCTGACGCCGCTCTATCCCGATGAACGGCTGTCCATGGAGATCGAGGATCCAACCCTGAAGGACCGCAGCGCGCGGATCATCGACCTGGTCGCGCCGATCGGCAAGGGCCAGCGGTCATTGATCGTGGCCCCGCCGCGGACCGGCAAGACGGTGCTGCTTCAGAACATTGCCCATTCGATCGAGCGCAATCATCCGGAATGCTATCTGATCGTCCTGCTGATCGACGAGCGGCCCGAGGAAGTCACCGACATGCAGCGCAGCGTGCGTGGCGAGGTCGTCTCCTCGACCTTTGACGAGCCCGCCAGCCGCCACGTCGCCGTGTCGGAGATGGTGATCGAGAAGGCCAAGCGCCTCGTCGAACACAAGCGAGATGTTGTGATCCTGCTTGATTCGATCACAAGACTTGGTAGGGCGTTCAACACTGTTGTGCCCAGTTCGGGCAAGGTGCTGACCGGTGGTGTCGATGCGAATGCCCTGCAGCGTCCCAAGCGGTTCTTCGGCGCCGCGCGCAACATCGAAGAGGGCGGCAGCCTGACCATCATCGCGACCGCGCTGATCGATACCGGCTCGCGGATGGACGAGGTGATCTTCGAGGAATTCAAGGGCACCGGCAACAGCGAGATCGTGCTGGACCGCAAGGTGGCCGACAAGCGCGTCTTCCCGGCGATGGACATCCTGAAGTCGGGCACCCGGAAAGAGGAACTGCTGGTCGACGCCAAGGACCTGCAGAAGACCTACCTGCTGCGTCGCATCCTCAATCCGATGGGAACGACCGACGCGGTCGAGTTCTTGATCTCGAAGCTGAAGCAGACCAAGAGCAATGCCGAGTTCTTTGACTCGATGAACGCCTAGACGGGGCAGCGATGGATCTGATCTTTGCAGAAGCCACCCCGCCTGGTCGGGGGGGCGTTTCCGTCATCCGCCTGAGCGGGGAGGGCGCCCGAGCGACGGCTGAGCGTCTGGTCGGACCGCTGGATCAGCCGCGATACGCGTATTTTCGCGACCTCAAACATGATGGCGAGCCGATTGATCAGGTTCTGGTGACATGGTTCGCGCAGGGATCGAGTTTCACGGGCGAGGAAGTGGCCGAGCTGCACCTGCACGGGGCTCCGGTCATTGCGCGTCGCGTCGGGCGGGCCTTGGCTGACATGGGCGCGCGCCCTGCCGAAGCCGGGGAATTCACGCGTCGTGCCTTTCTCAACGGTCGGATGGACCTGGCTGAGATCGAGGGTCTGGGTGATCTGTTGGCCGCGGAGACCGAGGCACAGCGGAAACTGGCTCTGCAGGCCCTTTCGGGGGAGGTCGCCAAGCGGGCCGATGCGTGGCGGGCCTTGCTGATCGAGGCAGGGGCCTTGGTCGAAGTCAGCGTCGATTTCGCGGATGAGGATGTCCCCGAGGAGATCCCTGCGCGGGTCTTCGAGGCCGTGGCGGACCTGCGGGGCCGCATCCAGGCCGAACTTGATGGATTTCAGGCGGCAGAACGGATCCGGGAGGGGTTCGAGGTGGCGATCATCGGTCCCCCCAATGCAGGTAAATCGAGCCTTCTCAACCGCTTGGCTCGACGGGAGATGGCGATCGTCTCGGAGACTGCAGGGACAACGCGCGATGTCATCGAGCTTCGTTTCGATCTGAAGGGGATCGCCGTCACATTCCTGGACACGGCGGGCCTGCGGAACGCAGAAGATGGTATCGAAAGCGTCGGGATCGAGCGCGCGCGGATCCGGGCACAAGGCGCTGACTTGAGAATCCACCTTTCGGATACGGCCGAGCCCGTGTCCGATCTTTGGGCACCGGGAGATGTGATCGTGCGAGGTCGCGCGGACCAAGATCCGGGATATGGCGGTCTTTCGGTGTCGACACGTACAGGCTTGGGCATAGACGATCTCTTGGCACGCCTTGCGGACGAACTCTCGACGCGCATTGCGGGCGCGGGGATTGTCAGCCATGATCGCCAGCGGACAGAGTTGGTCGAGGCGGTCCGCGCGCTTGAAGGCTTGGAGGATCTGCCCGTCGAGTTGGTTGCAGAATCGCTCCGCATTGCGGCATCCTGTCTGGATCGGCTGGTGGGTTCGATCGGGGCAGATGACTATCTCGATGCGATCTTTTCATCTTTCTGCATCGGTAAATGAGGAATGTTCCACGTGAAACATTATGATGTTGCTGTCATCGGGGGTGGACATGCCGGTGTCGAGGCTGCTGCAGCCGCCGCTCGGATGGGATCGTCGGTCATTCTGGTGACGATGCGTCAGTCCGATATCGGCGCCTTGTCCTGCAACCCTGCGATCGGCGGGCTGGGAAAGGGGCACCTTGTCCGGGAAATCGACGCGCTGGACGGTGTCATGTCGCGGCTTGCAGATCGGGCAGGCATTCAGTTTCGGTTATTGAACCGCCGAAAGGGTCCTGCGGTCCGCGGGCCAAGAGCGCAGATGGACCGGCGGCGGTACCGGGAGGCATCTTGGGACGCCATGCGGACCTATCGGGGCGTCGATATCGTATTCGGGACAGTTACGGACCTTCTGCAGGTGAATGGCCGGGTACAGGGTATTCGTCTTGATGAAGGCCAAGAGATCAACTGTGCCGCAACGATCCTGACGACGGGAACATTCTTGAACGCCACCATCCATATCGGAGACGTATCTCGGTCTGCGGGCAGATGGGGTGATGGCGCATCGACCGGCCTCGCGGACGCTTTGCATCGGCTTTCCTTGCCGCTTGGTCGCCTGAAGACAGGAACGCCCCCCCGTTTGGATGGTGCGACGATCGATTGGGCGGCGCTGGAAATGCAGCCGGGCGACGCTGATCCGTCCCTGTTTTCCTACCTAAGCACCGGTCCGGAGATGCCGCAGATCTCCTGCGGGATCACGCATACCAATGAAGTGACGCATCAAATCATCAGAGATAATCTGGCCAGATCTGCCATGTATGGAGGCCATATTGCAGGTCGCGGCCCGCGGTATTGCCCCTCGATCGAAGACAAAATTGTCCGATTTGCGGACAAGACGTCTCACCAGATCTTCCTTGAGCCTGAAGGGGTCGACGAGACGTCCGTCTATCCGAACGGCATATCAACATCGCTGCCGGAAGACGTTCAGGATGAGTATGTCCGTTCTATTCGAGGGCTGGAACAAGTTCGGATTCTCCAGCCAGGGTATGCCGTCGAATACGATTACGTCGACCCGACATGTCTGGACAACTCACTCGCCGTGAGGTCTGTGCCGGGCTTGTTTCTGGCGGGGCAGATCAATGGGACGACCGGCTATGAGGAAGCGGCGGCTCAAGGACTGGTTGCCGGTATCAATGCCGCGATCGGGGCCGCTGGCAAGGCGCCGACATTTTTCAGCCGGAGTGAAAGCTATATCGGTGTCATGATCGATGACTTGGTCACACATGGTGTTTCCGAGCCCTATCGCATGTTCACCTCCCGGGCGGAATTCCGGCTGACCCTTCGCGCGGATAACGCCGACCAACGATTGACGCCATTCGGGATTACCCTTGGGTGTGTGGGTGATGCGCGGCGCGATGCTTTCGAGAAGCGGCAGTTGGCCTATGTCGAAGCGCGTGCAAAGGCTGAAATGACGTTGATGACACCATCCGAACTCAACCGCCTTGGCATCCAGGTGCGAAAGGACGGGAAAGCGCGGTCTGTGTTTGCCCTCCTCGGGCTGCAGGAGATGGATGATATAGAGGTGCAAAGCAAGATCCCTCTTCTGACATCGATCTCGGACGACACGTTGGCGCAGTTGAGGAACGATGCATTGTATGATCAGTATACGGACCGTCAGGATCGGGATGTGGCTGCCCTCAAGCAGCACGAGAACCTCCTGTTACCGCAGGATATGGACTTTCTCTCCCTTGGTGGCCTTTCAGGGGAGCTATCCCGGAAATTGGACGAGCGGCGGCCAAAGAACCTGGCGGAGGCCGCAAAGATTGAGGGGATGACGCCAGCGGCGCTGACGTTATTGATTGCATCCGTCCGGTTCGGGCAGCGGAAAATGGCATGACGGCTGTTTCACGTGAAACATTGCTACGCCTGGATATGTACCGGGGCTTGGTCGAAAAGTGGAACCCCAAGATCAATCTTGTTGCGGCATCGACTTTGCCGGATTTCCAATCCCGCCATTTGGACGATAGCCTCCAGCTTGTCGACATTGCTCGTCCTTCAGGGGGAACCTGGCTTGATCTTGGCAGCGGCGGCGGATTGCCAGGCATCGTGGTTGCGATCATGACCGCCGACCGCCCGCTCTCGATCATCTTGGTCGAGAGCGACCGTCGAAAATCTGCCTTCTTGCGAAACGTCGTTCGAAAGTTGTCCCTGCCAAACGTGTTGGTCATTTCTGATCGTATCATGTCGATTCCGCCCCAAAAAGCTGACCACATTTCCGCCCGCGCCCTCGCGCCTCTTCCGCAGCTGCTCGAGATGGTCCACATGCATCTGAAACCGACAGGAACGGCATATTTGATGAAAGGTCGAACGTGGCGCGAGGAATCTGCGTGGACGAAGGACGATTGGCAATTTGATCTCGAGGCCGTTCCGAGTAGAACAGATCCGGAAGCCGCAATTCTGAAAGTGACCGGAGTCTCTCATGCCTGAACAGCACATCGTGGCAATCGCCAATCAGAAGGGCGGTGTCGGCAAGACGACCACGGCGGTCAATCTGGGGGCAGCCTTGGCGCAGGCGGGACATGCCACGATTCTCGTGGATCTGGATCCTCAGGGCAACGCTTCGACGGGGCTGGGAATTTCGGCAGATCAACGTCAGCATACGATCTACGACCTTCTGACAGGCGACGTTGATCTGGAGACGGCATCGGTCGCGACCGACATTCACAACCTGCGTTTGGTCCCGTCCACGTCTGACCTCGCCTCCGCGGATGTGCAGCTGTCACACGTCATGGACCGAACCCGCCTCCTGGAGCGGCAGCTCGCCTCGGCCCCAGCAGGGACCATCATCCTGATCGACTGCCCGCCTGCTTTGGGCCTTCTCACCGTCAACGCGATGGTCGCGGCTTCAAGCGTGCTCGTTCCCTTGCAGGCAGAGTTCTATGCACTTGAGGGCCTGTCGCAGCTTCTGGCCACCGTCAAGCAGGTCCGGCAGGGCGCAAATCCCCGCCTGCGCATCAATGGCATTCTTCTGACCATGTCGGATTACCGGAACAACCTGTCTCAGCAGGTCGAGGCCGATGCACGCGAGACCTTGGGCGATCTGGTCTATCCCACGGTCATTCCCCGCAATGTCCGCGTATCAGAGGCCCCGTCGCATGCCCAGCCCGTGCTGATCTATGACCCCAGCTCGAAGGGCAGCGTTGCCTATCGTCAGTTCGCGACCGAGTTCACCGCACGCCTGAAACTTCAGCCGGAGATTGCCTGATGTCGGACAACAAGCTTGCCAAACGCGGCCTTGGGCGGGGCCTGTCGGCGCTCATGGCGGATATGGATCTGGATGGCGGTCCCGCAGGCCCTGCGGCGGCGACTCGTGATCGGACCCTGGTTCCGATCGAACAGATCACCGCAAATCCCGATCAGCCGCGACGGAGCTTCGATCCCGAGGCTTTGCAGGAACTGGCAGCGTCCCTCAAGCAGCGCGGGGTTTTGCAGCCGCTCATCGTGCGCCCTCACCCTCAGGACAAGGGGCTGTACCAGATCGTTGCCGGGGAACGCCGCTGGCGCGCGGCGCAGATGGCGCAATTGCATGACATTCCGGTCATCATCCGCGAGATGTCGGATACGGAGGTTCTGGAGGTCGCGATCATCGAGAACATCCAGCGCGCCGACCTGAACGCGATCGAAGAAGCCGCATCCTTCCGCCAGTTGATGGAGCGTTTCGGGCATACGCAGGAACGCCTCGCCGAGGCGCTCAACAAAAGCCGCAGCCATATTGCCAATCTTCTGCGCCTCCTGTCGCTGCCCGACTCGGTGCAGGACATGGTCAAGACGGGAAAGCTAAGTGCCGGTCATGCGCGGGCCCTGATCACGGCACAAAATGCCCCTCAGCTCGCCCAGAAGATCGTCGAGAAGGGCCTTTCAGTCCGGGACACGGAAGAGATGGTTCGGAATCTTGACCAGTCCGGGACCAAGCCTGCGCGCAAATCCTCCGCACGGGCCCATGACAAGGATGCAGACACCCGGGCGTTGGAGGCTGATCTGTCCGCCCACCTGAAGATGAAGGTCGACATCACCCATGTCGGGACCGAGGGCGGGCATCTCACGGTCACCTATCGAGATCTGGATCAACTGGATCGGCTATGCCAGCTTCTGGGCGGGCAATCCTGACCACATCTGGCGTTTCAACACGGTCAGTCCGCTAAATGTGCTATGCCTCGGGCCGGCTGATCAGATAAAGTGCGACGGTCGCACAGACCGCCGCCTGAACCCCCACGACCCAGGGCGGCATCCCGACATACCAGGACAGCGCGACGCCGCCCGTCATGGCGCTGATCGCCCAGATCTTGGCCACCCGCCCGACGGCGCCCCGCTCCTGCCACGCCTGAACCGGCGGGCCATAGGTCGGATGCTCGAGGATCCTGCGGTGCAGTACGGGCGAGGATCGTGCGAAGGCCCAGGCTGCCACCAACAGGAAGGGAACGGTCGGCATGACGGGCAGGGCGACGCCCACGATTCCAAGACCAAGGAACAGCCAGCCCACCATCAGCCATAACCGACGTCGCATGGCTCAGGCCGCCAGATCGCGCAGGATGGCGTTGAGGACCGGACGCCCCTCGGCAGTGGCATGAATCCGACCGTCCTGCCGACGGATCATCCCCAGATCGATCAGAGAGGCCACCGCCGCCGCGTCAAAGCCGTGGCCGGCCAGCGCGGCATAGCGCGCTTCGTCCAGCCCTTCGGTCAGGCGCAGGGCCATCAGCAGATACTCCGTCGCCTGTTCGTCCTGCGGGATGAACTCGCGCAGGCTCTCCCCCGTTCCCTCGGCCTCGACCGCGGCCAGCCAGGCGCCCGGAATCCGATGCGCCTCGGTCGCGATCCGTCCCTGGGGCAGGGTCAGCCGCCCATGCGCCCCCGGCCCGACCGCCGCCCAGTCCCCCTGGCGCCAATAGACCAGGTTGTGGCGGCTTTCCGAGCCCGCCCGCGCGTGGTTCGAGATCTCGTAGCAGCCCATTCCGGCAGCCTCGCAGATCTCCTGCGTGTCGAAATACATGTCCGCCGACAGGTCGTCATCGGGCAGGTCGCGCAGCGTGCCGGCGGCGGCGCGGCTGCCGAAGGCCGTGCCGGGCTCGATGGTGAGCTGATAGAGCGACAGATGGTCCACCGTCATGTCCAACGCTGCGCGCAGTTCGGCCCGCCAGGCGGCGCGGTCCTGCCCCTGGCGCGCATAGATCAGATCGAAGCTGACCCGCCCGAAGACCTCGCGCGCCACGTCGAAGGCCGCCCGCGCCTCGGCCACCGAATGCAGCCGCCCGAGGCGCCGCAAATCGGGGTCGTTCAGCGCCTGGATGCCCATGGACAGCCGGTTCACCCCCGCATCCGCAAAGCCGCGAAACCGGCCCTTCTCGACGCTGGTCGGATTGGCCTCCAGCGAGATCTCGATATCGTTGGCGAAGCCCCATCCAGCCTGCGCGGCCCGGATGACCGCATCCACCGTCTCGGGCTGCATCAGGGACGGGGTGCCCCCGCCAAAGAAGATGCTGCCCAGATGGCGGTCCGGCGTCTCGGCAGCCACCCGGGCGATCTCGGAGGTCAGGGCCGCCGCCCATCGCTTCTGGTCGACATGGGCGGTGACATGGCTGTTGAAGTCGCAATAGGGGCATTTGGCCGCGCAGAAGGGCCAATGGACGTAGAGGCCGAAGCCGCCCGCCCGCCAATCCTCCGACTGCACCGCGCCACTCGGTGTCATCCGCGGACCGCCCCGATCTCCGTGCAGAGACCGCAGGCCCGTCCGGCGTCTCGGGGCCATTGGGCGATCGGCTTACGCAAAGGCCGCCTCGATCATCCGGGCCACGGCGCGGGCGCGGTGGCTGAGGCTGTTCTTCAGCTCGGTCGGCATCTCGCCCAAGGTGACGCCATGGCCCTCGGGCTGGAAGATGGGGTCATAGCCATGCCCCTCGGCGCCGCGCGGAGGCCAGACGACCTGACCGGGCAGCACGCCCTCGAAGACCTCGTCATGCCCGTCAGGCCACATCAGCACCAGCGTGCAGCGGAACTGCGCGAGATAGGGGGCAGGGATGCCGCTGGCCTCCAGTTCGCGCCAGGTGCGGGCCATCGCCATCGGGAAGTCGCGGCCTGCGCCGGTCTCGGCCCAATCGGCGGTATAGACGCCCGGCGCGCCCCCAAGCGCATCGACGCTGATGCCGCTGTCATCGGCCAGCGCGGGCAGGCCCGTCGCCGCCACGGCGGCGCGGGCCTTGATGCGGGCATTGCCGACAAAGCTGTCCTCGGTCTCGACGGGCTCGGACAGGCCCATCTCGGCGGCGCCCACGACCTCGACGCCGTAGGGCGCCAGCAGCGCGCGCATCTCGGCCAGCTTGCCCGCATTATGCGTGGCGACCAGCAGGCGCTTTTCGGCGAATTGCCTCATGCCACGGCGGCCTTCTGGGCGGTGACCAGATCGGCCATGCCCGCTTCTGCCAGATCCAGCAGCCGGCCCATCTCGTCGCGCGAGAAGGTCGCGCCCTCGGCCGACATCTGCACCTCGATCAGACGCCCGGCGCCGGTCAGCACGAAGTTCCCGTCGGTTCCGGCCTCGCTGTCCTCGGCATAGTCCAGATCCAGCAGCGGCTGGCCCGCATAGATGCCGCAGCTGACGGCGGCCACATGGTCCAGGATCGGATCGCCGGAGATCGCCCCGGCCTTCAGCAGCTTGTTCACCGCCAGCCGCAACGCCACCCAGCCCCCGGTGATCGAGGCGCAGCGCGTCCCGCCATCGGCCTGGATCACGTCGCAGTCGATGCTGATCTGCCGCTCGCCAAGCGCGCTGCGGTCGATGCCGGCGCGCAGGCTGCGCCCGATCAGGCGCTGGATTTCCTGGGTGCGGCCCGATTGCTTGCCCTGTGCGGCCTCGCGGCGGTTGCGCGTGTTCGTCGCCCGTGGCAGCATCCCGTATTCGGCGGTGACCCAGCCAAGCCCGGTGCCCTTCAGAAAGCGGGGCGGGTTGTCCTCGATCGTGGCGGTGCACAGGACATGCGTGTCGCCGCATTTGATCAGGCACGAGCCTTCCGCGTGCCGCATCACCCCGGTTTCAATTGAAATCGGACGCATTTGGGCTAGATTCCGGCCTGACGGGCGCATGACTGTTCCTTTTCGTGAAGATACCGCCCCATACCGCCCGGGGGCACCATCACGCAACCCCGTCAGGGGTCACAAGACAGGGGCCATGGGTCAGGAAACGCTGCTGAACGAGCTGAACGACCGGTCCCGCGAAGTCTTTCGCCGGGTTGTCGAATCTTATCTGGACACCGGAGAGCCGGTGGGATCGCGCACCCTGACCCGGGCCCTGTCCGAAAAGATCAGCGCCGCCACGATCCGCAACGTCATGCAGGACCTGGAATTCATGGGTCTTCTGGACAGCCCCCACACCTCGGCGGGGCGTCTGCCCTCGCAGATGGGGCTGCGGCTGTTCGTCGACGGGATGATGGAGATCGACGCCGTCGCCCCCACCGACCGCGCGGCCATCGACCAGACGCTTGGCAATGACGATCCCGAGACCGGGGTCCTGCTGGACCGGGTCAGCACCGCGCTGTCCTCGATCACCAAGGGCGCCTCGCTGGTGCTGATGCCCAAGCACGAGGCCCCGATCCGACATATCGAATTCGTCAGCCTGGGGCCGGACCGGGCGCTGGTGGTGCTGGTCTTTGCCGATGGCCATGTCGAAAACCGCATCTTCACCCCGCCGCCGGGCCAGACGCCGTCCTCCATGCGCGAGGCCGGGAACTTCCTCAACGCCATGGCCGAGGGCAAGACCCTGGCCGAGCTGCGCGGCGGGCTGGCCCATCAGATCAGCACCCGGCGGCGCGAGCTGGACGTTCTGGCCGCCGAGCTGGTCGAATCGGGCATCGCGCTCTGGGGGGCCGAGGCCGCCGATCCACGGCTGATCGTGCGGGGCCGGGCGAACCTTCTGGACAGCGAGGCCGCAGACCTGAACCGCATCCGCATCCTGTTCGACGATCTGGAACGCAAGCGCGACATCGTCGAATTCCTGGAACTGACCGAACGGGGCGAGGGGGTGCGCATCTTCATCGGCTCCGAAAACAAGCTTTTTTCACTTTCGGGTTCCGCTCTGGTGGTTTCACCCTATATGAATGCCGACCGGAAAATTGTCGGCGCGGTGGGTGTCATCGGGCCGACCCGGCTGAATTACGGCCGGATCGTGCCGATTGTCGATTACACCGCGCAGCTGGTCGGACGTGTGCTGTCCGGCCGGAAAGGATGAAGTGACCATGAACGAGCAGAACGAACAGCCGATGGACGAATTTCTCGAAGACCCGCTGGCCGAGCAGGATGACGAGATCGCCCGCCTGACGGCGGAGCGCGACGAATTGCGCGACAAATGGATGCGGGCGCTGGCCGATGCGGAAAACTCGCGCAAGCGGGCCGACAAGGACCGCCGCGACGCCGAGCAATACGGCGGCTCGCGCCTGGCCCGCGACCTGCTGCCGGTCCATGACGCGCTGACCCGCGCGCTGGATTCGGCGACCGAGGAACAGCGCGCCGGCGCCTCGGCCCTGATCGAGGGGGTCGAGCTGACCCTGCGCGAGCTGTCCAACGTCTTCACCAAGCACGGGATCACCATCATCCGCCCCGAACCGGGCGAGCGATTCGATCCCACCCAGCACGAGGCCATGTTCGAGGCCCCCGTGCCCGGCACCGTCGCGGGCAATGTCATCCAGGTGATGGATAACGGCTTCCTGCTGCACGATCGCCTGCTGCGCCCTGCAAAGGTGGGTGTTTCCTCGACCCCGGCCAGCTGACGACCGCATCTGGCGGCCCGGCGATCGTGCCGGGCTGCTACCACCTTCCGCTGACTTGCCGAATGTTCCCAACAGCGCGACCTTTGGTCACGCCCGGTTCAGCCACAGGAGGGGATGATGACGAGCACTCAGGGGGTTCATATCCACCCGGCCATCGATCAAGGAATTCATCAGGCCAGTCCCGGCTTTTCGGGGGGGGTCCTGACCTGTCATTGCGCGTCCGACCCGGTCAAGGTCCGGATCGGCGCCCAGACCGCCCACAACCATGTCTGCGGCTGCACCAAGTGCTGGAAGCCCGAAGGGGCCGATTTCAGCCAGGTCGCCGTGGTCGCCCGCGATGCGGTCGAGGTTCTGGAAAACGGCGACAAGCTGGAAGTCGTCAATGCCGATGCTCCGATCCAGCGCCATCGATGCCGCGGCTGCGGCGTCCACATGTATGGCCGGATCGAGAACAAGGACCATCCGTTCTACGGCCTCGACTTCGTCCATACCGAACTGTCGCCCGAGCCCGGCTGGTCGCCGCCCGAATTCGCGGCCTTCGTCAGCTCGGTCATCGAATCGGGTGTTGAGCCGTCGCAGATGGACGGCATCCGGTCGCGACTGCGCGAGCTGGGGCTGGAGCCCTATGATGCCCTGTCGCCACCCTTGATGGATGCGATCGCGACTCATGTCGCCAAGAAGTCCGGTGCGCTGCCCGCCTGAGGGTCGCGTCGCCGGACGGTGATGCAAGAACCATGCCAAGGGGCCGCGTCGTCGGCCCCTTCGCCCTGAAAAGCCCCTGAGGGAGCGAGAGGAGACCAAGATGAGAACACGTGCCGCCGTAGCCCTCGAGGCCGGCAAGCCGCTGGAAGTGATGGACGTCAACCTGGAAGGCCCCAAGGCCGGAGAGGTCATGATCGAGATCAAGGCGACCGGCATCTGCCATACCGACGAATTCACCCGCTCGGGCGCCGATCCCGAAGGCATCTTCCCCGCGATCCTGGGCCATGAGGGCGCCGGAATCGTGGTCGAGGTCGGCGAGGGCGTCAGATCCCTGAAGGTCGGCGATCACGTGATCCCGCTCTATACCCCCGAATGCCGCGAATGCGCGTCCTGCCTGTCGGGCAAGACGAACCTGTGCACCAAGATCCGCGCGACCCAGGGGCAGGGCCTGATGCCCGATGGAACGACCCGGTTCAGCATGCTGGATGGGACGCCGATCTATCACTACATGGGCTGCTCGACCTTCGCCAACCACACGGTCCTGCCGGAAATCGCGGTGGCCAAGGTCCGAGACGACGCGCCCTTCGACAAGATCTGCTATATCGGCTGCGGCGTGACGACCGGCATCGGCGCGGTCATCAACACTGCCAAGGTCGAGATCGGCGCCAAGGCGGTGGTCTTCGGTTTGGGCGGGATCGGCCTGAACGTCGTGCAGGGCCTGCGACTGGCGGGTGCCGACATGATCATCGGCATCGATCTGAACAATGACCGCAAGGAGATGGCCGAGCGGTTCGGGATGACGCATTTCGTCAACCCGAAAGAGATCGACGGCAATATCGTCCAGCACATCGTCGAGATGACCAAGACGCCCTTCGACCAGATCGGCGGCGCGGATTACAGCTTCGACGCCACGGGCAGCACCAAGGTGATGCGGGACGCGCTGGAATGCACCCATCGGGGCTGGGGCGTGTCGGTCGTCATCGGCGTGGCGGCCGCAGGGGCCGAGATCAGCACCCGGCCGTTCCAGCTGGTCACCGGCCGCGTCTGGAAGGGCACGGCCTTCGGCGGCGCGCGTGGCCGGACCGACGTGCCCAAGATCGTCGACTGGTACATGGATGGCAAGATCGAGATCGACCCGATGATCACCCACACCATGCCGCTCGAGGAAATCAACAAGGGCTTCGACCTGATGCATCACGGCGAATCCATTCGCTCGGTCGTCCTTTACTGATCCTTCATGGCTGCTTAGGTATCTGTACGGCGGGGCCCCGGTCCCGCCGTCGCCATGAGAACAACGAGGAGCAGGCCCATGCGCCATCAATGGCTGGACGATGATGATGACGACGAGCCCGAGGACGATCGCCGTCATCAGGGCGACAAGGACGAGGGTCTGGGCCTTCCCGAAGGCGACAAGATCGGCAAGCTGTACTTCAAGTCGCGCACCGTGATCGTCGCGGGCGGCATCAACGACAAGCTGGCGCAGCGCACCGTGGCGCATCTGCTGGCCTTGGCCGAGGATGGCGACGGGCCGATCAACATGCTGATCTCCTCGCCCGGCGGGCATGTGGAATCGGGCGACATGATCCATGACGTGATCAAGTTCATCCGCCCCACCGTGCGCACCATCGGCTCGGGCTGGGTGGCCAGCGCGGGCGCGCTGATCTTCGTCGCGGCGAAGAAGGAAAACCGCTACTGCCTGCCCAACACGCGCTTCCTGATCCACCAGCCCTCGGGCGGGATCGGCGGCACCTCGTCGGACATGATGATCCAGGCCGAACAGGTGCGTCTGATGCGCGACCGCCTGAACCAGGTCTTTGCCGATGCCACCGGCCAGACCATCGAGCGGATCGAGAAGGACACGCAGCGCGACTTCTGGCTGAACACGCAGGAGGCGCTGGATTACGGCCTCTTGGGTCAGGTGATCCGGACCGTGGACGACCTGAAATGACCGGATCTGGCGGGGCCGTCATCCGCCCCGCCAGCCCCGACGATCACGACGCCATCTGGCAGATCCTCCGACCCGTCTATCGCGCGGGGAAGACCTACTGCATCCCCCGTGACATCACGCGCGACGACGCGCTGGCCGACTGGTTCGCCCAGCCCTTCACGGCCTTCGTGGCCGAGGTTGACGGACGCATCTTGGGCACCAGCCATGTTGGGGCGAACCGGCCCGGCGGCGGCGCGCATGTGGCCAATGCCTCCTTCGCCACCCATCCCGAGGCGCGGGGACGGGGCCTCGCCCGCGCCTTGGCGCAGCACGCCCTGTCCTGGGCCCGGGCGCAGGGCTATCGCGCGATGCAGTTCAATTTCGTCGTCTCGACCAATCTGGATGCCGTCCATTTGTGGCAGACGGTCGGGTTCGGGGTTGTGGGCCGCCTTCCGGGGGCGTTTCTTCATCCGCGACACGGGCCGGTCGATGCGCTGGTCATGTTCCAGACCCTGAAGGGAGACTCCGATGAGCCTTGAAACCCTGTCCGAAACCCGCAGCTTCGGCGGCACCCAGGGTGTCTATCGCCATGCCTCGCAGGCGACCGGCACCGACATGACCTTTGCGGTCTACCTGCCCGAGATGGCCCTGCACGGGCGCGTGCCCGTGCTGTGGTACCTGTCGGGCCTGACCTGCACCCATGACAACGCCATGACCAAGGCCGCCGCCCAGCAATGGTGCGACGAGGCGGGCATCGCCATCGTCTTTCCCGACACCTCGCCGCGCGGCGAGGGCGTCGCCAATGACGAGGCCTATGATCTGGGGCAGGGCGCGGGCTTCTATGTCAACGCCACCCAGGACCCGTGGAAGACGCATTTCCAAATGTGGGATTACATCACCGCCGAGCTGCCCGATTTGGTGGCCGAGAACTTCGCCATCGATGCCGATGCGATGGGGATCACCGGGCATTCGATGGGCGGGCATGGCGCGCTGACCATCGCGATGACCCATCCCGACCGCTACAAGTCGGTCTCGGCCTTCTCGCCCATCGCCAATCCGACGGAATCGGACTGGGGCCGCAAGCAGCTGACCGCCTATCTGGGCGAGGATCGCGACACCTGGCGGGCGCATGACGCCTCGATCCTGATGGCCGAGCGGGGCTATCCCGGCGAGGTGCTGATCGATCAGGGCGCCAATGACCAGTTCCTGGACCTGCTGCGCCCCGAATCGTTGGCCCATGCGATGATGGCCCGCCGCCAGCCGGGGCAGTTCCGGATGCAGCCGGGCTATGACCACAGCTACTTCTTCGTGCAGAGTTTCATGGCCGATCACGTGTTCTGGCATGCGGAACGGCTGATCTGAGGCGATTGCCGAAAATTCCCGGAACCCCTGCCGTTTAACCATAAGACTTTAGGGGCAAATGGCAGGGGCGTCGATTGACGCAAGGGGGTGCGCGACCAACACTCGTCCTATGGATAGTCGCGGATGGAGGAACTCCGTGGCACTGCATCCAGCGAGCGGAGGAGCACTCGATGAAACATCTCTTGAACAGCGCGGCTGTCGCGCTGATTCTGACTGGCGCGTCTGCATATGCGAACGAAAGCGTCCTGACCGAAACCGCCAAGCCCGAGCAATGGGCGATCCAGACCGGCGACTATGCCAACCAGCGCTATTCCGAACTTGACCAGATCACGCGCGAGAACGTGGGCGATCTGCGGGTGGCCTGGACCTTCTCGACCGGCGTTCTGCGCGGGCACGAGGGCGGGCCGCTGGTCATCGGCGACATCATGTATGTCCACACGCCCTTCCCCAACAACATCTTTGCGCTGGACCTGTCGGACAACGGCCGCATCCTGTGGCGGCACACCCCCCAGCAGGACCCCGAGGTCATCGCGGTCATGTGCTGCGACACCGTCTATCGCGGCGTGGCCTATGCCGATGGGCTGATCATCAGCCACCAGGCCGACACCACGCTGGTGGCGTTGGACGCGATGACCGGCGAGGTCAAGTGGTCGGTCCAGACCGGCGATCCGGCCATCGGCGAGACGAACACCGCGACCGTGATGCCCGTGGGCGACAAGGTCCTGGTCGGCGTCTCGGGCGGCGAATACGGCGTGCGCGGTCGCATCACGGCCTACAACCTCTCCGACGGCACCGAGGCATGGAAAGCCTATTCCACCGGTCCCGACGAAGAGATGCTGGTCAATGCCGAGACCACAATGCATCTGGGCGAGCCCATCGGCGCCGACAGCTCGCTGAACAGCTGGGAAGGCGACCAGTGGAAGATCGGCGGCGGCTCGACCTGGGGCTGGTTCAGCTATGACCCAGATCTGAACCTGGTCTATTACGGCACCGGCAACCCCTCGACCTGGAACCCCAGCCAGCGTCCCGGCGACAACCGCTGGTCCATGACGATCATGGCCCGCGACGCCGATACCGGCGAGGCGAAGTGGTTCTACCAGAAGACGCCCCATGACGAATGGGACTATGATGGCGTGAACGAGAACATCCTCGTCGACAAGGAGATCGACGGCGAGATGCGCAAGCTGCTGGTCAACTTCGACCGGAACGGCTTTGCCTACACGATGGATCGCGAATCCGGCGAACTGCTGGTGGCCGAGAAGTTCGACCCGGCCGTGAACTGGGCGACCGAAGTCGACATGGATCCGGAATCGGAAACCTATGGCCGCCCGATGGTCGTGTCGGAATACTCGACCGCGCAGAATGGCGAAGACACCAACACCACCGGCGTCTGCCCGGCGGCGCTTGGCACCAAGGACCAGCAGCCGGCGTCCTATTCGCCCAAGACCGGTCTGTTCTACGTGCCGACCAACCACGTCTGCATGGATTACGAACCCTTCCGCGTCGCCTACACGGCGGGCCAGCCCTATGTGGGCGCGACCCTGTCGATGTATCCCGCCCCCGACAGCCATGGCGGCATGGGCAACTTCATTGCCTGGGACGCCGTCGCCGGCGAGATCAAGTGGTCCCTGCCCGAGCAGTTCTCGGTCTGGTCAGGTGCCCTGGCGACTGCGGGCGACGTGGTCTTCTACGGCACGCTGGAGGGCTTCCTGAAAGCCGTCGATGCCGAGACCGGCGAGGAGCTGTACAGCTTCAAGACGCCCTCGGGCATCATCGGCAACACCATGACCTACGAGCATGACGGCAAGCAGTACATCGCCGTTCTGTCCGGGGTCGGCGGTTGGGCCGGGATCGGTCTGGCGGCAGGTCTGACGAACCCCAATGACGGTCTGGGTGCCGTGGGCGGCTATGCGGCGCTGAGCGACTATACCGAACTGGGCGGTCAGCTGACCGTGTTCGAACTTCCCGACTGAGCCTGGGTCTGACGGAACGTCTCATACTTTCGTTCCGCATACGCAGGCGTGATCTGTCAAGGCGCCGCCCCGGCGATAAGCTGGGGCGGTTCCGTTTTGAGGAGAGCAGACGGAAAATGGGAGGATATCCGACATGAAAGCGATCACCAGCCTGACGGCGCTGGCCCTAGGCGCATCCCTGGCGGGTATGGCTATGGCACAGACCGCACCGGCCCCCGATGCACAGGCCGGCGCCGGAGCGGCAACTGCCGTGTCCGGCGCAACCGAGACCCCGGCGACCGAGAGCGACACTGCCACCACCGACGAGGCCGCGCCCGAGGAAGCGGGCGCCGAGGTCGAGACCGCCGAGGGCAGCGTGCTGCCCAACGGCCAGGACATGACCCCGGTCGAGGAGATGGATGGCCGCTGGCGCAACGAGGAAGGCATCCCGACCTTCAAGGTCGAGGAGGGCGTGGTCGATTTCGCCACTTTCAACGGCTTTCGCCGCTATCACGCCGAATGCCATGTCTGCCACGGCCCCGATGGCGAGGGCTCGACCTATGCCCCCGCGCTGAAGAACTCGGTGCTGCGGATGGATTACTACGACTTCATGCAGGTCGTGGCCTCGGGCAAGCAGGGGTCGAACTCGGTGATGCCGGCCTTTGGCACCAACAAGAACGTCTGGTGCTATATCGACGACATCTATGTCTACCTGCTGGCGCATGGCACCGAGACGATCGGGCGCGGTCGTCCGGCCGAGCGCGGCGACAAATCGGACGAGTATACCGCGCAGGAAGATTCCTGCATGTCCAGCTGATGATGCGCCCGCGCATCCTGACAGCGATGGCCCTGGCGGTCGGCATGGCGATGCCGGCCGCAGCGCAGGTGGCCGATCTGCGGTCGACGACCCAGTTCCGGGTCTGCGCGGACCCGGCAAATGCGCCGATGTCCACGCGCGACGGGACGGGGTTCGAAAACCGGCTGGCCGATCTGTTCGGCCAGCAGCTGGGTCTTCCGGTCACCTATGACTGGTTTCCCTCGGGGATGGGCTTCATCCAGCGCACCTTGCGGATGGGCACCTGCGATGTGGTGATCGGCTATGCCCAGGGCGACGAGCTGGTCCAGAACACCAACCATTACTACACCTCGGTCTATGGGATCGTGACGCGCAAGGACGGCCCGCTGGCGCAGGTGGACCGGCTGACCGATGCCGCGCTGAAGGATCACGACATCGGCGTGGTCGCTGGCACGCCGCCCGCCACGCATCTGGCCCGCGCGGGGCTGGCGCCCAACATGCGCGGCGCCGATCTGTTCGTCGACCGCAGGGTCGAGGATCCGATGGGCGACATGCTGGAGGCGGTGCGTGCCGGCGATCTGGGGGCGGCCGTGCTGTGGGGTCCCCTGGCAGGGCCGCAGGTCAAGGACGATCCCGACCTGCAATTCGTGCCGCTGCTGCACGAGGAGGCCGCGCCGCGCCTGTTCTTCCGCATAACCATGGGCGTCCGGATGGAGGAGCAGGAATGGAAGCGCGAGCTGAACAGCCTGATCCGCCGCAACCAGGACGACATCAACGCCATCCTGGCCGAGGCGGGCGTGCCCCTGGTCGACGATTACGGCCGGGAGCTGCTGCCGTGATCCGCGCCGTGGCGCTGGCCCTGCTTCTGGCGGGGCCAGTCTGGGCCGAAACGGTCGCCGAACCCTCGGATTATCGCGGAGAGCCCTATCGCGCCCCGGTCCCGGTCACGCTGGCCGGGGCCGAGGTCATCGGCGCGGACCGGGCCCTTGCGCTGCATGACGAGGGCCGGGCGGCCTTCCTTGATGTGATGCCCCGCAAGGCCCGCCCCGAGGGGCTGCCCGAGGGGACGATCTGGAACGAGCCCCCTCACCAGACGATCCCCGGCGCGGTCTGGCTGTGGGATACCGGATATCAGGCGTTGGCCCCCGCCGAAGACGCGCGGCTGCGCGAAGGGCTGACCCGGGCGCAGGAGGGCGATGCCGACCGGCCGCTGGTCATTTTCTGTCGCACCGATTGCTGGATGAGCTGGAATGCCGCCAGGCGGGCCGTCGAATGGGGTTTCGATCCGGTGATCTGGTTCCCGGGCGGCTCTGATGCCTGGGAACAGGCGGGCCGGTCGCTGGTCAGGGCTGAACCGGTCGCCCCGTGAAACTGCCGAAGGCGCGGGGGCCCGAGGGCATCTCGATCGTCTGCGTGATCTGCAGAGTCGTCGCGTCCAGCACGACCAGCGTGTCCGAGTCCCAATTTGCCACCGCCACGCCGCTGCCATCGGGCAGGGCCGCGATTCCCTCGGGGTAATCGCCCACCGTCACCTCGTCCAGCACGGCCAGGGTCGTGGCGTCGAAGACGGTCACCGTGCCGTCATACTGGTTCGTCACGAAGCCGCGCCCGGCGGCGAAGGCCAGCGCATAGGGATGGCTGCCGGTCGCAAGGCTGCCCGTCAGCCGCCCGGTCCCCGGGTCGATCACCGAGACGCTGTCGCCCTGCACATCGGCCGTGAACAGGCGCCCGTCATGGAAGGTGATGCCGAAGGGATGCGCTCCCGCCGTGGCGACCTGATGCAGGCGCGTGCCGTTGGCCGCGTCGAAGATGCTGACCGCGTCGGCATCGCGATCCGCCGTGGCGACCAGCGCGCCATCCTCACTGACGGCGACACCTGCGGGCGCGGCCCCCGTCTCGGCGCTCCAGACCGGCTGCAGGTCCGCGTCCAGGCGCGTGACCCGGGCGCCGTACCAATCGGTGACCACCACCCCGTCGCCGGCCACCGCCAGCCCGAAGGCCCCGGCGCCCAGATCGGCCTGCGTCACGGGCCGGGCCTCTTCGTCCAGCACATGCAGGCGCCCGGTCTCGGCGGCGATGACATAGGCCCGCCTCTGCGCCGGAGCATAGGCCACCGGGGCGGGGGCATCGGGAATGTCGGCCTGTCCGAGGATCGTGCCATCGGCCAGATCGACGACCGACAGCGCATTGCCGTTCTGCGATGTCACGAAGGCAAGATCCCCGGACATGGCCGGGGATCCCAAGGCGGCGATCAGCGCCGCCGTCCAGAGGCGCATGGCGTTACTCGACCGTGCCGAAGCGTTCGGCCAGCGCCTCCAGCCCGGCGGTATAGATGCCGTTCACGCCCGCCATCGCGGCGTCGTCGTTCAACTCGGCCGGGGGGTCGTTGTTCGGGAACCCGCGATAGAAGCCGCCGCGCCACAGGACCTCGGCCTTGCCGTCCACATCCGTGACCGACAGGGTCGAGGAATAGTTCGTCACCGGCAGCACCGCCGTGTCGACCTCGGTGATCATGTAGCGATAGCTCATCTTCTCGGTGTCGATGCCCATCAGCTCTTCGGTCATCGTGGGCGCGCCCTCGGCGGCCAGGGTCAGCACCCGGGTCGATTCGTCGGGAACGTCGGCAGGCGATCCCTCGGGCAGCATCGCGGTCTCGGCCACGGCGGGATGCCAGCTCATGTCGTCGAAGCGGCCGATCACCTCCCAGACCTCGGCGGGGGTGGCGTCTAGCACGACCGTCTGTTCGGTCTTCAGCCGCGAGGGGCCATGAGCAGTCGCAGCACCCGTCAGGGCCAGGATCGCGCCAAGTGCGCCGGCCAGAATCGTCGTCGTCCTCATTTCTTTCGTTCCTCCCGAAAGATTACGTTTCTTAGCAGATAGCTGTAGCCACGCCGGAAGGCGTCGTCGGTATTGCCCCGGATCTCCACCGACCCGGCCTTCAGCGTCTGGCCGGTCTCGGCGTCGCGCAGGTGCAGGTTGATGGACTGGATCAGGTTCGACACCTTCTGCACCTCGCCTGCGATGACATAGTCGGACCCCATCTCGCGTGCGATCCGCGCATCTGCCCCGTTGGAATGGACCGGATTGCGGATCGAGGCCACGGCTTCGGCAGGTGGCTCGGTCAGGGTGAAGCCGCGCTCTGTCAGATCCGCGGCCACGAAATCCTCGGTCATCTCTAGTCGCGTGGTCTCGTCCGCGCGGATCCCGTTGATCGCCCCTTCGGTCGAGCTGTCGATGTAATGCAGCCCGAACCAGGTGGCCGTCCCGGGCGCGGGCACATTCTGCGCCAAAGCGGGCAGGGGGGCCAGCAGAGCCAGCGCAAAGGCAAGAGGGGGGCCGATCTGTGTCATCCTCCGACCATGCGCGCCTGTCCGGCGGGCGTCTATCAGACGAAAGGCGGAAGGCCCCCCGACCTTGGGATGAGGGAAAACTTCCCGTGTTCGACAGGAACATTAACCGTCTTGCCGCAACGGGAATCACCCCGCACCATGTCGGCAGGGAGAGACAAAATGCTCAAAGGAATCGTTGGACTTCTGGCGGGTGCCGCGGCACTGGCCCAGCCCGCTGCGGCCCAGGGAACCGATCCGGTGCTGATCCGCGCCGCCGTGTTGCGGGTGGACGATCCGGGCCTGCCGCCGATCTCGCGGCTGGATCTGCCGCCCGAGGATCTGGGCTTTGCCGGCGCCCGGCTGGCAATCGAGGACAATGACACGACCGGCCAGTTCATGGGTCAGGATTTCGAGGCCGTCGAGGTGACAGCCAGCCCCGACACCGCCGAGGCCGAAATGGCCAGGCTGCTGGACGAGGGGTTCGAGTTCATCGTCGTGATGGCCGACGACGCCATCACGCTGGCGCTGGCCGATCAGGTGGGCGACCAGGCGATGGTCTTCAACGCCCTGGCGCGCGGCGACAACCTGCGCGGCGCCGATTGCCGCTTCAACACCATCCATGTCGCGCCAAGCCGCGCGATGCTGGCCGACGGCCTGGCGCAATTCCTGATGTGGAAGAACTGGCCCGACTGGTTCCTGATCCACGGCAGCCATCCGCAGGATCAGGCCATGGCCGAGGCCTATCGCACGGCAGCTGCCAAGTTCGGCGCCCGCATCGTCGAGGAACGTCTTTACGAGGATACCGGCGGCGCCCGGCGCACCGACAGCGGCCATGTGCAGGTGCAGGCGCAGATCCCGGTCTTCACCCAACGGGCCGAGGATCATGACATCGTCATCACCGCCGACGAGGCCGATGTCTTCGCAGCCTACCTGCCCTATCTGACCTGGGATGCGCGCCCCGTCGCGGGCTCTGCCGGGCTTGTCCCGCGCAGCTGGCATCCGGCGATGGAGGCCTGGGGCGGGACCCAGTTCCAGTCCCGCTTCGAACGTCTGGCCGAACGCCCGGTGCGCGAGGAGGATTATCAGGCCTGGCTGTCCCTGCGCATCCTGGGCGAGGCCGCGACCCGCGCGCAATCGGGCGATCCCGAGGTCCTCAAGGAGTTCATCCTCGGCGACGATTTCGACGTGGCGGGCTTCAAGGGTCAGGCGCTGACGGTCCGGGACTGGGACCATCAGGTCCGCCAGCCGATCCTTCTGACCACGGGCGTTCTGACCACCTCGGTCAGCCCGCAGGAACAATACCTGCACCAGACCAGCCAATTGGACACGCTTGGCGTGGACCGTCCCGAAACCCAATGCCAATTCTGAGAGGCGACATGAAACATCTGCTTTCTGCCACCACCGGACTTGCCCTGCTGATGGCCGCAGGCCCCGCCATGGCCAACCGCGTCTTCGTCAGCAACGAGCGCAGCAATGACATCACCGTCCTGGACGGCGAGACGATGGAGGTGATCGGCACCTATCCCGCCGGCAACCGCCCCCGCGGCATCACCATCAGCCCGGACGGGACGGAACTGTATGTCTGCGCCTCCGACGACAACCTGGTGCGCGTCTTCGACCCCGAGACGATGGAGGAACTGCACACGCTGCCCTCTGGTCCCGACCCCGAGCTGTTCGTGCTGCACCCCTCGGGCAACCCGCTGTTCATCGCCAACGAGGATGACAACATCGTCACCGTGGTGGATGTCGAAACCCGCGAAGTGCTGGCCGAGGTGCCGGTGGGCGTCGAACCCGAGGGGATGGGCGTCAGCCCGGACGGCAGCGTCGTCATCAACACGTCGGAAACGACGAACATGGCGCATTTCATCGACACCGAGACCTACGAGATCACCTCCAACGTGCTGGTCGACAGCCGCCCCCGATTCGCGCAGTTCACCGCGGACGGGTCCAAGCTGTATGTCACATCCGAGATCGGCGGCACGGTCAGCGTGATCGACCCGGCGACGCAGGAAATCACCAAGAAGATCAGCTTCGAGATCCCCGGCGTGCTGCCCGAGGCGATCCAGCCGGTGGGCGCGCGCGTCACCTCGGATGGCAAGAAGCTGTATGTCGCGCTTGGCCCCGCCAACCGCGTGGCCGTGGTGGATGCCGAAACCGACGAGGTGCTCGACTATCTGCTGGTCGGCCAGCGCGTCTGGCAGCTGGCCTTCAACCCCGACGAGACGCGGCTCTACACCACCAACGGCAACTCGAACGACGTGTCGATCATCGATGTCGAGACGGACGAGGTGCTGCGCTCGGTCCAGGTGGGCCAACAGCCCTGGGGCGTCGTCGTCGCCCCCAACTGATCCCAACACCGGAGGAGAACACCCAATGAATACCATCACCAAATTGATGTCCGGGGCCGCGCTGGCACTTGTCATGGCCGCCCCCGTCCTTGCCCAGGACGCCGAGGCACCCGCAGCCGACGCGATGGCCGGCGAAGAGGCCGAGGCCGGCACCCAAGCGGGCATGGCCACCGATCAGGCCGCCGAAGGCATGGATGACGACGACGACGATGATGATGATGATGACGAGGAGGAGACGGAAGAGAGCGAGGGCGTCTACGAGGCGGGTGCCATGCACGAATACGGTTTCTCGGGCCTTCTGGCGCGCGAGAACCGCAGCGACCTGGCCCCGCTGACGCTGGCCTCGGGTCAGCCGGTCTCGGGTGGCGAATACACGATCAAGTCGGGCGGCTACTATCGCATCAACATCGTGGCCGACGGCAGCCAGGAACTGGCCCTGTCGGGCGGCGATTTCTTCCGCGCCATCTGGATCAACGAGATCGTCATCGGGGATACCGAGGTCCGTCCCATGGGCATCCACAGCCTGGAATTCGACGCCGAGGGCACGGCGGTGCTCAGCTTCGTGGCGGTCCTGCCGGGGCGGTACACGCTGTCGGTGCCGGGATCGTCGGGGGACACGATGCAGGCGGTCTTCAACATCCAGTGACCCCGTGACCGCCGCCGCGCTGCAGATCGACCATGTCAGCCACAGCTTCGGCGCCACGCAGGCGCTGACGGATGTGTCCCTGACCGTGCCGCGCGGCGGCTTCACCGCGCTTCTGGGGGTCAACGGGGCGGGCAAGACGACGCTCTTTTCGCTGATCACCCGGCTCTACAACAACCGCTCGGGCACCATCCGGGTCGGTGGGCATGACCTGCGGCGCGAGCCCTCGCGGGCGCTGGCCCGGCTTGGGGTCGTCTTCCAGAGCCGCGCGATGGATGCCGACCTGACGGTGCGCCAGAACCTGATCTATCACGCCAGCCTGCACGGCATCCCGGGGCGGCTGGCGCGGCCCCGGATCGACGAGGTGCTGGACCAGGTCGATCTGGCCGACAAGGCCGATGCCCGCGTCTCGGCCCTGTCGGGCGGGCAGTCGCGCCGGGCCGAGATCGCCCGCGCCCTGATCCACCGCCCCGACCTTCTGCTGCTGGACGAGGCGACCGTGGGGCTGGACGTGAAATCGCGGGCCGAGGTGCTGGCCCTGACCCGCCGCCTGATCGCGCGCGACGGGGTCTCGGCCCTGTGGGCCACCCATATCATGGACGAGATCGCGCCCGACGACGATCTGGTGATCCTGCACCGGGGCGAGGTGCTGCGCGCGGGCACCGCCGCCGCCATCGCCGGGTCGCAGGGCCTGACGCAGGCCTTCCTGGACCTGACCGGAGTGGCGCCATGACCCATCCCACCGGATCGGCCCGCGGCTGGCTGACCGCCTTTATGGGCATCTCACGCCGCGAGACGCTGCGCTTCATCAACCAGCGCGGCCGCTTCCTGGCGGCGCTGGTGCGCCCGCTGGTCTGGCTGTTCATCTTTGCCGCCGGTTTCCGCGCCGTGCTGGGCCTGTCGATCACGCCCCCCTATCAGACCTATGTCCTCTACGAGGTCTATGTGACCCCCGGCCTGGTCGCGATGATCCAGCTGTTCAACGGGATGCAATCCTCGCTGTCGATGGTCTATGACCGCGAGACGGGCGCGATGCGCACGCTGCTGGTCAGCCCCTTCCCGCGCTGGTTCCTGCTGGGGTCAAAGCTGATCGCCGGGGTGATCGTGTCGATCATCCAGGTCTTCACCTTTCTGGCGATCGCGTGGTTCTGGGGCATCCGGCCGCCGGTCTGGGGCTATGTCGCGGTGATCCCCGCGCTGATCGTCTCGGGGCTGATGCTGGGCGCGATGGGGCTGTTCCTGTCCTCGGCCATCCGCCAGCTGGAGAATTTCGCGGGGGTGATGAACTTCGTCATCTTCCCGATGTTCTTCGCCTCCTCGGCGCTCTATCCGCTGTGGCGGATGCGCGAAAGCTCGCCGCTGCTGCATGACATCTGCGCCTTCAACCCCTTCACCCATGCGGTCGAGCTGATCCGCTTTGCGCTCTATCTTCAGGTCAACTGGACCTCGCTGGCGGTGGTCATGGGATGTTTGGCGGGGTTCTTCGGGGCGGCCGCCTTCATGTATGATCCCCAGAAGGGCCTTTGGGCCCGCAGGAAAGGAGGCCCTGCATGATTCGTCCGACCCTGGCCGTGATGGCCCTGCTGGCAGCCGGCCCCGCCTTTGGCGCGGCGGGCACCGACCCCGACTGGCCTTGCATCCAGCGCAAGCAGCCCAACCTGTCCATGGGGCAGGTCTGGACCGGCCCGATCCCCGACGAGGCCGCCATTGAGCTGGCCCGCGACCCGCAGATCGTCCGGCTGGCCGACCGGCTGGAGCAGCGCCGCCTGCCGATCGAGGAGGCCGAGGCAACCATCGCCGATTTTGCCGCAGATGCCGAGGACGGCCAGCTGGTGGCCCTGATGCAGGCGATCTTCGACCGGATCGAGCGCGACCGCAGCGCGCTGATCGCGGGCATCGCCCGCTATGGCCAGTCGCAGCTGAGCCTGTCGCAGCGCATCGAGGAGCGCCGCGCCGAGATGGCCGCACTGGAGGCGGCCGAGAGCCCCGACTTCGACGCCATCGACGCCGCCGAGGAGGCCTTGGACTGGGATCAGCGCATCTTCACCGAGCGCCAGCAATCGCTGACCTATGTCTGCGAGACGCCGGTCATCCTGGAACAGCGCGTCTTCGCCCTGGGCCGCGCCATCGTCAGCCATCTGGACTGACGGGGCCGGGCAAGGGTCCTGACGGAAGCGCGGGCCCTTCTCCTGCGGGCCGCGATGCGCTAGGCGACAAGCGGCTTTTGGGACAGGAGGATGGCGCATGCTGCCGTGGATCGAGCTGGCATCGGCGGTGGCGCCGGGGGGCGACAGGTTGAGGCTGCTGCGCCGGGGCGACGAGTTCTCGATCCGCCTGCAGGGTGGCAACGAGCTGATGAACAGCCGGCTCGGTGGGTCCGAGGAGGCGCTGGCGACCCTGGCGCTGGACCGGCTGGCCGGCTGCCGCGCCCCGCGCGTGCTGATCGGGGGCTTGGGCATGGGCTTCACGCTGCGGGCCGCGCAGGCGGTCGCCCCGTCCGACGCCCGCCTGATCGTGTCCGAGATCCTGCCCGATCTGGTCGCCTGGGCCGGGCAGCACATGGCCCCGGTCTTCGGCACCTGCCTGTCCGATCCGAGGGTCGAGATGCGGCTCGGCGATGTGGGCGCGCAGATCGGTGCGGCGCCGGCGGCCTTCGACGCGATCCTGCTGGATGTCGATAACGGGCCGGGCGGGCTGACCCGGCCCGAGAACGACGGGCTTTACGGCGAGGCGGGCCTTGCCGCGGCGCATCGGGCGCTGGCCCCGAGCGGCGTGCTGGCGGTCTGGTCGGCCGAGCTCGATGCGGGCTTCACAAGGGCCCTGACCCGATCCGGCTTCGAGGCCCGCAGCCACACGGTCCGCGCCGCCCGGGGCGGGCGCGGATCGCGCCATGTGATCTGGATCGCGGTCCGGGCGAAGGGCTGAGGCAGGCCGCCCCGGCCTTTGCCCCCGCAGCGGGCGGATCCGCCGGCGCCGCCCTGACCGCCGCCCTCATTCGGCGGCGATGCGCGGGCGATGGCCGGCGACAAGGGCCGCCAGTTCGGGCCGGCACGAGCCGCAATTGCTGCCCGCGCCCAGGCAGGCGCCCAAGGCCTCGACGCTGTCCGCGCCCTCGGCCAGCGCGCGCAGGATGGTCGTGCGGCCCACATTGAGGCAGGCGCAGATCGTGGGGCCGGGATCGGGGCGGTCGGCGGGCGGGCGACCGGCCAGCGGATGGGCGTCGTCGCTGTCCAGAAGGCCCGCCAGATGGTCGCGCGAGAGCAGCACCGGGCCGGGCGAGACGAACAGCGCCGCCGCCAGCCTGCCGCCTTGGTGGAAGGCCATCCGGTGCACGCCCCGCAGCGGATCGCCCAACTGCATCGAGGGCGCGCCGAGGCCCAGCAGTCCCTGCGCCCAGTCCGACCAGTCGGGGGGCGTGGCGTCGCCCGCCATCTCGATCTGCCAGCCGCCGCGCAGGCGGGCGCGGGCCCAGTAGGCGCAGTCGGGCGTGACCTCGCGCGTGGTCAGCAGATAGCCGTGCCAGGCGGTGGCATGGCGGGTGACCGCAACCGGGGTCGACTTGCTGGCAGGCTGGCCCGAGACGGGATCGGTCAGCCCGGCCACCATCGCGTCGATGCGCCCGCTTGGCGCGGTCTGGCCGGTCCAGTGGATCGGCGCGAAGGGATGGCCCGGCGCCACGCGGTCGCTCACCAGGACGCGCAGGATCGCCCGGCCCTGCGGGCTGTTGACCCGGGCCAGATCGGCGGTGGACAGGTTCAGGCGGGCAGCGTCGTCGGGATGCAGCTCCAGATAGGGCTCGGCCAGATGGCGCGACAGGCGCGGCGACAGACCGGTGCGCGTCATCGTGTGCCACTGGTCGCGGATGCGCCCGGTATTGAGCAGCATCTGCCCCGGTTCTTGCGCGGGCAGGGCGGCGGTGACCGGCACCATCCGGGCACGGCCATCGGGCGTGTGGAAGCGACCCGTGCCGAAGAACCGCCCCCCCTGCTGCGCCGGCCCCTGCGGCCAGTGGATCGGGGCCAGCGCGTCGTAATCGGCGCCCTGCAGGTCCGAGATGTCGAAATCGCTGCCCAAGGCACCCGCCACGCCCGACAGCGCCGCATGCTCGGCAAAGATCTCGGCCGCCGAGGTCCAGTCGAAGCCCTCGAAACCCATGCGCCGCGCCACCTGCGCCACGGCCCACCAGTCGGGCCGCGCCTGTCCCGGCGGGGGCAGGGCGGCGCGCTGGCGGCTGATCAGGCGTTCGGAGTTGGTGACCGTGCCGTCCTTCTCGCCCCAGGCCGAGGCGGGCAGCAGCACATCGGCCAGGCGGGCGGTGTCGGTGTCGGGCCAGACCTCGCTGACCACCGTGAAATCGCAGGCGGCGATGGCGCGGGCCACGCGGTCGGCATCCGGCATGGTGACGGCGGGGTTGGTGTGGATGATCCACAGCGCCTTGATGCGGCCCTCTTCCACCGCGCGGAACATGTCCACGGCCTTGAGGCCGGGGCGGTCGGCCATGCGCGGCGCGTCCCAGAAGGTCTGGACCGCCGCACGGTGGTCGGGGTTCTCCAAC
This sequence comes from Paracoccus gahaiensis, assembly GCF_005048225.1. Lineage (GTDB taxonomy): Bacteria > Pseudomonadota > Alphaproteobacteria > Rhodobacterales > Rhodobacteraceae > Paracoccus > Paracoccus gahaiensis. The sequence continues at coordinate 105,259 of NZ_SUNI01000005.1, forward strand.
TCCAGATGGCAGGCCAGCATGTTGGCCATGCCGCCGACTTCGCGCCCGCCCATGGCATTGGGCTGGCCCGTGACGCTGAAGGGGCCCATGCCGGGACGCGCGATCCGGCCCGTCGCCAGATGGCAGTTGAGGATCGCGTTCACCTTGTCCGTGCCGCTGTCGGACTGGTTGATGCCTTGGGAATAGACGGTGACGGTTTTCTCCGTGCCGGCCCATAGCTCGAGAAACGCCGCCAGATCGGCGGGGTCCAGCCCGGTCGCCTGGACCGTGGCGCCGCGTGCGGCGGTCAAGGCGGCATCGAAGCCGGTGACATGTGGCAGGAAATCCGCGCTGGTCCGTTCGGTGTCGAAAAGGTGGCACAGAAGCAGGTTGAACAGATGCGCATCCGCCCCCGGCGCGATGGCCAGATGCAGGTCCGCGCCCTCGCAGGTGGCGGTCCGGCGGGGGTCGATCACCACGATCTTCATGGCCGGCCGCGCGGCCTTGGCGGCCAGGATGCGCTGATGCAGGACCGGATGGCACCAGGCGAGGTTCGAGCCGGTCAGGACGACCAGATCGGCCAGTTCCAGATCCTCGTAGAGGCCCGGCACGGTGTCGGTCCCGAAGGCGCGGCGGTGGCCCGCGACGGACGAGGCCATGCACAGCCGGCTGTTCGTGTCGATATTGGCGCTGCCGATGAAGCCCTTCATCAGCTTGTTGGCGGCGTAGTAATCCTCGGTCAGCAGCTGCCCCGAGACATACATGGCGACCGAATCCGGCCCGTGCTGGGCCACCGCATCCGTGAATCGGTCCGCGATCAGGTCCAGTGCCTGGCCCCAGGGGGCGTCCACCCCGCCGATTCGCGGGGCCAGCAGGCGCCCCGCGATGTCGACGGTTTCCCCAAGCGCGGCGCCCTTGACGCAGAGCCGCCCCCGGTTCGCCGGGTGATCGGGATCGCCCGCGATCGCCAGTCCGCCCTTGCCGTCGGGCGTGGCCAGCACCCCGCAGCCCACGCCGCAATAGGGGCAGGTGGTCCGGACCGCGCCGCTCATGCGACGCGTCGGATGGCGGAGGCGTCCAGCAAGATCCGCCCGCCCTCGACCCGCACGGCATGGGTGGCGACCGCCCCGCTGTCGGCGCCCTGCGCCTGCCCGGTGGCCATGTCGAAGACCCAGTTGTGCAGCGGACAGGTGACCGAGGCGCCGTGCACGATGCCCTCGGACAGGGGGCCGCCCTTGTGGGGGCAGCGGTCGTCCAGCGCAAAGACCCGGTCGTCGGCAGTGCGGAAGACGGCGACGCAGCCCTGCGGCGTGCGCACCACGCGGGCGCCTTGCGGGGGGATATCCGCCAGCGCGGCGATGTCGATGAAACGGCTCATTCGGCAGCCCTCAGGCGCAGGTCGGCCACGGGCGCCCAATCGTCGGGACGGGCGGCATGTTCGGCCCAGGGGTCGGTCTGATAGATAGTCTGCGACAGGCGGAAACGCTCGATCAGCCCGGCGCGGATATCGGGATCCGCGACCTGAGCGCGGGCCCAATCCAGCCCCACCTTGTCCACCCATTTGTAGATCCGGTGCAGATAGCGCGCATGTTCGCGATAGAGTTGCACGAAGGCCGCGATCACGTCGCAGACCTCGTCCTCGGTCTCGACCGTCAGCAGCGGCACCGTCTCGCGCACATCCATGCCGGCGGCGCCCGCCACGCTGATCTGGAAGCCGCTGTCCACGCAGACGACGCCGATATCCTTGCAGGTGGCCTCGGCGCAGTTGCGGGGGCAGCCCGAGACGCCCAGTTTCACCTTGGCGGGCGTCCAGGAGCCCCAGAGCAGCTTCTCCAGACGGATGCCCAGGCCCGTCGAATCCTGCGTGCCGAAGCGGCAGAAATCCGTGCCCACGCAGGTCTTCACCGTGCGCAGACCCTTGGCATAGGCATGCCCCGAGACCATGCCCGCCTGATTGAAGTCCGACCAGATCGCGGGCAGATCCTCTTTCCGCACGCCCAGCAGGTCGATGCGCTGGCCGCCGGTGACCTTGATCATCGGCACGCCGTAGCGGTCGGCCGCGTCCGCGATAGCGCGCAACTCGGCGCTGGTGGTGACGCCGCCCCACATGCGCGGCACGACGGAATAGGTGCCGTCCTTCTGAATGTTGGCGTGATTCCTTTCATTGACGAAACGGCTCTGGCGGTCGTCGCGATAGTCCAGCGGCCAGTCCGCGATCAGGTAGTAGTTCAGCGCCGGACGGCAGGAGGCGCAGCCGCCCACGGTTTTCCAGCCCAGATCCTGCATGACGGCGGGGATGGATTTCAGCCCCATCGACTTGATCAGGCGCCGCACGTCCTCATGCGTGTGATCGGTGCATTTGCACATGGGCGGGTTCGCGTTGGCGGCAAAGCCGTCGCCAAGCGTCAGCGCCATGACCTGTTCGACCAGCCCGGTGCAGGTCCCGCAGCTGGCGCTGGCCTTGGTCAGCCCGCGCACGGCATCCAGCGTGGCGGCACCGCCCTGGATGGCGGTGACGATGGTTCCCTTGCACACGCCGTTGCAGCCACAGATCTCCGCCTCAGGCGGCAAGGCTGCAACGGCTGCCAGAGGGTCCGATTGGGCACCTCCGGCGAAGGCGGGGCCGAAGATCAGTGTGTCGCGGTCGGCGCTGATGTCCGCGCCGCTGCGGATCTTGTCGAAGAACCACGGCCCGTCGGCGGTGTCGCCATACATGACGGCGCCGATCAGGCGGTCGCCCTCCAGGATCAGGCGCTTGTAGATGCCGCGCCCGGGATCGCGGAAGACGATATCCTCGCGCCCCGGGCCCTCGGCGAAATCGCCTGCGCTGAACAGGTCGCAGCCGGTGACCTTGAGTTTCGTCGCGGTCTGCAGAGGCATGAAGGCGGCGTCCGTGCCCGCCAGCGTGGCTGCCAGGACCTTGGCCTGATCGTAGAGCGGCGCGACCAGACCGAACAGCTGCCCGTCATGTTCCACGCATTCGCCAAGCGCGAAGATCGCGGGGTCGCTGGTGCGCATCTGGTCGGTGACGGTGATGCCGCGCGCGACCTCCAGCCCCGCATCATTGGCCAGGCGCGTCTCGGGGCGGATGCCCACGGCCATGCAGACCAGATCGGCGGGATAGGTGGTGCCGTCTTCCAGCAGCACGGCCTCGACCTTGTCGGTGCCGAGGATCGCCTTGGTGGCGCCCTTGCAATGGATGCGGATGCCGCGCTTTTCCAGATCGCGTTGCAGCAGATAGCCTGCGGCGGGGTCCAGCTGACGCTCCATCAGATGGCCCATCAGGTGGATGACCGTCACCTCGGCGCCCCGCGCGGCCATGCCGGCGGCAGCCTCCAGCCCCAGCAGGCCGCCGCCGATGACCACGGCGGTCGCCCCGGGGCGGCTGGCCTCGATCATCGCGTTGGTGTCTTCCAGATCGCGGTACGCCACGACGCCGGGCAGCTTGTGGCCCGGCAGCGGGATGATGAAGGGCGCCGAGCCGGTGGCGATGACCAGCGCGTCGTATTCGACCGGGCCGCGCGCGCCATGGACGATCTGGGCCTCGCGGTCGATGCCCACGACAGCCTCGCCGAAGCGGCAGGTGACGCCCTGGGCGGCATACCAGTCCGTGTCATGAGTGACGATCTGGTCATAGGTCTTGTCGCCCGACAGGACCGGCGACAGCATCAGCCGGTTGTAATTGCCGCGCGGCTCGGCATTGAACAGGGTCACATCCCACTGGCCGGGGGCCTGGTCGAACAGATGCTCCAGCATCCGGCCCGAGGCCATGCCCGCGCCGATCACCACAAGTTTGCGTGTCATGGGCTTACTCCGCTGCTTCGACGAAGCGGTGACGTTCGTAGAGGAACCGCAGCACGGCCTCGCGCGCCTTCACGTAATCGGGCCGGCTGGCCAGGGCGATGCGGTCGCGGGGGCGGGCCAGCGGGACGGTCAGCACCTCGCCGATGGTGGCGGCGGGGCCGTTGGTCATCATGACGATGCGGTCGGCCAGCAGCACGGCCTCGTCCACGTCATGGGTGATCATGATCATCGTGTTGCCAAGCCGGCTGTGGATGTCCATCACCGCGTCCTGCAGATGCGCGCGGGTCAGGGCGTCCAGCGCGCCGAAGGGTTCGTCCAGCAGCAGGACCTTGGGCTCCATCGCAAGCGCCCGGGCGATGCCCACGCGCTGGCGCATCCCGCCCGAGATCTCGGCCGGGCGCTTGTCGGCGGCATGGCTCATCTGGACCAGATCCAAGTTCTGCATGATCCAGTCGTGGCGCTGCGCCTTGGTCTTGGACGATCCGAAGACCTTGGTCACCGCCAGCTTGATGTTGTCATAGACCGACAGCCACGGCAGCAGGCTGTGGTTCTGGAACACCACGGCGCGGTCGGGGCCGGGCGCGTTGACCTCGCGCCCGTCCAGCAGGATGCCGCCGGTGGTCACGTCGGTCAGCCCGGCGATCAGGTTCAGCAGGGTGGATTTCCCGCAGCCGGAATGGCCGATGATGCTGACGAATTCGCCCTTTTCGATGGTCAGGTTGATGTCGGACAGCACATGCGCCGTCTTGGCCCCGTTCACGAAGGTCTTGGACAGATGCTCGATTTGCAGGTATTTCATGGTCATTCCCCTTACACGGCCGTGCCGCGAGAGACGACGCGTCCGATCCAGCCGACCAGACGATCCAGGATGAAGCCCGTGCCGCCGATATAGGCCAGGGCCACGATGATGTCGCTGAGCCGCGAGGAATTCCACGCATCCCAGATGAAGAAGCCGATGCCCACGCCGCCGGTCAGCATCTCGGCCGCGACGATGGCCAGCCACGAGAGGCCGACCCCGATGCGGAGCCCTGAGAAGATGTAGGGGGCGGCGGCGGGGACCATGATCTTCCAGAAGAACTCGACCTGGTTCAGGCGCAGGACGGCGGCGACGTTGCGGTAATCCTGCGGGATGGCGCGCACGCCCGCGGCGGTGTTGATGATGACGGGCCAGATCGCGGTGATGAAGATCACGAAGATCGCGCTCGGCCCGCTGTCCATGAAGGCCGCCAGGCTGATGGGCAGCCAGGCCAAGGGGGGCACCGTGCGCAGGATCTGGAAGATCGGATCGAAGCCGCGCATCATCAGCGCCGATTGCCCGATGACCGCGCCGGTCAGCACGCCCACCACGGCCGCGAGGCCGAAGCCGTAGAAGACCCGCTCGAGCGAGGTCAGGACACGCCAGCCCAGGCCGATGTCCTGCGTGCCGTAGACGTAGAACGGCTCCATGAACAGAAAGCCGCTGTCGATCCAGACCTGCACCGGGGTCGGCAGGCCGCTGCCCTCGCCCGAGGCGCCGACCTGCCAGATGGTCAGCAGCACGACCAGCACCACGAGCGGCGGCAGGACGGCATCGACCAGCGCGCGCCCGCGCTTGCGCCAAGGCGCCAGACGGTCGGGGGTGCGGGGGGGCAGCGCCACGACGGGGGCTGCGGGCTTGGGGGTCAGGTCCAGCTTGCGCTTGAGGGTGGTCACGTTCACGGCCATCTCCCTCACACCATCGCCTTGATGGACTGAGCGTCCAGATAGGCCTGCGGGTCGGCGGGGTCGAAGATCTTGCCGTCGAAGAAGGTCTCGACGCCGCGGCTGTCGCCGAAATCGACCGTCAGGCCCAGACCCGCCGCCGCTGCCAGCCACAGGTCGCTGCGGTTGGTCGCATCGACCAGCGCGGCCGTGTCCAGATCGCCGGGCAGATAGCCCCACCGCTTGTTCTCGGTGATGAACCAGGCATCCAGCGACTTCCACGGATAGGAGGTCTCGCCGTTCTCGCCCCAGAACTTCATCGCCAGCTCGGGGCGCATCTCGTTCCTGCCATTGCCATAGTTGATCTGGCCTTGGATGCGGCCGACGATGTCCGCGACGGGGACGTTGTACCATTGGCGGCGACCGATGATCTCGGCCATCTCCTGCTTGTTCTCGGGCAGGTCGCACCACATCTGCGCCTCCATCACCGCCATCATGACGGCGATCGTGGCGTTGGGGTTGGCGTCGACCCAATCGGCGCGCATGCCCAGCACCTTCTCGGGGTGGCGCGCCCACAGCTCTCCGGTGGTGGCGGCGGTGAAGCCGATGTTCTGGTTGACCAGCTGCTCGTTCCACGGCTCGCCCACGCAGAAGGCCTCCATGTTGCCGACCTTCATGTTGGCGACCATCTGCGGGGGCGGCACGACGATCAGGTCGACCTCCTGGGTCGGGTCGATGCCGCCGGCGGCCAGCCAGTAGCGCATCCACAGGTCATGCGTGCCGCCGGGGAAGGTCATGGCGACCGGGATCTCCTCGCCGGCGGCGCGGCGGGCGGCGAAGATCTCCTTCAGCGGGCTGGAGTCGAGGCCCACGCCGCTGTCGGCATAATCCTGGCGCACGGACAGGCCCTGCCCGTCCTCGTTCAGGTTCAGCAGCGTGTACATCGGAAGGGACTGGCTGTTCTGCATGACGCTGCCGGTGGAATAGAGATGCACCTTGGGCCGCAGGATATGCCCGCCATCGATCCCGCCCGAGGCCGAGCCGAGCGCCATGTTGTCGCGCGTGGCACCCCAGCTGGCCTGCTTTTCGACCAGCACGTCGGGCATGCCATGCTTGGCGAAGAAGCCCTTCTCGACGGCGATGATCAGCGGCGCGCTGTCGGTCAGGGCAATGTAGCCCAGGGTGCAGCCGGTCACCTCGGGGGTGCCGGGGGTGGCGGCCCAGGCCCCACCGGGCAGGGCCAGGCGGGCGGCGGCCAGGGTGGCCAGCGCGCCGGTGGCTTGCAGGAAACGACGGCGGGAGGGCGGTTTGATCAAGCTCATCGGGCTTATCCTTGGCTGGCCCCCGACAGCGGGGGGCGGGCGCGAAAACGCGAAAAGCCACCGGTCGCCGCCCCAAGGTGGGGGCACGAACAGGTGGCGACATTGCCGTAATGGGGAGCCCGCGTCCTTGCGGGCAGATCGAAACGCGGTGCGCCGTTGCATCCGCCTTTCATCAACCATCGCCAGCGGGTGCCGGCCGGTCAATGCTTTCGACGCAGGGGGCGGGCGATCATCGCGCCATCGCTGCCGAACAGGGCAGCCTGCCCGCGATTTCAGCGCGTCGGAAACGCCGGGTCGAAGACATGGCCGTCGAAGAAGGCATCGGCGCCCAGAATCATCCGCCCCTGTTCGGCGGCGACCTGCGTCGGCGCGCGCATGGCGCCCTCGATCCGGGCCGAGGCACCGGGCAGATGCGCACCCGCCTCGCGCAGGTGGCGGCGATAGAGGTCGGTGCGGAAACACTCTGCCGCCTTCGCCGCCGCAGCGCCCGGGTCCAGCCCATGGCGCGCGGCCATCCAGGCGCCCATCATCGCGGCGATGCTGCGCCAGGGAAAGGTCGCGCCCTCGGCATGAAAGCGGATGAAGTCGGGGAAATCGCGCAGCTCTCCGGTCGAGGTGACGTGCAGGCGGCCCAGAAGGCCGCGCTCGCACAGTTCGGGCGACAGGTTCAGGTAATCGGCGCGCGACAGGATCTCGGCCGCGGTGCCGCGATTGCCGGGCCGGTCCAGCCAGCGCCCAGCCCGCCACAGGGCCCGCATCAGCCGCCCCGTCGCCTCGGGGCGCGTGTCCGCAAAGGCGCGGGTCGTCACCAGCCCCTTTTCAGGCGCCGCCGCCCAGATCGCCCGGCCCGGCAGCAGCAGCGCGCCCACCCCCCGCTCGACCGCGAAGGAGGCCCAAGGCTCGCCGACGCAAAAGGCGTCGACCTCGCCCGAGGCCAGCGCATCGGCCATCTGCGGGGGCGGGACGGTGTGCACCTGAAGCCGCGCCGACAGGGGGGTGTTCTGCAGCCAGTGGCGCACCAGCTCGGCATGGGTCGAGAAGGGAAACGGAACGCCCACGCGCAGGACGCCGGAATGGGCACGTTCCAGCGCGTCCCGCGCGGCGATGGGATCGTGGAAATCGAAGTCGTGGCCCTGATCGCGTAGGCGCTCCTCGATCGCCTTCGAGACGGCGATGGCCTGCCCGCCCTGCGACAGGATCATCAGCAGATCGAACGCGGGATAGGCAGGCCCCAGCCCCAAGCTTTGCGCGATGGGCATGGGCACCAGCATATGCGCCGCATCGAGGGCCCCGGTGCCCAGCAGATCGCGGCTTTGCGCCCAGCTGTCCACCCGGACCAGATCCAGCGCCAGCCCCTCTTCGGCGGCAAAGCCCAGCTCCTGCGCGATGATCAGGGTCGCGGCATCGGTCAGCGGCACATAGCCAAGGCGCAGGCGGTCGGTCATGTCAGCAGGCCCGCCGCCATCACCAGTTGCTGCGCGATATCGGCCACGCGGCGCTTCTGATCCATCGCGGTCTTGCGCAGCAGGGCATAGGCGGCCTCTTCGTCGATGCCGCGCGCCTTCATCAGGATGGCCTTGGCGCGGTCGATGATCTTGCGCTCCTCCAGCGCGGCCTTGGTGGCGGCCAGTTCGGCGCGCATCTTTCGGAACATGTGGAACCGGGCGATGGCGGCATCCAGGATCGGCTTGATGCGGTCGGTGTGCAGCCCGTCCACGACATAGGCCGACACGCCCGCCTCGATCGCCGCGCGGGTCAGCTGCTCGTCCGAGCGGTCGACGAACATCGCCACCGGACGCTCCAGCGGGCCCGAGACCAGCGCCAGCTCCTCCAGCACGTCGCGCGAGGGGTCGGCCACGTCGATCAGCACGATGTCGGGCTGCTGTTCGGCGATGCGGCGGGCCAGACCGGTTTCCTCGGCGATCACCGTCACCAGGTGATCGCCCGAGGCACGCAGCCCGTCGACGATCTTCAGCGCCCGGTCCCGGTCGCGCTCCACCACGATGATTGACAGCCGTTCCATGACGTTACCAGAGGCCCGCCGATCGCGGCTTGGCAAGGTCGCGGCGCCCGCAACGGCGCCGCAGATCGCAGATGCCCGGAAATCGGGCAGATCAGAGGAAGAAATCGCTCTCGGTCAGGGTCAGCGCGCCGGACAGGCGGATGATCCCCTCGGCGCGACCGTCGCCATCCGTGTCCAGCAGGACCCGCGTCTCCCGCCCGCCGCCGGTCTGGACATGGCGGAAGGTCAGCTGGCCCGCAGCGCCGGGCTGGAGGGCGCCGAAGCCCTCGAAGTCGAAGGCCTGGTTGCCGGGGCTGCGCCCGTCGGCGTCGATGGGGCGCAGGTCGATCCGGTCGGTGCCGTTGCGGAAATCGGTGATCAGGTCGGCCTGACCCACGCGGCTGTCGGCCAGGGTGCGGAAGACGAAGATGTCGGCGCCCGCGCCTCCGGTCAGCACATCCGCCCCCGCCCCGCCGATCAGCGTGTCGTTTCCGGCACCGCCCAGAAGTCGGTCGCGGTCGAGGCCCCCCAGCAGCCGGTCCGCCCCGGTTCCGCCGTCCAGCCTGTCCTTGCCCTGCCCGCCCAGCAGCGTGTCCGCCCCGGCGCCGCCGAACAGCCGATCCGCGCCGCCCCGGCCGATCAGCTGGTCGTTGCCCGCGCCGCCCTGCAGGGCATTGGCCCGCGCATTTCCCATCAGGACGTCGTTGCCCGCGCCGCCCTGGGCATTCTCGATGTTGCGGATGATGTCCCGGCCCATCCCCGTGTCCTGGCGCGAGGCGAGGGCCAGATCGACCCGCACCGCCCGCGCGCCCTGCGCCGTGATCCAGTCGATCCCGGTGCCGCCGTCGATCAGGTCATCGCCCGCATCCAGGGCCAGACGGTCATTGCCCGACCCGCCGAACAGCCGGTCCGCCCCGGTGCCGCCATACAGCATGTCATTCCCCGTGCCGCCGTTCAGCACGTCGTTTCCGGCGCCGCCGAACAGGGTGTCATGGCCGCCGCGCCCCGACATCGTGTCATTGCCGGCCAGACCGAAGGCCCGGTCGTTGCCCTGGCTGAGCGAAAAGACATCATTGCCCGCGAAGGCCCGCGACAGCAGCGCGAAATCATCGCTCCGCCCGATCGAGACGACGGCTTGGTCGACATCTCGCGCCGGTAGGCTCAGACCGGTGATGTCGAGAATCGGGAAGGTCTGGCTTCCCCTGTCATAGCCCAGCTCGAAAAAGGCCGTCACCGTGCCCGCCACGACATCACGGTTGTCCGTCATCCGAAAGCCGGACCCGCCAAAGATGGCCAGACGGGGAAAGTCTTCGGACATGAACTCGACCTGGATAATATCTTCATAGCGGGTGCCCCGGATCTCGACGAAGCCGTCATCGACAAATTCCGGCGCGCCGATGATGTCGATCCCGTAATGATGGATCGGGCTCAGATCGATCGCGGACTGATCGAACGGGGTATAGGCGGTCAACCTAGCCATGGGGCGTGCTCCTGCAAAGCGCATCGCAAATCCGACGTGTTACCATTGACTTATACAGAGCATATGTAGGTCGATCAGCGCTTGGGTTGTCAAACGTGATTTTCGGACAAGAACGTTTCCATGACCCGGGCGGGTGCGGGGCTACAGCCCCGCATCCTCGGGCAGGCCCAGCATGATGTTCAGGTTCTGCACCGCCGCGCCCGAGGCGCCCTTGCCCAGATTGTCCAGCACCGCGATGACCGTCGCGCATCCGGTCTCGTCATCGCCATGCACGCTGAGGCGCATCCGGTTGGTGCCGTTCATCGCGGTGGGATCGATGCGACCACCCAGCTCGGCGGCGGGAACCACCTGCACGAAGGCCTCGCCCGCGTAATGGTCGGCCAGCGCCTGATGCAGCGACGCCACACTGCGGTCGTCGTCCAGATGCAAGGGCAGCTGCACGGCCATGCCCTGCGCGAAATTCCCGACCGAGGGCGCGAAGACCGGCTGCAGCAGCAGCCCGCCATGGGTCATGATCTCGGGGATGTGCTTGTGGCGCTGGTCCAGCCCATAGATGAACTGCACCGGCGCGGTGCCCGCCTCGTATTCCGCAACCAGCGCCTTGCCGCCGCCGGTATAGCCGCTGACGGCATTGAGGGTCAGGGCCTGGGTCTCCTCGATCAGCCCGGCTGCGACCAGGGGCGCGATGATGGCGATCGAGCCCGTGGAATAGCAGCCCGGATTGCTGACGAACCGCGCCGCCGCGATCATCTCGCGCATCTCGGGGGCCAGTTCGGGAAAGCCGAAGACCCAGTCCGGGTGGATCCGATGCGCGGTCGAGGCATCGATCAGCCGCACGGACATGTCGGCGGTCAGCGCCACGGCCTCGCGCGCCGCATCGTCGGGCAGGCAGAGGATCGCCACATCGGCCTCGGCGAAGCAATCGGCGCGGGCGGCGGGGTCCTTGCGGTGGGCGGGGTCCAGCTGCACCAGACGGATGTCGTCGCGCCCCATCAGGCGGTCGCGGATCTGCAGGCCGGTCGTTCCGGCCTCGCCATCGATGAAGACGCTATGGGTCATGGGGCACCTTTTTCTGGATCACCGACTGTCTAGCGCAGGCCGGGCCCGGTCACAACGCCGCGCAGGCGTCAGATGCTGCACATCTCGGACCGGGTGAGGAAGCGCTTCTCGCGCCCGTTATCCAAGCTGAACATGCCGCCCCTTCCGGGCACGACGTCGATGATCAGATCGGTATGCTTCCAGGCCTCGGCCTGGCTGGCCGAGATGTAGAAAGGCGCGCCGCCGATCTCGCCCAGCTTCACGTCGCGGTCTCCGATGCGGAAATCGTCCTGCGGATAGCACATGGGCGACGAGCCGTCGCAGCAGCCCCCCGACTGGTGGAACAGGACCGGGCCGTGATCGGCCACGATCTCGTCGATCAGGCGCAGGGCGTCGGGGGTCGCGGTGACGGTGCTCATGGCTTCAGTCTCCTCCTCAGGAATGTCAGGACCTGCTTTTCCTCGGGGCGCAGGTCGTCATGGGTCAGGGTCTGCGCGATCTCGCCCTGCAGGTCCAGCTTCAGGTCATGGGCCAGATAGCCGTCGATGATCTGCGGATGGACATAGCATTTGCGGCAGATGGTGGGGGTGTTGCCCAGCCTGGCCGCGACCGTCTCGATCGCGTCGCGGACATTGCGCTTGGCGGCGGCCTCGCTGTCGGCCTTCTCGTATTCCGACAGGGCCAGCGCGGCCAGGACCGTGCCCGTCCAGGTGCGGAAGTCCTTGGCGGTGACATGGCGGCCGGTGATGTCGCGCAGATAGGCGTTCACGTCGCCCGAGGTCACCTGATGGCGGGTGCCGTCCTCGTCGACATATTGGAACAGATGCTGGCCGGGAAGCTCCTGCACCGCCCGAATGATCCGCGCCACGCGGCGGTCGCGCAGGCCCAGATCCCAGTCCTTGCCCGACTTGCCCTTGAAGCGGAATCGGATGCGGTTGCCTTCCAGCGAGACGTGGCGGGCGCGCAGGGTGGTCAGGCCGTGCGACTTGTTCTGCTTGGCATAGGTGGCATTGCCGACCCGGATCATGGTGTTTTCCAGAAGGAAGACGATGGTCGCCAGCACCTTCTCGGGCGGCAGACCGCGCCGCGCCATGTCGGCATCGACCCGCGCGCGAAGGCCGGGCAGCACCTGGGCGAAATCCAGCATGCGATCGTATTTGGTGCCGTCGCGGATCTCGCGGAAGCCGGGGTGATAGCGATATTGCTTGCGCCCCTTGGCATCGCGGCCGGTGGCCAGGATATGGCCCTGCGGATCGGGACAGATCCAGACATCGGTATAGGCGGGCGGCACGGCCAGCGCGGCCAGCCGCTTCCGCGTCGCCCGGTCGGTGATCGTCTGCCCCTGCGCATCGCGATAGGAAAAGCTCTTGCCCGCCCGGACCCGGCGGATGCCCGGTATGTCGTCGTTGACATAGACGAGGCCCGCGCTGATCGCGGCGTCCTCGGGGTCGATGATGGCATCCTTGGGCATGGCGCGCGTCTCTTGGTGGCGGTCCGGCTCAACGCGGCATGGGGGGCGGAGGTTGCGGGGACCCGAAGGCCCCCGCGCCCGGATCAGAAGAAGCCCAGCTTCTTGGGGCTGTAGCTGACCAGCATGTTCTTGGTCTGCTGGTAATGGTCCAGCATCATGCGATGGTTCTCGCGCCCGATGCCGGACTGCTTGTAGCCGCCGAAGGCCGCATGGGCCGGATAGGCGTGATAGCAGTTCGTCCAGACCCGGCCCGCCTGGATGGCCCGGCCGAAGCGATAGCAGGTGTTCGCGTCGCGCGACCACAGGCCCGCGCCCAGACCGTAGAGCGTGTCATTGGCGATCGACAGCGCCTCGTCATGGTCCTTGAAGGTGGTCACGGACACGACCGGGCCGAAGATCTCTTCCTGGAAGACCCGCATCTTGTTGTGGCCCTTGAAGACCGTCGGCTTGATGTAATAGCCGCCCGACAGCTCTCCGCCGTGATCGGCCTTGTCGCCGCCGGTCAGGATCTCGGCCCCTTCCTTCCGACCGATGTCGAAATAGGACAGGATCTTCTCCATCTGCTCGCTGGAGGCTTGGGCGCCGATCATCGTGGCGCTGTCGCGCGGATCGCCCTGCACGATGGCCTCGACCCGCTTTAGCGCCTTTTCCATGAACTGGTCGTAGATCTTTTCATGGATCAGCGCGCGCGACGGGCAGGTGCAGACCTCGCCCTGGTTCAGCGCGAACATCACGAAGCCCTCGATCGCCTTGTCGAAGAAATCGTCATCCTCGCGGCAGACATCCTCGTGGAAGATGTTGGGCGACTTGCCGCCCAGCTCCAGCGTCACCGGGATCAGGTTCTCGGCGGCATATTGCATGATCAGCCGGCCGGTGGTGGTTTCCCCGGTGAAGGCGATCTTGGAGATGCGCGGATTGCTGGCCAGCGGCTTGCCTGCCTCCAGACCGAAGCCGTTCACGATGTTCAGCACGCCCGGCGGCAGGATGTCGGCGATCAGCTCGGCGAAGACCAGGATCGTCGCCGGGGTCTGCTCGGCCGGTTTCAGCACGACGCAGTTGCCTGCGGCCAGCGCCGGGGCCAGCTTCCAGCAGGCCATCAGCAGCGGGAAGTTCCACGGGATGATCTGGCCCACGACGCCCAGGGGCTCGTGGAAGTGATAGGCGATGGTGTCGTTGTCGATCTCGCTGATGCCGCCCTCCTGCGCGCGAAGGACGCCCGCGAAATAGCGGAAATGGTCGACGGCCAGCGGCAGATCGGCGGCCATCGTCTCGCGGATCGGCTTGCCGTTGTCCCAGGTCTCGGCGGTGGCCAGCAGCTGCAGGTTCTGCTCCATCCGGTCGGCGATGCGCAGCAGCGCGTTCGAGCGTTCGGTGGTCGAGGCCTTGCCCCAGGCATCCTTGGCGGCATGGGCCGCGTCCAGGGCCAGCTCGATATCTTCGGCATTCGACCGGGCGATCTCTCCGATCGGGGCGCCGGTGATGGGGGTGGTGTTGGTGAAATATTTGCCCGAGCGGGGGGCAACCCATTTGCCACCGATGAAGTTGTCATAGCGGCTGGCGAAGGGCATCACGCCCACGCCCTTGAACTCGTGCGTCTGGTCGTTCGGCATCGGAATCCTCCTTGAAGATGGTCGCCGGACCTCCCCGTCCGGGCCTGAGGCAAAGATCGTGCACGACATGATTCGTGGCAAGCCGCCATCCACGCCGCAGTGCAGAAGCTGTCTCAGGGCTGAGACAGTCCCCCCGGATTATCGCCGATCCCCAAGCGCGCCATGCGCCGGTAGAGCGTCGCGCGCCCGATTCCCAGGGCCCGTGCGGCGGCCGAGACATTGCCCGAGGCCCGCGCCAGCGCCCGGATGACGGCGGCGCGCTCGCCCTTGTCGAAGCCGCGCAACTCGTCCTGACGGCCCAGAAGGTCGGCGGCGGGGCGCGGCCGCAGCGCGCCCTCGCGTTCCAGCCCCAGCACCCGGCGCGCGGCCCGCGTGGCCCCGATGGCCAGGTCGTCGCGGTCCACGGCCAGCAGCACCGCCTGGTCGGTCTGGTCGTCCGAGGCCATCACGATCCGCGCCTGGGGAAAGCTGAAGCGGAAGAACATCGCCTCGATCGCCCGGGCGGTCTGGGCGACCTGTGCCTGGATCAGCCGGTTGTAGCGCTCGGTCTGGTCGGCGCGCGCAGAGCTGACATCCAGCGCGGCCAGCAGCCGACCGTCCGGCCCCCAGATCGGCGCGTCCATGCAGGACATGGCGGTGTTGCGGGTGTGGAAATGCTCGTCGCGGTGGATGGTGACCTGCCGCCCCTCGGCCAGGCAGGTGCCGATGCCGTTGGTGCCCTGCGCCGCCTCGGACCAGACGGCGCCGCGCCACAGCCCCCAGTCCCGGAACTGCGCCGCGTCGCTGTCCGAGACGCGCTGGTCCAGCACCACGCCCTGCGCATCTGTCAGCAGCACGTTGCAGCCCGACAGGCCCACCAGCCCGTGCAGGTGGTCAAGCTGCGGCCCGGCGACATGCAGGAACGCCTCCATCGCCTGATGGCGTGCGGCCAGTTCGGGGGCGGACAGATGCTCGGGGCGGCGTCGGTCGGCAGGGTCCAGCCCATGCTTGACCAGCGAGCGCCGCCACGAGGCCGCCAGGGCCGAGGTCGCGCCGGGCGATTGCGACTTGGCGGCCACCAGGTCCGCATGGTTGCGCTGCATCAAAAGCCTCCCCTCCCCAAGGTCGGCGCAGCCTAGCACGGTTTTCCCGGTGCGATCAGCAAATTTGATCGCCTCCGCCGCCGGGGTCAGCGCACCGGGCCGACGGGCTTGATCAGCCCTTCCTCGATCCGGTCCCCACCCCTCTCATCCGGGGCTGTGGGCGTGCTGCCCATGCTGCCCGAGGGGGCGGCCGTGCGGGCCTGATAGGCGGGCGGCGGCCCGTCGCGATACAGCAGCGACTGCCCCTTGTGGAACAGGTGCAGCGCATGGGGATCGGCGGTCAGGCGCACGCGGCGGCCCTTGAGGTCGGGATGGATGCCCGGCAGCTTGGCGATGATCGGCACCGTGTCGGCATTGGTGCCGAAATAGAGCAGCGTGACCTCGCCCAGGGCCTCGGTCAGATCGACGGTGCTTTCGAAGACCGGGGTGCCCTCGGTCACGCGCATGTCCTCGGGGCGGACGCCCAGGTTCACCGGCATGTCCTGATCGCCCGCGCGGGTGGGGATGGCGACCTCGGCCTCCAGTCCGCCGTCCAGCGCGACGAGGGTCGTGGCGCCCACGGTCTTCACCCGCCCGGGCAGCAGGTTCATGGCCGGGCTGCCGATGAACTGGGCGACGAATTCGGTGCTGGGCCGTTCGTACAGCTCCAGCGGCGCGCCGATCTGCGCGATGCCGCCGCCCGCCAGCACCACGATGCGGTCGGCCAGGGTCATCGCCTCGGTCTGGTCATGGGTCACGTAGATCATCGTGCGGTCGGGCATGGAGGCCTTCAGCTGCGCGATCTCGATCCGGGTGGCGACGCGCAGGGCGGCATCCAGGTTCGACAACGGCTCGTCGAACAGATAGACCTGCGGGTCGCGCACGATGGCCCGTCCGATGGCCACGCGCTGGCGCTGGCCGCCCGACAGGGCCTTGGGCAGGCGGTCCAGATAGGGGGTCAGCTGCAGCATCTTGCCGGCACGGTCGGTGGCGGCGGTGATCTGCTCCTTCGACTGGCCGGCGATCTTCAAGGCAAAGGCCATGTTGTCGCGCACCGTCATGTGCGGGTACAGCGCATAGGACTGGAACACCATTGCGATGCCGCGCTGGCTGGGGGGGATATCGTTCATCACCCGGCCGCCGATCTGCAGCTCGCCGTCGCTGATCTGCTCCAGCCCGGCGATCATCCGCAGCAGGGTCGACTTTCCGCAGCCCGAGGGCCCCACGAAGACGATGAATTCGCCCGAGGTGATGTCCAGGTCGATGTCGCGCAGCACCTGCACGTCCCCGTAGGACTTGGCGACATGCCTCAGTTTCAGATCGGCCATTGCGGGTTCCTCCCCTATCCTTCGATGATCTGGACCTGCCACGGCATCAGCCCGCTTGCCTCGTCATCGGACAGGTTCGCGCGGATCAGCAGGGTCTGCTTGTCGTCCATCCGGCGGAAGGACAGGACCGGCCCCTCGGCCATGACATCGGTCATGGTGCCGCCGCGCAGCGCGCTGTGCTTGCGGCGCAGGCCGACGGCCCACCGGTAGTGATGCAGCATGGATTGCGCGTCGGCCTCCTGGGCCACGACGGTGCGCTGCAGATGGGTGTGCGGCACCGGCAGCCAGGGCTGGCTGGTGGAGAAGCCGCCATTCACGCCCATGTCCCAGACCATCGGCGTGCGGCAGCCGTCGCGGCCCTTGAATTCGGGCCAGAATTCGATGCCGTAAGGGTCGCGCAGCTCTTCGTGGCGCAACTCCGCCTCGGGCAGGCCCAGCTCCTCGCCCTGATAGAGGCAGACCGAGCCGCGCAGGCACAGAAGCACGGTCGCATAGGCCTTGGCGGCCTGATCGGGCAGCGACCAGCGGGTGATGTGGCGCACCACGTCATGGTTCGACATGGCCCAGCAGGGCCAGGCATTGGGCGCCTGGCTGGTGAGCCGGTCGAAGACATCGACGACCCGCGCCGCCGTCAGGTCGGTGCCCGACAGGAAGTCGAAGACATAGGACATCTGCACCCGGCCCGGCGTGCCGGTATAGACCTCCAGCAGCTCCAGCGCGCGTTCGCTGTCGCCGATCTCGCCCACGACCGAGGCGCCATAGGGCGCGATGGTCTGGTGAAACCGTTCCAGAAAGGCCACGTTCTCGGGCTGGGACTTGCTGAACTTGTGGCTCTGGTGGTTGTAGGGGTTCACGGCGGGCGCGGTGTCGGCCTTGCGCAGCCCGGGCGCCAAGGGCGGGTTGTCGCGCAACTCGCGGTCGTGGAAGTAATAGTTCACCACGTCCAGGCGAAAGCCGTCGACGCCCCGGTCCAGCCAGAACCGCGCCATGTCCAGAAGCGCCTGCTGCACCTCGGGATTGTGGAAGTTCAGGTCAGGCTGCGAAGACAGGAAATTGTGCAGGTAATACTGTTCCCGCCGCGCATCCCATTGCCAGGCGCTGCCGCCGAACATCGACAGCCAGTTGTTCGGCGCGGTTCCGTCTGGCTTGGGATCGGCCCAGACATACCAGTCGGATTTCGGATTGGCCCGGCTGGCCCGGCTTTCGCGGAACCAGGAATGTCGGTCCGAGGTATGCGACATGACCAGGTCGATGATGACCTTCAGGCCCAGATCATGGGCGCTGGCGATCAGCCAGTCGAAATCCTCCATCGTGCCGAACAGCGGGTCGATGCCCTGATAATCGGCGACGTCATAGCCGAAATCCTTCATCGGCGAGGTGAAGAACGGCGAGATCCAGACCGCATCCACGCCAAGCGAGGCGACATAGGGCAGCCTCTGGGCGATGCCGCCCAGATCGCCAGTGCCGCTGCCGGTCGTGTCCTGAAAGCTGCGCGGATAGATCTGATAGATGATCCCGCCCCTCCACCAATCCCCCGCCTGCACCGCTGCCTGTGTCGTCGTTGCCGTCAAGTCATCCACCTTTCACCGACCCGGCCAGCAATCCGCGGACCAGGTATTTCTGCATGGCAAAGAACACCAGCAAGGGAACGGCTATCGAGATGAAGGCCGAGGTTGCAAGGATCTCCCATTCACCTCCGCGCGAGCCCATCAGTTCGCGCAGAAGGCCGGTCATGACCAGCTGTTCGCGCGTATTGCCCAGAAAGACGGTGGCGACCAGCAGATCGTTCCAGACCCAGAGGAACTGGAAGATGGCAAAGCTGGCCAGGGCGGGGAAAGACAGCGGCAGGATGATCCGGCGAAAGATCTGGAATTCCGACGCGCCGTCCACGCGGGCGCTCTCGATCACCTCGCGCGGCAGGCCGACCATGTAGTTTCGCAGCAGATAGACCGCCAGCGGCAGGCCAAAGCCCGTATGGGCCAGCCAGATCCCCAGATATCCCTTGCCGATGCCCAGCTCGTTGTGCAGCCGCAGAAGCGGGATCAGCGCCACCTGCAGGGGCACGACCAGAAGGCCCACCACGCAGGCGGTCAGAAGCGCGCGGCCCGGAAACTGCATCCAGGCCAGCGCATAGGCGGCGAAGGCCGCGATCAGGATCGGGATGACGGTCGCGGGGATCGTCACCGTCATCGTGTTCATGAAGGCGCGGCCCAGGCCCCCCGCCGTCAGCACGCGGTTGTAATTGTCGATGGTGAAGCTGGGCGGCGACAGGGTGGTGGTGAAGATCCGCTCGCCCCGCGTCATCTCGAAGGGCTGGGCCGAGGTCATCTGATAGGTGCCGTCCCCGGCCACGGTGACGTTGACGCCGGGATCGATCTCGACCGTGTCCCCGGGGGCGAACTCGGCGGGGCTGCGGGCGCCGGTGCCCCAGGCCGTCAGCTCCTGCGTGCCCTCCAGCGCGGTGCCCTCGATCACGTAGAGCCCGTCGCGCTCGACCTGGTCGTCGGCGGTGCCGGTGCGGACGAAGCCGGTCTGTTCCGACCCCGAGAAGGACTGCCACCAGCCCGAGGTCGAGATCTGGTCGCGGTCGCGGAACGACGACACGAACAGACCCAGGGTCGGGATCGTCCACAACAGCACCAGCAGGAAGGCAGAGATGTTGACCACCCAGACCAGCGAGGATTTCTGTCCGGCCATGCCCTCCATCAGCGGACCTCCTTGCGTGCGTTGTAAATGTTCCAGACCATGATCGGGGTGACCAGGATCATCAGGACGATCGCGATGGCCGAGCCGCGCCCGTAATCGGGCGTGCCGCGGAACATCCAGTCATACATCAGGTTGGCCAGCACCTGCGTGCCCCATTGCCCGTTGGTCATGACGAAGACGATGTCAAAGACCTTCAGCACGACGATGGTGATGGTGGTCCAGACGACCGCGATGGTGCCCATGATCTGCGGCACCTTGATCTTGAAGAAGACCTGCAGGGGACTGGCGCCGTCCAGGATCGCGGCCTCGATCGTTTCCTCGGGGATGCCGCGCAGGGCGGCGGACAGGATGACCATCGCGAAGCCCGTCTGGATCCAGACCAGCACGATCATCAGCAGCAGGTTGTTCCAGACGGGCAGGGTCAGCCAGATCTGCGGCTCGCCCCCGAATTGCGTGACGATCCAGTTCAGCAGGCCGATCTGCGTCTCGCCCGAGGCGCGGTATTCATAGATGAACTTCCAGATGACGCCCGCGCCGACGAAGCTGATCGCCATCGGCATGAAGATCAGTGACTTGCCGATATTGCCCCATTTGATCCGGTCGGTCAGCTGCGCCGCGATCAGGCCGAAGACGGTGGACAGGGCCGGCACGACCAGCAGCCACATCATGTTGTTGACCATGGATTCGCGGAACTTCGCATCGCCCATCAGCCAGATGTAGTTGTCTAGCCCCACGAAGCTGGATCCGTTCGAGTTGAACAGCGACCGCCAGAAGCTGTCGAGGACCGGATAGACCAGATACATGGACAGAAACAGGATCGCCGGGCCCAGAAACAGCCAGGGCCGGATCTGGCCCGCGCGGCGGATGTTGTCGCCCGCCTTTGCGCCCCTCGGCGGATAGATCCGGTCCAGAAGCCAGTTCGACCCCCAGAACCACGCCACGCAGCCGAAGACGCCGATCACGATCGTGCTGACCGCCAACCACAGCAATTCCATCCCAGTCTCCCCCCTGAAGATAAAGGGCGCGGCGGACGGACCGCCGCGCCGACAGGCCCCTTAGTTCAGCGAGGCCCAGGTGCCTTGGATGCGATCCGCCACGTCCTGCGCCGGGGCGCCGCCGACGAAATCGATCATCCCGGTCCAGAAGGCGCCCGCACCGATGGCGCCGGGCATCAGATCCGACCCGTCGAAGCGGAAGACGGTGGCGTCCAGCAGGATCTCTCCCATCCGGCGGACGGTGGGATCGTCATAGGCCTCGACATTGGCGCCGCTGAAGGGCGTCACGAAGCCCTGCTGCGCCATCCAGATCTCGTGCGCGGCGGGGGTCTTCAGGAACTCGACGAAGGCCATCGCGGCGGGATTGTCCGACAGCACGGCGAACATCGTGCCGCCGCCCAGCACCGGCTGGCCCAGATCGCCCGAGGCGGGGGCGGGCATGTAGAAGAAGTCCGCATCCTCGCCCACGACCGTGCCTTCGGGGAAGAAGGTCGTGATGAAGCTGGCCTGACGGTGCAGGTAGCAGCCCGGAGGGCTGGCGAACAGACCCGCGGGGCTTTCGCGGAAATCGGTCGCGCTGACCGAGCCCACGCCGCCCGCCACGAAATCGGGGTTCTTGGCGAACCAGCCGAATTCCTCGATCGCGGCCACGACCTTGGGGTCGTTGAAGGGCATCGCGTTGGTGGTCCAGGCGTCGTAATCCTCGGGCGTCGAGGTGCGCAGCATCAGATCCTCGACCCAGTCCGTCGCGGGCCAGCCGGTGGCGCCGCCCGATCCCAGACCGATGCACCACGGCGTCTCGCCCTCTTCGGCGATCTGCTCGGTCAGGGTCTTCAGGTCCTCATAGGTCTCGGGGATCTCGTAGCCCGCATCCTCGAAGTTCTCGGGCACGTACCAGACCAGAGATTTCACATCGGCCTTGTAGGGGAAGGCATAGAGGGCCTCGGTCCCGTCGGCGCCCGCATAGGTGCCAAGCGCGGCCCAGCTTTCACCCGCCGCGTAGTTGTCGGTGATCCATTGCGCCGTCTCGTCGCCCAGGGGGCGCAGGAAGCCCCGTTCCGCCAGATCGGCGGCCAGGCCCGGCTGCGGAAAGACCGCCATGTCGGGAGGCGATCCCGCCTCGCTGTCGATGACGATCTGCTGCTCGAAGCTGTCCGAGCCGGAATAATTCGCCTGCGCGCCCGTCGCCTCGTTGAAATAGGCGATGACCGACTGGAACAGCTCCTGGTCGCCGCCCAGCCAAGGGCCCAGGATGTCGAAGCTTTCGCCTTCCAGACCCGGATGGGCGGCGGCGAATTCCTCAAGGCTGGCCCAGTTGATGCGGTCGTCGCTGCCGGGTTCGATCACCAGCTGCGCCTGTGCCATGCCGGTGCCAAGCGCAAGAACGGCGGCGGTCGTGAACAATGTGGTTTTCAAGTCTTCCTCCCTGAAAGTCCCGGGCATTCTTGCCCGATGTTATCGCCAACATCCGACGGTTCGCGCGAACCTGTCAAATGTTACTTAGTCCCACTCCAGCTCCTTGTAGGCAGCGGTCGCGTTGCGCGCCACCGTCGCAGGATAGGAATTCCAGAAGGTGCCGTAGGGTTGCAAGGCTTCGGCGATGACCGGAACGGCCTCGGACATGGCAAGGCCCGCTCCGATGGCGTCGCGGGTCTGGGTGGCCAGGGCGGTCAGGAAATCCTGCTGCGGGTCCACGGCCTCGGGCCATGATGTCGCAGCCGGTCCGTGGCCGGGCACGATCAGCGTCGCCCCGGCGGCGGGGTCGCCCGCCATCCACTCCAACCAGCCTTGCAGCGATCCGTCGATCACCGGAGTCAGGTCGCGAAAGATCAGGTCGCCGGTGAACAGCACCCCCGTGGCGCTGTCTCTCACGGTCAGGTCGCTGTCGGTATGGGCGGCGGGCCAGGCCCGCAGGTCCAGATGTCGGTCGCCCAGATCGATCCGGTCGCGGTCCTCGACCAGCCGGTCGGGCAGGGCGATCCGCGTGCCGATCCATTCGGGCGCGGGATAGAGGTCCTGCAGGCTGTGCAGATAGCTGCCCGCGCGGGCCTGCAGGGACTGGGGCAGGGCGTGATGGGCGGTGATCTCGGCCCCCGCCTCGGCCATGACTTCGGCGCCCAGCACGTGGTCGGGATGCATGTGCGTCAGGACCAGGTGGCGGATCGGCAGGTCGGTCAGCCGCCGGATCGCGACATGCATCGCCTGCCCCTCGGCGCGGGACACGCCGGCGTCGATCACCGCCACGCCCTCCTGCCCGATCACCACGCCCAGATTGGCGATGCGGCCATCCGCCGTCTCCTCCATCTGCCGCGAGGTGCCGAAATGGGCGAAGACGCCCGGCGCCAGTTCCTGCAGATCGGCGGCGGGCAGGTCGGCATTGGCACGACAGTCAGACGTGCCGCCGGTCAGATCGGGGCGGTCGGCCAGCCAGTCCGACACGATTCGGTCTGCCTGTGACCGGCACCCGGCCAGGTCCCCGGCATCCCCTGCCGGCAGCAGGATCTGCCCGCACTCGGCGCCCGACACGGCCAGGCAGGCACTCAGGATCAGGTGAAACATCGCGCCTTTTACCTTTTTCCCTGCATTTGATCACGAAATGGTCAGGAACATACGACCTAGGTCCTGTTGATTCATCCTGCCCCTGAACTACATTTGAATCCAGTCGCCTTCTTGCGCGGCAGTATTGGCATGTAGGAGGAGCACAGCATGGCCTGGACCAAACCGATCCTGACGGAAATTGCCTGCGGCATGGAAATCAACATGTACGCACCGGCCGAGGACGAACCCGTCCTGTTCTGAGCCTTTCATCAAGGCAAGAATGTGGCCCCGTCCGATTCGTTCGGTCGGGGCCTCTTTTTTCAAGGCACACCCCATGCAGATCATCATCCTGGGCGCCGCCGCCGGCGGCGGCCTGCCCCAATGGAACTGCGGCTGCGACAATTGCGATGCGGCGCGTGCGGGGCGGATCCCGTCACTGACGCAAAGCTCGATCGCGGTCAGCGCCGACGGGCAGGACTGGGCGATCCTGAACGCCTCGCCCGACATCCGTGCGCAACTGGCCGCGACCCCCGCGTTGCATCCGACCGGGCCGCGCCAGATGCCCCTGCGGGCCGTGCTGGTCACCAATGGCGACATCGACCATGTGGCGGGCCTGCTGACGCTGCGTGAAAGCCAGCCCTTCGATCTGTACGCGACGGCGGCGATCCACGACGCGCTGGCGGCCAACCCCATGATGCGGGCGGTGAACCCGGACTTCGTGCCGCGCCGCACGGTCGCGCTGGACCAGACGGCCGAGCTGACCCCTGGCCTGACCGCGACGCTGTTCGCGGTGCCGGGCAAGGTGCCCCTGTACCAGGAGGGCGAGGTGGTCGAGACCGGGTTGATGGGCGAGACGACCGTGGGGGTCGAACTGCGCGCAGGCGACCGGCGGGCCCTCTACATCCCCGGCTGCGCGGACCTGCCCGACGGGCTGCGGGACCGGATCGAGGGCGCTGACGCGCTGTTCTTCGACGGCACCCTGTGGCAGGATGACGAGATGATCCGCATGGGGCTGGGCCGCAAGACCGGACGCCGCATGGGGCACATGGCCGCGACGGACACGATGCCCGCCTTGGCCCAAACGACCATCGGACGGCGTATCTTCGTCCACATAAACAACTCGAACCCGCTGACCGATCCCGACAGCCCCGAGGCGGCAGAGGCCGCCGGGCAGGGCTGGCAGATCGGCCGCGACGGCATGGAGATCAGCTTGTGAAGGATATCCAGGACACGGCGCAATCGCCCGAGGATTTCGAGGCCCGGCTGCGGGCCATCGGGGCCGCGCGCTATCACGACCGCCACCCGTTCCACGCCCGCCTGCATGGCGGCGACTGCACCCCCGACGAGGTGCGTGCCTGGGTCATCAATCGCTGGATGTACCAGTCGCGCATCCCGATGAAGGATGCGGCCTTCATGTCCCGGGTGACCGATCCCGACCTGCGCCGCGCCTGGCGCAAGCGGATCGAGGATCATGACGGCGGCCCGACCGAGGGCGGCGGCATCCGCCGCTGGCTGGCGCTGGCGCAGGCCGTGGGGCTGGACCCCGATTATGTCGCCAGTGGCGTGGGCATCATGCCCGCCACGCGCTTTGCCGTGGACGCCTATGTGCGTTTCGTCCGCGACATGCCCCTGCTGGACGCCGTGGCCGCCAGCCTGACCGAACTGTTCGCGCCCCGGATCCATGCGCAGCGGATCGAGGGTCTGCTGCAGCATTATGATTTCGCCGACGACAGCAGCCTGTCCTATTTCAGGAAGCGCCTGACCGAGGCGCCCGAGGATGTGAAATTCGGCCTCAACTATGTCCTGACGCAGGCGGATACGCTGGAAAAGCAGGACGCGGCGGCGGCGGCGCTGACCTTCAAGACGGATGTGCTCTGGGCGCAGCTGGATGCGCTGTGGCACGGCTATGTCGAGGGGAACATTCCTCCCGGCGCCTGGCAGCCGGGCGAGGGGATGGCCCCATGACCCCGCTGATCGAACTGCATGACGTGCCCTATCTGCCGCGCGGCGTGCGGCTGCAGAGCGACCGGGTGCGCGGCATCCGCGTGCTGCAGGCGCCCGAGCGCGCGATGCAGCTGGACCAGATCGGCGAGGCGATCCTGTCGGAACTGGACGGCACCCGCAGCATGGACAGCATCGTGGGCGACCTCGCCGCCCGCTACAAGGCGCCGCCCGAGCAGATTGCCGGCGATGTGCGCGATTTCCTGACCGGGCTGATCGAACGGCGCATGGTCTTTCTGAAGGACGCCTCATGAAGGACGACCAGCAGCATCAGCCGCGCGATCTGGACGGCAACCCCGTCACCCCGGGCCTGCCCATGGCCATGCTGGCCGAGGTCACGCATCGCTGCCCGCTGGCCTGCCCCTATTGCTCGAACCCGGTCGAACTGGTCCGCGCCGCGTCCGAGATCAGCGCCGACGACTGGGGCCGGGTCTTCCGGCAGGCCGCCGATCTGGGCGTGCTGCAGGTCCATGTCTCGGGCGGGGAACCGGGCGTGCGCAAGGATCTGGCGCAGATCGTGGCACATGCGCGGGATGCGGGCCTCTATGTGAACCTGATCACCTCGGGGATCGGCATCACCCGCGACCGGCTGATCGAGCTGGACCAGGCGGGCGTCGATCATGTGCAGCTGTCCCTGCAGGGCATCCGCCCCGACATGGCCGACCGCATCAGCGGGCATCCGGGATCCTGGGACAAGAAGATGGCCTTCAGTGATTGGGTCACCGAGATCGGCTTTCCCCTGACCATCAACGCGGTCGTCCATCACCAGAACATGGACCGCCTGCCCGACATGATCGACCTGGCCGAACGTCTTGGCGCGCGGCGGATCGAGGTGGCGACGGTGCAGTTCCACGGATGGGCCGACCTGAACCGCAAGGCGCTGATGCCCACGCGCGAGCAGGCGGCCTTCGCCCGGCAGGTGGTGAACGAGGCCCGGCTGCGGCTGCGCGGGCGGCTGGTCATCGACTACGTCCCCGCCGACCATCATGCGATCTATCCCAAGGCCTGCATGGGGGGCTGGGGCTCGACCGGGCTGAATGTCGGCCCGGACGGGACCGTGCTGCCCTGCCATGCCGCGCAATCCATCGACTGGATGCGGTTCGAGAACGTGCAGGAGCGGTCGCTCTCCGACATCTGGCACCTCTCGGACAGCTTCAACGCCTTTAGGGGCACCGCCTGGATGCCCGAGCCCTGCCAGAGCTGCGAGCGCAAGACCGTCGATTTCGGCGGCTGCCGCTGCCAGGCGATGGCGCTGGCGGGTGACGCGCGGGCGACCGATCCGGTCTGTTCGAAATCTCCGCTGCATGCGGGTGTCGTGGCGAGGGCCGAGGAGGATGCGGGCGCCACGACAGCCGAGCTGATCTATCGGAGGATGAAAAAGGGAGGATAAGTGATGAAGCTGTGGCTGACCCTCGGCGCGGTCCTGCTGGCCGCGCCGGCCTTCGCGCAGGACAACGCGCTGCAACCCTCGCCGATCTGGGAGGATCTGCGATCCTCGATCATCGGCGTGGATGTCGATCCGCCGCTGGATGCCGTCGCGCTGGATCTGGAGGCGCCACCGCGCGCCCATGACGCGGCCATCGTGCCCGTGCGCCTGACGCAAGGCGCCGAAGCCCCGCCGCTGGAGGCCCTGACTTTGGTGGTCGACGGCAACCCCGCCCCGGTGGCCGCCGAATACGCCTTCGGTCCGGCGCTGATGCCTTTGGATTTCGAGGTCCGGCTGCGCGTCGACAGCTATTCCGATGTCCGCGCCATTGCCACGCAGGCGGATGGCACGCAGATCATGGCGGGCCGCTTCGTCAAGGCGGCGGGCGGCTGTTCGGCCCCTGCGGGCAAGGACATGGCCTCGGTCCGGGCGTCGATGGGGGAAATGCGCTGGCGCAGCGCTGCTGACGGACAGGACGGGCGTGCGACGGGCACCCTGATGATCCGCCATCCCAACTTTTCCGGCCTGCAGCGCGACCAAGTGACGCTGCTGAACATCCCCGCCCATTTCATCGACCGGCTGGAGGTGCGTCAGGGCGAGGATCTGCTGTTTAGCATGTCGGCCGGGATCTCGGTCAGCGAGGATCCGGTGTTCCGCTTTCAGTATCATCCGAACGGCCAGCCGGTCTCGGTCCATGTCGAGGACACCGATGGCAATGTCTGGGACGAGATCTTTCCCGTGGAGCGTGTGGAGGTCAACAAAAGCTAAACCCCTTCTCCGACTTTGGTCTGGGCATGACGCTTGCTTTATACGCAGGCGGGCCTAAACTGGTGGCAGCGGACGCACCTTGGAGGAGGGGCGCTTCGTTGAAACCCAGGGAGGACTGCCATGACCGCAACCGCCATGCAGGCGCGTCCTGCGCCGTCACCTCGACCGACCGCCGATCAGATCCGCGAGATCCTGATCGTGGACGACCACCCGTTGATGTGCGACGCGCTTGCCTTGACGCTGAAGATCAGCTTCGGGCTGAAGAATGTCCGCACCGCCCGGACACTGGCGGCGGCCGTGGAACAGATCCGCATGCAGGGCGCGCCCGATGCCGTGATCTTGGACCTGAACCTGCCCGATGCGCGGGGCGCCGAGGGGATCGTGACCCTGCGCCGCCAGCTGCCCGGCGTGCCGATCACCATGATCTCGGCCGATCTCGAGGGCTCGATGATCTCGACCGCGATGGCGGCGGGGGCGCAGGGCTATATCAGCAAATCCCTGTCGCGCGAGGGGCTGGTCGACAGCCTGCGCCGCATGTGGGAGGGTGAGCATGTCACCCCCGAATGCTATCGCCCCGAGCAGGACGGCGCAGGCGAGATGGCCAAGGCCGAGCTGGCGCGCAGCTTCTCGACCCTGACGCCGCAGCAGATGAAGATCCTGCGGCTGATCTGCAAGGGCAAGGCCAACAAGGAGATCAGCTACGAGCTGTCGATCGCCGAGGCCACGGTCAAGACCCACATCACCGCGATCATGTCCAAGATCAACGCGCGCCGCCGCACGCAGGCGGTGCTGCTGGCCAATTCCATCCGGCTGTTCGAGGCCGGCTGATGAACACCGGTCCGGAGGCGAGGGAGGGCGCCTCCGGGCCGGTCGCTGTGCAGGCCGACCGCGGCGGGACCGATCTGGTCCCGACCCTGCTGGACGGCCTGCGCGGCACCCATCCCGCGCTGGTGCTGCTGTTCGGCGCCCAGGGCGACGAGCTGGCGGCGCTGAACAATGCGCTGGCCCGAGAGCTGCCGCAGGATTGCGTGATCGCGGGCTGCTCCTCGGCCGGAGAGATCGGGCCGCAGGGCTACGCCTCGGACAGCGTGGTGGCGATCGGCTTTCCCGCCCGCCATTTCCGCGCCGCCGCCCTGATCCTGCCCGACCTGCCGGCGCTGCCCGTCTCGGCCTGGATGGCCAGCTTGCGCGCGATGGCCCGCGACTTCGGCCATGATCCGGCCCGCAGCCTGTTCGGGCTGATGCTGTCGGACGGGTTGACCGGGCAGGAGGATGTGCTGGTCGCCACGCTGGACGCGGCCTTGCCCACGGTCCCGGTGCTGGGCGGGTCCGCGGGCGATGGCCTGGATTTCCGCGTCACGACGCTGCTGGCGCAGGGCGTGGTGCAATCGAACGTCGCCGTCTTCCTGCTGGTCGAGACCGATCTGGCGATCCACGAGGTGACCTTCGCCCATTTCAGCCCCACCGCCACGCGCGCGGTCGTCACCGCCGCGCTTCCCGAACGCCGCCGCATCCTGGAGCTGAACGCCGAACCGGCGGCGGCGGAATATGCCCGCCTGACCGGCTTGCCGCAGACCGCGCTGACGCCGTCCGAGTTCGCGCGCTTTCCGCTGCTGCTGCGGATGGGGTCCCGCCACCATGTCCGCGCGATCAGCGCCATCACCGACGATGGCGGCCTGTCGCTGATGTCGGCCATCGACACGGGCACGGTGCTGACGCTTGGCCGGGTCGACGACATGACGCAGGGCTTTTCCGACATGCTGGAGGCGCTGCCCGCCCGCCCGCTGATGGTGCTGGCCTTCGACTGCATCCTGCGACGGCTGGCGCTGGAACGGGCAGGGCTCAGCGATCGGATCTCGGATCTCTACCGGCGCCACCGGGTCGCGGGCTTCAACACCTATGGCGAGCAGCACAGCGGCATGCATGTGAACCAGACCTTCGTGGGCCTGGCCTTCCTGAGGCCCGAACTGCCCGATCCGCCCGCGCCGTTCCCCGCGCCGGAGGGTGTCGATGCTGCGTGACGACGACCCGCCCGATCGGCAGGTCCAGAAGCTGACCCGGATCACCCAGGTCCTGATCGACCGCATCGACCGGCTGGAGGAAAAGCGCGGCTCGGCCTGGTCCACCTTCCAGGCCGCCGTCGCGTTGGAGCAGGAGGTGCTGGCCCGCACCCGCGATCTGGAACGCGCGATGGCCGATCTGTCGCAACGGAACCGTGAACTGGCCGTCGCCCGCGCCTCGGCCGAAGAGGCGAACCGGTCCAAGACCCGCTTCCTGCGCGCGGCCAGCCACGATCTGCTGCAGCCTCTGTCGGCGGCGCGGCTGTTCCTGTCGGCGCTGGCCGACACCGCGATGGATGCGAACCAGACCGAACTGACCAGCAGATTGGGCAGCGCCTTCGAATCGGTCGAGCAGCTGATGCATGCGGTCCTCGACATCTCGCGGCTGGACAGCGCGCGGATCGAGTTCAACCGCCAGCCTGTGGTGCTGGACGACCTGTTCCGCCGCCTGGCCGCCGAATTTGCCCCCGTGGCCCATGCCAAGGGGCTGCGGCTGACCTTCATGCCCACCGCCGCGATCGTGGACAGCGACCCGATCTTCCTGCGGCGCATCGCCCAGAACCTGGTGTCGAACGCGATCAAGTACACGCAGCGCGGCGGCGTGGCGGTGGGCGCACGCAAGCGCGACGGCATGTGCTGGCTGTCGGTCTATGACACCGGCATCGGCATCCCCGCCGTCGATCGCAACCGCATCTTCGACGAATTCCAGCGCCTGACGCATGATCAGGCCACCCCCGGCATGGGGCTGGGCCTGTCCATCGTGCGCCGCGCCTGTGCCAAGCTGGACCATCCGATCAGCCTGACCTCCGAGGCGATGCGCGGCACCGTCTTCCGCGTGGGCCTGTCGCTGGTCGGTGCCCGCCCCGAGACGGCGCCCCGGATCTCGGACACGGCGCTGCCGGCGCTGCGGGGGCGCGTGGCCTTGGTGGTCGAGAACGACGCCGACATGCGCCGCGGCTATCAGATGATCCTGCGCGACCGGCTTGGCATGGTGCCGCGCCTGGCCGGCGGCACCGCCGAGGCGCTGGCCACCATGGGGGACGAGCCGCCCGACGTGATCCTGGCGGATTATCATCTGGAGAACGGCGATACCGGATTCGCCGCCATCGAGGCCCTGCGCGCGGCGGCGGGCCGCCCGGTGCCGGCGGTCATGGTCACCGCCCATCGCGATCCGGCCATCTCGCGGCGCTGCGCGCGGATGGGGATGCATCTTCTGGAAAAGCCGGTGCGCCCGGCCGAGCTGGCCGAGATCCTGGCACGGCTTCTGGCCTAAGACCTAGGGGGGATGCGCAGCCTGCCGGGGCTTGCGCCCGGCCCCCTCTGCCCCCCATCATACCTGACGGAACGTTTGGGAGGACCGACCATGACACGCGCCTTTGCCCTTGCCCTCTGCGCCGGGTTGGCGGCCCTCGCCCCGCAGGCGATGATGGCCGCCGAGGCCGGAGACGCGGTCTTTGCCGAACGCGGCCCCTGGGATCTGGACGCCGCGCTGGAATGGCGCATGACGGTCGAGGGTCCGCAGGCCGAAGGGTTCCGTCCGCTGGCCGATGCCGCCGTGACCCTGGCCGAGACGATCGACCCCTCGGACCAGCAGCCGGTCCTGCAGCTGACGCAGGAGCTGGGCGCGAGCAGCCGCAAGATCGGGCCCTTCCCGATCTCGGGCGGCGATCCGGTGCTGACCTTCTTTCTGGAACAGACCGTGCGCGACATGTCCGCCCTGTCCGGCGGCAGCCCGCATTACATCCGCAACCGCATGAAGGAGGCGCTGTTTCGCGGCGGAGAGATCAGCCGCGACGGTGACGGCGTGACCGCCAGCTTCCAGCCCTTCGCCGAGGATGCGAACGCCGCGCGCATGGGCGGGTTCGACACGCTGCGCCTGACCTTCGTGATGGCCGATCCCGACCAGCCGATCCGTGAGCTGCGCGCCGAAACCGATGCCGTCCCCGGCTATCGCAGCGCGCTTGTCCTGCAATGAGGGCGCGGCATCCTGACGGCTTGGGTCCGAAAATATCCCGGGGGGGCGGGGGCTGGCCCCCGCTTCTGGCGGTCGTGGCCCTCCTGGCATCAGGATTGGGCGCCCCCGCCCAGGCTCAGGCCGTCAACGATTTCCCAACCAATGCGCGGGCGGAATACGTCTTCACCTGCCTGTCGACCAACGGCCAGACGCGCGAGATGATGGACCGCTGCTCCTGCGCGATCGACCGCATCGCCGAGATCCTGCCCTATCGCGACTATATCAGCGCCGAGACGGTCCTGCGCATGCGCCAGACCACCGGTGAGCGGTCGGGCATGTTCCGGGGCATGGCGGAGCTGACCGAGACGGTGGCGATCCTGCGCCGCGCCGAGGCCGAGGCGGAGATCATCTGCTTCTGAGACGCAGCCTCAGAGCGACAGGCCGATCCCCGCGCCCGCCGCCAAGGCCAGCACCGCCACCAGCCACAGGGGCACGGCGGGGCGGGTCTGGATCAGGGTCAGGCGCGCCTCCTCGGGATGGGCGCGTTCCCACAGCATCCGCTCGATGATGCGGGGCAGAAGCGGGCCATAGCGTCCGACGGTCTGGGCGATCTGCGCCAGATCATGGGCGGCGGCCTTGGGCCCGATCCCGGCCTTGATATAGTCCGACACGACCGGCTTGGCCGCGTCCCAGATGTTCAGCTGCGGATCGAGCGACCGCGCCACGCCCTCGACCACGACCATCGTGCGCTGCAGCAGGATCAGTTCGGTCCGGGTGGGCATGCCGAAACGCTCGGTCACCTCGAACAGGTAGGACAAGAGGTTGCCCATCGAGATCCGGCTGGCATCGGCGCCGAAGATCGGCTCTCCGACCGCGCGCAGCGCGCGGGCAAACGCCGCCTCGTCGCGGTCGCGGGGCACGTAGCCCGCCTCGAAATGCACCCGCGCCACCAGACGATAGTCGCGCTGGATGAAGCCGTACAAGATCTGGGCATAGACCCGGCGGGTATATTCGTCGATTTCGCCCATGATCCCGAAATCATAGGCGATCACGTCGCCATTGGCCGCAACCTTCAGGTTGCCGTGATGCATGTCGGCATGAAAGAACCCGTCGCGCAGCGCATGCGACAGGAACAGCTGGATCACCCGACGCGCCAGGTCGGTGGTGTCGTGCCCGGCGGCGATCAGCGCCTCGCGGTCGCCCATCGGCAGGCCCTCGGCCCAATCGGCGGTCAGCACCCGGCGCGAGCACAGCGCAAAATGCGGCAAAGGCACTTGGAAACCCGCATCGCGGGCGGTGTTTTCCGAAAACTCGGACGCTGCGGCGGCTTCCAGCCGCAAGTCCTGCTCGCCGGTGACGGTCTGCTCGAAATGGCTGACCACATCGCGGGGGCGCAGGCGGCGGGCGCCGGGCGACAGCATCTCGACCATGCGGGCGCCGAAATGGAAGGCGTCGATGTCGCGCTTGAAGGCCGGGCCGATACCGGGGCGCACGACCTTGACCGCGACCTCGCGGCCCGTCTCGCGCACGCGCGCCCGGTGGACCTGTGCGATCGAGGCCGCCGCCACCGGTTCCGAGAATTCCGAGAACAGCTCGTCGACCGGTGCGCGCAGATCGGCCTCGATCACCGCCTTGGCGATGTCGGTGGGGAAGGGGGGCAGACGGTCCTGCAGCATGCGCAGCTGGCCCGCCAGTTCCGGGCCGACGACATCGGCGCGCGTCGACAGGATCTGGCCGAACTTGATATAGGCGGGGCCAAGCGCGGTGATCGCCCGCGTGATCGGCGGCAGGGTCGGATCGCCCTTGTAGCCCAGCCAGCGGAACGGCCAGCCCATCACCCGCGCGGCCAGCCGTAGCCGCATCGGCGCATCCACCGCATCCAGCACGGCCGCCATCGCGCCGGTCCGTTCGAATGTGGCACCTGTGCGGATCAGGCGCAGGATGTTGTGGGGGCCGCGCATGATGCCTACAACTTCCAGCCGGAATGAAGCGCGGCGATGCCCAAGGTCAGGTTGCGCCATTGCACGCGGTCGAAGCCCGCCTGCCGGATCATCCGGGCGAACTCCTCCTGTTCGGGGAACTTGCGGATCGATTCGACCAGGTACTGATAGCTGTCGCGGTCGCCCGTCACCGCCTGGCCCATGGCCGGGATGACGTTGAAGCTGTAGCGGTCATAGGCCCATTGCATCGCGGGCACCGGGATCTGGCTGAATTCCAGCACCATCAGGCGGCCCCCGGGGCGCAGCACGCGGTAAGCCTCGGTCAGCGCGTCGCCGATGCGGGTCACGTTGCGGATCCCGAAGCTGATCGTGTAGCGGTCAAAGCTGTTGTCGGCGAAGGGCAGCGCCATCGCATCACCGGTGACCCAAGACAGGCGATCGGCCTTGTCCACGGCATCGGCGCGCTTGCGGCCCTCGACCAGCATCTGCTCGGTCATGTCGCAGACGGTCACGCGGCCGCCGGGCGTGCGGTCCAGAAAGCGGAAGGCCACGTCGCCGGTTCCGCCCGCCACATCCAGCAGGTGCTGGCCGTTGCGGGGCGCCAGCCAGTCCATCATCGCGGTCTTCCACGCGCGATGGATGCCGCCGCTCATCAGGTCGTTCATCAGGTCATAGCGCGAGGCGACCGAGGAAAACACCTCGTGCACCATCCCGGCCTTCTGGTCCTCGTCCACGGTCCGAAAGCCGAAATGGGTCTGTTTTCTGTCCGTCATCGCGCTTGCCGTTTGCCTGTTCCATCGCCAGATAGGTCCGGCCTGCCGCCCGCACAATGACCGCGATGCGTCATGGGTGCAATGCGACGGTTACGCCGCAGGCCTGCGGCGCGAAAGGACCCACCATGCCCGAACTGCCCGAGGTCGAGACCGTCCGCCGCGGCCTGGCCCCCCATCTGGAAGGCGCCCGCATCGCCAGAGCCGAGGTCCGCCGCCCCGACCTGCGCTGGCCGATGCCGGTCGATCTGGTGCAGGTGCTGACGGGGGCGCGGGTGACCGCACTGCGGCGGCGGTCCAAATACCTGCTGGCCGATCTGGACCGGGGCGGCACGGTGCTGTGGCATCTGGGCATGTCGGGCCGGATGCTGGTCGAGGGGGCGGGGCTGGCGGGGTTTCACCGCGATCCCGGCATTCATGCGCGCCATGACCATGTCGTGCTGACCACCGATGCGGGCACGACCATCACCTTCAACGACGCGCGCCGCTTCGGCATGGTCGATCTGATCCGCGAGGGCACGGCGCACCCGCTGCTGGACCATCTGGGCCCCGAGCCCTTTGATGCCGGCTTCACCCCCGACTATCTGGCGCTGGCCTTCGCGGGACGGCGCGTGCCGGTCAAGCAGGCGCTTCTGGACCAGCGGATCGTGGCGGGCCTGGGCAACATCTATGTCAGCGAATCCCTGTGGCGGGCGGGGATCGATCCGCGCCGGGCGGCGGGGCGCATCGGGGCGGCCCGCCTTGCGGCGCTGGTGGGCCATATCCGCGACGTGCTGACCGATGCCATCGCGGCGGGGGGCTCGTCCCTGCGCGATCACCGGCAGGCCAGCGGCGAGCTGGGCTATTTCCAGCACAGCTTCCGCGCCTATGACCGCGAGGGGCAGCCCTGCCTGCGCGCGGGCTGCGACGGCACCATCCGCCGCATCGTGCAATCAGGGCGGTCCTCCTTCTGGTGCCCCTCCTGCCAGAGGTGAACGCTTGGATTTACCCGGGCCAAGCTGATAGGACAGGCCCGGTAGCAACCTGGCAACGAGGTCCAAGCCTATGGCTTACGAAACCATCATCGTGGAGATCGAGGACGAGGTCGCCCTGATCCGGCTGAACCGTCCCGAGGCGCTCAACGCGCTCAACGCCACGCTTCTGGACGAACTCTCCAGCGCGCTGTCGGAGGCCGACCGCAACGACAAGGTCCGCTGCATCGTGCTGACCGGCTCCGAGAAGGCCTTTGCCGCCGGTGCCGACATCAAGGAAATGTCGACGAAAAGCTTCGTCGAGGTCTATGCGGCCGACCTGTTCGGCGCCCAGATCGAGGCGATCGGGCGCGTGCGCAAGCCGATCATCGCGGCGGTCAGCGGCTATGCCCTGGGCGGCGGCTGCGAGCTGGCGATGGTCTGCGATTTCATCATCTGCGCCGAGAACGCGAAGTTCGGCCAGCCCGAGATCAATCTGGGCGTGATCGCCGGCATCGGCGGCACGCAGCGCCTGACCCGATTCGTCGGCAAGTCCAAGGCGATGGACATGAACCTGACCGGACGCTTCATGGATGCGACCGAGGCCGAGCGCTCGGGTCTGGTCAGCCGGGTCGTGCCCACGGCCAAACTGATCCCCGAGGCGCTGGCCACCGCGCGCAAGATCGCCGACAAGTCCCTCATCGCCACGCGGGCGGTCAAGGAGGCCGTGAACCGCGCCTATGAGACGACCCTGCACGAGGGCCTGCTGTTCGAACGCCGGACCTTCCATTCGATGTTCGCGACCGAGGACCAGAAGGAGGGCATGGCCGCCTTCCTGGAAAAGCGCGAGGCGCAATTCCGCGACAAGTGAGGGCTCTGGCGCAAAGAGGCTTTTCTTTTTGCGCCCGTTGGCCTATAGGCCCGGGCTTACATGCGTGTGGGCCCGCTTTGGCAAGAATCATGACCGTCCCTGACTTGGGACGGCGCCATGGGGCTTTTGCACGTTCGATATTTTGACCTGCACCTGACCCGATAGGAAGATCCCATGGCCAATACGCCCCAGTCCAAGAAACGCGCCCGCCAGATCGAACGTCGCACCGACGTCAACAAGGCCCGTCGCTCGCGCATCCGCACCTACCTGCGCAAGGTCGAGGAGGCCATCGCCTCGGGCGACGCCGCCGCCGCCAAGACCGCCCTGCAGAATGCCCAGCCCGAACTGATGCGCGGCGTCACCAAAGGTGTCGTGCACAAGAACACCGCATCGCGCAAAGTGTCGCGTCTGGCGGCCCGCGTGAACGCGCTAACGACCGCCTGAGGGCCGGCCCCGAAAGGGGCGGGAATCCCCGGCTTTCGGGTCGTTGCGACCCCCATGACAGGATCGGGTGCAGGCGAAAGCCTTGCGCCCGATTTTCATTTCTGCAACCGCATCGATCCCGAAAATCGAGCGATTTCAGCGTTTTGCGAAAATTGTTAATCGAGTCAAAGGCCTCGCAGATTCGACAGGTCCAACGTGCTGTCAAGCGCAGAGTTCGGTTGCGGCGGTCGCATCCGTGGCGCTAGTTTCCTCCATGCGATTCACGTCGCTTGGGGGACGGGCCGGACCTCGCGGGATGATCTTCGGATCGTTCCGGGATGCATGGCCGGGCTGGGAAGAGCCTCTCTTCCGCCCTCGGAACCACATGGACGGCTGCCACCGACCATTGCAGGAACCGTGTCTTGAGATCGGAAACGGGCTGACGCCCCCGCGCGACCGCATTGCGGTCGTCGGGACAGCTGTTTTCCGCGATCAACCCCGGGTCGACGTGATTTCTGTCCCGCCGGATCATCCGGCGGGGATCGGGGACAGGCACGGGAAACGGGACGATGATGGACAGGATCTGGGGTCAGGCATGCGCCGAGCTGGAGCAGAGCGTGGGGCCGAACAACTACAACCACTGGATCAAGCCGCTTCGCCTGACCGCCATCGACGAGGGCGCGGCACGGTTCGTCAGCCCGACGCGGTTCATCTCGGATTGGGTGAACCGGCATTTTGCCAAGGACATCATGGCTGTGCTGACCCGCAACGGCGCGACGGTCGAACGCCTGCGCTTTGACGTGGGCAGCCCGGCGCCGCGCGCCACGGCCCAGGCCGCCGCCCCTGCCGGGCAGGCGCCCGAAGCGCCGACCACCCGCGCGCCCCGCACTGATCTGGGCGCGCCGCTGGACCCGCGCTACACCTTCACCAATTTCGTCGTGGGCAAGCCCAACGAACTGGCCCATGCCGCCGCGCGCCGCGTGGCCGAGGGCGGGCCGGTCGGCTTCAACCCGCTGTTCCTCTATGGCGGCGTGGGCCTGGGCAAGACGCACCTGATGCATGCGATCGCGCAGGACTATCAGGCCCGCCACCCTTCGGCCCAGGTGCTGTACCTGTCGGCCGAGCAGTTCATGTACCGTTTCGTGCAGGCTCTGCGCGAAAGTTCGATCATGGATTTCAAGGGGATGTTCCGCAACGTGAACATGCTGATGGTCGATGACGTGCAGTTCATCGCCGGCAAGGACAGCACGCAGGAAGAATTCTTCCATACCTTCAACGCGCTGGTCGATCAGGGCAAGCAGATCGTGATCTCGGCCGACCGCGCCCCCGCCGAGATTAAGGGGCTGGAGGAACGCATCAAATCGCGCCTGTCCTGCGGGCTGATCGTGGACCTGCACCCCACCACCTACGAGCTGCGCCTTGGCATCCTGCAGTCCAAGACCGAGGTCTTCTGCGCCCAGCAGCCCGATCTGGAGATCGGCGCGGGCGTGCTGGAATTCCTGGCCCATCGCATCACGACCAACGTGCGGGTGCTGGAAGGTGCGCTGCAGCGCCTCTTCGCCCATGCCAGCCTGTTGCGCCGCGAGATCACGCTGGAGGTGGCACAGGAATGTCTGGCCGACATCCTGCGCACCAACGATCGCAAGATCAACATCGACGACATCCAGCGCAAGGTGGCCGAGCATTTCAACATCCGCCTGGCCGACATGATGGGCCCCAAGCGGGCCCGCAACGTCGCACGGCCCCGCCAGATCGCGATGTACCTGTCCAAGCAGCTGACCAGCCGCTCGCTGCCCGAGATCGGCCGCCGCTTCGGCGGGCGCGACCACACCACGATCATGCATGGCGTGCGCAAGATCGAGGAGTTGCTGGTCGAGGACAGCGCCATGGTCGAGGATATCGCCGTGCTGAAGCGGATGCTGGAAGCCTGATCACGAAAATCTTGTGAGCGCCCGCGCGGGCGGTTACACATCAGGTCCGACGAACGGGCCGAAGCGCCTATGTGGACAGGGGACACAGATGAAATTCTCGATCGAGCGGGCCGTACTGGTCAAGGCCGTGTCGCAGGCCCAATCGGTCGTGGAGCGCCGCAACACCATCCCGATCCTGGCCAATGTGCTGATCGAGGCCACGCCCGAGGGCGTCAGCTTCCGCGCGACCGATCTGGACACCGAGGTC
Organism: Paracoccus gahaiensis; assembly: GCF_005048225.1. GTDB lineage: Bacteria > Pseudomonadota > Alphaproteobacteria > Rhodobacterales > Rhodobacteraceae > Paracoccus > Paracoccus gahaiensis. The sequence goes on from NZ_SUNI01000005.1 coordinate 143,614, forward strand.
GTGGACAGCGCCATCGCGCAGGTGGAACGCCCCGGCGCCACCACCGTCAGCGCCGTGATGCTGAACGAGATCGCGCGCAAGCTGCCCGACGGGGCGCTGGTGCAGCTGGCGCTGGACGCGGCCACGGGGCGGCTGTCGGTGCAGGCCGGGCGGTCCTCGTTCAGCCTGGCCACCATGCCGCGCGACGATTTCCCGGCCATGGCCTCGTCGAAATACAGTGCCAACTTCAAGGCGCCCGCCACGGTGCTGCGGCGGCTGTTCGACAAGTCGAAATTCGCCATCTCGACCGAAGAGACGCGCTATTACCTGAACGGCGTCTACATGCATGTGTCCAAGTCCGAGGACGGGCCGGTGCTGCGCTGCGTGGCGACCGACGGCCACCGTCTGGCCCGCATCGACGCGCCCCTGCCGGTGGGCGCCGAGGACATGCCCGGCGTGATCGTGCCCCGCAAGACCGTGGGTGAGCTGCGCAAGCTGCTGGACGATGACGAGGCCGAGATCGCGGTCAGCGTCAGCGAGACCAAGGTCCGCTTCGCCACGCCCACGCTGACCCTGACCTCGAAGGTCATCGACGGCACCTTCCCCGATTACAGCCGCGTCATCCCGCAGGGCAACACCCGCAAGCTGGAGGTGGACGCCGCCGATTTCGCCCGCGCCGTCGACCGCGTGGCCACCGTCAGCAGCGAACGCTCGCGTGCGGTCAAGCTGTCGCTGGACGCGGACCGGCTGGTCCTGTCGGTGAACGCCCCCGATGCGGGCGCCGCCGAGGAGGAGTTGATCGTGGCCTATGCCGACGAGCCGCTGGAGATCGGCTTCAACGCCAAGTACCTGCAGGAGATCGCATCCCAGGTCGATCGCGACAATGCGGTCTTCCTGTTCAACGGCTCGGGCGATGCCGCCCTGATCCGCGAGGGCAGCGATCTGAGCGCGGTCTATGTCGTCATGCCGATGCGCGTGTGACGCTGACGGCGCTGCGCCTGTCGCAGTTCCGGTCCTGGCCCCGGCTGGATCTGGATCTGGATGCGCGCCCGCTGGCGATCTGGGGCCCGAACGGCTCGGGCAAGACGAATATCCTCGAGGCGGTCTCGATGCTGGCCCCCGGTCGGGGATTGCGCAGCGTGGCCGCACCCGATCAGGCGCGGCAGGGGGTCGAGGCGGGCTGGCGGCTGCGCGCCACCCTGGGGGACCATGTGGTCGAGACGCTGGCCCCGCCGGGCCAGACCCGCAGCGTCAGCATCGACGACAAGCCCGTGACGCAGACGGCGCTGGCGCGGCTTGTGCGGGTCATCTGGCTGGTGCCCGCGATGGACCGGCTGTGGTCGGACGCGCCCGAGGGGCGGCGGCGGTTCCTGGACCGCGTGACCCTGTCGCTGCAGCCCGACCATGCCGATCACGCGCTGGCCTATGAGAAGGCGATGCGCGAACGCAACCGCCTGCTGCGCGACGAGATCCGCGATCCCGGCTGGTTCCGCGCGCTGGAGGCGCAGATGGCCGAGGCGGGGGCCGCGCTGACCCGCAACCGGCAGGCCGCCCTGGCGGCGATCATGGCCGCGCAGGATGGCGGCAGCGATTTCCCCGCCGCCCGCCTGACCCTGCTGCCGGGCGAGGGGGCGGCCGACGATCCCGACCCCGCCAGCATCGCCGCCCGCCTGGCCGCGATGCGCCCCCGCGATCTGGCCGCCGGACGCACGCTCAGCGGGCCGCATCGCGCCGATCTGGGGGCCCATTGGGGGCCGCAGGACATGCCCGCCGCCCTGTCCTCGACCGGTGAGCAGAAGGCGCTGCTGCTGTCGCTGATCCTGGCCAATGCGCGCGCGTTGTCCGACCAGCCGGTGCTGCTGCTGCTGGACGAGGTCGCGGCGCATCTGGATGCGGACCGGCGCGCGGCGCTCTATGACCGCATCGCCGTGCTGCCGGCGCAAAGCCTGCTGACCGGCACCGGCCCCGAGCTGTTTCAGGCCCTGGGCCCCGCCGCCCGGCACCTGTCGGTCACGAAATCCGAAGGCCGCTCGCATGCCGAGGCGCCGGCCTGAGGCCACCCGGGCCCCGTGGCGTAGAAAACCCGCCGACGGAACCGAAAAACCCAGTCAAAGCCGTGACTTTGCCCGCCTCAGGGCCTATATCAGGGCATGATGTACAGGAAGCCCGACGCATGACCGACACCGCCGCCCAGCCTGCCGAATATGGCGCAGATTCCATCAAGGTTCTCAAGGGGCTGGACGCCGTTCGCAAGCGCCCCGGCATGTATATCGGCGACACCGACGACGGCTCGGGCCTGCATCACATGGTCTACGAGGTCGTGGACAACGGCATCGACGAGGCGCTTGGCGGCTTTGCCGACTATGTGACGGTCATCATCCACAACGACAGCAGCGTCAGCGTGCGCGACAACGGGCGGGGCATCCCGACCGACATCCACACGGGCGAGGGCATCAGCGCGGCCGAGGTGATCATGACCCAGCTGCATTCGGGCGGAAAGTTCGACCAGAACAGCTACAAGGTCTCGGGCGGTCTGCACGGCGTGGGCGTCTCGGTCGTGAACGCCCTGTCCGACTGGCTGGAGCTGCGCATCTGGCGCAACGGCAAGGAACATTACGTCCGCTTCGAACGCGGCGACACGGTCAAGCCGCTGATCGTCGTAGGCGATGCGCCCGAGGGCGAGAAGGGTACCGAGGTGCGCTTCATGGCCTCGGCCAAGACTAACGACCCCGAGGGGACGTTCAGCAACCTGGATTACAGTTTCAAGATCCTGGAGAACCGCCTGCGGGAACTTGCCTTCCTGAACAGCGGCGTGCGGATCATTCTGGAGGATCGCCGCCATGCCGAGGTGCAGACCTCGGAACTGTTCTACGAGGGCGGCGTGCGCGAGTTCGTCAAGTATCTGGACCGCTCCAAGACCTCGGTCATGGCCGAGCCGATCTTCATCACCGGCGAAAAGAACGGCATCACCGTCGAAGTGGCGATGTGGTGGAACGACAGCTATCACGAGACCGTCCTGCCCTTCACCAACAACATCCCGCAGCGGGACGGCGGCACCCATATCGCGGGGTTCCGCGGAGCGCTGACGCGGGTGATCAACAATTACGCGCAATCCAGCGGCATCGCGAAGCGCGAAAAGATCGACTTCACCGGCGACGATGCCCGCGAAGGCCTGACCTGCGTGCTGTCGGTGAAAGTGCCCGATCCGAAATTCTCCAGCCAGACCAAGGACAAGCTGGTCTCGTCCGAGGTGCGTCCGGCGGTCGAGGGGCTGGTCGGCGAAAAGCTGGCCGAATGGTTCGAGGAAAACCCCCTGCAGGCCAAGGCGATCACCGGCAAGATCATCGAGGCCGCGCTGGCCCGCGAGGCGGCGCGCAAGGCGCGCGAGCTGACGCGGCGCAAGACGGCGATGGACGTGGCCTCGCTGCCCGGCAAGCTGGCCGATTGCCAGGAAAAGGACCCGGCCCTGTCCGAGCTGTTCATCGTCGAGGGTGACTCGGCCGGCGGTTCGGCCAAGCAGGGCCGGTCGCGCCAGAACCAGGCCGTGCTGCCCCTGCGCGGCAAGATCCTGAACGTGGAGCGCGCGCGCTTCGATCGGATGCTGGGCAGCGACCAGATCGGCACGCTGATCACCGCGCTTGGCACCGGCATCGGGCGCGACGAGTTCAGCCTGAAGAAGCTGCGCTACCACAAGATCGTCATCATGACCGATGCCGACGTGGACGGCGCGCATATCCGCACGCTGCTGCTGACCTTCTTCTTTCGGCAGATGCCCGAGCTGATCGAGGGCGGGCATCTCTATATCGCGCAGCCGCCGCTCTACAAGGTGGGCCGGGGGCGGTCCGAGGTCTATCTGAAGAACGAGGCCGCGCTGGAGGATTACCTGATCCAGCAGGGCGTCGAGGGGGCCGGTCTGCGCCTGGCCTCGGGCGAGGAGATCCGGGGCCAGGATCTGGCCCGCGTGGTCGAGGAGGCCCGGGCCGCGCGGCGCATCCTGCGCGCCTATCCGACCCATTACCCTCCGCACATCACCGAGCAGGCCGCCATCGCCGGCGCGCTGGTGCCGGGGCGGCTGGATCAGGATGCGCAGGGCGTGGCCAGCGCCATCGCCGACCGTCTGGACCAGATCGCCGAGGAATACGAACGCGGCTGGCAGGGCCGCCCCACGCAGGATGCCGGCATCCGCCTGTCGCGCACCCTGCGCGGCGTCGAGGAGAACCGGACCCTGGACGGGCAGATGCTGCGCAGCGGCGAAAGCCGTCGCTTGGGCGAGATGACCGGCAGCCTGCAGGACATCTATGCCAAGCCCGCCCGCCTGATCCGCAAGGATCGCGACCAGCCGATCCACGGGCCTCTGGGCCTGCTGCAGGCGGTGTTCCTGGAAGGCGAGAAGGGCCTGTCGCTGCAGCGCTACAAGGGTCTGGGCGAGATGAACCCCGAACAGCTGTGGGAAACCACGCTGGACCCCGTCGCCCGCACCATGCTGCAGGTCCGCATCGAGGACGTGGCCGAGGCCGAGGATCTGTTCACCAAGCTGATGGGCGACGTGGTCGAACCGCGCCGCGAATTCATCCAGCAGAACGCCCTGAACGTGGAAAACCTGGATACCTGACCGGCCTCCAGGCCCTCCTGTTGCATAAATCACACGCCAAACCGACCGGTATCTCCGCCGTCGGTGAAAGCGTCTGCGCCATCATTTGCCCCATGTGTTAGTTCGTGCGCTAATTAATGCCGCGTTCAACAGTTCGCCGCAGGTTGCGGCTTAGTACATGGGGTCCATCATGACTATCAAATCCTTGCTCATCCTTTGCGTCGCTCCCGCTGCCCTGATGTCGGCAACGTCAGCCGCCCATGCCGGCGGCTCGGTCGCGTCGGTCGTCGATCTGGCCCCGATCGAGGTCGCCTTCGCGCCCGCCATCGGCCCGTGGGAGGGCGCCTATGCCGGCGGTGCGCTTGGCTATTCCTTCGGAGGAGATGACGAGGTCGGCCTGCAGTTCCGCGAAGGCGACGCGCCGGTCGGCCGCCAGACCGGTCTGGGCAAGATCAAGATCAATGGCCTAACTGCCGCCGCTCAGGTCGGCTATCGCTGGCAGCGCGATCGGTGGGTGTTCGGCCCAGAGCTGGGCGCCGAGTTCGGGGCGGTCATGGACGATATCGAGATCACCGTCGGGTCTGGTGCGGACGCCGTCTCGGGCGATGTCGAAAGCGAGATCAACAACATCCTCTCGCTGGTGATGAAGACCGGCTATGCCGTCGATCCGCAGACGCTGGTCTTCGGGACGTTCGGGGTCTCGCGCGTCGATGGCGATTACAAGCTGTCGACCGAGGACGGATCGTCGACGGTGGGCTACAATGCCACCGGCCTGACCGCCGGCTTCGGCGTCGAGCGGATGATCAACGAGACGACCTCGGTCTTCGGGGCCTATCAATACCGCGACTTCGGCACGTCCAATGTCGATTTCACGGATGGGGACGGGGTCGCGCGCACGGTCGGCACGCCCTCGCACAGCAACATCAAGGTCGGCTTCAACGTGAAGTTCTGACCTTCCGGCATCGCGGATCGACGGGCCGGCCCCCTGGGGCCGGCCTTTGTCATGCGCCGGCGGCCCGTGTGGCAGACCGGCGGCTGCGCGGTGCGAACCCGACAGGGACCGGCAGGGCGCGGGTCCCGCAGGCGATGGCCAGCCCCTGCGGGACCAGCGCCGACAGCACGCGGTCATCGACCGGCAAGCCGCCGGTATAGGCGCCGAAGGCCGGCAGGATCAGATGGTCGCGGCCGACCAGAAAGCAGCGCCGCCGCTGTCCGGCCAGCCGCAGGCAGGGATGGTAATGCCCCGAGACGTCGGGACCCACACCCGCCTCGTGGCGCAGGATCAGGCCGTCCTGCACCTCGTCCACGGCAGAGCCCGGCAGGCGCGGGCAGATCGCCCCGGGATCGTGGTTGCCGCTGACCCAGATCCAGACGCGCCCCTGCGCCAGCGCCTGCAGCCGCGCGCAGATGGCGTCGGGCAGGCCGCGCCCCGCCGCATCGTCGTCGAAGCCGTCGCCCAGGCTGATGACGCGGGCCGGATCGGTCGCGGCGATCTCGGCCTCCAGCCGGTCCAGCGTGGCCTGCGTCTCGTAGGGGGGCAGCAGCGCGCCGCCGCGCCGCGCCATGCGTTCGGACTTGCCCAGATGCAGGTCGGCCACGACCAGCCAGCGCCGGGCGGGCCAGTACAGCGCACCCGAGGCCCGGGCCTCCAGCCGCTGGCCGTCGAAGTCGAAGGAATGGGCGGTCACGTCAATCCTGCCTCTGCCATCAGGGCCTCGGCCTCTGCCTCGGCCAGCCGCTCGACCCCGTGGCCCGCGATGGGAACGCGCCCGTATTCCAGCAGCAGGGGGGCGGCCAGAGGCGAGACGCGGTCCAGCATCCGGTGATCCAGACGGTCCGAGCGATCCAGCATCTCTTCGATCCGGCCGAAATCCACAAGCCCCCGCCGCGCCTCGTCCGCCGTGATCCGCAGCATCAGGTGGTCGGGATCATAGCGGCGCAGCGTGTCGTACAGGATGTCGCTGGAAAACGTCGCCTGCCGCCCGGACTTGCGCGTGCCGGGCAGGTTGCGCTGGATCAGCCCGCCGATCGTGGCCACGTTGCGAAAGCTGCGCTTCATCACCGCATTGCTGCCCAGCCAGTCGCCCAGACCCTCGCGCAGCGCATCGCGGTCCAGCAGGGGGGCGGGGTCGGTGACCGCATCCAGCGACCAGATCAGCAGCGCGTAGTCGGTGGCGATGAAGCCCAGAGGGCCCAGGCCCGCCACCTCCATCGTGCGGGTCATCAGCAGGCCAAGCGTCTGCATTGCGTTGCGCCCGGCAAAGCCGAACAGCGAGAAATGCCAGCGCCCGTTGCGCGGGAAGGTCTCGCAGACCAGCGTGCCGGGGCGGGGCAGGGCGCTGACCCGGGCCTGCAGGGCCAGCCAGTCGCGGGTATCCTCGGGCAGGGCGGCGTGGCGGGTGGGATCGCCGATCATCGCCAGCACCCGATGCGACAGCTGGGTCGAGGTCGCCAGCTTGAGCCCGGAATAGAGCGCGATCTTGGGCTCCTTGGCGGGCTGGCGGGTGACCTCGACGACCATCTCGCGCAGGGCGTCATAGCGGACGGTCTGCCCGCCGATCAGGAAGGTGTCGCCCGGTTCCAGCGTGGCCGCAAAGCCTTCCTCGACCTCGCCCAGCATCGCGCCACCGCGGCCGCGATAGCGGACCTTCAGCGATTCGGGCTCGACGATGGTGCCGATGTTCATGCGCAGGTCGCGCGCCGCACGGGGATCGCGCAGCCGCCACAGCCCGTCGCGGGCCATCAGCCGCTGCCAGCGGTCATAGGCCCGCAGCGCATAGCCCCCGGTCGCCGCGAAATCCAGGCAGGCGTCGAAATCTTCGCGCGCCAGCGCCGCATAGGGGCCGGCGGTCCGCACCTCGGCAAAAAGCGCGTCGGCATCGAAGGGCCCCGCGCAGGCGGTCAGCAGGATATGCTGGCAGAGCACGTCCAGGGGCCCCGGCCCGCGCGGGTCGCCGTCCAGATCGCGCTCGCGCACGGCGGCGAGGGCGGCCACGCATTCGATCACCTCGAAGCGGTTGGCGGGCACGATGCGGGCGCGCGAGGGCGCGTTGTAGCGGTGGTTGGCCCGCCCGATGCGCTGGACCAGCCGCTTGACGTTCTTGGGCGCGCCGACCTGGATGACCAGATCCACCGCGCCCCAGTCGATGCCCAGATCCAGGCTGCCGGTGGCCACCACGGCGCGCAGCTCGCCCGCCGCCATCGCCGCCTCGACCCGCTGGCGGGCCTCGCGGGCCAGGCTGCCGTGATGCAGGCCGATGGGCAGGTTGTCGTCGTTCTGCGCCCAGATCGCCTGGAAGAACAGCTCGGCCTGGGCGCGGGTGTTCATGAAGATGATGGTCGTGGTGGCGCGCGCGACTTCGGCCAGCACGTCGGGAATGGCGTAATGCCCGCCGCCGCCCGACCACGGCGCCGAGCGCGCGGTCGGCAGCATGGCGATGTCGGGATCGGGGCCGGGATCTGCGTTGATGACCCGGGCGCCGCCCATGAACGCCGCCAGCCGGTCGGGGTCCTCGACCGTCGCCGACAGGCCGGTGACGATCAGGTCCGGCGCGAGCGTCCGCAGCCGTGCCAGCCCCAGCATCAGCTGATCGCCGCGCTTGTTCTCGGCCAGCGCGTGCAGCTCGTCCAGCACCACCCGGCGCAGCCCCCCGAAGATCGCGGGCGCCTGTTCATAGGACAGCATCAGCGCCAGCGATTCGGGTGTGGTCAGCAGAATGTCGGGCGGATCGACCTTCTGGCGCGCCTTCTGGCTGGCGCGGGTGTCGCCGGTGCGGTCCTCGATGCGGACCTGCAGGCCCAAGGCCTCGACCGGCCGCGCCAGATTGCGCGCGATATCCGCCGTCAGGGCCTTCAGGGGCGAGACATAGAGCGTGTGCATCCCCTTGTGCGGTGCCTGCAGCTCGACGAGGCTGGGCAGGAACCCTGCCAACGTCTTGCCGCCGCCCGTGGGCGCGATCAGCAGGCTGTCGCCCGTGGCGTTCAGCAGGTCGATCTGATGGGGATGGGGTTCCCAGCCCTGGGCCGCGAACCAGTCCCGAAACGCCGGGGGCAGGGTCACGGGATCATGTCCTTCAGCGTCTGCAACCGGTCAGCCTCGGCGGCGGGCTTGTCCCATCGGATGCGGCTGATGCGGGGAAAGCGCATGGCCACGCCGGACTTGTGGCGGGGCGAGGCGTTCAGCCCCTCGAACGCGACCTCCAGCACCAGCTTGGGGGCGACGGATCGGACGGGGCCGAAGCGCTCGGTGGTGTTGTTGCGCACGAATCGGTCCAGTTCGCGCAATTCCTCGTCGGTGAAGCCGAAATAGGCCTTGCCGACCGGGACCAGCACCTCGCCGTCCCACAGCCCGAAGGTGAAGTCGCTGTAGAAGCCCGACCGCTTGCCATGCCCGCGCTGCGCATAGAGCATCACCGCATCGACGACCATCGGATCGCGCTTCCACTTGAACCACGGCCCGCGCGGGCGCCCGCCGACATAGGCGCTGTCGCGGCGCTTGATCATCACGCCCTCGATCACGATGCTGGGGGGATCGGCGCGCAGGGCGGCCAGATCGTCCCATGTGGCGAAGGGCAGCAGCGGCGACAGATCGATCCGCTCGCTGCCGAAATCTGCCGTCTCCAGGATCGCGCGGCGCTCCTCATGCGGCAGGTCGCGCAGGTCGCGGCCCTGCCAGATCATCGCGTCATAGACCCGCAGCGAGGCCGGATGACTGTCCAGCATGGCCCGGCCCACCACCTTGCGTCCAAGCCGCTTCTGAAGATCGCCAAAGGGCGCCACGTCGAGGCCCCGCCGCACCAGCAATTCCCCATCCACCGCGCCGTCGAAGTTCAGCGCCTCCAGCAGGTCGGGGAAGGCGGCGCCGACATCCTCTCCGGTGCGGGAATAGAGGCGCCGCGTGCCGCCATCGTTGATCGCCTGCACGCGGATGCCGTCCCACTTCCATTCGGCGGTGTACAGCGCCGGATCGAAGGCCCGCAGCTGGTCCAGATCGACCGGGGTGGACAGCATGACGGGCCGGAAGGGCGCCAGCGCGGCATGTTCGGGCCGCGTGCCGCCCGCGATCCAGTCGAAGAGCGGCTGGTAGGGGGGCGTCAGGCCGTGCCAGATCTCCTCGATATCCTTGACCTGCGGCTCGCCCATTTCGGCCAGCGCGATCCGGGCCATGCGCGCCGACAGGCCCACGCGCATGTTGCCCGTCGCCAGCTTCAGAAAGGCCAGCCGCTGCGAGGGGCCAAGCCGGTCCAGCATCGCGGTGATGGTCGAGGGCAGACCCGCGCGGCCCGTCTCGGACAGCAGCGCCACGGCCTGATGCAGCGGCACATCCTCGTCGCGGTCCGTGTCCCACAGCAGCGCGATGGTTTCGGCCAGATCGCCCACGAAATCATAGGACATGGCGAAGAGCTGCCCGTCGATCCGCTCGGCCATCAGCCCGCGCAAGAGGCCCGGCGTGACGGCGCGCAGCTTCAGGTCGCCGGTCAGCGCGGCCAGCGCATAGCCGCGATCGGGGTCCGGCGTCTGTTCCAGGTAATGCCGCAGCAGCCGCAGTTTCGCGTTGCGCGCGGCGGTGAAGGCCAGCCGTTCCAGCAGATGCGCGAAACCCCTCATTCGGGTTCGTCCTCGTAGCCCACCAGCCGCAGGGGGCGCGAGGCGATGCCCTGCAATTCGCACCAGCGCATCAGGCCTTCCTCGGTGCCGTGGGTGATCCAGACCTCCTCGGGGGCCAGGTCCGTGATCGTCTGCGTGACCTGCGGCCAGTCCACATGGTCGCTGATGACCAGGGGTAGCTCGACCCCGCGCTGCCGGGCGCGGGCGCGGACCGCCATCCAGCCCGAGGCGAAGCCGATCACCGGATCGCTGAACCGCTGCACCCAGGCACTGGCAAAGGCCGAGGGGGGCGCGATGACCAGCTGGGCCTGCACCTCTTTCGCGGTGGCGGGCACCAGCGGGCCGAGGTCTATGCCCTGCTCCACATGGTAATCCGACAGGCGCTGCAGCGCGCCGTGGATGGCGATGGGGCCGTCGATGCCCGCCTGACGCGCCAGCGCGATCACCCGCTGCGCCTTGCCAAGCGCATAGGCGCCGATCAGATGCGGGCGTTCGGGAAACTCGGCCATGCTGGCGATCAGGCGCGTCATCTCCAGCAAGGGATCGGGGTGGCGAAAGACCGGCAGGCCGAAGGTCGCCTCGGTGACGAAGATGTCGCAGGGTACCGGCTCGTAGGACGCGCAGACCGGGTTCGGCGCCCGGCAGTAATCGCCCGAGACGACGATCTTGGGCCCCTTGTCCGGCATCACCGCGATCTGCGCCGATCCCAGGATATGGCCCGCCGGATGGAAGCTGACCTGCACGCCGCCGATCCGCGCCACGCCCTTTGCCGCTTGCCGGCTGGCGGTGAAATCCTCGCCATAGCGGATGGCCATGATGTCCAGCGTCTGCTGCGTGGCCATCACCGCGCCATGGCCCGCCCGGGCATGATCGCCATGGCCATGGGTGATCAGCGCGCGGGGAACCGGGCGGACGGGATCAATGTAGAAATCGCCGGGCGGGCAGTAGAGACCGGCCTCGGTCGGGTGCAGGATCTGGTCGGCGCGCATGGAATCCATATGCCAAGGGCTTCGGCGATCTCAACGCCCGACGCCCACCTGCGGGTCCGTCAGCTGGGGGGAGGCCGGCGCACCGGCGGTGCCTTGGACAGCTGCACGGCGAGAATCCCCAGCATGATGATCGCCACGCCGATCACGTCGCCCGCGCCCAGATCCTCGCCCAGCAGCAGGGCGGCGGTGGCGACGCCGAAGAAGGGCGTCAGGAAATGGAAGGTCGCCGCGCGCACCGCGCCGATCCGGCCCACCAGCAGGAACCACACCCAGGTCGCCAGCAGCCCCGGCACGACCGCCGTATAGAGGAACGCGACGATCAGGCGCGGGGTATAGGTGACGGTCCAGTCCTCGACCCAGGGCGCGATCAGGCCCAGGGTCACCGCGCCCACCAGCATCTGCAGGCCCACGATCATCATCACGTTGCCGCCCGAACTGGCGCCGCGCACCGTCAGCGTGGCCACGGCCAGCGCCAGGGCTGCGACGAAGCACATGACGATGCCGGTCGGGTCGCTGCCGCCCTGCAGCCGCGCGCCCATGATGATCGCCACGCCCAAGACCCCCAGCAGCAGCCCGCCGGTGCCCATCGGGCGCAGGCGCTCGCCCATCAGCGTCCAGCCAAGAAAGGCCACCAGCAGCGGCATGGTCGCGGCGATGATCGAGGCCAGTCCCGCCTCGATCCACTGCATCGCCGTCCAGTTCAGCCCCAGATAGAGCGCGTTCTGGCACAGGCCCAGGATCACCACCGCGCGCCATTGCATCCGCGTCAGCCCCCGCCAGCTCTGCCCCATCGCCAAGGCGATCAGGATGCCGATGCCGCCCGACAGCGCAAAGCGCAGTGCCAGCGACAGCAGCGGCGGCGCCTCGGTCACGATCATCCGGGTCGAGGTGAAGGCCGAGGCCCACATCACCGCAAACCCGAGGCCCATCAGCAGCGCACGAACATCCATGGCGGAGGCCTTTCTTGCAGGTGATGCAAAACGGCTAGCAGAGCGGTCCTGCGGCGGAAAGGCGCAAACGTGACCCCCCGGCAGGATTGCCGAAACCGGCGGCAGCCGGGGCACAGCAAGGGCGGGCAGAATGGAAAAAGGGGCCGCGCCCGAAGGCGCGACCCCTGATGTCATCGGCTCAGGCCGGGATCAGCTGTTGACGCTGTCCTTGAGGGCCTTGGCGATGGTGAACTTGACCTGCTTGTCGGCGGGCTTGGTCATCATTTCCTGGGTCTGCGGATTGCGGACCTGACGCTCGGGGCGTGCGCGGCAGGCGATCTTGCCCAGGCCGGGCAGGGTGACCGCGCCGCCACCGGCGACTTCGCGGGTCACGACCGCCACGATCGCGTCCAGCGCGGCCGTGGCCGATTTCTTGTCCGAACCCATTTCCTCGGCGATGGTCGCCACCAGTTGGGTTTTGGTCATCGGTTTTGCAGCAGCCGTAGCCATGGTCTGTCTCCTCTTGCCCTGTTCCGACGGGCCCACAAATTGCGCCTTTTGCGGCATAACGCCTGCTACACACGGTTTTCACCGGCAGATCAAGCCTTTTTCGCCCGACGCGCGAAAACCTGCATTTGCTGGCGTTTTGTCGCCACGTCAGAGAAATGCCGTCTCGGTGAAGGATCGCAGCTTGCGGGAATGAATCCGCTCCAGCGGCATCTCGCGCAGCTTCTCCATCGCCCTTATGCCGATCAGCAGGTGGTTGGCGACCTGGGTGCGGTAGAAATCGGTGGCCATGCCGGGCAGCTTCAGCTCTCCGTGCAGGGGCTTGTCGCTGACGCACAGAAGCGTGCCATAGGGCACCCGGAACCGGAAGCCGTTGGCGGCGATGGTCGCGCTTTCCATGTCCAGCGCCACGGCCCGCGACAGCGACAGGCGGTGGACCGGCCCGGACTGGTCGCGCAACTCCCAGTTGCGGTTGTCGATGGTGGCGACGGTGCCGGTGCGCATGATGCGCTTCAGCTCGTAGCCGTCCAGCTGCGTGACCTCGGCCACGGCCTGCTGCAGGGCGACCTGTACCTCGGCCAAAGCGGGGATCGGCACCCACACCGGCAGGTCGTCGTCCAGCACGTGATCCTCGCGCAGATAGGCATGAGCCAGCACGAAATCGCCAAGCGACTGGCTGTTCCTGAGACCCGCGCAATGGCCGACCATCAGCCAGACATGCGGGCGCAGCACCGCGATGTGGTCGGTGGCGGTCTTGGCGTTGGACGGGCCCACGCCGATATTGACCAGCGTGATCCCCTGCCCGCCCGCCCGTTTGAGGTGATAGGTCGGCATCTGCGGCATCTTGGACAGAGGCGTGATCTGGCCCTGCGGGTCGGTGATCTGCTGGTTTCCCGGCGCGACGAAGCCGGTATAGCCTAGGGAGGGGTCCGACAGGGCACGGCGCGCGAAGGCCTCGAACTCGTCGACATAGAACTGGTAGTTGGTGAACAGCACGAAGTTCTGGAAATGCTCGGGCGCGGTGGCGGTGTAATGGGCCAGCCGTGCCAGCGAATAGTCGACGCGCTGCGCGGTGAAGGCCGCCAGATGCTGGCTGCCATCGGGCATGGGCCCGGCCACCCCGTTGACGATGTCGTCGTTCATGGTGTTCAGGTCGGGCACGTCGAAGACGTCGCGCAGGCTGAAATCCAGCACGCCCTCCTGCGGGACGGCCAGATCGCTTTGCGCGGCGACGGCGAAATGGACGGGCATCGGCGTGTCCGAGGGGCCGATGCTGACCGGGACGCCGTGATTCTTGACCAAGAGGCCCAGCTGCTCGACCAGATAGCTGCCGAAAAGATCGGGCCGGGTGATCGTCGCCGCATAGACGCCCGGCGCCACGACATGGCCGAAGGACAGGCGGCTGTCGATCTTGCCATGCGTGGGCACGACCAGCCGCACCTCGGGATAGAAGGCGCGATAGCGCGCCTGAGGCGCCGCGCCGTTCAGGATGGCGGTGAAATGGTCCAGCAGGAATCCCGTCGCCTGAGCATAAAGCGCCTGCAGATGGTCCACGGCCTGGGCCGCGTCGGTGAAGTCGCGGCGGGGCTGGGGCTGCGGGCTGCTGACGGGCAGAAAGCGGGAATCTGGGGTCATCTGGTCTGGTCCTTCCGGTTGCCCTGACCCTGCCAGCAGGCTGCCCGGCAGGCAAGCATCTGGCGCCGCCCGTCGCGCGCCGTTACGGTGTGGTCATGAAGATGCTCGTATTCGGCCATGGCTATTCCGCCGGCTATCTGACGCCCCTGCTGACCGCGCGGGGCTGGCAGGTCACCGGCACCACCCGCAGCGACGCGGACCGCGTGGCGGCCTGCGGCGCCACCCCCCTGATCTGGCCCGGCCAGGAGGACGCGGTGCGCGCCGCCATCCCCGATGCCGACGCGATCCTGGTCTCGACCGCGCCGGGGGACGAGGGCGACCCGGTGCTGCACGCCTTTCGCAACGACCTGACCCGCGCCCGGCCGCGCTGGCTGGGCTATCTGTCCACCACCGGCGTCTATGGCGACCGGCAGGGAGGCTGGGTCGACGAGGACAGCGAGCTGGACGGATCGGGCGCCCGCGGCCAGGCCCGCATCCGGGCCGAGGCCGACTGGCGCGCGCTGGCGCGCGCCCATGGCCTGCCGCTGCATATCTTCCGGCTGGCGGGGATCTATGGCCCCGGGCGCGGGCCGTTCCAGAAGGTCCGCGACGGCACCGCGCGACGGATCATCAAGCCGGGGCAGGTCTTCTCGCGCATCCATGTCGAGGATATCGCGCAGGTGCTGCTGGCTTCGATCGACGCGCCCGCACCCATCGGGATCTACAACGTCTGCGACGATGACCCGGCCCCTCCGCAGGACGTGATCGCCCATGCAGCACGGCTTCTGGGCCTGCCCGTCCCGCCCGAGGTGCCGTTCGACCAGGCGCAGATGTCGCCCATGGCGCGGTCCTTCTATGCCGACAGCAAGCGGGTCCGGAACGACCGCATCACCCGCGACCTGGGGGTGCGGCTGCGCTATCCCGACTATCGCAGCGGCCTGGCGGCGCTGCTGGCCGCCGAAGAACACGGCTGAGGCCCCGCGCCGCATTGCCTTCAACTTGTCCCCATGCATTGATCCGCAAATGAAACATGACGTTGATGTTCTGATTGCCGGGGGCGGGCTGAACGGCCCGACCTTGGCGCTGGCGCTGGCCGGCGCGGGCCTGTCGGTGGCGGTGGTCGATCCGCGCCCCGCGACCGCCCGCTCGGGCGAGGGGTTCGACGGGCGCGCCTATGCGCTGGCCCTGGCCTCGGTCCGGCTGCTGACGGCGCTGGACCTGTGGGCGGAACTGGCGGACGACAGCCAGCCCATCCGCCAGGTCAAGGCGTCCCAAGGCCGCCCCGGCGACGGCGCGGCTCCGTTCTTTTTGCATTTCGACAGCGCCGAGACCGAAGACGGCCCGGTGGGCCACATGCTGGAGGACCGCTTCCTGCACCGCGCGCTGATGGCCGCGATGGCGGACCGGGTCACGCATCTGCCCGGGATCTCGGTCACCGGCCAGGAGCCCGGCCCGGCGGGCGTCACCGTCACGCTGTCGGACGGGCGGCGGATGCAGGCGCGGCTGCTGGTCGGCGCGGACGGGCGCGGATCGGGCGTGGCGTCCCGCGCGGGCATCCGGCGGCAGGGCTGGGATTACGGCCAGACCGCGCTGGTCGCGGCCATCGACCACGACCTGCCGCACGAGGGCATCGCGCATCAGTACTTCATGGCAACCGGGCCGCTGGCGATCCTGCCGCTGCCCGGCAACCGCTCCAGCGTGGTCTGGTCCGAGACGCGGGCCAATGCCGGCGCCATCGCGGCCCTGTCGGATGACGACTTCCTGGCCGTGCTGCGCCCGCGCTTCGGCGATTTCCTGGGCGGATTGCGGCGGGCCGGGCCGCGCTTCACCTATCCGCTCAGCCTGTCTCTGGCCGAACGCTATGCCGCGCCCCGCGTGGCGCTGGTGGGCGATGCGGCGCATGGGGTCCATCCCGTGGCGGGGCAGGGGCTGAACCTGGGCCTGCGCGACGTGGCCGCCCTGGCCGAGGTGCTGGTCGAGGCCGCACGGCGCGGCGAGGAGATCGGCAGCGAGCTGGTGCTGGAACGGTATCAGGGCTGGCGCCGCTTCGACGGCACGGCGCTGGCCTTGGGCATGGACGGGGTGAATCGGCTGTTCGGGACCGACAACGCGCTGATCTCGGCCCTGCGGGGCGCGGGGATGGGGATCGTCACGGCGCTGCCGGGGCTGCGCCGGGGCTTCATGCGGCAGGCGGCGGGCCTGTCCGTCGATCCGATGCCGCGCCTGCTGGCGGGACGCGCGCTCTAGCGGGTGGCGGTGATCGCGGTTTCGCGCCATAGGGGGCGTGCATTCCGAGGGGCCCCATGACGCATGATCACATGACGCTCGATCAGTTTCTGCAGGATCTGGACCGCGACATCCGCGCCGAGGGCGATTGGGGCGAAGTCGCCGATTACATCCCCGAACTGGGCCGGATCGACCCGGCCCAGTTCGGCATGGCCATCGCCTTGGCGGACGGTCAGGTGCTGACCGCGGGGCAGGCGGGCCAGCGCTTCTCGATCCAGTCGGTCAGCAAGGTCTTTGCCTTGGCCTGCGTGCTGGGCCGGATCGGCGAACAGCTGTGGCGGCGGGTCGGGCGCGAGCCCTCGGGCGACCGCTTCGATTCGATCCTGCTGCTGGAGCAGGAGAAGGGCCGCCCCCGCAATCCCTTCATCAACGCGGGCGCGCTGGTCGTCACCGACGAGCTGCTGACCGGGCGCAGCCCCCGGCAGGCGCTGGCCGAGATCCTGGCCTTCGTGCGCGCGGCCGCCGAGGATGACGACATCCATATCGACAAGGCGGTGGCCCGGTCCGAGGCCGGCTCCGGGCACAGGAATACTGCGCTGGTCCATTACCTGCGCAGCTTCGGCAACCTGAAGGCGCCGCCCGATCACGTGCTGGGCACCTATATCCATCAATGCGCCATCGAGATGAGCTGCGTGCAGCTGGCCCGCGCCGGACGGGTGATCGCCGGGCTGGATTGCGCGCCCGTGCTGCTGTCGCCGGTCAAGCAGCGGCGGATCAACGCGATGATGATGACCTGCGGGCAATATGACGGGTCGGGGAACTTCGCCTTCCGCGTGGGGATGCCCGCGAAATCCGGCGTGGGCGGGGGGCTTCTGGTGATCGCGCCGGGCAAGGCCTCGATCGCGATCTGGTCGCCGGGGCTGGATGGCTGGGGCAATTCGCGCATGGGGACGCTGGCCGCCGAGCGGCTGGCCGAGTTCACGGGCTGGTCGGTCTTCGGCTGAGCGCCGCGCGGCGGCGAGGGGAGAGGGGGGCTGCCGGCCCCCCTCTTGGCCTGCGGCCAATTCACCCCCCGGGGATATTTCTGCCAAGATGAAATCAGGCGGTGAGTTCGGCGGCGCGGGTCAGGTCGGCGCGCAGTTCCGCCAGCGCCGCGGGGGCGCGGTCGGGGGGCAGGCGCAGGATCAGGCTGGGATGCCAGGTGATGAGGACCGGGCCGCCGTCGAAGGCGGGCTCGATCGTGCCGCGACGGGGGGTCAGCGGCTTGCGGTTGCCGGTCAGGGCGAAGGCCGCGGTGGCGCCGAGCGCCAGGGTCAGGCGCGGGGCGGTGAAGCGGCGTTCGAGGTCCAGCCACCAGCGGCAATGCTCGATATGGGGGCGGTCGGGGGTCTGGTGCATCCGCCGCTTGCCGCGCGGGGTGAAGCGGAAATGCTTGACGGCATTGGTCAGCCAGGCGCGGTCGGCGGGCAGGTCGGCCTCGGCCATGGTGCGGCGCAGAAGCTGGCCTGCGGGGCCGACGAAGGGCTTGCCCTGCAGATCCTCGTGATCGCCCGGGGCCTCGCCCACGATCATCAGGGGCGCGGTGGGGGCGCCCGTGCCCCAGACGGTCTGGGTCGCGGCATGGCAGAGATCGCAGCGCGTGCAGCGGGCGGCCCGGGAGGCGGCCTGGTCCAGCGTTTCGGGCAGGCTGTCGTCGGGCTGCTGGCGCAGGCGGGCGGTGATCTTGGGCGCGAAGGCCGGGGCGTCGCTGGCGCCGGCGTCGCGCATGGCCTGCACCCGGCGCGGGGCATCGGCCAGCATCTCGGGGATCAGCCGCGTCTCGGGCAGGTTCTTCCAGTATTTCTTCGGCATCTCGGACCGCATGGCGTTGGTCTTGATGCGGGCCGGGTTGAAGATATTGGCGAAATAGGTCTGCCACAGGACGTGGTTCGCATCGTCGGGCAGGTCGGGGCGCGGGGCCGGGTCGTCATAGGCGATGCCCGCGCCGGTGAAGCGGGCGGTCCCCTCGGGCGTGGCGATCAGCCAGTCCATGTCGGCGAAGCGCTTGGCGAAGAACGGCGTGCCGGCCTCGAGGATCGGGTGTTCGGGTTCAAACCAGGCGCCGAAGCTGCGGCGGGGGCCGTCCGAGGGCAGTTCGTGGAAGCGGACGAAGGCGTGCATCTTGTGGATGTCGCGGCGCACCGACTTGGCCAGCCGCGTCAGCCGGTCCAGCATCGGATCGGCGGGGTTGCTCAGGTAGCGCCGATCGGACTGCGCCCGGATCAGTGCGGCGTAGAGCAGCGACCAGCGTTCCGGGTCGGAATGGCTGGCGACCTGGCGGGCCAGTTGCAGGAAGTCCTGCGTGGCGGTGACCGGGTGATTGCCGGGCGGCGGCAGGGGGTCGGCGCCGAAGAGATCGGGGGGCGTGTCGGGATCGGCCCAGGTCACCTCCTCGGGGGGGATGCGGGCGGAGGCCAGGTCGCGGGCCGCCGCGCGCCAGGCGTCGAAGCGGCCGAAGCGCGGCAGCGGGACGCGGATCATCAGAACAGGGACAGCTGTTCGGGCGGCGGCGCATAGCGGGCGCGCAGGCCCGCGCTGTCGGTCAGCGCGCCGGGGGTCCAGTCGGGCAGGGTCACGAAGGGCTGCGCCTTGGACATGATCGCGCCCATGCGCAGCAGGTCGGCGTAGCGCAGCGCCCCGTTGCGGCGCGCGGCCAGGATGCGGGTGACCGTCTTGGTGCCGAAGCCCGGCACGCGCAGCAGCATCTCGCGCGGGGCCTGGGCCACGTCGACGGGGAACTGCGCCCGGTTGGCTAGCGCCCAGGCCAGCTTGGGGTCGATGGCCAGATCCAGGTTGCCCGAGGGGTGGGCCGCGCCGATCTCGTCCGCGTCGAAGCCGTAGAAGCGCATCAGCCAGTCGGCCTGATACAGGCGATGCTCGCGCATCAGGGGCGGCTTGATCAGCGGCAGCGCGGCGGAGGCGTCGGGAATGGGCGAGAAGGCCGAGTAATAGACCCGCTTCAGCAGATAGCCGGAATAGAGATTGGCCGAGGTCGTCAGGATGTCGCGGTCGGTGGCCGCATCCGCGCCGATGATCATCTGCGTGGACTGGCCCGCGGGGGCGAAGCGGGGCGGGCGCTTGCCGGTATGGCTGCGGTCCTTGGCGGCCTCGCGGCCCAAGCGGACATCGGCCATGGCGGCGCGGATCGTCTCGGGCCGCTTTTCGGGGGCCAGCTGGCGCAGGCTGGCATCCTGGGGCAGCTCGACATTCACCGACAGGCGGTCCGCGAACAGGCCCGCCTGCGCGACCAGATCGGGCGAGGCGTCGGGGATGGTCTTCAGATGGATGTAGCCCTTGAAGCCATGCTCGATCCGCAGCATCCGCGCGATCCGGACCATGTCGCCCATGGTCTGATCGGGGCTGCGGATGATGCCCGAGGACAGGAACAGCCCCTCGATCATGTTGCGGCGATAGAATTCCAGCGTCAGCTTGACGACCTCTTCGGGCGAGAACCGGGCGCGTTCCACGTTGCTGCTGACGCGGTTGATGCAATAGGCGCAGTCATAGATGCAGAAGTTCGTCATCAGGATCTTCAAGAGGCTGATGCAGCGCCCATCCGGCGTATAGGCGTGGCAGATCCCCGAACCGCCCGCCGATCCGATCCCGCCCGAGCGCGAATCGCGCCGCGTCGTCCCGCTGGACGCGCAGGAGGCGTCGTATTTCGCCGCGTCCGACAGGATCGCCAGTTTCTGGTCGAGGGTGCGCTGTGCCATATGGGCAAGATATGTTCCGTTTGTGTTCCCGACAAGGCGCCTGCATTGAAACAAATGATGCGGAACCGTCACGGGGCCGCGATTACTGCCTCATCGTCCATCCGCCAGACGTGATGTGCATCGCGCAGGCGTTGGGATATGATCGAGGCCATGAACATACGCACCCTCGCCCTCGCGCCCGCCCTTCTCGTCGCCATGGCCTTTCCGGCCTTGGCAGAACGCATCTCGCTGAATGAGATATCTCGCTATCTCAACAGCCTCACCACGGTCACCTCCGAATTCACGCAGATCAATCCCGACGGCACGGTGTCCACCGGCACGGTCTATATCCAGCGCCCCGGCCGGGTGCGCTTCGAATACAACAACGACCCGACGCTGGTGCTGGCCTCGGGCGGCAACGTCGCCGTCTTCGATGGCAAGTCGAACAGCGGGCCGCAGCAATACCCGCTGTCGCAGACGCCGCTGTCGATCATCCTGGATGCGAATGTCGATCTGGGCCGTCAGGGCATGGTCACCGGCCATAGCGAGCAGAACAACGCCACCGTCGTCACCGCGCAGGATCCGCAGCGCCCGCAGAACGGCAATATCGCGATGGTCTTCACCGCGCCCACCGAACTGCGCCAATGGGTCGTCACCGATGACAGCGGCCAGAAGACCACGGTGATCCTGGGCGAGATGGCCAAGGGCGGGTCCATCCCCTCGTCGCGATTCTCGATCCAGTCCGAGATGGGGCGCCGCTGAGGCGCATCTGCCCGGCAGATTGCGTTCCCACAATTGCGTGATTGACGTTGTCCCCGACCGGGGGCAACGCTGCGAAACCGTCATAAGGTTTCGCCCATGTCCAATGCCCGCATCTTCACGCCGGTCCTGATCGGCGGCTCGCTGATCCTCTTGATCAACTTCGCGCTGCGGGCCAGCTTCGGCGTGTTCCAGATCCCCATCGCCGAGGATTTCGGCTGGCCGCGGGCCGAGTTCAGCCTGGCGATCGCCATCCAGAACCTCGCTTGGGGCGTGGGCCAGCCGATCTTCGGCGCCCTGGCCGAGCGGTGGGGTGATCGGTGGGCGATCATCCTGGGCGCGATCCTCTACAGCGCCGGGCTGATCCTGACGGCCTTCGCCACCACCCCCGCCGGGGTGCAGCTGCTGGAGATCGTGGTGGGCTTCGGCATCGCGGGCACCGGCTTCGGGGTCATCCTGGCCGTGGTGGGCCGGGCAGCCAGCGACGAGAATCGCAGCCTGGCGCTTGGCATCGCCACCGCCGCCGGATCGGCGGGGCAGGTCTTCGGCGCGCCTTTGGCCGAGATCCTGCTGGCCTTCTATGCCTGGCAGTCGGTCTTCATCATCTTCGGCGTCATCGTGCTGGCCACGATGCTGTTCCTGCCGCTTCTGGGCGACGGGAAGCCCGCCACCCGCAGCGAACTGGAGGAAAGCCTGGGCACGGTGCTGAACCGCGCCTTTCGCGATCCAAGCTTCATGATGATCTTTGCGGGCTTCTTTTCCTGCGGCTACCAGCTTGGCTTCATCACCGCGCATTTCCCGGCGATGATCACCGAGATGTGCGGCCCCATCGACCCTGCGGGAATGCTGGCGGGGCTGGGGATCACCACGACCTCGGCGCTTGGCGCGGTCGCCATTTCGCTGATCGGTCTGGCCAATATCGGCGGCGCGATCCTGGCGGGATATCTGGGCAAGCGCTATACCAAGAAGTACCTGCTGGCGGGCATCTACACGCTGCGCACCATCGCCGCCGCCGCCTTCATCCTGACGCCGATCACGCCCGGCACGGTCATCGTCTTCTCGCTGGTCATGGGCGCGCTGTGGCTGGCCACGGTGCCGCTGACCTCGGGGCTGGTCGCCTATATCTACGGGCTGCGCTACATGGGGACGCTCTACGGCTTCGTCTTCCTGTCGCACCAGATCGGATCCTTCATGGGGGTCTGGCTGGGCGGCTGGCTGTACGACGCCTCGGGCGATTACCTGCTGGTCTGGTGGATCGGCGTAGGGGTGGGCGCCTTCAGCGCGCTGATCCACCTGCCGGTGCGCGAGGCGCCCGTGCGGATCGCCGCCCCTGCGGCGGCCTGACGCGGACCCGCCGGTTTGACCCCGGCCCGCGCCCGGCCTAAGCCAAGGGCCGCGCGCGATGACAAGGACCGACCCATGACCGCCACCCGCATCCCCCATGACCATGCCATCGCCGTGCGCTACCAGCAGGCCTCGGCCGAGGTGCGCGCGTTGCAGCGGCAATGCTACATGCTGGCGACCCTGCGGCTGCGGGCGGCGGTGGATCAGGCGGGCGGCGGCGCCGGTCTGGCCGTCCTCAGCGACATCGACGAGACGATCCTGGACAACAGCGCCGTCATGGCGATGGCGATGGGCCACGAGGGGATGTTCCAGAACCACGACACCTGGAAGCTGTGGGAACGCGAGGGCGACCCGCATCTGATTCCCGGCGCGGCGGACTTCTTCCATCTGGCCGACAGCCTGGGCGTCACGATCTTCTACGTCTCGGACCGGTTCGAGGAGAACAAGCTGGCCACCATCGCCACCCTGTCGCGCTTGGGCCTGCCGCAGGTCCATGCCGACCGGGTGCTGCTGTTCGGCCCGCCCAAGGCGGAACGCCGCGCGCAGGTGGAGCGCGATCATCGGGTCATCCTGCAGCTGGGCGACACGCTGCACGATTTCCATGGCGCCTATGCGGGCGCCGCGCTGGAGGATCAGCACCGTCTGGCCACCGACCATGCCGACCGCTTCGGCCAGGACTGGATCGTCTTTCCCAATGCCGCCCATGGCACCTGGATGCAGGCCGAACTGCGCCCCTGGCAGCCCGCCTGACGCTCCGACGAAAAAAAATGCCGCGATCCTGCATCCGTTCGCCCGGGACGCGAGTCCCCCGATCAGGAGGCCCGCAAAAGGCCCCTGTCCAACGGATGAGGAGAACCCCATGACCCGCAGCACACGCCCGCTGTCCCGCGCCGCCCTGGTGTCCGGCGCAGCCTTCGCCGCCCTGCTGTCGACGACCGCGCTGGTGCGCGCCGACGAGACCGCCCCCTGCAACGTGGGCGCCGGTGCCAACTCGACCGAATGCGGCGTGAACACCACCGCCGACGGCGATTTCTCGGTGGCCGTGGGCGACGGCGCCACCACCGACGCGAGCGCCATCGACGGCGTGGCCATCGGCTCCGAGGCGATCGTGACCGGCCCCTCGACCACCGCCATCGGCGGCGAGACGGTCGCGACCGGCCCGGGCGCCAGCGCCATCGGCTGGCAGGCCGAGGCCACCGCCGAGCGCGCACAGGCCATCGGCCATCTGGCCACCGCGCAGGGCGAACGCTCGCTGGCCGTGGGCGAGAATGCGGATGCGGTCAGCGAGTTCTCGACCGCCATCGGCAATGAAACGATTGCCGATGGCATCGACGCGCTGGCCATCGGCGACACCGCTGCGGCCACCGGCCCCTCGACCACCGCCGTCGGCGGCGAATCCGTGGCCACCGGCCCGGGCGCCAGCGCCATCGGCTGGCAGGCGCAGGCCACCGCCGAACGCGCGCAGGCCTTCGGCCATCTGGCGACCGCGCAGGGCATCCGGTCCATGGCCATCGGCGAGAATGCCGATGCGGTCAGCGACCTCTCGACCGCCATCGGCAACGAGAGCATCGCGGACGGCATCGACGCGCTGGCCTTGGGCGATACCGCGATCGCGGACGGCACCTCGACCACCGCGCTTGGCGGCGAATCGGTCGCGATGGGCGCGGGGGCCAGCGCGATCGGCTGGCAGTCCATGGCCACGGCGGAACGCGCGCAGGCCATCGGCCACCTGGCCACCGCACAGGGCATCCGCTCGCTGGCGGTCGGTGAGAACGCCGATGCGGTCAGCGACTTCTCGACCGCCATCGGCAACGAGAGCATCGCGGACGGCATCGACGCGCTGGCCTTGGGCGACACCGCGATCGCGGAGGGCACCTCGACCACCGCGCTTGGTGGCGAAAGCATCGCGCAGGGTGCGGGCGCGACGGCCATCGGCTGGCAGTCCCGCGCCACGGCGGAACGCGCGCAGGCCTTCGGCCATCTGGCCGCCGCGACCGGCGTGCGCTCGACCGCAGTAGGCGAGGCCGCGATGGCCATGGGCTCGGGCGCCATCGCCATCGGCAACGAGGCCGTGGCCAGCGCCGACAATTCGGTCGCCATCGGGGACGGGGCCACGGCGACGCGCGCGAACGAGTTCGTGCTGGGCAACGGCGCGAACACCTATCGCGCCGCGGGCATCGCCTCGGATGCCAGCCGCGCCGCACAAGGCGTGCCCGTCGGCGTGGTGACCTCGGATGCGGCGGGCAACCTGGCCGTCGACCGCTCGATCGGGGCGACCATGTCCTCGCTGGACGGGCGGGTCCGCTCGCTTGGCAGCCAGGTCGCGGACAACCGCGAGGGCATCGCCATGGCGATGGCGCTGAACACCCCCTATGTCCCCGAGGACAAGACCTATGCGGTCTCGACCAGCCTGGGCGCCTTCGACGGATCGACCGCGCTGGCGGCCTCGATGGGCTATCGCTTCAATGCCAACACCCAGTTCGACGCGGGCATCACCTATGGCGTCGACCGCAATCAGGTCGGCGGCCGCATCGGCGTGACCTACGCGTGGTGACCTGCGCCAAACTTCTGTCCGGGACGGGGCCGCACGCCCTGTCCCGGGCTTTTGCCCTGTCGCTGGCCCTGATCGGGGCCGGCGTACAGGCGCAAGAGACGCCTGACACGGCGCCCCCCACTGATGCGGTCCCGCTGGTCGAGCCCAGCTACGCCACCGCCCTGATCCGCGACGTGCTGGCGGCGGTCAATCACGGCAACTGGACCGGCAATTACACCGTGCTGCGCGACCATGCCGCGCCTGAATTCGCGCTGGCCAACGATCCCACGCGGCTGGCCGGGCTGTTCACCACGCTGCGGACCGAGCGGCTGGACCTGCTGCAGGCGATGGTCGTCGACCCGGTGATCCTGCAAAGCGACCTGAGCCAAAGCGGGCAAGAGCTGCGCCTGACCGGCTATGTGCCGCTGCAGCCGCGCCATGTCAGCTTCGATCTGGTCTTCGGTCAGGAGGGTCGACGCTGGCTGCTGCTGGGCATCTCGGTCGGCGCCTTCGACCCGATCGAGCCCCCGCCCACGGAATAAGCTTCGGGGCTCACGCCGCAGGGTCCGCCCCCGACGGGCATCTCGCCCTCTTGCCCTGCCGAAGTCGACCGCAGGCCACGCCTCATGCCGTCACGGCCCGACGCTCAGAAGACGACCAGCACCACCGTGACCCACAGGATCAGGCTGGCGCCGTTTGCGGTGGGCCGTAACAAGGTGGTCCGGGTGGTCCGGGTGGTCCGGGTGGTCCGGTTCTGGGATGGGTCGCGGCGCAGGAACGCCTCGGTCTGGATGTCGAACATGATGTCCTCGGTCTGCTGCCGTGATGGCGGCGATCCGTTCGGGAAAGGCGGCGATGATGCCGACCGCAATCCTGACCGCCCGCCTGCCCGCGTCTACCACAACAGTGTTTACGGTGTCTTAACGGGCTGGAGTCTCTCCGTGACGGAAAGCGCCGCGCCCCCGGGATCCGCCTCCCGCCCCGCACGGCCTGCATTGCCCTCTCTGGTGCCGGCAAAGGCTTTGGCCTACACCCGGGATCAGCCGCAAGAAGGACGCCTCCGCCATGTTCACCGTCTCGCTGATCGCCCATCCGGACGCCGCCAATCTGGACGCCGATCTGCCCGGCGGCCTGTCCGATCGGTGGGGCGGCGACATCCCGCGCTGGCTGGCCCACGGCATCGCGGCCGAGTTCGACATCGCCCGCGCCCCCGAGGGTGCCGACACTGTCTGGGCCGACCTGCAGACCATCGGCATCGACCTGGCGATCCAGCCCGCCGAAGGCCGGCGCAAGCGCATCCTGATCGCCGACATGGATTCGACGATGATCGGGCAGGAATGTATCGACGAGCTGGCCGATTTCGCCGGCGTCGGCCCCCGCGTGGCCGACATCACCGCCCGGGCCATGAACGGAGAGCTGGATTTCAACCAGGCCCTGATCGAACGCGTGGGCTTGCTGGCCGGCCTGCCCGAAGCGGCGATCACCCAGGTCCTCGAACAGCGCATCACCCTGGCACCGGGCGGCGCGCAGCTGGTCGCCACGATGCGGGCCTTCGGCGCCTATACCGCGCTGGTCTCGGGCGGGTTCACGGCCTTCACGCAAGCCGTCGCCCTTCAGCTGGGCTTCGACGAGGAACGCGCCAACACGCTTCTGGCCCAAGACGGCACCCTGACCGGACAGGTCGCCCTGCCGATCCTGGGGCGCGAGGCCAAGATCGAGGCCCTGACCCAGATCGCCGCCCGCCTTGGCACCACGCCCCAGAATGCCATCGCGGTGGGCGACGGGGCCAATGACCTGGGCATGATCCAGCTGGCCGGCACGGGCGTGGCGCTCCATGCCAAGCCCGTCGTCGCGGCGCAGGCCCATGTCCGCATCAACCACGGCGACCTGACCGCGCTCCTCTATCTTCAGGGCTATGCGGCCGAGGATTTCGTCACCCCCTGACCCTGGCCCTGACTCCGCCGCCCTTTCGCCTTGGCGCAAATATCCCACGGGGGTGCGGGGGTGTGAAACCCCCGCCTCCGCCCCCGCCACCAGGACCACGCCCCGCCATGATCGACCTGAGCCTCGACCTGCTCCTTCTGCTGATCGCGGCGGCCTTCGCCGCCGGCTTCGTGGATGCCATCGCCGGGGGCGGCGGACTGATCACCGTGCCGGTGCTGATGCTGGCGGGCCTGCCGCCTGCGCAGGCGCTGGCCACGAACAAGGTGCAGGGCGTCTTCGGCGCGGGCACCGCAGCGCTCAGCTATGCGGCGCGGGGGCTGGTGGACCTGCGCAGCCAATGGCGGTCGGCGCTGATCGCCGCGGCGGCGGGGGCCGGGGGGGCGGCGCTGGTCAGCGCGCTTCCGACCGAAGGGCTGCGCCTGATCCTGCCGGTGATCCTGATCGGGATCGCGCTGTTCTTCGCCTTCAAGCCGGGGCTGGACGATCTTGACCGCACGCGGCGCCTGACGGCGGCGGTCTTCGCGCTGACGGTGGTGCCCCTCGTGGCCTTCTATGACGGGCTGATCGGACCGGGTGCGGGGGCCTTCTACATGATCGGCTTCGTGACCCTGGCGGGCTATGGCGTGCTGAAGGCCACCGCCCATACCAAGCTTCTGAACTTCGCCTCGAATCTGGGCGGGCTGGGGGCCTTCGCGCTGGTGGGCCAGCCGCTCTGGGCCTTGGGGATCGCGATGGGGGTGGCGCAGATCGCGGGGGCGATGCTGGGGGCGCGGCTGGCCTCGCGCATCGGGGCGCGGCTGATCAAGCCCTTGCTGGTCGTGACCTCAACCGTGCTGGCCTGCCGGCTGATCTGGCAGATGATCTGACGCCCGGGGCCGGCGCCGCCTCTGCCAAGGGGCGCCGGATCGGGGGCGAGGGACAGGGGACGCGTCCCGACGCCATCAAAGCAGAAAAACGCGGCAATTTCGTGACAATCCGCACCGGACGCCTCAGGTCGGAAAGCCCGGCGCGCGGCGCAGGGCGCCGGTGACGCGGCCCCGGCAATTCGCCAGCGGACCGTCCAGCAGCTGCTGGGCCGTCGGGTCCCGGGCATCCAGCACGCCCAGATGGATCAGCAGCGCGGTGATCGCGGCCTCGCTGGCGCGGGTGGCGCCGTCGGTGATCTTCAGCGCGATGCCCAGGCCCTGCTCGGGCAGGATCGCCACGAAGACCGCCTCGGCCCCGGTCTTGACCGCGACCGCCCCGCCCATGGCGCGCATGAGCCCGGTGCAGGACCGCCCCTCGCCGGCGACCATCTCGGGATGGCTGCGCATGGCATCGACCAGTCGCCGCATGGCCTGACCGCGCCGGTCCGGACCGGGATTGGCGAAGCGGGCCATGGCGCGCGCCAGCCCTTCCACCGTGCAGGCCCAGTTCGGGGCCGAGCAGCCGTCGATGCCGAAGCCGGGGCTGGTCTCGCCCGTGACCTCCTCGAAGGCGGCCTTGACGGCCTGCTGGACCGGATGGTCGGGCTCGACATAATCGGGGCCGCCCTTCAGGTGGCGGTTCAAGGTCAGGAAGCCCGCATGCTTGCCCGAGCAGTTGTTGTGCAGCTGGCAGGGGGCGCTGTCCGAACAGGTCAGGCGCCGGTTCTCGGCCGGGTCGCGGGGCATGTGGGTTCCGCAGCGCAGGTCGGGCTCCGACAGGCCCAGCCCCGTCAGCCAGCCATCCACGGCCTCCACATGCAGCGCCGCGCCGGAATGGCTGGCGCAGGCCAAAGCCAGCTGCCGGTCGGTCAGCCCCGCCGCGTCGGCGGCGCCGCTTTCGAGCAGCGGCAGCGCCTGGATCATCTTGCAGGAGGATCGGGGATAGATCACCTCGGCCGGGCGGCCCCAGGCCTCGACCACGCCATGGGCATCGCAGATCACCGCATGGCCGGCATGCCGGCTTTCGCACAGCTCGCCGCGCCACAGGTCGATCATCTCGGCGGACCGCATCGCGATTTCTCCCTGACAATTGCGCGATTGTGCTTGCGCAGCCTTCCACGGGCGGCGATTTTCGATATCCTGACGACAGATGGTTGAAAAGACCACAGCAATCAGGAAGAACGCTGCTTGACGTGGCGAAATGAATGGCAGGAGACCACAGCATGATGACCACCACCCTGCGCGGCATGGGCGCCAGCCTTGTCCTGATCGCCTCTCTGGGCACGGCGGTTGCGCAAGAATCCAGCAACGTCGTGGCGACCGAGGGGGACTGGACCGTCTTCGCGGCCGACAACCCGCGCGAATGCTGGGCCGTCTCGCCCCCCCGCTCGACGCTGAACACCCGCGACGGCCAGACGGTCGAGGTCGCCCGCGGCGACATCCGCCTGTATGTCGCCTATCGCCCCGGCCAGAACGGCGAAGTGTCGTTCAGCGGCGGCTATCCCTTCGCCCCGGATTCGACGGTCGAGGTCGATGTCGGCGGCCGCACCTTCGACCTGTTCACCGAGGGCGAGAGCGCCTGGACGGGCAGCCCCTCGGATGACGAGCAGATGATCACGGCCCTGCGCGCCGGATCGAGCGCCGTGGTGACGGGCCGGTCCTCGCGCGGGACGACGACCAAGGACACGTTCAGCCTGTCGGGTATCACCGCCGCGACCAACAGTGCCCGCGAGCGCTGCCAGTAAGGTTGGAAGGGGGGCGCTGCCCCCCGTCCTGCGGACTCCCCCCGGGATATTTGCGCCAAGATGAAAGAGGCGGCGGCGGTTGATTTCCGGCGCCGCTTCGTCTATTTGCAGGTCTTTCACGCAGATCTCTGGTAGGTTCATGACCGTCGTATTCCCGCAGGCCGCAGGCGCGGCTCCGATCACGCAAGATGTGCTGACCCTTCCGCGCAAGCTGCCGGAGGGTGGGCCGATCAATCTTGTCGGGCTGACGCGGGACCAGCTGCGGGATGCGCTGATCGCGGCGGGCACGCCCGAGAAGCAGGCGAAGATGCGCGTCGGTCAGGTCTGGCAGTGGATCTATCACTGGGGCGTGCGCGATTTCGCGCAGATGACGAACCTGGCCAAGGACTATCGCGCGCTGCTGGCGGCGAATTTCCAGATCACCCTGCCCGAGGTCGTGACCCGGCAGGTCAGCAGCGACGGCACCCGCAAGTATCTGGTCCGCATCGCCGGCGGCCACGAGGTCGAGGTCGTCTATATTCCCGAAGAAGGTCGCGGAACGCTCTGCGTCAGTTCCCAGGTGGGCTGCACGCTGACCTGTTCGTTCTGCCATACCGGCACGCAGAAGCTGGTGCGCAACCTGACGGCGGGCGAGATCGTGGGCCAGTTGATGCTGGCGCGCGACGATCTGGGCGAATGGCCCGTGCAGGGCGCGCCCAAGGACGAGACCCGGCTGATCAGCAACATGGTCCTGATGGGCATGGGCGAGCCCTTGTACAATTTCGAGAATGTCCGCGACGCGATGAAGATCGTGATGGACAACGAGGGGCTGACCCTGTCGCGCCGTCGCATCACCCTGTCGACCAGCGGCGTGGTTCCCGAGATCGCCCGCACCGCGCAGGAGATCGGCTGCCTGCTGGCCGTCAGCTTTCACGCCACCACCGACGAGGTGCGCGACCGGTTGGTGCCCATCAACAAGCGCTGGAACATCGAGACGCTGCTAGCGGCCCTGCGCGATTATCCGCGCCTGACCAACAGCGAGCGGATCACCTTCGAATACGTCATGCTGGCGGGGGTGAACGACAGCGATGCCGATGCGCATCGCCTGGTCGACCTGATCCGCGGCATTCCGGCCAAGATCAACCTGATCCCCTTCAACGAATGGCCCGGCGCGCCCTACAAGCGGTCCAGCAACAACCGCATCCATGCATTCGCGGACATCATCCACAATGCCGGCTATGCCAGCCCGATCCGCACGCCGCGCGGCGAGGATATCATGGCTGCCTGCGGCCAGCTGAAATCCGCGACCGAGCGGGGCCGCAAGTCCCGCGCCCAGATCGCCGCCGAGGCTGCCGAGTAATACCACTGGGCACCCGGGCGACGCGCCGGGTTCAGCGACGCTTGCCGCCTCGGGGAATGGTCGTGCGGTTGCCGCGCGGGCCGGTCTGGACCGGGGTGTTCGCGGTATTCTCCTCTGACAGCTTGCGCCAGCGCTCCAGCCGCTCGGCGGACAGGGTGCCTGCCGCGATGGCGGCCTGCACGGCGCAGCCCGGCTCGTGCGCATGGGTGCAGTCGCGGAACCGGCAGAGGGGTGCCAGCTCGGTGATCTCGGCAAACAGCATCTCGAGGCCCGCCGCCACGTCCGCCACATGCAGCGTGCGCATGCCGGGCGTGTCGATCACCCAGCCTCCGCCCGAGATCGGGTGCAGCGACCGCGCGGTGGTGGTGTGGCGGCCCTTGGCGTCGCCCTCGCGGATGGCGCCGGTCAGCTGGGCCTGACCCTCGGCCTTGTCGGCCAGCGTGTTCAGCAGCGTCGACTTGCCCACGCCCGAGGATCCGACCAGCGCCACGGTGCGGCCCGTCCCGCACCAGGGCGCCAGCACGGTGGCGGCATCGGGGTCCTTGGCGTTCAGCAGCACGACCTCCAGCCCGCGCTGCAGGGCCAGGGCCTGATCGCGCCAGGGGGCGGGGTCGTCCACCTTGTCGATCTTGGTCAGCACGATCACGGGCTGGGTCCCGGCCTCGTTGGCCAGGGCCAGATAGCGTTCCAGCCGGGCGGCGTTGAAATCGTCATTGCACGAGGTCACGATGAACAGCGTGTCGATATTGGCGGCGATCAGCTGGCGGGTGTCGGCGCCCTCGGTCCGGCGGCGCAGCAGGGCGCGGCGGTCCAAGCGGCGGGCCAGCACCCGGGTGTCGGCATGGGCCAAGACCCAATCGCCCACCGCATAATCGGCGGTCGTCGCGTGCAGCGGCAGTTCCAGCCGGACCTGCCCCGCCCCGGTTTCCGCCGACAGCCGCGAGCGGTGGACCGAGGCCACGCGCATGGGCACCAGCCCCGCATCCTCGGGGGTGACCTGTTCGGCGAAGAAGGGCTGCCAGCCAAGATCTTGCAGCATGTCACTCATGCGATCTGAATGGCGGGGGCATTCGACAGATGCAAGTCTTTCCGTCACATACACTTTCTGATTGTGTTAATGAGCGGGAATCATCCTGATCCGACATGCCTTGGGATCAGGATGATGTAAGACCCCAAGGGAAAAACGAGGTCTTGAATGACGGATATGGCGCGCGCCTATGACAGGATCGCCACGGCAGCCCTGCGCGTGGGAACGGCGATCGAAGGGTTGGACCGGTTCGCGCGATCTGCCCAAGGGCCACTGACCAGCCTTTCGGCGGGCGAGGTGACTGGTCGTGCGACCATGACCTGCAAGGGGCACGGCAACAGCCTCTGGCGGGGCCATGGAAGCGCCGTCGTGCGATCCCGCATCGAGATCGTGGGCAACAACAACATCGTCTTTCTGGGCGGCTTCAGCCAGTTGCGGGCTTCGGATATCCGTCTGAGGGGTGATGGCTGCCTGTTCTTCTTCGGGCCGCTGTCGACGACAGGCTCGATCCTGTGCATTGCCAAGGGTGGGCGGCAAATTATCGTGGGCGAGGACTGCATGTTCTCGACCGACGTCACCATCGAGACATCGGACCATCATGGGATCTACGACGCGGCTTCGGGCTTGCGGGTGAACCTCGAGGCCGACATCGTCATCCATACCCATGTCTGGATCGGGCGGCGCGTCAGCATTGCCAAGGGCAGCGAGATCGGCGGCCATTCGGTCATCGGGCAGGGTTCGGTGGTCACCGGGATCACTGCGCCCGACAGTGTCCATGCGGGCGTTCCGGCGCGCTGTATCAGGTCGGGCGTCCAATGGTCGCGGGGATCGGCAGACAGTCTGGACGCTGCTGCGGAAACTTCCGTCATCCGCACCATCGACCGCCGCCGCCGCGACTATGTTGCCCATCTGTCGCGTTGAACTCGCCGATGGTCACGCCTGCGGGGTCGGCCATTCGTCGATGATGGCGGCGGCCTCGGCGGCGGTCTCGACGAAATGCAGCAGGTCCAGATCGGCCTCGCTGATGGTGCCGGCGCGGGCCAGCGCCTGCCAGTTCACGATGTCGCGCCAGAAATCACCGCCGAACAGGATCAGCGGCACGCGGGCCATGCGGCGGGTCTGGATCAGGGTCAGCGCCTCGAACAGCTCGTCCAGCGTGCCGAAGCCGCCCGGAAAGACAGTGATCGCGCGGGCGCGCATCAGGAAATGCATCTTGCGGATCGCGAAATAGTGGAAGTTGAAGCAGAGGTCCGGCGTCACATAGGCGTTGGGGCTCTGCTCGTGCGGCAGCACGATGGACAGGCCGATGGACCGCCCGCCCGCATCCTGCGCGCCCAGATTGCCGGCCTCCATCACGCCCGGGCCGCCGCCGGTGCAGATGACCAGATCATGCCCGCCGCCCGCCAGGCTGCGTTCGGTCATCAGGCGGCCGAATTCGCGGGCCTCGGTGTAGAAATGCGACAGCGCGCCCAGTCCGGGGGTGCGCGCCTCGGAGGCGCGCTCGGGCGAGGGGATGCGGGCGCCGCCGAAGATCACCACGGTCGAGTTGATCCCGTGTTCCTCCATCAGCATCTGCGGCTTGAGCAGTTCCAGCTGCAGGCGGACCGGGCGCAATTCCTCGCGCAGCAGGAAATCGGGGTCGGAGAAGGCCAGCCGATAGGACGGCGCCTCGGTCTGGGGCGTGTGGGGCGCACGGGCGGCGCGGGCGGCATCCTGGGCGCTGTCGGGCAGGGGGTGGGATCGGTCGTCCGTCTGGCTCATCACATCCTCGGGCGGCTTGGCGCGGATTGCGCGGGCTTTCAGGGGTGCTTATAGCCCTGAGGGACCAGTTTCCACCCGGACGCGACGAAACAGCAAGAGGCCCCGATGACCCAAGCCCTGGAACAAGCCATTGAGACCGCGTGGGAGGCCCGCGCCGAGATCACCCCCGCCACCACCGGCGAGACCCGCGATGCCGTGGACGAGACCCTGCGCCAGCTGGACGCGGGCAGCCTGCGCGTCGCCGAGAAGCGCGGCGCCGACTGGCATGTGAACCAATGGGCGAAGAAGGCCGTGCTGCTGTCGTTCCGCCTGAACGACATGGAAGAGATGTCGGGCGGCCCGCAGGGGTCGAACTGGTGGGACAAGGTCCCGTCGAAATTCCATGGCTGGGGCGACAATCAGTGGCGGGCGGCGGGCTTTCGCGCCGTGCCGGGGGCCATCGTGCGGCGGTCGGCCTTCATCGGCAAGGGCGCGGTGCTGATGCCGTCCTTCGTCAACCTGGGTGCCCATGTGGGCGAGGGCACGATGGTCGACACCTGGGCCACGGTCGGCTCCTGCGCGCAGATCGGCCGGAACGTCCATCTTTCGGGCGGCGTCGGCATTGGCGGCGTGCTGGAGCCCTTGCAGGCCGGCCCCACGATCATCGAGGATGACTGCTTCATCGGCGCGCGCTCCGAGGTGGTCGAGGGCTGCATCATCCGCGAAGGCTCGGTGCTGGGGATGGGCGTCTATATCGGGCAGTCGACCAAGATCGTGGACCGCGAGACCGGCACGGTCAGCTATGGCGAGGTGCCCGCAGGCTCGGTCGTCGTGTCGGGATCGCTGCCGTCCAAGAACGGGGTGAACCTCTACTGCGCGGTCATCGTCAAGCGGGTCGATGCGCAGACGCGCTCCAAGACCTCGGTCAACGAGCTGCTGCGCGACTGATGACGACGCTCTACATCGACGCGGACGCCTGTCCGGTCAAGGCCGAGGCCGAACGGGTGGCCGTGCGGATGGGCGTGCCGATGGTGCTGGTCTGCAATGGCGGGCTGCGGATGCCCACGCATCCGCTGGTCCGGCTGCAGATCGTCGCCGCCGGCCCCGACGAGGCCGACAAGTGGATCGCGGACAGCTGCGGTCCGGGCGACGTGGTGGTCACCAGCGACCTGCCGCTGGCGGATCGCTGCATCAAGGCGGGGGCCGCCGTGCTGACCCATGCGGGCGAGGTGCTGAACGTGGCCAATATCGGCCCGCGCCTGGCCACGCGCGACCTGATGGCCGACATCCGCGAGGCCAATCCCTTCCATCAGGGCGGCGGTGCGGGTTTCGGCAAGGCCGACCGGGCGCGCTTCCTGCAGGCGCTGGACCGGGC
Source organism: Paracoccus gahaiensis (assembly GCF_005048225.1). Lineage (GTDB taxonomy): Bacteria > Pseudomonadota > Alphaproteobacteria > Rhodobacterales > Rhodobacteraceae > Paracoccus > Paracoccus gahaiensis. The sequence goes on from NZ_SUNI01000005.1 coordinate 178,498, forward strand.
GCTGACCGCTGCCCGCCGCATCCCGCGCAGCTGAGGGCGAACCGTCCGCCGCCCAACCGCGTTGGGCGGCGGCCCGGCAGGAGAGACCGATGCACGACGACCAGACCATCACCGGCATGACCGACCGCGTCCGCGAGGCCGCCTCGGACGAGACGATCAGCGTGGCGCAGATCACCGCGGCCTTGGGCCAGGATTCGCTGCCTCCGAACCTGATGATCCCGGCGCTGGCAGTGGTGTCGCCCCTGTCGGGAGTGCCGCTGTTCTCGTCGGTCTGCGGGATGCTGATCGCGCTGATCTCGGCGCAGATGCTGATCGGGCGCGACCATGTCTGGCTGCCGGGCTTCCTGATGAGGCGCAAGCTGGGCTCGGCGCGGGTGCGCGGCGCGCTGGACTGGATGCGCCGCCCGGCGGCGTTTCTGGACCGCATCACCTCGGAACGCCTGACCGTGCTGGTGCGGCGCCCGATCCGCTGGATCATCCAAGGGGTGTGCCTCTGCTGCGGGCTGGCCATGCCGTTTCTGGAGCTGATCCCCTTCACCTCGTCGCTGATGGGGGTGGTGGTCAGCCTGCTGGCCTTCGGCCTGCTGGCGCGGGACGGGCTGTTCGTGCTGCTGGGGCTGCTGGCGATCGGCGGGATCGCGGCGCTGGTGCTGACCCTGCTGCCCTGACGGCGTTCAGACCCCGATCAGCACCATCAGCACCGGCAGCGTCACGATGCTGGCCGCCGTCGAGATCAGGATCGCGGTCGAGACGCGCTGCTGCGCGATCCCGAAATGCTGTGCCAGGATATAGACGTTCCCCGCCACCGGCAGCCCGGCGGCCACCACCATCACCCCCGCCGCGAAGGGATCGACACGCAGGGCCCAGGCCGCCAGCCCCACGGCCAGCGGATGCAGGCCCAGCTTGGCAAAGCTCAGCCAGCCGGCAGGGGCCAGCCGCGCCAGGCTGCGCCCCGCCAGACTGGCGCCGATGGCGAACAGCGCGCCGGGCGTGGCCGCGGCGCCCAGCAGGGCCAGGAACTCGTCCAGGGGCGCGGGCATGGGCAGCGCCAGCCCGCCCCAGGCCAGCCCCGCCACCATCGCCAGGATCATCGGATTGGCCGCGATCCCGCGCAGCACCGGCAGCACCGCCGCGACCCGCAGGCCGCCATGGCGCGAGGCATGCACGATCAGCGTGATCAGGGTCGAGAACACCAGCATGTCGATGGTCAGCACCATCAGCACCGGCCCGACGGCGCGCTCGCCCAAAAGGACGACCAGCATGGGCACGCCCAGAAAGCCGGTATTGCCGATCATGCAGCATTGCGCCTCCATCGCGGCCTCGGCCAGGCCCAGGCCGCGCGCGCGGGCCACCGCGATGCCTGCGGCCCAGACCACCGCCGAGCCGCCCAGATAGGCCAGCGCGAATCGCAGGTCGAACAGCGCGCCCAGGTCGATCCCGGCGGCAAAGCGGAACAGCATCGCCGACAGCGCGAAATAGAAGACGAAGCGCGTCAGCCAGGCCGCGCCCTCGGGCGGGAAGAAGCGCATCGCGGCGGCCGCCCAGCCCAGCCCGATCAGGCCGAAGAAGGGCAGGGTCTTCAGCAGGATCTCCAGCACGCGGCAGCCCCCTTTCGGGGAATGTCAGCCCGATCCGATCAGCACCCCTACGGCCAGCACCAGACCACCGCCCACGACGACTTGCAAGGTGGCCCGCCAGAAGGGCGTCTGCATCCAGCGGTTCTGGATCCAGGCGATGGCCCACAGCTCGACGAAGACCACGATGATGGCGATGGTCGTGGCGGTCCAGAAATCCGCGATCAGATAGGGCAGCGCATGGCCAAGCCCCCCCACCGTGGTCATCACCCCCGACGAGAGCCCCCGCTTGATCGGCGATCCGCGCCCCGAGACGACGCCGTCATCCGACGCGGCCTCGGTGAAGCCCATGCTGATGCCCGCGCCGATGCTGGCGGCCAGCCCGACCTGGAAGGTCGTCCAGGGATCCTGCGTGGCAAAGGCCACCGCGAAGATCGGCGCCAGGGTCGAGACGCTGCCATCCATCAGCCCCGCCAGCCCGGGCTGCACCCAGGTCAGCACGAAGTCGCGATGGGCGACGGCGTCCTCCTCGGCGCGGCTGTCGGCATCGACCAGCTGCTCGGTCAGTTCGCGCGCACGGTTCTCGTGGCCGCGCTCGGCGGCGGCCAGATCGCCCAGCAGCATGCGGGTGGGGGCATGCAGGCTTTGCTGGGCGGCGCGGGCGTAGAATTCGGCGGCATCCCGTTCCATCCCGGCGGCCTCGGCGCGGATCGTGTCCAGCGACAGGTTCTCGATCATCCAGGCCGGGCGGCGGGTGACATAGCCCGCAACATGCTCGCGCCGGATGACCGCGATCGAATCGCCCCACCGGACCCTGTGGATCTCCAGCAGCATCCGGCGGTGGCCGTCCTCCTCGGCGCTCATGGCGTCGAAGACGGCGGCGGTCGCGGGATAGTCCTGGCGCAGATGCGCGGCCCAGTTGCGATAGATGCGGGCGTCATCCTCCTCCGAGGCGATGGCCAGGGCCACGATCTCGCGCTCGGACAGTTCCGACAGCCGCTTGCGGGCAGAGAGGAAGGGCATGGTCATCTTCGGTCTCACATATCCTCGGGGGTGAGGCCGCCTGCGGCCGAGGGGGCGGAAGGCCCCCGTGCGACCGTGAACTCATGCGCGCCGTCACCCAGATCGCGCAGGGCGACCATGGCATGCCCCGCCACCTCGCAGTAATGCGGCACATCGACCAAGGCCATGGAATCCGTGGCAATCAGGCGCAACATTCCGCCCTGGGGCAGCGCCATCAGCGCCTTGCGCAGGCGCAGGACGGGCAGGGGGCACAAAAGCCCCCGGGCATCCACCTCGGGGAGGGGGGTCAAGACGGGACCGCGAATCGGTCCAGGCACCAGTCCCGCAGCGCCTGCGGGTCCAGCCGGACGGCCAGATCGCCCGCGAAGTCCAGGAAGGCCGCCTGCTGCTGGCGCGGCACGTACAGAAGCACCGGCTGGCCCTCGGCCGCGGCCCGCCCGATCAGATCGCGAAAGCCGCGGCCCATCGCCTCCTGCCGGCCGAACTTGGGGATGACCACCAGCCCGGCGCCCTCCAGATGCGGCGCGGTCCGTGCCACCGCCTCCTCCAGCGCGCCGGTGTCCAGCCGGCAGCCCTGCGCGCCCGGCCCCAGGGATTGCGAGATGCGCAGCGGCGCGCCCGGATCGCCCAGCACGACGATCTCCATGTCGCAGGCGCAGTCGGGGCCCAGATCCAGGTTGCGCTGCACCGCACCCGCCACGGCCAGGCCGCGGGCGCGCAGATCCGTCGCCAGATCCTCGATCAGCCGGTCCGCCGCCCCGGGCGCGGCGCCCTCATCCGTGGAAAACCATGCCAGCATGCCGCCCCCTCACACGCCGCTGTCCAGCGCGAATTTCATCAAGCCGTTGATCCCGTCCACGCCCAGCTTCCGCTTGAGCGCCGACGAGGTGTTGGCGGCGGTCTTGTAGCTGACATTCAGCCGGTCGGCGATGGCCTGCAGCCCGTGTCCCTGCCCGATCAGCGTCAGCACCTGCCGTTCGCGGTCCGACAGCGCGCCAAGCGGATCGTCCGGCGCGCCGGCACGCAGCGTGGCCAGCGCCATGGCCTGCTTGGGGGCCAGATAGAACTCTCCGGCCTCCAGCTGGCGCACCGCGTCGCGGAAATCGGACGGAGGCGCGTTCTTGGACAGGAAACCCTGCGCGCCCGCCTGCAGGGCGCGGGCGGCAAAGCCGGTCTGGTCGTTCATGGAAAAGACCAGGATCCGCCCCTGCGGCGCCAGTTCCCGCAGCGGGCCCACCAGATCCAGCCCGCCCGCGCCGGGCAGGCTGATGTCCAGCACGATCAGGTCGGGCGCGGGGCCGGTGGCCAGCTGGTCCAGCGCCTCCTCGCCGGACATGGCCTGGCCTACCGGATCATAGCCCAGGTCGCGCAGCAGGCGGCTGGCGCCCAGATGGGTGATCGGGTGGTCGTCGATGACCAAGGCGCGTTTCGTCACGTCGTCGTCCTGTTCCTGGTTGCGGGCGTGCGGGGCAGCCGGGCCTCCAGCACGGTGCCCGAGGCATCCGTCCGGATCTGCAGGTCGCCGCCCAGAAGCGTGATGCGTTCGCGCATGCCGGTCAGCCCCGCGCCCTCGCGCCGACCCTCGGCGATGCCCGTGCCGTCATCGGCCAGGATCATGCGCCAATGCGCCGGATCGGTCCAGAGCCGGATGTCGATCCGCCCGGCCTGGGCATGGCGCAGCGCGTTGGTCGTACCCTCCTGCAGGATGCGGAACAGGGTCAGGGCGCTGGCCTCGTCGGGCTCGGGCAGGGCTGCGGCGACATCGAGGCGGACATCCGTGCCGGGAAAGCGGCGCGTCAGGTCGTCGACGTAATCGCCCAGCACCACGGGCAGGGGCAGCTGGCCCACCGCCATCGGGCGCAGGTCGTTCAGCAGCGCCCGGTTCACGCGCGAGATCTGCTCGGCGATCGCGGCGATCTGCTCGGCGGACTGGGCGGTGGCGGCGTCGGGGGCGGCCGCGCGCAGGGCGTCGGCCTCGACCCGAAGGCCGAAGAGGCAGGGGCCCATCTCGTCATGCAGGTCGCGGGCGATGGCCTTGCGTTCGGCGTCGCCCCGCGCGACGATCTGGTGCTGCAGGCGGATGCGGTCGGTCCGGGCCTGTTCCAGCGCCTGCGCCAGCGCATCGGCGTGACGCGCCAGCGGCGCCAGGTCGGGCTGGGGCAGGGGGCCGATGCGGGCCTCCAGCTCTCCGCGGGTCAGGTCCGACAGGCGGGCGGCGATGGTGGCGACGGGGCGCAGGCCCTGGCCCACCGCCCATGCGATCAGCCCGGCCTGCAGCGCTGCCGTGCCAAGCGCCAGCGTCATCAGGTCGCGCATGTCGCGCCAGGCGCGGGCGATCTCCTCGGCCGGGTCGCCGGTGATCAGCACATAGCCGCGCGGGCGCCCCTCGATCACCACGGGCAGGCGGGTTTCCTGCGGGTCGGGGGCGACCAGCGCCGCGAACCAGCCGGGGCTGCGGTCGGCGGGATCGGCCGGTCCAGGCGGCTGGCGCAGGGTGCCGTCCAGCGCGTCGACGACGCCGATGCGGGCATGGCGCGGCTCGGCCAGGCGTTCGGGCAGGCGGGCCATGATCCGGTCGGCGGGCACCGCGCCCTGCATCGTGCCGATCGTGGCCAGCACCAGGTTGCGCGCGGTCTGGGCGCCCATGCGCGTCTCGGTCGCGATGTCGCGGCGCAGCCGGTCCAGGCTGCCCAAGGCCAGCACCCCGACCAGCAGCAGCTGCATCGCGACGATGACGAGAAGGATCCGGGCGCGCAGCGTCATGGGCGGCAGAGTGGCGGCAAGCCCGGCTCAAGGCAATGGGGGGCGCGGGGGTGCCCGTGGCGGGGGTGGCAGGGGGGCGCTGCCCCCCGTCCTGCGGACTCCCCCCGGGATATTTTCGCCAAGGCGAAAGGGCGGGCTTTCCTGTCCCGCGCTGCCTGCGTAGGAAGGAGGGATGAGCGAATATGATACCCTTGCGGCCCGCATCCGGGCCCTCTGTGCGGGCGAGACTGACGAGGTCGCGCTGATGGCCACCGTGGCCTGCGAATTGCATCATTCCGACGAGCGGTTCGACTGGACCGGCTTCTACCGGGTGGTGGCGCCCGAGGTGCTGAAGATCGGGCCCTATCAGGGCGGGCATGGCTGCCTGGTGATCCCCTTCGCGCGCGGCGTCTGCGGGGCGGCGGCGCGGACGCGCGAGGTGCAGATCGTGGCGGATGTGGAGGCGTTTCCCGGCCATATCGCCTGTTCCAGCAGCACCCGGTCCGAGATCGTGCTGCCCGTCATCGGCGCGGGAGATCGGCTGATCGGGGTGCTGGACATCGACAGCGACCGACCCGATGCCTTTGATCAGACGGATGCCCGGGCCCTGACGGCGATTCTGGCGGAGGTGTTCCATGGCATCTGACCTGATGGGATCCGAGCTGACGGGCCGCTGCCTGTGCGGCGCGGTCACCTTTCGGGGGCGACGGGGCGGCGATGCCCTGCAGGCCTGCCATTGCGGCCAGTGCCGCCGCTGGTCGGGCCATGTCTGGGCCGCCATCGGCCTGACCGACCTGAGCATCGCGGGGCCGGTGCGCTGGCACGCCTCGTCCGAGCGCGCCGAGCGGGGGTTCTGCCCCCAGTGCGGCAGCGCGCTGTTCTGGAAGGCCAAAGGCGGGGCCGAGACCGAGGTGGCGGCGGGCGCCTTGGACGCGCCCACGGGGTTCCAGTTGGCGGGGCATATCTTCACCGCCGACAAGGGTGATTACTACCCGATCGCGGATGATCTGCCGCAATGGCCGCAGGAGGCGCAGGAATGATCTGGGACACCTTGGCCAACGTGCCCGCCGGGCAGATGACGGCCTTCATCGCGGGCGGGTTGGTGCTGAATTTCGCGCCGGGGCAGGACGTGTTCTTCGCCAGCGCCTGCGGCATCCAGGGCGGGCCTCGCGCCGGGGCCTGGGCCGGAGTGGGCGTGGGTCTGGGCGTGCTGATGCATGTGACGCTGGCCACGGTGGGCCTGGGCGCGCTGGTCGCCGCCCATCCCGAGGCGCTGCGGGCGATCAAGTATGCGGGCGCGGCCTATCTGCTGTGGCTTGCGTGGAAAAGCTGGCGGGCGGGCGACGTGGATCCGGCGGCGCGAGGCAGCGTGCGGATCTGGAACATCCTGCGGCGCGGCTTCCTGTCCAATGCGCTGAACCCCAAGCCGGTGCTGTTCATGCTGGCCTTCCTGCCGCAGTTCACCAACCCGGCCTGGGGGCCGGTCTGGCAGCAGATTCTGGGGCTGGGGCTGATCTTCGCCGTCACCGGCACGCTGGTGACCATCGGCTATGGCATCGTCGGCGGCGTCGCGGGGCAGGTGATCGGCAAGCGTCTGGGGCTGGTCAACAAGATCGCCGCCGTGATGTTCGCGGGGCTGGCGCTGCGCCTCGTCTGGAAATGACCGGCTTCGTCTATGCGCCGCCCGCCGACATTCCGGTGGTCATCCATGCCGACGATCAGGTGCTGGTCGTGGACAAGCAGGCGGGCCTTCTGTCGGTGCCGGGCCGCGGCGAGGATCGGGCCGATTGCCTGATCGCGCGCCTGCGCGAGGCCTTTCCGACCGTCCTGCTGGTGCATCGGCTGGATCTGGACACCTCGGGGGTCATGGTCTTCGCGCTGACCCCCCATGCGCAGCGGCACCTGTCCAGGCAGTTCGAAGAGCGGCGCACCAAGAAGGTCTATGTGGCCCGGGTGGCCGGGCGGTTGCAGCCCGAGACCGGGCGGGTCGATCTGCCGCTGATCGTGGACTGGCCCAACCGCCCGCGCCAGAAGGTCGATCATGTCGAGGGCCGGGCTGCCCAGACCGACTGGCGGGTGGTCCGCTCCAGTGATGACGAGACGCGGGTGCGGCTGATGCCGGTCACCGGGCGCAGCCATCAGCTCCGCGTGCACATGGCCGAGAGCGGGCATCCGATCCTGGGTGATCCGCTTTATGCGACGGGGGCGGCGGCGGATCATCCGCGCCTGATGCTGCACGCGGAAAGCCTGCGCTTTCGCCATCCCGACAGCGAAGTGCAGATCGGGTTCACGGCGCCGGTGCCGTTCTAGGCGGCAGTCCTCAGGCGGATGGTGCGGGCCGCCTGCGGCGCAGGCGCCGCGACAGCCAGCGGGCGATCCAGGGAAACAGCGCCAGCGCCACGATGACCGCGATGATGCGGGGGCCGATGATGTCCGAGATCTGATCCAGCTCGGCCAGCTGGGTTCCTGCGGCGCTGAGGATCGCCTTGTTGGGCAGCACGCCCACGGCCGTGACGGCAACGAAGACCCGTGCCGCCAAGGCACTGACCCCGGCGGCCAGGTTCAGCACGAAGAACGGGATCGCGGGCGTCAGCCGCAGGCTCAGCAGCGCCAGCGCCCCATCCGCCGCGACCCTGCGGTCCAGCTGGTCGATGCGCGCGCCCAGAAGGCGGCGGACCTGCCCGGTCAGAAGATGCCGCGCCGCCAGAAAGGTCAACACCGCCGCCAGGATCGTGCCCAGCAGCGACAGGACCAGCCCCAGCCAGAAGCCGAAGAAGGCCCCTCCCGCCAGGGTCATCAGAACCACGACCGGTACGGGCAGCGCGGCCAGCACCGTGAATCCGCCCAGATAGGCCAGCACGGCCAGTCCGGGATTGCGGTCCCGCCAGCCCTGCCCGTGATCCAGGATCTGGTGCAGCCGGGTCAGGTCGGATTGCAGGGCGGGCAGCGAGGGCCACAGCCACAGAGCGAAGACCAGCGCCGCCGCCGCAGCGGCAGCCCAGAGGGCGATCCGCAGCGGGGTCATCCGGGATCAGGCCGCGCCGTCTGGATACCAGTCGGCGATGACCACCTGCGCGCCCGAGCCGCCCTCCTCCACCAGCCGGGCGAAGGCCTCCAGATCGCTGTCCCTGTGATGATAGGGATAGACCACTCCGGGGGCGAAGGCCGTGACCGCCCCGGCGGCCTGCTCGACCGTCATCGTATAGGGCAGGTTCATCGGCAGGAAGGCCACGTCGATCTCGGTCAAGGCACGCAGTTCGGGCGTGTCCTCGGTATCGCCGGCGATCAGGAAGCGCTGGCCGCCGATGGTCAGAAGATAGCCATTGTCGCGACCCTGCGGGTGATACTCGGCCCGCTCGGGGGTGATGTTGTAGGCGGGCACGGCCTCGATCGTCAGGCCCAGCACCTCGCCGGCATCGCCATTGGCCATGGTCGTCGTCCGCTCGGCCATGGCGGCCGGCAGCATCGCGACCACGGCGGGGTTGGCGATGATCCGCACCTCGGGCAGGGCGTCCAGCGTCGGCTGGTCGTAATGATCGCCATGCTCGTGGGTGATCAGGATCAGGTCGGGCGCGGGCAGGTCGGCATAGGCCTCGGCGCCGCCGACCGGGTCGACATAGATGACCCCGGCAGGCGTCTCCAGGACCATCGAGGCATGGTCGACGGGATGGATCACGACCTCGCCGCCCTCGACCGGATGACTGAAGGGGCCGGGCAGGGGTGCAGCCCCCTGCGCGCGGGCGGGGTTCGAGGCGATCACGGGGATGACGGCGCTGCCGATCAGGGCGGCGGCCAGTTGCAGTCCGGTCCGGCGGGTCAGGCGCATGATGTCTCCTTAGGATGGATCAGGGCTCGGGGCAAAACACCCGGCAGGGGCGGGGGTTCCCTTCCTTGCGAGCCGCCGTCACCTGACCTACACATTCGGGCGAACGCAACCGCAGGGGCAAGGGGCACCGGGGATGACACATCTGTGGGTCAGGGCGGAAAGCCGCCCGAACGAGGATCGCACCGGCATCACCCCGGACGGCGTGGCGCAGCTGATCGCGGAGGGCATGACGATCACGGTCGAGGACAGCCCCCGTCGCATCCTCCCGACGACGGACTATGCCCGGGCCGGGGCGGCCATCGCCCCCGAGGGCAGCTGGCCCGAAGCGCCCGCCAATGCCATCGTCTTCGGCCTGAAGGAACTGCCCGAGGACGGCACGCCGCTGCGCCACCGCCACATCATGTTCGGCCATGCCTACAAGGACCAGCCGGCGGGCCGCGTCCTGCTGGACCGGTTCCGGGCCGGGGGCGGGATGCTGTGGGATCTGGAATACCTGACCGACGCGGACGGGCGGCGGCTGGCGGCCTTCGGCTATTGGGCGGGCTATGCGGGGGCGGCGGTCTCGCTGCTGGCCTGGGCGGCACAGCAGGGCGGCGGCATCTGCGGGCCGGTCGCGGCCTGGTCCGACCAGGAGGCCCTGCTGTCCGATCTGCGCGCCCGCATGGACGCCACCGGCCGCCCGCGCCCGCGCGCCATCGTGATCGGCGCCAAGGGCCGGGTCGGCCGGGGCGCCTCGGATCTGCTGGGGGCGACCGGCGTTCCGGTCACGGCCTGGGACATGGCCGAGACCGCGCATGGCGGCCCCTTCCGCGAGGTGCTGATGCACGACATCTTCATCAACGCGATCCTGGCCCGGCCCGGCGCGCCGGTCTTCGTCCCCGCCAGCGCCGTGGCGCCGGGCCGCGCGCTGACGGTGATCGGCGACGTGGCCTGCGATCCGGACAGCGATTTCTCTCCGATCAAGGTCTATGACCGTGCGACCAGTTGGCACGCCCCGGTGCGGCGTGTGGCCGAGACGCCGCCGCTGGACGTGATGGCGATCGACAACCTGCCCTCGCTGCTGCCGCGCGAAAGTTCGGTGGATTATGCCGCGCAATTGCTGCCTGTGCTGATCCAACTGGCCGATCCGCAGGCCGGACCCTGGGGCCGCGCGGCGGCGCTTTTCCGCGATCATGCCGGCCGCGCGGGGGTGTGATCCCTGACAGGATCGTGACCCCGGGGCCCGGAACATGCCGCAAGGCGGGGCATTCGGTCGGTCCAACCGATCTGTCTGAGGAGACCAGATGATGCGCCGCACCCGCCGCACGACGACAAGCCTGACCGCCCTTGCCGCCACCGGATTTCTGGCCGGGGCGGCCGTCGCACAGGATTTCAACGCCACCGAACCCAACGGGGCCGCTTACGACCAGACCCCCGCCTTCGAGGGCCAGACCCGCGCGCCCGAGCTGGAGGGCGACGTGGCCCTGCAGCAGACCGTGCTGGCCGAGGGGCTGGAGCACCCTTGGGGACTGGTCGAGATGCCCGACGGCAACTGGCTGGTGACCGAGCGTCCGGGCCGGATGCGCATGGTCTCGCCCGAGGGCGAGTTGTCCGAGCCGATCACCGGCCTGCCCGAGGTCGATGCCCGCGATCAGGGCGGGTTGCACGATGTCTCGATCGCCGAGGATTTCGCCGACACCCGCCGGGTCTGGTGGACCTATGCCGAGCCGCGCGGCGACGGCGAGAACGCGACCGCCGTCGCGACCGGCATCCTGTCCGAGGACGGCACCGCGCTGGAGGAGGTCGAGCGCATCTGGCAGCAGCAGCCGGCCTGGGCCTCGACCAAGCATTTCGGTGCGCGCATCGTGCATGACGGCGAGGGCAACATCTTCGTCGGTCTGGGCGAGCGGTCAGACCCCGAGCCCCGCGTCTATGCCCAGGATCCGCAGGCGACGCTCGGCAAGATCATCCGCATCGATGCCGAGGATGGCAGCCCCGCCGGCGCCGACATCGAGGGCGCCCTGCCCGAGATCTGGTCGATGGGCCATCGCAACATCCAGGGCGCGGCCATGGGCCCGGACGGCCAGCTGTGGATGAACGAGCACGGCCCCCAAGGCGGTGACGAGCTGAACGCGATCGAGGCGGGCGTGAACTACGGCTGGCCCGAAGTGACCTACGGCGTCGATTACAGCGGTGCCGAGATGGGCGTGACCGAGATGGAAGGGACCGAGCAGCCCGTCTATTACTGGGATCCCTCGCCCGCGATCAGCGGCATGGCCTTCTACGAGGGCGACATGTTCGCCGACTGGCAGGGCGACGCCCTGATCGGCGGGCTGCGCTCGGGCGACATCATCCGCCTGGACATCGAGGATGGCATGGTGACCGGCGAGGCCCGCCACGCCACCGGCATCGGCCGCGTCCGCGAGGTCGAGGTGGCCAGCGACGGTGCGCTGATGGTCATCATCGACGAGGAAGACGGCCAGCTGATCCGCATCACCCCCGAGGGCTGACCTCAGGTCCACCGGCAAAGGACAGGGGCGGCCCTCAGCGGTCGCCCTTTCTGCTGTCCGGCGGGTGCCGCGTCAGACCCTCTTCGAGGAATCGGTTGCCCAGCATCCGGATTGGCGTGCGCGATGCGCTCTGCATGGCCGAGGGCGCGTGAAACACGCCCGGCGCGACGGGCCGCAGCAGCGCAGTCCCGTCACCGCCCCATGATCGCCCGGTGCTGCTCGAGCAGCAAGGTCACGAAGGCCGGGACGCGGGAGGGGCGGTATCGCCCCGGCGGATAGACCAGATAGACGCCGCCTTCCGGCAACACCCATGATGGGGCAAGGTGGATCAGCCGCTTCGCCGCGACATGCCCGGCCACCACGAAGTCGGGAAGCACGCAGACCCCGGCTCCTGACAAGGCCGCGCGCAATGCGGCCTGTGTCGTATCCACGCTCAGCACCGGCGTCAGGGTGACAGTCGTTTCCTGCCCGCCCTGCGTGAAGGTCCATCGCGATGGCTGGGGCAGCGCCATGTTCGCGATAAAGGGCAGTCGGGCAAGGTCGTCTGGCTGCCCCACCTCGCCCAGTCCCTTGCCAACGGACGGATGACACACGGCGATCTGCTGGAAGCGGCCGATCCGCTGCGCGGTGTTGGGGCTGTCCTCCAGCCAACCGAGACGGATGGAAAGGTCCAACTCACCCCGCGACAGATCGAAGACCTGATCGTCGGATCGCAGCCTTGCGGCACAGTCTGGGTAGCGTTTCAGAAAGGCCGACAGGGCAGGCACCACCACCGCCGTGCCATAGTCGTGCGGGGCCGTCAGCGTCAGGGTTCCCCTCGGTTCGGCGCTCGTCTCTGCCGCAGCCTCGTAAACCTCGTCCAACTCGCCCAGCAGGGACTTGGCGCGCGCATAGAGACGCCGTCCCGCCTCGGTCGGCTCCACGCGCCGGGTCGTGCGGATCAAAAGGGTCGTGCCGATCGTCGCCTCCAGTCGCGCGACCTGTCGGCTGACCAGCGTCTTGGCGACCTTCAGCGAGGCAGCGGCGGATGTGAAGCCGCCCTGCTCCACCACTTCGACGAAGAAGCGCAACGGGTTCAGGTTCAGCCTGTCGGTCATGGGATTGTCCACCGGAATGCAACGATTGGGCATAATTGCAGGCAATACCCGCCCCGTTCGGGAACGGCTATATCCACCGGACCATACACTCCATGAAAGTCCCGCCATGACCGCCCTGACACTCACCTATTTCTACGACCCGCTTTGCGGCTGGTGCTATGCCAGCGCCCCGGCGCTGGCCGAGGTGGCCCAGAGGGACGACGTCGATCTGCGCATGATGCCCTCGGGCCTCTTTGCGGACGCCAATGCGCGCCCCGTCGCCTCCATGGCGCAGCACGCCTGGACGAACGACATGCGCATCGCGCAGATGACGGGCCAAGAGTTCACGACCGTCTATCGCGACCGGGTGTTGAGGAAGCCGGACGGCCGTTTCGATTCGGGGCACGCCACCCGCGCCATCGTTCTTGCCGGAAATGGCGACGCCCGTGTCGAGGCGGCGCTGCTTCACCGTCTGCAGATCGCCCGCTATGTCGAGGGGCGTGACACCAGCACCCTGTCCGAGGTCTTGGCCATCACGCGCGACGCCCTGACCGCGCTTGGCCGATCCTCCACCGGAATTGACCCGTTACACCAAGGCGATGCCGAACTGCACCGGCGGGCGGAGGACCGCGTGGCCGCGTCGGAGTGCGAAATGGCCGCGCTTGGGATCAGCGGCGTGCCCCAGATGGTGGCGACGCAAGGTGACACGCGGCATCTCATCCCAAGTGCCGCGCTTTACGGCGGGGCATCGGCGATAGGGCAGGCTCTGGCGGAACTGGCAGGCTGAACCGGTACACGATGTGGTGTCGCAAGATCGACGGACAGTGTCTGCCCGGCATCTGCGGCAATGAGGTCGTCGATGCTGTCATCCTCGCGAGGCTCGCCCTTGACGGCCGTCCCCGTGGCAGCGGCAGAGGGGGCCACCGTCTCGGTCCGCGCCCCCCACGCGGCACGATGGCACGACCGTCTTGCGCCGGCGCCTTGCCGGCATCGTCACGCGGGGCAGGTCGGGGCCCGTGGCTGCGGGTTAGTTCAGGGAGGCCTCGACCAGCGCGGACAGTCCGAGGAACACGATGACGACGAAGGCGGTCAGGGTGGCCGCGGCCCGTCCCACCGCTTGGACGATACCGATGCGGGCCTCACGCTTCACCCAGACCGCCAATGCACCGACATACCACCCGATGGCCCCCAAGGTCAGGGTGAGGGCGGCGACGCCGGACATCGGCCGTTGCGCCGCGATCAGGGCGAGGTCGACGACAAGGATGAAGGGTGTGGCGAGATAGCAATGGCTGTAGAAGGGTGGCCGCAGCGTCTCGCGCGTCACCGCCGCGCCCTTCCTGCGCAGGTCCAGCACCGCACAGAAGAGGGGAAGCAGGCCGAAGACGCCAGCCCGGAAGATCAGCAGGTCGCGATCGTCCTCGAACAGCCAGGACATGGCTCTCGCGAGTTCCTCCGACGGAGGGATTTCGATGAGGTGCAGAAGGGCCAATGTCAGAATGAGAAGGATTGGGGGGCTGAGCGCCTCGGCAAAGCGGTGCTCGGACTTGTCGGTGAGTTCGGAGGCGCCATACCGCATCATCCGGATGGGATGCCGAACGCATTTCCAAAGCGTCAGAGGAAAGAACAGGACCCACGAGGCGATCTCGTAGAGCAATTCCTCGATCGAACGGACGAGCGCCATCAGGTCCATGCAAGTTCCTCTCCCGACATGCCCAAGTATGCGCCGTCTACTCTCCTTGGCCAATTGCCGGCGTCGCGCGCCACAACGCCGATCATCGCGAGATCGCCGACCGATCCGGCGGGTTCGAGCACAGGGGAGGCGTGACGGCAGGCCGCTGTGGCGCCGGTCGGCCCGCGATTCGTCAGGCCTTCCGATGCCCGGCCAGGAAGGACTGGAACCGGCCCGCTGCGCGGGCAGCATCCGAAGCAGGGACGACCGTCAGGTTCGGGGTCTTCAGGCCATGCGCCGCGCAGCCCTTGAAGACCGGACATCCGGGCTGGACAGACCCACCCCAAATCCGAGCCACCAGAGGCCGGGACGGCACAGCTAGCGCCCGAACAGCCGCTCGATATCGGACAGGGGCAGCTTGACCCAGGTCGGGCGGCCGTGGTTGCACTGACCCGAGCGCGGCGTCCGCTCCATCTCGCGCAAGAGCGCGTTCATCTCCTCGGCGCTCATGCGGCGGCCCGAGCGGACCGAGCCGTGGCAGGCCATCGAGGACAGCACCGCGTCGATGCGCGCCTGCAGCCGGTCCGAGGTGCCCTGATCGGCCAGATCGTCCAGGATGTCGCGGATCAATGCCCGGCCATCCAGCCGCGCCAGCATCGCGGGCACTTCCCGCAGGGCGATGGCGCCGGGGCCGAAGGGCTCGATCACCAGCCCGAGGGCGGCCAGATCACCGGCAATGGCCAGCAGGCGGTCGGCCTCGGCCGGGGACAGCTCGACGATCTCGGGGATCAGCAGGGCCTGGGCGGGGATGCCGCTGTCCTGCGCCTGCGCCTTCAGCCGCTCATAGACCAGACGTTCATGCGCGGCGTGCTGGTCGACGATCACCAGCCCGTCGGCGGTCTGGGCGATGATGTAATTCTCGTGGATCTGCGCGCGGGCGGCGCCCAGGGGGGCATCCGGGCTGGCGGGGGCGTCGTCGAGGACCGGCTCGAACCGGGCCGAGGGCGTCTCGGCAAAGCCCGGCGCGGCAAGGCTCGGCCCGGAAAAGTTTGGAGCGGGCATCTGCATGTCCAGCCCTGCGCGGATGGCCGCGCCCGAGGGGCGGTCGGACTGCCAGGCGGGCGGGTGCCTTTGCGGAGCCGCGCCGGCCGCAGGCTGGGGTTCGACCTGCAGCGCCGCCAGCGTCGCGGTGCCGCCGGTGGATGCGGCGCGGTGCCCCGCCCCGGCCATCGCATGGCGCAGCGCACCGACCAGCAGCCCGCGCGCCGTCTGCGGGTCGCGGAACCGCACCTCGGCCTTGGCGGGGTGGACATTGACGTCGACCAGCTGCGGATCGCAGTCCAGATACAGCACCGCCGCCGGATGCCGCCCCGGCGCCAGCACGTCCATATAGCCCGCCCGCAGCGCCCCGGTCAGCATCTTGTCGCGGACCGGGCGGCCGTTGACGTAGAGGTGCTGCGCCACCGCGGCACCGCGCGAATAGGTGGGCAGCGCCGCAAAGCCGCTCAGCGCGATCCCGTCGCGTTCGGCGTCCATCGGCAGGGCGTTGTCGATGAACTCGACGCCCATCAGCCGGGTCACGCGGGTGGTGAGGGCGCCGAACAGCTCTCCCTGCTCGGCATCGGCGCGGAAGATCTCGCGCCCGTCGGCACTCAGCGAGAAGCCGACATAGGGCTCGACCATGGCCAGGCGGCGGACGACCTCGGCCACGGCCTGCGTCTCGGCCCGCTCGGTGCGCAGGAATTTCAGCCGTGCGGGGGTGGCGAAGAACAGGTCGCGCAGCTCGACCACGGTGCCGGGATTGGCCGCCGCCGGGCGGGGCGGCGTCAGGCGGCCCCCGGTGACGGCGACGACCGCGCCCTCGGCCCCTGCCGCGCGCGAGGTGATGGTCAGCCGCCCCACCGCGCCGAGCGAGGGCAGCGCCTCGCCCCTAAAGCCGAAGCTGGTGATGGCCAGAAGGTCGGTCCCGTCGATCTTGCTGGTCGCATGGCGCGACAGGGCCTGGGGCAGGTCTTCGGGCGTCATGCCGCAGCCGTCGTCGGTGACCCGGATCAGCCGCTTGCCGCCCTCTTCGATGGCGATCTGGATGCGGGTGGCGCCGGCATCCAGCGCGTTTTCCACCAGCTCCTTGACCGCCGAGGCCGGACGCTCGACCACCTCGCCCGCCGCGATGCGGTTGGCGGTGGCCTCGTCCAGCTGACGGATCACGGGGCGCATCTGGGGGGGGGGAGTGTCCATGGCCCCAGATCTAGCATCAGTTCAATCGAGGGGCCAGAGATTCGCTGTCAGGATGCGGTCCAGACGCCCGTTCAGTGGAGGGGTGGTCGGGGGGCGCTGCCCCCCGTCCTTCGGACTCCCCCCGGGATATTTACGGCCAAGATGAACGCGGCAGGAGGCCGGTTCAGTTCGTGGCCGTGTCGTCCGCGATGCCCTCGGGGCGGCCCACCAGCACGAAACGCAGGCTTTCGGGGTCCAGAAGGCGCCCGGCGACGCGGGCCACATCCTCGGCGGTGACCGCCTCGACCTTGTCGTTCCGGGTGTCGATGTAGTCGATGGGAAAGCCGATCAGCTGCATCCCCGCCAGGATCGAGGCGATGCGCCCGTTGCCGTCGAAGCGCAGCGGGTATTCGCCGGTCAGGTAGGTCTTGGCATCGGTCAGCTCACGCTCGGTCACGCCCTCGGCCATGCGGGCCCATTCCGCGCGGATCAGGTCGACCGCCTCGGCGGTGGTGGCGTTCGATCCCGACATGCCGCCCTGCCAAGTCTGGCCGTAGAGGCCGGTGGCCAGGGCGGTGCCCACGCCATAGGTCAGTCCGCGTTTTTCGCGGATCTCGGCCATGAGGCGCGAGCTGAAGCCGCCGCCGCCCAAGATGTGGTTGGCCACGAAGGCCGCGAAATAGTCCGGATCGTCGATGGCGATGCCGGGCCCCGCGAAGGACACCACGGTCTGCGGGCTGTCCCAATCGATGACGGTCGTCCCGCCGGTCAGCTGCAGGTCGGCCCGGTCGGGCAGGGGCGCGGTGGCGTCCTGGGGCAGACCGCCCAGGATGCGGTCCAGAAGCAGGCCCAGATCCTCGGCCGAGATGTCGCCCGCCGCCCCCACGACCACCCGGTCGCGGGCCAGCACGCGGTTCTTGGCGGCGACCAGATCCTGGCGGTTCAGCCCGGCCACGCTGTCGGCGGTGCCGTTGATCGAGGTGGCATAGGGGTGATCGCCCCAGGCCTGGCGGGCCATCTCGATGGCGGCGATGCTGCCGGGATCGGTCGCCTCGGACCGGATCACCGCCTGGACCTGGGCGCGGACGCGGTCGACGGCATCCTCGTCGAAGCGGGGCTGCGTGAGGGCCTGCGCCAGAAGGTCACCGGCCTCGTCGCGCGTTTCGGTCAGCGCGCGGAAGCCCACCGAGACGGTGTCGTCGCCGGCGCGGAAGGACAGTTGCGCACCCAGATCCTCGACGGCCTGGGCGAATTGCGTGGTGTCGCGGCGGCCCGCCCCCTCTTCCAGCAGCGAGGTCATCAGGTTGACCGCGCCGCGCTTGTCGGGGGCGTCCATGCTGGCGCCGCCGCGGAACTGGATGTCCAGGGCGACGAAGGGGATGCTGTCATCCTCCACCAGCCAGGCCTTGATGCCGCCCGGAGAGGTGACGTCCTGGATCTCGATCGCCTGAGCCGGGACGGCCAGCAGGGCAAGGACGGTGGCGATGGCGGCACGGATCATCCTTGCACCTCGGGGCTGGTCTGGGTTTCGGGCACGGGTGCGTCGCCGGGCATCGGCGCGGGCGCGTCGGTCGGCATCTCGGCGGGCATCTCGGTCGGCGTCTCAGGGGCCGGGGCGTCGGCGGCGGCGACAGCCTCGGCGGGCAGCAGCCAGCCGGTGACGGTGCCCTGATCCGACAGGACCTCGCGCGCGGCGGCCATCACCTGATCGGCGGTGACGGCGCCCAGGATGTCGGGCCAGTCGGTCACGTCCTGGACCGTCAGGCTGGTCGACAGGCCCTGGCCATAGTCATAGGCCCGGCCATGCGCCGAATCGCGGGCATAGATCTGGGCGGCGCGCAGGCGGGTGCGCACCCGGTCCAGATCGGCCTCGTCGACCCCGTCCGTCAGGAACTGCGCCAAGGCGTCGTCCAGTGCGGCCTCGGCCTCGGCGGGGTCCATGTCCTGGGCGGGGATCAGCGACAGGCGGAATTCGGTCGGGTCCAGCGACAGGCCGTCATAGCTGGCCCCCACCCACAGCGCCCGGCCCGGCAGCATCAGCCGCTGCGCCAGCACCGAGGTCTGCGTCGAGCCGCCCAGCAGATCGGCCAGCACGGTCAGCGCCGCCGCCTTGTCCTGATCGCCCGCGTTGCGTTCGGGCGCCAGCACGGCGCGGATCATCGTGGGCTGGGCCACGCGGGGGTCCGACATCTCGATCCGCCGCTCGGTCCGCTTGGGGGGCTCCTGCGGGCGCAGGCGGGGTTCGGCCTCGCCCTTGGCGGGGATGGGGCCGTAATGCTCCTCGGCCAAGGCGCGGGCCTCGTCGGGGGTCACGTCGCCCGCGATGACCAAGATCGCCTCGTGCGGGGAATAATGCGTGTCGTACCAGGCGATCGCATCGTCTCGGGTCAGCGCCTCGATCTCGTCCCGCCAGCCGATGATCGGGCGGCCGTAAGGGTGGTTGTCATAGAGGATCGCGTTCATTTCCTCGGCGAACAGAGCCTGGGGGCTGCTGTCCACGCGCTGCGCGCGCTCCTCCAGAACGACCTGGCGTTCGGCCCGCCAGTCGTCGTCCGAGATCTGCAGATTGGCCATCCGGTCGGCCTCCATCTCCATGATCAGGGGCAGGCGGTCGCTGGCGATGCGCTGGAAATAGGCCGTGAAATCCCACGAGGTGAAGGCGTTGTCGCTGCCGCCATTGGCGGTGACGGTCTGCGAGAACTCTCCGGGCTCCAGCGTGTCGGTGCCCTTGAACATCAGGTGTTCCAGGTAATGGGCGATGCCGGACTTGCCCGGAACCTCGTCGGCAGCGCCGATCCGGTACCAGACCATCTGCACCACGACCGGGGCGCGCTCGTCTTGGATGACCACGGCCTCCATCCCGTTGGGCAGGGTGAAATGGGTGATGTCCTCGGGCATGGTGCCCGAGGCGGGGGGCGCGGAGGTCTCGGCGGGCTGGGCCGCGTCGGTCTGGGCCTCGGGGGCCTGGATGTCGGGGGACGGGGCCGGTGCGGGCTGGGCCAGCGCGGGCAGGGACGTGCTCAGGGCCAGGGCCGTGATCAGGGCGGAACGGAATGCGGGGCGACGCATGGGTGGGGCAACCTCCTCTTGCTGCGCCGAAACTTGGACCTCGGGCCGGGGCGGCGCAAGCGCCCTCGCGGGATTGTGCGGCGGGCGGGGCCATCGGTCGCGGCTGCCGGTCGCCCCGTGCGGTCAGGCCGCCAGCCGCAGCGGCAGGTGCAGGGGGCCATGCGCCTGAAGGCCCGGTTTCCAAGCGGCCGTCCCCGCCAGCGCCAGATCCGGCGCGCGGGCCAGTAGGGCGGTGAACAGCACCTCCATGTTCAGCCGCGCCAGGTTGTTGCCCAGGCAGACATGGGGCCCCGCGCCGAAGGCCAGATGCAGGTTCGGATGGCGGGTGATGTCGAAGGCATCGGCGCGCGCGAAGGCGTCCGGATCGCGGTTGGCCCCGGCATAGAGCAGCCCGAACTTCGTCCCCCGCGCCCAGTCCTGCCCGCAGATCGTCAGGTCCTGCGCGGCATAGCGGTGAAAGAAGGGCAGCGGCGCGGCAAAGCGGAACATCTCCTGCACGGCGCGGGGCATCAGGCCGGGATCCGCGCGCAGCAGGGCCAACTGGTCGGGATGGGTCAGCAGCGCATGCAGCCCCGATCCCATCACGTCGATGGTCGAGCCGTGCCCTGCATGCAGGATCTGCATGATCGTGGCGATCAGCTCGTCATGGGTCAGAAGGCCCGCGCGTTCCGCCCCGATCATCGCCGACATCAGGTCGTCGCGGGGCCGGGCGGAGCGTTCTGCGTGCAGATCCTCCAGCAGGACGGCAAAGAGGCGTGTCGCCTCCTCGGCGCGGGCCTTCTTCGCGGCGGTGCGGTCGATGTCGAAATAGCTGACCACCTGGTCGGACCATTCGGTCATCTGCGCGGCCAATGCCGGGTCGGTGCCGATCAGATGGCCGATCACCTGCCCCGGCAGCAGCGCCGCCAGATCGGCCACGAAGTCGATCCGCCCGCGCGGGATCAGCCGGTCCAGCGCGCCTTCGACCCAAGCCGTGACGAAGCCGCGCAAGGCCTCCAGCCGGGTCTTGGTGAAGAACGGGAACACCGCGCGGCGCAGCCGGTCGTGATCGGGGCCGTCCGTGTCCAGCATCGAGGTCTGCACGAAGCGTTCGTGGAACGGCATGTCGTGGAAGTTGCCCGCGACCTGCAGGCGCCGCACCTCGGCGGGCGGGGCGAAGGCGGCGGGGTCGCGCACTATGCGGCGGTCCAGCGCGAGGGCGCGCACATCGGTTATCCGCACGGCCAGATGCCCGTCGAAGCCCGGCCAGAAGGGCAGGCCCGGCTGTGCCCGGAGCCGCGCATAGGCGGGCCAGGGATCGGCCCCGAAGCCGGGGGCCGAGGGGTCGAAATCGGCCTGTGTCATGGGGGCCTGCGTCAGTCCGCGACGGGCGCGGGCGCGGTCGAGGTGATGGCCCCGGCGCGCTGCCAGCGCAGCTGCTCGGTCGCGGCATCCAGCGCCATGGGGGCATAGGCGCGCTGATAGACGGGGGTGCCGGCGATCCGCTCCAGCGGGCGGCGGCCGTTGCGGGCGCGCCAGTCGGCATCGGCCTGGGCCAGCCGCGCGCGGATCTGCGGATCGCTGCCGCCGCGCCCGGCATGGGCCACCAGCGCCTGGTCCGAGGCGCCGACGCCGCGATCGGCCAATCGGTCAGGGCTGCCGCCCAGGGCCGCGACCGCATCGCCCAGGGGGGTGGGGTCGGTGATGTTGGCGCCACCCGGCGTGGGCGCAGGCAGCACGGCCAGATCGGCCGGCATCGCAAGGGACCGCGTGGGCAGGATCGCGAATTCGTCGGGACCGGTCTGCCCGGACCTGAAATTGTTCAGGGTCCCGCCGCCCGAACAGCCCGCAAGGCCCAGTACAGCCGCAAATCCGATCACCAGCGCGCGTGTCCGCATGTCTTGGTCCCCTTGTTCCTTACCCCCGGTCTAGCCGGATTTTCCGTCGCCGTCACGACCCTCTCGCTCGGTCGGCGCAAAGAGGTCGGGCTGATGCGGCGCCGGGCGCGGCCCTTTCGACGACTCCGGGGCGGTGACCGGGGGGCGCTTGGTCTTGGGGGGCGTGCGCGTGGGGGCGGCAGGGGCCTCGGCCTTGCCCTGGGGCATCAGCACCAGTCCGATCGCACCCGCGAAGATCGAGATATCGGCCACGTTGAAGCTGTAGGGGTTCTGCCAGTTCGGCAGCGACATGTTCAGGAAATCCGCCACCGCGCCATAGAGGAACCGGTCCACGACATTCCCGAGCGCGCCGCCGATCAGCAGCCCCGCCGAGACGCGGGCGAACCGCCCTAGGGCGGCGCGCCAGATCCAGATCCAGACCCAGGCACAGATCGCCAGCGCGATGCCGATCAGCACCCACCGCATGAAGTCCTGCCCCGAGGACATCAGCCCGAAATTCACCCCCTGATTCCACGCCATGCGCAGGTTCAGCCAGGGCGGCAGCACGTCGATGTTGCGCACGACATCCAGGTTCAGCACATGCACGACCAGGTATTTCAGCGCCTGATCCACCACGAAGATCGCCGCCGCGACCCACGCGACCAGCCGCATGTCGCTGCGCGGCGGGCCGGCGGGGGTCTTGGGGGCCGCCGGGCGCGGCTTGCGCGGGCGAGGGGCCTTCGCCGCCCCCGGGGTGACCGGCGCGGCCATCAGTGGCGGAAATGGCGCTGGCCCGTCAGGACCATCGCCAGCCCAAGCCGGTTCGCCGCAGCGATCACCTCGTCATCGCGCATCGAGCCGCCGGGCTGGATCACCGCGCGGGCGCCCGCCTCGGCCAGCGCCTCGATGCCATCGGCAAAGGGGAAGAACGCGTCCGAGGCCACGGCGGACCCCACCGTCAGCGGCTGGTCCAGCCCCATGGCCTGTGCCATGTCCTCGGACTTGCGGCGCCCGATGCGGGTGCTGTCCACGCGGCTCATCTGGCCCGCGCCGATGCCGACGGTGGCCAGATCCTTCGCATAGACGATGGCGTTCGATTTCACATGCTTGGCGACGGTCCAGGCGAACATCAGATCGGCCAGCTCGTCCTCGGATGGCTGGCGCTCGGTCACGATGCGCAGGTCGGCGCGCGCGACATGGCCGTTGTCGCGGCCCTGCGCCAGAAACCCGCCCGCGACCTGGCGGAAGGTCAGGCCGCCCGCACGGGGATCGGGCAGCCCGCCCGTGGTCAGCAGGCGCAGGTTCTTCTTGGCGGCGAAGATGCGCTTGGCATCCTCGTCGGCATCGGGCGCGATCACGACCTCGGTGAAGATCTTCACGATCTCCTCCGCCGTGGCGCCGTCCAGAGGCCGGTTCAGCGCGATGATCCCGCCGAAGGCCGAGGTGCGGTCGCAGTCGAAGGCCCGCCTGTAGGCCTCCAGCGCGGACGCGCCCTGCGCCACGCCGCAGGGGTTGGCATGCTTGATGATCGCGCAGGCCGGGCCTTGGGCCGCGTCGAATTCGGCCACCAGTTCGAAGGCGGCGTCGGTGTCGTTGATGTTGTTGTAGGACAGCTCCTTCCCCTGCCACTGGCGGGCCGAGGCCACGCCGGGCCGGGTCTCGCCGGAGACATAGAAGGCCGCCTGCTGGTGCGGGTTCTCGCCATAGCGCAGCCCCTGCGCCAGCGTGCCGGCAAAGGCGCGGCGGCGGGGCGTGGCCTCGCCGATCGCCCCGGCCATCCAGGTGCTGACGGCTGTGTCATAGGCGGCGGTGCGGGCGTAGGCGATCTGGGCCTGACGCTGGCGGAAGGGCAGGGTGGTGCCGCCGTCGTTCGCATCCAGTTCGGCCAGGACGGCATCGTAATCCTGCACATCCACGACCACGGTGACGAAGCCGTGGTTCTTGGCCGCCGCCCGGATCATCGCCGGGCCGCCGATGTCGATGTTCTCGATGCAGGTCTCGTAATCGGCGCCCTTGGCGACGGTCTCCTCGAACGGATAGAGGTTCACCACCAGCAGGTCGATGCCGCCGATGCCATGCTGCTCCATCGCCGCGACATGGTCAGGATTGTCGCGCAGCGCCAAGAGCCCACCATGCACCGCCGGGTGCAGCGTCTTGACGCGACCGTCCATCATCTCGGGGAAGCCGGTGATCTCGGCCACGTCGGTGACCTCCAGCCCGGCCTCGCGCAGGACCTTGGCGCTGCCGCCGGTGGACAGGATCTGCACCCCGCGCGCCGCCAGGGCGGTGGCGAATTCGGTCAGGCCGGTCTTGTCGGAAACGGAGATCAGCGCACGCCGGAGGGCAACGGAAGCGGTCATGGGGGCCTCGTGTCTGGTTTGCCCCCGGTTACCGAAGCCCGGGCCGAAGGTCCAGCACGGAAGCCCCCGAAGGACCTCAGCGCCCGCCGAACAGCCTGCGCGCCAGACCGGCTGCGGCGACGATCATCACCGCCGTCCCGATCCCCGAGGCCAGCCCGCCGGCCCCGCGCGACACGGTGGTGCCGCTGCGGGTCCGCAGGACGGCCTGCGCGACCTTCAGTCCCAAGGCGATATATCTCAGTTTCATGCTGTCATCCTTTCGGGGTCACGGGTGCCGGCAAAAGCCGCAACGGGCGGCGCCGGTTCCCTCACGAAGGCGTTCGCAGCCGGGCCATGTAGAACCCGTCCATGCCGCCCCGATCGGACCAGTAATCCGGGCGCAGGCGCAGCCCGCCCTCCTCGGTGATCCAGGCCGGGTCGAGGCCGGGCAGGTCGGGGCGCTCGACGCTCACGCCGGGATGGCGCTCCAGCGCCTCGGCCACCTGCACCTCGCCCTCGTCGGGGATCAGCGAGCAGGTGGCGAAGACCAGCCGCCCGCCGGGGCGCAGCAGGGTCAGGGCGTGGTCCAGCAGGGCCGCCTGCAGCTCGATCAGCTCGGCGATGCCGTGGCCGTCGCGGATGAAGGGCAGGTCGGGGTGGCGCCGGATGGTGCCGGTGGCCGAGCAGGGCGCATCCAGCAGGATCGCGTCGAAGGCCGTGTCGGGGCGCCAGTCCAGAACGTCGGCCGCGACCAGATCGGCGGTCAGGCCGCAGCGGGTCAGGTTCTCAGTCACCCGGCGCAGGCGCCCCTCGCTGATGTCGACGGCGGTGACCCAGGCCCCGGCGGCGGCCAGTTGCAGCGTCTTGCCGCCCGGCGCGGCGCAGAGATCCGCGATCCGTTCGCCGGGGCGCGGGTCCAGCAGGCGCACGGGCAGGGCGGCGGCGGCATCCTGCACCCACCAGTCGCCCGCCTCGAAGCCCGGCAGGGTCGAGACCTGCGCCGGTCCGGTCATCCGCCAGGATCCGGTCGGCAGCGCCTCGGCCCCCGGCACCGGCGTGGCGCCGGGCTTCAGGGTCAGGTCCAGGGGGGCGCCCTGCTGATGGGCGGCCTCGATCGCCCGCATCACCGTATCGCCATAGGCCTCGACCAGCGGGCTGCGCAGCCAGTCGGGCAAGGGTTGCGGCGGCAGGTCCGCCCAGCCCTCAAACGCGGCGGCCTTGCGCAGCACCGCGTTCACCATGCCCGCCGCCGCCTGTCCGCGCGCGCCAAGCGTGCGGGTCAGATCGACGGCGGCACCGACGACGCCATGGCCGGGGGCGCCCAGCTCCAGCATCTCGACCACGGCCAGACGCAGCACATCGGCGATCTGGGGGGCGGGCTTGCGATTGACCAGCCCCTCGATCACCCGGTCGGCCCGGCCCTGATGGCGCAGCGTCTCGGCCGCCAGCCGGGCCGCGCGGGCCTGATCGGCCACGGGCAGGCTGCGCAGCGCGCCGGTCTGGTCGCCAAGCGACCGCCCCTCGCGCACGCCCTGGATCAATCGCAATGCGCCCTTTCGCGCCATATCGCCGCCCGGCTTTGCCAAAACGCTTTCCTTTGCCTACATGTTGTTCAAGACTGGCCGCGACCCATACCCCCATTCGGGAGATGTTTCCATGAGTGATGACACCACGCTTCCCCCCGCCGCGCAGCGCGCCCTGGCCGAGGCCGAGGAACGCCGCAAGCAGCAGGCGGGGCAGATCCTGCCCGTCGAATATGGCGGGCGCGACGGCCCCGAGGCCGTGCGCTATGGCGATTGGGAAAAGAACGGCATCGCGGTGGATTTCTGAATGGCCATGGACTGGCTGAAGGCCTCGGCCACCCAGCAGGGCCGCGCGATCCTGGCGGGCGTGCTGGACCCGATCGACCAGACCGAGGCCTATCTGGCCGCCGCCAAGGCCCATCCCGACAGCGCCCGCATCTTCGCCCGCCTGACGCCCGAGCGCGCGCGGTCCGAGGCCGTCGCCGCCCATGACCGCGCCAAGCAGGAACGTCGCCACAGCCTGCTGGACGGCGTGGCGATCAGCTGGAAGGACAATATCGACAGCGGCGGCACGGTGACCGAGGCGGGCTCCAGGCTGCTGGAGGGGCGGGTGCCCCGCAAGGATGCCAACATCCTGGCCCGCGCGGCCCGGCGCGGCATGGTCTGCCTGGGCAAGACGCATCTGACGGAGCTGGCCTTTTCCGGGCTGGGGCTGAACCCGGTGACGGCCACGCCGCCCAATGCGCTGGACCCCGATCTGGCGCCGGGGGGCTCGTCCTCGGGGGCGGCGGTCTCGGTGGCCCTGGGGCTGGCGGCGGCGGCGATCGGATCGGATACGGGCGGATCGGTGCGGGTGCCCGCCGCCTGGAACGGGCTGGTGGGCTTCAAGCCCAGCCACGGCGCGCTGCCCGAAAAGGGGGTGGTGCCCTTGGCGCGCAAGTTCGACATCGCCGGCCCCCTGGCCCGCAGCGTCGAGGATTGCGCCCAGCTGTTCGCGATCATGGCCGATCAGCGCGCCCCGGATCTGGACGGGGCGACCGTGGACGGGCTGCGCCTGATGGTGCTGGACGGGCTGCCTTATGACGGCGCCGAGGCCGGGCCCGTCGCGGCCTTCCAGGATGCGGTGGACCGGCTGGCCAAGGCCGGTGCCACCATCACCCATGTCACGACCGACTGGCTGGACCGCGCCATGGCCCTGTCGCCGCAGCTGTTCGCACCCGAGGCCTATGGCATCTGGCGCGCGCAGATCGAGGATGCGCCCGAACTGATGTGGAAGCCCATCCTGGACCGGTTCCGGGGCGGGGCCGAGGTCAGCGGGCCGGATTACGTGGCCGCTTGGGAAACCCTGATGCGGGTGCGGCGCAAGTGGATCAAGGAGGTCGTGGGCGGCTATGATGCCGTTCTGGTCCCCACCGTGCCAATCATGCCCCCCAACGCGCAGCGCCTGATGGAGGACGAGGCCGAGTTCGTCCGCGCCAACCTGCTGACGCTGCGCAATACCCGCATCGCCAACCTGCTGGGCCTGCCGGCGGTCACGCTGCCGACCGGGCACCCGGCCTGCGGGATCTCGCTGATGGGCCATGCGGGCCAGGACCGCCATCTGCTGCGCGTGGCGGCAGGGGCCGAGGCCGCGTTGGATGTCGGGACGGCGTGACGGGGTCTTTGCTGGACGCAAGGGTGCGATCACGCTAAAGTTTCCGCCAAGGAACGGGGCGCAGACCCCGGAAAGCGAGGCAGAGATGGCATTCCCCGAGCGGTTCACGAACCTGCCGGACTACGCGTTCCCGCGCCTGCGGGCGCTGCTGGCGGATATCCCCCCCGGGCTGGCCCCCGGCGAGGCCCCGATGATTCTGACGATCGGAGAGCCGCGCCACCCGATGCCCGGCTTCGTGGCCGACGTCATGGCCGCCAGCATCGGCCAGCTGTCCAAGTATCCTCCGAACGAGGGCACGCCCGAGCTGCTGGCCGCGATCGGCGGCTGGCTGTATCGCCGCTATGGTCTGGACGTGGCGCCGGGGCGGCTGATGGTGCTGAACGGCACGCGCGAGGGGCTGTTCAACGCGGCGCTTGCGCTGTGCCCCGAACGGAAGACCGGCCAGCGCCCTGCCATCCTGATCCCCAATCCCTTCTATCAGGTCTATGCCGTGGCCGCCGCCGCCGTGCAGGCCGATCCGATCTTTGTCGCGGCCACGCCCGTCACCGGCAATCTGCCCGACTACGGCGCGCTGGATCCGGCGCTGCTGGACCGGGTGGGGCTGGCCTATCTGTGCTCTCCGGCCAATCCGCAGGGCGCGGTGGCGGATGCGGCCTATCTGGAGGCACTGGTCACGCTGGCCGAGCGGCATGATTTCCTGATCCTGGCCGACGAATGCTATTCCGAGATCTGGCGCGACGCCCCGCCGCCCGGTGCCCTGCAGGTGGCGACCGCCATGGGCCTGCCCGACCGGGTGGTGATGTTCAACTCGCTGTCCAAGCGGTCGAACCTGCCCGGGCTGCGGTCCGGCTTTGCCGCCGGCGGCGCGGCCCAGATTGCCCGGATGCGCCAGCTGCGCAACTATGCGGGTGCGCCCCTGCCGCTGCCCGTGCAGCACGTCAGCGAGGCAGCCTGGGCCGACGAGAATCACGTCGCGGCCAGCCTGGCGCTGTACCAGCAGAAATACCGCATCGCGGACGAGGTGCTGGGCGACATCCCCGGCTACCAGTCCCCCCAGGGCGGGTTCTTCCTGTGGCTGCCGGTCGCGGATGGCGAGGCCGCCGCGCGCAAGCTGTGGGCGCAGGCGGGCATCCAAGTGCTGCCCGGCGCCTATCTGTCGCGCGAGGTGGACGGGTCCAATCCGGGGGCGGGCTTCGTCCGCGTGGCGCTGGTGGCCGATGCGGCGCAGACCCGCGACGCCCTAACGCGCCTGCGCGCGGTTCTTTACGACGACACGGCGGAGGGCTGAGACCATGGCAAGCTGGCAGGCGAAACATCGCGATCCGCTGTTCGACCAATCGACCCAAGCGGCGCTGGAACGGCGCGGGAAAGAGGCGCTTGGCGCGGCGCTGATCGTGCTGGGCATCGTCATCGCGATGATGCTGGGCAGCTGGACGCCCGACGATCCCAGCTTCGGCTCGGCCACGGACGCGCCCGCGCAGAACATGCTGGGCGGGTTCGGGGCCATCGTCGCCTCGGCGCTGATCATGATCGCGGGCTATGGGGCCTGGGTGCTGGTCGTGGCGGCCTGGGTCTGGGGGTTGCGGCTGATGCTGCACAGGGGCGAGGAGCGGCTGATGCGCGGCATCTTCACCCCCGTGGCGGTGGTGCTGGTGTCGGTCTATGCCAGCACGCTGGTGCCGGGGCCGGGCTGGCAGCAGAACTATGGTCTGGGCGGGCATTTCGGCGACATGGTGATGGGCGCGATGCTGAACCTGCTGCCGATGAAGGTGCAGCTGGGCATCCGCCTCGCCGCGCTGCTGGCCGCGCTGGCCGTGGTCGCTGCCGGGGCCTTCGTGCTGGGCTTTGACCGCGAGGAGCTGACCGGGCTGTGGCGCCGCTTCCGCAGCGGCCTGACCCTGGCCGCCCGGGGCGCCATGCAGGTCGGATCGCAGGCCGCCGGCGCCGTCCAGCGGATGCGCCAGCCGCGCGAGGACCGGCCCGCCCGGGTGAAGGAGACGACCGTCATCTCGCCCGCCCGCCGCCGCGCCGCGCCCGCCTCCGAGTTCCGGCTGGAAGAGGAGATGCCCGAGCCCGAGCTGATCGAGCGCGATGCCGACTATGACGGCGACGCCCCCTCCGAGGCCGAGGTGCGCGGGCGCATCAGCGACGCGATCCGCTCGAGTACGGCAAAATCCTCGGTCCTCAAGACCGTCGCCTCGCGGCTGGTGCAGGGGGGCAGCATCGCGCCGCCCCCGCCCGAACTGATGCCAGAGCCCGAGCCCGAGGACGACATCGCCGATCCGCGCCCCTTCGGCGCCGAGACGCCGCGCCAGATCATCGCCCCCGCCCGCAAGCCCGAGCCCTCGAAGACGGCCCGCGCCGAGGCCGAGCCGACGCTGCGCTTCGAGGAGGGCGCCTCGGGCTATGAACGCCCGCCGCTGTCGCTGCTGTCGGCACCCTCCGAGACCGACGTGGTGCCCGTGTCGCACGAGGCGCTGATGGAGAACGCCCGGATGCTGGAGGCGGTGCTGGACGATTACGGCGTCAAGGGCCAGATCACCGAGGTCCGCCCCGGCCCGGTCGTGACGCTCTACGAGCTGGAACCCGCGCCGGGCCTGAAGGCCAGCCGGGTGATCGGTCTGGCCGACGATATCGCGCGGTCCATGTCGGCCCTGTCGGCGCGCGTCAGTACCGTGCCGGGCCGCACCGTGATCGGGATCGAGCTGCCCAATGCGCGGCGCGAGAAGGTCCTGCTGCGCGAGATCTTCGCCTCCCGTGCCTTTGGCGATGGCACGCATCCGCTGCCTCTGGCGCTTGGCAAGGATATCGGCGGCGATCCGGTCGTGGCGAACCTGGCCAAGATGCCCCACCTGCTGATCGCGGGCACCACCGGGTCGGGCAAGTCGGTGGCGATCAACACGATGATCCTGTCGCTGCTGTATAAACTGACGCCGGACGAGTGCCGGCTGATCATGATCGACCCCAAGATGCTGGAACTGTCGGTCTATGACGGCATCCCGCATCTGTTGTCCCCGGTCGTCACCGACCCCAAGAAGGCCGTCGTGGCGCTGAAATGGGTCGTCGGAGAGATGGAGGACCGCTATCGCAAGATGTCCAAGATGGGTGTCCGCAACATCGAGGGCTATAACGGCCGCGTCATCGAGGCCCTGCGCAAGGGCGAGATGTTCAAGCGCACCGTGCAGACCGGCTTCGACGAGGAGACCGGCGACGCGATCTGGGAGACCGAGGAATTCCAGCCCGAGACCTTCCCCTATATCGTCGTCGTCGTGGACGAGATGGCCGACCTGATGATGGTCGCGGGGAAAGAGATCGAGGCCTGCATCCAGCGTCTGGCGCAGATGGCCCGCGCCTCGGGCATCCACCTGATCATGGCCACGCAGCGCCCCTCGGTCGATGTCATCACCGGCACGATCAAGGCGAACTTCCCGACCCGGGTCAGCTTCCAGGTGACCTCGAAAATCGACAGCCGCACCATCCTGGGCGAGCAGGGGGCCGAGCAGCTGCTGGGCCAGGGCGACATGCTGTACATGGGCAATGGCGCCCGCATCACCCGCATCCACGGCCCCTTCGTCAGCGACGAGGAGGTCGAGGAGATCGTGACCCATCTGAAATCCTTCGGACCGCCCAGCTACAAGTCGGGCGTGGTCGAGGGGGTCGAGGATGACAAGGCCGACGACATCGACGCGGTGCTGGGCCTGGGCGGCGAGGGCGGCGACGATGCGCTGTACGATCAGGCGGTGATGATCGTGGCCAAGGACCGCAAGTGTTCCACCAGCTACATCCAGCGCAAGCTGGCCATCGGCTACAACAAGGCCGCGCGCCTGGTCGAGCAGATGGAGGAGCAGGGCGTGGTGTCCAGCGCCAACCATGTGGGCAAGCGCGAGGTGCTGGTGCCCGAGGTCTGACCCTCGGGCACGCGGCGGGGGATCTTTCCGACGATGACGATCTGGCACCTGCATCTGCTGAACGCGCGCAACGCCCTGACATGGGTGATGCCCGAGATCCGCGCCACCGCCCGCGCGGCCGTGGCCCTGGCGGAGGGGCATGTCGATCTGCCGCGCTTCGATCTGATCGTGCGGGCGGCAGGGCAGCCTTTGCCCGACAGCGGCATGGCCGGTCGGGTGACCGGGCCGGGGGTGATCGAGGTCACCCTGACGCCCGGACGGTTCCAGCCCGACGCCCTGCGGCGCCTGCTGCTGCGCGAGATGGTGCATCTGCTGCGCACCGACCGGCCCGGGGGAATCCCCTCCTTGGGCGAGGCGGTGGTCAGCGAAGGGCTGGCGGGGCAGTTCGCCCAAGCGGTGCTGGGCGGCGAGGCCGATGCGCGCGACGCGATGCGCCCTGCGCAGGGCTCGCTGCGGCAGGCGGCGAACCTGTGGGCGCGGCGGGATTACGATCACGACGAGTGGTTTTCCGGGCGTGGCCGGATGCGCAGGGGCACGGGGCAGGGCATCGGCCACCGCCTGATCGCCGAGCATCTGGCCCATGCGCCCGGCGAGGATGTCATGTCCCTGCTACTGGCCTCTGCCGACAGCTTCCGCCCCGCCCTGCGCCGGTTGCTGGCGACCGAGGGGATCGAGGCGCCGGAGGAGGAGGCTGAGGTGAGTGAGGCTGAGGCTGAGCAGACACAGGCCAGTGGCGAACCCGAGGTTTCTGAGTTGGATGTCACCGGGAAGGACGCCCTGTCCGAGGATGGGTCCGGGGACGAGCTTCCTGTCGGTGACGGTGACGAAACCAAGGAACTGATTGCGTCCCGCGACACCGGGGGGCCAGCCCCGTCGCCGGCTGGTCCTCGGACCAGTGGCGGACCAGCCGGCGACCCCCGGGATATTTGACGACCGAAGGAAGGCAGGCCGGTCGGCTGACCCAAGCACAGGATTCGGAGGCTGCGATCGAGAGGAATTTTGCCCGGTGCCGTCCTGTCAGGCGCGGCGGGGCAGGATGGCGAAGATCAGACCGAGGGCGAGGCCGGTCAGGGCGCCGCCCAGATGCGCCTCCCATGCGATGGAGGGCATCAGCAGCGTCAGCGCGACGTTCAGGCCCAGGATCAGCGCCACCGCCCGCACCAGCGGCGCCATCGAGCGGCGGCGGCGGCGCAGGGTGATCGCGGCATGGCCCACCAGCGCGGCGGCCAGTCCGAAGACCGCGCCCGAGGCGCCGACCATGGGCCCGGCCTGCGGCTGCATCAGCGCGAAGACCGCGCCGGCGCCGATCTGGCTGGCCAGATAGATCAGCGCCATGCGCCCGGCGCCGATCATGCGCGTCAGCTCCCGTCCCACGGCGGCCAGCGAGATCATGTTCATCGCCAGATGGAGCAGGCCTGCGTGCAAAAGCCCATAGGTCAGGAACATCACCGCCCCCTGCCCGGGATAGAGGCCCGTCCCGCCTCCGAGGAGGGGCGACCAGAAGCCCCCCAGCATGAGGCTGACGGCCCGGGCGCTGCCCAGGCCCAGAAGGGGGGCGGCCAGAAGCAGGCCCTCGACCAGGCAGCAGGCCAGGATGACGGCGCGCAGCCAGAGCGGCAGGCGCAGCGGGCCCTGGCCAAGACGGTAGGTCGAGGTGGTTTCCGGCGCGGGCGCCCGGCCGGGGCGGTCTTTGGGGCGCGGAACGGCCGGGATGGCGACCGGGCGGTCGGGATCAGTCATGCGCGGACCGGCCGGGGGGTGCGGGGCGGATGCCTGCGACAGAGGGCCCTACGCGGGGGTCAGTCATCGGCACGGATCTGGCGGGCCTCGTCGATCAGCATGATCGGGATGCCCGAGCGGATCGGAAAGGCCAGCCCCGCCGCGCGCGACACCAGCTCCTGTGCGGCAGCGTCGTAATGCAGCGTCGTATGGGTCACGGGGCAGACCAGCGCCTCGATCATGTGGCGGTCGAAGGCGGGGGTCGGCAGGGGGGCGTCGGTCATTGCAGTCGTTCCTCGTTCTCGCCGCCATGCAGGGCGAATTCGACCAGCCCGACCAGCAGCTCGCGCCGGTCCGACAGGGTGGGGGATTCCAGCAGCGCCTGCTTGTCGCCGGTCGAGAAGGGCAGCATCATCGACAGCGAGTTGATCAGTAGCTCGTCCTCGGCCCCGGCGGCGGCGTCCCAATCGGTGGACAGGTCCTGCGTCTCCATGTAGCGGCCCAGCAGCGCGAACAGCGCCTTGCGGTCCAGTCCCGGATCCTGCTCGGTCCCGCCCAGATCCCGCACGAAGGAGGTCCAGTCGATCTGCGCCCGCAGATAGGGGGCAAAGCCCTCCTCGACCTCCAGCAGGCGGAAGCGCGAGACGGCGCCAAGCGAGATCATCATCCGCCCGTCATCGGTTTCGGAAAACGCCACCACGCGGCCCGCGCAGCCGATGGCCGACAGCCCGTCGCCCTCGGGCTGGATCATGCCGATCAGGCGATGCTCGGTCTTCAGCGCATCCTCCAGCATCTGCAGGTAGCGCGGCTCGAAGATGTGCAGCGGGATGCGGGCGCGCGGCATCAGCACCGCGCCCGGCAGCGGGAACAGGGGAATGCGGTCGGGCAGGTCGAAGCGGCGCGTCATGGCGTCAGGCGAAGATCAGCGAGGACAGCCGGCGGCGGCCCTTCTGGCCGATCGGATCGTTCGGCTTGAGGCTGTCGAAGATGGTGATCAGCTGGGCCTTCGCGGCGCCCTCGTTCCAGTCGCGGTCGCGGCGGAAGCTGTCCAGAAGGATGTCGATGGCCTCCTCCAGACGGCCCGCCGCATGCAGGGCCTGCGCATATTCCAGCCGCGCCTGCTGGTCGGCGGGATCGGCCTCGACCCGGGCCTGCAGGTCGTCCAGCGGGCCTGCGGTGGCGGCCTGCTGGGCCAACTGCAGCTGGGCGCGGGCGGCCTCGACGGGCCCCGATTGCGCGACCGGTCCCGGCACCTGCTGCAGGGTCGAGGCGGCGGCGGCGGTGTCGCCCGCCGCCAGATGGGCGCGGATCAGCCCGCCCCAGGCTTCGGGGCTTTCGGGCATCTCGCCGATGATGGCGGTGAAGGTCTCGATCGCGTCGGCGGCCTCGCCATCCTCGATCATCTGCTCGGCTGCAGCGAGCGCATCGCCCAGGCCCCCGTCATCGCCGGACATCGCGGCCAGCTTGTCGACGAACTGCTTGATCTGGCTGGCCGGCAGCGCGCCCTGGAAGGCATCGACGGGCTGGCCCTTGAAGAAGGCAAAGACCGTGGGCACGGATTGCACGCGCAGCTGCCCGGCGATCATCTGGTTCTGGTCCACATCGACCTTGGCCATGCGGACGCGGCCCTTGTGGCGGGCCACCTCGGCCTCCAGCGCGGGACCGAGCGTCTTGCAGGGCCCGCACCAGGGCGCCCAGAAATCGACGATGACGGGCACCTCCATCGAGGCTTCCACGACCTCGGCCATGAAGGTCGCCTCGGTCACGTCCTTGATGAAGTCTTCGGTCTTGGGCGCCTGGGCCCCGTCGAACAGCATGGTCATCTTTGCCCCGGGTGCTTTGGGTTGGATACGGTTCGGCACAATATGGGGCGTCGGGCCAATGAACAAAAGGGCGGAATGTGCGTTGCCCCGTCGCAGACCTCACGCGGGCGTGAGGCCGAGGGACAAGCACAGGGGCACGCCATGACGCAGACGACCGGGATCACCGACGAGAAACGGGCCCTGCCGCCCCTGCCATTGGCGCTGCTGCCGATCGTGCTGACGCTGGGGCTGCTGGCGATCCAGCTGTTCTGGTACGGCGATTTCACCCCGCATATCCCGCTGGTCCTGGGGCTGGCGATCACCGGCCTGCTGGGCGTCCTGCGCGGGCAGAAATGGATGGACATCCGCGAGGGGGTCTTTCACGTCATCCACGTGTCGATGCCGTCGCTGTCGGTGCTGATCGTGGTGGGGATGATCATCGGCGTCTGGATCTCGTCCGGGACCGTGCCGACGCTGATCTATTACGGGCTGACCATCCTGAACCCGCAGATCTTCCTGGTGGCGGCGATGATCCTCTGCGCGGTCGTGTCGCTGTCCTTGGGGACCAGCTGGGGCACGGTGGGCACGGTGGGCGTCGCGCTGATGGGGATCGGCGCGGGCTTCGGCATCCCGACCTACTGGACCGCCGGCGCCGTCGTGTCGGGGGCGTTCTTCGGAGACAAGGTCTCGCCCCTATCGGACACCACGAACCTGGCGCCGGCGGTGACCGGGGTGAATGTCTTCGACCATATCAAGAACATGCTGCCCACGACCGTGCCCGCCATGCTGATCGCCCTGGCGATCTATGCGGTGGCTGGATACGGGCTGATCACTCCGGCCGAGACCAGCTTTGCGCGGATCGAGGCGATCACCGACACGCTGGCCGCGCAGTTCAGCCTGGGGCTGGTGCCGCTGATCCCGGCGTTGGTCGTCGTGGTGCTGGCGGTGACGCGGCGCCCGCCGCTGCCGTCGCTCTTCTCGGGCGTGCTGCTGGGCGGGCTGGTCGCGATCTTCTGGCAGGGCGAGGGGCTGCACGACGTCTTCACCTATGCCCAGTCCGGCTATGCGATCGAGACCGGCGTCGAGGATATCGACAGCCTGCTGAACGCGGGCGGCATCCAGTCGATGATGTGGACCATTTCGCTGATGCTGATCGCGCTGGGCTTCGGCGGTGCGCTGGAACGCACCGGCTGCCTGGAGGCGATCATCAACGCCATCATCGGCCGTGTCAAAAGCTTTGCCGCCGTGCAGAGCAGCGCCATCGCCACGGCCTTCGCGACGAATGTGGTGGCGGGCGACCCCTATATCTCGATCGCGCTGCCGGGGCGGATGTATGCGCCGCTCTATCGCGGGATGGGCTATTCGACGCTGAACCTGTCGCGCGCGGTTGA
Source organism: Paracoccus gahaiensis (assembly GCF_005048225.1). Taxonomy (GTDB): domain Bacteria; phylum Pseudomonadota; class Alphaproteobacteria; order Rhodobacterales; family Rhodobacteraceae; genus Paracoccus; species Paracoccus gahaiensis. The sequence continues at coordinate 214,375 of NZ_SUNI01000005.1, forward strand.
GGAGGGGGGCACCCTGATGTCGCCGCTGATCCCGTGGAATGCGGGTGGCGCCTTCGTCATCACCGCCCTGTCGCTGGGGGTGATGGACGGCAACCTGACGAACCTGCTCTATATCCCGCTGGCCTTCGCCTGCTGGACGGCGCCGCTGATCGGCATTCTTTATGCCGTCACCGGCTGGTTCTCGCCCCGCGCCACCGACGACGAGCGCGGCGAGTGGGACCGGCAGGACGAGGATGTGCTGGACCTGGGCGATCACGCCCTGGGCGGCGAGACGCCCGACTAGAGGTCGAAGCTGGCCAGCACCGGCACGTGGTCGCTGGGCTGGTCCCAGCCCCGGACCGGGCGCAGGATGCGGCTGGAATGGGCGGCGCCGGCGATGTCGGCGCTGGCCCAGATATGGTCCAGCCGGCGGCCCTTGTCGGCGGCGTCCCAGTCCTTGGCGCGATAGCTCCACCAGCTGTAGAGCAGCCCCGAAGGGATGTCCTGACGCGTCACGTCGACCCAGTTCCCGGCCTCCTGCGCGGCCAGAAGATGGTCGACCTCGATCGGTGTGTGGCTGATGATCTTCAGCAATTGCTTGTGCGACCAGACGTCATCCTCGCGCGGGGCGATGTTCAGATCGCCCACCAGGATCGACTTCTGCGGGCGGTCGGCGTGGAAGACGTCGCGCATCTCGGAGATGAAATCCAGCTTCTGCCCGAACTTCTCGTTGACGGTGCGGTCGGGAATGTCGCCGCCTGCGGGCACATACATGTTGTGGATGACCACGCCGTTCTCCAGCCGGGCCGAGACGTGGCGGGCATGGCCCAAGCGCGCATAGTCGCGGTCGCCGGCATCCTCCAGCGGCAGGCGGGACAGGATGGCGACGCCGTTATAGCCCTTCTGCCCACGCGCGACGATATGGGTATAGCCCAGCTCGGCGAAGCGGGTCAGGGGGATCTTGTCGACCGGCGCCTTGCATTCCTGCAGGCAGAGGATGTCGGGGGATTCGTCTTCCAGGAAGCGGGCGACCAGCCCCTCGCGCAGGCGGACCGAGTTGATGTTCCAGGTGGCGATGGTGAACATGGGCGGGCTCCTTTTTGGGGCGGACCCTAGCGGCGCGTCCGGGGGCTGTCGAGCATCGGGGTGGGCGCACGGCCCGTGCACAGGGCGTGCACAGGGCGTGCACCGGCGGTGCCGCACCGGGCCGGGGGGCGCTGCAGGGTTGTTTTGCGTCACGATCGCGTTATTGCTTTGCGCAAGATCGATCCTGCAGGAGGGAAGACGCATGAAACTGACCATCGACGAGGCGCTGACGCGCGGCGGCACGGGCACCTTCCAGTGGCGGCTTCTGGGCATCTTCGGCCTCGTCTGGGCGGCGGATGCGATGCAGGTGATCGCGGTGGGCTTTGCCGCGCCCTCGGTCGCCGTCACCTTCGGGGTGGAACGCGTGACCGCGCTGCAGATCGGCACGGTGTTCTTTCTGGGCATGTTCCTGGGCGCCTTCGTCTTCGGCCGGGTGGCCGACCGGATCGGGCGCAAATGGGTGCTCGTGGGCACGGTCGCCATGGACGCGATCTTCGGCCTGGCCTCGGTCATGGCGGGGGATTTCACCTGGCTGTTGATCCTGCGCTTCCTGACCGGGGTCGCGGTGGGCGGCACGCTGCCCGTCGACTATGCGATGATGGCCGAGTTCCTGCCGCCGAAGAATCGCGGCCGCTGGCTGGTCTGGCTGGAGGGGTTCTGGGCGGTGGGCACCATCGTCGTAGCGCTGACGGCCTGGGCCGCCGCCAGCTTCGGCGCCGCGGCACCGTGGCGCTGGATCTTCCTGGTCGCGGCCCTGCCGGCGCTGATCGGTTTCGGCTTGCGGTTCTGGATCCCGGAATCGCCGATGTATCTGGTCCGCAAGGGCCGCCAGATCGAGGCGCGGACGGTGATCGACCGGGTGCTGCGGACCAACGGCGCCGCCCCCCTGCCGGCGGACGCGCATCTGATCTCGACCCCCGTGCCCGAGGGCGCGGCGCGGTCGATCCTGGACGCGCCCCTGCGCCGCACCACGATCGGCGTGCTGGCGGTGTGGTTCCTGGTGTCGCTGTCCTATTACGGCGTCTTCGTCTGGGTGCCGGGGCAGCTGGCGACCGAGGGATTCGGCTTCGTGCGCGGCTATGGGTTCCTGGTGATCCTGGCTTTGGCGCAGATCCCCGGCTATGCGCTGGCGGCCTGGGGGGTCGAGGCCCTGGGGCGCAAGCCCACGCTGACCGGGTTCCTGATCCTCAGCGCGGCGGGCTGCGGGCTGTTCGCCGTGGCCACCGGCCCGGTGCTGGTCGCGACCGCGCTGATCGTGATGAGCTTTGCGCTGCTGGGCACCTGGGGCGCGCTCTATGCGCTGACGCCGGAACTGTATCCCACGCATCTGCGCGGCACCGGCATGGGCACGGCGGGCGCGATGGCGCGGTTGGGCGGCATCCTGGCGCCCAGCCTGCTGGCGGTGGTCTTTGCGCGCGGCTTTGGGCTGGCCATCGGCAGCTTTGCCGTCCTGCTGCTGCTGGCCGCCCTGGCGCTGCTGCTGGTCCGGGTCGAGACGCGCGACCGTGCCATCGGCTGAGGGGGGGAAGACGGGGGGGGGGGGGAACAAGGGGCGGCGGCTGTCCGTTTCCCCCCATATCACCGAAAGGAATTCCCATGGGCCAACTGGTCGACGGCGTCTGGAAGGACGAATGGTACGACACCGACAGCACCGGAGGCGAGTTCAAGCGCAGCACCTCCAAGTTCCGCAACTGGGTGACCGCAGATGGCAGCCCCGGCCCCACGGGCGAGGGCGGCTTTGCGGCAGAGAGCGGGCGCTATCATCTCTATGTCAGCCATGCCTGCCCCTGGGCGCATCGCACGATGATCTTCCGCGCCCTGAAGGGGCTGGAGGAGCATATCGAGGTCTCGGTCGTGCATCCCGAGATGCTGAAGGAGGGGTGGGAGTTCCGCACCGATTTCGACGGCGCCACCGGCGACCGGCAGTTCGGTCTGGACTATCTGCGGCAGGTCTATCTGAAGACCGATCCGAAGATGTCGGGCCGGGTGACGGTGCCGGTTCTCTGGGACAGCCGGACGGGTCGAATCGTGTCCAACGAAAGCGCCGACATCATCCGCATGTTCAACTCTGCCTTCGACGAGGTCACCGGCAATCGCGACGATTACTGGCCCGAGGCCCTGCGCGACCGCATCGACGAGGTCAACGACCGGGTCTATGGCACGGTGAACAACGGCGTCTACAAGGCGGGCTTCGCCACCAGCCAGGAGGCCTATGACAAGGCCGTCCATCCGCTGTTCGACAGCCTGGACTGGATCGAGGGACTTCTGGCCGATCACCGCTACCTGACCGGCGACCGGATCACCGAGGCCGACTGGCGGCTGTTCACCACCATCCTGCGCTTCGATGCCGTCTATCACACGCATTTCAAGTGCAACCGGCACCGGGTGATCGACTATCCGAACCTGTGGGGCTGGGCGCGCGAGTTGTATCAATGGCCGGGCGTGGCGGGCACCGTGCATGCCGACCATTTCACGCGGCATTATTACTTCAGCCACGACATGATCAATCCGAACCGGATCATCCCGATCGGCCCCCAGATCGACTGGTCTGAACCGCACAACCGGGGCTGAGATGAAAAAACCCCCGGCGCGGAGGGGCGCGCCGGGGGGCATCAGAGAGGGGAGAAGAATGTGGCCGCATCCTCCGACCACTGGGCTTCGGGGATAAAACGCCGCATCCCCCTTGCGGTTCCCGCGCAAAAACGATGCGCAGGAATTTGCCGAAGGGACCTCAGGCGACCAGGCGATAGCCGCCCGATTCCGTCACCAGAAGCCGCGCATTCGAGGGGTCGGGCTCGATCTTCTGGCGCAGGCGGTAGATGTGGGTCTCCAGCGTGTGCGTCGTGACGCCGGCATTGTAGCCCCAGACCTCGTGCAGCAGCACGTCGCGGGCCACCACCCCGTCCTGCGCGCGGTACAGGAACTTGAGGATGTTCGTCTCTTTCTCGGTCAGGCGGATCTTGCGGTCCTTGGTGTCGATCAGCATCTTCATCGAGGGCTTGAACGTGTACGGCCCCAACTGAAAGATCGCGTCCTCGGACTGCTCATGCGTGCGCAGCTGCGCGCGCAACCGGGCCAGCAGGACCGGGAACTTGAAGGGCTTGGTCACATAGTCGTTCGCGCCCGCATCCAGACCCAGGATGGTGTCAGCATCGGTGTCATGCCCGGTCAGCATCACGATGGGGCACTTGACGTTCAGCTTGCGCAGCTTCTTGCACAGCTCGCGCCCGTCGGTGTCGGGCAGGCCGACATCCAGCACGACCAGATCGAAGAGGGCGTTCTTGGTGGCCTCGACGGCCTCGGCGCCGCTGCCGGCCTCGGTCACGTCGAAATCGTCGGTCGCGGTCAACTGCTCGGCCAGCGCCTCGCGCAGGTCTTCCTCGTCATCGACCAGCAGGATCTTCTTCAGTCCGGCCATGGTTGCCTCCTTTGGTTACTTGGGTAATGAGTTGGAGGGGACGCGGCCTCGCGTCCAGCGCGATCTCGGAAACCTCACATGGAGTTGTCGGATCGACGCGTTATGTTTCAGACTGTTACAAAGACCTAACCCCGATGAGCCTGATCCCGACCCTTGCCGAGACAATTTCCCGTGCCCGCGCCGACCTGCGCATGGGGCTGCCCGTGGCTCTGGGCGATCAGCTGGCCGCCGCGGTGGAAACACTGACGCCGGCCCGGCTGGCCGACCTGCGCGCCCTGGGCCGCCCGGTGCTGGCGCTGACCGGCCGGCGGGCCGAGACGCTGAAGGCCCGCGCCTATGACGGAACCTTGGCCAGGGTGATCCTGCGACCCGAGGCCGATCTGGCCTGGCTGCGGGCGCTGGCCGATCCGGCCGGCGATCTGAGGACGCCGATGAAGGGCCCGCTGGCGACCGAGCGCGGCGGCGACGTCACCGCCCATCGTGCCGCGCTGGCGCTGGCCAAGTCGGCGCAGCTGCTGCCCGCGATGCTGGTCGTCGCCGCGCCCGCGCCCGAAGGCCTGACCCGGCTGGCCCCCGGCCCGGCGCTGGCGCAGCTGGCGACCGAGGCCGCGATGCACCCCGTGGCCGCCGCCCGCCTGCCGCTGATGTCCGCCGAGCGGTCGCGCCTACATGTCTTCCGTCCCGATGACGGCGGCGAGGAGCATTACGCCATCGAGATCGGCGATCCGCCCCGCGACGCCCCGGTCCTGGCGCGGCTGCATTCGGCCTGCTTCACCGGCGACGTGCTCGGCAGCCTGAAATGCGATTGCGGCCCGCAATTGCAGGCGGCGCTGGCGGCGATGGGGCAGGCGGGGGCGGGGGTGCTGCTCTACCTGAACCAGGAGGGGCGGGGCATCGGGCTGGCCAACAAGATGCGCGCCTATGATCTGCAGAATCAGGGCTTCGACACGGTCGAGGCGAACCACCGCCTGGGTTTCGAGGATGACGAGCGCGATTTCCGCATCGGCGCAGCCCTGCTCAGGCGCCTGGGATTCGGCGCGGTGCGGCTGATGACCAACAACCCGCGCAAGGTGGCGATGATGCAGGCCCATGGCATCGCGGTCCCGGACCGGGTGCCGCTGATCGTGCCGCGCAACCCCCACAATGCGGGCTATTTGGACACCAAGGCCGGCAAGTCGGGGCATCTTTTGTGACCGCGATGGTCCTGACCCCGCAGGGCCTGCGCGTCGGGAGCCGCGTGCTGCCCTGCAGCATCGGCCGCGCCGGGATCACCCAGGCCAAGCGCGAAGGCGACCACGCCACGCCCGCGGGCCTGCACCGCATCACCGGCCTCTGGTATCGCCCCGACCGGCTGGCCCAGCCCGCCCCCTGGGCGCGACCCATCGGTCCGGGCGATCTGTGGTGCGACGATCCCGCCCATCCGCTCTACAACCACCCCGCCCGTGTGCCGCTGTCCGCCAGCCACGAGCGCCTGCGCCGCGCCGACCCGCTCTACGACCTGATCCTGACGACCGACTGGAACTGGCCCCGGGCCATCCCGGGTTACGGCTCGGCCATCTTCCTGCACCAATGGCGCCGCCCCGGCTATGGGACCGAGGGCTGCATCGCCGTCGCCCGCCCCCACCTGATCTGGCTGGCCCGCCACGCGCGGCCCGGCACGCCCCTGCGCGTCCCGGCTTCTTCTTTGCCCAAATACCCGAAAATCCAAACCTAGCCGACAGCCCGCGCCCCGAAGATCGCCGAGCCGATCCGCACATGCGTGGCCCCTTCGGCGATGGCCGCCTCGAAATCCGCGCTCATGCCCATCGACAGCCCCGGCAGCCCGTGTGCCTCGGCCAACCCGCGCAGCAGGCGGAAATGCGGCACCGGATCGCGGCCCTCGGGCGGGATGCACATCAGCCCCGAAGGCGCCAGCTCCAGCTCGGCGCAGAGCGTCAGGAAGCCCGGCAGCTCATCGGCCAGGATGCCGGCCTTCTGCGGCTCGTCGCCGGTATTGACCTGCACGAAGACCTGCGGGCGGCGGCCCTGCTCGGCCATCTGCGCCGCCAGCTTGCGCGCCAGCGTCACGCGGTCCAGCGTGTGGATCGCGTCGAACAGCGCCACGGCGGCGCGGGCCTTGTTCGACTGCAGCGGCCCGATCATGTGGACCGAGACGCCCGGATGGGCGGCATGCCAGGCGGGCCATTTGGCCTGCGCCTCCTGCACGTAATTCTCGCCATAGACGGCATGGCCCTGGGCCAGCACGGCCTCGACGCGCTCGGGCGGCTGCAGCTTGCTGACCGCGATCAGGGTCACGCTGCCCGGCGCGCGCCCGGCGGCAATTTCGGCCGCGCTCACGCGGCGGGTGATGTCATCCAGTCCCATGCGCCCACCTGACAAAAAGAAAAGAGCGGGCGCAAGGCCCGCTCTTTCCGGAAAGTGACGATTGATCGCGAAGGATCAGAAGTCGAAGCGGACGCCGAAGTCGCCGCGCACGTCCTCGTCGTAGCCACGCTCCAGCGAGCCGGCCAGGTAGGCGCCGCCCAGGTCGTAGCGGGCGCCGATGCCGAACGCGTTGTCGCTTTCGTTGCCGTCCGCATCGTTGTTGGCGATATAGGCCGACAGCGTGGTCAGCGGAGCGACGACATAGTCGCCGTACAGGACCAGGGTCTTGCCGTTGTCGACGAAGTCGTCGCCATCGGTGTAGGAGCCGTTGTCGCTGTAGTTCAGGCCGACGCCGTTGTCGGTCCCGGCCAGGGTGTAATAGGCACCCACGAAGAACAGGTCGTTGCCGTCCAGACCGGCACCGTCCTTGACGGCGGCTGCCGACAGGGCGAACTGGTTCCAGTCGTAATCGACCGAAACGCTCAGCTCTTCACTGCCAGTGCCCGTGGTCTGGTCGGGATCGACATAGGAGAAGCGCGCGGTCAGCGCGTCGACGGCATACTCGACCGAAGCGCCAAGACGGTTGCGCGTCTGGTTTTCGGCAATGATGCCGCAATCGACTTCCGGCTCTTCGACATCGCAGGTGTCGACGAAGGCGGCCGAGCCGTAGGCTTTCGACGAATAGGCATAGAATTCGCCGGTGTTGGCGAACGAACGGCTGATCAGACCGACTTCCGATTCATAAAGCAGGCCGGCATTGTCATAGGCGGTGCCGACGTTGCCGACGGCGACGGTGAAGCCGCTTGCGGTAACGTAGATCTGGCCCGGCGCGATCGAATCGATGCCCGCATCGCCCTGGTCCCACTGCAGACGCAGACGGGCACCGAAGTCGACGCCCTGGTCGGTCGAGGTCGTGGCATGCACGTTCATGCGGACGCGGGCCGACATCTGGGCCTCGGTGTCACGACCTTCCTGATAGTCGACCGCGGTCCGGCCATAGCCCGAGATGGTCACGTCGGCGGCGGCGATGCCGGCGGACAGGACCAGCGCGGTGGAGGCGAAAAGTGCCTTTTTCATGGTGTGTTCCCTCTTGATCTCTCTGATGCCCAGGTCGGCTGTCCCGCACTGGGTATGCAATTTGTTTCACCTTTCCGCGATTGCGATGCAACAAAATCAGGTGCGGCCTGTTTTCTTTGCCCATTTCCATGATGCACTTGGGCCACACCTGAGCCGGGCGAGGCTGCAGGTCTTGGGCGGACGGGCGTTAGGCATGGTCCAAGGCGCTTGTTTCGGGGGCGCGATCCGGGCTAATGCTGCCCCGGACACCGACACGACCCGGGGGATGGAATGACCTATGCACGCGCCGCGCGCCTGATGATCGCCACGACGCTGTGCGCGGGGCTTGCGGCCTGCGGCGGCGGCTCGGGCAATTCGCAGCCGGCCGGCGGGACGATGTTCGACGGTCCCGACATGGCGCCCGCCAATCGCGGCACCCGGATCCAGGACGTGTTCCGCCGGTCCGAGGATCCCAACCGCGCGGTGGGCGTGAACAAGTATCTGTGGAATGCCAGCCTCGAGGTGCTGGACTTTCTGCCGGTGCAGACGATCGATCCCTTCACCGGGGTGATCCAGACCGGCTACGGCACGCCTCCGGGCGGCGGTCGGTCCTATCGCGCCACCATTCAGGTCAGCGACCCGGCGCTGGACGCGCGCAGCCTGCGCCTGTCGCTGCAGGGCCCCGGCGGGGCTGCGGTCGAACCCGGCACCGCGCGGGCGGTCGAGGATGCGATCCTGACCCGCGCCCGCCAGTTGCGGATCCGCGACGGGCGCCTGTAAGGGGGCGGCTCTGGACCCGCGCGGGCGGGGCGTATAGACCCTGCGGGCAACGCATCAGGCCCGAGGTTTCCCATGCCCTATGATCCCGCGACAAGCGAAGCCCGCTGGCAGGCAGCCTGGGCCGAGGCCGGCAGCTTCACCGCCATCCGCGACGACCGCCCCAAGTATTACGTGCTCGAGATGTTCCCCTATCCCTCGGGGCGCATCCATATGGGCCATGTGCGCAACTACACGATGGGCGATGTGGTGGCGCGGTTCAAGCGGGCGCAGGGGTTCAGCGTGCTGCATCCGATGGGCTGGGACGCCTTCGGGATGCCTGCCGAGAACGCCGCGATGGAGCAGGGCGGCCATCCCCGCGACTGGACCTATGCCAATATCGCGACCATGCGCGACCAGTTGAAGCCTCTGGGCCTGTCCATCGACTGGAGCCGCGAATTCGCCACCTGCGACGACGCCTATGTGGCCCAGCAGCAGGCGCTGTTCCTGGACATGCTGGAGGCGGGCCTCATCACGCGCAAGTCCGCGCAGGTGAACTGGGACCCGGTCGACATGACCGTCCTGGCCAACGAGCAGGTCATCGACGGCAAGGGCTGGCGGTCGGGCGCTGCAGTCGAGCGGCGCGAGCTGACGCAGTGGTTCTTCAAGATCAGCGATTACAGCGACGAGCTGCTGGAGGCGCTGGACGGGCTGAAGGGCTGGCCCGAGAAGGTGCGGCTGATGCAGGCCAACTGGATCGGCCGCTCGCGCGGGTTGCAGTTCAGCTTCAAGACGATCGACGCGCCGAAGGGCCATGACGCGATCGAGGTCTACACGACCCGTCCCGACACGCTGCGGGGCGCCAGCTTCGTGGCGCTGTCGCCGGACCATCCGCTGGTCCGCGACATGGCGACCCGTGCCGACATCGCCGCCTTCATCGAGGAGTGCCGCAAGACCGGCACCACCGAGGAGGCGATCGAGACCGCGCCCAAGCTGGGGCTGGACACCGGCCTGACCGTCTCGCATCCGCTGGACCCGGACTGGCACCTGCCGGTCTGGATCGCGAACTTCGTGCTGATGGACTATGGCACCGGCGCGATCTTCGGCTGCCCGGCGCATGACGAACGCGACCACGACTTTGCCGTGAAATACGGCCTGCCGATCCGCGCGGCCTTTGGCCAGCCCGGCATGGACCGGGCACAGGCCGATGCGCTGGTGGCCGATGCGCCCTTCGTTCCCGGCAAGACCGAGGCCGTCACCTATGTCCGCGGTTTCGCGGGCGATGCCGACCAGAGTGCCGATGCCGCGATCGGCGCGGCCATCGCGCATGCCGAGATCGACGGCTGGGGCGAGGGCGTCACCAAGTTCCGCCTGCGCGACTGGGGCATCTCGCGCCAGCGCTATTGGGGCTGCCCGATCCCGGTCGTCCATTGCGACACCTGCGGGACCGTCCCCGAGGCCAAGGCCAACCTGCCCGTGCTGCTGCCGCAGGACGTGACCTTCGACGTGCCGGGCAACCCGCTGGACCGTCATCCGACCTGGCGGCAGGCGACCTGTCCCAAATGTGGCGGGGCGGCGCGGCGCGAGACGGACACGATGGACACCTTTGTCGATTCGTCCTGGTATTACGCCCGCTTCACCTCGCCGGGGGCTTCGACGCCCACGACCCGGGCCGATGCGGATTACTGGATGAATGTCGACCAGTATATCGGCGGCATCGAGCATGCGATCCTGCACCTGCTCTATTCGCGCTTCTTCGCCCGGGCGATGGTCAAGACCGGGCACCTGTCCGATGCCGCGAAGGAGCCCTTCGATGCGCTGTTCACGCAAGGCATGGTGACGCACGAGATCTACATGACCCGCGACGATCGGGACCGTCCGGTCTATCACCTGCCCGAGGATGTGACCGACGGGCAGCTGGCCGACGGGCGGGCGGTGACGGTCATCCCCTCGGCCAAGATGTCGAAGTCCAAGAAGAACGTCGTCGATCCGGTGAACATCGTGGACAGCTTCGGCGCGGACACGGCACGCTGGTTCATGCTGTCGGACAGCCCGCCCGAGCGGGACGTGGAATGGACCTCGGCCGGGGCCGAGGCCGCGCACAAGTTCCTGTCGCGGGTCTTCCGGCTGGCCGAAGAGACGCCCGAGGCGGGCGGCGACGATCCCGATCTGACGCGGGCGGCCCATCGTGCGATTGCCGACGTGACCCGCGCGATCGAGGGGTTCGCCTTCAACAAGGCCGTGGCGAAGCTTTATGAACTGGCCAATGCGGTCGGCAAATCGCAGGCCGGGGGCGAGGCGCGCCGCGCCGCGCTGCGGATCCTGGCGCAGCTGATGGCGCCGATGGTGCCGCATCTGGCCGAGGAGGTCTGGGCGGCCTCGGGCGGGCAGGGCATGGTCGTCGATGCGCGCTGGCCCGTGGCCGATCCCGCGCTGCTGGAGGAGGACAGCGTGACCCTGCCCATCCAGATCAACGGCAAGCGCCGGGCCGAGATCACCGTCCCCAAGGACATGGACAAGGCGCGGATCGAGGCGCTGGTGCTGGCCGACGAGACGGTGCAGCGCTTCCTGGAGGGCGCGGCGCCCAAGAAGCTGATCGTGGTGCCGGGGCGGATCGTCAATGTCGTCGCATAGCCGCCGCAGGGTCCTGCTGGGCGGGCTGGCCTTGGCCCTGCTTGCGGGCTGCGGGCTGAGCCCGGTCTATGGGCCGGGCGGGGGCGGCAGCCGCCTGTTCGGGCGGGTGCGCCCGCGCGATCCGGACACGCCCATCGACTTTGCCTTCAACCGCCGCCTGGCCGAGCGGTTGGGCCCCGAGGAGGCGGCGGTCTATGACCTGGACTATCGGATCTCGGCCGGGGTGGTGGCGCAGGCGATCACGCCCGACGAGGTGACGACGCGCTATTCGCTGAACGGCACCGCCGATTTCGCGCTGACCGGGCCGGATGGCGCGGTGGTCGTGCAGGGGCGGGTCAGCAGCTTCACCTCCTATTCCACGACCGGGACGACGATCTCGACCCTGGCCGCCGAGGGGGATGCCCGCGAGCGGCTGGCGCTGATGCTGGCCGATCAGGTGGTGACGCGGCTTCTGGCCGCCGCCTCCGGCCTGCCGGACTGACGGGATGCTGCTGAAGGGGGCCGAGATCGCGCGCTATTTGGCCCGCCCCGACCCCTCGCGGCCGGGGCTGCTGATCCATGGGCAGGATGCGATGCGGGTGGCCCTGAAGCGCGCCGAGGCGGTGCGCGCCTTGGTGGGCGAGAGCGCCGACGAGGAGATGCGCCTGACCCGCATGCCCGGCGCGGGACTGAAGCGCGACCCCGCGCAGCTGGTCGATGCGGTGCGCGAGGTGGGGTTCTTTCCCGGCCCCCGCGTGGTGGTGGTCGAGGACACGCCCGATCTGGCGACCGACGCGATCCGCGCGGCACTCGAGGGCTGGCGGCAGGGCGATGCGGTGGTCGTGGTGACGGCGGGGGCGCTGTCCAAGAGCTCGGCCCTGCGCAAGCTGTTCGAGACGCATGGCCAGGCGGTGACCGCGCCGATCTATGACGATCCGCCGGGCGAGGACGAGGTCGCGCGCTGGCTGGCGGATGCCGGGCTGCGCGAGGTCCCGCGCGAGGCCATGCGCGAGATGATGCTGCTGTCGCGCGCGCTGGACCCGGGCGATCTGCGCCAGACGGTCGAGAAGATCGGGCTGTACAAGCATGGCGATCCCACGCCGCTGACGGTCGAGGAGATCGCCCTGCTGGCTCCCGCCACCATCGAGGCCGATCTGGACGAGCTGATCCATGCCGTCGCGGACCGGCGCGAGGCCGAGTTCGGCCCGCTGATGCGGCGCGTGGACCAGCAGGGGATCGCCCCGGTCACGCTGTGCATCGCCGCCCTGCGCCATTTCCGCGCCCTGCATCTGGCCGCCGCCGATCCGGCGGGGCCGGGCGTGGCGCTGGCCCGAGCGCGGCCGCCGGTCTTCGGGCCGCGCCGCGACCGGATGGCGCGGCAGGCGCAGGCCTGGGGGATGGGGCCGCTGGAGGAGGCGGTCTCGTCCTTGCTGGCCACCGACATGGTGCTGCGCTCGGCCAGCCGGGCGCCGCAGATGGCGCTGGTCGAGCGCGCGCTGCTGCGACTGGCGATGAAGCCCCGGGGGCGGCGGTGAGCGATTCGGAGGCGATCGATGCGCTGGTGATCGGCGCAGGGCCTGCCGGGTTGATGGCCGCCGAGGCGCTGATGGCGCCGGGCCGCCGCGTGGTGGTGGCCGAGGCCATGCCCACCCCCGCGCGCAAGTTCCTGATGGCGGGGAAATCGGGGCTGAACCTGACCAAGGCCGAGCCTCTGCCCGAGTTCGCGCGCGGGATCGCGGGCGGGACCGGGGGCTGCCTGCCCCCGGACCCCCGGGGATATTTATGGACCGCTGCAGGGGAATTCGGGCCCGAGGCGGTGAGGGATTGGGCCGAGGGCCTGGGGATCGCGCTGTTCACCGGCTCGACGGGGCGGGTGTTTCCGGTCGGCATGAAGGCCTCGCCGCTGCTGCGGGCCTGGCTGGCGCGGCTGCGGGCGGGCGGGGTCGAGCTGCGGTCGTGCTGGCGGTGGGTCGGGATGGAGGGCGGCTGGGCGTTCGAGACCCCCGATGGCCCGCGGCGGGTGCGGCCCCGGGTGACGGTGCTTGCCCTGGGCGGGGCCAGCTGGCCACGGCTCGGCTCGGACGGGGCCTGGGTCCCGATGCTGGCGGGGGCGGGGGTGGCGGTCGCGCCGTTCCGGCCCGCGAACATGGGGTTCCGTGTCGAGTGGTCGCCGCCCATGGCGCGGGTCTTCGGGGCGGCGGTGAAAGGCGTGGCGATCCGGGCGGGGCGCAGCTTAAGCCGGGGCGAGTGGGTCGTCACCGCCCAGGGGATCGAGGGCGGCGGGGTCTATGCGGTCGCGGCAGAGATGCGCGACGGGGCCGAGGCAGTGGTGGATCTGGCCCCGGATCTGGACCCTGACGCCCTGTCCATGCGATTCGCACAGCTGCGTGGGCGGTTGAGCCTGGGCAACTGGCTGCGGCGGGCCTTGAGCGATCCGGTGAAGGTCGCGCTGCTTCTGGAATGGGGCCGGCCGCTGCCCTCGGATCCGGCGGGATGGGCCGCGCGGGCCAAGGCGCTGCCCCTGCGCCATGCCGGACCGATGGGGCTGGCGCGCGCCATCTCCTCGGCCGGGGGGATCGAGACGGGCGCGCTGACCGCCGATCTGGAGCTGCGCGCCCGTCCGGGCGTCTTTGCCGCGGGCGAGATGCTGGACTGGGAGGCGCCGACGGGCGGCTATCTGCTGACGACCTGCCTCGCGACCGGGCGCCGCGCGGGCGAGGCCGCGGCACGGCGCCTGGCGGATCAGGACGCCGTGACGGCCTTATAGGCCGGGCGCAGGCGCATGCGGTCCAGATAGTCCGACAGGCGCGCCTCGACCACCGGGAAGCGCGCGGTCAGTGCCCAGTCCAGGCAATGGGTCAGGATGATGTCGGGCACGGTCATCCGCTCGCCCATCAGGAAGGGGCCCTCGGACATGCGATGGACCAGGGTCTTCTGGCTGGTCTCGAATTCCCACCGCAGGGTGTTCTTGATGGCGCTGAGGCGCATCTCCTCGGGCAGGATGAAGCTGTGGCGGGCGGCCAGCCACAGGGCCGCGTCGAACTCGTCCAGCAGGAACTGGGTCAGGCTGTCCTGCCGCGCCCGGTCCAGCGTGCCCGCCGGATGGGTCAGCTGGCCGTGGCGGTCGGCCAGATAGGTGAGGATCGCGGTCGAATCGGTGATCGGCGTGCCGTCGTCGATCAGCACCGGGACCTTGCCCGCCGGGTTGAAGGGCACGACCCCCTCGCTGCGTGGATTGGCGGCGATGTGGTCGTAGGGCTGGCCCAGTTCCTGCAGCATCCACAGGACGCGGAAGGCGCGGGACTTGGCGGTGCCGATGACACGGTACATGGGAATCCTCCTTGCCCCTGGGGTGCGGACAAGAAGGCCCCATGCCCGCGGCCCCGTCAAGCGCGGCGGCAGGCCACCAGCTGCTGGCGATACATCTCGGACCGGGCGTTGACCTGCCCCGCCACCCGCATCAGCCAGCTCTTCTGGCGATAGCTGCCGCTGCGGAAGCCGCCCCGCCCCTCGTGATAGGCCAGGTATTGCGAGGCGGCGTCGGATTTCGATAGGCCCAGCTGCTGCTGGCTGCCATGCATGTACCAGCCCATAAAGTCGGTCGCATCGCGGATGTTGTCGCGCTGCGCCCGGCGGTTGCCGGAATTGCGCTGGTATTCCTCCCAGGTGCCGTCCAGCGCCTGCGAATAGCCGAAGGCGCTGCTCTGCCGCCCGATGGGGATGACGCCAAGCGCATATTGATGCGGCGTGCGGGCGTCACCGATGAATTTCGATTCCTGGTACATGGTCGCCATCTGCACATGCACCGGCACGCCCCATTTGCGTTCGGTCTGGCGCATGGCGCGCAGATAGGCCGGCCGTTCGGCCGCGATGGCGCATGCATTGTCCAGCTGGCGCGGCGCGCTGTAATTGCCGCCGCCGCCGCAGGAGGCGACCAGCCCCACGATGGCCAGTTTCAGAAGCCTGTTCAT
This sequence comes from Paracoccus gahaiensis, assembly GCF_005048225.1. GTDB lineage: Bacteria > Pseudomonadota > Alphaproteobacteria > Rhodobacterales > Rhodobacteraceae > Paracoccus > Paracoccus gahaiensis. The sequence goes on from NZ_SUNI01000005.1 coordinate 229,618, forward strand.
TCTACCCTCGTTCTGCTCGTTCTGGGGTTTTGCGCCGATCATAGGGAAAATCACGCAGCGGTGAAATCACAATGCCGAAGGGCAGCCGCCCGACCTCGCCTGCCGCGCCCGGCGCCGGGCCTCCTTCGGTCTGCAAATATCCCCGCCGGAGGCATCCGCCCTCACCGTCCCGCACCGCCCGTCCGGTCCGCGCCCTCGGGCCGCAGCAGCGCGTTCAGCGCCTGCAGATCGTTCGCGCCCGCCTCCAGCAGCAGCGATTCCAGCGCGCGGTAATGGGTCAGCACCTTGCCGCCCGTCTCGGTCACCGTCGCGCCGCCGCCGCCCGGGCCGCCGCGCGCGCTGTCGATGACGGGATGGGCAAAGGCCACGTTCATCTCCTCGACCAGGGTCCAGGCGCGCTTGTAGCTCATCCCCATCTCGCGCGCGGCGGCCGAGATCGAGCCGAGCCGCGCGATCCGCGCCAGCAGCTCGGCCTTGCCCGGACCCAGGATCAGCGGCGAATCATATTCGAGCCGCAGCTTGATGCGCAGCCGGGGGCTGGTCGCGGGAGGGGTCATGCGGGATGCGGTCCTTCGTTATTCCCCGGCAGCATAGCGCCTTGCGGCCCGGGCCGCAATTTGCCGCGACGGCACGGCTTGCGGGAGGCGCGTCGCAGCCTATCCTGCAGGCCACGGGAAGAGGAGGCCCGCCCCATGTCCGCAACCGACCCCGCCACCCAGATCGTCATCCTGTCCGGCGCCCGCACGGCGATCGGCACCTTCGGCGGCAGCCTTGCGGCGATCCCGCCGATCAGCCTGGCCGCCACCGTCACCCGCGCCGCGCTGGAGCGCGCGGGCGTCGCGCCCGACCGGATCGGGCAGGTCGTCTTCGGCCATGTCATCAACACCGAGCCGCGCGACATGTATCTGAGCCGCGTCGCCATGCTGGAGGCGGGGATCCCCCACACCACGCCCGCGATGAACGTCAACCGGCTCTGCGGATCGGGGGCGCAGGCCATCGTCTCGGCCATGCAGTCGCTGATGCTGGGCGATGCGGGCTTCGCCGTCGCGGGCGGGGCGGAGAGCATGAGCCGTGCGCCCTATGTCCTGCCCTCGGCCCGGTTCGGGGCGAAGATGGGCGATCAGGCGATGCTGGACATGATGACCGGCGCGCTGACCTGCCCGATGGGCACCGGACATATGGGCGTCACGGCGGAGAATGTCGCGGCCGAGCATGACATCTCGCGCGAGGCGCAGGACGCCTTCGCGCTGGAGTCGCAGCACCGCGCGGCGGCGGCCATCGCGGCGGGGCATTTCCGCGACCAGATCGTGCCGGTCGAGGTGAAGACGCGGCAGGGCATGGTCGCTTTCGACACGGACGAGCATCCCAAGGCCACCAGCCTCGAGAAGCTGGCCGGGCTGAAGGCGGTGTTCCAGAAGGGCGGCAGCGTCACGGCGGGCAATGCCAGCGGCATCAATGACGGCGCGGCGGCGCTGGTCCTGGCGCGGGGCGACGCCGCGCGCGAGGCCGGGCTGACCCCGCGCGCCCGGATCCTGGGCTATGCGGTCGCGGGCGTGCGCCCCGAGGTGATGGGCATCGGCCCGGTCCCCGCCGTGCAGGCGCTGATGGCCCGCACCGGCCTGGGCATCGGCGATTTCGACGTGGTCGAATCGAACGAGGCCTTCGCCGCGCAGGCTCTGGCGGTGAACAAGGGGCTGGGGCTGGACCCGGCCCGGGTGAACCCCAATGGCGGGGCCATCGCCCTGGGTCATCCGGTCGGCGCGACCGGCGCGATCCTGACGATCAAGGCGCTGGCGGAACTGGAACGGACCGGCGGCCGGACCGCGCTGATCACCATGTGCATCGGCGGCGGGCAGGGCATCGCCTTGGCGATCCGGCGCGACTGAGGCGGCCCGAGAGGGCGATTGCGCGCAGCGGTCTGTTTTCCTGACCGGTTTTGTCTTGCTTTTTGTCGCGAACGCGTCCCGAGTGACCCGGACAATTCGAGGAGGAAAACGGGGTGTCACAGGGAGTTCTGTTCTTTGCCGCGGCCTTGCCGGTCCTGGTGGTCTTTGTGCTGCTGGTGGTCATGCGCCGGTCGGCCAAGCTGGCCATGCTGGCGGCCTATGCCGTCACCGTGCTGCTGGCGCTGGTCCTGTGGGGCGCGCCTTTGGCGCGGGTCGCGGGTGCCACCGTCAACGGTCTGGTGACGGCGGTCACGCTGCTCTACATCGTCTTCGGGGCGATCCTGCTGCTGTACACGGTGCAGGAATCCGGAGCGATCCGCGCCATCCGGCGCGGCTTCACCGATATTTCGCCCGACCGGCGCATCCAGGCGATCATCATCGCCTGGATGTTCGGGTCGATGATCGAGGGGGCCTCGGGCTTCGGCACGCCGGCGGCGGTCGCGGCGCCCCTGCTGCTGGCCATCGGCTTTCCGGCGATGGCGGCGGTGATGGTCACGCTGATCATCCAGTCCACGCCCGTGTCCTTCGGCGCGGTGGGCACGCCGATGCTGGTGGGCATCAATACCGGCCTGTCCAACAGCCCCGAGGTCGAGGCCGCCATCTCGCCGCTGACCGTCGCCGAATACGTGCCGGTCGTGGCCGCGCAGGTGGCGCTGGTCCATGCGCTGGTGGGCGTCCTCGTGCCGCTGCTGATGGTGGGCATGCTGACGCGCTTCTTCGGGTCCAGCCGCAGCTTTGCGGAAGGGTTCCGGGCGTGGAAATTCGCGATCTTCGCCGGGCTGGCCTTCACGCTGCCCTATCTGGCCGTCGCCTATGTGCTGGGGCCGGAATTCCCGTCGCTGCTGGGCGGTCTGATCGGTCTGATGATCGTCGTGCCGGCGGCCCGGGCGGGCTGGTTCCTGCCCGACGACCGCTTCGACTTTCCGCCCCGCGCGCAATGGGAGGATGGCTGGCAGGGCAAGCTGGAGCCCGATCAGGCCGAACTGGGGCCGGGCGACCGCAACATCCCGCTGCTGACCGCATGGATGCCCTATGTGATCGTCGCGGTCCTGCTGGTGCTGACGCGGACCATCGCGCCGCTCAAGGCCTGGCTGACCGGGCCGGACACGACGCTGGCGCTGCGCGACCTGTTCGGGTCGGGGATCAACGCGACGGCGCAGTTCGCCTATTCGCCGGGCACGGTGATGATCATCGCCTCGCTGATCTCGGTCGCGCTGTTCCGGATGCGGGGCAGCGCCTATGGCCGGGCCTGGGCGATCTCGGGGCGCACGATGATCGCGGCGGCCCCGGCGCTGCTGCTGGCAGTGCCGATGGTGCAGGTCTTCATCAACTCGGGATCCGAGGGGATGGCCTCGATGCCCATCACCCTGGCCGAGGGGATGGCGGCGGCGACCGGCGCCTCGTGGCCGCTGTTCGCGCCGATCGTGGGAGCCTTGGGCGCCTTCATCGCCGGGTCGAACACGGTGTCGAACATGATGTTCTCGCTGTTCCAGTTCTCGACCGCGGAAAGCATCGGGCTGGATCTGGCGGGCATCACCATGGTCGTCGTGCTGCAGGCCGTCGGCGGGGCGGCGGGCAACATGGTCTGCGTGCATAACGTGGTGGCGGCCTCGGCCGTGGTGGGCCTGACCGACCGCGAGGGCGACATCATCCGCAAGACGCTGATCACCATGGCCTATTACGTGGTGCAGGCGGGCCTGATCGGCATGGCGCTGATCAGCGGCGGTCTGATGTGGTGGGCGGCGGCGCTGATCTGGGCCGGGGCGGTCGTGCTGGCCATGCGGACCAACCGCAGCCGGGCGATGGTCCGCGCCTGACATCGCGACCTGAACGCACAGGGGCGGCCTTCGGGCCGCCCCTTTCGCATGTCCGGTCCCCGCGCGTGCCGGGCAAAAACAGGAACGGGCCGCCCAGCAAAAGGCGGCCCGCGAGATCCAAGGAGATGGTCCGGTTAGGGGCGGATCTGGATCCGGTCCCAACCAGGGTCTGAAGCCTTCGGGGCTGCCCTCAGGCCACGGTCCCCCCGACTGTTCCGAAACGTCTCTCCACTATCACTCTAGACACTGGACCACCTCCTTTCAAAAGATTGCTGTACATCTGCAGGCTGACACAGATCCAAATTCTGTCAATCAGCTTTCCGCAGTGCGGCGCAACAAATTGCGGACAATTAGCCGGAAGGGCACAAGGGCCAGTAGGGCCAGCGCCAGTTTGACCATCCAGTCGGCCAGCGCCAGCGACATCCACAGGGGCGCCAGCGGGCCCTGGCCCAGCAGCGGCACGGCCTCGTTCGCCCAGCCTGTATTGGCGTCGGCGGGCAGGAAAGCCGCGAAGGCGATGCCGAAGAACAGCGCCGTGTCCAGCACCGATCCGACCAGGGTCGAGACCAGCGGCGCCCGCCACCAGCGGCCTTCGCGAAGTGCATCGAAAATCGCCACATCGGCCATCTGCGCCACCAGGAAGGCCGTTCCCGAGGCCAGGGCGATGCGCAGGGTCGTGGCCTCGATCCCCGCCGCGACCAGCGACCACAGCACGCCCGTCACGAATCCCGCCAGCACCACGCGCCGCGCGGCGGGGGCGCCATAGACGCGGTTCATCACGTCGGTGACCAGGAAGGCCAGCGGATAGGTGAAGGCGCCCCAGGTCAGCCAGGTGGCCACGGTGAACTGGACGAGGATGTTCGAGGCCAGCACGATGGCGGCCATGGCAAGGATGCCGGGCAGGAAGCGGGTCATCGGTGATATCCGTTTTGACAAGGTGGCGGAGGAACTCGGCCCCGTCGCGCGGGGCAACGGGGGCCTTACGCCCGCGCAGGCCGCCTTGTCAATTCCGCTGCGCCTGCAGGTCGGTGTCGCGCAGGCGGTATTCCACGATCTCGGTCCGCTGCAGGAACAGGAAGTTGTCGTCCGAGATCATCGTGATCCGGATGCCCGTCCCGTCATGCCAGACCGAGATGCCTTCCAGGTTGTCGTATTGCAGGGACCGCGTCTCCAGCAGGATCTGATCCTCCTGCAGCACGCCGGGGGTCAGCTGCATCCGCCGGATGCGCGAGGAAAAGCCCAGGATGCCGCGAAAGTCGCGTTCCAGCAGATAGAGCCAGCCATCGGGGCCGAAATCGGCGCCCACCGCCAGCCAGCGCGGATCGCGGCGGATCGTGGCATATTCGGTCCAGTCGCCGTCGAAGGCCAGCACGGTGAAGGGCGTGGCCTCGTTGCCCGAGCGTTCGGGCACGGCGACCATCAGCCCGTCCTGGTCGATGGCCAGCGCCTCCAGCCCGGAATTGACGCCCATGCCGGGCAGCTTGGGCGGGCGGGGCAGGGGGGTGGCGGCCGCGTCGGGATCGTCATAGCGCGCGACGCGGTCCAGCCCCTCGAAGCTGATCAGGATGCGGCCTTCGGCGTCCAGCGCGATCCCCTCGCTGTCACCGATATAGCCCGGGGGCAGGGGGGTGCCCTCGCTGTCCTTCAGATGGGCGCGGCCCGCGACCGCCATGCCGCGCACCAGGCCCTGCGGGTCGCGCTCCACCCGGCCCCAGTACAGATGCGCGCGGTCGGTCAGGGCGTGAAAGCCGGTGCCGTCGGGGCTGATCTGGATCGCGGAAAAGCCGCCGAAGCTGGCCTGGGGTTCCGACCAGACATGGGTGCCCACGTAATCGAGCACCGCGCCCGCGTGAACGGGCGCAGTGGCCAGGGTCGCCCCCAGGGCCAGAGCTAGGGTGCCGAGGCGACGGTCGAGCATTGCGCGGGCAGGTCGGCCATCCGGTAGGTGCGGGGGTGGCGATAGTTGGGGTCCGGGGTCGAGGGCCGGGCCCGGCTGGGGTCGATGCGGATGTTCACCCATTCCTGCGCATCCGCGCAGCCGTCGCCCGCCGGGATCGGCACGGGCGTCTGGCACATCGAGCCGGGGGGGCAGTTCAGGCGGACATGGAAGTGATAGTCGTGGTTGTTGATGGGGCGGATCTTGCGCAGCCAGTCGCGGTTGCCCGTCTCCATCTGGCACATGGCGACCTTGGCGACGGGATCGACGAAGATGCGTTCCACCCGCGGATCGCGGGCGGCGGCGCGCATGATCGACATGTGGCCGCCGGTCCAGTTGCCCGACAAAGCCGTGCCCCGGTTCGCCACGACCGAGACCGAGGACAGGTTCTCGCGCTGCTGCGGCGACAGCGACAGGGACGCGGGCGGCAGCATCCAGATGTCGGCGTCCAGCCCCAGCTGGTGGCTGGCATGGCCCGAGGTCATCGGCCCGCCGCGCGGCTGGCTGATGTCGCCGATATAGAGGCCCTGCCAGCCCGCCTGCTGCGCGGCCCGGGACAGGCCGACCAGAAAGTCGATCATCACCGGATGGCCCCAATGGCGGTCGCGCGACAGGCGCATCGATTGCCAGCTGGGCCCACTGTCGGGCATCTGCACGAAGCCCTGGCCGCAGCCCTGGGAATAGTTGCCGATCGACACGGCGGGCCCTTGGGACGGGCTGCGGAAGCTGCCGAACACATCCTTGGCAAGCTGTTGTGCCGAGGCGGGCAGGGCCAGCCCCAGCAGAAGGGCGGCGGCGGTCAGGGTCTTGCGGATCACGGGTCGGTTTCTCCTTCCGGGTCGACCCACCCTAGCAGAAGCAGCGCGACAAGAAAGATCACGATCAGCGGAAGGAAGCCAAGTCGCTGGCTGCCCGTCAGATCGGTCGTCACCGCGATCAGGAAGGGCGCCAGGAAGGCCGTGGCCTTGCCCGACAGCGCATAGAGGCCGAAGCCCTCGGTCGCGCGTTCCTCGGTCGTGTGGCGGACCATCATGGTGCGGCTGGCCGATTGCAGTGCGCCGCCCGCCCCGCCGATCACCGCCCCGCAGGCGAAGAAGATCAGGTCGGGCAGGCGCAGCCCGGCCAGCAGCGGCTCGGCCGGGGCCGGGATGCCGAAGACCGAGGTCCGGTCCATGCCGACCAGCAGCATGCAGACCGCCGACAGCGCCAGGATGCAGGCCGCGATCACCGCGCGCGGCCCGAAGGCCCGGTCGGCGCGCCCGCCCAGCCAGCTGATGAACGCGGCCGAGATGGCGCTGACGACGCCGAAGATGCCCGCCAGGAAGACGGGCCAGCCCAGCACCGTGCCCGCATAGACGCCGCCGAAGCCGTAGAGCGCGTTCAGCGCGTCGCGCGAGAACATCGACGAGGCCAGCCACGCGGCCAGGCTGCGCCGGTGCCGCAGGCTGCGGATCAGCGCCCACAGGTCGGACAGCGCCGGGCGGATGCGCAGGGGGCGGTGGCCCTCGCGCGGCTCTCGGACCCAGAGGAAGAAGGGGATCATGAAGACCACGTACCAGATCGCCGTGAAGGGGCCGACGAATCGCGTGCCCTCGCGCGCCGCGGGGTCCAGCCCGAACAGCGGTGGGATCCCCGCCAGCGTGCGCCCGTTCGGCGTCTCGGCGAACAGGAGCAGCATCAGCGCCAGCGCCACCACGCCGCCCAGATAGCCGAAGGCATAGCCCGAGCCCGAGATGCGCCCGATCTCGGCGCGCGGCGCCAGCCCGGGCAGCAGGGCATTGGTGAAGATGGTGGCGAACTCGACCCCGATCAGGCCGATGCCGAACAGCACGATGGCCTGGACCAGCGCCGGATGGCCGCCGTCCCCGATGCCGGGCGTCAGCGCCCAGAGCCCCGCAGATCCGACCACGTAGATGCCCGAGAAGATCCAGATCCACGGCATCCGCCGCCCCGAACTGTCCGCGATGGCCCCCAGCACGGGCGCGGCCAGCGCGATGATCGCCCCGCTGATCGCCAGCCCATAGCCCCACAGCGCCTGCGCATGGGCGCCCGCCAGCGTGCTGCTGTCGCCCATGGCGATGAAATGGCGCTTGGCCACCTCGGCGAAATAGATCGAGAAGATGAAGGTCAGCAGAAGGGTGTGAAAGGGCTGGCTGGCCCAGTCAAAGAACCACCAGCCCCAGATGCGCCTGCGGTCGATCCTGTCCCTCATCACGTCCCCTTCTGGCGCAGCTGCGCGCCGTGGCGACATTTGGTCCGGGGCGCCTCAGAGTGGCAAGTGAAGTTTCGCATCCTCGGGCAGATGGGGCGGCCAGGGGCGCGTGGCATCGGCGGCGATCCAGGCCGCGATCCACTCGGGCAAAGGCGGGCTTTCGGGGGCATGGCCCAAGGCCTCCATCACCTGGCCCGGGGGCACCATCCCGTCGGGCGAGGTGATGGCCGAGCGGATCAGCACCTGGTTGCAGCATTCGCCGCCGCGCCACATCGACTGTTCCATATAGACGAATCGGCGGTCCCAGCCCACCATGCGCGAGATCATCGTGAAGCGCTGGAAGGCCCGGATGCGCCGGCGGTAGCGGGTCGAGTTGCCCGCGACCGTGATCCCCCAGCCCCGCGCGCGCAGCACCGGGACCAGCCCGGTGCGGCTGGCCAGCGGGATGCGGCCCAGGTCGAACAGCGTCAGGGTGCGGCCGTTGTTCAGCTCGATCCAGGGGTCCAGGTCCCAGGGCCAGCAGATATGGGTCGAGACATGCGTTCCGGTCGGCGCAAGGCGGGGCGCATTGCGGAACTTGAGCATCTCCTTGGCGAAGCGGATGAAGGGATACATGGTCGGGCCTTTCGTTTCGCCCTGACTGGCCGGGGATCACGGGGGCGTCAAGTCCAACGCGGCGGCATCGGCTTGCGTCCCCCCGGGCACCCGGCCATAACGGCCCTCATCGCATGCGACATGACGAAGGAGCGAGAATGGGAACGCTGTACGAAGCCCTGCAACTGATCCTGCAGGTCCTGTGGTTCATCATGATCGTGCATATCATCATGTCCTGGCTGATCAATTTCCAGGTCCTGAACCTGCGCCAGCCGCTGGTCGCGCAGATCTGGGACGGGCTGAACCGGCTCTTGGAGCCGATCTATCGCCCGATCCGCCGCATGCTGCCCGATCTGGGGGGGCTGGATCTGGCCCCGCTGATCGTCTTCATCGTCATCATCATCGCTCAGCGGGCCCTGGCCAACAACGCGGGCTTCTTCTACGGCGTCTGATGCCCACCGACCTTCTTCGCCAGGTCTGGGGCTTTGACGGTTTCCGTCCCGGACAGCAGGAGATCGTCGAGGCGGTGGCCGCGGGCCGCGACGTGCTGGCGATCATGCCCACGGGCGGCGGCAAGTCGCTGTGCTTCCAGCTGCCCGCGCTGATGCGGGACGGGGTGACGGTGGTCATCTCGCCGTTGATCGCGCTGATGCGGGACCAGGTGCGCGCGCTGCGCGAGGCGGGGGTCGAGGCGGGGGCGCTGACCAGCGGCAATACCGAGGCCGAGACGGATGCCGTCTTCGCCGCCATCGCCGACGGGCGGATGAAGGTGCTGTACATGGCGCCCGAACGGCTGGCATCCGGCGGGACGGTCAACCTGCTGAAACGCGCGGGCGTGACCGCCATCGCCGTGGACGAGGCGCATTGCGTCAGCCAGTGGGGCCACGACTTCCGCCCCGACTATCTGCGCATCGGCGATCTGAAGCGCAGCCTAGGCGTGCCCCTGGCCGCCTTCACCGCCACGGCGGATGTCGAGACCCGGGCCGAGATCGTCACGCGCCTCTTCGAGGGCGCCGAGCCGGTCACCTTCCTGCGCGGCTTCGACCGGCCCAACATCCGGCTGGCCTTCCAGCCCAAGAACAGCCCCCGCACGCAGGTCCTGAATTATGCCGCCGCCCGGCGCGGCCAGTCGGGGATCATCTATTGCGGCGCCCGCGCGCGGACCGAGACGCTGGCCCAGGCCCTGCGCGAGGCGGGCCACCCGGCGATCGCCTATCACGCGGGGCTGGACCCCGAGACGCGGCGCGAGGCTGAAGGCCGCTTCCAGCGCGAGGATGGGCTGATCGTCGTGGCCACCGTCGCCTTCGGCATGGGCATCGACAAGCCCGATATCCGGTGGGTGATGCATGCCGATCTGCCGAAGTCGATCGAGGGCTATTATCAGGAGATCGGCCGCGCGGGCCGCGACGGCGATCCGGCGGACACGCTGACGCTCTATGGTCCCGACGACATCCGCCTGCGCCGCACCCAGATCGACGAGGGGCTGGCCGATCCCGCCCGCAAGTCGGGCGACCATGCGCGGCTGAACGCGCTGCTGGGTCTGGCCGAGGCGACGGGATGCCGCCGCCGCAAGCTCTTGTCCTATTTCGGCGAGGAAATGGCCGCCGATTGCGGCAATTGCGATCTGTGCCAGACCCCACCCAAGCTGTTCGACGGCACGCTGGCGGTCAGGAAGGCCCTGTCGGCGATGGTGCGCACCGGCGAATGGTTCGGCAGCGGCCATCTGATCGACATCCTGACCGGCACCACCACCGACAAGGTGCGCGAGCGGGGCCATGACCAGTTGCCGACCTTCGGCGTGGGAAAGGACTTCGCGCGCGGGCAATGGCAGGCGATCTTTCGGCAGATGATGGGGCTGGACCTGTGCCGCCCCGATCCCGAACGCCACGGCGCGCTGCACCTGACCGAAACCGCCCATCCGATCCTGCGCGGCGAGGAGAGCGTCACCCTGCGCGAGGACACGACCAAGGGCGCCAAGCCAGCCAACGTCCTGCGCACCCAGGTCAGCGAGGAGGACGAGCCGCTGCTGTCGGCGCTGAAGGCCAAGCGCCGCGCCTTGGCCGAGGCGGCGCGCGTGCCGGCCTATGTCATCTTTCCCGACCGCACGCTGATCGAGATGGCCGAGAAGCGCCCGCAGGATCTGGACCAGATGGCGCGGATCGGCGGGGTGGGCGCCAAGAAGCTGGACAGCTTCGGCCGCGAATTCCTGTCGGTCATCGCGGGCGACCAGCCCCAGATGCATCCCGCCCGCCGCGCGATGGCGGGCAAGCCCGAGGGCGCGCTGTTCGACCGTCTGGTCGCGGTGCAGCTGCGCCTGCAGCGCGGTGCGGACGGGACGGAAAAGCCGCTGTCCTGTTCCACCGCGCAGATCCGGCGCATCGCGGAGAGCCGCCCCTCCAGCCGCGACGCGCTGTCCCGCCATCTGGACGAGCCCCGGCTGGAGCGGTTCTCGCAGGCCTTCCTGGACGAGATCACCTCGGTCGGCTGATCCGAAGCCCCGGGCCGGGCAGGGGGGTTGGGTCAACGGAACGTGATGCGTCCGAAGGCTTATGCGCCGCGTGCATCATGGCATGATGACCACGCGCGCCCTCTGGCGTGCCTAGGCCCCGATCGGAGGATATCATGAAACTGAACTGGTCTGACGTCACACCGCACCGGATGTTCCTGGACAGGCGCAAGTTCATGGCGGCCTCGGTCGCGGGTCTCTCGGTCGCGGGTCTGGCCCTGGCGGGCCGCGCCGGGGCGCAATCCGCGGGCACGATGACCGGTGCGCCCTCGCCTTTGTCCACGGACCAGACGCCGAACACCTTCGAGGAAATCACCAACTACAACAATTTCTACGAATTCGGCACCGGCAAGGAGGACCCCGCCCGCAATGCCCATGCGCTGACCACCGACCCCTGGGCGGTCGAGATCGGCGGCCTGGTCGAGCGCCCCGGCAGCTACGGGGTCGAGGACCTGGCCCCCGACAACGCGCTGGAGGAACGCATCTACCGGCTGCGCTGCGTCGAGGCCTGGTCGATGGTCATTCCCTGGATCGGCGTGCCTTTGGCCGGCGTGCTGGACAAGGTCGGCGTGCAGCCCGGCGCGAAATATGTCGAATTCGAGACCCTCGTGCGCCCCGAGGAGATGGTCGGCCAGCGCCGCGCGATCCTCGACTGGCCCTATCGCGAGGGGCTGCGGCTGGACGAGGCGATGAACCCGCTGACGATTCTGGCCACGGGGCTTTACGACCAGCCCATGCCCAACCAGAACGGCGCGCCCATCCGGCTGGTGGTGCCGTGGAAATACGGCTTCAAGTCGATCAAATCGGTGGTGCGGATCACCCTGACCGACCGCGAGCCGGTGAACACCTGGAAGCAGCTGCAGGCCAGCGAATACGGCTTCTATGCCAATGTGAATCCCGAGGTGAACCACCCCCGCTGGAGCCAGGCCACCCACCGGGTGATCGGCGCGGGCCTGTTCGGGGGCCGCGAGGAGACGCAGATGTTCAACGGCTATGGCGAACAGGTGGCCTCGATGTATGCGGGGATGGACCTGTCGGTGAACTACTGATGCAGCGGGCGGTGAATGACGCATTGCGGCGCATTCCGGTCCCGGTGGTCTGGCTGGCGGGGGCGGTGCCCTTCGCGCTGGTGATCTGGGATATCTTCACCGGCGGCCTGGGCGTCGATCCGGTGGCCGAGATCGAGCATCGCCTGGGCCGCACCGCGCTGTACTTCCTGGCGGGGGGGCTTGCGGTCACGCCCCTGCTGCGGCTGACGGGCATCTCGCTGATGCGCTTCCGCCGCGCCCTGGGGGTCATCTGCTTTGCCTATGCGGCGCTGCATGTGGCCACTTGGGTGGTGATGGACATGGCGCTGCTCTGGGGACAGATGGGCCGCGACATCGTCAAGCGGCCCTATCTGCTGTTCGGCATGGGGGCCTTCCTGATGCTGCTGCCGCTGGCGGTCAGCTCGAACAACCTGATGATCCGCAAGATGGGGGGGCAGGCCTGGCGGCAGTTGCACAAGCTGGTCTACCCCGCCGCGCTGCTGGCCGCCCTGCACTGGCTGTGGACGATCCGCGTGACCGAGATCACCCCGATCTTCTGGGTGGCGGCCATCGTCCTTCTGCTGGCTCTGCGGCTGGTGATTCGTCGCCCCCTGGCCTGGACCAGACCGCGCAGGGCATAAGGTTTCATTCAAAAACAACGCGTTGCGATTTTTCTGACCGACTGACACGGAATTTTCGCAAAACCTGCTTGCGCCCATTTCACGTTCCCCCTAAACACCGCTTCACCGAAGGCGGGAACGCTGGAGGGGCCGGGAAGACGGAGCGCTGCGAGGCGCTTTTGAGAGACCGGGGTGAAATTTGGGAATGGATGACCGGGTGAGGCGTCGAGTTGGCGCATCGTCCGTGATTTTGGACCTCTGCTTTTTGACATTGATGGATATCTGAAGAGATATGCGGGCGGTTCGG
>NZ_SUNI01000063.1 GCF_005048225.1 Paracoccus gahaiensis
GTAAGCCTGCGGTGAGGGCCGTCTGCTCTGATTGAGCAAATAGTCTTAAGGCATTGCCTTATGTCATACGCTTCAGTTGTTTCACCAATCGAGATTTTCGCCGCCGATGAGGTTGGCCGTCGTCGGCACTGGACTGACGAGGATAAGATCCGGATCGTCGAGGAGAGCCTGCGCGGTTTCCGGCAAGGTTCGGCGACGGCACGCCGGTATGGGATTTCGCGGTCGCTGCTTTCGATCTGGCGGCGTGAGTATCGCAGCGGGACGCTTGGCGCGCCGGAGGCTGGCGGGGGTTTCGTGCCATTGGTGATGGCGGGCGCCCCGCCTGCGCCAGCGGAGCGGCCTTCGCGGGAAGTCGATGATGCCCGGATCGACATCACGCTGACGAACGGACGTCGCATGACGATCCCTGTTTCACTGGCCCCTTCGCATCTGGCGGCGCTGCTGGCCGTGCTGGACCCGCGATGATCGCTTTTCCGGCGGGGGCGCGCGTGTGGATCGCGGGCGGGGTGACGGACATGCGGTGCGGGATGAACAGCCTGGCACTGAAGGTCCAGCAGGGGCTCGGCCGCGATCCGCATGGTGGTGAGATCTTCTGCTTCCGGGGTCGCAAGGGCGACCTGATCAAGATCCTCTGGCACGACGGCGTCGGCATGTCGCTGTATCTGAAGCGGCTGGAGGCGGGGAAGTTCATCTGGCCGGTGAGCCAGAATGGCTCGGCCGTTCCGGTCTCGGCGGCGCAGCTCGGCTATCTTCTGGAAGGAATTGACTGGCGCAATCCGCGCTGGACACAGAGGCCAGCATCAGCGGGTTGATAGCCCCAATTCCCTTGTTTTATTGGACTATTCCGGTGTTATGTGGTAGATCTTCGGCATGTCGGAGACCGCCCCGGAGATTGCTGTTTTGCGCGCTGCCCTTGCTGCGGCGGAAGCCCGCGCGTTTGCCGCAGAGGGCGCATTGGTAGCCGCCAAGGACGAACTGACCAAAGTTCAGGCGATCGTCTCAGCCTCCGAAGACATGATCCGGCACCTTCGACTGCAGATCGCCAAACTCCGCCGCGAGCAATATGGCTATGGCGCCGAACGTCATGCCCGGCTGATCGAGCAACTGGAGATGCAGCTCGAGGACATCGAGACCGACATTGCCGATGACCGGGCCAAAGCGGAGGCAACGGCCCCGGGGGCGATTGTCGCGGCCTTCGAACGTCGCCGCCCCGCCCGCAAGCCGTTCCCCGAGCATCTGCCACGCGAGCGCGTCGTGGTTGAGGCGCCGACATCTTGCACCTGCTGTGGTTCGGCGCGCATCGTGAAGATGGGCGAAGACATCACCGAGACGCTGGAGGTCATTCCCCGGCAGTGGAAGGTCGTGCAGACCGTCCGCGAGAAGTTCACCTGCCGGAATTGCGAGCGGATCAGCCAGCCGCCAGCACCCTTCCATCCCACGCCTCGGGGCTGGGCTGGTCCCAATTTTCTGGCGATGGTGCTGTTCGAGAAGTTCGGCCAGCACCAACCGCTGAACAGGCAGGCCGAGCGTTATGCCAAAGAGGGTGTCGAGATCAGCCTTTCGACCCTGGCCGATCAGGTCGGGGCCTGTGCCGTGGCGCTGCAGCCCATCCACGATCTGATCCGCACCCATGTCCTCGGCGCCGAACGATTGCATGCCGACGACACGACTGTGCCACTCCTGGCCAAAGGCGGCACGCAAACCGCCCGGCTCTGGACCTATCTGCGTGATGACCGGCCTTTCGCGGGCGGCGCACCCCCGGCAGCGCTCTATCACTTCTCGACAGACCGCAGGAAGGAACATCCTACCCGGCATTTGACGGGCTGGACCGGCATCCTGCAAGCTGACGCCTATGGCGGTTACAACGATCTCTATCGCCATGATCACAAGCCCGCCCCGGTGCTGAGCGCGCTGTGCTGGTCGCATGCCCGGCGCAAGTTCTTCGAACTGGCGGATATCAAAGCAACGGCCCGCAAGGGCAAAAAGGTTGCCGAGGAGATCTCGCCCATTGCGCTGGAAGCCGTCAAACGCTTCGATGCCATCTTCGATATCGAGCGCGAGATCAACGGCCTGACCGCCGAGGTCCGCCATGACGCCCGCCAAAAGCTGGTGCGCCCGATGATCGAGGATCTGCACGACTGGCTGCGATCCGAGCGCGCCCGGATGTCGAAGCACAACCCCGTCGCCAAAGCGATCAACTACATGTTCGAGGAAGACGGTCGTTGGGAAGCCTTCACCCGCTTCCTTGACGACGGCCGCATCTGCCTCTCAAACAATGCGGCCGAACGCGCGCTGCGCGGCATTGCCCTCGGCCGCAAGGCCTGGCTCTTCGCGGGATCGCCCCGCGGTGGCGACCGCGCCGCTTTCATGTATTCTCTGATCGTCACCGCCAAGATGAATGACGTCGACCCTCAGGCATGGCTTGCCGACGTCCTCGGTCGGTTGCCTGACATGCCTCTCTCGCGCCTGCCGGAACTGCTCCCTTGGAACTGGAAGATCCGGCACATGGCCGCAGCGGCATAGTCATGCAGTTGAACAAGGTGCATTCCATCAAGACCATCGACCGGGTCGCCGCCGAGCTGGGCGAAGCTGTAGAAAGGCTTCATGATCTCGCCATCGGCATGGAGCCCGAAGATGGCATAATCTGGGTCTACGGCACTACCGAGGTCGAGGTGCTCGCCTTCACTCCGTTCGGTGTCGAAAACCTGCTCGAGATGATCGCCATGGAACGCGACCATCAGATCTGACGTCACAGCGGCCTTCACCGGATGGATAC
>NZ_SUNI01000064.1 GCF_005048225.1 Paracoccus gahaiensis
TGTAGCGCGTCAACCATCTTGTCCTTGAGCGACAACCACGTTGGCCGGTTTTTGGGCGGTGGGGTTGGCGTTTTTCGAGGCTGTTTTCTGGTCAGCTTTCTCCTTCGTTGTGGTTGTCGGTGATGGTTGTCGCTGGTGTTCTGGCCAGCGCCGCCATGCTTGAGGCGGCGGCGCGTTGGCGGAAGCTTTCGGCATTCATCTCGAGGATCGCGGCATGGTGGACGAGGCGGTCGATGGCGGCGACGGTCATCGCCTTGTCGGGGAAGATCTGGTCCCACCCGCTGAACGGCTGGTTGGCGGCGATGGCGATGCTGCGATATTCGTAGCGCCGGGCGATCAGTTCGAACAGCACGCCGGTTTCGGCCTGATCCTTGTGGGCATAGGTGATGTCGTCGAGGATGATCAGGTCGAACTTGTCGAGCTTGGCAAGTGCGGCTTCCAGGACGAGGTCACGACGGGCGGCCTGAAGCCGCTGCACAAGATCGCTTGTCCGGGTATAGAACACGCGGTGTCCCGCCTCGATCAGGGCATGGCCGATCGCGCAAAGGACGTGCGTCTTGCCGGTGCCGGAGTTGCCAATGGCGATCAGGTTGCCGCCGCCCTCCAGCCAGTCGCCAGCCGCCAAGGCCTCGACCCGGGCGCGCGGCAGGGTCGGCAGCGCCTTGAAGTCGAAGGTTGCGAGGGTTTTGCCTGCAGGCAGTTGCGCCTCGTTCAGATGGCGCCGAATGCGGCGCATGTCGCGCTCGGCCAGTTCGTATTCCGCAAGGACAGCCAGGAAACGGGCGGCGGGCCAGCCTTCGTTATCGGCGCGGGTGGCGATCTCTGCCCAGAGCTTGTGGAAGCTGGGCAGGCGCAGCGCAGTCAGCATGCCCGGCAGCGTGTGGATGTCGATCTCGCGGGCGGTCATGCGCGGGCCCCCAGCAGGGCGTCGAAGCTATCGAGCGACGGATGGGCGACGGCGACATCCCTCGGCAGCGCCGTCTGCCTCGGGCTCAGGCGGGATGCCACCAAGCCGGGGTCGGGGATCCGGCCGGCGGCGAGATCGTCCGCCAGGAGATGCGCCAGTTCCGCCTCGCAGGCCCGGTCGTGGGCGGTGAACAGCAGATCGACCATCCGGCGACAGGCGTCCCGGCGGGGCAGATCGCGCTGCAGCAGCTGCCAGACTGCGGCGTATTCGGTTCTGGGGAAAAGGCTGTCGCGGTAGATCGAACTCCACAGGGCCTGTGGCTTGCGCCGCAGGGCATGGATGACATGGTGGTAGTTGATGACATGAACGCGATGGCCGTCACCGCGGCCACGGGCCCGGGGATGGCTGACGACCAGGGTGCTGCCGAGGAAGGCCTCGAGGCGATCATCGTAGAGGTGGACCCGCAGACGCTGTCCGATCAGCTGCGACGGGGCGCTGTAGAAGATGCTTTTGACCAGAAAGCCGCCGGTGCGCGTGACCGGCACCACGATCTCGGTAAAGTCGGTGGTTCGCCGGAGCGGCAGTGGCCTCAGATGTGCCCGCTCCGCCTGAACCGCGGTCACCCGCTGCCGGTTGCGCCGCGCCACCAGGATATCGACGAAGCGCCGATAGTCCTCGATGCTGGCAAAGTCCCGGCTGCCGCGCAGGATCAGCGCCTGTTCGATGGCTTTCTTCAGGTGCCGGTTCTGAGACTCCACCGCGCCGTTCTCGTGAGCTTCCCCGCGGTTGTTGCGGCTGGCCTCCATGCCGTAATGACCGACGAAGGCATTGTAGCGCCTGGTGATGTCCTCGCACTGGTCGGCCGTCAGGTTGCGGAAAGCGGCCGACAGGCTGTCGGTGCGATGCTCCTGCGGTGCTCCGCCGAGCGACCAGAGCGCCTGCTGCAGGTTCTCGGCAAGGGCCGTGAAGCTTTCCCCGCCCAGGACCACGGCGACATGCTCCCATCGGCTGTAGACCATGACGAAGTGATAGAGCAGGTGCGGGAACGGCTGGCCCGCGATCGTCACCTCCAGCTCCTCAGCATGGGTGAAGTCAGACTGGGCCATGCGGCCCGGCTCCGGCGTCTGCCGGAAGATGATGTCGCGCTCGGGTCCGTTCAGCGCCCGCCACTGCCGCACCCGCCGTTCCAGCGTGCGCCGGATCCGATCGTCGGGGAAGGCCAGCGGGTGCAGACCCTGAAGGTGGCGCAGCAGGCTGACGGCCTGTAAGGCGCTGTCTCTCTCAAGCAAGGGAAGGATGTCACTTTCCCAATAACCTTCGAGGGGATCGGCAACCGTACGACCGTGAACGATCTTGCGGTTCGAGGGCAGCGTAGGATCGGCATCGAACCGTCGCGCTGTGCG
Organism: Paracoccus gahaiensis; assembly: GCF_005048225.1. Classification (GTDB taxonomy): domain Bacteria; phylum Pseudomonadota; class Alphaproteobacteria; order Rhodobacterales; family Rhodobacteraceae; genus Paracoccus; species Paracoccus gahaiensis. The sequence continues at coordinate 2,311 of NZ_SUNI01000064.1, forward strand.
CTCGCTGAACCCGGCGCGGGCGGCCGATGTGCGCTGACTGTGCTTCTGGAGGTCGGACATGTATAATCTCAATTGCTGGTCGGTGATGGGTTTGTAGGCCAACCCGGGTCCTCCGTTTGACGGCAGAGGAACCTGGCTTACCAACCCGCAGCGACCAGCACCTAACCTTGAAATCATTCAGGCCGGTGGGACTGCCCTCCAGACGGGCATGCCCGTCTTCCGTTCAGCCCAACCGGCCAAGGTGGTTGTCGGCACCGGCCAAGATGGTTGTCGCTGAACA
>NZ_SUNI01000065.1 GCF_005048225.1 Paracoccus gahaiensis
GTAACGGCCCGATTGCTACCGCGGACCGTTTTCCTTGACGCGCGCGATGATGTCTGGGTCTTCGACGAAGTCTTCGAGAAAGTCGCTCCAGTGCTCCGGAGAGCGCCTTGCATCACGGAGCATGTCGCGCAGCTCCTCGATGCCATGGGCGGTGAGCACGGTGGCGCTCTCGTCGGTGCCGGTGTGGACGCTGATGATGTTTCCGTAGCTGAGGTTGTCGTCGTTGCTAACGATCGCTTCCAGCATTTCCAGGTCCTCGCCGAGCATCCGCGCGACATGGTTAAGGGCGTAGACCTGTGTAACGGTTGCCATCAGGCGGCCTTGGCCTGCGGGGCGGTGCGCGGCGCCCAGTTCCAGGGCAGCAGCTCGTCGAGCCGGTTGATCATGTGATCGTTGATGCGATCGAGGACATCGGCGAGGTAGGCCTGCGGGTCGAGGCCGTTCATCTTGGCCGTCTCGATGATGGTCATGGCGCGCGCGAGGGTTTCGGCACCTGTGTCGGCGCCTGCAAAGAGCCAGTTCTTCCGCCCGATGCCAATGGGTCGCAGGGCACGCTCGGCCGCATTGTTGTCGATGGCCACGCGGCCGTCCTCAAGGAACAGGCAGAACGACGGCCAGCGGCTGAGGCCATAGCGGAAGGCACGGGCGAGATCGCCTTTGCCGGGGATGCGCGTGAGCTGCTGCTCGGCCCAGGTGCGGAAGGCCTCGACCTTGGGCTTGCTCTGCTTCTGACGGACAGACCGGCGGACATCGGCGGGTTGCCCCGCGATCTCGCGTTCGATGTCATAAAGCGCGCCGACACGGTCCAGTGCCTCGCGGGCAATCGCTGAGCCCGTCGTGGTCCAGACATCATGGAAGTCACGACGCAGATGCGCCCAGCAAGCTGCTTCGCGGAGTTGTGGGGCACCGTCCGGGCCGGGATCGTAAAGCTTGGCATATCCCTTGTAGCCATCGGCCTGGAGAATGCCGCTCGTCTGGCGCAGGTGATCGCGGACGTGTTCTTCTTTCCAGTCCGGGGCGAACCGGTAGACCGCCCCGGGGGGTGCGGTTCCCGCCCAAGGTCTCTGGTCGCAAACATAGGCCCAGATCCGGCCCTTCTTCACGCCCTTACCGAGGCCCCGGTCGCGCAGGGAGCGGTCCAGAACCCGGATCGGGGTGTCGTCGGCGTGGAGCAGGTCGTTGGCCATGACCTCGGCCCCGATCCTGTCGATCAGGGGCTGGAGGACCTTCATGGCGCGCCCGCACCAGTCGACCAGCGTGCTGTCAGGGATGTCCGCGCCCATGCGGGCGAAGATCTCGGCCAAGCGATACAGGGGAAGGTGGTCGTCGAATTTGGAGACGAGAATGTAGGCCAGCAGGGCGGCACTCGCCATGCTGCCCGGGATCGGTCGGCTCGGAGCGGGCACCTGCACCATCTTCTCGCAGCGGCGGCAGGACTTCTTCGGGCGTGCGATCTCGAGGACCTTCAGCTGCGCCACGACCATGTCGAGGATCTCGCTGACGTCCACGCCCACCGGCCGCAGATCGCCACCGCAATTGGGGCAGCAATTGCCGGGGTCGAGCTCGCGGCGCTCACGCGGGGTGGCTTCCGACACGCGCGGACGGCGGCGCGGTTTGCGCTCGGCCGCCTCTCCGGCGGGGACCAGCGGTGCGGCCTCGTCCTCGGCCGGCGGCCTGGTGTCGCCCTCGGCGGCAGCGATCAGCAGGTCCTCCAGCGCCAGTTCCAGCTGTTCGATCTCGCGCTCGACCTTCTCCGAGGACTTTCCGAAGGCCTGCTTCTTCAGTTTTGCGATACGCAGCCGCAGGGTCTGGATCAGCTGATTATGAGCGCGGATCGTGGCCGACATTCTGGCATTCTCGGCCTGCAAGGTAGCGATCATCGCCTTCAGAAACGTAGGATCTTCGGGCAGGATTGCGGCGTCTGCGGACATGCCCGAAGTTACCACCGGTCACGCATGAACGCCATAAAAACAAGGCGATTTAGCGGGATAAATCATCCCACACGGGCAGGCGGCGCACCCCAGTCCGGCCTCCGCCAGTCGATGCCCTCCCACAGCATCGCCAGCTGCGCCGAGGTCAAACGCGCAGCTCCGTCGCCCGCGCTTGGCCATGGAAACCGGCCACGCTCGAGCACCTTGTAGTAGAGGCAGAACCCCTGGCCGTCCCAGTAAAGCAGCTTCAAACGGTCGCCCTTGCGGCCCCGAAACGCGAACACCGCCCCACTCGCTGGCTTCTGCCGCAGCTGGTCCTGCGCCAGTGCCGCCAGCCCCGCGATACCCTTCCTCATGTCGGTCACACCGCAGGCCAGATAAACCCGCACCCCGGTTCCCGGCCCGATCATGCCGTCTCCAACAGCCGCACCAGCCGAAGCAGCGCCGCGTCCCCGATCACGTCCGGACAGCGCAGCTGCCGACCATTGCGCAGCACCACCGTGATCTCCGCCGAGGCCCCACCCGGCTCTGCAGAGATCTCCGGCGCAGCCGTCATCTCTATCGGCAAGAACTGGGCCGCGTTGGACGCCTGCCACAG
>NZ_SUNI01000066.1 GCF_005048225.1 Paracoccus gahaiensis
GACCATGACCAGCTCCGCACTCACCTGGCGGACTTCATGGCGGCCTAAAATTTCGCGCGCCGGCTCAAGATCCTCGCCAGCCATGGTCCTCGGACCGATGGCGGACCATGGCTGGCCCTCACGCCTTAGGGTCAGGATGCATTGATTTCCGCTTCACTGCGTGATTCACAACCCGGAAACGGAGCGGTGACATGAGCGACCTTTTCTAGCTGACTGAAGCGCAGATGGCACGCATTGCCCCCTTTTTCCCGAAGTCCCATGGCAAGCCACGCGTTGATGACAGGCGCGTTCTCAGTGGTAATATCTTTATTATCCGCAATGGCTTACGCTGGCGTGATGCACCCACCGCCTATGGGCCTCACAAGACGCTTTACAGCCGTTGGAGACGTTGGAGCGGAAAGGGCATCTTTGCTCGTATGATGGCCGGACTCGCTGCCGAACACGGCGAAGAGAAGACCGTGATGATCGACGCGACATACCTGAAGGCACATCGCACAGCGACCAGTATGGCCGTCAAAAAGGGGGGCGTGGTCGCCTGATCGGTCGGAGTTCGAAGATCAGGAAACAGTCCGGTGGACTGTTTCCCTGGGAACGGGCGGCATGAACACCAAGCTGCACGCCATTTGCGACAGCCAGGGACGACCGCTCGACCTCTTCATCACCGCCGGACAAATGAGCGATTATATCGGCGCACGGGCACTGCTCAGCGGCCTGCCGAAGGTCAAATGGCTGCTCGGCGATCGCGGTTATGATGCTGACTGGCTGAGAGAGGCGTTGCAGGACAAGGGGATACGTGCCTGCATCCCCGGCCGGAAGCAACGCAAGACGCCAATCAAATATGACAAGCGTCGCTACAAGCGGCGAAGTCGCATCGAGATCATGTTCGGCAGGCTCAAGGATTGGAGGCGCGTGGCAACGAGATACGACAGATGTCCTAAGATCTTCCTCTCGGCAATCGCCCTCGCAGCAACCGTCATCTACTGGTTATGAATCCTGACCTTACGAATAAATCTGCAGGATCTGGACATCCGAGCCAGACAAATTCATCCTGAACCCGATCCACCAAATGCCGGGACTGAACAGCTAGGGTGCTGTCCATCTGTTTCCCGATCGTACTCGTGTTGAGCTTCCTTCTAAAGTCGACTTCCGAAAGGCAACTACTCAACTTCGGAAAAACAGCTTCATCCTCTTCTGTGTGTCTGTCTACATGCTCGCTTACGTATTTCTAACGGTGGCTCGGACGGCATACGCAGTAAAATACATTGGGTGAGGCCGCCGGGCGGCGCGCCCATGTGCAGATACAAAGAAGAAGTTTCCTGCGGTGTCCGACCTCCCATGGCATTTGCAGTTGCAGCGCAGAACGAACATGTGCGGCGAAAGGCAGGAATGTCCGCATCAGTGGCATTGCCCTGACCATTTTGCTGCGGCAACTGTAAGCGATGGGGTGGCGCCCCCCGGCGGCATCGATGTCCCATGGTGGAGGGTGTTCAAGCACCGCGACAGAGGGGAGCGTCCATGAGAGAAGTTAGCATCATCGGCCTCGATTTGGCCAAGAACGTATTTCAAGCGCATGGCGCCGCAGCGGAGGGATCGGTGGTCTTCCGCCGCAAGCTGTCGCGCGCAACTGCTGAGTTTCATGGCTGCGCAGCCGCCTTGCGTGGTTGCGATGGAAGCCTGTGCCAGCTTGCATCACTGGGGCCGGGCGATCGGCGACCTCGGCCACGAGGTGCGGCTGATACCACCCGCCTATGTGAAGCCGTTGGTGAAGCGCCAGAAGAACGACATGGCGGATGCAGAGGCGATCGCAGAAGCGGCGTCTCGCCCGACGATGCGGTTTGTCGCCGTGAAGAGCGAGGCACAGCAGGCGGCGGCGATGGCATATCGGACCCGCGACCTTTTGGTTCGCCAACGCACGCAGACGATCAATGCCCTCCGCGCCCATCTGGCTGAGCAGGGTGTCGTGGCCTCCACCGGCCCGGCGCATGTCGGCCGCCTCGCTGCGATCATCGAAGGGGAGGATGGCCTGCTGCCTGAGGCGGTGCGTGACCTGGCGCGTCTTTTGCCGGGCCAGATCGCCGGGCTGGCCGAGAAGACTGCGGGCCTTGATAACGAGTTGCGTCGGCGCATGAACAGTAACCACCCGGTTGTGGCCGCCTGCCTGAGGTGAGGCCTGTGCCTTAACCTGCGTCGTTACTGACGTCATTACCGACGTCATATGCGATGGAGGCTATCATGCGGGACGGGTTGGTGCTTGGGGT
>NZ_SUNI01000067.1 GCF_005048225.1 Paracoccus gahaiensis
GCTTCCTGCTCCTTGATCATCCCAATGATCTGCGCCTCGGTGAAGCGGCTTTTCCTCATATCGTATGCTCCTTCGTGATGAAGCAAACTCTACATCAAACCGAGGGACGTTCCGGGGGGCAGGTCAAGAATTGAGGATTGGCTTTTCAAAGAACTGCTCAGACATTGGTGATTTCCCGCGCTTTCAGCAAGGCCACAGTCTCTGCCCCTCTCCCGATCCACTCCACTTGAGGCACCAATGAGGCGCAGCAGCGAACACCAGAGAATGTGGCGAGTTGCCTTCGTGACCATGCATCCATACGCAATCTTGCAATCCCAAAAAAATGTCCTCGATCAAAAACTTGGAGTGCCGCGCTCGGCTGCGCTCCATGATCGCTGACAGGGAAGTTGCCAGAGTCTGTCCACCATTACCAGACTTTAGCCATCGACCAGCTACCAGAAGCAAATTGCTTCCGTTGAGCCGAGTTGAGAGGCCTGCATTGATGCCTCTGTCCGTTTGGGTACCCCCGTCGTTGAAGCCGTGGGATGAACCGGCTCCGGGGAAGGGGAACCTCGACCCGCAGCCGAGTTGTGCAACAGACCAAGGCAAGGGCAGTAGCTTAAATCAGCCGGAAATCTGTCCAAGGATCGAGGAGTAGCTCACACGGCGTGCACGTTTCCTTTCTAGAAGTCCAGACCGTTATGATTACAGCTGGGCTCTACGTTTTCCTGGCAATCGGCATGGAGGTTCAGGAGATGAAAGACGTGCGCCAGACTGATCTTGTGGTGCCTGCCCCGCGCTGGCCTTCCCCCGCTTTCAAAGGGCCAAGGCTTGAAGAATTTCGCGGGTCTGCTCAAGACTGGCCCCCGCGCCGTAGCGTTCCCGGTCCAGCGCATGCCCGAACAGGTCGGCGCGGATGCGCGGATCGACCTTCGCGGCAATCATGCGATCCTCGAAGCTGTGCCGCAGGCAGTAGAGCGTGTGCGCCTCCGTCTCGCACAAACTGTTTTCTCGGAGGTATTTGTTGATCGTCGCGGACAGGCCGGGCTTGTCCTTGTAGCGCGGGAACCCGTCGGGGCATTGGCTGAACGCCGCAAGGCTGATGCCGACCAATGGGATTCGGCGCTTCGCGTTCCGGCTTTTCAGGGTCCGGTCCACCCCCTCGATTGACAGATGCGGCACCGCGTCCTCCAGCCGGATCTGCGCCCGCGTCAAGTTTTGCAGTTCCGAGGGCCGGCAGCCGGTGTTGACCATGCCCAAGAGGATCGTCCGCGCCTCCAGGTTCAGCCCGTCCAGCGCGCCCGGCGCCATGATCCTGTCCCTGATCCAGGCGACCGAGAACGGCGGTCGCGTGCGCGCCTCGTCGTCCTTGAGCATCCGCAGGCTGCGCAGCGGCAGTTCAAAGCCCAACTGCATGGCCTCGGTGACGCTGGCTAGAATATCCTTCAGATGCGTGAAGTCCTTGGTGGCGCTGTTGGGCGTCAGGTCGTCATCCTCGACCTTCTTGACCCACCAGGACCGAAAGTCGCGCAACTGCTGCGGCCCGATCTCGGACAGGGGAAGATTACCGATCGCCTTGACGAAGTTCGCCACCGCCTTCTTGCGCGGGTTTTCCCATCGCCTTCTCTGGTCGTCGCTCTTGCCCCGTCGACGGTCTGCGGCGATCGACCAGTATTCCTCCAGCGCGCGCGTGACGGTGATCTGCGGTTCGGGCGCGACCCCCAGGAGGGCATCGGCCTCGGCATGGCGGTGTTTGTCAAAGGAGTTGTCCGCTGATTTCATGCGGCGTCTCTGATTTCAGGGACGCTGATTTCGTTTTCGGGATTGAGCCAGACCGGTCCGGCGGGTTGCCAGTTGCGGGTTTTGCCTGACC
>NZ_SUNI01000068.1 GCF_005048225.1 Paracoccus gahaiensis
CTAACCTTGAAATCATTCAGGCCGGTGGGACTGCCCTCCAGACGGGCATGCCCGTCTTCCGTTCAGCCCAACCGGCCAAGGTGGTTGTCGGCACCGGCCAAGATGGTTGTCGCTGAACACTCGGCCCAGGTCCGGGTGAGCGTCCCCTGCTGGCCCACTCTGGCTTCATCCTGAAACCACACCTCCAATGGCTTCCCATGCGCCGTCTCCGGCAGGGCGGCCTTTACCGTCGCGGCAAAGTTTTTTTAAATGCCTCCTGTGCCAACGGGTCGGATCTGGGGTGCTGTGGGCGCACCGAAAGGCGGCGAAAGCCAAGGGCCGCCAGCTGTTTGCCGACCGTCCGCTCGTGCATGGCCACGCCGAAGCGATCTTCGATCTTGCGCTTGAGATCGACGCAGCGCCAGCGGACCACCCCGTCGGCCTCAAGGTCAGGCCCTTCACGGACCATCCGGGCAAGTTCCGCTCTCTGCTCAGAGTTCAGGAGCGGCGACGGGCCTGCCGAATACCGGTTCGACAGACCGGCGATCCCCTCGGCGTTGTAGCGATGAACCCAATCGCGCAGGGTCTGCCGATCCATGCCGCAGGCCTCCGCCGCCGTCTTGCGATCCGCGCCCTCCAGAACAAGAGCGATCGCCAAAATCCGCCGCACCGCCTTCGCATCCTTTGTGCGCGCCGCCGCCGCCCGAAGCTCGCTTGTCGACATATCCGTTCGAGTGATCTCAATCGCCATCAGAACCTCCATCTCTTGGTGGCAATGATTCAGATTTTCAGGGCGAAGGGAATCCCGCGAGTCAGAGCTCAGGGCTGTTGGTATTAAATATGAAAAAAGAGGCTTTACTCATCGATCAAATGCGTAACTGGGGCAGATTTCCGGGCAGTGTGGTTCAGGCGGGCCGAACGACGACGAGTTCCGGAAGGAACGGGACGCGCTCATCTGGCCCATTGAGGCCGAGCCGGTCACCCAGATAGGCGAAGAAGGAGATGCCAAGCTTTCGGCAGGTCTTCATCAACCCGAGCATGACGTCACGGGCCTCGCGGCCATCAGAACTCATGGTGCCGCCCGACATACGACGCTTGGTTACGCAGGCGCGCAGATCGTTTTCGGACGCATTGGTGTGGAGCGGGATCTCGGGGCGCTCCAGCACCATCAGCAGCTCATTCTTCCGCCTGTGCAGCCGGACTAGCAGCTGATCCAGATCCTTGTAGCCACTGCGCTGCCCGAAGATGTCGTCGAAGCGCTTGGCAAGGATGAGGCGCTCCGCCTCGGTGGGAGTGAGCTTCCAGTGCTTCAGATCCCGGTAGAGCGCCCAAACCTGATCCCGTATTCGTTCCAGCTTTTTGGCCTGTTGCGGCACCTTGGGCATCAGCTTTTGCAGCAAGCGCTCGGCATGCACCCAGCACAGGGCAGGATTGGCGATACGGAACTGCCCGGCATCGTCGGACACGACCACCGTGTTCTCCATCAACCCGTGATGGCGCACCGCGCCCCAGAGGGCAGCCTCACTGACCTCGCGCACCAGAGTGCGGTCGAAGACATCCAGGGGAAGCCTCACCAGATGATCATACCAGGCCATCTGTGATTTGAATAAGGTCTGGGGGTGGCCGGCGAGCCTGGCCACCACCTCCGGCGCCACTTTGCGACGGCGCATGTATTCGAGCGCTGCGTCGTTGATGACGTAATCCTCGCCACCAGCCTGTAGCAAAGATAGAAAGTTCAGTCGTGACTTCGAGCGGCCTGTCCGAAACACGGTAAAGTGGTCACCACCAATCTGCGTGGTGATCCCGTCGCGGCGGGCATGGCGGGCGCCAGTGTCATCCACGCTGATGAAAGGTGCTGTCGCCAGGCC
>NZ_SUNI01000069.1 GCF_005048225.1 Paracoccus gahaiensis
CCCCCCGTGTCAGGGAAGTTGTCCGCTGCTCTACTTTTCCTTTATTTTTCAGGTGGGCGGGATAGGACGATGACGTGGGATATTCACCGGAACGCAAGGCGGCTGTGCTGAAGCGGATGCTGCCGCCGAACACCATGGCCATTCGGCAGCTTTCGCAGGAGGAAGGGATTTCGGAGGCGACACTCCACAAGTGGCGTGCCGAGGCGCGCGGCAAGGGGCAGCTGTTGCCCGATGCCGATGCGGGTCCCGAGGGCTGGTCGTCGCGTGACAAGTTTGCGGCGGTGTTGGAAACGGCGGCGCTGAACGAGGCTGATCTGGCCGAATACTGCCGCAAGCGCGGACTTTATTCTGCGCAGGTCGCGGCATGGCGGTCCGCTTGTGAGCAGGCGAATGACTGGGATCGCAGCAGCATGGCCCGGATTGGTCAGGCGACCAAGGAAGAGAAGAAGCGGGTCAAGGACCTGGAACGGGACCTGGCCCGCAAGGACCGCGCATTGGCCGAAACCGCGGCACTTCTGGTTCTGCGAAAAAAGGCTCAGGCGATCTGGGGGGGCGACGAGGACGCATGATCAGCACCCCACATCGCCAATTCGCTACGCTGCTGATCGAAGAGGCCGTCACTGCTGGCGCGCGTCGTGCCCCGGCCTGCGCCGTGCTGGAGATCAGCGACCGCACCCTGCGGCGCTGGACGAGGGACAGCGAGGTCCACGCGGATCAGCGGCCTCTCGTGCCACGCCCGGAACCGGCCAACAAGCTGAGTGCGGCTGAACGCCTGGCCGTATTGGATACCTGCAATTCCGGAGAATTTGCCAGTCTGCCGCCGAGCCAGATCGTGCCGAAACTGGCCGATCAGGGACGCTATCTGGCATCCGAGTCCAGTTTCTATCGCATTTTGCGCACAGATGGGCAGCAACATCACCGGGGTCGTGCCAAGCCGCCGATCCGGCGCAAGCCGCCGACCAGCTACAAGGCCAGCGCACCCTGCAAGGTCTGGTCCTGGGACATAACCTGGATGCCAGGGCCGGTCGCAGGCATGTTCTTCTACCTCTATCTGATCGTGGACATCTTCAGCCGCAAGATCGTGGGCTGGGAAGTTCATGAGCGCGAGAGCGCGGATCAGGCGGCCGTCCTGATCCGGCAGGCGGTCATGGCCGAGGGCTGCACCCTGCGCCCGCTGGTTCTGCACGCCGACAATGGCAGCCCGATGAAGGGTGCCACAATGAAGACGACCCTGGAGAAACTCGGCATCACCGCATCCTACAGCCGCCCCAGGGTCAGCAACGACAATCCGTTCTCGGAAGCGCTGTTCCGAACCTGCAAATACCGCCCGGACTGGCCGACCAAGGGGTTTGCGACAAAAGCAGATGCACAGGCCTGGGTGAAATCCTTCGCCAGCTGGTATAATGGCGAGCACCTGCACAGCGCGATCCGCTTCGTCACACCAAATGCGCGCCACGCTGGCCGTGACCGCGCAACGCTGGCAGACCGCGCCGTTCTCTATGCAAATGCACGGGCGCAAAAGCCGGAACGCTGGTCAGGCAAAACCCGCAACTGGCAACCCGCCGGACCGGTCTGGCTCAATCCCGAAAACGAAATCAGCGTCCCTGAAATCAGAGACGCCGCATGAAATCAGCGGACAACTCCTTTGACAAACACCGC
>NZ_SUNI01000070.1 GCF_005048225.1 Paracoccus gahaiensis
AGACGTTGACGCTTCCGGAATATCCGGGCGCAAGCGTGGTCGCGATGATCCCGAAGGCCAGGCCGGTCAGCGATCCCATGACCAGTGCCGGGGAAAAGACCCCGCCACCCATCCGCCCGCCCAGGGTGATCGCCACCGCCAGGGCCTTGACGACGGCAAACATGATCGCCTGCGCCAGGCTGATCTGTCCCGAGAGCGCCGCGGCCGTGGTCTCGTACCCGACGCCGATGATATGCGGGAAGGGGATCGCGATCATCCCAAGCGCCAGTCCCGCCAGCGCGGGCCTGGACCATCGGGGCCAACCGATCGCCGACATCGCGCGGGTGGCGAGCCTGTCAGCCCTGAAGATCCCGCTCATCATGGCCGCGGCGACCAGGGCGGAGACGAGGCCGAGCACCATGAAGGCCGGCAGTTCGATGTGAAAGGCCAGGTCCGGTTCGACCGGCAGGATGAACTCGGTCAGCCCGCCGAACTGCAGACGGTTGATGACTGTCCCGGCCACGGCGGCAATTGCGATGGGGGCGAAGGCCCGGGTCGCGAAATGGCGGAGCACGACCTCATGCGCGAACAGGGCCCCGGCGATGGGGGCATTGAAGCTGGCCGCGACGGCGCCGGCGACAGCGCATCCCAACAGCTCACGCCCGGTCACGGGACTGGCCTTGATCCGACGTGCGACGGCTGTCGAGACGACGCCCGCCAGATGCACGACCGGTCCCTCGCGACCAGAGCTGCCACCGGTCCCGAGGGTGATCAGCGACGCGGTGGCCGATGCCAGGCCTTCGCGGACCTCCACCCGTCCCCCGTCCAGCGCCGCGCCCTCGATCACGTCGGACACCGTGCGAACCCGTCCATCCGGAGTGAACCTGTCCAGGATCAGCCCAACCGCAAGCCCCCCCATGACCGGCACCACCAACACCCAGAGCCAAGGCAGATCACGCGCGACACTGGCAAGAGTCAGGTCATCGGCGCCATAGATCGTGGTCTGGATCCAGGAAATTCCCAACCGAAACCCAAGCGCGGCACATCCCGCCGCGATCCCGATCAGCAAGGCCAGTATCCAGAAATGCAGCTGACGTCGGGCACGACCCAGCACTGAGCCGACAATATGGCACGTGTCACGGCGGAGAGCCTGCCAGAAGGCCTTGGTGTAAGGGTCGGAAGTGGGGTCCATTCCGATGAAGCTGGCACAGCATCGCAAGCTTGGCGAGCGAGATCCTTGCAAGCCTGCAAGCCTGTTCACGGGAATTTGCGTTCCGCCGCATGACCGCGCGATGCCAGGCAATGCATGTGCACTGCTATGACTCAGTCGGCCTAGCCTTCTTCCAGTGATCGGAAGGAGGACACCCTTGTTGATGACACAACGCAGCCTGTTCGGGACGATCGCCACGCTTGCCCTTTTATCGGGGGGTATTGCCCAAGCGCAGGACCAGAATGGAGACACGGATACAAAGCGTATTCTGGTCTATGGAGACTCGAACACCTGGGGATACATCCCGGTGGAAAGCGGACCGACGGGATGGTATGATGCCGATGTCCGATGGCCCGGCATTCTGCAAGCGGAACTCGGGGAAGGGTACTAGGTCATCGAGGCGGGCTTGAGCGCGCGCACCACCGACATCGCGG
>NZ_SUNI01000071.1 GCF_005048225.1 Paracoccus gahaiensis
AACGCAACATCTCTCTAAACGACATAAACACCCCAACAGGACATCCTTGGCGCGGGGTAGAGCAGCCCGGTAGCTCGTCAGGCTCATAACCTGAAGGTCATAGGTTCAAATCCTATCCCCGCAACCACCTCAACCGAACTCCCATTCAGCCCGCTTTCCAGCGGGCTTTTTGCTGTTCGGCCCTGAGCCAGACCCACCATTGCAGACAGCGCGCCTTCCAGCTCCAGCTTGATGCCCTCCGGGGGGCACGTGCACCGTCACCACCTCGATCAGCCCGCGGATGGTCTCCAGCGCGGGCGTGCGGATCTCGGGATCGGACAGGGTCGCGGCCAGCGCCGCCACCTTGCGGCGATACATCTCCGACAGGTTCGGATGCAGCCGCACAGGCGAGGGGGCAGGGGCCGACAGAGCAGCCTCGATCTCCGCCAGCCGCGCTTCAAGTTCCTCCAGCTTGCCCTTCAGGCCAGCCGTCCGCAGGCCCTCCGCGATCGCGTCGTAGAGACCCTCCAGCTTGCGGGTGATCGCGGCGCGTTCCATTTGCAGTGTGGCGACGTTGGCAGATGCGTTGCCGTTGCGGGCATTCATCTCTTCACCCACCGTCTTGATGAACTGCGCGACCGCCTCGGGCTGCATCAGCCGGGTCTGCAAAAGCTGCAGAGCCGCGTTCTCCAGCACCCCGCGGCGCATCGACGTTCGTTGTGTGCAGGTGCCCAGCTTGCGGGCTGCAGAACAGGCCACGTAGTCGCGCCCGACCGCCGTGAAACCGCCCCCGCACGTGCCGCAACGCAAGAGCCCGGTCAGCAGGTGGATTTGGCGCTTCTGTTCCCAAAAGCGGGTCTCCTTGATGGCCATGACCCGTGGGTCGGCGTCGATCTCGCCTTGCCGTGCCTTGACCCGGTCCCAGAGATCCTGGTCGATGATCCGTATTGCGGGCACGTCGGTGATGATCAGCGCTTCGGGCGGGTTCAGCCGCGACACGCGGCGACCCGAGGCCGGGTCCTTGACGTAGCGCAGCCGGTTCCAGACCAGGCGGCCGATATAGAGTTCGTTGTTCAGCAAGCCGGTGCCCCGGATGCGGTGTCCTCGGATGGCGGTGTCGCGCCACAGAAGGCCCCGGGGTCCGGTAATCCCCTCCGTGTTCAGGCGCTGCGCGATGGCCTTGGGTGAGCGTCCCTCGGCAAACTCGGCAAACACCCGGCGGATGACCTCGGCCTCGTCCGGGTTGATCGTCCGCTCGCCTGTTACGGGCTCGCCCTTGCCGTCCAGGCGCTCGTCGATTGCCTCGATCGCGCTGATCTCCCCCTTTTCCAATCGGCTGAGGGTCTGATCCAGTGTCTCAAGGGCGCGAGCCATGTGCAGGCTGACCATGCTCTGGCGGATGCGTTCGGTGACGGGGATCATGGGCGGCCCTCCTGTGCATTCGCCAGCCGCCGCCCGAC
>NZ_SUNI01000072.1 GCF_005048225.1 Paracoccus gahaiensis
CATGGGCAAGGCAAAGTTTGAACGGAACAAACCGCACGTCAACATCGGCACGATCGGCCATGTCGACCACGGCAAGACGACACTGACCGCGGCGATCACCAAGTATTTCGGCGAATTCCGCGCCTATGACCAGATCGACGGCGCGCCCGAAGAGAAGGCCCGCGGGATCACGATCTCGACCGCCCACGTGGAATACGAATCCGAGGCGCGCCACTACGCGCATGTGGATTGCCCGGGCCACGCCGACTACGTCAAGAACATGATCACCGGTGCCGCCCAGATGGACGGCGCGATCCTGGTCGTGAACGCCGCCGACGGCCCGATGCCGCAGACGCGCGAGCACATCCTCTTGGGTCGCCAGGTCGGCATCCCCTTCATGGTCGTCTACCTGAACAAGGTCGACCAGGTGGATGACGAGGAACTGCTGGAACTGGTCGAGATGGAAGTCCGCGAACTGCTGACCTCCTACGACTATCCGGGCGACGACATCCCGATCATCAAGGGCTCGGCCCTGGCCGCGATGGAAGGCCGCGACAAGGAGATCGGCGAGGATTCCATCCGCGCCCTGATCGCCGCCGTCGACGAATACATCCCGACCCCCGAGCGCGCCATCGACCAGCCCTTCCTGCTGCCGATCGAGGACGTGTTCTCGATCTCGGGTCGTGGCACGGTCGTCACCGGCCGGATCGAGCGCGGCGCCGTCAACGTCGGCGACGAGCTGGAGATCGTGGGCATCCGCGACACCCGCAAGACCACCTGCACGGGCGTCGAGATGTTCCGCAAGCTCTTGGACCGTGGTGAGGCCGGCGACAACGTGGGCGTGCTGCTGCGCGGCATCGACCGCGAGGGCGTCGAGCGCGGCCAGGTGCTGTGCAAGCCCAAGTCGGTGAACCCGCACACCGTCTTCGAGGCCGAGGCCTACATCCTGACCAAGGAAGAGGGTGGCCGTCACACGCCGTTCTTCGCCAACTACCGCCCGCAGTTCTACTTCCGCACGACGGACGTGACCGGCACCGTCAAGCTGCCCGAGGGCACCGAGATGGTCATGCCCGGCGACAACCTGAAGTTCGAGGTCGAGCTGATCGCCCCGATCGCGATGGAAGAGAAGCTGCGCTTCGCCATCCGCGAAGGCGGCCGCACCGTCGGCGCCGGCGTGGTCTCCAAGATCATCAAGTGATCCGCGCCCGAAAGGGCA
>NZ_SUNI01000006.1 GCF_005048225.1 Paracoccus gahaiensis
TCCCCGAAGCTCCTCCTTGCCCGACCCAACTCCGCGTCTCTCCACAGTGTGTAATCGGTTTCATCCAACGAAACCACAGGATGAAATGGTTTACAATATGCATTTTTGCGATAAGCGTGAGGCTGGCAAGCTTTCGCGACAGCGCGGGTGGGGCTGGTTTCCGCCCCATCCGCGCCTTGCCGTCACCGGATCGCGGAATCGGCATCCTCGGAGGGGGCCGGGTCGAACTCGCTCAGCGCGGGGCGCTTGCCGATGCTGATATGCTCGATATCCTCGGCCGCGAAGCCCCGGATCAGCGCCGGGATCATCATCGACACCAAAAGGAAGATCGGCAGGCCGACCACCGTGATGACCTGCTGCAGCGCGGTCAGGCCGGCCTCGCCCGCCAGCAGGATCAGGGTCGCGGCGATGGCGCCCTCGGCCAAGCCCCAGAAGACGCGCTGGCGCACCGGGCCCGGCTCGGCCGTGCCGCAGCACAGCATGTCCACCACCAGCGAGGCGCTGTCCGACGAGGTCGCGAAGAAGATCGCCACGACCAGCACCGCCAGCCCCTGCATCAGCGGCGCCCAGGGCAGTTCGGCAAAGAAGGCGAACATCGCCAGCGGCACGGATTCGGTGACCGCCGCGCTGATGCTGCCCGCGCCCTCGCCCATCGCGGCGCGCGCGGCCTGCCCCAGACCGTCGATCTGCAGCGCCTGCCAGCCGAAGATCGCGAACCAGATCACCGTGAACAGCGACGGCGCCAGAAGCACGCCGAAGACGAATTCCCGGATCGTCCGCCCGCGCGAGATGCGCGCCACGAAGAGCCCTATGAAGGGCGACCAGGTCACCGTCCAGGCCCAATAGAAGACCGTCCAGTCGCCCTGCCAGCCCCAGTCTCCGGTGGCCATCCCCTCGCCGTGCAGCATGTCGTTCCAGAACGCCAGGCGCGGCAGGTTGGACAGGTAGAGGCCCATCGTCTCGACGATGCCGCGCAGCAGGAACAGCGTCGATCCGGTGACCAGCACGAACAGCATCAGCCCCACGGCCATGCCGATGTTCAGGTTCGACAGGAACTTCACGCCCTTGTCCAACCCCGCCACGATCGAGATCGTGGCCACGATGGTCAGGCTGCCCAGGATCGCCAGTCGCAGCCCGGTGTCGTTGGACCATCCGAACAGCTCGGACAGGCCCGCCGCCACCTGCGACGAGCCCAGGCCCAGGGACACCGCCACCCCGAACAGCGTGCCCAGGATCGAGACGATGTCGATGGTCTTGCCGATGGGCCCGTGGATCCCCTCGCGCAGCAGCGGGTAGAAGACCGAGCTGACCCGCACCGGCAGGTCGTAGCGGTTGATGAAATAGGCGAAGGCCAGGCCTGGCAGCGCGAAGATCGTCCAGGTGTGCAGCGCCAGGTGATAGAGCGAGATCGAGATCGCGTCCTGCGCGGCCTGCAGGGTGAAGGGTTCGACTCCCGGCAAAGGCGGGGTCTGGTAATGGCTGATCGGCTCGGCGACGCCCCAGAACATCAGGACCGTGCCGATGCCGCCCGCGAACAGCATGGTGAACCACGACAGGTTGGTATATTCGGGGCGCGAATTGCGCGGCCCAAGCCGGATATGGCCGTGCCGCGACATGGCGGCATAGATCAGGAAGCCCAGCCAGACATTCACCGCCAGGATGAAGAACCAGCCCAGGTTGGTCACGATCCAGGCCCGCCCGGCGGCGAAGGCGGCCCCGATCGGCACGGGCATCGCGACCAGCAGGACCACGAAGATCAGGCTGAGACCCGCCGAGACGAAAAAGATGGTCGGATCCACCCGAAGGCCCAACCGTTGCGCCAGTCTGTCCATGGTCTGCCCTCACGTCTTTGATTTGTCAGGGTCAAGTTCTGTGATGGCGGATCGTTCCAGAGGAATGTCGCTTTCATTGGGCCGAATGCGGGCGCGGTGCGCGCCCTGCGGGGCATCTGGGCCGCAGGCGCCGGGGCCGCGTCGCGGGGGTGGGAACAAGTCACGGCCGCCATGGTTGAGCCCCGACACAAAGGTGTCACCGGAGACGACAATGGTAGCGCATGACAAGCCGGGATCGTCCATCGTCATGGTCTGCCCCCCCTATCCCAGCCATGTGCAGGCCTTCGAGGCGCTGGCACAGGAGTTGCGGGCGCGCGGGCATCAGGTGCGCTATCTCTGTGCCGACCGCGCGCGCTGCCTGACCTCTCCGCCAGAGCCGCCGCCCGCCCGGCTGCGCCCCGCGACTCTGCGCGAGGACATCGCGCAGGGGGCGGCGCGGACCGACCGGCTGTGCCGCCACGGCCCGGCGCTGATCGCGGGGCTGCGCGCCGACCTGATCCTGGGCGACCAGACCGAGCCCGCCGCCGGCCTGATCGCGCAGCATCTGGGCCTGCCGATGATCTCGGTCGCCTGCGCCCTGCCCTTCGATCCCGAGCCCGGCATTCCGCTGCCCTTCCTGGGCTGGCGCTGCGATCCCTCGCCCAAGGGGGTCGAGAGGCTGGCCTCGGCCCGGCGCATCGCGGGCTGGGTGATGGCGGCGCATGGCCGGGTGCTGCAGCACCATGCCGATGCCTGGGGGCTGGGGCGGCGGCGGGATTTCGCGGATTGCCTGTCGCCTGTACTGACGCTGGCGCAGGTGCCGCCGGGCTTCGACTATCCCCGCCCGGTCAGCGGTGCGCGGGTCCACCCCCTGGGACCCTTCCGCGCCGCGCCTGCCGAGACCTTTCCGGGCGACATCCGTCCCGATCCCGACCGGCCCTTCGTCTTCGTCAGCCTGGGGACGCTGCAGGGGCACCGGCTGGCCCTGCTGATGCGGCTGGCGCGGGCCTGCCGCCGCGCCGGGGCGCAGGTGCTGGTCACGCATGGACAGGGCCTGTCGGCAGCGCAGGCCGCGCGCATCCCCGCCGATTGGGTCCGGGCCTTCGTGCCGCAGCGGGCGGTGCTGGCCCGGGCGGATCTGTGCGTGACCCATGCCGGGCTGAACACCGCGCTGGAATGTCTGGAGCAGGGCGTGCCGATGCTGGCCTTGCCGCTGGCCAACGACCAGCCGGGCGTCGCCGCGCGCATCGCCGCTTGCGGGGCCGGGCTGCGGCTGTCGCCCAGCCTGTCGACCGAGCGGCGGCTGGCCTTGGCGATCCAGCGCCTGCTGGACGAGGACAGCTTTCGCGCCCAGGCCCGGCGCTTTGCCCGGCAGGCCCCCGCCTGGCCCGGCGCCGCCGGCGCCGTGGACCTGATCGAGACGCATCTGTTCGGGCAGGCCCGCCTGCCCGCGATCCTGCGGGCCTGAAACCCCAAGCCGCGCTCAGATCATCTGCACCGCGCGCAGCGTGGCCATGACGAACCCGTCTCCGATCCACAGCGAGACGATAAGTTCGACCGCCAGCGCCAACGCCAGCACGGCCCAGACCGGCAGCAGCCGCCACGCGATCCATGCCCCCAGGGCCGCCGCAGCCGTGTCGGCCATCGCGTTCAGCAGGCTGTCGCCGCGATAGTCGCGCGGGTCGCCGGTGTCGTAGTTGAACAGCTGGATGGATTGCGGCAGGTTCTCGGCCAGCTCCCACAGGGTGCTGCCGGTCACGACCACCGCGATCAGGGTCCAGGTCCCCCAGCCCGGGCGCATCCAGGCCAGCCAGGTCACCAAGAGCGCGCCGAAGACGAGATGCAGCAGGCTGTAGGGGTCCAGCATGATCAGCGAGTTCGAGGCCGGATTGTCCGGCATCGCCCAGATCCGCCCGCAATCGCAGCCCAAGGGCCTGTCCAGCACGGCGAAGAAGACCAGCTTGGCCGCCACCGCCAGCGCGATGACCAGGAAGGCCGGGCCGGGGGCCAGCCCCGTGCCGCCCCAGCCCAGAAGCGGGCGGCGGGTCAGGGTCGTCGAAGCGCTGTCATCGGTCATCGGGGGCCATATGTCGGATCCGTCGCGTCTGCAGGGCGGCCCTGCCCGCGCGGGCCGGAAACCGCATCCCCAACGCCGCCCCGGCGCGAACGTTTCCCGGGCGCGATGCCGCAGACCCCCGCTTCCCCGCGAGGGAACCCGGACCGGCCCCCGGGACTTCGGACCCCATGACAGATCACCCTCGCATCGCTCACCCTCACATGGCGCGGTTTCAGCGTCTCGACCGCCTGTCGCAGCGGCTCGATTCGATCTTCCGCATCCCGGGCACGCGCATCCGCATCGGCTTCGATTCCATCGCCGGGCTGCTGCCGGTGATCGGGGATGCGGCGGCGACGGTGCCCGCCGCCTGGATCGTGCTGGAGAGCCGCCGCATGGGGCTGCCGCGTCACAAGATGATGCGCCAGATCGGCAATGTCGCGATCGACGGCATCGTGGGCAGCATCCCGCTGCTGGGCAGCCTGTTCGACATCGGCTTCAAGGCCAACCTGCGCAATGTCGAGATCCTGCGCCGGCATCTGGACCGCCAGGCCTGACGCCCGGACCCGGCCCGGACGCTCAGACCTCGACGGCGATGCGGCCCATCGGGTTGGAACAGCAGGCCAGGATCCAGCCCTCGGCGATGTCCTCGTCGCTGATGCCGCCATTATGGACCATGTGGACCTCTCCGGCCGTCTTTCGGATCCGGCAGGTCCCGCACAGCCCGAAGGTGCAGCCCGAGGGGATGTTCAGCCCCGCCCGCTTGGCCACGGCCAGCACGGTGTCGGTTTCCGCGCAGACCGCCGTCACGCCGCTGGTCGCGAAATGCACCTGCGCGCGGGCGTCCTGATCGGGGGCCACGTCCTCGATCACCGGCGCCTCGGCCTCGGAGGCCACGGGCGCGCCGAAGCTTTCCTGGTGATAGCGCTCCATGTCGTAGCCCATCGAGACCAGCATCTCGCGCACCGCCTGCATGAAGGGCTCGGGCCCGCAGCAGAAGACCTCGCGGTCCAGATAATCCGGCGCCATCAGGCCCAGCATCAGGCTGTTCAGGCGGCCCTGATAGCCGTGCCAGACGCGGAACGGCTCGGGCTGTTCCACGGTCAGGCGCAGCTGCAGGCCCGGCACGCGGGCGACGTAATGTTCCAGCTGGTCGCGGAAGATGATGTCCGAGGGGCGCTGCGCGGCGTGGACGAAGACGATGTCGGTGTCCTGCGCCCGGTCCCAGGCCCAGGTGGTCATCGACATCATCGGCGTGATGCCCGAGCCCGCCGAGACGAACAGGTATTTCGTCGCCGGATGGCGGTGAAAGCTGAAGATGCCGTTCGGGCCATAGGCCCGGATCCGCATTCCCGGCTTCAGGTGGTCCAGCATCCAGCGCGTGCCCACCGAGGCCGCCTGCGCCTTGACCGTGACCGAGATCGACAGCGGACGCGAGGGCGACGAGCTGATCGTGTAGGTCCGCTGCACGTTGCCGCCCGGAACCGGCAGGTCCAGCGTCACGAACTGCCCCGGCTGATAGTCGAACCACGCCCCCGAGGGCGCGCGGAAGATGAAGCTGAAGGTGTCGCGCGTCTCGGGGACGACCATGACGCATTCCAGCGCCTCGTCATCCGCCCAGGGTTCGGCGGTCCAGTTCTGGCGGGGGCGCGCCATCTATTCCGCCGCCATCCGCTGCGACAGCCGCGACCCCATCAGCCCGCAATACCAGTCGATCAGGTGGATCACCCCGGCCTCCTGGCTGGGGGAATAGGGGCCGGGCTCGTAGGCGGGCGACAGGATGCCCTTCTGGTTCTCCTCGACCACCTGGCGGTCCTCGTCATTGGTGTTCAGCCAGACGCGGGTCAGGGTTTCCAGATCGTAATCAACCCCCTCGACCGCGTCCTTGTGGACCAGCCAGTTGGTGGTGACCTGCGTTTCCGTGGGGCTGATCGGCAGGATGCGGAAGACGATGGCATGGTCGGCCAGGAAGTGGTTCCAGGACGACGGGAAGTGATAGAACATCAGGCTGCCCGCGTCATTCCACGGAATGTCGCCCATGCGCCGCGCCACGGCGGCCTTGCCCGACATGGTGAAGCTTTCCTGATCGTCCATCAGCGGCACCCGCGCCATGCGCCACTGCATGTCGGGCGCATTGACGAAGCGCGCGGGCAGCCCCGCCGCGTCGCAGCGGTCCCAATGCGCCAGGATCTCGGGGGATGCCGCATTCGGCCCCTCCATCACCGTCATCAGCGGATCGTCGGAATAGGTCCGGCAGAGCGAGGGATGGCTGCCGCCGCAATGATAGCATTCGCGGTTGTTCTCCATCACCAGCTTCCAGTTGCCCTTCTCGACGATGGTCGAGCTGTAGGCCACCTTGGCCTCGGCCAGCCCCGAGGGCGCGGCATAGCGCATCAGGTTCATCGCCAGCTCGTTGATGGCGGGCGGGATCTGCGCCAGGCAGATGAAGACCATCCCCTTCAGATCGACGCAATGCACGGGCTTGAGGCTGTATTTCAACGGGTCGAAATCGGGGCCCATGTCGCGGGCGAACAGCAGCTTGCCGTCTAGATCGTAGGTCCATTGGTGATAGGGGCAGACCAGCTTGGGGTTGGTGCCGCCAGCCTTGGCACACAGCCGCTGGCCGCGATGGCGGCAGACATTGTGGAAGGCCCGGATGCGCCCGTCCGCGCCGCGCGTCAGGATCACCGGATAATCGCCGACCTGCATCGTGATGTAGCTTCCGGTCTTGGCCAGCTCGCAGGCGGGACCGGCGAACAGCCATTCGCGGTACCAGATCTGCTCCAGATCGTCGCGATAGGCGTCCTCGCCGCAATAGAGGTCGCGGGGCAGCGAATGGCCCGGACGGCGCGCGGCGATCAGCTGGGCGGTGGTCATCGGGGCGGTCGGGGCATGGGTCATGGCGGGCTCGGGATTCCGGGGCGGGGGGCGTTCGTCCCACCCTAATCGCCCCGGCGCCGCAGCGTGGCAGGATTGCGACATTCGGCCAGCGGAAACAGACATGGGTGCGACATGCGCCATCGCTAATCCTAGCAAATGGGTAAGGTATGGCTTGACACCCCCGCCCGAAAGGGCCGATCACCCCGGCACATTTGCCCCTTCCCCCTGCCCGTCCCGCCCGAAAAGGACGCCCCCGATGCTGCGCCAGTTCTTCGCCTATTACCGCCCCTTCATGGGCCTCTTCTGGCTGGATTTCGGCTGCGCCGTCCTGTCGGGCCTGCTGGAGCTGGCCTTCCCGCTGGCGGTCACCTATTTCATCGACCAGCTGCTGCCGCAGGGCGACTGGACGCTGACCGTCGCCGCCGCCTGCGGGCTCCTGGTGCTTTATGTCGTCAATACCGGGCTGCTGACGGTGGTGATCTATTGGGGCCACAAGCTGGGCATCAATATCGAGACGGCGATGCGCGCCCGCGCCTTCGACCACCTCACGCGCCTCAGCTGGCGCTGGTACGACCGCGCCCGCACCGGCAAGCTGATCGCCCGCGTCACCCGCGATCTGGAGGAGATCGGAGAGGTCGCCCATCACGGCCCCGAGGATGCGTTCATCGCCATCATGACCTTTGTCGGCGCCTTCGGCCTGATGTACTGGATCAACCCGCAGCTGGCGGTGATCGTGGCGCTGATCGTGCCCGCGATGCTGGCGCTGGTCATCGTCTATGGGGGCCGGATGACGCGAACCTGGCGGGCCATCTATTCCCGCGTCGGCGATTTCAACGTGCGGCTGGAGGAGACCTTGGGCGGCGTCCGCGTCGTGCAGGCCTTCGGCAACGAGGCGCACGAAAGCCACCTCTTCGCCGCCGACAATGCCCGCTATCGGCAGGCCAAGCTGGACGCCTATCGCGTGATGGCGGCCTCGAATGCGCTGCAATATATGGGGTTGCGGCTGGTGCAGGTGATCGTGATGGTCGTGGGCGCGGGCTATGTGCTGTCGGGCGACCTGACCACCGGCGGCTTTGTGGGCTTTTTGCTGCTGGTCGGCGTCTTCTATCGCCCCTTGGAAAAGATCGCCGCGGTGATCGAGACCTATCCGCGCGGCATCGCCGGGTTCCGCCGCTATCAGGAGCTGCTGGCGACCGAGCCCGAGATCGCCGACGCGCCCGACGCCATCGACGCGCCGCAGCTGGCCGGAGAGATCCGCTTCGAGGCCGTGGGCTTTGCCTATGACGAGGGCCGCCCGATCCTGTCGGGCATCGACCTGACCGTGCGCGCCGGCGAGACGCTGGCCTTCGTCGGCCCCTCGGGCGCCGGCAAGACGACGCTGCTGGCGCTGCTGCCGCGCTTCTACGACCCCACGCAGGGGCGCATCACCATCGACGGCATCGCCCTGCCGCAGATGCGCCTGTCCAGCTTGCGCCGTCAGATCGGGCTGGTCAGCCAGGACGTGTTCCTGTTCGGCGGCAGCCTGCGCGAGAACATCGCCTATGGCCGCCTGGACGCCTCGGAAGACGAAATCCGCCAGGCCGCCGCCAAGGCGCAGCTGACCACCCTGATCGACGGCCTGCCCGAAGGGCTGGACACGATCGTGGGCGAACGCGGGGTGATGCTGTCGGGCGGCCAGAAACAGCGCGTGGCCATCGCCCGCGCCTTCCTGAAGAACCCGCCGATCCTGATCCTGGACGAGGCCACCAGCGCGCTGGACAGCCAGACCGAACGAGAGATCCAGACGGCGCTGGACGCCCTGTCGGAAGGCCGCACCACGCTGGTCATCGCGCATCGCTTGGGCACGATCCGGGGCGCCGACCGCATCGTGGTCATGGACCATGGCCGCATCGCCGAACTGGGCACCCATGCCGACCTGATCGCGCAGAGCGGCATCTATGCCCGGCTGGCCGCCTGAAGGAGAAAAGCCCCGAGGCCCTCCATCGAGGGGGGCCCCGGGGCTGCGGGGCCCCCGCCCCCCGCGGGGACAGGCGGCCCGCTCAGTCCCAATAGGCGGCGGCGGTGACCTCGCGGCGCGGCCAGCCCCGGTCCAGCAGATGCTGGCGGGCGGCGCGGGCCTCGGGGGCGCGGCCCGCGAACCAGACATGGCCCGCTGGCAAATCCGCCCCGGCCAGCGCGCCCAGCAGATCCTCGGTCCGCGTCACGCGCGGATCATCGGCCAACGCACCCAGATCCTCGGGTGCCGCGCGGACCCACGCGCGGACCGGGCCGCTGACCAGATGCGGCGCCAGATCCAGCATCCGGGCGATGGCGGGCAGCGCGGTCTGGTCGCCGAAGAGGCTCAGCGCCGGTCCCTCGGGGCACCAGCCGCCGCCCGGGCCGATGATCGCCACCTGCGATCCCTCGACCCCCGACATCGCCCAATCGCAGGTCGGGCTGCCCGCATGGCGGAAGATGTCGAACTCCAGCCAGTCCCCCTGCTGCGCCGCGACCGTATAGACCGGACGGTGCAGCGCATCCGCCCCCTCGGGCCAGCGGGTGCGCCCCGAGGCCGCCACGCGCGGCCAGACCGCGACCCGGCCCGGTTGCGGCAGCAGCAGGCGGAAATGCAGGCTGGTCTCGCCGAACCGTGCGGCGTCAGGCCCCTGCAGGCGGATGCGCAGGAAGCCCGGGCTGCGGCGGATGATCGAGGCCACGCGCATCACCGACAGGCCCGGCGCCAGCGCGCCCTTGTCCACGCGGTCCCATGCGACCTCCAGCCCGGCCTCGGCGAAAATCTCGGTGGCGCTGTCCTGCAGCGTGCCGATCAGCCGCGCCTCGGGGGCCAGCAGCTCGATCCGGGCGCTGTCGGTCTCGGCAGTCAGGCGCATCTCGCAGCCCCAGACAAACAGGGACAGCACGCCCGGCGTCTCGGTCAAGGGCGCCTCCCACGCGCTGGCGCGGGCCTTCAGCGCGGCGGCGGCAGCGCCCGAGGCGCGGGGAATGACGCCGTGGCGGCGGTGGCTGGCAAGATGCGACATGGACGGCCCCTGATTTCCTGCCCGCATGTTTCGAGTTTCAGACCGAATTTGTCAACTTTGATCTTCCGCGCGGTTTCGCCCATTCTGGAAAATCCTTCCAGAATACTTGGCAAATGATGCTTGCTGGCGTATTCCCGTAGGCAAGAGGCCCCGCGCCGAATCCCGACCGACCCCGAGGAGACCCCCATGACCCGACCCACCACCTCCCTTCACGGCCTCGAGGTCGATGCCGAATTCGCCACCTTCATCGCCGACCGCGTCCTTCCCGGCACCGGGGTCGCGCCCGACGCCTTCTGGCAGGGCTATGCCGCGCTGCTGGATAACTTTGGGGCCGAGAACCGCGCCCTGCTGGACCGCCGTGCCGAATTGCAGGCCCGGATCGACGCCTGGCACAAGGGCCGCGGCAACCAGCCCTGGGACGCCGCCGCCTATCGCGCCTTCCTGACCGAGATCGGCTACCTGACCCCCGAGCCCGCGCCCTTCACCATCGACAATGGCAGCGTCGATCCCGAGATCGCGACCCTGGCCGGGCCGCAGCTGGTCGTGCCGGTCAGCAATGCCCGCTTCGCCCTGAATGCCGCGAATGCGCGGTGGGGCTCGCTCTATGATGCGCTCTACGGCTCGGACGTGATGGGGCCGGTGCCCTCGGGCGGCTTCGACGCGGCGCGCCGCGATGCGGTCGTGGCCCGCGCGGCCGAGGTCCTGGACCAGGCGCTGCCTCTGCTGGCGGGCAGCCATGCGGGGGTCGAGGCCTACGGCGCCGACGATCAGGGTCTGGTCGCCACCGTCGCCGGTCAGCCCGTGCGGCTGGCCGATCCCGACGCCTATGTCGGCACCCGCGTCGATGGCGAGGACACCGCCTATGTGCTTGTCCACAACGGGCTGCATGTGGAACTGGTGATCAATCCCGGCCATCCGATCGGCGCCGCCTCGGCCTCGGGCCTGCGCGACGTGGTGATGGAGGCCGCGCTGTCGGCCATCCAGGATTGCGAGGACAGCGTGGCGGCGGTGGATGCCCCCGACAAGATCGGCGTCTATGCCAACTGGCTGGGGCTGATGCGCGGCGATCTGGAAGAAAGCTTCGACAAGGGCGGCAAGACCATGACCCGCCGCCTGAACCCCGACCGCGCCGTCACCCGCCCGGATGGCACGACCGTCACCCTGCAGGGCCGCGCGCTGCTGCTGGTGCGCAATGTCGGCCATCTGATGACCACCGAGGTGATCCGCAAGGACGGCCAGCCCACCCCCGAGGGGCTGATGGATGCGATGGTCACCGTGGCCTGCGCGATGCACGACCTGACGAAGACCGACGGCCCCCGCAACAGCCGCGCGGGCGCCGTCTACGTGGTCAAGCCCAAGATGCACGGCCCCGACGAGGCCGCCTTTGCCGACCGCGTCTTTGCCCATGTCGAAGCCGTGCTGGGCTTGCCCGCCAACACCGTCAAGCTGGGCCTGATGGACGAGGAGCGCCGCACCAGCGCCAATCTGGCCGCCTGCATCCACGCGCTGCGCCATCGGCTGTTCTTCATCAACACCGGGTTCCTTGACCGCACCGGGGACGAGATCCACACCTCGATGCAGGCCGGCGCCTTCTTGGGGCGCGACGCGATGAAGACGGCGCCCTGGCTGGCTGCCTACGAGGATCGCAACGTGCTGATCGGGCTGGCGGCGGGCCTGAAGGGCCGCGCGCAGATCGGCAAGGGCATGTGGGCAAAGCCCGACGCGCTGGCCGAGATGCTGGAGGCCAAGATCGGCCACCCGAAATCGGGCGCCTCGACGGCCTGGGTCCCCTCGCCCACCGCCGCCACGCTGCACGCGCTGCATTACCACGTGGTCGACGTGGCTGCGCGCCAGGACGAGCTGGAAGGTCGCCCGATCCCCGATCTGGACCTGCTGCTGACCCCCGCGCTGGCCGAGGCGCCGCTGCCCGAGGACAAGGTCGCCCGCGAGCTGGACAACAGCGCGCAGGGGATCCTGGGCTATGTCGTGCGGTGGGTCGATCAGGGCATCGGCTGTTCCAAGGTGCCCGACATCGACGACGTGCAGCTGATGGAGGATCGCGCCACCTGCCGCATCAGCGCGCAGTATCTGGCCAATTGGCTTGCCCATGGCGTGGTCTCGACCGAGCGGGTCGAGGAGGCGCTGCGCCGCATGGCCGCCAAGGTGGACGCCCAGAACGCGGGCGATCCGGCCTATCGCCCGATGGCGCCGGGCTTCGACGGCCCGGCCTTCCTCGCGGCGCGCGATCTGGTCCTGACCGGGGCCGACCAGCCCTCGGGCTATACCGAGCCCGCGCTGCACGCCCGCCGCGCCGAGGCGAAGGCGCTGCAGGCCCGCTGACCCCCGCGCGGCGGGCGGTTGCGATGCCGCCGCCGCGCGCCTAGGGTGCGCGGCGCAACAGCACGAAGGACGGGCCCATATGTCGGGAAACATCATCGCGGTCGCCGGCATCGGCTATGTGGGCCTGTCGAACGCGGTCCTTCTGGCCGGGCGGAACACCGTGCGCGCGCTGGACGTGGACGCGGGCCGCGTGGCGATGCTGAACGACCGCCGCTGCCCGATCATCGACGAGGACATCGCGCATCATCTGGCGACGCGCGAGCTGGACCTGACGGCGACCACCGATCCCGCCGCCGCCTTCACGGGCGCCGAATATGTGATCGTGGCCACGCCCACGAATTACGACCCCGTCACCAACCGCTTCGACACCTCCAGCGTCGAGGCGGTGATCGCGGATGTGATGCGGTTGGCTCCGCAGGCGGTGATCGTGGTGAAATCGACCGTGCCGGTGGGCTTCACCCGCGATGTCCGGGCGCGGCTCGGCACCGATCAGGTGATCTTCAGCCCCGAATTCCTGCGCGAGGGCCGGGCGCTGCACGACAACCTGCATCCCTCGCGCATCGTGGTGGGCGAGGACAGCCCGCGCGGCCGTGCCTTCGCCGATCTGCTGGCCGAGGCGGCGCTGGACGAGAACGTGCCGGTCCTGCTGACCGGCCCGACCGAGGCCGAGGCGATCAAGCTCTTCGCCAATACCTATCTTGCCCTGCGCGTGGCTTATTTCAACGAGCTGGACAGCTATGCCCTGACCAGCGGGCTGGACAGCCGCCAGATCATCGAGGGCGTGGGTCTGGATCCGCGCATCGGCGCGCATTACAACAACCCCTCCTTCGGCTATGGCGGCTACTGCCTGCCCAAGGACAGCAAGCAGCTGCTGGCCAACTATGCCGATGTGCCGCAGAACCTGATCGCCGCCGTGGTCGAGGCGAACCGCACCCGCAAGGATGTCATCGCCGACCATATCCTGGCGCGGCGCCCGCAGGTGGTGGGGATCTATCGGCTGGTGATGAAGGCCGGGTCGGACAACTTCCGCCAATCCGCCGTGCAGGGCATCATGAAGCGGCTGAAGGCCAAGGGGGTCGAGGTCATCGTCTTCGAGCCCGCGATGGACGAGACCAGCTTCTTCGGATCCGAGGTGATCACCGATCTGGACGCCTTCAAGGCGCGCGCCGACCTGATCGTGGCGAACCGGCTGACCGAAGACCTGAGGGGCGTCGAGGCCAAGGTCTATACCCGCGACCTGTTCGGCAGCGACTGAGCCCGCCCCTCACAGCCCCTTGCGCATCTGCGTCTCGATCTTGCGGCGCTGGCGGCGCGAGCGGATCTGCTGGGCGGCCAGGTTCACCGGGCGCAGCGACAGCGTCTCGCCCTCGCGGCGCATGGCAAAGCGGCGCCGGGCGGCGGCGATATGGCTGTCGGCGGCAGTGATCGCCGCGACGGTGACCTGCAGGTGGCGGATGTCGGCGGGCTCGATCTGATCGAAGCTCTGGTGCCGGGCGCGGTCCAGCAGGTCGGTGACGCTGCCGATATCGACATGGTCGCCGCTTTTCAGCGCGCCCTGCAGCGTGGCCTGGCGCGGGCTTTCATGCTGGTCCTTGGCGATCTCGGTCCGGTCGGCGACCGAGGACATGCGTTCGCCATCGGCGGTCCAGACGGTCAGCATGATCTCCAGCACGTAAAGCGGCTCCAGCCCCAGATTGCTGACCAGGATGCGCGCGGACAGGTCGCGCGCGCCGCCCAGATGGATCAGGATCTCGGTGCGGCGCTGGCGGCGCATGCCCAGCACCAGGATATGCAGGTAGATGACCCAGATCAGCGCGGTCACCGCCGCCATCCCGGCCTGCACCAGACCGCTGTTCTCTGATATCCACTCCCACATGGGCACGCCCTTTCCATTTCAGCGCGCCCAACCCCCGCGATGCGGTGATGTTCCATCGGCGGTTCCTTGCAGCGCCCCGGACCCCTGCGGCGGGGATCGGCGTTGCGCTGGCAGACCATCGCAGCGAGGCCCCCATGACCGACACCCCCCTCTCCATCCTGGAAGCGCGCCTCGAGGCGCAGCGCCGCCTGCTGGCGCGGCTGGTCGCCGCGCTGGAGCCCGGCGCCCGCCAGCCGGTGATGGACTGGCTGGACCAGCACGACACCCTGCGCGACGGGCAGGAGGATCCCGGCGCGGTCCCGACCGACGACATGGGCGCCGCGCTGGCCGTGTCCGAGGAGTTCCGCCTGATCGCCCGGCTGGTCGGCGACCGCCTGCACGAGGTCGAACAGGGCGAAGGCTGAGGTCGCGGGCGGGTCAGCCGCGCGCGGCCAGCATCCGGTCCAGATCCTCGGGGCGGATCAGCGCGTCCAGATCGACCCGCGCCCGCAGCCGCGCCAGCAGCAGATAGAGGCCCGCGATCTTGCGGTGCAGGAACAGGATCTCGGGCGGGGGCATCTCGGCCGGGGCGCGGGTGCGGGCCGCCTGCATGGCCGCATCGGCCACCTGCTGCGGGATGCCGCTGGAGGCCGGATCGAAGATCCCGCCCGCCCGCAGCGGCGCGAAGGCCACGTCCATCATGCCCAGAAGCATCTGCTGATGTGCCTCGGGCGTCTCGGGCCGGAAATAGCCGATGGCGATGGCGGCGTCGCGGATATCGGAGCGATCCCCCGACAGGGCGGCCCGCAGCAGCGCCAGATAGCGCGGTGCGACGGGGGCGGAAAACCCCCGCGTGGCGCCGAAATCCAGCAGCACGATGCGGCCCCCGTCGGGATGGCCGCCATCGGCCTGCCAGCGGTAATTGGCAAAGTTCGGATCGGTCTGCATAAGATCGAAGCGGAACAGCTCCTCGATGACCA
Organism: Paracoccus gahaiensis; assembly: GCF_005048225.1. Taxonomy (GTDB): domain Bacteria; phylum Pseudomonadota; class Alphaproteobacteria; order Rhodobacterales; family Rhodobacteraceae; genus Paracoccus; species Paracoccus gahaiensis. The sequence goes on from NZ_SUNI01000006.1 coordinate 14,940, forward strand.
GCCGGCCCAGGTTCTGGCCCGCACGGTCGCGGATCTCCTGCGGGGCCTCGGCCAGGGTCTCGATGGGGCGGCTCTCGATGAAATCCATCGCCAGCACGTCGGCCGTGCTGAACTGATCGTCAGGCACCGGCAGCAGGAACTCGTCGCGCCCCGCCAGATTGGCGGCATAGCGGCGCATCTGTTCGGCCTCGCGCAGATAGTCGGCCTCGGCATGCAGCTGCTCGCGCGCCTCGGTCATCAGCGCGGGCAGGTCGATGCCGGGGGGCAGCAGGCCCGGGATCCGCATCATCAGGCCCAGATTGGCGATGTCGCTGTCGATGCTGTCCCGGACGCCGGGATATTGCACCTTGATCGCCAGGTCGCGCCCGTCCTTGGTCTGCGCCCGATGCACCTGCCCGATCGAGGCCGCCGCGATGGGCCGCACCTGGAAGCGCGCGAAATGGCGCAGCCAGCCTGGCCCCCAGGCCGCGTCCAGCACCCGCTGCAGCTGCTTGGGCGGCATCGGGTCGGCATCGGCGCGCAGCCGCGACAGGATCTGCGTCAGCTCGGGCGGCAGCATGTCGCCGGCCTCCATCGAGACCAGCTGCCCCAGCTTCATCGCCGCCCCGCGCATCTGCGCCAGCTGCGCGGCCAGTCGCGCGGCATTGGCGGGGGTCAGGAACAGCTCCTGCGCATTGGGGCGCTGGCCGGTGGCCAGTTGCCGCGCGCCCTGCGCCAAGGCGCGCCCGCCGATGCCGCCCGCCAGACCGCCGATCCGCAGCATCCGCGTCAGCCGCCCCTGCGGGACGGCGCGGGGGGTGCGGTCGGGGGGATCGTCGCTCATGCGCGGGCCAGCAGATGCGCGGCCATCGCCCGGCCGCTGGCCCATCCGTGCTCGGCATCCGGCCCAAGCGCCCAGTCCCCGCCCGCCACCAGCCCGGCCGCATCGTCAGAGAGGAACGCCCGGCCAAGCGCCCGGTCCGTGCGCGCATAGAGCCAGCGATGCGCGGCGGCGTGGTGCAGATGTGCGGGATCGGCGCCCAGCTGGGCCAGAAGCAGCGGCGCCATCAGATCGGCCAGCTCGGCAAAGGGCAGGTCGATATGGGCCATGCTCCAGTCCGGATCGGCATGGGCGACCCACGGGACCAGCGGCAGGTCCGCACGACCGGGCTTGGCGCCGTCCTGCCAGATCTGATGCAGCGCGCCCTGGCCCTGCCGGTAGACGAAGGGGCGCGGCGCGGCGGTGTCCAGCCCCGCCATCAGCGTCACGCAGGCGTGATAGCGGACCCGCGCCAGATCCGCCGCGAAGGCGTGGTCCGCCCCCAGCAGGTCGCGGGCCTGCGGGGCGGGAATGGCGAGGACGACCAGATCGGCCTGATGCGCGATCCCCTCGCCGCCCAGATGCCAGAGGCCGTCCTGTCGGTTGAGCGCGGTGACCATCGCGCCCTGCCGCACATCCAGCCCCGCCGCCAGCGCCTTGGGCAGGGCCGACATGCCGGGCAGGCCGGTCATGGCGCCGACCTCGGGCCAGGGCGCGGCATGGCCCTGCACGGCCAGCTCGTCCAGAAAGGCGGCAAAGACCGGATCGCGGGCGGTCAGGCAGGGCGCGCCGTGATCGAAGCGCAGCCCGCCCTCGGCGCGGCGGGTGGCCAGCCGCCCACCCGGCCCGCGCCCCTTGTCGAACAGCGTGACGGACAGCCCCGCCTGCGCCAGAAGGCCGCCGCAGGTCAGCCCTGCCAGCCCCGCGCCGATGATGGCCACCCTGATGCGCTCGCCCATGTGCCGCTTCCTGTCGTGACTGCTGCGCCCATCAGTGCAGCCCCCGCCGCCGGGCCGCAAGGCGGCGTTTTGTCCGTCAGCGCAGATCCAGCCGTCCCATGAAGTCCAGAAACGCCGCCAGCGCCGCCGTGACCAGCTTGCGGCTGGAATAGACGATGTGGATGGGCACGCCCGGCAGCGCGTGATCGGTCAGCACGGCGACCAGCCGCCCCTCTGCCAGATCCTCGGCCACCTGGAACTCGGGGGTCAGCGCGATGCCCTTGCCGCTGACCGCCAATGCGCGCAGCAACTCGCCATTGTTGCTGGAGAATGTCGGCACGATCTTCTGATAGATCACCTCGCCGCCCTGCCGCATGGGCCAGGTGCCGGTGCCGGGCAGGTTGGTGTAATGCAGGCAATGATGGTCGCGCAGGTCGGCCGGACGTCGCGGCTGACCCATGCGGGCGATGTAATCGGGCGAGGCGACCAGCAGGATGCAGGCATCCTGCAGATGGCGGGCATGCAGGCTGCTGTCCTCCAGCCGGCCGATGCGGATCACCGCGTCGAAGCCGTCGCGCGACAGGTCGGCCCGGCTGTCGTCCAGCACCAGATCCAGCTGGATGTCGGGATACTCCTCCATGAAGCGCAGCAGATGCGGCTGGAAGACCCGCATCGTGTACTGCACCGGCACCCCCAGCCTGAGCGGCCCCGAGGGATGGGCCGAGGCCGCGCGCACCGCCTCGGTCGCGGCGTCCAGGCGGGCCAGCACCTCGATCAGCTCGGCGCAATAACCGTGGCCCGCCGCCGTGGGGGTCACCGCCCGGGTGGTCCGCGTCAGCAGGCGGGTGCCCAAATCCGCCTCCAGGTCCGAGATCATCTTGCTGGCCATGCTTTTCGAGATGCCCATCCGCCGGGCGGCGGCGGCAAAGCTGCCCTCGTCGACGATGGCCACGAACAGGCGCAGGCTCTTGATGTCCATGATCGGCCCCCCTGCCGGGACCGCGACATGCACAAGGGCCGCCGACCGGATGGTCGACGGCCCTCGGGCCCCGTCAGCGGGGCCGTCCGGTCGCAAGGATCAGTAGAAGCCGCGGCTGGAATTATCAATGCTCGCGGTGTCTTCGGTGGTGTTGATGCGGGTGATCGTCACCAGGTCGCTGGCGTTCAGGCCGGCCTGGCCCAACTCGCGCGAGGTCATCACGTCGCCGGCGGGAACCTGCACGGTCTCGGCAGCCTGGGTGGGGGCGCTGACCGAGGCGCGCTCGTGGTCATCGTTGCTGGTCGAGGCGAAGGCGCCGCCGGTGGCGAGGGTCAGGGCGGTCAGGGCAAACACAAAAGTTTTCATGGTCGTTTTTCCTTGGTTTTGGCAGTCGGCCGGTAAAGGTCGGGGCCGTTTCGATGACTGTCAGATAGTCCGCCCAAGGAGGCGCGATTAGACGCGAATTCGCGCGCTCTGTGTTCGATGAGGCAGGACAATCCGCGCGGATCGTCCTGCCGGGGGGAATTCACGCGGTGCAGACCTGCGCGATGCGGTCCAGGATCGCCTGCGGCTGGCCGTCCAGCGTCGCCCGCTGGCGCGGCCGCCCCTCCCATGCGCCCAGGGGGCCCTTGCGGTCCTCGGGGTTCATCAGGGTCAGGCCCAGGGCGATGCCCTCGGACAGTACCCGTACTTCGCCCGAGGTCAGCGTGAAGAGGTCGGGATCGGTCAGGAAGACCGCCGCCGTCGCGTCATGGACCAGCATCCCGTCATAGCCCGCCGCCTGGTAGAAACGCACATAGCCCTGCGACAGGTCGGTGACCAGCTGCATCCCCGGCCCCCCGCGCCGGCCCAGATCGTCCAGCGCGGCGCGGTCCATGAAGGTGCGCGTGGTCAGGTCCAAGGGCACCGCCACCACCGGCCAGGACGCGCCGAAAACGATGTCGGCGGCCAGCGGATCGCCCCAGATATTGGCCTCGGCCGCCGGGGTGATGTTGCCCGGCACGCGGAAGGCGCCGCCCATCAGCGTCACGTCGCGCACCAGCCCGGCGATCTCGGGCGCGATCTGCAGCGCGCGGGCCAGATTGGTCATCCGGCCCACCGCCAGGATGCGGATCTGGCCGGGATGGGCGCGGATCTGGTCGATCAGGAACTGCGCCGCCGTGTCGGGATCCTCGCTCGGCGCCATGTCGATCGGGTGGTCCCCCAGGCCGTTCTCGCCGTGGATATGCGTCGGGAAGTCCTCGCCCGGCATCCCGGGCGTCAGCGGCCCCGCCGCCCCCGCATGGACCGGCGCGTCGTGCCCCCAGGCCTCCAGCAGGAAGCGCGCGTTGCGGGTGGTGACCGCCACAGGCGCATTGCCGAAGACGGTGGTCACCCCCAGCAGCTCGATCTGCGGATGGCGGATCAGGTAATACAGCGCCAGCGCGTCGTCCACGCCCGGATCGGTGTCGAAGATCACCTTGTGACTGGTCATGTCGAATGTCCCCCGTTGTGATCGGCCCGGCATAGCGGGGTTTCGCGGCGGGTCAACTGCGCCGCGGCGCCGCGCCCCCGGGGCAACCGCGCGCAAACGAAGATCTTGCCTGACTGCGACAGCCATGCGACATCCGGTGAAACAGAGGTGTTCATGTCGCAGACCTTCCGCCAGCCCGAGATCCTGGACATCGCCCGGCGCGACGGCAAGGTGACGGTCGAGGGGCTGGCCGGGCATTTCGGCGTCACCCTGCAGACGATCCGCCGCGACCTGACCGAACTGGCCGAGACGGGCCGGCTGGAGCGCGTGCATGGCGGCGCGATCCTGCCCTCGGGCGTGGCCAATATCGGCTACGAGGAACGCCGCGCCCTGCATCTGGCCGCCAAGACCGCCATCGCGCGGGCCTGCGCCGCCGAGGTCCCCGACAAGGTCAGCCTGTTTCTCAACATCGGCACCAGCACCGAGGCGGTCGCGCGCGAGTTGCTGGGCCATCGCGAGATGCTGGTCGTCACCAACAACATGAACGTCGCCAACATCCTGGCCGCCAATCCCGATTGCGACGTGATCGTGACCGGCGGCAGCCTGCGCCGCGCGGATGGCGGGCTGGTGGGCACGCTGGCCGCCGAGACCATCCGGCAGTTCAAGTTCGATCTGGCGGTGATCGGCTGCTCGGCGCTGGACCGCGACGGCGACCTGCTGGATTTCGACATCCAGGAGGTCGGGGTCAGCCAGACCATCCTGCGCCAGTCGCGCCGCACCTTTCTGGTGGCCGACCATTCCAAGCTGGCCCGCAGCGCGCCCGCCCGGATCGGATCGCTGTCGGAGCTGGACGCGATCTTCACCGACCGCCCCCTGCCCGAGCCGCTGGCCCGGGCCTGCCGCGACTGGCAGACCCGCGTCGTGGTGGTCTGAGGACCTACAGCGCCGCCAGCCGGGCCGCCGTGTCGGGCATCCGCGCCAGGCTGGCCTCCAGACGCATCCGCCAGCGGGGGCCGCGGTCCAGTGCGTCCTCATAGGCCTCGGCCAGATCCTCGGGGCGGTCGCGGGCCAGCACCTCGATCAGGACGGCGGCCTGTGCGCGGTCCTTGGCCGATTTCATCCGGTCCTGCGCGCGGCGCCGCTCGGCCACGATCAGCTTGTGGATGGCGAAGCGCTCGGGGCGCGGGATCTGCACCAGCACGCCCGAGCGATAGGGGATCGCCGCCGGGATCGGGTCTGCGATCAGATAGTTCAGATGTCGCAGCGCCTGCGCCTGCACGCCAAGCGCGGGCAGGTCGCGCAGCCCCTCGGCGCCGAAGGCGGGGGTCAGGAACTCGACCAGCGCGGTGCCCGTCGTCTGACGCCAGCGCCAGGCGCGGCCCGGCTCCAGACTGGGGGCGGGGGCAAAGTCGAACTCGGCCAGCACCTGCGTGACCGGCGGCGCGGTCGCATCCTCCAGCGCCAGCGACAGGCGCTCGAAGCTGGCGATGTCCAGATCGTCGGTCTGCGCGGTCTGTTCCAGCGACAGGCGCAGGCTCAGCTCGCCCTCGTAGAGGCGGAAGGCATGGGTGCCCACGACCGTGCCGCCAAGCCGGAACACCCCCGCGCCAGCCAGCGCCGCCATCAGACTGCCGCTGGTCGGGTCCAGGCCCAGGAACCCCTCGGCCCGAAGCAGGCGCACCAGCCGCGCCCGGTCGCGGCGGCGCTGGCCCTCGGGGGCGCGGTCCTGGCGCAGGGCCTCCATCCGGGCGGCCATGTCGGGGCTGTCCTCGCCCAGATAGCGCTTGCGGACCTCGGTGCCGACGCGGAAGCTGTCATACCAGTAGCCGCGCCCGCCCCGCAGGACCCGCGTGGGCGTGCCGCGCAGGTCGCGCAGCCCCTCATCGCGCAGGGACCGCAGCAGGTCGTGATAGGCGGCATGGGCCAGGGCGGAATGGGATCGGGGCATGATGTTCAACAGTTTGGACGATTGTTGACTACACCCATGTTCAACAACCGGCAAGACTGTTGAACACGGACGCCCCCCGCTGGACATTCCCGTTCCGGTCGGCAAGGTCTGGTGCAGGGAGAGGGTCGTCCGCCACGGCCCCGGAGAAGGGGACAGGGCATGAGTTATCTGGGAATCGATCTGGGCACGTCGGGCCTGCGGGCGCTGCTGGTGGATGACGAGGGCCGCCCCCTTGGCGCCGCCGAGCGTCATTACGCGGTGGCCAACCCCGCCTCGGGCTGGTCCGAGCAGGACCCCGCCGACTGGATCGCGGCCTTCCGGGGCGCCGTGGCCGACCTGCGCGCGGCGCATCCCCAGTTCGCGGGCCTGCGCGGCATCGGGGTGGCGGGGCACATGCATGGCGCCACCGTGCTGGATGCCGCCGACCGCGTGCTGCGCCCCTGCATCCTGTGGAACGACACCCGCAGCCATGTTCAGGCGGCCGCCCTGGACGCCGATCCGCGCTTTCGCGACCTGACCGGCAATATCGTCTTTCCGGGCTTCACCGCGCCCAAGCTGGCCTGGATGGCGGCGCACGAGCCCGATCTGTTCGCCCGCGCCGCCCGGGTGCTGCTGCCCGCCGCCTATCTGAACCTGTGGCTGACCGGGGAGCATGTGGGCGATCTGTCGGATGCCTCGGGGACCGCTTGGCTGGACACCGGCGCGCGCGACTGGTCGGACGAGCTGCTGGCCGCCACGACCATGACCCGCACGCAGATGCCGCGCCTGGTCGAGGGGTCCGAGGCGGCAGGGCACCTGCGCGCCGATCTGGCTGCCGAATGGGGGCTGGACCATCCCGTCACCGTGGCCGGGGGGGCGGGCGACAATGCCGCCGCCGCCTGCGGGATCGGCGCGATGGCCGAGGGGGCGGGCTTCGTCTCGCTTGGCACCTCGGGGGTGCTGCTGGCGGCGCGCGACGGCTATGCGCCCGCGCCCGACACGGCGCTGCACAGCTTCTGCCATGCGGTGCCGGGGCGCTGGTACCAGATGGGGGTGATGCTGGCCGCGACCGACTGCCTGAACTGGCTGGGGCGGATCACCGGCACCAGCCCCGCCGCGCTGACCGCCGATCTGGGGCCGCTGCGGGCGCCGGGGCCGGTGCGCTTCCTGCCCTATCTGTCGGGCGAGCGGACGCCGCACAACGACCCCGCCATCCGGGGCAGCTTCACCGGACTGGCCAGCGCCACGGGCCGCGACGACCTGGCCCGCGCCGTGCTGGAGGGGGTGGCCTTCGGCCTGGCCGACAGCCTGGCCGCGCTGCAGGCGACGGGCGCCCATCCCACCCGGCTGATGGCCATCGGCGGCGGCGCGCGGTCGCGCACATGGCTGCAGATCATCGCCACCGCGCTGGACGTGACCCTGACCCTGCCCGAGGCCGGAGAGTTCGGCGCAGCCTTGGGCGCCGCCCGGCTCGGCATGGTCGCGGCAGGCGGGGGCAGCGTCGATCAGGTGATGACCGCCCCCGACATCACCGACGAGATCGCCCCCGATCCGGCCCTGCGCGGGGCCTTCGACGCGGCGCTGCAGGGGTTCCGCACCGCATATCCGGCCATCCGCGCGGTCCAGTAGGGCAGGCGGGGGCGAAAACCTGCCCGATCGGACATCTCACAGATAATTGCGCGCCACGGCGATGGCGACGGCCTGGGTGCGGCTTTTCGCGCCCAGCTTGCCGCAGGCCTTCAGGGCGCGCTGCTTGACCGTCGATTCCGCGATGCCCAGATGGCCTGCGGTCTCTATCTGCCCCAGCCCGTCGCGAAAGCAGCGCAGCACGTCCAGTTCCGCCGCCGTCAGCGCGGCGCGGTTCAGCACCATGTCGGTCCACAGGTGGAACCGGGCCGAGCAGCGCGCGATCTCGTCATCGGTGAACTCGCGCTCGGGATGGGACAGGGTGAGGAAGGACCGCTTTCCCGCCACCTTGCGGGAGATCGCCACCCCATAGTTCAGCCGGAACCGCTTGGCCGCGCGCATCACGCCGCGCAGGTCGGGGATGCGCACCTCGGACCAGCGGGCATGGCCGTCATGGGTCATCGTCCACATCGCGATCGGATCGCCGAAGAAGTAGTTGCGCTCTTCGTAGATCGCCCGCCAGGCGTCGGGATAGGCGTTGTGCAGATGCTCGGGGCCCTTGTAGGTCAGGTTGAACCCCATGATCCAGCCCGAGGGCGCCAGCGCGTGCATCTGCGCGATTTCATCGTCGAAATTGGGGATCAGATCGTTCAGCATCGCGCGCTCCTGCCATGTTCGGCCGACGATATGCCTTTTCGGACATACTGAAAAGGCAACCCTGTCGCTTTTCCCGCGACAGGGGGCCCGGCCGGTCGCAAAGCTCTCTCATTCCATCTTGCAAGGAGGAGATCGACAGCAATGGGAATTCGTGAACCGAAACTGGCGACCGCGGAATTCAGCCGCGACATGGTCGAGACGATGCTGACCTATTTCGACGCCTATGCCGAAGAGGGCGTCCTGAAGGTCGAGGTGACCAGCTGGGGGCTGTGGCTGCCCAACAAGACGACCGGGGGACGACAGTTCCTGGGCCTGGCGAAGCTGCCGGAAGGGTATCGGCAATGAAGGACACTCTCATGACGCATTCCACGTCCGATATTCATCCCGCGTCCGATATTCAGGTCGACACGATTATCCTTCCCCGCGACATGCACCGCTTCGATCTGGTCGCCAGCTTCTTCCGGCTGCGCAAGCAGATCTTCGTGGACCGCATGGCCTGGCCGCTGCACCACGCCGAAGGCATCGAATTCGAGCAATACGACACCTTCGACACCGTCTACGTGATCGCCCATCAGGACGGTCGCGCGGTCGGCGGCGCGCGGCTGAAGCGCACCGACTGTTCCTTCGGGGGCGGCACGGTGCGCTATTCCTACATGATCCGCGACGCGCATCTGGGACTGCTGCCGGGCATGCCCACCAACCTCTGCCACGGCGAGCCCCCGGTCGATCCGCAGGCCTGGGAGCTGACGCGCTTTGCCGCCCTGCCTTTGCCGGGCCTGGCCGAGCGCATCCTGGAGGCCTCGAACACCTATCTGCACCGGGTCGGCGCGTCGGACTGCCTGTTCTTGGGCCCGCCCGCCTTCCTCAGGATGGCCACGCGGCTTGGTTGGACGCCCCGGAAGATGGGCGATCTGGTCGGCAATGACGACGGCAAGTTCCTGGCCTTCGCCTGCGCCGTGCGGCAGCCCCAGATGGCCGCCTGAGCCGATGGCCGCCTAGCAGATGGACGCCTGGCCGGGGACATCCCCCGGCCGCGCGGCGTGCTGCTGCAGATCGCCCGCGCCAAGCCGAGCGCGGATCGCGCGTGACAGCGCGTCGATGCCGACCGTGACCAGCCCGGTTGCGGCGAGGATGACGACTGCGCGGTCCATGCGCAGCTCTCCGATCGCGTCGTCCAGATAGAAGCCCAGGGTGGCGATGCCCAGGATCCCCATGATCGCGGATTCGCGGATGATGATCTCCCACCGATAGAGGCACAGCGCCACGAAGGGCGCGAAGAGGCGCGGCGCCAGCTCCCACCCCCACAGCGTCAGCCCGCGCGGCGCATCGGGGCGCAGCGCAAGGCCCGTGGCCTGCCGCCCCAGCAGATGGCCGATGATGGCGCCGTTGTGCAGGCCCAGGGCCAGGATGGCGGGCAGCATGGACGGCCCCCAGACCTGCAGGAACAGATAGGCCAGCATGTATTCGGGAAAGGACCGCAGGATCACCAGCACCAGATGCCCCAGTGCCGCGCCCACGCGCCCGGTCACGCGCGGCACGATCAGCGCCTGCGCGGCGAAGGCCACGGCCCCCGCCAGCACCAGCGCCAGTTGCGCCACGATCAGCGTCGCGGCCAGCCCGGGCAGGATCGCGACCGTCGCCAGATCCCACAGCCACGGCAGCAGTGCCGCCGGATCGCCCTGCCGCAGCGGCGCGGGGACGATGTCGCTGGACAGGAACCGCCACAGCGCCCCCTGCGCCATCGGCGGCGAGGTGACGCTGCCCAGCATCACCCCCGCAAAGCCCAGCCAGAGGACCACCAGCCGGGGCCGCATCCAGACCCGCACGCCGGCGATCAGCGCGATATAGATCGCCATGACTGCGCCCGCCGCGCCGTAATCCCCCTGCCGGAAGAACGTGTCCAGCTGATAGCCAAGCGTCGGCAGCCCGACGAAGCCCAGCACCGCCGAGGACCGCAGCCCGCATTCCAGCCGGTAGAGCGCATAGGTCGCCATCTCGGGCACAGCCAGCGGCGCGCGGGCCCAGAGAAACCGCGTCAAGGGATCGACCCGCGGACCCAGCCACAGGCCGGGGCGGGGATCGGCCTCGTCCAGGATCTCGGACAGGACCTTGGCGAAGATGCCCGCATAGGGCAGCGCGATGGCCAGGACGCCCGTCCAGACGCTGATGCCCAGCACCTGCAGCAGCAGCAGCGCCCAGAACAGCTCGTGCACGGACCGCAGCGCGATGGCCAGCCAGCGCACGGGCCTGAGGCGATAGAAGGGCGCCAGCACCAGCCCCGCCGCGCCGCCAAGCGCCACCCCCGCCACGGCGAAGGCCACGGTCAGGGCGACGGCGCGGGCGATCTGCTCGATGGCGCTGAAATCGGGGGACAGGAAACCCTGCCCCATCCGCGCCAGCGCGGCCCAGGGATCGTGCCCCGCCACGGCCAAATCGGCCAGCGGCAGGCACAGAAGGGCCAGCAAAACGAACCCCGCCACAACGCCGGGGCGTGACAGGCGGGGGGACCGCGACAGGCGCGGGCGCACGGGCCTAGCCATAAAGCGCCTCGATCCGCGTCGCATCCAGATCGCCCACCGGCAGATCGAAGAGGAACCGCCCCTGCCGCAGCCCGATGACGCGGGTGGCGAAGGCGCGGGCGATGGCCACGTCATGCAGCGCCAGGATCGCGGTCGGAAAGGCCGCGCGCAGCACCTCGGCCAGCGCCCCGGACTGGCGGGGATCGACGGCGGAGAGGGGCTCGTCGCCCAGGATCAGCTCGCCACCCCGGTGCAGGGCGCGGGCCAGCGCCACGCGCTGCTTCTGCCCGCCCGACAGCCCCTCGACGGCGCGGTCGGCCTCGGGCGTCAGGCCGACGCGGGCCAGATCGGCCAGCGCCGCCGCCCGGTCGGGGGCCGAGGGCCGGACCAGCGTCCGCAGGTTGCGCCAGGCGCCGTGATCGTCCAGCCGCCCCATCAGGACGTTGCGCAGCGCGCTCAGCTGCGGGACCAGCGCCGCGTCCTGCGGCACCAGCGCGACCCGCAGCCCGCGCGCCTGCGCGGCGCCATGCAGCGCCGACAGCAGCGTCGACTTGCCCGACCCGCTGCGACCCAGCAGCGCCACCCGCTCGCCGGGCGCGACATGCAGTCGCACATCGGCCAGCACGGGGGCGCCGCCATAGCCCAGATCGGCCCCGTCGAGACGCAGCATGGAAGGCCTACTCCAGCAGGTCCAGCTGGCGGCCGACCTCTTCGATGGGGGCGTAATCGTCGTTCGTGGCGGCGATGAAGGCGTTGCGGGGGAAGGCCGCCAGCAGGTCGGGATCGTCCATGCCGATCAGCGCCGCCTGCACGCGGTCGGCAAACCCCTCGCCCCACCGGTCGTCCACGTCGCCGCGGATGGTCCAGTTGTAATCGGGATAGGGCGGCGTCTGCCAGATGACCTTGGCCGTCTCGACCTCGGGGGCGCCGTCGGCCACGGCCTGATCATAGACCGTGAAGTTCAGCGCCCCCACCTGCCAGGCGCCCGAGGCGACCAGCCGCAGCGTCTGGCTGTGATCGCCCGAAAAGCCCACGCGGTCGAAGAAGTCCTCGGGCGCCGCGCCGGTATTCTCGCGGATGGCGAACTCGGGCATCAGCCGCCCCGAGGTCGAGGTCTTGGCCCCGAAGGTGAAGGACAGGCCACGCGTGGCCTCGGGGAAATCCTCGGATCGTTCCAGCCCCGTATCCGTATGGGCGATGAAATAGCTGACGAAACTGGTGTCCTCGTCGCCCTGCGCGATGGCGCGGGCGCCCGGCACGACCAGCCGCGCCTGCACGCCCGACAGCCCGCCGAACCAGGCCAGCTGCACCTGGTCGTTGCGGAAGGCGGTGACCGCGGCCGGGTAGGATTTCACCGGCACGAACTGCACCGGCACGTCCAACTCCTCGGACAGGTATTCGGCGACCGCGCCGAAACGCTCGGCCAGGCGCGTCTCGTCCTCGTCGGGGATGGCCGAGAAATAGAGCGTGTCTTGGGCATGGGCCATGCCGGCCAGCAAGAGGCCGGCGGCGAGGATCGGGGCAGTCAGGCGCAAGGTCATGGAGGGGGAGCCTTTCGAAGGAACGCAACGGAGGGGGGATGAGGACCGGCGGGCCCCGCCTTGCGGGCCGCGCGCCATGTCGTCAAGCCCCCGCGGATCGCGGCGCACCTTGCGGCCCGAGCGCCCCCGGCGCATCGGCTTGCGGCCCCTGTCTAGCCCGGCGTCCCGCCCCGCCGCAAGACGCCCCGTGACGGCGCCCCCCTGACCGCCCCTCGCGCGCGCGGGCGCGCGTCCACGCGCACGGGCGTGACTTGACACGAGCGGTTCAGCGGCGGACGATAGGCGCGTACCTATCTATGACAGACAGGCAAGAGGGAGGTCCCCATGAATATCGACCTTTCGCGCCGCGGCTTTCTGAGGCTTGCGGGTGCGGGGGTTGCGGCAACGTCGCTTGGAGCCATGGGCTTCGGCAGCGCCGAGGCAGCAGAGGCCGCGCAGGTGCGCGCCTACAAGCTGGCCACGACGACGGAAACACGCAACACCTGCCCCTATTGCTCGGTCGCCTGCGGGATCATCATGTATTCGCGCGGCGACGTGAAGGCCGGCGAGACCGCCGAGCTGATGCATATCGAGGGCGATGCCGATCACCCGACGAACCGCGGAACGCTGTGCCCCAAGGGCGCGGCGCTGAAGGATTTCGTCCATGCGCCCACGCGCCTGACCCACCCGCGCATCCGCCGCGCGGGCAGCGACCAGTTCGAGGAGATTTCTTGGGACGAGGCGCTGGACAAGATCGCCCGCGAGCTGAAGGACGACCGCGACGCCAACTTCATCGCCACGAACGATGAGGGCACGCCGGTCAACCGCTGGACGACGGCCGGCTTCCTGGCGGCGTCCGCCACCACCAACGAAACCGCATGGCTGACCTACAAGACGGTCCGGTCCATGGGGATTGTGGGATTCGACAATCAGGCGCGAGTCTGACACGGCCCGACGGTGTCCAGTTTGGGCCCGACATTTGGCCGTGGAGCGATGACCAATCCATGGACTGACATCAAGAACACCGACCTGGTGATCGTGATGGGCGGAAACGCCGCCGAAGCGCATCCCTGCGGCTTCAAATGGGTGACCGAGGCCAAGGCGCATCGCGGCGCCAAGCTGGTCGTGGTCGATCCGCGCTATACCCGCACCGCCTCGGTGGCGGATTACTATGCGCCCATCCGTCCGGGCAGCGACATCGCCTTCCTGATGGGAGCGATCCGCTGGTGCATGGAAAACGACAAGGTGCAGTGGGATTATGTCCGCGACTACACCAACGCCTCCTTCCTGGTGCGCGAGGATTTCGGCTGGCAGGACGGGCTTTTCAGCGGCTATGACGAGGAAAAGCGCGATTTCGACAAGGAAAGCTGGGATTACCAGATCGGCGATGACGGCTTCGCGCTGACCGACCCGACGCTGGAGAACCCGCGCTGCGTCTGGCAGATGCTGAAGAAGCATGTCGATGTCTACACGCCCGAATTCGTGGAAAACATCACCGGCACGCCGCGGGACAAGTTCCTCGACATCTGCGGGATGATCGGCGAATGCTCGGCGGTCGACAAGACCATGACCTCGATGTACGCGCTTGGCTGGACCCAGCATTCCAAGGGCGCGCAGAACATCCGCGGCATGGCGATGCTGCAGCTGATCCTGGGCAATATCGGCGTCCGGGGTGGGGGCATGAACGCGCTGCGCGGGCATTCCAACATCCAAGGGTTGACCGATATCGGCCTGATGTCGAACCTGATCCCGGGCTATCTGAACATCCCCACGGAATCCGAGGTCGATTGGCAGACCTATCTGTCCACCCGCAGCTTCACGCCGCTGCGGCCCGGCCAGACCAGCTACTGGCAGAACTATCCCACCTTCATGGTCAGCTTCCTCAAGGCCATGTGGGGCGATGCCGCCACCGAGGAAAACGATTGGGCCTTCGACTATCTGCCCAAGCTGGATGTCCCGGCCTATGACATCCTGCGCATGTTCGAGCTGATGAACAACGACCGGGTGAACCTGTACTTCTGCCAGGGCTTCAACCCGCTCCTGTCCATCCCCAATCGGGAAAAGGTCACCACGGGCCTGTCCAAGCTGAAGATGCTGGTCGTGATGGACCCCCTGTCCACCGAGACCTCGCATTTCTGGCAGAACCACGGCGCGCATAACGACGTGGACACGGCCTCGATCCAGACCGAGGTGCTGGAGCTGCCCACGACCTGCTTCGCCGAGGACGAGGGCGCGCTGGTCAATTCGGGCCGCTGGCTGCAATGGCACTGGCCGGGCGCGACGCCTCCGGGCGAGGCCAAGCACGACACCTGGATCATGGCGCAGATCTGGACGCGGGTGCGCGAGCTGTATCGGACCGAAGGCGGCGCCTTCCCCGATCCGATCGTGAACCTGTCCTGGGACTATGCCGATCCCGGCGAGCCGCATCCGTCCGAACTGGCGCGCGAGATGAACGGCCGCGCGCTGAGCGACGTGACCGACCCGGCGACGGGCGCGGTGATCGTGCAGGCGGGCCAGCAGGTGTCCGGGTTCGGGCAGCTGCGCGGCGACGGCTCGACCATGGCAGGCTGCTGGATCTATGCCGGCAGCTGGACCGAAGAGGGCAACATGATGGCGCGGCGGGACAATTCCGATCCCGACGACGTGGGCATGTACCTGAACTGGGCCTTTGCCTGGCCGGCCAACCGGCGCGTGCTGTACAACCGTGCCTCGGCGGATCTTCAGGGCCAGCCCTGGGACGCGACGCGGCCCTTGGTGCAATGGGACGGCGAGCGTTGGGGCGGCTACGATGTCCCCGACATCGCGCCCACGGCCAACCCCTCCGAGGTCGGCCCCTTCATCATGAACCAGGAAGGGGTCTCGCGGCTCTTCACCCGGGGCATGATGCGCGACGGGCCCTTCCCGACGCATATGGAGCCCTTCGAAAGCCCGATGGCCAACGTGTTCAACCCGCGCATGCGCGGCAACCCGGTGGCCCGGATCTTCGAATCCGACGTGGCGCGGCTTGGCGGCAGCGACGAATTCCCCTTCGTCGCGACGTCCTACCGCCTGACCGAGCATTTCCACTACTGGACCAAGCACAACCCGGTGAACGCCGCGTTGCAGCCCGAGTTCTTCGTGGAGATCAGCGAGGAGCTGGCGGCCGAGCGCGGCATCACCAAGGGCGGTCGCGTCCGGGTCTGGGGGGCGCGGGGCCAGGTCTGGGCCAAGGCCGTGGTGACCAAGCGGATCAAGCCCATGACCTGCGACGGCAAGACCGTCCATGTGGTGGGCATTCCGCTGCATTGGGGCTTCATGGGCGCCGCGAAGAAAGGCTGGGGGCCCAACAGCCTGACGCCCTTCGTCGGTGACGCCAACACGGACACGCCGGAATTCAAGGCGTTCCTTGTCAACATCGAACCCGCCGCAGAGGAGCCGGTCGCATGAACGATATGGCCAACAGCCCGACCACGGCGGTCTCGAACCCGCCCGTGCAGCCGACCGAGGCCTATTTCAATGCGGGCGACATCGTCCGCATCTCGGCCACCCGGAACGTGCCGCAACCCGACCGCCAGCTGGAAAAGCTGGCCAAGCTGATCGATGTGTCCAAATGCATCGGCTGCAAGGCCTGCCAGTCCGCCTGCGTGGAATGGAACGACACGCATCCCGAGATCGAGGAGAACGTGGGGGTCTATGAGAACCCCCACGACCTGACGCCGAACATGTTCACCCTGATGCGCTTTGCGGAATGGGAGAACCCGGCGACGAACGATCTGGAATGGCTGATCCGCAAGGACGGCTGCATGCATTGCGAGGATCCGGGCTGCCTCAAGGCCTGCCCGGCCCCCGGCGCCATCGTGCAGTATTCCAACGGGATCGTCGATTTCGTGAAGGACAACTGCATCGGCTGCGGCTATTGCGTCACCGGCTGTCCCTTCGACATCCCGCGCATCAGCCAGGTCGATCATAAAAGCTACAAGTGCACGCTCTGTTCGGACCGCGTCGCGGTGGGCCAGGGCCCGGCCTGTGCCAAGGCCTGCCCCACGCAGGCCATCGTCTTCGGCACCAAGGCCGACATGCAGGCCCATGCCGAAACGCGGATCGAGGATCTGAAGTCGCGCGGCTACGAGAACGCGGGCCTCTACGACCCCGCGGGCGTCGGCGGCACGCATGTGATGTATGTGCTGCATCATGCCGACAAGCCGGGCATCTACAACGAGCTGCCCGAGAACCCCCGCATCTCGCCCATCGTCGAGGGCTGGAAGGGCGTCACCAAGACCGCCGGTCTGGCCGTCATCGGTCTGGCGGCGGTGGGGGCCACGCTGCACGGCCTGTTCTCGCGCGGCAACGAGGTCGAGGAGCATGACACCGAGGCCGCCAAGACGCTGGTGGTCGAAGGCCGCGACCCCGACGAGGATCCGCACAAGGGGGGGCCCGCCTGATGGCGCACCGCCCCTATTATTCGGAACGTGGCGACCGGATCGAAAGCCGTGCCCCGGTCGAGGTGAGCCGCTATCGCGGCTTCACCCGCGCCAACCACTGGGTCACGGCTTTCTGCCTGATCGCGCTGGCCCTGTCGGGGCTGGCGCTGTTCGACCCGGCGCTGTACTTCCTGACCGCCCTCTTCGGCGGCGGGCAGATCACCCGCTGGATCCACCCGATCATCGGCGTGGTGCTGTTCGTCAGCTTCGCCCTGATGTTCATCCAGCTGTGGCGCCTGAACATGCCCAAGCCCGAGGACACGACCTGGGTCACCAAGATCGGCGACGTGGTCAAGGGCAACGAGGACAACCTGCCGGAACTGGGCAAGTACAATGCCGGGCAGAAGTTCGTCTTCTGGGGCATGACCGGGCTGATCGTCGTGCTGATCGTCTCGGGCGTGCTGATCTGGCAGCAGGTCGTCGGCCATCTGGTCAGCGTGCCGGTGCGCCGCGTGGCGGTGCTGGTCCATGCGCTGGCCGCGGTGGCGATCATCCTGGTGTTCATCATGCATGTCTATGCCGCCATCTGGACGCGCGGCACGCTGCGGGCGATGACCCGGGGCACGGTGACCGGCGGATGGGCCTGGCGCCATCACCGCAAATGGCTGCGAGAGATCGCCAGCCGCGACACGAAAGGCCCGGCAGAGTAATCTGCCGGCCACAACCGCCGACTGCACCCCCAAGGACCATCCCTGTGGCCGGTCGGCCCGGAGACCTTCATGACCCGCTTTCCCCAACCCGACCCCTCCGCGATCGGCGGCGTGCCCACCGCGCCCCTGGCCTTCCTGCCCGATCCCGCGCGGCTGTTTTCGACCCGCGCCAAGCGGCTGGACTTCCTGGCCGGGCACAGCGCCAATCTGGGGCCTTGGCTTGCCTTCCTGGGCAGGCTGTCGGACCTGCAGGCGCGCCTCGCCCGCGACCTGCCCCCCGCCACCCCCCTGTCCCCCGACCGCGTGCGGCTGGCCCGCGAAAGCCGCATGCCGCCACTGGACCGTCGGGCCGAGGCCACCGATCCGCAGCTGCACGACATCCTCGACCGCGTGCTGACGGCGGCGGCGGAATTGGAGATGCCCGACCCCGCCCGGATGGCGCTGCTGGCGGTGACCTCGGCCCCGCTGGCCGACCGGCACTGGCTGCTGGAGAACATCCTGTCCGACACCGTCCCCGAGGACAGCGTCGCCCCGCATCTGTTCGCGGCGCTGGCGGTGCAGCTGCACATGGCGCGGCGCGCCGCGACGCTGGAGGCGCGCCAGCTGGTCCCGATCCGCACCGGGGTCTGCCCCGCCTGCGGGGGGCGGCCCGCGACCTCCTCGGTCATCGGGGTGGGTGATCTGGACGGCGTCCGCTATGCCGCCTGCGCCTGCTGCCAGACGCAATGGAACGAGGTCCGGCTGACCTGCCTCTGCTGCGGATCGACCGCCGCCATCAGCTATCGCAGCGTCGAGACGACCGAGGCGACCGTCCGCGCCGAGGTCTGCGGGGATTGCGATTCCTGGGTCAAGATCCTCTACCAGAACAAGAACCACAGCCTTGAACCCGTGGCCGACGACGTGGCCAGCCTGGGCCTCGATCTGATGATGAAGGATACCGGCCTTCGGCGCGGGGGCGTGAACCCCTTCCTGACCGGGTTCTGATGTCGGGCTTTCGCGCGCTGCCCGCCGTCGACCAGCTGCTGGCCGCCCTGCCCGCGCTGGTCGAGGATCATGGCCGTCAGGCCGTGACGCAGGCCGCGCGCGCCCGGCTGGATGCGGCCCGCACGGCCATCCGCGAGGGCGCCGACGGCGCCACCGAGGCCGCGCGCCTGCCGCATCTGCTGGCCGCCGATCTGGCGGGGCAGGCCGCGACCCGGCTGCGCCCGATCCTGAACCTGACCGGCACCGTCCTGCACACCAATCTGGGCCGCGCGATCCTGGCGGACGAGGCGATCGCGGCGGCCAGCGCCGCCATGGCCGCGCCGCTGGCGCTGGAATACGACCTGACCACCGGAGCGCGGGGCCAGCGCGACGACCACCTGCGCGGCCTTCTGTGCGAGCTGACGGGGGCCGAGGACGCCACCATCGTCAACAACAACGCCGCCGCCGTGCTGATCGCGCTGAACACCTTCGGGCTGGGGCGCGACAGCCTCGTCTCGCGCGGCGAGCTGATCGAGATCGGCGGCGCCTTCCGCATGCCCGACATCATGGCCCGCGCGGGCACCCATCTGGTCGAGGTCGGCACCACGAACCGCACCCATCCCCGCGACTATGTCGAGGCGATCACCGACCGCACCGGCCTGATCCTCAAGGTCCATACCTCGAACTACCGCATCGACGGCTTCACGGCCGAGGTCGCCGCCCCCGATCTGGCGGCGCTGGCCCGCGATGCGGGCGTCATCATGATGAACGATCTGGGCGCCGGGTCGCTGGTCGATCTGTCCCGATGGGGGCTGCGCCGCGAACCCACCGTGGCCGAGGCGGTGGCCGAGGGCGCCGACCTCATCACCTTCTCGGGCGACAAGCTGCTGGGCGGGCCGCAGGCGGGCTTCATCCTGGGCCGCCGCGACCTGATCGCCCAGATCAACAGGAACCCCATGAAGCGCGCCCTGCGGCTGGACAAGATCCGCATCGCGGCGCTGGAGGCGACGCTGCGCCTCTATCGCGACCCGGACCGGCTGGACCGGCGCCTGCCGGTGCTGCGGATGCTGTCGCGGCCGCAGGCGGACATCGCCGCGCAGGCCGCCCGGCTGGCCCCGCAGGTCGCGGCGCTGCTGCCCGATCACGCGGTGACGGTGACGGACTGCGCCAGCCAGATCGGCTCGGGCTCGCTGCCGACCGACACGATCCCCTCGGCGGGGCTGCGGATCACCGGGGCGGGGGGCGATGCGCCCGACCGGCTGGCCGCACGGCTGCGCGCCCTGCCCCGCCCGGTGCTGGGCCATATCCATGCGGGCGCGCTGATCCTGGACCTGCGCTGCCTCGGCGCCGATGGCGACCTGCTGGACGCGCTGGCGCCATGATCGTCGGCACCGCAGGCCATATCGACCACGGCAAGACCGCGCTGGTGAAGGCGCTGACCGGCACCGATGCCGACCGCCTGGCCGAGGAGAAGGCGCGCGGCATCACCATCGACCTGGGCTTTGCCTATGCCGATCTGGGGGGCGGCGCGGTCACCGGCTTCGTCGACGTGCCGGGCCACGAGCGGCTGATCCACACCATGCTGGCGGGCGCGGGCGGGATCGATCTGGCGCTGCTGGTCGTGGCCTGCGACGACGGCGTGATGCCGCAGACGCGCGAGCATCTGGCGATCCTGGACCTGCTGGGCCTGCCGCGCGGGCTGGTCGCGCTGACCAAGGCCGATCTGGCGGACGACGCGCGGCGCGCCGAGGTCACCGCCCAGATTCGCGAGACGCTGGCGGGCAGCGCGCTGGCCGATGCGCCCATCCTGCCCGTCTCGACCGTCACCGGCGAGGGGATCGAGGCCCTGCGCGCCGCCCTTCTGGCGGCCGAGGCCGACACCACCGCCCGCGCGGCCCATGGTCCCTTCCGGCTGGCGGTGGATCGCAGCTTCACCCTGCAGGGCGCGGGCACGGTCGTCACCGGCACCGTGCTGACGGGCCGCATCGCGGTGGGCGATGCGGTCACCGTCAGCCCCTCGGGCATCACCGCCCGCGTCCGCGCCATCCACGCCCAGAACCGCCCCGCGACCGAAGGCCTGGCCGGCCAGCGCTGCGCCCTCAATCTGGCCGGAGAGGACGTGACCAAGGACGCGCTTCATCGCGGCGACATCGTCCTGACGCCTTCGCTGCACGCCCCCACCGCCCGCATCGACGCCCGCCTGACCGTGCTGGCCGGCGAGCCCAAGCCCATCGGCACCTGGTTCCCTGCCCGCCTGCACAGCCACGCGACCGAGGTCGGCGCCCGCATCGTGCCACTTGGCGACCCCATCGCGCCGGGCGAGGCCGGACCGGTCCAGATCGTGCTGGACCGCCCCATCGCCGCGGCCATCGGCGACCGCTTCATTTTGCGCGACGTCTCGGCCAGCCGCACCATCGGCGGGGGCCGCTTCCTGGACCTGCGCCCCCCCGCCCGCAAGCGCCGCACGCCGGAACGCCTGGCCCTGATAAGCGCCGCCCGCGCGCCGGATCCCCTGTCCGCCCTGCTGGCCATCGCGCCCCAGGACATGACCGTCTTCGCCCGCGACCGCAGCCTGTCGCCGGATCAGGCGCAGGCCGCGCTGGCAGCGGCGGGCGGCACGACCGTCGCGAGCCTCGCCCTGTCGCCCGCCCATCTGGAGACGCTGCGCGCGGGCATCACCGACCAGCTGACGCAGTTCCACGAGGCCAATCCCGACCTGCCGGGCTTGGGGCGCGAACGCCTGCGCCTGGCGCTGACCCCGCGCCTGCCCAAGGACGCCTTCCTCGCGCTGCTGCGCATCGAATCCGAGGCGGGCCGCATCGTCCCGGATGGCGCCTTCCTGCGCCTGCCCGGCCACGAGGTCCGCCTGTCACCCGAGGACGAGGCGATCTGGGACCGCATCCGTCCCGCCCTGCTGGGCGATCTACGCTATCGCCCGCCCCGGGTCCGCGACTTCGCCACCGAGTTCGGCGCGGACGAAAAGGACATCCGCCGCATCCTGCGCCTGACCCAGAAGCTGGGCCGCACCGACCAGATCGCCCATGACCACTTCTTCGCCCGCGAGGTCACCGCCGCCATGGTCGCCATCCTGCGCGACGTGGCGGCCAAGACCGAGGATGGCTGGTTCACCGCCCCCCTGTTCCGCGACCGGGTGCAGAACGGCCGCAAGGTCGCCATCGAGATCCTGGATTTCTTCGACCGCCACGGCGTCACCCTGCGCAGGGGCGACCTGCGCCGCCTGAACCCGCACCGGCTGGACCTATTCGGAGAGGCTTAGGCCCCCCTGCTCCACCACCGCCTCCATCGCCACATGGCTGGAGGTTGCATGCACATGCGGCAGCACGGAAATCCGCTCGGCCATGATCCGGCGATAGTCCGCCATGTCGCGCGACCGCACCTTCAGCAGGTAATCGAACCCCCCCGCGATCATGTAGCATTCCTCGACCTCGGGCACGGCGCGGATGGCCGTGTTGAACGCCTCCAATGCTTTCTGGCGGGTGTCGGTCACGCGCACCTCGACATAGGTCACATGGGTCAGGCCAAGCCGCACCGGCGACAGGATCGCGCGATAGCCGGTGATCAGCCCGGCCTCTTCCAGCTGGCGGATGCGCAGGGCGACGGGGGTCTTCGACAGCCCCACCTTGCGCGCCAGCTCCGTCACCGGGATGCGGGCATTGGCCAGCAGCTCGGCCAGGATGCGGCGGTTGATCGGATCCAGCAGGTCGGTCATGTCGAAGCGCCATCATTTGGGACATCCGCCTGCATCCTGCCCCAAGATTGGTCACAACGTCCAGTCGTGCCGCGCTATCCTGCCTGCACAACCAAGGGGGCCCGCCATGCACGATCTCGATTCGACCGCCAAGTTCCAGCCCGAAGGCCCCCTTCTGGACCGCCTGATCGGGGAGGCCGGGCTGGCCCCCGACATCCGCGCCCGCATCAGCGCGCGCGCCGCCACCCTGATCCGCCGCATCCGCAGCGACTCGAAGCCCACGATGATGGAGCTGATGCTGGCCGAATACGGCCTTTCCACCCGCGAGGGCGTGGCGCTGATGTGCCTGGCCGAGGCGATGCTGCGCGTTCCCGACCGCGCCACCATCGACGCGCTGATCGAGGACAAGATCGCACCGTCCGATTGGGGCCGCCATCTGGGCGACAGCTCCTCCAGCATGGTCAATGCCTCGACCTGGGCCCTGATGCTGACGGGTCGGGTGCTGGACGACAACCAGCCGGGCCTGGCGGGCACGCTGCGCGGCGCGATCCGACGGCTTGGAGAGCCGGTGATCCGCACCGCCGTCACCCGCGCCATGCGCGAGATGGGGCGGCAGTTCGTCTTGGGCCAGACCATCGACGCCGCGCTGGACCGCGCCAAGGGGCAGGAGGCCAAGGGCTATACCTACAGCTACGACATGCTGGGCGAGGCGGCGATGACCGCCCATGACGCCGACCGCTATGCGCAGGAATACCGCAAGGCGATCGCCGCCATCGCGGGCGCCTGCACCCATGGCTCGGTGGCGAAGAACCCCGGCATCTCGATCAAGCTGTCGGCGCTGCACCCCCGCTACGAGGTGGCGCAGGAGGCCCGCGTGATGGCCGAGCTGGTCCCCGTGGTCCGCGACCTGGCCCGTCAGGCGAAAGCCGCGAACATGGGCCTGAACATCGACGCCGAGGAGCAGGACCGCCTGGCCCTGTCGCTGAAGGTGATCGCCGCCGTGCTGCCCGACCCCGAGCTGGCCGGATGGGACGGCTTCGGCGTCGTCGTGCAGGCCTATGGCAAGCGCGCCGGGGCGATGATCGACGCGCTGCACGCGCTGGCCCGCCAGCACGACCGCCGCATCATGCTGCGCCTGGTCAAGGGTGCCTATTGGGACACCGAGATGAAACGCGCCCAGGTCGAGGGGCTGCCCGACTTCCCGCTCTTCACCTCGAAGACGGCGACCGATGTCAGCTATGTCGCGCTGGCGAAGAAGCTGCTGGGAATGACCGACCGCATCTATCCGCAATTCGCCACCCACAACGCCCATTCGGTTGCCGCCGTCCTGGAACTGGCCGGCAATCTGGGCGGTGCCGCGCCCTTCGAGTTCCAGCGCCTGCACGGCATGGGCGAACGCCTGCACGACATCGTGCTGAAGGACAGCCGCACCGCCTGCCGCATCTACGCACCCGTGGGCGCGCATCAGGACCTGCTGGCCTATCTGGTCCGCCGCCTTCTGGAAAACGGCGCCAATTCCAGCTTCGTCAACCAGATCGTCGATGACGAGGTCTCCCCCGAAGAGATCGCCCGCGATCCCTTCGACGCCCTGGCCGAGGCCCATGCCCCTGAGGCCCTCCTCGCCCCCCACGCCCTCTACGGCGCGGGCCGCACCAATTCCCAAGGCTTCGACCTGACCGCCGAAGACACCCTGCACACCATCTTCACCGCCCGCGACACCCGCCCCGAAGACGCCGCGCCCCTCCTTCATCTTGGCGAAAATATCCCGGGGGGCCCGGGGGGCTGGCCCCCCGGCGATGCTACCACGCAACCGATTACCAACCCCGCCACCGGCGAACCGATCGCCCAGGTCACGAACGCCGACGACACCACCGTCGCCCAGGCCATCACGAATGCCCGCCCCTGGACCGCCCCCGCGCCCGCGCGCGCCGCGATCCTGCGCCGCGCCGCCGATCTCTACGAGGCCGAGTTCGGCCCGATCTTCGGCATCCTCACGCGCGAGGCCGGCAAGACGCTGAACGACGCGGTGGCGGAACTGCGCGAGGCGGTGGACTTCCTGCGCTACTATGCCGGCCAGGGCGAGGGCGACACGCGCGCCCCGCGCGGGATCATCGCCGCGATCAGCCCGTGGAACTTCCCGCTGGCGATCTTCACCGGCCAGATCGCCGCCGCGCTGATGGCCGGCAATGCCGTGCTGGCCAAGCCCGCAGAGCAGACCCCGCTGATCGCCGCCCATGCCGTGCGCCTGCTGCACCGCGCGGGCGTGCCGACCCATGCCCTGCAACTGCTGCCCGGAGAGGGCGGCACGGTCGGCGCGGCCCTGACCCGCGATGCGCGCATCAATGGCGTGGTCTTCACCGGCGGCACCGACACCGCGCGGCTCATCGCCGCCAGCATGGCCGATCACATGGCGCCCGGCACGCCGCTGATCGCCGAAACCGGCGGCCTCAACGCGATGATCGTCGACAGCACCGCCCTGCCCGAACAGGCGGTGCGCGACATCATGGCCTCCAGCTTCCGCTCGGCCGGCCAGCGCTGCTCGGCGCTGCGTTGCCTCTATGTGCAGGAGGACGTGGCCCCGCATCTGATCGACATGATCAAGGGCGCGATGGATCAGCTGCGTGTGGGCGATCCCTGGGATCTGGCCACCGATGTCGGCCCGGTGATCGATGCCGAGGCGAAGGCCGGCATCCTCGACTATCTCGCCGCCCGCCAGGACCGCCTCCTGCACCGGATCGCCGCGCCCGAGACCGGCCATTTCGTCCCCCCCACCCTGCTGCGCGTTGCGGGCATCGAGGATCTGGATCACGAGATCTTCGGCCCCGTCCTGCATGTCGCGACCTACAAGGCCCGTGATCTGGACAAGGTCGTCGCGGCCATCAACGCGCGCGGCTACGGGCTGACCTTCGGCCTGCACACCCGCATCGACAGCCGCGTGCAGGAGGTGACGCAGGCCATCCATGCCGGCAATCTCTACGTGAACCGCAACCAGGTCGGCGCCACGGTCGGCAGCCAGCCCTTCGGCGGCGAGGGGCTGTCGGGCACCGGCCCCAAGGCGGGCGGGCCGCTCTATCTACCGCGCTTTCTGGCGCCCGAGGCGCCGCAACCCGGCACCGCCTGGACCACGACCGACAGCGCCCCGCGTCTGACCAAGGCGCTGACCGCCCCCCCGCCGGCCCCCGCGCCGACCGAGATGCTGATGCCCGGCCCCACCGGAGAGCTGAACCGCCTGCAAACCCTGTCGCGCGGCCCCATCCTCTGCCTCGGCCCCGGCCCTGCGGCAGTGGCGGCACAGATGGCGGCGGTGACGCGGGGCCAAGGACAGGCGGTCGGCGCCGAAGGCTCCCTCGCCCCCGACGAGATCGCGGCCCTGCCGGATCTGGCGGGCGTCCTCTGGTGGGGCGACGCGGCCACCGGCCGCGCGCTGGCGCAGGCGCTGGCCGCACGTCCCGGCCCGCTGGTGGCGCTGATCACCGCCCTGCCCGACCGCGCGCATCTGTGCCACGAGCGGCATCTCTGCGTCGACACCACCGCCGCCGGGGGCAATGCCGCGCTTCTGGCCGGCTGAGCCCGGCCCGCCCGCGTCACACCGCCACCCCGGCAGGGCTGCCCCCGTCCACGGCTGCCCTTGTCATCACAGCGCCCCCGGTCCATCAACAGGACCGGGGGCGCATGCGTTCTTGCGTGGAAGGGATTCGTCCCCGGTGGGGCGGCCGGACTTCAACTCCGGTTGGGGCAGCGAGCCTGTCCCGGGTGGGTTCGACTCCCATTCCCTTCCGCCATCCCCGCCCCCTGTCCGGCGATCAGCGGAGGCTCAGCACTCCGCCACCGGCTCGGCCAGCCCCGCCAGGTCCAGCCCCCGCGCCGTCGGCGGCTGCCAGGTCGGAGAGCTGTCCGTCGCGCCCTGGATGTTCGTCCCCAGCTGAGACCCCCCGGTCCCGCCGCTCCACCCCGTCGTCCCGGTATTCTCGGGCGCCGTGGCATCCTCCGAGGCGTCAGGCTGATTGGCCGGCTCCGCCATGGTATCGGCAGCGGGACAGGTGCCGGCTTCGCTGAGGCGGTCGGGGGTGTCTTGGGCAAAGGCGGGGGCTGACAGAATTGTAGTTGCCATCGCACAAACTCTAAGAACTATTCGGAACCTTGATTGGATCATTAGATCTTTCCTTATCGGCCAAGGCTTTCAACTCCCTTGTGCACTATATTGTTCCGAAGCCGTTCCTAGATAAACTTTATTTAACTACATTTAAGGAACCGCAAGAGGACTAACTTAGCCAGCGCAAGCAGCACCTTTCAGCCGGTCTTAAAATCATAGTTGCAGTACCTCATTACCCTAGGGGAGAGTTTTTGCTTGATAAACTCCAAATCCTCTTGTGAGACATCGTAACCGAAATCCTCAGAAAGGTACTTATTCTTGTAAAACTCAAAGTTTTCCTCAGATGACTTTGTCGAATTCAAAACATTCTTAAATTTTCCATTCCCATAACCCAGAACGTCGCTACATATTTTAGAAGCCGTCGCTTCCGTATCAGCCAAGAGATCTTCGTACTTCACAAAAATTGAATTGGGCGCGAAAATTCTGCTTGCTTCTATGTACGACAACACTTTCCTGTTGTAGAGTTCGACAGGAGTTGGAACTGAATCGCACCCGAGATTATCTCTTCTAGACACCGGCCATGGTGCTCTAATAAAATTAGAAAACCCATCAGCGCGCTGCAGCCTAGGATTATAAGGCCGGTTGTACATTGACTTAAGCCAGAATACAGGATGCTTTGTTGTAAAGACCAGTCGGCAAAAATTCTTGAAAGGTGAAAACTCGATTGTGCTAAGGGGAGGAGCAGCATGCTTCCATCCAAAATCCGAATTCAGCATTCGAACGTGATCCATATCTTGGAGATAATCATTATCTCCAGTATAGCAATCGGGAAACACCAAATTATCACTTCCGAGAAGTCCACCTTTCCCTTTAGTGTCGCCATCCAAGATTATTGCATTGGTATTTTCCCTTATTAGCGCGTTAAGGTAGATAGTTCCACTGTTCCGCTCGCCGAACACTTTAACATAGAGGTACATCAGAATATTCCTTTAAATTGTTCAGGGATTTTACGGAGGTTGTTCCTGTGCCTGCTTTGGTAGTCTACGTTAAAAATATACTTGTCAGCGTGATTTTTAGAAATGTTTTCTTCAAGTTCTTCTATCTCAAAAGAAAAATCAAAATTATCCTCTCTATCGCGTGAGTTTATCTGTTTAAAGATCAAGTTCATTTTTGCGTCTTCAATTCTCTGGTGAGTTCCAAAATCACCATCTCTTTCAATACTTCGAAGGATGCGCAAGCGGTCTAGCGCAATCTCGCGATCCATCTGCTTTAGGTGAAAGTTGTACACTTCATCGAAGTTCTGTCTGTGATTGCACG
Source organism: Paracoccus gahaiensis (assembly GCF_005048225.1). Taxonomy (GTDB): domain Bacteria; phylum Pseudomonadota; class Alphaproteobacteria; order Rhodobacterales; family Rhodobacteraceae; genus Paracoccus; species Paracoccus gahaiensis. The sequence goes on from NZ_SUNI01000006.1 coordinate 42,550, forward strand.
CGTGAAAACCCCCTCCCCAGTTTGTTGGCTTTTTGGTAATAAGCGTCTTACACATTGACGGTAGAAAATAAGCGTATGAACGCTGCGTGAGAACCGGGCGAGAGATATTGAGTGGAGCCTCATCCTCGAAGGAGTGAAAAATATTCAACCCTATGGCAGTCACATGTTCGGGCGCTTTCACATGTAAGTAATTTTTCAGATTTATATATTTAACGGGATCCACACAAAGAAATTCATCCGCATCTGTATAAATAAAGTAATCAAAGAAACTAAGGAAACTAGCGCTAAAGCTAGATATCATCTTAGATCTGACAATATCCGAAAATGGAGTCCGAGGAAGTTTAATTATGTTTACAGCGCCCAGATTTTCTGTAGACCCATCGTCTGACCCATGGTCAAATATAAATAGGTTTTCCTTTCCAAAGATTTGGCCATAGTACTTTACCCATTTAGGCAAAATTACTCCCTCATTATAGGCCATAGTCATCACGGCAGTTCGCATCATCTATCTCCAGTCGCAGCTGCATATTTTTTTATTTGACGACAGACACAGCCACCCGCCATTCCTCCATGAACCCCGCCATATCCAGCGGCGGGGCGATCAGGGCGATGTGCTGGGCCAGGATCTCGGGGCGGTCGTGGACCGACAGGATCGCGGCGGCGAGGGCGTCGGGGTCTCCGACGGGGAACTGCACGCCCCATCCGGCGGTCTTCTCGGCCATGCCGCCGATATCCGAGGCGATCATCGGCGTGCCCGCGGCGCGGGCCTCCTGGATGACCACCGGGGAATTCTCCCACCAGACCGAGGGGATCACGATCCAGCCGAAGCGGCGCATGATCGCGATGCAGTCCTGGGGGCGGTAGCGGCCGCGAAAGCGCACCCAATCGGGCGGCGTCAGGTCGGGCCAGAGCGCGGCGAACCCCTCGGCGGTGACGCCGTAGATCTCGAGCGAGATCGGCGCGCGCGGGCCGGTCGGTGCCGCCGTCTCGCCCGGGGCGGGCTTGGCCGCCGCCTTGCCGCGGGCCGGGGCCACGGCGGGCGCCGTCGCCTGCGCACGGATCCGGGCGTCGATCTCCTGCGTCGCACGGATCAGCACGTCCAGGCCCTTGGTCGGCGTCGCCTGCCCGAAGAAGGCGAAGCGGCGCGACCGGCGGGTCAGGTCGGCCTGGGACTGCACCGGGGGGGCGTCACCGTGGTCCAGCCCGTTCTCGATCACGCCGACGCGGCCTGGCGCGATGCCCCAGACCTCGAAGCGGTCGGCCATGAACTGGCTGGGCGACAGCAGCACGTCGAAGAGGTCCAGCATGCCCGCCATCCGCGCACGGCGCAGCATGAAATCAGCGGGCGAGCGCTTGAGGCAGGCCGCGCAGGCCACGTCCGAGGCGGCAAAGCACAGCTCGCCGCTGGTCTTCACCATCTGGCCGTGATTGGCGCAGATCGCGGTCATCTCGTGCAGGGTGCAGATCATCTGCGCCTGCGGGCGGGCGGCGCGCAGCCGGCGCAGCGTGCCCGCGCCGATGTTCCAGAAATGGTGGAAATGGTAGACGTCCCCCTCCAGCGCCAGCAGAAAGTCCAGAAGCCAGTCCTCGGTCTCGATCCGGGGATGCTCCATCACGAAGGCGTCCATCCCCAGCCCGCGCAGGCAGAAATCGCGGTCCGAGAAGGACAGCACCCGCTGCGCCGGTCCGAAGAAGCGCGCGCCATCCTCGGGGCCGATGGTCGAGCCCACGAAATACACGTCCTCGCCGCCCTCCAGCATGTGCTGGAACTGGCGATAGGCCGCGACCTCGCCGCCGCCATAGCGCAGTGCGGGATGGGAATGCGAGATGATCACGGTGCGGGTCATTGCCCGGCCTCCTGCAGCAGACGGGCCGAGAGCGCGTCGAAATCATGGCCGGTCAGGCTGTCGAAGAGCGCCGCCGCGAAGGGCCCCTGATCGCCGGCGTGAAAGCCGGTGGGATCGGCGGGCAGGATCGCCAGCCGCCCCGCGCCGTCCAGCTGCGCGGCCAGTTGGCGGAAGGCCGATTCGGGTACCAGCGCATCGCCCAGCAGAGGCGCCAGCGCGGGCAGCAGCCGCGCCGCATCGCCCCAGCACAGGAAGGCCGGGCGATCCGTGCCGAAGCGCGCGGCGATCCGGCCCGCGCCGCCGGGCAGGCTGGCCAGCACGTCCAGCGCCAGAACCTGCAGGTCGTGATCCGGCACCTCGCCCCGGACGGGCAGCCGTGCGGCCAGATGGAACAGGATCGAGCTGCGCGCATGGACCAGCAGCGCCGGGCCCTCGGCCGTGACCGGAGGCTTGGGCGCACAGCCCAGGATGCGGATGCGCGGGCCGCATTCGCGCGCCGCCCCCGCGATCGCGTCACGCAGATCGGGGGTCAGCGTCGGGCGCAGCAGATGCAGGTCGATGGCGCGGCCTGTCGCCTGGCACAGCCGGCGCAGCACGTCGCGCAGATCGGGCGCGGCCAGATCGTGATCCAGGATCAGCAGGATGGGCGCATCGCCGGGCAGCGGCGGCGTGTCGGGCATCGCAATCGCCGGCGTGTCCGAGGCAGCGAGCGTCGCGCGGTGCAGGGCGTCGGCGCCCTCGGGATCCTCCTGCCACATGCGCGCCTCGACCAGCAGCCGCGCGATCTGCGGGGCGGCCACCTGCGTCAGCGGATGCAGGACCCCCGCATCGGCCAGCTGTCCCGGCAGCATGACCAGCAGCCGCGCGGCGCCGGCTGCGGGTGCGGCAAAGCGGAAGGCGGCCAGCCAGCCATCCTGCCCGCCATAGACATAGCGGTCGCCATAGGCGGCCAGATCGGTCCGCGTCACGACACCCTGCAGCAGCGTCACCCGCGCCAGCTGCCGGTCGTCGAAGGCCACCGCGTGCAGCGCCCCTTGGGTGGCGGCGGTGGGCAGGAACCAGCCCGAGGCGACCCCCTGCCCCGCCTCGGCGATCTGGCCCAGATCGACGCTCAGCGCATGGGTCTCGGCCTCGGCGGGCAGCGGCCGGGCGGCGCGGATGCGGGTGATCACCGGCCCCGACAGGGCCCGGTCGGGCATCGGCACAGACCCCTCGGCCATCAGGCGCAGCAGCGCGAAGAAGGCCTCGTCGACGCCGATCTCGACCATCTTGCGCGCGTCCGTGGCCAGGCGCGCGCCGCCGATGCGGGCATGCTCGGCGCCCACGGCCAGGAAGATCTCCTCGGAGGGATCGTCCAGCGCGTCGGGATGACCCGACAGGTCGAAGACCGCCAGATAGCCGAAGGGCTCCAGCGTGCGCAGGTCGCGCCGCGCGAAGCGGATCAGATGCACCGGCGCCAGCGAGGCCGAACCCGCATGCACCATCAGCGCCGGACGCGGATCCTGGCTCCAGCCGGCGGCCACGACGCGGCCGCCGGGGCAGGAAAAGCAGAAGTCGACATGCAGTTTCAGGTCCAAGACGGGCCCTTTCCGGGGGGTCAGATCAGCGTCAGCGCCAGCTTGCGCAGGGTGAAGCGCACGGGCGGCTGGCGCAGGTGGATGACGATGCGACGGTTGGCGACATCATCCGCCGCCTCGGGCAGTTCCAGCTTGCAGACGGTGGCGCGGTCGTTGCCCAGCAGCCATTCGGTCTGCAGGCTGTCGCGGATCGTGCCGCCATCGGTGAAGTCGCGCAGGAAGACATCGGCCACGGTCGGCGTGGGGAAGGAGGCATCGGCATCCAGATAGCAGCTGCAGGGGTCCATGGAAGACAGCAGCCCCTCCATGGTCATCCAGGGGGTGCCGGAATTGCGGAACTCCAGCCCGTCGCCCTCGGGCGTCATCGCGAACTCGCCCCTTGTGTCCTGCGGGATGCAGATGCCGAAGCGCGGCGACAGGCTGTTATAGCCTTCGGACAGCAGGGCCTTGGGACGTCCGTCCAGCAGGGCCGCCGCCTCGCCGGTCAGCACCAGCCGGCGGCCCTGAAGGGCGATCAGCAGGTTGGCCGCCATCTGGAAATTCCGGACCGCGCTGTCATGGATGGTCTGAGGCATTCTTGAACTCCGTTTCAGGAAAACATGTATTTGGGTTGGACCGCCGCAGCCGGGGTCCCGGCGGGCAGGTCGGACAGCTCCGGCAGCCGCTGGTCCAGCCACGCGCGCAGACCTTCGGTGGCCTCGGTCCAGGTCGGGCTGGTCTCGGCGGCGGCCTGGGCCATCTCGGCCAGCCGCGCGCGGTCGCCGTCCAGCATCAGGATGCGGGCGACCATCGCTTCGGCGCAGTCCTGCTGCGGGACGACAAAGCCGTTCCGGCCATCCTCGATCGCCTCGCGCACCGCCCCCGCCTCGGCCACGATCGGCACCACGCCGCAGCGCTGCGCCTCCAGCACCGACAAGGGCAGCCCCTCGTAGAGCGAGGGCAGGATCAGGATGTCGGTCTGGCTGAGCAGCTGCGAGATCGCCGCCGGTCCGCGCACGGCGCCCAGAAAGCGCGTCTCGGAGGGCCAGCTGAGCATCGCGCCATCCGCCTCGACGACCGAGCGCCCGGCCACCGACAGGGTGATGCGCGGCGCCTGATCGGCCAGCGCGCGGGCGATGGCGCAGACCCGGTCGATGCCCTTCTGCTTGTCCAGACGGCCCATGAACAGCACGCGCAGCGGCTGGCGGCGGGCCCGGGCGGTGACGCGCGCGGCGGTCAGGAAGCCTTGCTCGGCCCGCGACATCGGATAGCCCGGCGCGTTGACAACGGCCATCAGCTTCTCGCGTGGCACGCCATTGGCATGCATCCAGGTCATCAGCCGGGTCGAGCAGGTCAGGAACAGATCATAGGCCTGCTCATAGGCCAGGGCCAGATGCGGCGGCCCATAGGCGCGGCCATAGGTCGAGCGTTCGACCAGATGCTCGTGATCGATCATCAGCACGCCCCGGCGCCGCAGCCGGTCGGCGACCTTGTGCAGGGCTGCGGAATGGGCATTGATGACCACGTCCATCCCTCCCAGAAGGCCCATCAGGTCGGTGCCCTCGGCGCCCTGCCCCCATCGGGGTTCGGCGGTGCCCAGGAACTCGTCGCCGCTCCAGTCCAGCGCGTTGCTGTCGGCCTGCCAGGTGATCGTGGCGAAGGGCTCCAGCGACCAGGGGTCGGTGTCGATGGGACGGTCGCTGAGCACGACCAGATGCATCCGGTGGCCCGCCGCCGACAGCTCGCGCGCGATGCTGGCCGCGACGCGCTCGACGCCGCCGATGTTGAAGATCGGCAGCACCAGGGCGATGTCATGCCTGCCCTTGGCGCGCAGCAGCGGGAAGGTCACCCCGCCATCGACGGCATTCCGGGGGATCTGCACGGTGCGGTCGCGGCTGATCGCGGCGCCGGGATCGCGCCAGCCCCATCCGGTCTGCAGCGCCGCCAGATAGGGGCTGCGCACCAGCGCCAGCATGGTCCCGCGCAGGACCTCGCCCGCCGCCGCCCCGCCGGCCAGCCCGCCCACATGGGCCGGCGCCCGCAGCGTCCAGCTGGAGACATCCTCCTGCGAGGGCACCAGATCCAGCTTGCGCAGCCGGTCCTCGACCCCGCGCCGCACCCAGTCCTGCGCGGTGGAGAGGCGCAGGCAGATCGCGTCGGGCGTGCGGTCGGGATTGCCGCTGTCGGTGGCGATGTCATGGCCGCCGTCGGGATGGCGGTCCAGGAACAGCAGGTCCAGATCATGCGGATTGCGCAGCGCCCGGCGCTCGAAATTCCACAACACGCCATGCAGCAGACGCGCCTGACGCAGATGATCCTCGACCCCCTCGCGCAGGAAGATCAGATGCGCAGGCGCGTGGTTCGCATGCGGATCGGCCATCGCCGCCAGCACCATGCGTTCGAACTCGGGCGTGGCGACCGGGGTCTGGTGATCGGGATCGACGCAGGTGGACACGGTGCGCCCCTCGCCGGTGATCAGCGCGAAGCGCGGAAAGCTGGCGGCCTCCAGCGCGACCAGCGCGGCCGGGTTGAACAGCCACTTATGCTTGCGGCGCAGGAAGCGGCGCAGATCCTGATCGACCTCGTGGGAATGGCTCAGCATGCTGGCCGGGCGCTTGCGATAGAGAAGCAGCGGCCGGCGGGCCGAGCGTCCGGTGAAGCCTGCCTTGGCCGCCTGCAGCCAGAAATCCCAATCCTCATAGCCCTGCCGCATCTCCTCGTCGAAGCGCAGCCCCGCGTCGAAGACCCGGCGCCGGATCAGGCTGCCCGCGTCGCATTGGTTGGCCTCGGCCTGCAGCAGCGGGCTGAAGACCGGCTCGGTGCGATAGTTGCCGGCCTGTCCGAAGAAGTCGAACTCGGGATAGAACCAGTCGTGATCGCGATGCGTCTCCAGCAGATGGCGCATGGTCAGCCCGGCGCGCTCGGCCAGCAGGTTGTCGCTGTCCAGAAGAAAGATCGCGTCCAGCCCCGGATCCAGCCGCAGCGCCGCCTCGATGCCGCGGTTGCGGGCCGAGGACAGCCCGCCATTGGCATGGTGCAGCACCAGCATCTGCGCGCCCATCCGCGCCTGCCAGTCGTCCAGGCATTGCCGCGTCTCGGCATAGGGGCAGCCGTCATCCACCACGATCAGCCGCAGGATCACGCCCTCGGCCATCTCGCGGCGGACCGAGGCGATGGCGTCGTCCAGCAGCACCGGGTGTCCCTTGACGGGAATGACCACGGTGACCTGCGGGGGGACCAGACGGATCGGGCTGTGCTGCATCACAGATCCTCCTCGGCGGCGCGCTGGCCGGTCACGGCGCGAAAGCTGCGGAACAAGCCCCAGCTGTGATCGTTCGGCAGGTCCTGCGCCAGCGAGGTGGCCAGATAGATGTCGGCCCGGTCGGTGATCGGCGCGGTGGGCACGCAATGGACCTGCGCCCAGCCCGCCGCCGGCAGGCCGTGCACCCAGGCCCCCAGGCAGCTTTCCCAGATCCCGTCGCGGCTGATCGCCCCCTGCGGCGTGACGCCGATGGCAAAGTTCAGGTTGGGCGAGCGCGCATGACCCGCCGTCACCACCGCCGACAGCTGCAGCAGCCCCCGCATCGGCACGTCGCGGATCACCGCGCAGACCGGGCCGCTGCGCGAGGGATGGACCATGATCGCATCCTCGGCCTCCCAGAAATCGGCGGTGATGTAATCCATCGCCGAGGTCGGCATCGCGAAGATCTCGGGCGCCGGCAGTGCCGAGGGCTGCAGCACCCGCGCGGTCATCTCTAGGCGCGGATCGATCATCGGCTTCTCGCGCCGCTCGGGGATCGAGGCGCCCGCCAGCGCCTTCCAGACCCGCAGCGCCAGCACCTGATCGCCGGGCATCGTCTCGCCCTGGGCACAGAAACGGGCATCGGGCATGCGCATCCCCAATCCCACGACCAGCCGCGCGGGCCCCAGATTGCGCAGCACCAGCGAGCAGTTGCGCGCATCCCCCTGCACCGCCATCGGCAGGGCAAAGCGCACCCAGCCCGACCCGATGCGCATCTCGTCGGGGATCTCGGTCAGCGCGTGCTCGTCGCCGGTGCTGTCCTGCAGCAGCACCTGCAACTCGCAAGTCTGCGCATGCACGCGCTCGGGCAGCCATAGGTCGATCGCGGTGATGCTGACGATGTTCAGGGGCAGCAGCTGGCTGACCCAGCTCTCGGCCTCCAGTTCGGTCATGGCGCCCGAGGGCTCCCAATGCAGCGAGCGCGCGACATGCGGATTGCCGAGCGCGTGCAGGAAGCTTTCGATCTCGCGGAACCGCACCGCGCCCGAGATGTTCTCGCGCCGCAGCATCGCCGCCGATTCGCGCGAGGCCGCCGCCGCCGTCTCGCTGCGCTGCAGCCGCTCGACCAGAAGGGCGGTGACCCGCTCGGCCAGCAGTTCGGGATGTTCCGGATCGACCTCGATCACCGGAAGGCCGTGTTGCCCGCTCTCCGACAGCCGCTGCGCCTGCGCCGCACCCGCCCCCAGAGGGATCAGCTGCGCCAGGCAGGTGCGCCCGGGGCTGGGCCGGTCGCTGGCGGCAAGGTCCAGCATGCCGATCAGGGTCGGGGGCAGGTGGCGTTCCAGAAGTCCGTCACAGACGCGGGCGAGCGTAGGGTCAACCGCAATCGAATAGGCAAAGGTCATCGGACCGTTCCACTGTTTTAAACATATGTTTTTCGGGTGCCGAAAAAGCGAGAACTGGTTAGGCCAACTATGGTCTCCGGCGCATTCACCTATCCAAATAGACAGGATGGTTCAGCGGGCGCAAGGGGGTAAACAAATGACAATTTCACGTCGGTTCCCTGCATCACACAGTTTTGTTCAAATATTTTTACGCATCTCCAAGGGCTTGAGACAAGCCCCCCGGGGCCCAGAAAAGGCGCGATGTGTGGATTTTTTGCACTACGTGAATTTTTTAGCAGTCCGGTGCCGGATTTGTCACCATCCCGATGTTTCTCGACGCCATTCAACCAGAACGTGCATAATGCGCAAATACCGGGTGCCGATCAATCCACGCGCACGGCCTGCAGCCCGGCATCCGCCCGGCGCGCGGCCATCTGCAACCGCCCCAGCAGATGCGTGCGCACATAGGTCGCGTGAAAGCGCGAGGGCGCGGCCAGATGCAGCACGCCCGCGCCCTGCCCCGTCTCGACCAGGCCCGCGAACCAGGCCTCGAACAGTGCCGGGTCCTCGGCCTGCAACCGGTCGCGAATCATCGCCCAGACCCCCTGCCCCGCCGGGACGGGGTCGGCGCGGCGGAACGGCACGACATTCGGCCCCCCCTCCTCGGCCAGAGAGGGTTCGCGGCCCGTCATGCGGGCCACGTAATCCTCGCCGACATTGGGCCAGGCCGGGCGGCTGTCCAGCAGGATCCGCTCCAGATCCATCCCCAGAACCGACACCCGCCCCCGGGCACCCTGCCGCTTGACGGTGATCCATCCCAAGCCCCGCAACCGCGCCATGTCGCGCTTGACCGTGCGCTCGTCCACGCACCACAGCCGCGCGATCTCGCGCTGGCCCACGGTCAGCTCGTTCTTCTGCCAATTGTAGCGGGTCGTGATCAGCGCCATCAGCCGCAGGACCAGCCGCTGCCGATGCGCATCGCCCGCCAAGGCATGCGCCATCAACGCCGACAGGATGTCGTATTTCTTGGCCGCGGCCTCACGGCCGACCGGACGGACGATCTGCATCACGGCTCCTGCCTGCCGGGGGGTCCGGCCTTGTGTCGGAGGGCGAGGTCTTGTGCGAGTGCAAACGCCTTTCACCATCCTGCCGGCATTAGCGTCCTAAAACGCGATCCTGTCAAGCAGATCGCCCTGTTGCGCCCTGCAACGCTCGCTGCCCCCTCTCAAAAATGGGTATCATTGGTATAGGAGGCCGCTCTGGCTGTCCCCCATTACGCTCTGGATGTCCCCTGATCCGGGGCGCCCTGCCCTACCCTGTCCCCCAATCCGGGGCGCCGCAGCGCTCCTTCCCGGAGCACCGCGAAGCGGGAGACAGCGCGCGTTGCACAGGCGATTCGCGCAACAGGGGCTGGAATTGGTGTATTCTTGGTGTTCAGTGAACAAGGCTTTTGCCAAAAGCGCAAATCGCGCGTAAAACCGGGATCAGCAACAATCAGCGTCCTCGGAAACAGGCACAACATGTATACGCACGAAGACCTCGCCCGGCTGCAATCCCAATCCCTCAAGATGCAGGGCTGGATCCGCCGCCAGACCTTCAGCCCGGCCAACGAGAAGACGCTGCGGCGCTTCTCGTCCTGGGAGGTGTCCGAACTGATCTTCCGGATCAACCAGTCGACCTTCCGGGGCAAGCTGGCCGCCGATCCGAACCTTCCCCTCGGGGAAGTCGAGGAGGATGGCCGGCAGCGCTGGTTCAGCCTCGACGAGGTCAACGAGCTGCGCCGCCGCATCCGCATCAACAAGAAGTCCCTGATGCCCCCCCGCCCCGAGGGCAAGCGCGCCTTCCGCGCCGCCATCGCCAACTTCAAGGGCGGCGCCGGCAAGTCGACCGTGGCCCTGCACTTCGCCCATGCCGCGGCGCTGGACGGCTACCGCGTCCTCGTCGTCGACTTCGACCCGCAGGCGACCCTGTCCCATTCGATGGGCCTGAACGACGTGGGCGAGGACCATACGGTCTGGGGCATCATGGCGCGCGATCTGGAGCGCGAGACCGACCGCATGAACACCGCCACCTCCGGCGCCGAAAGCGGCACGGTCCTGCCCCGGCGCAAGCTGCCGGCCTCGATCCGCGACATGGGCCTGGGCACGCTGCGCCCCGCCGACTTCATCAAGCCCACCGCCTGGCCCACCATCGACATCGTTCCCAGCTGCGCCAACGCCGCCTTCGTCGAGTTCGCCAGCGCGCAGTACCGCCACCTCAATCCGGAATGGACCTTCTTCGGCGCCGTCTCGCGCTTCCTCGACAGCCTGGCGGATGACGCCTACGACCTGATCCTCTTCGACTGCCCGCCCGCCATCGGCTATCAGTCGATGAACGCGGTCTTTGCCGCCGACATGCTCTATATCCCCTCGGGCCCCGGCTACTGGGAATATGACAGCACGACCAGCTTCATCGGCCAGCTGGCCGAGGCGCTGGAGGATCTGTCCCATGGCTTCGAGAACTTCCCCACGGGGAAGATCGCCCTGCCCAAGGCCTTTGCCGACATCCGCTTCCTGATGACCCGGTTCGAGCCCTCGAACGAACTGCACCAGGCGATGTTCGCGGCCTTCCGCCAGGTCTTCGGCGATCGCCTGGCGCAGCACCCGATCGAGCTGACCCGGGCGGTCGAGCAGTCGGGCCGGTTCCTCAGCTCGATCTACGAGATCGACTATCGCGAGATGACCCGGGGCACTTGGCGCCGGGCGCGGGCGACCTTCGATCAGGGCTATGAAGAGTTTCGCGGCCATGTCCTGGCCGCCTGGACGCAGCTGGAGGAGACAGCATGAGCCGCAAGCGCCGCATGTTCGACATCGACCTTCCCGAGGAGGACAGTCCCGATCCGGCAGAAACCTTCCCCGCCGGGAAGGAGCAGCGGCGCGGGCCGATGGCCGCCGCGATCAGCGAGACGGCCGAATCCACCCGCGACCGGGCCGCGATGGAGGCGCGGATCCGGGCCGAGAACGACGCCCTGGCGCAGGAGCATGTGCGGCTGAAGCGCGCCGGGCTGATTACCGACCTGATTTCGCTGGACGCGATCGACACGGGCAAGCTGGTCCGCGACCGCAAGCCGGTGGCCGATTTCGAGCTGGCCGAACTGGTCGCCTCGATCCGCGACATCGGGCTGTCGAACCCGATCCAGGTCGAGCCCTCGACCGAGGGGCGCTATGAGTTGATCCAGGGTTGGCGCCGGCTGTCGGCCTATCGGCAGCTGCTGGAGGAGACCGGCGATGCCGAGGCCTGGGGGCGGATCCCGTCCGGGATCGCGGCACGCGGCGACCAGCTGGAGGCGCTGTATCGCCGGATGGTCGACGAGAACATGGTGCGCAAGGACATTTCGTTTGCCGAGATGGCGCAGCTGGCGGTGCATTACGCGATGGACCCGATGACCGCCGAGCATGATGCGGAAAAGGCGGTGGCGATCCTGTTCCGCTCGGCCGGGTATCAGAAGCGCAGCTATATCCGCAACTTCATCCCGTTGGTCGAGCGCTTGGGCGAGGTGCTGCTGTATCCGCAGGAGATCCCGCGCGCCCTGGGCCTGTCGCTGTCGCAGAAGCTGGAGGACGTGCCGGGTATCGTTGCGGCGATCAAGTCAGAGCTGAAGGATTGGGACACGCGGTCGATCACCGACGAGCTGGCCGTGCTGCGCCGCTATGCGGGGCAGGGCGAGGCGGCTATGGCCACCGGGCCGGCCCCGCGTCCCGCGCCCCCGGAACCGCAGGCGCAGGCCAAGGCCAAGACCACCTTCCAGCTGACCCGCCCGCAGGGTCAGGCCAAATGCACCGCCGCCAACGGGCGGCTGGAGATCCGGTTGCCCCGCGACTTCTCGACCATCGACCGGCGCAAGCTGGAGGCGGCGGTGGCCTCGATGCTGGATCAGATCGAGTGATCTTCCCTGCGGGGAAGATCAGCCTGCGGGGAGGGGTCCTCTGATCTTCCCCGCAGGGACGTCCGGCAGGGCAGGGGGGCCGTCCTTCCCCGCGGGGAAGGACGTGGAGCCGGGACTTCTTCCCGCCGGCAGGGCCGGGGCGGCACCATCTTTTCCGTCAGGACGGCCCGCAGCGGGGGAGGCAGCCTGCCCTCGAAGCACCCGACCCGCGGGCTTCATATTAAGTAGTTGAAAATTAATGATAATACATAGTTAAGGCCGCCGTGGCAGCCCAAATCCCCCCAAACTGCCTTGCAGATCGTGCAAACCGGGGCTAGCCCTTCGGGACCCCCGATCCCAACAAGGCCGCCGCCATGCCCCCGAGCGATTCTCCCCTGCGCGGCATCGCGCTGAAATGCGCCAGCGTCACCGTCTTCACCCTGATGGCGGCGCTGATCAAGGCGACGGCGGAAAGCGCCGCGATCCCGCCCGGGCAGCAGGTCTTCTTCCGGTCCTTCTTCGCGCTGCCGGTGATCCTGGTCTGGCTGCTGTGGCGGTCCGAGCTGCGCATCGGGCTGGGGACGGCCAACCCGATGGGGCATCTCTATCGCGGGCTGGTGGGGACCACGGCCATGGCGCTGAACTTCTGGGCGCTGTCGATCCTGCCCTTGCCAGAGGTGACGGCGATCGGCTTTGCGGCACCGCTGCTGGTGGTGATCCTGGCGGGCATGTTTCTGGGTGAGAACGTGCGCGCCTTCCGGCTTGGCATGGTCGGGCTGGGGCTGGCCGGGGTGCTGATCGTCCTGTCGCCGCAGATCCGCGCCGGAACCGGGGGCGATCCGCTGCGGATGCTGGGGGCGACGGTGGCGCTTGGCGGGGCAGGGGCGGCGGCGCTGGCGCAGATCTTCGTGCGCCAGCTGGTGCAGGTGGAACGCACCTCGGCCATCGTCTTCTGGTTCTCGATCACCTCGACCGGGCTGTCGCTGCTGACGCTGCCCTTCGGATGGGTGCTGCCCGGCGGCTATGTGCTGATGCAGCTGGTGCTGACCGGGCTGCTGGGGGGGCTGGGGCAGATCCTGCTGACCTCGGCCTATCGCCATGCGGATGCCTCGGTCGTGGCGCCCTTCGACTATGTGGCGATGATCCTGGCGGTGGCGATCGGCTGGTGGGTCTTTGCCGAGGTGCCGGGGGCGGCGGTGATCGGAGGATCGGCGCTGGTGATCCTGGCGGGCATCCTGATCATCTGGCGCGAGCATGCCCTGGGGCTGGAGCGGCGGCGTCAGCGCAAGGCGACCCCGCCCGCCTGAGGCGCAAGCCGCCCCACCAGCGCCACCAGATCCTGGAAGCGTTCGCCCTGCACCAGCACATGGTCGGTCATGGCGCGCGCGGCCTCGTCGCCGTCGCCCGCGCAGATGGCGGTGGCGATGCGGCGGTGTTCCTCGAGCGAGCGGGCCACGCGGCCGGGCGCCTGCAGCTGGCGGCGGCGATAGGGTTGCAGGATGGCCTGCAGGCGCAATGTCTCGGCCTGCAGGAAGTCGTTCTGGGCGGCACGGTAGATGGCCTGATGGAAAGCGGTGTTCTCGGCATAGTAGCGGTCGGGATCGGTGCGGGCGGCGGCGCAGGCCAGATTGGCGGCCTCGATCCGGGCCAGATCGTCGGGGGTGGCGCGGCGGCAGGCGAGGCGGGCGCAGAAGGCCTCCATCTGGGCCATGACCTCGAAGCGCTCCATCAGTTCCGGGACGCTGAGCCGGGCCACGAAGGTGCCGCGCTTGGGCTGCACGATCAGCAGGCCCGAGGCCTCGAGCGCCTGCAGCGCCTCGCGAACCGGGGTGCGGGAACAGCCGTAGTCGGCGGCCACCTGATCGGGATCGATGCGCATGCCGGGGGCAAGACGGCCATCGACGATGGCGTTTTCCAAGGCAAGGCGGATGCGCTGTGCGGTGGGCAGGGTCATGGCGGCCTTCGGCGGTGCAGGTGCGGTCATCTCATCCGAAAGGAGCAGAAAAGTCCATTCGGAGGGTTGTTATATACAACAGCCTCCAAACTGTGTATATGTGACGCAGGGGAGGATCGCATCATGGGCAAGCAGAGACTGGGATTCCTGTCGGATTTCGTGGAGGCCATCACGCGCCGCACGCGGGGGGGCGAGGCGGCGACCCTGCAGGCGCTGGCGCGGCCCGCCTCGGAACGCGCGCGGGTCGCCTGCACGGTGCTGATGGGCCGGATCGGGGACGCCGCACGGGTCGCGGTGGCCGAGCAGGCGCTGCGCGCCTATGCCGAGCTGGACGGCGACGAGCGCCTCACCTTCTTCCGGTCGATGCGCGACGATCACGGCGTCGATGCGCAGGCGATCCGCGAGGCCTATGCGGCCTGGGACAAGGCGCCCGATGCGGCGGCGGTGGCCGATCTGTTCCGAGTGGTCGAGCCCGCCCGCCAGACCCTGCTGCGGCGGCTGAACCTGGCGCCGGGGGCCACGCTGCAGCTGGTGCGGATGCGCCAGGATCTGCTGGCCGCCATGCGCGCCGATCCGGGGCTGGCGCCCATCGATCAGGATTTCGCGCATCTGCTGGCCTCGTGGTTCAACCGGGGCTTCCTGACCATGCGCCGGATCGACTGGAACGCGCCCGCCGCGATCTTGGAGAAGCTGATGGCCTATGAAAGCGTGCATCCGATGCAGGGCTGGGGCGATCTGAAGCGGCGGCTGGCGGACGGCGACCGGCGGCTTTATGCCTTCTTCCACCCCGCGACCGGGGACGAGCCGCTGATCTTCGTCGAGGTCGCGCTGACCCGGGGGATGCCCGACGCCATCGGCCCGATCCTGACCGCGCCCGAGGCCGCGGGCACCGAGCCTGTGGACACGGCGGTCTTCTATTCGATCAACAACAGCCTTGCGGGCCTCAAGGGCGTCAGCTTCGGCAACTTCCTGATCAAGCAGGTGGTGGCGGTGCTGAAGGCGGAACTGCCCGAGCTGACCTCGTTCGTCACCCTGTCGCCGGTGCCGGGCTTCGCCGCCTGGCTGGCCGCGCAGACGGACGAGCCCGCGATGCGCCTGCGCGCCGCGCTGGAGGGCAGCTGGAGTTCGGATCCCGGCGCGATCGAAGCGCTGCGCCCGCAGGTCATGGCGGTGGCCGCGCGCTATATCCTGCAGGGGCGGGGAAAGGCAGGGCAGCCCGCCGATCCGGTGGCGCGGTTCCACCTGGGCAATGGCGCCTCGGCGCATCGGCTGAACTGGCCCGCCGACCTGTCGGCCTCGGCGCGGAAGACCGCGCATGGGCTGATGATCAACTATCTTTACGAGCTGGACCGGATCGAGGATCGCCACGAGGCGTTCGTTCGCGACGGCACCATCGCTCATGGCCCGCAGCTGGCGAGTGCGCTGAAGGGCTGAGACGACCGACATGCATCAGGGGGAGGAGAGACCCATGCAGACCATCCACGATCATTTTATCCAGACCGCCGAGGTGATGGACGGCAAGACGCTGTTCGAACGGCCGGGACAGCCCGACATCAGCTTCGCGCAGATGCGCGGCCTGGTCGAGGCGCTGGCCGGCGCGCTGACCGCGCGGGGCGTGGCGCCCGGCGACCGGGTGGCCGTGCAGGTCGAGAAATCGCCCGAGGCCATCGCCCTCTATCTGGCGACATTGCAGGTGGGGGGGATCTTCCTGCCGCTGAACCCGGCCTATACCGGGGCCGAGATCGACTATTTCATCGGCGATGCCGCGCCGCGCCTCTTCGTCTGCGATCCGGGCCAGCAGGAGGCACATGCCCATCGGGCCGGACCCGCGCTGTCGGTCGAGACGCTTGGGCCGGACGGGCAGGGGACGCTGACCGACCTGGCCGCGACGGTGCCTGCCCGTCAGGACGTGCATCCCTGCGGCCCGGACGACCGGGCGGCGATCCTTTATACCTCGGGCACCACGGGGCGGTCCAAGGGGGCGGTGCTGACGCATGGCAACCTGATGTCCAACACCGAGGCGCTGCTGGATCACTGGCAGTTCACCGCGAATGACCGGCTGATCCACGCGCTGCCGATCTTTCACACGCATGGGCTGTTCGTCGCCGCCAACATGGCGCTGGTCGCCGGCGCCACGATGATCTTCCTGACCAAGTTCGATGCCGAGCAGGCCATCGACCTGATGGGCCGGGCGACGGTGCTGATGGGCGTGCCGACCTTCTACACGCGGCTGTTGAAATCGCCCCGGCTGGACCGCCAGACAACGGCGGGGATGCGGCTCTTCGTGTCGGGATCGGCGCCGCTTCTGGCCGAGGATCACCGCGCCTTCACCGAGAAGACCGGGCAGATGATCCTGGAACGCTATGGCATGACCGAGACCTGCATGATCACCTCGAACCCCTATGACGGCGAGCGGATCGCCGGGGCCGTGGGCATGGCCTTGCCGGGGATCGACGTGCGCATCACCGACCGCGAGACCGGCGCGCCCGTCGCGCCCGGAGAGATCGGGCTGATCGAGGTCAAGGGGCCGAACGTCTTCGAGGGCTACTGGAACATGCCCGAGAAGACCGCGTCCGAATTCCGCGAGGACGGCTATTTCATCACCGGCGATCTGGGGACGATCGCGGATGACGGCTATCTGCGGATCGTCGGGCGCGACAAGGACCTGGTGATCTCGGGCGGCTACAACGTCTATCCCAAGGAGGTCGAGGAGGCCATCGACGCGCTGCCCGGCGTGCTGGAAAGCGCGGTGATCGGGCTGCCCCATGCCGATCTGGGCGAGGCGGTGACCGCCATCGTCGTCCCCAAGGGCGGGCCCTTGGAGGCCGAGGCGATCCGCGCGGCGCTGGAGGGCACGCTTGCGCGCTTCAAGCAGCCCAAGCGGGTGATCCTCGCCGAGGCCCTGCCCCGGAACGTCATGGGCAAGGTGCAGAAGGCGGAGCTGCGCAGGACCCACGCGGGGCTTTACGACCACGCCACGGCCTGACATCCGACCGGCCCGCATGACGAGGAGGTCATGCGGGACCATCCGGTCCACATCACATACGGGAGGAAGATCATGATCATCTACGGAGTCGCGGCCCTGGCCGCCTGCCATCTGGCGGGCGTCATCCTGGGCGACCTGCTGGGGGTCCTGCTGGGCGTCCAGTCCAATGTGGGCGGCGTGGGCTTTGCCATGCTGCTGCTGATCGTCGCCAGCGACTGGCTGCGCCGCACCGGCCGCCTGCCCGCGCTGTCCGAACAGGGCATCCTGTTCTGGAGCGCGATGTACATCCCCATCGTCGTGGCCATGGCCGCGCAGCAGAACGTCGTGGCGGCCCTGGCGGGCGGGCCGGTGGCGATCATCGCGGGCGTCGGCGCGACCATCGCCTGCGTGGCGCTGGTGCCGGTCGTCGCGCGCATCGGCGGGCAGGACGCGCCGCTGCCGCCCCTCATGGCGCAGGAGGCGTGAGCAGATGGAGATGATCACCGAAATCCTGTCCAAGAACGGGCTGGTCTTCGCCTTCGTCGTCGTCGGCGTGGTGATGTGGGTGTCCTATCAGATCTCGGACCGGCTGTCGGCGGGGCGGCTGCACGGCTCGGCCGTGGCCATCATCCTGGGGCTGGTGCTGGCCTGGTGGGGCGGGCTGGCCACCGGCGGGTCCAAGGGTCTGGCCGATGTGCCGCTGTTCGCGGGCATCGGGCTGATGGGCGGCGCAATGCTGCGCGACCTGGCCATCGTGTCCACCGCCTATGGCGTCGACATCCGCGAGATCCGCAAGGCGGGGGCGGCGGGCGTCGTCGCGCTGGCGCTTGGGATCGTGGTGTCCTTCGCCGTGGGGGCGCTGGTGGCGGCGGCCTTCGGCTATACCGACGCGGTCAGCATGGCGACCATCGGCGGGGGGGCCGCGACCTATATCGTGGGGCCGGTCACCGGGACGGCGCTTGGCGCCAGCTCGGACGTGATCGCGCTGTCGGTGGCGGCGGGTCTGCTGAAGGCCGTGCTGGTGATGATCGGCACGCCGCTGGTGGCGCCGCTGATCGGGTTGAACAACCCGAAATCGGCGATGGCCTATGGCGGGCTGATGGGCACGACCAGCGGTGTCGCGGGGGGCCTTGCCGCCACCGACAAGCGGCTGGTGCCCTATGGCGCGATGACGGCGACCTTCTACACGGGGCTGGGCTGCCTGATGGGACCGTCGGTCATGTATCTGGCGCTGCTGGCGATCACCGGGGGCTGAGCGGTCTTACGGATGCGAAAGGCGGCGCCGGGGTGGCGCCGCCTTTTGGCGTTCTGAAAGGGCAGGGGGGTCAGACGATCCCGCCGCCGCCGCCCGCGCTGGCCGGGCGCACCGCCGCCACCTGCGCGCGCCACCCCGAGGCGCGGAAGGCCGCGATCGGGTCGATGGCCGCGCCCTGGCGCTGGCGGGCCATCTGCAGGATCGGCTCGACATCCGTGCGGAAGGCCGCGCGCAGGGTCGCCGCCGCCATCAGCGCGTCATTGTCGCTGCGGTAGCCCTCCAGCACGGTGCGATCCACCAGCGACGCCTGCACATAGGCGCGCTGGATCTCGCAGGCCGAGATCATCAGGCTTTCCATCGGGTCGGTGACATTGTGGCTTTGATCGATCATGTGGGACAGATCGATGCCGGGCGTGTCCTCCAACTCGACCAGCTCGTTGAAGACGAGGAACAGGCGGAACGGCTCGATCGTGCCCGCGTCCAGATCGTCATCGCCATATTTGCTGTCGTTGAAGTGGAAGCCTCCCAGCTTGCCCGCGCGGATCAGGCGCGAGACGATCATCTCGATATTCACATTGGGCGCGTGGTGGCCAAGATCGACAAGGCATTGCGCCTTGGGGCCCAGTTCCTGCGCGATCATCAGGCTGGTGCCCCAGTCCTGCACGACGGTCGAATAAAAGGCGGGCTCATAGATCTTGTGTTCGGAAAACAACCGCCAGTCTTCGGGCAGGCCCGCATAGACCTGACCCATCGCCTCCAGATAGCGGTCGAACTGGCGGCTGAGCGAGGTCTGGCCGGGGAAATTCGAGCCGTCGCCGATCCAGACGGTCAAAGCCTTCGACCCGATGGCCCGCCCGATTTCGATGCAGTCGAGGTTATGCTCGACCGCCTGCGCGCGGGTGGCGGCGTCGGTATGGGACAGTGAGCCGAACTTGTAGCTGTGCGCCTGATCCGGCTGGTCCTGGAAGGTGTTGGAGTTCATGGCGTCGAAACCCAGCCCCGTCGCC
Organism: Paracoccus gahaiensis; assembly: GCF_005048225.1. Taxonomy (GTDB): domain Bacteria; phylum Pseudomonadota; class Alphaproteobacteria; order Rhodobacterales; family Rhodobacteraceae; genus Paracoccus; species Paracoccus gahaiensis. Next base: position 61,664 of record NZ_SUNI01000006.1, read on the forward strand.
TCGGCCTTTTCCAGCAGCAGTGCAGGGTCGGTGCGGTCCCAGGGGATATGAAGGCTGACCTTTGGCGTGGCGGCGGTCAGCTGGTGGATGACCCCGCAATCGTCCATCTTGTCCATGATGCCGCGCGGCTCTCCGGCGCCCGGGAAGCGGGCGAAGCGGGTGCCGCCGGTGCCGGTGCCCCAGCTGGGGATCGCCACGCCGAACCCCATGGCGCGGGCGGTCAGGGTTTCGATATCCACCCCCCGGCGTGACAGGCGCGCGCCGAGCGCGTCGTAATCGGCGGCCAGGTCGGTCTGGCGGGCGGCGTTGTCCGCCTCGATGATGTCGCGGTTGATCATGGCTTACCTCGTGAAGGCCTGGACGTTGCCCGCGTCCACGTTGAGGATGTTGCCCGTCGACTTGGCCGACAGGTCGGAGGCGAAGAAATACGCGCCCTCGGCGATGTCCTCGGGCAGGACGGATCGTTTCAGCAGGGACCGCTGGCGATACATCTCCTCAAGCCCGCCCTTGTCGGTGCCGTAGGTGCTGGCGCGTTGGTCCAGCCATTCGCCCTCCCAGATGCGGGATCCGCGCAGGACGGCGTCGGGATTGACGACATTGACGCGGATGCCGCCCTCGGCGCCCTCAAGCGCCAGGCAGCGCGCCAGATGGATCTCGGCGGCCTTGGCGGTGCAATAGGCGCTGGCGTTGGGGCTGGCGGCCAAGCCGTTCTTGGAGGCCACGAAGATCACCGACCCGCCGATATCCTGCGCGCGGAAGGTGCGGAACGCCTCGCGCGAGACCAGGAAATAGCCGGTGGACAGGATGTCCATGTTGCGGTTCCACAGCGCCAGGGTGGTCTGCTCGACCGGGGCGGAGGAGGCGATGCCGGCGTTCGACACGAGGATGTCGATGCCGCCGTACTCGACCGCCATCTGGGCATAGGCGGTGGCGACCTGCGCCTCGTCGGTGACGTTCATCTGCACCGCGCGGACCACATCGGCGCCAAAGCTTCTGGCCAGCCCGTCATGGGCGGTGGCCAGCGCGACCTCGTCGATATCGGCCAGCATCACGCAGGCGCCCTCGCGCAGGAAGCGTTCGGCCGTCGCCGCCCCGATGCCGCCCGCGCCGCCGGTGACCAGCGCCACGCGGCCCGCCAGCGACTTTGGTCTGGGCATGCGGGCCAGCTTCGCCTCTTCCAGCAGCCAGTATTCAATATCGAAGGCCTCCTGCTCGGGCAGGCCCTGATAGGTGGAAACCGCGCTGGCGCCGCGCATCACGTTGATCGCGTTGACATAGAATTCGGCCGAGACGCGGGCGGTGGGCTTGTCCAGCGCAAAGGTGATCATGCCGACGCCGGGGATCAGATAGACGACCGCGTTCGGATCGCGCAGGGCCGGGCTGTCGGGCCGTCTGCAGCGGTCGTAATAGGCGGCGTAATCGTCGCGATAATCCGACACCGCCTGCGGCAGCGCGGCCAGCGTGGTGTCCAGATCGGGGGCGGCGGGGTCGAAATCGACGACCAAAGGCCGGATCTTGGTGCGCAGGAAATGGTCGGGGCAGGAGGTGCCCATCGGCGCCAGCGTCTCCAGCATCGTGGAGCCGACGAATTCCAGCACCGCGGGCTGGTCGTCGAAATGCCCGACCTTGTGGCGGTCCTTGGAAATGAGGCCCCGGATCACCGGCATCAGCCGCGCGGCGACCTCGCGCCGTTCGGGGGCGTCCAGCGTGGGGCGGGCGGGGCCGCCGAAGGCGGGCGCCGTGCTGTGCGCCTCGAGCCAGGCGGCGGCGGTGTTGATGATCTCCAGCGTGGTGAGGTAGCAGTCCTTGGCGTCATCGGCCCAGGTGAAGAGGCCGTGGCTTTCCAGCACCGCGCCGCGCATGGTCGGGTTCTCGACCGCCAGCTTCTCCAGCCACAGGCCCAGCTCGTAGCCGGGCTTCTTCCATGGCAACCAGCCGATGTCGGTGCCGAAGATCTCGGACGTCAGATCCTTCGAATTGACCGAGGCTGCAAGGGCGATGATCGCGTCGGAATGGACGTGATCGACATGCTTCTTCGGCACATAGGCATGCAGCGGCGTGTCGATGGAGGCGGCGCGCGGGTTCAGCGCGAAGGTGCAATGGGGCAGATAGGCCACCATCTCGTCCTCGTGCGCCAGCCCGCGATACTTGCCCTTCAGCGCGCGCAGCTTGTCCATGTAAAGCGTCGAGAAACCGTCCATCTTCATGGACCCGATGTCGCCGCCCGAGCCCTTGACCCACAGCACCTCGACCGTCTCGCCGGTCAGCGGATCGACCTCCTGCACCTTGGCCGAGGTGTTGCCGCCGCCATAGTTCGTCACCCGCTTGTCCGAGCCCAAAAGGTTCGAGCGATAGAGCAGCTTTTCGGGCTCGCTCATGGATGCGGCGCGGGCGTCGTCCCACAGGTTGTCCAGTCGATTGGCGGTCATGGATGCCTCCCCTTCTGGCGGCATCGTGCCGCGCGGTCCTGCTGTTCGGATAGCCCGGCAGCGGGCGGCTGGTCAATCATTTTCGATCATAACCGATCATTGTGCAGGTGCAGAAAGATGATAACGATCAAAAATGATTGACACTGAGCGGCAATGATGGAAACTTGCGGCCAGAGGGAGAGCCATGCTGGAAACCGAACGCCATCGCATCATCCTGTCCGCCGTGCAGGAACGGCCCGTGGTGACGGTGGCCGATCTCTGCGCGCTGACGGCGGCCTCCGAGGCCACGGTGCGCCGCGACATCGCGCAGCTGCATCTGGCCAAGAAGCTGCGCCGGGTGCGGGGCGGGGCCGAGGCGATCTCTCCGCCGCAATTCGTGGGGATCAACGCGCGGCCCTTCGCGGTCAACCAGACGATCAACATCGCGCAAAAGCGGGCGATCGCGCAGGCGGCGGTGGATCTGTGCGAGGATGGCGACGCGATCATCGTGAATGGCGGCACCACGACCTTCCAGATGGTGCACCCGCTGACGACCAAGCGGCTGCAGGTCTTCACCAACAGCTTTCCCATCGCGGAACATCTGCTGAAGCAGTCCAAGAACACGGTGATGCTGCCCGCCGGCGCGATCTATCGCGAGCAGAACATCATCCTGTCGCCCTTCGACGACGACGGCAGCAACCATTTCTATGCGCGGCGCATGTTCATGGGCTGCCGGGGGCTGGGACCCCTGGGCCTGATGGAGGGCGACCCGCTGCTGGTGCAGGCCGAGCAGAAGCTGATCGGGCAGGCCGACGAGCTGGTCGTGCTGGCCGACAGCTCGAAGTTTTCGCAGCGCTCCAGCCTGCTTTTGTGCCCGCTGTCGCGCATCCACACGGTCATCACCGATGACGGGATCGACGACCGGGCGGCGGCGATGCTGGAGGCTGCCGACATTCGCCTGATCGTGGCGGACGCCCGGCGGGACGGAAGGACACGCGCCGAGGAGTAGGGGCGCGGAGGATCACGTATCAGGGAGGATGAGATGAGCATTTCACGGACATTACTGACGACGGCCACGGCGCTGGCGCTGATGGCGGGCGCGGCGCAGGCGGAAACCGTGCGCATCGCGCTGGTCGCCAAGGCGCTTGGCATCGGCTTCTTCGAGGCCGCCAACAAGGGCGCCGAGGAGGCCGCCGCCGAGCTGGGCGATGTGGAGATCATCTATACCGGCCCCACCGACACCACCGCCGAGGGCCAGATCGAGGTCATCAACAGCCTGATCGCGCAGCGCGTGGACGCCATCGCGGTCAGCGCCAATGACACCGACGCGCTGGTGCCGACGCTTCGCCGCGCGATGGATCGCGGCATCACGGTCATCAGCTGGGACAGCGGCGTGGCGCCCGAGGGGCGGGCGATGCACCTGAACCCGTCCTCGGCGCCGCTGATCGGCAACACGATCATCAAGCTGGCCGCCGACCACCTGCCCGATGGCGGTCAGGTCGCGGTGCTGTCGGCGACCACCACCTCGACCAACCAGAACATCTGGATCGAGGAGATGACCAAGGTGATGGGCGACTATCCCGGCATCGAGGTCGTGGCGACGGTCTATGGCGACGACCTGGCCGACAAGTCCTATCGCGAGGCGCAGGGGCTGATGCAGAGCCACCCCGACCTCAAGGCGATCATCGCGCCGACCAGCGTGGGGATCGTGGCGGCGGCGCAGGCCGTGACCGATGCGGGCAAGGTGGGCGAGGTCAATGTGACGGGCCTGGGCCTGCCGTCCGAGATGGCGGGGCATGTGAAATCGGGCGCCTCGGAAAGCTTCGCGATCTGGAATCCGATCGATCTGGGCTATTCCGCGACGATGATCGCGCATGCGCTGGCGACGGAAGGTGCGACCGCCGAACCCGGCGCCACCATCCCGATCGGGCGCATGGGCGAGGTCACGCTGGACGAGAACGGCGAGGCCGCGATGGCCGATCCCTTCACCTATGACGCCGGCAATATCGACGAATTCTCGTCGGTCTTCTGATTGTTTGCCCCCGGCCCCGGGCCGGGGGCGCTTTGCCCAAGGATCCCATCATGCAGCCAGACCCCGCATCGCGGGACGGCGCCGTGCTGTCGCTGCGCGGTATCGTCAAGACATTTCCCGGCGTGCGCGCGCTGGACGGCGTGCGGCTGGACCTGTTCCCCGGCCAGGTCACCGCGCTGATCGGCGAGAACGGCGCGGGCAAGTCGACCATCGTCAAGGTGCTGACCGGCATCCATCAGCCCGACGAGGGGCAGATCCTTGTCGCAGGCGAGCCCGTGCGCTTTCCCACCGCGCAGGCGGCGGGCGCGGCGGGCGTGACCGCCATCCATCAGGAGACGGTTCTGTTCGACGAGATGACGGTGGCCGAGAACATCTTCATCGGCCATGCGCCCCGCACCCGGTGGGGCCTGATCGACCGCCGCGCGATGCGGACCCGCGCGGCGGAGATCCTGCGCGGCATCGGGTCCGATCTGGACCCGGCCACGCGGCTGCGCGATCTGGGCATCGCCAGCAAGCATCTGGTGGCCATCGCCCGCGCCCTGTCGGTCGATGCCCGCGTGGTGATCATGGACGAGCCCACCGCCGCCCTGTCCCACAAGGAGATCGCGGAGCTGTACGAGCTGGTCGAAAAGCTCAAGGCCCAAGGCAAGGCGATCCTGTTCATCAGCCACAAGTTCGACGAGATCTTCCGCATCGCGGACCGCTGGACGGTCTTTCGCGACGGCGCCTTCGTGGGCGAGGGGGCGATGGGCGACGTGACCGAGGGGGATCTGGTGCAGATGATGGTCGGGCGCAGCGTCGACCAGATCTATCCCAAACGGCCCGCGCGGATCGGGCCTCCGGTGCTGACGGTCGCGGGATACTGCCATCCGACCGAATACGAGGACATCACCTTCACCCTGCATCAGGGCGAGATCCTCGGCTTCTACGGCCTCGTCGGCGCGGGCCGGTCCGAGGTGATGCAGGCCCTGTTCGGCATCAGCCAGCCCGCCAAGGGCGCCTGCCGGATCGCGGGCGACGTGAGGGTCATCCGGTCCACGGCGCAGGCGGTGCAGGCGGGCATCGTCTATGTCCCCGAGGATCGCGGGCGGCAGGGCGCGGTCAAGGGGCTGCCGATCTTTCAGAACGTCACGCTGCCCTCGCTGGCGCGGACCAGCCGGGGCGGCTTTTTGCGGCTGGCCGAGGAATTCGCGCTGGCCCGCGAGTATACGCAGCGGCTGGACCTGCGCGCGGCGAGCCTCGATCAGGACATCGGCCTGCTGTCGGGCGGCAACCAGCAGAAGGTGGTGATCGCCAAATGGCTGGCGACCCAGCCCCGCATCATCATCCTGGACGAGCCGACCAAGGGCATCGACATCGGATCGAAGGCCGCCGTCCATGACTTCATGTCGGAACTGGCGGCCCAGGGGCTGGCCGTCATCATGGTCAGCAGCGAGATCCCGGAAGTGCTGGGCATGTCCGACCGCATCATCGTCATGCGCGAGGGCCGCATCGCGGGCGAGTTCGCGGGCCCCGCCATGACCCCCGAGAACCTGATCCGCGCCGCCGTGGGCATCGAGAGGAGCGCCGCATGAGCCTGCTCAAATCGCGCGAGGTGGTGCTGGGCGGGGTGATCGTCCTGTTGCTGGCGGCCATCGCCAGCCGCTTTCCGGGCTTTGTGGCGCCCGCCAATCTAGGCCGCGTCTTCACCGACACCTCGCCCCTGATCCTGCTGGCGCTTGGGCAGATGGCGGTGATCCTGACGAAATGCATCGACTTGTCGGTGGCGGCCAATCTGGCGCTCTGCGGGATGGTCGCCGCGCTGATGGACGGAATGGGGGTGCCGATGCCGGTCATCCTGGGGACGGTCGTCGTGATGGGTGCGGGCCTTGGCGCGATCAACGGCGCGCTGGTCTGGGGCCTGGGCATCCCGTCCATCGTGGTGACGCTTGGGACCATGACCATCTATCGCGGCACGATCTTCCTGCTGACCGAGGGCGCGTGGATCAACGCGCATCAGATGAGCGACGCCTTCAAGGCCGTGCCGCGCCAGGTGATCCTGGGCCTGCCGGTCATGGCCTGGATCGCGGTGGCGGCGATCGCCGGGGTGGCGGTGCTGATGACGCGGACCGCGTTGGGGCGGGCCTTCTATGCGGTCGGCGGCAATCCCCATGCGGCGGTCTATACCGGCATCTCGGTCGGGCGCACGCAATTCGCGGCCTTCGTGCTGGCCGGCGCGCTGGCCGGGCTGACCGGCTATCTGTGGGTCGCGCGCTATGCGGTGGCCTATGTCGACATCGCGGGCGGGTTCGAGCTGGACGTGGTCGCCGCCTGCGTGATCGGCGGCATCGCCATCGCGGGGGGCGCGGGCACGGTGGCGGGCGCGGTCATGGGCGCGCTGTTTCTGGGCATCATCAAGAACGCGCTGCCGGTCGTGGGCATCTCGCCCTTCTGGCAGATGGCGATCTCGGGCGCGGCGATCCTGGCGGCCATCGCCTTCAACGCGCGCCGCCGGGATCCGGGGCGCATCATCCTGAAACGGGCGGAGGTGCGGGCATGACCCATTCCCCCCAACCCGGACGTGTGATCCCCGACCGCCTGACCAGCCCCGCGTCGCGCGCGCTGAAAAGCTGGGAGGCGCTGCTGGCCGTCGTGGCGGTGACGATCTTCCTGCTGAATGCCTGGGCCTCGCCCTATTTCCTCGACCCGTGGAACCTGTCGGACGCCACCTTCAACTTCACCGAGAAGGCGATGATCGCCTTTGCCATGGCGCTGCTGATCGTCTCCGGAGAGATCGACCTGTCGGTGGGCGCCATCGTCGCGCTGGCCTCGACCGCGATGGGCGTGGCGATGGGCATGGGCGCGCCGACCCCGGTGCTGGTCGCGGTGGGTCTGGCCACGGGGCTGGCCTGCGGGGCCTTCAACGGGGTGCTGGTCGCGCGCTTCGGACTGCCGTCCATCGTGGTGACCATCGGCACGATGAGCCTGTTTCGCGGCATCAGCTATATCGTGCTGGGCGACCGGGCCTTCACCGGCTATCCCGCCGGCTTCGCGTGGTTCGGGCAGGGATATGTCTTCTGGGTCGTCACGGTCGAGCTGGTGATCTTTGCGCTCTCGGCCATCGTCTTCGCCGTCCTGCTGCACCGAACCAGCTTCGGCCGCACCGTCTATGCCATCGGCAACAACGCCACCGCCGCGCGGTTCTCGGGCATCCGGGTGGACCGGGTCAGGTTCATCCTGTTCCTGCTGACCGGGCTGATGAGCGGGATCGCGGCGGTCTGCCTGACCTCTCGATTGGGCTCCACCCGCCCCTCCATCGCGGCGGGGTTCGAGCTGGAGGTGGTGACCATCGTGGTCCTGGGCGGGGTCAGCATCCTCGGCGGATCGGGAACGATCCCCGGCGTGGTGCTGGCGGCCTTCGTGCTGGGGCTGGTGACCTTCGGGCTGGGTCTGCTGAACGTGCCGGGCATCGTGATGTCCATCGTGGTGGGCCTGCTGCTGATCGGGGTCATCGCCGTGCCCCGCCTGATTTCGAAACTGAGGACATGATGCAGAAACACGCCTTTCGCATGCAGCTGAACCTAGGGGCGGCGGACGAATACCGCCGCCGCCATGACGCGATCTGGCCCGAGCTGGCCGCCCTGCTGCACGAGGCGGGTGTGCGGGATTACTCGATCCATCTGGACGAGGAGAGCCACGCGCTGTTCGCCGTCATGTGGCGGGCCGAGGATCACGGCATGGATGCGCTGCCCGATCACCCGGTGATGCGGCGCTGGTGGGCGCATATGGCGGACTTGATGGCGACCAACCCGGACGGATCGCCGGTGGCCGTGCCACTGGTGGCGATGTTCCACCTGCCATGACCCATGTGGCCGTCATCGATATCGGCAAGACCAATGCCAAGCTCGCGCTGGTCGATGGCGCGACCCTGTCCGAGATCGCGGTCGTCACCCGCCCCAACCTGTCCCTGCCCGGTCCTCCTTGGCCGCATGTGGATCTGGAGGGGCATTGGGAGTTCTTCCTGACCCATCTGGCGGCGTTTCAGGCAGCGCATGGGGTGGATGCGATATCGGTCACCACGCATGGCGCGGCGGCGGTGCTGCTGGACGGGCAGGGCGGGCTGGCCGCGCCGATGCTGGATTACGAACATGACGGCCCCGAGGGGATGCCCGATTACGACGCCCTGCGCCCGGCCTTCGCGGTGACCGGATCGCCGCGCCTGCCCCTGGGGCTGAACCTCGGCGCGCAGCTGCACTGGCTGATGGCGCAGCCGGGGGTGGCGGACCGGGTGGCCCATGTGGTGACCTATCCGCAATACTGGGGCTGGCGGCTGACCGGGGCGCTGGCCAGCGACGTGACCTCGCTTGGCTGCCACACCGACCTGTGGGACCCGTGGCAGGGGCGGTTCTCGCCGCTGGTCGCGGCGCTTGGCTTGGCGGGGCGCATCGCGCCCGCGCGGCGGTCGGATGCGGTGCTGGGCGGGCTGACGGCGGCGGTCGCGGCGGCCACCGGCATTCCGGCGGGCACGCCGGTCGCGGTGGGCATCCATGACAGCAACGCATCGCTGATGCCCTATCTGCGGGGGCGGCAGGGGGCGTTCTCGGTCGTGTCCACGGGCACCTGGGTGGTGGCGATGGCGATGGGGGGCGGGGACGCAGCGTTGGACCCGGCGCGCGACGTGCTGGTCAACGTGAACGCGATGGGACGGCCCGTGCCCTCGGCCCGCTTCATGGGCGGGCGCGAGTTCGAGCTGGTCCGGGCGGGATGCGACGCGGTGCCGTCGATGGATGACCGCCGCGCGGTGCTGACGGCGGGGGCGATGATCCTGCCCTCGGTGCAGCCCGGATCGGGGCCGTTTCCGGACCGTGCGACGGGCTGGACGGCGCCACCCGCGACGGATGGACAGAGGATGGCGGCGCTGTCGTGGTATCTGGCGCTGATGACGCAGACCTGCCTGGACCTGATCGCCGCAGACGGCCCCGCGATCATTGAGGGACCCTTCGCCCGCAATCCCGACTTCCTCGACATGCTGGCCGCCCTGCGCCCCGGGGGCGTCGAGGTTGCGGCCTCGGCCACCGGCACCAGCGTGGGGGCGGCGCTGCTGTGCCTGCCTGACGCGCAGCCGCCCGCGACGCGGAGCCATGCCGCGCCGGGTCATACGCAAGCTCTGCGCGCCTATGCCGAGGCCTGGCAGGCCCGTACGGCCCGCCCTGAATGTCAGCTGTAGCCGAGCGCCGCCGAGGCGCCGGCCCCGGCCTGCAGCAGCAGGGCGGCGTATTCCGCCTTGCGCGTCTCGTCGAAGCGGACCAGCGGAAAGGCGATGCTGATCGCCGCCACCGACCGGCCCGCATGGTCCATCACCGGCACCGCCATGCAGCGCACCCCGGCCTCGCTTTCCTCGATCTCCTCGGCATAGCCGCGTGCGCGGGTGGCGGCCAGCTCGCGCCGCAGGGCGCCCGGATCGGTGATCGTGCGGGGTGCCAGCTTCTTCAGGTCCATCAGGGCCAGCCGCTCCTCGATCTCGGACGGATCGCGGAAGGCCAGCAGCGCCTTGCCGAGCGAGGTCGAATGCAGCGGGTTGCGCTTGCCCAACGTGGACTGCATCGACAGCCCATAGGCGCTGTCGTACTTGTGGATATAGGCGACGCGCTGGTCGATGTCGTCCATCACGCCCAGATTGATGGATTCGCCCGTGGCGCGCGACAGGCGCCCCATCTCGCGGTCGCAGGAGCGCAGCAGATCCTCCTGCCCGCGCAGCACGCGGGCGCCCAGGCCGAACAGCTTCAGCGTCAGGCCGTATTTCTCGGTCTCGGGCTCCTGCTCGACATAGCCCAGATCGACCATGGTCTGCAGCAGCCGATGCGCGGTGGTCTTGGACGTCATCGCCCGCTGCGCGATCTCGGCCAGGGGCGCGCGACGCGCCTCGGCCAGCGATTCGAGGACGGCGAAGACCTTGAGAACGGCGGCGGCATTCTCGGTCCTGGGGGGTGTCGGTGCCATGATGCCATTCCTGAAAATTCGGAACCTTATTCTGAAAAGCATTCAGTCATCTGTCAAGGGGCGGTATGAAGCCAGTGGTTGCTGGCTTGACCGGTCTTCTCCGCCCATGTCAGAAATCTGTTGATTTCCGAAACAGGCTATGGTTCCTTGAATTCCGGAACGACGTTCCGAAAATATCGAAGGGAGACTCGACCATGCATCCGCTGCTGCGCCAGAAAGACCGCTTCATCTCGCGCGCCGAGGTCGGGGGCCTGATCGAGCGTCTGGCCGACAATCTGGTCAACATCACCGACGAGACGGGCGAGTTCCTGCTGCGGCTGGAGGATGGCCGCGTGATCGACACGAAGGGCTGGGCAGGCTGGGAATGGACCCATGGCATCGGGCTCTACGGGCTGCTGCAATACTGGCAGCTGACCGGCAGCGATCACGCGATGGGCATCATCCGCGACTGGTTCGACGCGCGGCTGGCCGAGGGCACGCCCACCAAGAACATCAACACCGTCGCGCCCTTCCTTACGCTGGCGCATCTGTACGAGCGCGACCGCAATCCGATGTGGCTGCCCTATCTGGATGCCTGGGCCGAATGGGTCATGCACGAGATGCCGCGCACCCGCGAGGGCGGCCTGCAGCACATCGTCTACAACAGCGTGAACGACCAGCAGCTGTGGGACGACACGCTGATGATGTCGGTCATGCCGCTGGCCAAGATCGGGCTGGTGCTGGACCGTCCGCAGTATGTGGACGAGGCCAAGTACCAGTTCCTGCTGCACGCGCAGTATCTGGCCGACACGTCCAGCGGACTGTGGTTCCACGGCTGGACCTTCGAGGGCGATCACAACTTCGCCCGCGCGCTCTGGGCGCGGGGCAACAGCTGGATCACCATCGTCATCCCGGAATTCATCGAGCTTCTGAACCTGCCCGAGGGCGACCCGACGCGCCGGCACCTGCTGTCGCTGTTCTCCCGGCAGGCCGCCGCGCTGAAGGCCACGCAGCATGACAGCGGGCTGTGGCATACGCTGCTGGATGACAAGGGCAGCTATCTGGAGACCTCGGCCACCGCCGGCTTCGCCTATGGGCTGCTCAAGGGCGTGCGCCGCCGCTATCTGCCCGCCGACTACGCGCCGGTGGCCGAGCGCGCCATCAGGGCGGTGATCGACAACATCTCGCCCGCGGGCGAATTGCAGAACGTGTCCTTCGGCACCGCCATGGGCCACGATCTGGACTATTACCGCCGGATTCCGCAGACCTCGATGCCCTATGGGCAGGCGATGGCGATGCTGGCGCTGGCCGAATATCTGCGCGGCTATATCTGACCGCGCCTGTCCTTGGAGGAGGAGACCCTGATGACCCGCATGATCCCGATGACCGCGCTGGCCGTGATGCTGACGACCGCCGCGCAGGCCGAGACGCTGCGTTTCGGCTATGCCCAGAACGCCACGCCCACCGTCGAGGCGATGCAGACTTTCGCCGATCTGGTCTCTGAGAAGACCGGCGGTGAGGTGACCGTGCAGTTCTTCCCCGACGGCCAGTTGGGCGGCGAGCGCGAGATGGTCGAGATGGTGCAGGGCGGCGCGCTGGACGTGACCAAGGTCTCGGGCGGGCTGCTGGAAAGCTTCGCGCCGGTCTATGGGGTGTTTCCGATGCCCTATCTGTTCGACGATCAGGACCATTTCTATGCGGTCATGGATGACGGCGCGATCATGGACCCGATCTATCGGTCGACCGCCGATCTGGGGTTCCTGGGGCTGACATACTACAATTCGGGGGCGCGGAATTTCTATACCTCGACCACGCCGGTCCAGTCGGTCGAGGATCTGGCCGGCCTCAAGATCCGCGTGCTGCAAAGCCCGACCGCGATCCGCATGACCGAACTGCTGGGCGCCACGCCGGTGGCGATGGGGCAGGCCGAGGTCTATACCTCGCTGCAGCAGGGCGTGCTGGACGGGGCCGAGAACAACGAGTTCGCCCTGACCATCGCGCGCCATGCCGAGGTCGCCAAGCATTACAGCTATGACGGGCATACCCGCATTCCCGACATCCTGCTGATCGGCACCGCCACGATGGACCGCCTGTCCGAGGCGCACCGCACCGCCGTGACCGAGGCCGCCGCCGAATCCACCGCCTTCCACAAGACCGTGTGGGACGCCGCCGTCGAGGCCGCCGCCACCGAGGCGCGCGAGCAGTTCGACGTGCAGTTCCACGAGCCCGACCTGGCGCCGTTCCGCGAGGCGGTGGCGCCGATGTATGACGAGCTGGACGAAGGCAATGCCGCCGTCGTGGACCAGATCCGCGCGGCCGGGGGGGCCTGATGGACCGGCTGCGGCGCGGGCTGGACCTTGCCTTGGGCAGCCTGTGCTGCGGCCTTCTGCTGGTGCTGGTGGCCGTCCTGGTCTGGCAGGTCTTCAGCCGCTATGCGCTGAACGCGCCCTCGTCGGTGACCGAGGAGATCCTGCGCTACGGGGTCATCTGGATGTCGCTGCTGGGGGCGGCCTATGCCACCGGGCGCGGCGCGCATATGAGCGTCGACATGCTGCGCGACCGGCTGGCCCCGCGCGGGCGGCTGCGGCTGGACGCGCTGGTCGCGGTGGCCTTCGTCGCCTTCGCGGGCATCGTGCTGATCTGGGGCGGCATGAAGGGCGTCAACATCGCCGCCCGGCAGACCAGCGCGGTGATGCGCATTCCGATGAGCTGGGTCTATCTGTCGCTGCCGGTCAGCGGCGGGCTGATGATCGCCTATGCGCTGCTGAACCTGGGCGATCTGATGCGGGGGCGGACCCGGCATCTGGACGCCGAGGCGCAGGCCGAGATGATGGGAGAATAGACCATGGCCGGACCCGCCAGCCTGATCCTGATCTCGGTCTTCGCGGTGCTGACCGCGCTTGGCATCCCCCTGGCGCTGTCGATCACGGCGGCGGCCATCGCGGCGGTGCTGCTGGTCCTGCCCTTCGACATGGCGCTGTTCACGGCGGCGCAGAAGATGCTGGCCAGCCTCGACAGCTTCACCCTGCTGGCGGTGCCCTTCTTCATCCTGTCGGGCGTCATCATGAATTCGGGCGGCATCGCCATCCGTCTGGTCGATTTCGCCAAGCTGATCGCGGGGCGCATCCCGGGATCGCTGGCCCAGACCAACATCGCGGGCAACATGCTGTTCGGCGCGATCTCGGGGTCGGCCATCGCGGCCTCCACCTCCATCGGCGGCGTCATGGTGCCCATGCAGAAGCGCGAGGGCTATGACCCGGGCTTCGCGGCCGCCGTCAATATCGCATCCGCGCCCACGGGGATGCTGATCCCGCCCTCGACCGCCTTCATCATCTATTCGCTGGTGGCGGGGGGCGCCTCGATCAGCGCGCTCTTCATGGGCGGGGCGGTGGCGGGGGCGCTGTGGGGGGTCGGCATGATGATCCTGACCGGGATCATCGCGCGGCGGCGCGGCTGGCCGGTGGCCCGGGGCATCAGCGCCCGAGAGGCTGTGGGCGTGGTGGGCCGCGCGATCCCCAGCCTGATGCTGATCGTGCTGATCATCGGCGGGATCATGGCGGGCATCGTCACGGCGGTCGAGGCCTCGGGCATCGCCGTCATCTATACCATGCTCCTGGCCTTCGTGATCCACCGGACCGTGCCCCTGCGCGCGCTGCCGGGCTTCCTGATCGAGACGGTGCAGATGACCGGGGCGATCATGCTGCTGCTGGCGGCCTCGGCCGCGCTCAGCTTCGCGATGGCCTTCACGGGGATCCCGGCGGCGGTCACCTCGATCATCCTGGCGATCTCCGAGGATCCGGTGATGGTCATGCTGATCATCAACCTGCTGCTGCTGGTGGTGGGCTGCTTCATGGACATGGGCCCGGCGATCCTGATCTTCACGCCGATCCTGCTGCCCATCGCGCAGAAGGTCGGATACGACCCGGTGCATTTCGGGGTCATCATGATCTTCAACCTGGCGATCGGCACGATCACGCCCCCGGTGGGGACGGGCCTCTTCGTGGGCGCGGGGGTGGCGAAGGTGAAGGTGGAAACCGCCGTCCGCGCGCTCGGGCCGTTCTACCTGCTGCTGCTGGCGACGCTGCTGGTGGTGACCTATGTGCCGGCGCTGACCATGTGGCTGCCCCGCCATTTCGGGCTGTGACGCAGCGGGACTGAACGCGCCGGTGTGAAACATAATCACGTCTTGCGGGTTGGGCGGGTCGAACATTGGATCGGCGGGCATCTGCGCGCCGTCCCCTGCGGTGCCCGGACGGGCGCCCGGAGCCGACCCTGCAGAAGGATGCATCCCCATGACAGATCATGACAACCAGGGCACCCGCCCCGCCGCCCGCCGCGACGGCACGCTGACCAACCGTCAGGGCCACACGGTCACCGACAACCAGTCGCAGCGCACCGTGGGCAGCCGCGGCCCCGCCACGCTGGAAAACTATCAGTTCCTGGAGAAGATCTCGCATTTCGACCGCGAGCGGATCCCCGAGCGGGTCGTTCATGCACGCGGCTTCGTCTGCTATGGCGAATTCGAGGCGACGGGCATGATCGGCGACGAGCCCGCCAGCACCTATACCCGTGCCAAGCTGTTCCAGACCAAGGGGACGAAGACGCCGCTGGCGATCCGCTTCTCGACCGTGATCGGCGGGCGCGATTCCTCGGAAACCGCCCGCGATCCGCGCGGCTTCG
Organism: Paracoccus gahaiensis; assembly: GCF_005048225.1. Lineage (GTDB taxonomy): Bacteria > Pseudomonadota > Alphaproteobacteria > Rhodobacterales > Rhodobacteraceae > Paracoccus > Paracoccus gahaiensis. Next base: position 76,742 of record NZ_SUNI01000006.1, read on the forward strand.
CGGTCAAGTTCTATACTGAGGACGGCAACTGGGATCTGGTGGGCAACAACCTGCCGGTGTTCTTCATCCGCGATGCGATCAAGTTTCCCGACGTGATCCATTCGCTCAAGCCCGATCCGGTCAGCTTCCGCCAGGAACCCAACCGCATCTTCGACTTCATGAGCCAGACGCCCGAGTCCATGCACATGCTGACGCATCTGTTCAGCCCGCGCGGCATCCCGGCCAGCTATCGCCACATGGAGGGGTTCGGCGTGAACACCTACAAGATGGTGAATGCGGCGGGCGATCCGGTGCTGGTCAAGTATCACTTCCACCCGCGCCAGGGCGTGGCCTGCCTGACCGGCGAGGAAGCCGCCAAGGTGCAGGGGCAGGACCTGGGCTCGGCCTCCAAGGACCTGTTCACCGCCATCGAGATGGGCAATTTCCCGCAATGGGACATGTTCGTGCAGGTGATGGACGATCACGACCATCCCGAGCTGGACTGGGATCCGCTGGACGACACCAAGATCTGGCCCGAGGACGATTTCCCGCTGCGTCATGTCGGCACGATGACGCTGAACCGCAACGTGCAGGACTTCTTCAACGAGAACGAGCAGATCGCCATGGGCACGGGCGTGCTGGTGGACGGTCTGGATTTTTCGGATGACAAGATGCTGGTGGGTCGGACGTTCTCGTACTCCGACACGCAGCGCCACCGGGTCGGCACGAACTATCTGCAGCTGCCGGTGAACCAGCCCAAGGGCGCGGCGGTGGCCACGAACCAGTCGGGCGGGCAGATGTCCTTCTATCGCGACTCGGCGCCGGGGCAGAACCCCTCGGTCAATTACGAGCCCTCGATCCATGACGGGCTGCGCGAGGGCGAACGGCTGCCCTCGAACAGCCCCGAGATCACCGGCCGCCTGACCCGCAGCGTCATCGAGCGCCGCAACGACTATGTGCAGGCGCGCGCCCGCTATTGCACGATGATGGACTGGGAGCGCGACGATCTGGTCAAGACCATGGGCGAGCTGCTGGCTCAATGCGAGGCCGATGTGCAGCAGCGCATGATCTGGCATTTCCTGATGGTCCATGACGATTACGGCACGCGCGTGGGCGAGGCGATCGGCCTGTCCGTCGCCGATGTCAGCGGCATGGCCCCGCTGGAGGGTCAGGTGCTGACCGACGAGGACCAGCGCCGGTTGCAGAAGCTGGGCGCCAATGGCGACCGGGTCGACGGCGCGCCTTGGGGCCAGTGGACCGGCTCGGTCGAGAACCGGGCGGCCAAGGCCGACGAGGTGCTGGCCGGATCGCTGCCCGAGACGCACAAGATCGCCGCGCAGTAAGCCGCGATCCTGTCGCACGGTCTTGGCGCCTGTCCCCGCAAGGGGGCAGGCGCCTTGCCATGCGGGAACATCACTGACGCAAGGCGGTTGACGATGCGCGGCACGGCGCCGCGCGGGGGACAGGCGCATGGGATCATGGAGCAACGGGTTGGCGGCGGGCACCTTGGGCGTCGCGCTTGGCGGGTTCTTCGACGGCATCCTGCTGCACCAGATCCTGCAATGGCATCATCTGCTGAGCCTCGTGCCCGGGATCGACGACCTGCGCGCCCAAGTGCTGTGGGACGGGTACTTCCACGCGGGCATGTATGGGCTGGCGCTGATCGGGCTGGTCGCCATCTGGCGGGGCCGGGCGCGGATCGGGCAGGACCCTCGGGCGCGGTTGTGGGCGCCGATCCTGATGGGCTTTGGCGCGTGGCATGTGCTGGACACGATCCTGTCGCATTGGGTGCTGGGGATCCACCGGGTCAAGCTGGACGCGACCTATCCGCTGGCCTGGGATCTGGGCTGGCTGGTGGCCTTCGGGCTGCTGCCGGTGTTGGCCGGGTGGGCGGTGGCTCGGCGCGGCGGGGGCGGCAACGGCAGGCTGCCCTCGGGGACCATGGCCGCGCTGGTCCTGCTGACCGGGGGCCTCGGGGCCTGGGGGCTGGTGCCGCCGCCGGGGATGCCGCTGACGGCGGTGGTCTTTCGCGCCGACGTGACCGAGGACCAGATGCAGGCGCGGCTGGCAGACGCCGGGGCCGAGGTCGTCTGGCAGGACGGCGCGGGCGGCATCGCCATCGTCGCGCTGCCCGGCGGGCAGGGCTGGCGGCTTTACCGCCAAGGCGCGCTGCTGGTCGCGGGATCGGGGCTGCCGGCGGGCTGCTTCAGTTGGACCGAGGCCTAGGCCGGGCCGCCCGTCTCGGCGATGTCCCAGTAGAGGCCGGTCATCGCGATCAGCGCCTGACGTAACAGGGGCATCAGCACATGCTCGTCCGGGGCGTGCTGGCTGCAGCCCGCATAGGAATGCGGCACCCAGAGGGTCGGCAGGCCCAGCACCTCGGCAAAGCAGTCATTGGGCAGCGAGCCGCCGAGGTTCGGCAGCAGATGCGGCGCCTCGCCGGTCGTGCGCTGCAGCGAGGCCGCGGCAAAGCGCACCCAGGGGTGGTCGGGGTCCAGACGGGTGGCGGGGAAGGAGCCGTTCTCGGGCGCGGTGATCGTCACGGCTTGGAAGCCATGCCGGTCCAGATGGCGGCGCAGAGCGGGCAGGATGTCGCCGGGATCGGTGCCCACCACGAAGCGCAGCTGGCAGGTCGCCCGCGCCCATCCGGCGATGGCATTCACCGGTGCCTCGGGGATGCCCGCGACCATCGCCAGCACCGCAAAGCTGTTCCAGCCGAAGACCCGCTCGGCCAGGCTCTGGTCCTCCTCGCCCCACTCGGCGTCCAGCGGGATGCCGGTATCGGGGTCGGGCAGGGCGGCCAGCACCTGCCGGATGCGCGGCGTCAGGCTGTCGGGGCGCCATTCGGGCACCGCGATCCGCCCGCGCCGGTCGGTGATCGAGGCCAGCGCATGGGCCAGGATGATCGCCGGATCGGCCAGCAGCCCGCCGAAATTGCCCGAATGGTTGGCGCCCTCGCGCAGGTCCACCCGCAGATCGAAGCTGGCCCCGCCGCGCGACCCGGTGAAGATCGTGGACCGCGCGGGCGACAGGCGCGGCCCGTCCGAGGCGATCAGCACATCCGCCGCCAGCCGGTCGCGCTGCGCCTCGCAGAAGGCCCGCAGGCCGGGCGAGCCGATTTCCTCGCCCGTCTCGATCAGGACCTTGGCGTTGAAGCCGAGGGCGCCCCGTTCGGCGATCACCGCGCCCATCGCGCGCAGGTTGATCAGGTGCTGCGCCTTGTTGTCGGCGCTGCCCCGGCCATAAAGGCGGTCGCCTTGGGCGGTCAGCACGAAGGGCTGCAGGCCCGGGCGCCAGCGATCCTCCTGCGCGCGCACCACGTCGCCATGGCCATAGGTCAGGACGGTGGGCAGGGCCGGATCCTCGATCCGTTCGGCCACCAGCAGGGGGCCCGCGCCGGGCACGGGATTGTCGAAGACCTGACAGGCAAAGCCCATCGCCTGCAGCATCGGCGTCATCGCCTCGGTCAGGTAGGCGCGCAGATGCGGGGCGCCGCGTGGGTCCTGGCTTTCGGTCGGGCGGGCGACCAAAGCCGCCAGATCGCTGCGGAACCCGCCCTGGTCGGCATAGGCGGCGATGCGGTCCAGGGCGGCGGCGCGGTCGGTCATGACAAGGTCCTCAGACGGTGGTGGCGCCAGACCTCGATCATCCAGCCCAGCATGACGGCGTTCAGGATGTGCCACATCGGGTGGGTGCCAAGCGGGAAGACCTGACACAGGGGCTGGTCCAGCGTGCGGAAGGTCAGCGAGACGACCAGCACCCCCGCCCCGATCGCCAGCCCCCGCGCGGTGGCGGGATCGCGGTGGCGCAGGATCAGCGCATAGATCGCGATCAGCAGCGGCACCGGCGCATAGCCCGCCGAGGACCCCAGGCCCGGCACCATCGAGAAGATCGGCACCGTCAGCGCCGCATAGGGCAGGAAGGCCAGTGTCACCAACCCCGCGACCCAAGGCCGGGCACCCAGGAAATCGCGCGTCGCGGCAAAGACATAGATCAGGATGAAGCCCAGGATCGGCAGCACGTCCATCAGCGAGGTCAGGCCGTTCGCATGGGTGTGAAACAGCCAGGACCCGATGCCGATGACGAACAGCACCCCGGCCAGCGCCCGGCCCATCGCCATGCCCGGCCCGCGCAGGCGGCGGGCCATGATCAGCGCGGCGATGAGGAAGGCGAGGTTGGTCAGCGCGTTGACCGGCTCGGACCAGTAGTCCGGGCCGGTGCGCTCGCAATAGGCGTCGATGGGGGCCAGCCAGTCCATCGCGTCACGGCCCTCCGGTCAGGTCCTCAGGCGGCGCCGTAGCGGGTGCGCGCCTCGCGGAAGGACATCAGCCGGCCCAGCTTCTCGTCCCACAGATGCAGGTTGACCGAGCGCAGGCTTTCGCCAAGCGTCAGCCGCTGCGCCTGCGCCAGCTCGGCATGGTCGCGCAGGATCTCCGGCAGGCGATAGAAGGGGATGCGGCTGTAGAGGTGGTGGACGTGATGCACGCCGATATTCGCCGTCAGCCAGCGCAAGGGCTGGGGCAGGATGTAATGCGACGACCCGGCCAGCGCCGCGTGATGCAGCTGCCAGTCGGGGGGCTGGGCCCAATGCGTCTCCTCGAACTGGTGCTGGACGTAGAACAGCCAGACCCCAAGCGTGCCCGCCACGACCGTGGTCGGCAGGAAGATCAGCAGCACGGGCGCGGGCCCGGCCAGCCAGATCATGAGGCCCAGGATCACCGCCAGCGCCAGATTGGTGCCAAGCGCCGAGGCCCAGAACTTCCATCCCGCGCGCATCAGCCCCAGGGGCAGGCGGTTCTGCAGCAGGAACAGATAGCTGGGGCCCAGGATGAACAGCACGACCGGGTGGCGATAGAGCCGATAGAGGAACCGCCCCCACCGGGTGCGGCTGCGGTATTCCTCGACCGTGAGGGTCATCACGTCGCCGATGCCGCGCTCGTCCAGATTGCCGTGCTGGGCATGGTGCAGCGAATGGGTCCGGCGCCAGACATCATAGGGGGTCAGCGTCAGCACGCCGAGGCCCCGCCCGATCCAGTCCTGGACCTTGCGGCTCTTGAAGAACGAGGCATGGCCGCAATCGTGCTGGATGCAGAAGATCCGCACCAGGAACAGCCCGTTGATCATGGCGATCGCCACCGCCAGCAGCCAGCTGACGGACAGCGTGGCCCAGGCCAGCGCCCAGAGCGCCAGGAAGGGCAGAATCGTCACGACCAGCTCGAACACGCTGCGGCGGGTCGAGGGTTCGCGATATTTCGCCAGGATCTGCACCCATTCCTTGGCCTGGCGCGGCGCGGACGGGGAGGGCGCAGCCTGGTTCGTGTTGGTCATGTTCAGCGCCTTATGCCTTTCCAGAGCCGGAGAGCGTTGGATAACACGGAATGGCCGGTGCCGACTATGGCCCGTTTCGTGTGTCAGTGTCGCGGGGCCCACCCTCACGCAGGTGTCATCGCCCCCCGGTCCGAAGATCTGGCCGATGCGCCCGGCCTTTGTCAACGACCGAGGCCGGGGCAGGACGCGGTTGGGAAAAAATCGAAGGATTTTCGAGGCCCCGGCGGGGGCCCCGATCCGCCTCAGCCCAGGAAGAACTTGAGCATCGCCTGCGTGGCCGAGGGGCCGGCCGCGGTGTGGCTGCCCTGCGGATTGCCGCCGGACCAGGCATGGCCCAGCCCCTCGACGCGCCAGCTTTCGATCCGCAGCTCGCCCTTGGCATCGCGATAGCGGCCGATCTGGACGGCGCGTCCGTCCAGTTTCGCATCGGCGGCGCGGCGTTGCAGGCCCTCCTGCCGGTGCAGGGCCTGGGACAGGACCGCATCGCCATTCCGGGGCGAGACGGTCGTATCGGTCGATCCGTGCAGCACGAACAGCCGGCAGCCGACCCCGGTGCCCCGGTCCGAGCCGCCCTGCGACATGGCCTGGAACGCCCCCGACATGTCGCGGGCGGCGCCGTTCGGAAGGCCCGAATGGCAGGCCACCGCGCCGAAATCCTCGGCGAAGACCGCGCCCAGGGTCACGGCCATCGCGCCCCCCGCCGACAGGCCCGCCGCAAAGCGCAGATCGGGCGGCACCTCGAATTCATGCGCGATGCTGCGGGTCAGGTCGGCCAGGAAGGCGGCCTCTCCGCTGTCCTTGGCGCCATGGCGGGCCTCGAACCAGTTCCAGCAACGGTTCATGTTGGCCTGCGACGGCTGCGTGGGGGCGATGACGATGATGCGGTGCTGCTCGGCGGCCTCGAGGATGCCGGTGCCGCGCGCGAAATCATCGGGATCCTGCGTGCAGCCATGCAAGAGCAGCAAGAGCCCCGCCGCAGGTCCGCCCGCCAGTGAGGCGGGGACATAGAGGCGCAGGTCGCGCGATTCTCCGGCGGCCTGGTGGCGGCGCCAGGTCCACTGGGCGCCCTCGGGCAGGGTGGGGGCCGGGCCCGAGGCGCGGGCGCCCGGCAGGCCGGCACCGAAGCCACCGGTCAGGCCGCCCGCCAGACCACCGGGCAAGCCGCCCTTGAGCCCGCCCTCGCCCATGCCGGGCAGGCGAAGGTTGCTCAGCAATGCCTGCATGTCGGGCAGTTCCGGGGCGCTTGCGCCCGCACCGGCACCGGGTGCCGCATCCGGCGTCCCGCCGATTCCGGCCGAGCCGAGGCCCGACTGGATCATCTGCGTCGCCTCGGACAATTGGCCCGCGCGCATCAGGCGGGTGATCTCGGTCATGTTCATCTGGATCGGTTTGGTCATCTTACAGTCCTTTTCTCGGGCGGCAGGCGTCGAGGGCCGACTTGACCCCCGCATCCGCCTGGAGGGTTCCCAGAACCTCGATGGTCCGGATCGTTTGTGTGACAAGCTCGGCGGGGATGTCGCGGGCAAAGCGGGCCAGCCCGATCACCCGCAGGTCCAGCATCTGGTTGGCCGCCTTCAGGCCCTGCAGCTCGGCCAGGGTGACGTCGCGCAGGCCCATGACGAAATCGTCGCGGATGATGGTGGGCGCCACCGCCGTGTCATGGCGGTCCAGCTGCGCACGGATCGCGGTGCGGATCAGGTCGCTGCGGCTGGCATAGAAGCCCTCGCGCACCAGAAGGTCGATCCGTCCCAGATCGACGAAGCCCAGGTTGATGGTGATCTTTTCGGTATCGGCCGTGCGGGCCGGAGATGGGGATGCCATGGTGTGTTCCTCTGTCTACCATCCATATGGATGTCTCACGGAGGGTTTACGACTTGATCTTTGTGAGTCGGGCGACAGCGCTTCGGCATGGCGTCCAAGCCCCCAGGGGGGTGCGGCGGAACCGGCGGGTCCGTCACGCGTCACAGTCATGGATCAGGCGCCAGCTGCGCAACCATCGGGCGCCATCCGAACCATTTGTTCTACATGATGTGCAAATCAGTCAATTCAGCCTTTTTCTCGATTGACAACCGAGGGATAAAGTCCACAACGGAGAGGCTTGGGAGGCGCGCGCGATGCTTGTTGGAATGATCGGAATATCCGTCCTCGTGGGCATCGTCGCCATGCTGGCAATGGCCCTGAACGGCGTCGGTCTGCTCAATGCATTCCTGATCGGTTATGTCGGCGGGGGCGTGGCATCCATGATCGTGCTGGCGACGGTCAGCGCCCTGCGCGACCGTCTGGCCCGGCGGAGTGACCGGCTAGCAGCCGGTCGCGCGCAGCACAATCCGGAAGGTCCGTACAATCAGTGACAGGTCCATGGATAGGCTGACCTCCTCGCAATAACGCTGGTCATAGACCGACCGCGCCGCAAAGGTGGTGCCGTTGCGCTCGGACACCTGCCACAGCCCGGTCAGGCCGGGACGGTGCAGCGCATAGTAGAAGCCGGGATACATCGACCGCTGCTCGGTCATCATCGGGCGGGGGCCCACCAGGCTCATCTGGCCGCGCAGCACGTTCAGCAGCTGCGGCAGCTCGTCCAGCGAGGTCTTGCGCAGGATCCGGCCCACGCGGGTGATGCGGGGATCCTCGCGCAGCTTCTGGTGATGGTCCCACTCGATGCGCGCGGCGGGGTTCTCGTGCAGATAGGCCGCCAGCAGGGCATCGGCCCCCGGCTTCATCGTGCGGAACTTGTACATCCGGAAGGGCTTCCACGCCCGGCCGAGCCGCTCCTGCACGTAGAAGGGCGAGCGCCCGTCGACCATCACCGCCAGCGCCACCACCACCAGGAAGGGCAGCAGGATCGGCAGGGCGAGGAGGATCAGGACGGTGTCCAGCAGGCGCTTGCCCCCCTGGACGTAAATCCCTTGGGTATCAAGCGACAGGTCGAGCGCCGGATCCGAGGTCAGGCCGTTTCCAGCGTCGTTGTGGTGAGCCATGTGACAACTCCGGCCTTGGAACCAGGAAAAAAGACCACGTTTTCAAGATCAAGACCGACCATGTCCCAGTGATCGGCAACGGGTTCTGTCTACCGGTGCCGATCTGTCATTGATAGTTGTCTAAAAAGAGAAGTTTGGTTTGAATATCGCGGTTTCCGGATCGGCGTCCCTGTCGGTCTTGCCCTTGGCGGGCCGGGCCGCCAGATCGGCCCCTGTCTGCATTTCACCCTGCCCCGCATGGTCGCGACGCGGTTGGCTTACCCATTGGTGGCGTCCTGCCGTCGGACATGGGGCGATGTCCTTCCGGTTGCGCGACCCGGTTGCGCGGCCTGCCGCCCCGGGCCGGGTGGCATCCTCGAATCGCACGCCCCGCGTGGTCGGACGCCCGAAGCGACGACATCTGCCGGTCCAAAGCAGAGGTCGTCTTCAAGGGGTCCCTGCGCCTCGGGTCCCCTTGGGTGGCGTGCCGAGCTGTCCGTTCAGCGGTTCCTACTCCAGAAATGCCGGAGGGGAAGATCCCTTCTTGCGACGGGACCGCGCGACGGCGGGAACCTGCAGGCCGAGGCGGTCGTTCAGCAAAAACATGCCGAGCAAATTCAGACATATACAGCATCATGCTCTCTCAGGTTGCAGGGCGGATGGTGGGGAACGGGTCAGACGCGAGTCGCGGCGGCGGCGGTCGCGTCCCGGCGCGGGCTTGGGCAAAATGGCATGGCCTCGCGGAAAAAGCTGAGTTACCGTCCCGTTCAGTTGTTCACAGTAAGGTTGTCCTGCATGCCGCATCGCCCGCGTGTCCTGATCATTGCCGAGGCGGCAAATCCCGAATGGGTGTCGGTCCCGCTGGTCGGCTGGTCGCTGGCCCAAGCGCTGCGCCGGCAGGCCCATGTGCATATCGTCACCCAGACCCGCAACCGCGACGCCTTCCTGCGCGCCGGGCTGGTCGAGGGTCAGGATTTCACCGCCATCGACAGCGAGGCCGTGGCCGGGCCCCTCTACCGCCTGGCCAGCCTGCTGCGCATGGGCAGCGGCAAGGGCTGGACGATGGTCACCGCGATCGCCGCGCTCAGCTATCCCTATTTCGAACGCCTGGTCTGGAAGAAATTCGGCGCCCGCATCCAGGCCGGAGAGTTCGACGTGGTGCATCGGATCACGCCGCTGTCGCCGACCATCGCCTCGTCGCTGGCGCCCCGGGTGGCGGCGGCCAAGGTGCCCTTCGTGCTGGGTCCGCTGAACGGCGGCGTGCCTTGGCCCAAGGGCTTCGATGCCGAACGGCGGCGCGAGCGCGAATGGCTGTCCTATGTGCGCGGCGCCTACAAGGCGAACCCGGCGCATCGCAAGATGCTGCGGTCCTCGTCGCTGATCATCGCCGGATCGCGCCACACCGCCGGAGAGATCCCGGTCGCGCATCAGTACAAGACCGTCTGGCTGCCCGAGAACGCCATCGACCCGGCCCGCTTCAACCTGACCGCGCCGCAGGATCTGTCCGGCCCGCTGCGCGCTTGCTTCCTGGGTCGGCTGGTGCCCTACAAGGGCCCCGACATGCTGCTGGAGGCGGCGGCGCCGCTGATGCGCGACGGCAAGCTGGTGCTGGACATGATCGGCGACGGGCCGATGGCCGAGGAGCTGCGCGCGCAGGCCGAGCGGCTACAGGTTTCCGATGCGGTCACCTTCCACGGCCATCTGCCCCATGATCAGGTCCAGCCGGTGCTGGCGCAGGCGAACCTGATGACCTTCCCCTCGATCCGCGAATTCGGCGGCGGCGTGGTGCTGGAGGCCATGGCGCTTGGCGTGGTGCCGATGGTCGTCGATTATGCCGGTCCGGGCGAGCTGGTGACCGGAGAGACGGGCTATCTGATCCCCGTGGGTCCGCGCCCCCGCATCATCGCGTCCTTCCGCGCGGCGCTGGAGGCGGTGGCCGCCGACCCCTCGGGCCTGCCCGCCAAGGCGCAGGCGGCGCGGCGCACGGCGCTGGCCGATTTCACCTGGGACGCGAAGGCCTCGCGCATTCTGGCCCTCTATGCCGCAATCCCCGATCTGCAGGCTGCCTGACCCGGCAGGCCCGCCCCGATCTGCCACAGGTTGTGGGCCTTGACAGCTCTGCAACGGGCTGGCAGGCCGAACTTTCGGCGGACCAGAGCGTTTAGCCTGAGACAAGCGCGGGTAAGGCACAGCCAGATGACACAGACACGTCCTGCCCCACGGGCCCCGAGGGACGACCTCCACGATCAAGGACCCGCCACCGACAGCCAATTGGGTTTCCTTCTGCCGACCCTGTCCGGCCACCCCTGGGCCCATGTCGAACAGATCCTCGCCGACGCCCCCGCGGATCTGCTGGAGCCCCGGCGGCTGGAGGCCGCGCTGACCGCCCTTGCCCTGCGCCACGAGACCCTGCGCACCGTCCTGCGCGCCGACGCGTCGGGCGAGACGCGGCGGATGGTCATGGATCGCCCCGCGGTCGATCTGCGCCTTCACAACCTGTCCAACACCGACGCCGCAGCCCAGCATCGCGCGATGGAGGCGCTGCTGCGCGCCGACCGCGATGCGGGGGCGGACCCGGCACAGGCGCCTTCGTGGCGGGTGACACGCCTGGATCTGGGGGCGGGCCGGGCGCGGCTCTTGTGGACCATCCACCATGCGCTGATCGACGGCACCGGGATCGAGGTCGTGATGATCGAGCTGTGGTCCCTGCTGAACGGCCCATCCCCGGAGCCGCACCCCTCCGCCGGGGATTTTTCCGCCGCCCTGGCGCATCGCCGGCTGGACCGGGCGGCGGCGCAGGCGGTCTTTGCGCCGATGCTGGCCGATGCCGAGCTGGCCTCGCCCTTGCCCGCCCGCGCGGCACAGGGGCAGGCCCGCATGGCGCAGTTGGCCCATGTGCTGCCCGCCGCCGCCGCGCGGGATCTGCGCGCGGCTGTGGGGGCCAGCGGAGCCACCGTTCTCAATGCCGTGCAGCTGGCCTGGGCGCTGGTCCTGGCACGCTGGACCGGACGGTCGGGCGCAGCCTTCGGGCTGGTCGAATCCGGTCGTCCCGGCGCGCAGATGGCCGAGGTCGTGGGCTGTCTGGTGGCCACCCTGCCGATGCAGGTGCGGCTGGACGATGTGCCCGACCTGGGTGCGGCGCTGTCCCGGATGCGCGACCTGACCCTGCGGCTGCGCCCCCATGCCGGGGCCAGCCAGACCGAGATCCGCCGCCATGCCGGGCGCAGCGGCGCCGAGCAGCTCTTCGACACGGTGGTGATGTATCAGCGCGGCACGCTGGCCGCACGGCTGGCCCAACGGGGCTGCGGCTGGACGAATGTCCAGTTGCTGGAGGAAGGCACCGCGCTGGTCACCGTCGCGGTCCATGACGCAGTGCGGGGCGATGCCGGCGGCGATGATGGCCTGCTGCTGGAGATCGAATACGACCCCTCCCGCCTCTCGGGCGACATGGGCGCGCGCCTGCTGGACCATCTGGCCCGGCTGCTTCAGGCGATGGGCCGCGCCGATCCCCGAACGCCCCTGTCGGATCTGGACATGCTCGGCCCCGATGAGACGGCGGATCTGCTGGCCTTGGGCTCGCCCGATCAGGCCCCGGAGGAGGCCACCCCTTGCCTTGCGACCCGGTTCGAGGTCGTGGCCGCCGCCCGGGGCGATCATCCGGCAGTGATCGAGGCCGCCACCGGACAGGCGACCAGCTTTGCCGATCTGGACCGCCGGGCCAATGCGCTGGCCCATCAGCTGACCGCCGCCGGCATCGCCGAGGGGCAGGTCGTGGGCGTCGCCCTGCCGCGCGGGACCGATCAGATCGCGGCGATGCTGGGGGTGCTGAAGACCGGCGCCGCCTTCCTGATGCTGGACGAGGCGCAGGCACCGGACTATCTGGCCGGGCTGCTGGACAGCACCGGGGCGCGAGCGCTGATCGCCACTGAGGGCTCGGCACTGGCCGCACGTCTGCCGGCGGAGGGGCCGCTGCATGTGGTGCCCACCGGCGATCTGTCGGAGAGCGCGCCACAGCGTCCGGCGCCCCGGGCCGACCAGATGGCCTATGTGATCCACACCTCGGGCTCGACCGGCACGCCCAAGGCGGTGGTCGGGCTGACCGGCGCGCTGGCCGCCCATGCCGGGGCCGTCATCGCCCGCTACGGCCTGCAGCCGCAGGACCTGGTGCTGCAATTCGCGGCGTCCAGCTTCGACGTGATGCTGGAAGAGGTCTGGCCGACGCTGCTGGCCGGCGCCACGGTCGTCACCCGTGACGACCGGCCCACGGCCTCGATCGAGGGGCTGTGGCAGCTGGTGGCGCAGCACGGCGTCACGGTGCTGAACCTGCCCGCCAGCTATTGGCGCCATCTGGTCGCGGAACTGGGCGAGGCCGCGCCCGCACAATTGCCCCCCAGCCTGCGCCTGCTGGTCACCGGCAGCGAGCGGATCGCGCCGGCCTCCTATCGGCAGTGGCGCGCGCTGGCCCCCGGCATCGGCTTCTTCAACGCCTATGGCCCGACCGAGGCCACCATCACCTGCGCCGCCTGGCGGGGTGGCGATCTGCCCGAGGGCGCCGAGCTGCCCATCGGGCGGCCTCTGGATCACGCGCGGCTGCTGCTGCGCGCGCCCGATGGCACGCTGACCCCGCAGGGCGGGCAGGGCGAGCTGTGGATCGGCGGCGCGGCGGTCACCGGCGGCTATCTGAACGATCCCGAGCGCACCGAGGCGGTCTTTGCCGCCGATCCCTGGCAGGCGGGGGGACGCCTCTATCGCAGCGGCGACCGCGCCGCCTGGTCGCCCGAGGGGCAGCTGATGTTCCTGGGGCGCGGCGATCGGCAGGTTAAGCTGCGCGGACACCGGATCGAGCTGGGCCAGGTCGAATCGGTGCTGGACGGTCAGGCGGGCATTCTGGAAAGCCATGTCGATCTGGACGCGGGCCCGCCCGCCCGGCTGCTGGCCTGGGTCGTGGCCGAGCCTGGCACCGATCTGGCAACCGTGGCCCGGGACATGACCGCGCGACTGCCCGCCTACATGCTGCCGCGCCTGATCGCGGTCCCGGACCTGCCGGTGACGGCCAGCGGCAAGATCGACCGCCGCGCGCTGCCGCGCCCCGATCCGGTCCGGTCGGGCGCCGTGCCGGATGACGAAGGCCATGCGCCTCTGGACGAACTGGCGCGGGTCATCGCCGCCTGCATGGCCGAGCTGCTGGAGCATGACCATGTCTCGGTCGATGACGATTTCTACGATCTGGGCGGGGATTCCCTGCTGGCGCTGCGGTTGTCGGGCATGGTCGCCGCGCGCAGCGGGCTGCGGCTGCAGACCACCGACCTGATGCGCAATGCCACCCCGCGCGAGTTGGCGCGGCTGTCGCAGGGCGATCCGGCGCGGCCCGACAGCCTGGTCGTCATCCAGCCGGACGGTCCGCATATTCCGGTCATCGCCGTGCATGTGCTGGGCCGCAACCAAGAGATGTTCCGCCCCCTCTCGGCGGCGCTCGGGCCCGATTATCCGGTCTGGGGCCTGACCGTGGGCGTGCCCGGCGATCTGTCCCAGATCGACGTGCGGGCGACCGCGCGGGTCTATTTCGACGAATTGCAGACCCATGCGCCGGGCCAGCCGGTCTGCCTGATCGCAGTCTCGATGGCCTCCTATTTTGCCTTCGAGCTGGCGCGGCTTCTGACCGAGGCCGGGCGGCAGGTGCCGGTGCTGGCCATTCTGGACGCGACCGGGCCGGGCGGGCGCCCCTCGGTCCACGGCGTGGCCAAGCTGCGCGCGCATCTGGGCCAGCTGCGTCGGCTTGGCTGGGGGCATGTGGAAACGCTGCGCGAGCACAGCCGCGAACGCCGCGCGCAGGCCCAAGCGCAGGCCCAGATCGACGCCCATCCCGAGGATGCGCCCGGCGTGCTGAACATGGAGCAGGTGATCCAGGCCAATGTGCTGGCGGTCGAGGCCTATGCGCCCGTGCCCATCGACGCCCCGATCGCGGTCTTTCGCGCCGATCACAGCTTCTGGGACGCGCCCGAGGCACGGCGCAACGGCCTGGGCTGGGCACCGGTCGCACGCGGGGGCTGGTCTCTGCACGACCTTCCCGGTACGCATCTGTCCATTCTCGAGCCCGGCAATGTCGAGGCGCTGGCGGGCCATCTGCGCCGGATCATCGCCGCCGCCGAGGCTGCGGACCCGCAGGCCGCCGCGGCGGCGGACATATCTTCCCGGGGCAGGGCCCCCGGATCCTGGAGGAACGGATGATGCAGTTTCAGGTGGGCACGGGGCGCGTGGCGCTGACCGTGCCCGATGTCGAAAGCCTGCTGGCGATCATCGGCGAGCGGTTGCAGGAGGGCCGGGGCTTTGCCTTGGCCACGATGAATGTCGACCATCTGGAAAAGCTGCGCTCGGACGACCGGTTCCGCCGGGCCTATGCCGGCCATGACCTGATCGTGGCGGATGGGAACCCGATCGTCTGGCTGGCGAAGCTGGGCGGCGCCCCGGTGTCGCTGGTGCCGGGCTCGGATCTGGTCGCGGCGCTCTGCACCGTCGCGGCGGGCAAGGACCGGTCGGTGGCGATCATCGCGGGCACCGAAGAATCGGGCCGGATCGCGGCGGATCGGCTGATGGCAAAGATCCCCGGGCTGCGCGTCGTGCTGGTCGCGGCACCGGGCTTTCCCTTCGATCCCGAGGGCCCCGAGGCCGATGCGCTTCTGGACCGGCTGGCGGCCAGCGGCGCGGGCCTGTGCCTTCTGGCCGTGGGCGCGCCCCGGCAGGAGATTCTGGCGGCACGCGGGCGCAGGCATTGCCCCGACGTGGGCTTCGCCTCGGTGGGCGCGGGGATCGACTTCATCGCCGGGCGCCAGAAGCGCGCGCCGGGCCTTGTGCGGGCGGCGCGGATGGAATGGCTGTGGCGGGCCTCGCTCAGCCCGATGCGGCTTGGGCCGCGCTATCTGCGCGGGGCGATGATCCTGCCAGGGCATGCGCTGCGCGCGCTGGCGCATCGGCGGCGGCGCTAGGCGCCGCCACCCTCGCCGCTCAGACCAGAAGCGCGGTGGCCAGGATCAGGCCCAGCACGGCAAACCCAAGATCGTGCCAGGGGTCCCAGACATTGTGACGCCGCGCCAGCCGGACCAGCATCGGATAGGCCAGCGTCGCGGCCATCGCCTGTCCGGCCAACGCCCCCGGGATGCCCGCCTGCCAGGCGCCAAGCGTGAACAGCGACAGGAACAGCGTCGCCCGCACCAGCGTCACCCAGAAGAAGCTGCGCGAATCCCCGGCGGCCAGCGCCGCCTGATCGTAGCTGAGCCCGATCAGCGCCGGGATGCCCGCCAGCGCGATCAGCGTGACCAGTTCCCCCGCCGCCGTATAGCGGTCGTCATACATCAGCCCGACCAGCGCCTGCCCGAAGGTCGCCAGCACCGCCAGCAGCAGCATGAAGCTGCCGGTCATGCCGATCCGCATTAGCCGCACGCGGCGCAGGTGATGGGGCGTCGGGTCCTCGGCAGTCGCGCGATAGATGGGGATCATCACGCGCGAGATCAGCGCGATCCCCAGCATCATCGGAAAGCTGGCGAGGAAGAAGGCGATGTTGTAGATGCCCAGGTCGGTCAGGCTCAGAAGCCGCGCCAGCACCGCCTTGTCGCCCTGCGAGATGACGAAGCCCACCACCGTCGCGGGCAGGATCCACTTGCCGAAGCGGATCAGCTCGGCCGCGCAGTCGCGGTCCCACTGGAAGCGGTTGCTGGGCCCCGGCATCAGCCATTGCACCATGGCGACCTTGATCAGCGCGCCCAGGACCAGGCCGATGACCAGCGCCCAGGCCGAGCCCAGGATCGCCGCCAGGATGATGGTGGTGATCGTGGTCACCGCCGAGGAGGCCAGCTCGACCATGGTCAGGCGGCCCATGCGCAGGTGGCGGTTCGCGGTCTCCTCCTTGGTGGGCAGAAGGCCGAAGATGATGGTCGTGGTGGCCGCGACCGGCAGGAACCAGGCCAGTTCCGGCACGTCGTAGAAGCGCGCGGCGGGCACTGCCAGAAGGCAGCAGCCCAGCCACAGGATCACGCCCCGGATGGCCTGCATCGTATAGGCGGTGTTGAGGAAGGTCGGATCGTCGCCGCGCTTGCTCTGCAGGATGGCGGGGGTGATGCCCACGTCCGAGAAGTTGTTCAGGCCCTGGATGATCACCATGATCAGCGTCATCAGGCCGAAGGTCTCGGGGAACAACAGGCGCGTCAGGATCAGGTTGGACACCAGCCGGATGGCCTGCATCCCCCCGAAGCCCAGGATCGTCAGGGCCGAGCCGCGCACCGCGCGCTGCACCAGGCTTTCCCCGCTGAAGAGCAGCCCGATCCGGGCCCGGCGCAGGTTCACCGCGCGCCGTCCTGCAGGATCTGCCAGACGCGTGCGGCGGTCTGGTCATAGGCTGCGGCAAAGGTCGCATCGATCGTGTCGGGCAGGTCCATCCCCGAAGGGGGCGGGGCGCCGTAGATCTCGGCATAGGTGATCATCGCGGCCAGCAGATAGACCGTCTCGGTCCCATGCGGCGACAGGTCGGAATAGAGCACCTCGGCCGGGATCTGCGACAGCGGGTCCTCGGTCAGGACCTCGGCCATGACGCGGCCCACGGGGATCATGCGCACCCCCGCCTCGGGGCGCAGCGCGGCCAGGCGCGCGACGTAATCGTCGTACCAGCGGGCATAGGTGCCCTGCGCGTGGGTGTAATACTGCGTCATCTCGCGGTCGGTGGGCGGGAATTCCCGGGCGAAGGGATGCAGGTCGGCCCAGCCCTCGTAGATCAGGAATTGCGGCGCCTCGGCATTCTCCATCACCCAGTCCACCACCTCCATGGTGGCGCCAAGCGGCGTGGCCCGGTCGGGATTGTCGCCGTTATAGGGCTGATCGGCCCGGTCGTACTGGATGTAGTTCTCGGGGTTGAAGATGATCGTGTCGAAGCCCGCCGCGCCGAAGGGCTGGCGATAGGGATTCCAGACCGTCTCGACCTCGGCGAACTGCCAGTTCACCTGCGGAGGCAGCTCTTCGGCGAAGTTGCGCGGAAAGCCCCATCGCCCATCGGCGCCGAAGGTCCGCCCGTCCTGCCGGGCCATCAGCGCCATCCAATGCGGCACGGTCGTCTCGTCGCTGTCGGTCAGGTGATGGACCAGACTGTTGCCGAAGAAGAAGATCCGCGCCTCGTCGCGCGGGGCGTCAGGGATCTGGGCCCAGACCGGGGCGGCGCCCAAGGCGACCCACAGGGCGGCGGCGGCAACGAGGCGGGCAGGCGGGCAGGTCATTCGGGGTCTCCGGTTCCGGGATCGGGGATGGCGGCGGGCGCGGGGGCCAGCACGCGCGGGCGGGGCTTGGGCTTCAAGAGCAGCGCGTCCTTGATCCGCCGGCGCAGCGTGCGCGGGGCCAGCACCTCGGCGTCGCACAGGAAGGTGGCGCCGTGCAAGCCGGGATCGTTGTCCAGCGCCAGGGTCGCGCCCCATGCGGCCACCGTCTCGGGCGGGATGCCCGAGGGGCGGCCCGTGCGGGTGGCCATGATGCCGGGCACCCATTCGGTGACGGTGATATGGGGCATGCGCCGGGCCAGCTCGACCGCCAGCGCCCGGGAAAAGACCCGCGCCCCGGCCTTGGACACGGTATAGCCCAGGCTGCCGGGCAGGGGATCGCCGCCCGCGAAGCTGGAGACGTTGATGATCCGACCCCGCCCGCGCTCCAGCAGGCAGGGCAGGAAGGCCGCCGTCACGTTGATCGGGCCGCAGGTGTTGACCATGACGTGATCGACGACATCCTCGGCCGGTGCGCCCAGGAAATCCTGGCGGCGATAGATGGCGGCGTTGTTGATCACGATCGCGACCGGGCCGACCTCGGCCTCGATCCGGGCGGCCAGGTCGCGCATCGGGGCGGGCTGGCTGACATCGCCGCGCAGCGCCGTGAACCGGCCCGGGACGCAGAGCGCGCCCGTCTCGGCCAGATGGGCCGCGTCGCGCCCGATCCCCGCGACATGCAGGCCCCGGCGTGCCAGTTCGACCGACAGGGCCCGGCCCAGGCCCAGCCCGGCGCCGGTCACCACGGCGACCGCGCGCCCGGCGGCGGCCAGGGCGCAGGCGCCGGGCGGGCGGTGCCGCAGCACGGGACTGGCGGTCAGATCCCCGCGCATCACGTCTGCGCCTTCAGGCGGCGGGTCATCGCCTCGGCCACGCGCAGGGCATTGGCCACGATGGTCAGCCCCGGATTGACCCCGGTGGAGCTGGGCATGAAGCTGCCATCCACCACATAGAGATTGTCCAGATCATGCGCCCGGCAGTCGCGGTCCAGCACGCCCCGCTTGGGGTCGTCGGAAAAGCGCAGCGTGCCGCAGGGATGGGCGATGTTGAGTTCGGGCACATGGTTCAGCCACATGGACCGCACTCCTTTCAGCCGGGTCTTGAGCAACCGCCGGAACCGCTTGCGCCGGGCCAGCAACTCGTCGGACATCGTGTAGTCATAGATCATCATCTCGGGCCGGTCCGGGTCGAAGCGGACGCGGTTGGCGTCGTCGGCCAGATCCTCGAGGATGCCGGCAAAGACCCGCGCCTCGCCCAGCATCCGCGCGGCGATCAGGGCGGGGATGCGCATGAACTCGCGCCCCATCCCCAGCCTGCGCAGGGGCGAGGCATCATAGCGCTCGTGCAGCACATGCAGGATGTTGCCGTAATCCGCCGGCAGGCCGAGCGACTGGAACAGCCCCATCCGGTCGCCCTTGTGGGCATAGACGTCGCGCAGCGAGAAGGTCTTGAGGGGCCCCGGCGAGGGGGGCGGGGCGTCGCGCGGCGGCCAGATGGCGATGCGTTCGTTGATGTGGAACATCAGCCCCCGGCCCACCAGCCCGCTGGAATCCGCGCCGCCCTGCGGCCAGGCGGGGGTGGCCGAGGCCATCAGCAGGCGCGGCGAGGCCAGCGCGCCCGCCGCCAGCACCACCGCCCGGCCCCGCAGGTCCAGTTCCGCGCCGTCGCGCTGGACGCGCAGGCCCGAGACGGCGCGGTCCTGCCCGGTCAGGACCAGCGCGCGGGCGCCGTGCAGCACCTCGGCCCGGCCCGTGGCCAGCGCGGGCAGCACCCCCGCCGAGCGGCCGTCCATCTTGCAGTCGCGCGGGCATTTGCGCCCGATGCATTCCATGCAGCCCTCCAGCTGCCGGATGCCCAGCTGCGCGCGATAGGGGTGCAGCCCGACGCGTTCCAGCGCCTGACCCAGGGCCGCGTCGCGCGGCGACAGCGGGCGGGGTTCGGCCAGCCCGGTCACCGGATCGCCCAGGGGGTCCTGCCCGCCATTCACGCACATCAGCTGCCGCGCGCGGTCGTACCAGGGCTGGAATTCGTCATGGCCCACCGGCCAGCCGCCGGTCGGATGGGGCATCTCGGGCGTCGTCTCGAAATCATGCCGCTCGGGCTGTTCCAGC
The DNA here is from genome assembly GCF_005048225.1 of Paracoccus gahaiensis. Taxonomy (GTDB): domain Bacteria; phylum Pseudomonadota; class Alphaproteobacteria; order Rhodobacterales; family Rhodobacteraceae; genus Paracoccus; species Paracoccus gahaiensis. The sequence continues at coordinate 96,410 of NZ_SUNI01000006.1, forward strand.
GCCGCCGCATAGAAGACCGAGGTGCCGCCCATGCCCGCCCCCTGCGAGCCGTATTCGGTCGTCGTCTTGCCGTTCACCGTCGATTCGACGGGCAGCGGCCAAGTGCCGTACATCAGCCGGGCGAAGGGGTCCTCGTGCTCGCTCTCTTGGCCGTTCTCGGCCTGCCGGGGCGTGGCGGGGCCCTGCTCGACGAACAGGACCGACAGCCCGGCCTCGGCCAGGGCACGCCCGCAGAGGCCCCCCCCAAGGCCCGCGCCGACGATGATCACATCCCAGATTTTATCCGTCACATCCGTCATCACAGGGAATCCCGCCGAGACAGCATCGGGTCGAAGAGATGCCGCATCTGCAAGGCCCCCTGGTTGGTAACATGGTTGTTGTCGAAATAGACCGTCCGACCGTTCCGAAGAACGCTGCAGGCGTTCGCATCGCAGTGCAAGGGCCAGGGGTCGATCAGGTTGATCTGTGAACCCCCTGCGACAAATGGCGCAAGCCCGGCGGCCTCGCGGGCCAGAGCACGGTCCAGCGGGACCTGCATCCGGTCCTGCGGGACGGGCTCCTTGCGGGCCAGGGCGCGGGCGACGGGAAGGGAGCCGTAATCCGGGATCACGGGAACCTGGCGCAGCACATGGACGCGGCTGCCCATGGCGGTCAGAGCGTCCAGCGTGCCCGCGACGGCGGTGGGCCAGTCGGGGCTGACCTCGATCCGGTTATGGGCATCCGCGCCGATGCCCATGCCGGTCGCGTAATAGCTCCAGCGCCCGACCAGCAGGACATCGGGGAAGGGTTGCGCGCGCAGGGCGGCCTCGATCCGGGCATTGGCGCGGCCGCAGGCGATATCCTGCACGCGGGTCGCGGCCAGCTCGCGCTTGTCGATGCCGAACATCGGCGGGCAGCCCGCGCGCCAGATCAGCAGGCCGGGCGTGCCGGCCTCGCGGGCGGCGCGGTCCAGACCCTCCTTGACCGCGCGCAGGTGGCTGTCGCCCCAGGCCAGCATCTGCGGCGGGCCCTCGGGGCCGATCGGGCAGATCTGGATGCCCGCGAAGGGGCCCGCATCGGGCGTGTGGCAGCGCGACCAGTCCTGGAGGAAATCTTGCGACGCATGGGCATGGGTCAGCACCGCCGGGGGCCAGCGCCCGGGCAGGCCGTCGCGCAAATAGGGCCAGGCGCCCAAGGCCAGCAACAGGGCCGAGGACAGCGCCACCCCCGCCAGCAGCGGCCCGGCGGGCAGGCGGGCGGCGTTGCGGGTGGGCCGCTCGACCCACCGCCAGGTGGCATAGGCCAGACCGACCGACAGGGCGATCAGCATGATGTTTCCCGCCAGCCCCCGCCCGGGGCCAAGCGCGAAATCCGACAGGCTGCGGATCGGCCAGTGCCACAGGTACAGCGAATACGAGATCAGCCCCAGCCCCCGCATCGGCCCCCAGGACAAGAGCCGATTGACCGGGTTCGCGGCCTGCCCGTGGCGGATCAGCAGCAGCGTGCCCAGGACCGGGATCAGCGCCCAGGCCCCGGGAAAGCCCGCGCCGGGCCGGATCACGATCATGCCCCCCACGACCAGCGCCAGCCCGGCCGCCGATCCGACCCAGCCCCGGCGCGGCCCCGGATGGGCCTGGGCCCAGATCGCCAGCAGGACGCCGGACAGCAGCTCCCATGCGCGGAAGGGGAACAGGAAGAAGGCCGCCGCCTGATCGCGCGCGGTCATCCCGATCGACAGGGCCAGCGACAGCGCCGCCCCGCCGCCCAGCATCACCACCGCCAGCCAGGGCCGGCGCGCGCAGATCAGCAGGACCAGCGGCAGGACGATGTAGAACTGCTCCTCCAGCGACAGCGACCACATGTGCAGCAGGGGCTTCTCGACCGAGCTGCTGTCGAAATAGCCCGCCTGCCGCCAGAACTGGATATTGGCGATGAACAGCGAGGCCGCGATCAGCGACTTGCCCAGCTCGCGCAGGTCATGGGGCAACAGGATCGCATAGCCGGCGGCGAACACGGCCAGCGCCACCACCGTCCAGGCGGGGGCCAGCCTGCGGAAGCGGCGCAGGAAGAAACGGACCGGGTCGATCCGCCCGGTGGCCGTGTATTCCCGCCACAGGATCGCGCCGATCAGATAGCCCGACAGCACGAAGAACACGTCGACGCCGGTGAACCCGCCGGTCAGCCCGGGCAGGTCGAAGTGATACAGCACCACGCCGCCCACCGCGACGGCGCGCAGCCCGTCGATCTCGGGGCGATAGCCCGAATCGCGGTCGACCAGCGGCGCACTCATCGCAGGATGGTCCGCAGGGGCGCCTGCCCCGTCGCGGCGGGCATCAGCCGCGTGTCCTTCGAGGCCGCGGGCGCGGTCGCGCCGCGGGCGGCCAGCCCGGCCAGCGCGCCGGCGCTGAGCCAGCTGAGCGGCGTCACGGTGGCGTTGGGGATCAGGTCGACCAGATTGGCCGCCATGATCAGCGCCAGCCCCGCCGTCCAGCGGTCGATCCCGCCCTGCCGCGCCGCCATCCAGATCCGGATCACCGATCCGCACAGGAGCCCGAAGATCCCCACATAGCCCATCACGCCGCTCATCGTCATCACGACGATCCAGTACCCGTCGCTGACGCTGGTGAATTCGCCCGAGTTGGGGTCCACCTCCAGGTTGCGGCCCCATCCGCCCCAGCCTGCCAGCGGCTTGAGGCTGGCGCGGTCCAGCAGCACCTGCTCGTTGTTGAAGCGGAAAATCAGCGAGCGGCCGCGTTCGGCGTCCAGCGCCAGCGCGGTCTCGCCGAAGAAGGTGACCGGGAACAGCCCCAGCCACAGCAGCAGCGGATACATCAGCGCCGCCAGCGCCAGCGCCGCCGCCACCCGCACATGCCACATGGGCGGCATGAACAGCAGCAAGGGCACCATCGTCAGCGCATAGAGCATCGAGGCGACGCTCTTGCACAGGAACAGCACCCCCAGCAGATAGATCAGCGCGGCCCAGTGCCGCGTCCGCGCGGTGCCCTCCGCGTCGCGCAGCGCGACCGTCGTCGCCAGCACGCCCATCACGGCGAACAGCGCCACCCACAACCCGTGTTCCAGAAACACCATCGGGCGATAGCCGCCATAGCGGATCGACTGGCTGAAATCATGGGCGAAGAAGCCATAGATCCACACGTTCAGCTGCGGGCTGAGGCGGATCTCCAGCAGCATCGGCAGCGAATAAACCAGCACGGCCAGGGTCAGCGCGGTCATCCAGGCCCGGATGCCCGCGATCGATGACAGGATCATGTAGCCCAGAAGGAAGGGCAGCAGGTCCAGCATGGCGGCCAGCGTGCCGTTGATGAAGTCGAAGACGGTCAGGCCGGGGCGATAGGACACGCCCTCGATCAGCGGCTCGGGATTGGTGATGATGGTGAACATCGGCGTCAGCAGCGTCAGGCCGACCAGGAAGATGACCCATCTCTCGGGGCGCTGCCAGGGCAGGGGCGACTGCTGGCGCATCATCAGCACGCCGACGGTCGCCGCCAGCCCGGTGATCGCGTATTTGTTCATCTGCGGCAGCAGCGGCACGTTCAGCGCCACCACCGCCGGCGGCAGCAGCAGATAGCCTGCCAGCATGGTCCAGATCACGGCCCGCGTCTGGTCCAGCCGCGAGAACAGGACAGCTGCCACGACCGGCCAGGCAGCCAGCATCATCAGCGCCAACGGATTACCCAAGACCACCCCCCACACACTGGGCCATCGCCTATGCGAAAAGGCACCCTATTTCCATACACTTTCGTTTAAATTAACATGCATTGGACTGGCGGGTTTGGTAAAGCTTTGGTCGCAGGTTCACATGGTATGTCCTGGTCTGCCGATGCCTCTCGGTACCGGGGATAATGAGTTGTCAGTCAGGGGAGGCGATCTTGTCCAGGATCCCAGCCAACACGCAAGATATCGCCATCGTCGGTTTCGGCCTTGATTTGCCCGGCGCGGGCGATCCCGACCGCTATTGGCTCAACCTGCGGGAGGGCGTGGAATCGATCCGCGACCTGACCCCGGACGACCTGCGCGACGCCGGCGAATCACCGGCGCGAATCGGCCATCCCGATTATGTCGCCCGCGCCTCGCTTCTGGACGGGTTCGATCAGTTCGATGCCGAATTCTTCGGCTTCAGCCCCAAGGACGCGGCGGTGATGGACCCCCAGCACCGCAAGTTCCTGGAAACCTGCTGGCATGCGCTGGAACATGCGGGCCACCGGCCCGACGATCTGGGCGCGGTCGGGGTCTGGGCCGGCTGCGGCATGGGCAGCTATTTCTCGGTCAACATCTGCTCGAACCGCGATCTGGTCGAGGAGACCGGGCTGTTCCTTCTGCGCCATACCGGCAACGACAAGGATTTCCTGTCCACCCGCGTCAGCTATACCTTCGATCTGCGCGGCCCGAGCGTGTCGGTGCAGACCGCCTGCTCGACCTCGCTGGTGGCAGTCCATGCGGCCTGCCAGGCGCTGAACGCGGGCGATTGCGACGCGGCGCTGGCGGGCGGCGTGACCATCGAGCTGCCGCAGGGGCGCGGCTATCTGTACAAGCCCAACGAGATCCTGTCGCCCGACGGCCATTGCCGCGCCTTCGACCATCGCAGCGAGGGCACGGTCTTCGGCAGCGGCGCCGCCGTCGTGCTGCTGCGGCGCCTGTCGGACGCGCTGGCCGACGGCGACCACATCTGGGCGGTCATCAAGGGCAGCGCGATCAACAATGACGGCTCGGCCAAGGCGGGCTATCTGGCGCCCTCGGTCGAGGGGCAGGCGGCGGCCATCGCCGAGGCGCATCTGCTGTCGGGCGTCGATGCCGCGACCATCGACTATGTCGAATGCCACGGCACCGGCACCCGGCTTGGCGACCCGATCGAGGTCGCGGCGCTGACGGAGGCCTTTTCCATGGGACAGGGCGGCGGGCGCACCGGCCTCGGCTCGGTCAAGACCAATATCGGGCATCTGGACACGGCGGCGGGCACGGCGGGGCTGATCAAGGTCGCCCTGTCGCTCTATCACCGCGAGATCCCCCCCAGCCTGAACTTCGAGGCGCCGAACCCGGTCATCGACTTCGAGGGCACGCCCTTCCATGTCGTGGCCGACCGGATGCCCTGGCCCGAGACGCCGGGCCGTCCGGCGCGGGCGGCGGTGAACTCGCTCGGCGTGGGCGGCACCAATGCGCATGTCGTGCTCGAGGCCGCGCCCGAACGCGCCGCATCCGAAGAGTCCGACTGGCCGGTGCAGCCGCTGGTCGTCTCGGGCCGCAGCCGGGCGGCGCTGGATGCCAATGCCGCGGCGCTCGCCGCCTGGCTGCGCGCCAATCCCGATACCGATCTGGCCGACGTGGCCTTCACCCTGCAGCAGGGCCGCAAGACCTTCGACAAGCGCCGCGTGCTTGTGGCGGCGGATGCGACCGAGGCCGCAGACCTGCTGGAGCGCGGCGACCCGCGCCGCGTCTTCACCCATGACCGCCCGGCGGGCACGCCCAAGCTCGCCTTCCTCTTCCCCGGCGGCGGCGCACAATCGGTGCACATGGCGCGCGGCCTCTATGAGACCGAGCCCGTCTTCCGCGACTGGATGGACCGGGGCCTTGCGGTGCTGGAGCGCCTGACGGGCCGCGATCCGCGCCCCCTGTGGCTGCCCGAACCGGGCGCCGAGGCCGAGGCCGCGCAGGCGCTGAACCGCCCCTCGGTCCAGCTGCCGCTGATCATGATCGTGGAATATGCGCTGGCGCAGCTGTGGATCAGCTGGGGCGCCGCCCCCAAGGCGCTGGCCGGTCATTCCATGGGCGAGAACACCGCCGCCTGCCTGGCCGGGGTCATCGGCTTCGAGGATTGCATCGCGCTGGTCGAACTGCGCGGGCGCCTGTTCGACACGGTGGCGCCGGGCGGCATGCTGAGCGTGCCGCTGCCGGTCGAGGAGCTGCTGGCCGAGGCGGGCGAGGGGCTGGATCTGGCCGCCGACAACGCGCCGGGCCTGTCGGTCGTCTCGGGCCCGCAGGACCGCATCGCGGCGTTGCAGGCGCGGCTGGAGGCGCGCGGCATCGACTGCGCGCGCATCGCCATCGACATCGCCGCCCATTCGCGGATGCTGGACCCGATCCTGCCGGAATTCGAGGCGTTCCTGCGCTCCATCACCCTGTCGGCGCCGCAAATCCCGCTGCTGTCCAACCGTACCGGCGACTGGATGACCGACGCGCAGGCGACCGATCCGCGCTATTGGGTGGAGCACCTGCGCCATTCGGTCGATTTCCGCGGCTGCCTGACCACGCTGCGCGCCGATCCCGACCGGGTCTTCCTGGAGGTCGGGCCGGGCCGCGCCATGTCGGCGCTGGCCCAGGCCAATGGCGCCGCCCCCGACCGCGTCATCAGCAGCCTGCGCCATCCCGAGCAGAAGATCGACGACGACGCCTTCTTCCTGATGGGCTTCGCGCGGCTCTGGGCCGTGGGGCTGCCTCTGGACTGGTCGCCGATCTGGGGCGAGGGGCGGCAGCGCGTGCCGCTGCCCGGCTATGCCTTCCAGAGCCGGCGCTATTTCATCGAACCCGCCACCGCCGAGGCCTCGAGCGCCGCGAACGACACCGCGCCGCTGCGCCTGCCCGAGACCGAGGGCTGGGCCTGGCGCCCCGCCTGGCGCCTGTCGGCCCCCGATGTGGAGCTGGACGCCAAGGGCGCGCCGCAGGGCGACACCGCGCGCTGGCTGGTGCTGGCCGATGACAGCGGGCTGGCCGATGCGGTCATCGCGCAACTGCGCCGCGCCGGGCACGAGGTCGTCACCCTGCGCCCCGGCGACTGCTTCGCGCAGCCCGGCGCGGACGACTTCATCCTGGCGCCCGAGAACGGCGCCTCGGATTTCGAGTTGCTGATCGCCGCGCTGGTGGCGCAGAACCGGCTGCCGCAGCGCATCGTCAGCTTCTGGCTGGTGCCCGATGCCAGCCGGGCGGGCGCGCGGGCGGGCTTCAGCCCCTTCCACCGGCATCTGGAGCAGGGCTTCAACACGATGCTGCACCTGATCCGCGCGCTGGCGGGCGAAGGGGCAGGGCAGCCGGTCGATCTGGTCGCCATCACCGCCGATGCGCAGCGCACCGGCACCGAATCCGTGCGCAATCCTGAAAAGGCGATGGTGTTGGGCCCTCTGGCCGTGGGGATGCGCGAATTTCCTTGGCTGTCGGCGCGCAGCATCGATCTGGCCGCGCAATCCGACATGGCGGCGCTGGCGCCGCGCCTGGTCGAGGACCTGATGGATCCCGCGCCGCCCGCCCGCACCGCCTGGCGCGACGGGCGCCGGCTGGCGCGCCATCTGGTGCCCGCCCCCCTGCCCGAGGGGGACGTGCCCGCCTTCGGGCCGGGCGACGTGGTGCTGATCACCGGGGGCCTGGGCGGCATCGCCCTGACGCTGGCCCGGCATGTGGCCGCTCAGGGCGCCGCCGTGGCGCTGCTGTCGCGCCGCCCCCTGCCGCCCGAGGCCGAATGGGACGCGCGCATCGCCGCCGATCCCGACCACCGGCTGGCCCAGCAGATGACCGCCCTGCGCGCGCTCCGCGCCTCGGGCGCGCGGCTGGCGCTGGACGCCGCCGACGTGACCGATGCATCTGCCCTGACGCAGGCCGTGGCCCGCCTGCGCGAGCAGCTGGGTCCGATCACCGACCTGATCCATGCGGCGGGGCTGGTGGCCGACGCCCCCATGCAGGTCAAGTCCAGCGCCGAGATCGAGGACGTGCTGGCCCCCAAGGTCCATGGCACCCGCAATCTGGCGCTGGTCTTTGCCAAGGCGCCGCCGCGCCGGACCGTGCTGTTCGCGTCGACCTCGACCGAGATCGCGGCGACCGGGCAGGTCGATTACGTGGCCGCCAACGAATACCTGAACGCGGTGGCCGCAATGCAGCCCCCCGCCTTCGGGCAGGTCACCGCCGTGAACTGGGGGATCTGGGCGGATGTCGGCATGGCTGCCGAGGCGCTGACGGGGCGCCGCGATGTCGCGGCGCCGGTGCCGGTGTCCCAGCCCCTGCTGTCGGCCCGCACCGAGCAGGGCGGGGTCGAGCGTCTGACCGGCCGGCTGTCCTCGGATGACTGGATCATCGCCGAACACCGCACCCGCGACGGCGTGGCGCTGTTGCCCGGCACCGGCATGATCGAACTGGCCGCCCAGGCCCTGCAGGCCACCGGACGGGCGGGGGGCGCATGGGCGCTGAACGACCTGACCTTCCTGCACCCGCTGATCGTGGGTCCGGGCGAGACGCGCGACATCACCGTGACGCTGACCCCCGACGAGGGCAGCACCGCCTTCCTGCTGGAAGCCGATTTCGGCGCAGGCCCGGTTCCCGTGGCCGAGGCGCGGATCGATGCCGCCGACCGGCCCGGCCCGGCGCTGGATGCCGACGCGCTGCGCGCCGCGATGACCGTCGATCAGGCCCCCACCGGGCATGCGCTGGAATCGGCGCAGGAGGGCCAGCTGGCCTTCGGTCCCCGCTGGCGGGTGCTGCGCGCCACCTGGCTGTCGCCCGCGACCTCCGAGGGGCTGGCCGAGCTGCGCCTGTCGCGCGACGGGCAGGCCGATCTGGACCAGGGCTATATCCTGCATCCGGCGCTGATGGACATCGCCACCGGATGGGCCATGTCGCTGATCGAGGGCTATGACCGCGCCCAGCTGTGGGTGCCGCTGTCCTATCGCGCGCTGGCGGTCCATGCGCCGCTGCCCGCCGAGATCCTCAGCCATGTGCGGCTCAGCCATGCCTCGGACGGCTATGCCAGCTTCGACGTGACGCTGGCCGATCCGCAGGGCAATGTGCGGGTCCGGATCGAGGGGCTGACCCTGCGCCGCCTGGAAGGCGCGCCCGCTATGCTGCTGACCGTGCAGCAGGCCGGGTCGCGCCCCGTGTCCCATCCCGGCCACATGCCGGGGCAGGACCGGCTGGCGCGCATGGTCTCGCAGGGCATTCCGCCGGGTCAGGGGCCGCTGCTGCTGGATCGCGCGCTGCGGTCGGGGCTGGGGCAGGTCGCCATCTCCAGCATGGACCTGCCGCAGCTGATCGCGCAGGAAACGCGCGCCAGCCGCGCCCGCGAGACCGGGGCCGCCACCGCCTTCGAACGTCCCGAGATGGACCACGATTATGTCGAGCCGCGCAGCGATCTGGAGCGCAGCCTGGCCGGGTTCTTCCGCGAGCTGCTGGGCGTGCAGCAGGTGGGGGTCGAGGACGGCTTCTTCGATCTGGGGGGGCATTCGCTGATCGCGGTGCGGCTGTTCTCGATGATCCGCAAGGCCTACGGTCTGGACCTGCCGCTGGCCACGCTTTTCGAGGCGCCGAACGTGGCCGCGCTGGCCACGCTGATCGAGGGCCGCATCGGGGTGCGTCCCGACGCCCCGGCGGGTGCCGTGGCCACGACCGCCCCGGCGGCGCAGGGCTTCACGCATCTCATCTCGATGAGCCAGGGCGCCGCCGGCGGCGGACGGCCCCTGTTCATCGTCGCGGGCATGTTCGGCAACGTGCTGAACCTGCGATCCCTGGCGCAGCGCCTGTCGCCCGACCGCCCGGTCTGGGGCCTGCAGGCGCAGGGGCTGTTCGGCGATGCAGCCCCCCATGGCACCCTGGCCGAGGCCGCTACCAGCTGCCTGGCCGAGATCCGCCAGATCCAGCCCGAGGGCCCCTATCTGATCGCGGGCTTCTCGGGCGGCGGGCTGACCGCGCTGGAGATCGCGCGCCAGGCCGCCGAGGCGGGCGAGGCGACGGCGCGGCTGATCCTTCTGGACACGCCGGTGCCGATGCGTCCCACCCTGTCGCGCCGCGACCGACTGATGATCCGCGCCGCCGAAATCCGCGAGGAGGGCGCGGGCTTTGCCGCCCGCTGGCTGCGCGACAAGCTGGCCCATCGCCGCGCGCAGCGCCGCCCCTCGGGCGACGCCGAGGCCACGGGCTTTCACAACGCCGCCATCCATGCGGCCTTCCTGTCGGCCTTGCCGCGGTTCCGGATGGAGCCCTGGCACGGCCCGGTGACGCTGTACCGGCCCCGGCTGGACCGGCGCTTCAAGGTCTCGAACGGGATGCATGTCAGCGCCGCGCGGGAATACGTGTTCGAGGACAACCTGTGGTCCCCCTGGATGCCCGACCTGACGGTGACCGAGGTGCCCGGCGATCACGACAGCATGGTGCTGGAGCCCTGCGTGCGGGTCCTGTCCGCCCGGATGCGCGACGAGCTGGCCGCGGCCGACCGCGCCGCTCTGCCCGCGCTGATGCAGAGGGCTGCGGAGTGAGCGACGTGGACGTGAACGATGTGATCCGGAACGGCGGGTCGGTCCATGTGGTCATCCTCAACTGGCGCAGCGCGCCCATGACGCTGCGCGCCGCCGAGGCGGCGGTGACGGCGATGGAGGGCATCCCCGGCACAATCACGCTGGTCGACAACGATTCCGGCGATGGCAGCTTTGAGGCGATGACGGATCACGCGCAGGCGCAGGGCTGGACCGAGGGCGACCGCCTGCGGGTGCTGCAATCGGGCCGGAACGGCGGTTTCGGCGCGGGCAACAACGCGGCGCTGCGGGTGCCCCCGCACCATCCCGCCGATTTCGTGCTGGTGGTGAATTCCGACGCCTTCCTCGCCCCCGACACGATCGGGGCGATGCGCGATTACCTGCAGGCCCATCCGCGCGTGGGTCTGCTGGGCTGCCGCGTGGTGGGCGAGCATGGCAACCACCACACCACCCATTTCCGCTTCCCCACCGCCGCCGGCGAGCTGGAGGACAGTGCCCGCACCGGCCCGCTGTCCAAGCTGCTGCGCGGCGCGGTCGTGACCCTGCCCATGCCGCAGCAGGCCGGGCCGGTCGATTGGGTGGCGGGCGCCGCGCTGATGATCCGCGCCGAGGTGCTGGCCGAGGTCGGCGGCTTCGACGAGGCGTTCTTCCTCTATTACGAGGAAACCGACCTCTGCCTGCGCGCGGCGCGGGCGGGCTGGCCCACGCATTACCTGCCCGATGTCCATGTCGTCCATATCGGCTCGGTCAGCACGGGGATGCGCGGCTGGACCCTGCCGCCCGACTACTGGTTCGCCTCGCGTGAGCAGTATTACCGCCAGAACCACGGGCGGGCCTATGCCGTCCTGACATTGGCGGCGCATCTGACGGGGCTTGCCATCCGCCGCCTGCGCGGCCTCATGGGCCGCCCCGATCCCAATTTTCCGCATGGCCAGGGCCGTGCGCTGATCCGCCACGCGCTGGCCCCCTCGCGGCCCAGACAGATCTTCCGACCGGAGAATGACCTTGACCCAGCTTGATATCGCGCTGATCGGCAATGCCTCGCTGACGCTCGAGGCGGCCCGCCTTCTGACCGCGCGCGGCCACCGCGTGGTGTCTTTCACCGTCGAGGACCCGGCGCTGGCCGAGGCCGCGCGGGCGCAGGATCTGCCCGTGGGGCCGGTGGCGCCCTGCGACTATCTGCTGTCGGTGGCGCATCTGACGGTGATCCCGCCCGAGGTGCTGGCGCTGGCCCGGCGCGGCGCGGTGAACTTTCATGACGGGCCGCTGCCCGAGCGCGCCGGGCTGAACGCGCCGATCTGGGCGCTGCTCGAGGGCGCGTCCGCCCATGCCATCACCTGGCACCGCATCGGCGGCGGCGTGGACGAGGGGCCGGTGCTGCTGCGCGTGCCCGTCGAGATCGCCCCGGGCGAGACCGCGCTGACCCTGAACGCCCGCTGCTGGGAGGCCGCCCTGCGCAGCCTGCCCGATCTGGCGGCGATGCTGGAGCGCGGCGAGGATGCGGGCACGCCCCAGCCCCATGCGCCCGACCGCCGCCACATGCGCATCGACCGGCCATCGGGCGCGGCGATGCTGGATTTCGCGCAAGGGGCGGACGCGATCGCGCAGCTGGTCCGGGCCCTGGACCATGGCCCCTACTGGAACCCGATGCTGCGCCCGCGCGTGGCGCTGCCCCAGGGGCTGCTGCTGGTGGGTCAGGCCGATCCCGCGCCGCGCCCCGATGCCCCCGCCGCGCCCGGCACTGTCCTGCGCGCCGGCGCCGACGAGCTGCTGGTGGCCTGCGGCGACGGGCGGACCATCGCCCTGTCCGGCCTGACCGGAATGGACGGCCAGCCCCGCCCGCATGGGCTGTCGCAGGGCGACCGCCTGCCGGTGAGCGCTGCCGCGCCCGATCTGGACGCCGCCATCCGCCGCGCCGCCCGTGACGAACCCTTCTGGCGCGCGCGCATGGCCCGGCTGGCGCCCTTGGTCCTGCCCGAACTGACCGCCTCGGATGCCGCCCCCGACTGGCAGGCGGCGCGCCTGGTCCTGCCGCAGGCGCAGGAGGCGGGCCGGGTGCTGGCCGCCCTCGTCGGCGCGCTGGTGCGGATGACCGGCTCGACCGCCTTCGACATCGGGTTGTCGCCGTCCCTGCCGGAGGGGGTGCGCGATCACATGCACGGCTTCCGCCCGCTGGCCGTCGATGCCGACGACCAGACCTTGGCGGCGCTGGCCGAAACGCTGTCCCGCGATCTGGCGGCCCTGTCCGCGCGCGGCCCGATCCTGGCCGACCTGATCGCCCGGGCGCCGGAATTGGGCCGTCCCGGCACGCCGGGACTGGTCGTGGCCCGCGACCCTGCCGATGCGCCCGAAGGCGCGGCGATCTGCCTCGATTTGCCCGACAGCGCGCAGGCCGAGATCCGCGTCTGGTGGGACCGCGCCCGTCTGCCGCAAGCTGCATGGCAGGCCATCTCGGACCTGACCGAGACGCTGGCCGCCGCCGATCCGGCCCTGCCGCTGGCCAAGGCGCCGACCCTGCGCGACGGCCGTGCGGCGACCGTGGCCACCAATGACGCGACCGCGGGCGACGCGCCCGCCACCATCGCGGCAGCCTTCGCAGCCCAGGTCGCGGCCACCCCCGACGCCCCCGCGCTGGTCTTTCGCGGCGAGACGCTGAGCTATGCCGAGCTGGACCGCCGCGCGACCGCGCTGGCCCGGCAGCTGGCGGCGATGGGCGTCGGTCCCGACCAGCCGGTGGGGCTTTACGCCCCGCGCGGGCTGGGGCTGGTCACCGGCGCGCTGGCGATCCTCAAGGCCGGGGGCGCCTATGTGCCCCTGGACCCGGATTATCCCGCCGAGCGGCTGGAACATTACATCGCCGACAGCGGCGCGCAGGTGGTGCTGGCCGATCCGCGCATCGCCGACAGCCTGCCGCCGCACAAGGCGCGCGTGCTGACGCTGGACGCGACCGGCGCGGGCACCGATCCGACGCCCTCGGGTGGTGCCGATCTGGCCTATCTGATCTATACCTCGGGCTCGACCGGCACGCCCAAGGGGGTGATGGTCGAACAGCGCAACGCGATCAACTTCTTCGCCGGCATGGACACCGCGCTGCAATCGCCCGAACCCGGCACTTGGCTGGCGGTGACCAGCCTGTCCTTTGACATTTCCGTGCTGGAGATCTTCTGGACCCTCACGCGCGGCTGGAAGGTCGTCATCGCGGGCGACCTGCTGGGCGGGGATGCGGGCGAGGGCCCGCGCGCCGGCATGCAGATGTCGCTCTTCTACTGGGGCAACGATGACGGCGCCGGCCCGCGCAAATACGAGCTGCTGCTGGAGGGCGCGAAATTCGCCGACCGCCACGGCTTTGCAGCCGTCTGGACGCCCGAGCGCCACTTCCACGCCTTCGGCGGCCCCTATCCGAACCCGGCGGTCACCGGGGCGGCAGTCGCGGCGGTGACGAAGAACATCGCCGTGCGCGCGGGCTCCTGCGTGGCGCCGCTGCACCATCCCGCCCGCATCGCCGAGGAATGGGCGGTGATCGACAACCTGACCAACGGGCGGGCGGGGCTGGCCATCGCCTCGGGCTGGCAGCCGGACGATTTCGTGCTGCGGCCCGAGAACACGCCCCCCGCCAACAAGCCCGCGATGCTGACCGTGATCGACCAGCTGCGCCGGCTGTGGCGCGGCGAGGCGGTGGAATTCCCCCGCGCCGACGGCACCCCCTTCGCGGTGGTCAGCCAGCCGCGCCCGGTGTCGAAGGAGCTGCCGATCTGGGTCACCACGGCGGGCAATCCCGCGACCTGGCAGGAGGCGGGGCGGATCGGCGCGAACGTGCTGACCCATCTTCTGGGCCAGAGCGTGGCGGATATCGCCGCGCGCATCCCCGAATACCATGCGGCCCTGCGCGAGGCGGGGCACGATCCGGCGGATTTCACCGTCACCCTGATGCTGCACAGCTATCTGGCCGACACGCGCGAACAGTCGATGGAGGTCGCGCGCGAGCCGATGAAGGACTACCTTCGCGCCGCTGCCGCGCTGGTCAAGCAATATGCCTGGGCCTTCCCGGCCTTCAAGCGCCCGGCGGGCGTCAGCGACCCCATGGCGATCGACCTGTCCACGCTGGACGAGGGCGAGATGGAGGGGATCCTCGACTTCGCCTTCCAGCGCTATTTCAACGACAGCGGCCTCTTCGGCACCGTGGACGAGGCGGCGGCGCGCGTGGCCGAGCTGAAGGCCATCGGCGTGACCGAGATCGCCTGCCTGATCGACTATGGCATCGCGCCCGCGCAGGTGCTGACGGGGCTGGACTATCTGGCCCGCCTGCATGACCGCGTGAACCCGGCGACCGAGGGCGATTACGGCATCGCGGCCCAGATCGCGCGCCACAAGGTCACCCATCTGCAGGCCACGCCCTCCATGGCGCGGCTGCTGCTGGAGGATCCGGCCTCGCGCGCGGCGCTGTCGCAGCTGCAGCTGATCTGCCTGGGGGGCGAGGCGCTGAGCCCCGGCCTGCTGGCCGATTTGCGCGCCGCCAGCCCGGCGCGGATCATGAACATGTACGGGCCCACGGAAACCACAATCTGGTCGGCCACCGCCGATCTGGGTCATGCGGGCGATCAGGTCTGGCTGGGCGATCCCATCGCCGCCACCAGCCTGCACCTGCGCGATCCCCAGGGCGATCCGGTGGGCGACGGCGTCGCCGGAGAGCTGTGGATCGGCGGCGCGGGCGTCACGCGCGGCTACTGGAAGCGCGACGCGCAGACGGCGGCGGCCTTCCCCGAGACGCCCGAGGGGCGGCTCTACCGCACCGGCGATCTGTGCCGGCGCGACAGCGCGGGACGGCTGCGGTTCCTAGGCCGGGTGGACCAGCAGGTCAAGCTGCGCGGCTACCGGATCGAGCTGGGCGAGATCGAGGCGCGGCTGGCTCGCCTGCCCGGCATCGCCGAGGTCGCGGTGGTGGCGCAGGCCCAGGGGTCGGGCGAACGCCAGCTGATCGGCTTCGTCACCGGGGCGGCGGATCTGGACCCGGCCGATCTGCGCCGGGCGCTGTCGCGCGATCTGCCCGATTTCATGGTGCCGCTGCGTATCCATGTCCTGCCCGCCATGCCGCTGACGCCCAATGCCAAGATCGACCGCAAGGCGCTGGCCAGTGCCGCTCCGCCGCCCGCGCCGCGCCCGGTGCCCGCGACCGTGGTGGCGCCGGCGCCTGCGCCCGTGGCGCCGCGCCCGAACGGGGCGGCCCCGGTGGCCCCGGCCCCGGCGGTTGCTGGCGATGCGGCGGATCTGCAGGACCGGATCGGACAGCTGATGGCGCGGATCCTGGGCCTGCCGGCCGTGCAGCCCGGCGACAATTTCTTTGATCTGGGCGGCCATTCGCTGCTGGCGGTGCAGCTTCACCGGGCGATCCGGGACGAGCTGGGGGTGGCGCGCAGCTCGATCACCGACATCTTCCGCTTTCCGGTGATGGGCAATCTGGCCGCGCATCTGGCAGGCACGCGGCAGGCGGCGGCGCCCGCCGCAGCGCCTGCGCCGACCCCGACCCCCGCAGTGGCGGATGCGCCCGCCCCGGCGGCGGCGACCGACCTGATGGCGGCCCGGCGGGCGCTGCGGGCGCGGATGAGGCCGCAAGGCCCCGGTCAGTGATACCCGCTGCGCTGCACGCCCTGCTGCCTGACAGTGTGGGCGCGGCGCTGCGCCGGATCGATGCCCCCGCCCCGCCGCTTTGGCCGGGCGAGGCCGAAGGGATGGCCCGCGCCATCCCCGCAAGGCTGCAGGAATTTGCCGCCGGGCGCGCCGCCGCCCGCGACGCCCTGCAGCAGGCGGGGCTGGCGCCCTGCAGCCTGCCCACCGGCCTCGATCGTGCGCCGCTCTGGCCCGAGGGTGCGGTGGGGTCGATCAGCCATGCGGGGGGCTGGGCGGCGGCGGTGGCCGCGCGCCGCGATGCATGGACCGGAATCGGGCTGGATCTGGAGATCGCCGCCCCGATGCCCGAGGACATGGCCGCGCTGGTCCGCGCGCCGGGCGATGACGATGGCGGGCTGCTGCCCCCGGCCCTGTCGGCCACGTTGGTCTTCAGCCTCAAGGAGGCTGCGTTCAAGGCGCAGTTTCCGCTGACGGGCCTGTGGCTGGAGCCGCGCGACGTCCCCCTGACGCTGACGCCGGAGCGGTTTCACCTGCGGGTCGGGGGGGTCGCGCTGTCGGGCCGGTGGGCCCGGGCGGGCGCGATGTTCGCCTCAGTCCTGCTGGTGGGCGCGGAACAGGGCCGCCAGCTTGGCCGCCTCGGCATGGATGTCATGGCGCGACAGGGCGCGGGCGCGGGCGGCGAGGCCCATCTGGCGTAGCTGTTCGGGATCGGTCGTTGCCGCCCGATCCAGCGCGCGGGCCAGCGCCTCGGCATCGCCCGCCGGGACCAGCCAGCCGGTCTGGCCGTCGACCATCAGCTCGGGGATGCCCGCGATGATCGTGGCGATGGCGGGACGGGCGGCGGCCATCGCCTCCATCAGTGCGACGGGCAGGCCTTCGGCAAAGCTGGGCAGGACCATCGCATGGGCCTGCGCCAGCGCGGCGCGCACCCCGGCCTCGTCCGCCCATCCGGGCAGGGCCACGCGGTCGGTCAGGCCAGCATCCGCGATGGCCGCGCGCAGGGCCGGGGCCAGCGGGCCGTCGCCCACCAGCGTCAGATGCACGGGGGCGGTGGTGCGGGCCATCGCCTCGATCAGCAGCATCTGGCCCTTCTGCTCGGCAAAGCGACCGACGCAGACCAGCCGCAGGGGATGGTCCGGCGAGGGGCCGGGCGGCAGGGGCAGGGGGTCCGGGAAGGCAGCGGGGTCGATCCCGCAATGCACGACCTTCAGCCGGTCCCACCGGTCGAACGGCGCCCACCGGGACAGCTGGCTGCGCCCGAAGGCGCTGACGGCCACCGCAAAGCGCGCCTCGCGCAGCTTGTCCCCCAGGGACAGGGCCTGGGGCGCGTCGAATTCCTCGGGGCCGTGGGTGGTGAAGCTGTAGCCGGGCCCGTCCAGCAGGCGCACATAGCGCACCACATCGGTCGAGTTCGTGCCGAAATGCGCGTGCAGATGGGTCAGGTGTTCATCGCGGCACTGGCGGGCCAGGATCGCGGCCTCGGCCAGATAGATCAGCTGCCGCAGCCGCCCGCGCCCCGGGCCGCCCCACTTGCCCGCCCGCAAGGCGGCGCGCAGGGCCGAGGGGTGGCGCAGCACCGCGCCCGCCAGCGCCAAAGCCAGCCGCGCGGCGCCGCTGTCCAGCACATAGCGGGTCTGGTCCTGTTCGGCGCGATCCTCGACCGAGGTGACGGGATCGCCGTCGCGGCGCATGGCGAAGCGCGCGACGGGGATGCCCTGCGCCTCCAGCGCCAGGATCTCGCGCCGGATGAAGGTCTGCGAGGGGCGGGGATAGGTGTTCACGACATAGCCGACGCGCAGGGCCCTGTCGGCCTGCGCGTCGGGCAATGTCGCGGAAAGCTGTTGCCGCATGGTCACGCCTCGCCTGAAAGGTCCCTCCGCCGCTTAGCAGCCGGTGCAGCGGGCGACGACCGCAAAGGTGCGGAAGATCGTGGAAAGATCCAGGCGCAGGCTCAGCTCGCGGTAATAGCGTTCGTCATACAGCGCGCGGGCGGCGAAGGTCGAACCGCTGCGGGCCGAGATCTGCCACAGCCCGGTCAGGCCGGGACGGTGCGCGGCGTAATAGGTGCCGGGATAGAGCACGCGCTGCTCCAGCATCATCGGGCGGGGCCCGACCAGGCTCATCGAGCCCAGCAGGACGTTGATCAGCTGCGGCAACTCGTCCAGCGAGGTCTTGCGCAGAAAGCGCCCGACCCGGGTGATGCGGGGATCGTTGCGCAGCTTCTGGTTCATGTCCCATTCGGCCCGGGCGCCGGGATCGGCGGCCAGATGCGCCGCAAGGATGGCATCGCCATCGGGGCGCATGGTGCGGAACTTGAACAGGCGGAATTTCTTCCAGCCGCGTCCGAGGCGCATCTGGCTGTAGATGGGCGAGCCGCCATCCAGCATGACCACTGCCGCGACGACGATCATGATGGGAAGGATGATCGGCACCGCGATCAGAACCAGCAGCGTGTCCAGAAACCGCTTGCCGCCGCTGGTGTACAGGCTTTGCGGCTCGGAAGCCGGCATGTCATACACGAATTTCGCGTGCCCGACATTCAGCCTGTCATTATCGAACAGCATAATTAACTCCGACCACTAGATACGATTACACTGAGTAGATTTCTAAGGAAATTTTGCCGGTCTCCACCCAAATAACCGGCATTTTGTCTGTGCATCCGATCTATTGGCCGACCTGAACTGAGACAACCTGTCTAAAAAGGGGTGTGAAATGTCGCAGGGTAAACCGCAATTCGGCGGAACCCGGCTGAATTGCAATTCAGAATTGTTTTAAATGCCGGGTAATGAGTCAATTACAACCCTGGGACGCGTGCAGGCCAATTGTCTATCTGGCCCGTTCCCAATGATGTGAAGGACGGCGCAGCCGGACCGCCAGGCTGACGACGGCATAGGCGGCAAATCCGGCCGGATCTGCCAGTCCCATGCGCAGGGCCCGGCGCCCCGAGGGACGGTCGCCCGAGGCATGGCCGGCCAGATCGGGATATAGCCGCGCCAGTTCCGCCGTTCCGGCATCCTGCCGGCGCCGCACGCGAATCAGCGTGGCCAGCCCCTCGCTGATCGGCCAGTGATAGGGCACCTCGACCCGCCAGCGCTCCGAGGGGGCAAAGTTCAGCCGCGCGAAGCCGTCATCCGAGATGACCTGCGGAAAGTCGCCCCACCGGGCACGGCCTTCGGCGTTGACGGCGAAGAGGCCCGCCCCGGTCACCCCCTCGGCCACGAAGGGCAACCGCTGCCAGAACCGCGCATAGGCCGCCGAGACGGCGCTTTCCGGGCGCGGAACGACCAGCTGCGCGCCCGCATAGCGCGCGCCGGGCCCGTCCAGCGCCGCGACCAGCGCCGCGATCATCCCCTGGCCCACGACCACATCGGCGTCCAGATACAGGCGCAGATCGCCCGAGGCGGCCTCGTCGCCCAGATTGAGCGCGCCGATCTTGCCGCCCGACGGCGTCTCGATCACCGAGACCCGCCAGCCGGCGGCGGTCAGGGCCGCCTCTTCGGCCCGCGCCCGGTCGGCGGTGGCATCGGTGCAGCCATTGGCGACCACGATCACCTCGCGGGCCAGCCCGTCGATGCCGGTCTGGCGGGCCAGGGCCTTGAGGCAGGCGGGCAGATGGTCCTGTTCCTGATGGGCGGGCAGGATCACGCTGAGACGGGTCGGGGTCATTTGTACTCGATCAGGCTGGCGCGGCGGTTCATCAGCCGGTTGGCATAGAAGCCGAGGGCGCCGAGGGCTTCGGGGATCTTGCCCAACACGGTGAAGGCCGCGCGGGCGGCCCCCATGCGGGGCGTCAGGCGCAGGATCTGCGCGGGATAGGCCAGCAGCAGGGCCAGCAGGGCCGGATGGACCAGCAGCGCGCCCAGCACGGCCAGCCCCGGCAGCGCCGCCCCCCAGATCAGCGCGCGGCGGGTCTCGGCCCGCCAGTGGCGTTCGGGCGGGGCGCCGTGCAGGGCGGCGCCCTCGGCAAAGGCATGGCCCGCGCGGCGGGTGCGGCGCCACCATTGCCCGAAGCGGGTCATGTCGGCATCGTGAAGCGTCATCTCGACCGCCAGACGGCGGATGGTCCAGCCGGCGGCGCGCAGGCGCACGCACATCTCGGGCTCCTCTCCGGCGATCAGGGTCGGATCGAAGCCGCCGATCCCGGAAATCGCCGCATGGCGGACCAGCATGTCACCCCCCACCGCCCGGGCCGGGCCCACCGGCGTGTTCCATTCCGCATCGCAGAGACGGTTATAGATCGAGCGTTCGGGATGCATCTCGCGCCGGCGCCCGGCGACCGCGCCCAAGGCCGGATCGGCCTGCATTTCTGCCCGCGCGGCAGGCAGCCAGCCGGGCTGCAGCACGCAATCCCCGTCCAGGAACTGCACGAATTCCGGCGCCTCCCCGGCCAGCGCCTGCAACCCGGCGTTGCGGGCGCGGGCGGCGGTGAAGGGCTGCGTCATGTCCAGCGCCACCAGCGTGGCGCCCATTTCCTGGGCAAAGGCCGGGCTGCCATCGGTCGAGCCCGAATCGACATAGACGATTCGGGCTATTTGAGCAGACAAAGCGGCCAGACAGGCGCGCAACCGGGCGCCTTCGTTGCGTCCGATGACGATTGCGGCGACAATACTGCCCGAGAGGACAGGTTCGGAAGGTGAGGACATTTCGATCTTCTTTGTGCTATCGGGCTAGCATTACGATATGATTCGGTCATTGGGCGAGAGAAAAGAGTTGCGTATGGACGGTGCCGTCAGCGGCTATCACGACGGGCGGCCAAGAGCATGGGCGGGTTTGCTGCCTTTGGCTCTGCCGCAGAGGGCGGGGCTGCGCGCGGTCATCGCTGATGAAAAAAATCCCGATCGCGCGGAGGGTTACGATCTTCTGCGCACGCGGATCCTGGCGGGGACCAGCGCGCTCGGCTGGACGCGGATCGGCGTGACCCAGGCCCAGGGTGCCTCGGGCGCCGCGCCGCTGACGGCACTCAACCTGGCATTGTCCGAGGCGCGGCGCCCCGAACGCCGAGTCGTGCTGGTCGATCTGGACATCGCCCGGCAGCCGATCCTGAAACTTCTGGGGGCCTCGGTGCCCCCCGCCGCGCCGCTGATGGCCTGGCAGGGCCATGCCCTGAACGACCGGCTGGCGCTGCTGACCATCTCGGCCCCGGCCTCCGATGCGGCGACGATGCTGATGTCCGACCTGTTCCAGGCCGAACTGGCGCAGCGTCTGGCCTCGCTGGACCCCGATGTGGCCATCCTGCACCTGCCGGCCCTGCTGACCGGCGATGCGGGCCTGGCCGGGCTGCCGCTGGCGCAGACCGTTCTGCTGGCCATCGACGGCCGCATCGATACCGGCGCTGACCTGCGCCGCTGCGAACGCCTGATCGGCGAGACCCGCCCCATCCTGGGGCTTTTCCTGCACGACGGAGAAGTGTGACATGGGACCCATCGTCGGAGTGAAGGAATTCACCGGCATGCTGCGCCGGCGCGGCCCTCTGATGGCCTTCGTCGCGGCGGTCGGCATCTATCTGGCCATGGCCCATGCGATGTCGCTGCCCCGTGCCTACGAGGCCGTCACCGTCATCCAGATCCAGCCCACGCTGCTGTCGGGCGCCCCCGCCGCCACCGTGCAGGCGGAACCCGACACGGCCAACCGGCTGCGGCTGATCGAGCAGCGGCTGATGGCGCGCGACAACGTGCTGGACATGATCCGGCGCTACGACCTGTTCGACGACGCGCCCGAGCTGAGCGATGACGAGCGCATCGCCCAGTTCCGTCAGGACGCGCGGATCGACTTCGTGCCCGCCGTCGGCGGCGTGCCGGGGGCCGAGCGCGAGATCTCGGCCATGATGATCACGGTGCGGACCGCCCGCCCGGACGATGCGGCCAATCTGGCCAATGACATGGCCGACCAGATCATGAGCGGCAACCAGGCGGGCCAGGCCCGTCGCCTGAACGAGCTGATCGCCACGCTGGAGGTCGACGAGCAGCAGGCCACCGCCGCCGTGGACGATGTCGAGGCGCAGCTCTCGGCCTTCCGCAGCCTCAATCCCGACCGCCTGCCCGAAAACCTGGACAGCCTGACGGCCGAGCGGTCCCGGCTGCAGGACCAGCGCAGCGCGCTGCTGCTGACCCTGCAATCGCTGGAGCGCGAGCGGCTGGCGCTGGAGGTGGGCACGCCCGGCGACACGCCCCCGGCCTCGCTGTCCCAGCAGCTGCGCAACCTCGAGGTCGATCTTGCCCAGGCCCGCCGCACCCTGCCGGCCGAGCATCCCGAGGTGCTGCGCCTGACCCGCCAGATCGAGATGCTGCGCGACGGCACCGAACAGGCGCTGCCGCAAAGCCTCAGCCGCCAGGTCGAGCTGATCCGCGAGCAGGAGGCCACGCTGAGCGCCGAGCGCGCCCGGATCGACCGCCGCCTGCCCGAGATCGAGGCGGCCATCGCGGCCATGCCCGACATCGCGCTGGAACTGGCCGATTACCAGCGCCGCATCAATGCGCTGGACCTGCCGCGCGCGGCGCTGGCCGAACGGCTGGCGGCGGCGCAGCTGGAACAGCGCCTCGCCTCGGGCAATTACGGCGAGCGGATGGTCGTGCTGGAGCGCGCCACGATCCCGGAACATCCGCTCAGCTCGGGGCGCCGGCGGGTGGCGGTGCTGGGGGCGGCGATGGCGGTCGCCATGGCGCTGGCGGCAGGCTTCGCGCTGGAACTGGCCCGGCCGGTGCTGCGCACCCCGGCGCAGGTCCGCAAGGCCCTGGGGGTCGAGCCGATCGCGGTCGCGCCCTATCGTCCCACGCCCCGGGCGCAGGTCATGGCGCGGGTGCAGGACGTCACCGCGCTTGGCATCCTCGCCTTCGGCGCGATGGCCGTGATCATCCTGATCCTGCAAGGCGCGGGCTGACGCAGCCCGCCGACCCGGCCCCCCTGCGCGACGCACGCGCATAGGTGGGCCGGGGGGCCTTGGCGACAGGGGCCCTTGCGCCCGTCCGGTCGTTTTCCGATGCTGGTCCGACATCTGCCCCAAGAAGGACCGACCCATGACCTTTCCCCGCCCGGCTGCCGCACGGCGCCCGCTTGCCGCCCCGACGGTGCGCGCATGAAGCCCCCCGTCCTGATGCTGGCCCCCGCCCGCCCCTCGGCCATGGAACGGCTGGCGCGCGATTACGACCTGCTGCGGCTGGACGAGGCGGAGGACCGCGACGCCTTTCTGGACCGCCACGGCGCGGCCTGCCGGGCCATCGTCACCCATGGCCACAAGGTCATCGACGACGCGCTGCTGGACCGCCTGCCGGCGCTGGAGATCGTCAGTTGCTCCTCGGCCGGTTACGACGCCTTCGACGTCGACGCGCTGGCGCGGCGTGGCATCCGGCTGACCAATGCCTCGCCCGCGCTGGCGCAGGAGGTCGCCGACATGGCGATGCTGCTCGCCGCCGCCGGCTGGCGCCGCCTGGTCGAGGCCGATGCCTGGGTCCGCAGCGGGGACTGGGCGCGGCAGGGCGAGTTTCCCCTGCGCCGGGGCCTGCGCGGCCGCACCCTGGGCATCGTCGGCATGGGCACGATCGGCCAGCGCATCGCCGAAATGGCGGGCGCCTTCGGGGTGCAGGTCGCCTACTGGAACCGCAGCGAACGGCAGGTGGACGCCGTCTATTACGCCGACCTGGTCGATCTGGCCCGCGCCTCCGACATCCTGATCGTCATCGTCGCGGGCGGCGAGGGCACGCGGCACCTGATCTCGGCCCCGGTCATCGCGGCGCTCGGCCCCGAGGGGCTGCTGGTCAACGTCGCGCGCGGATCGGTGGTGGACGAGGAGGCGCTGATCACCGCGCTGCAGGACGGCACACTCGGGGCGGCGGCGCTGGACGTCTTCGCGCAAGAGCCCGAGGCCGACCCGCGCTTTGCCGCGATGGCCAATGTGACCCTGTCGCCGCATCTGGGCTCGGCCACGGTGGAATCGCGCGAGGCGATGTCGGCGCTGATGGTCGACAATCTGGATGCGCATTTCGGGGGACGCCCGCTGCTGAGCGAGGTCGCCCTGACCCGGTGACCCCCGCCCGCCGGAGGGGCTTTCCTTCGGCGGGAAACCTGCCACGATGCGCGCCATGACAGGCCCGCGCCCCCGCCATCTTCTGCGCCTCGCCGCCCTCGTCGCGGCGATGGCGGCGCTGGCGCTCTTGGTGCTGGACGGCGCGCGGCAGGCCGGGATGGCGCGGCTGGACGACATGTTGCAGAACCGCCTGACCCTGACCCGCCACGCCGTCACCGCCCAGATCGAGCGCTATCGCTATCTGCCCGCGCTGATCGGGCAGGATGCGCGCATCCTGTCGCTGCTGGACCGCCCGGGCGACGACCGCAGCGCCGCCAATGCCTATCTGCGGGCCACGCGGGCGCTGTCGGGCGTCGATCAGATCTATGTGCTGGACCCGCAGGGCCGTGCGCTGGCCGCCAGCAACGCGGGCGAGCCGGGCAGCTTCGTGGGCCAGGACTATGCCTTCCGCCCGTATTTCCGGCAGGCGCTGGCGCGGGGGGCGGCGCGCTATTACGCGGTCGGGGTCACGACCGGCATCCCGGGCTATTTCCTGGCCTCGCGCATCGGGCCCGCCGAGGCGCCTCTGGGCGTGGCGGTGGCCAAGGTCGACATGTCCGGGCTGCAGGCCACCTGGGCCAGCGCGGACCAGTCGGTGGCGCTGGCCGACGCGGCGGGGGTGGTGTTCCTGGCGGGCCAGCCCGACTGGCTGTTCCGCCCGCTGGACCCGCTGGACGACGCCACCGCCCGGCAGCTGGCGCGGGAACAGCGCTATGCCGGGCAGGCCGTCCCCGCCGCCGCCCCCCTGCGCGCCGCGCTGACCGGCCTGCGGCTGGCCGAGGTGCCGTTGGAACCCGACGGCTGGCGCATCCTGGCCGCCGAGCCGCTGGCCCCGGTCGAACGGCAGGCGCAGCTGCTGGCGCTGCTGGCCGGGCTGTCGGGGCTGCTGGTCTCGGCTTTGGCGGTGGGGTGGCGGCAGCGGCGCCAGCTGATCCGCGTGCGCCTGAACCAGAATGCCGAGCTGGAGCGGCGCGTGGCCGAGCGGACCGAGGCCCTGGCCCATGAGATCGACCAGCGCCGCCGCGCCCAGGACGAGCTGCGCGAGGCGCATGAAAGCCTGGTTCATGCCGCCAAGCTGGCGGTGCTGGGCCGCATGTCCACGACCATCGTCCACGAGGTCAGCCAGCCCCTGTCGGCGCTGGACAGCACGCTGGCGGCGGCCGAGCTGCACTTGGGCGCGGGCCGCGAGGCACGGGCGGTGGCCAGCCTGGCGGCGGCGCGGGCCTTGCTGATGCGGATGCAGAAGATGGTGCGCAACCTGAAATCCTTCGGCGCCCGTCAGCGCGCCGACCCGCCCGAGCCCGTGGACATGGCCCGCGTCCTGACCGCCGGGGCCGAGGTGCTGGCCCCGCGCCTGCGCGATCTGGGCCAGCGGCTGGCCCTGACCCTGCCACCGGATTTGCCCCCTGTCAGCGGCCAGGCCGTGCGGCTGGAACAGGTGGCCGTCAACCTGATCCTGAACGCCGCCGAGGCCGCCGCCGGCGCGGGCGCCCGCGCACCGGTGCGCGTGACGCTGGAGCCCGCGCCGGGCGGGCTGCGGCTGACCATCCTGGATCGCGGGGCGGGGATCGACCCGGCGCTGCAGGACCGCATCGAAGAGCCCTTCTTCACCACCCGCGTCACCGGCGAGGGGCTGGGGCTGGGCCTGTCGATCACGCGCGGCATCCTGGACCAGATCGGCGGCACGCTGGCCTTCCACCCGCGCCCGGGCGGGGGCACGGTGACGGTGGTGGACCTACCGCTGTATCGCGATGCCGCACATCCCGCCGCCGCCCCGGGCGCTGCCGACCGGCTGGCGGGCTGAGGACGGATGCGCGGCCGGATCGCCTTCATCGACGACGAGGCGCCGCTCTGCGCGGCGGCGGCGGACTGGCTGGAGGCCTCGGGCTTCGAGGTGGCGACCTTCACCGACCCCGCCGAGGCGCTGGCGGGCATCCGGGCCGAGGCCTGCGACTGCGTGGTGACCGACCTGCGGATGCCGGGCCTGTCGGGGCAGGAGGTGCTGGACGGTTTGCGGGATCAGGATCCCGACCTGCCGGTGATCCTGCTCTCGGGCCATGCCGATGTGCCGGTGGCGGTGGCCGCGATGCGCACCGGGGCGCATGATTTCCTGGAAAAGCCCTATCGCGCCGAACATCTGGTCGAGGTGCTGGACCGCGCCGTCGCGCTGCGCCGGACGCGGCGCGAGGCCCGGATCCGTCGCGCCTCGCCTCTGTCGGCGGCACGGCTGGAGGCGCGGCTGCCCGGCCACAGCCCCGCCCTGAACCATCTGCGCCGGATGGTGGGCCATCTGGCCGACCTGCCGCTGGACCTGATGCTGGTCGGAGAGCCGGGCTCGGGGCGCTTCGAGGTGGCGCGCTGCCTGCATGATCTGGGCCGCCGCGCCCGCCGCTCCTTCGTGGTGCTGCAGGCGGCGGGCCTGTCCGAGGGCGCGCTGGAGGCAGATCTGCTGGGCCACGAGCGCGGCGCGCTGCCCGGCCTGTCGGGGGCGCGGGCGGGCCGGCTGGAACAGGCGCAGGGTGGCACGCTGTACCTGGCAGACCTGCAGGCGCTGTCGCTGGCCGGGCAGGCGCGGCTGATGCGCGTGCTGCAGGCGGGCGCGGTCGAGCGGATCGGCGCGCAGGTCGCCCGCCCCGTCGATCTGCGCCTGATCGCCGCCATCGAGGGCGATCCCGCGGCGCTGGTGGTGCAGGGACGGCTGCGCGCCGATCTGTTCCACCGCCTGTCACCGGGCGCGCTGCAGGTGCCGCCCCTGCGCGACCGGGCCGAGGATATCCCCACCCTGTTCACCGCGATGGCCGAGGCCGCCGCCGCGCGCTTGGGCCTGCCGCTGCCCGATCTGCGCCCCGCCGATCTGGACCGTCTGGCCGCCCGGTCCTGGCCCGGCAATCTGGCCGAGCTGCGCGCCCATGCCGAACGCACGGTGCTGGCCTTGCCCGCCGGTCCCGCGCCTTTGGGCGAGGCCCGGGCCCTGCCCGAGCGGATGGCGCAGATCGAGGCGCAGATCATCGCCGAGGCGCTGGAGGCGGCGGGCGGCTCCTCGACCCGAGCCGCCGACGCCCTGGGCATCCCGCGCCGGACGCTGAACGAAAAGATCGCACGGCACGGCCTGCGCGCCGACTGATCGGGCGATCTTTCGCCCGGCTGCGGCGCAAGGGAGCGGAACGTTGCCCGTGCTGAAGCGGGCGGCAGCCGGTTTTCAGGCGCAACGCCAAGGTGTTATGCCCCCACACCCGTAGGCTCGCCTTTTCGTGACTCCGCCCCTGTCTCGCGGGCGCAATCTTGCTACTCTGCCTGCCAGAACATCATGGGAGGAAACCGCATGTTCCATCGTATCGCCGCCACCGTTCCCGCCATCGCCCTGGGGGGCCTGATGGTCTCGGCGCCGCAGGCGCAGGCGCAGGACTTCATCAACGTGCTGACCGGGGGCACCTCGGGCGTCTACTACCCCCTGGGCGTCGCGCTGTCGGAAATCTATGCCGAGGGGATCGAGGGCTCGCGCACGCAGGTCCAGGCCACCAAGGCCTCGGTCGAGAACCTGAACCTTCTGGCGCAGGGCCGGGGCGAGATCGCCTTCGCGCTTGGCGACAGCGTGCAGGCCGCATGGGACGGCAACGAGGAGGCCGGTTTCCCGCGCCCCCTGACCGAATTGCGCGCCATCGCCGCGATCTATCCCAACTACATCCAGATCGTCGCGGATGCGGCGGCGGGCGTCTCGACGCTGGAGGATCTGCGCGGCAAGACCCTGTCCGTGGGCGCCCCCGCCTCGGGAACCGAGTTGAACGCGCGGGCGATCTTTGCGGCCGCGGGCATGAGCTATGACGATCTGGCCAAGGTGGAATACCTGCCCTATGCGGAATCGGCCGAGCTGATCAAGAACCGACAGCTGGAGGCGACGCTGCAATCCTCGGGTCTGGGCGTGGCCTTCATCCAGGATCTGTCGGCGACCCACGACATCACCATCGTGTCGATCCCCGAGGAGACCGTGACCGCCATCGGCGCCCCCTTTGCGCCCGCGATGATCCCGGCGGGCACCTATGCCGGCATCGACGAGGACATCCCGACCGCGGCCATCGGCAACATGCTGATCAGCCACGAGGGCGTGTCCGAGGAGACCGCCTATCAGATGACCAAGCTGATGTTCGACAACGTGGACCGCATGCGGTCCTCGCACGGGGCCGCCGAAGGCATCAGCCCCGAGACCGCGCTGGAAGGGATCTCGATCCCGCTGCATCCGGGCGCCGAGCGGTACTACCGCGAGATCGGCCTGATCGAGTAAGCGATCCCGGCCCACGCGCCGTCGCGCGCGGGCCTGCCGTCCTCAGGGCCCGCCCCGTCCAGATCCGCCCCCTTCCAGGAGAGTGCCATGTCCGCATCCCCCGTTTCCGGCGGGTCGCCCCGCCCTGCCTCGTCGATCCCCGAAACCCCCCGCCCCGGTCATGGCTCCGGCCCTGGGCACGAGCCCGAGATCGAGGTCAGCGAGGGCCTGCCCCCCGGCTTCGGCGAGGGCTGGACCGGCCGCGTGGCCTTCTGGCTGGCCGTCGCCTTCTCGCTGTTCCAGCTGTGGGCCGCCGCCTATGGCACGCTGCCCAGCCAGATCGTGCGGGCCATGCATGTGGGCTTCCTGCTGCTGGTGGGCTTCGTGCTGGTCGGCAACCTGGTCGCCAAGACCAAGGGCGGGCAGGCGTTCTTCTGGGCGCTCGGGGGTCTGGGCTTCTTCACCGGCCTCTATCAGTGGATCGAATATGCCGACCTGATCCGGCGCACCGGGTTCCTGACCCAGATGGACCTGATCATGGGCACCGTGCTGGTCCTGCTGGTCTTCGAAGGGGCGCGGCGCCTGATGGGCTGGCCGCTGGCGGTGATCGCGGGGATCTTCCTGGCCTATTGCTTCTTCGGGCAGCACCTGCCCGCGCCCTTCATCCATCGCGGCTATGGCTACGAGCAGATCGTCGAGCATTTCGCCTATGGCACCGAGGGCATCTATGGCAGCCCGATCTATGTCAGCTCTGCCTATATCTTCATCTTCGTGGTCTTCGCCGCCTTCCTGGAACGCGCGGGCATGCTGAACCTGTTCAACGATTTCGCCCTTGGCATGGTCGGCGGCGTGCGCGGCGGGCCTGCACAGGTGGCGGTGCTGTCCTCGGCGCTGATGGGCACGATCTCGGGGTCGGGGGTGGCCAATGTGGTGGCCTCGGGCCAGTTCACCATTCCCATGATGAAGAAGTCGGGCTTCCGGGCGTCCTTCGCGGGCGGGGTGGAGGCCACGGCCTCGATGGGCGGGCAGATCATGCCGCCGGTGATGGGCGCGGTGGCCTTCATCATGGCCGAGACGCTGAACGTCCCCTATGCGGCGGTCGTGCAAGCGGCGATCATCCCGGCGGTGCTGTATTTCGGCGTCGTCTTCTGGATGGTCTGGCTGCAGGCCGGGCGCGACGACCTGAAGGGCCTGCCCAAGGCCAGCCTGCCCAATCCCTGGCAGGCCGTGCGCGAGCAATGGCCACTTATCCTGCCGCTGGCGGCACTCGTCTATCTGCTCTTCGCGGGCTACACGCCGATCTTCGCGGGCACGATGGGGCTGGCGCTGGTCACGGTGCTGATCCTGGGGGCGCCGCTGGCCGCGATGATCGGGCCGATGGTCTTCCGCATCGTCTTCTGGGTGGCGCTCGGCGTGGCCTCGGCCTCCTTCGTGGAATACGGGGTCGATCTGCTGGCCATCGTCATCGCCGGCCTGCTGGTCGCCTGCGCGATCTTCAAAGGCGCGCGCCCGACCATCGGCATCGTCCGCGACGCGCTGGCCCAAGGGGCGCGCAACGCTCTGCCCGTGGGCATGGCCTGCGCCATCGTCGGCATCGTGATCGGCACGCTGACCCTGACGGGCATCGCCTCGACCTTCATCGGCGCGATCATCGCCATCGGCGAGAACAACCTGTTCCTGTCGCTGGTCCTGACCATGCTGACCTGCCTGGTGCTGGGCATGGGCATCCCCACGATCCCCAACTACATCATCACCTCGTCGCTGGCGGGCCCGGCGCTGCTGGAGTTGGGCGTGCCGCTGCTGGTCAGCCACATGTTCGTCTTCTACTTCGGCATCATGGCCGACCTGACGCCGCCCGTGGCGCTGGCCTGCTTTGCGGCGGCGCCCATCGCCAAATCCTCGGGGCTGAAGATCTCGATGCAGGCGATCCGGCTGGCGGCGGCGGGGTTCATCATCCCCTTCATGGCGGTCTATACCCCGTCCCTGATGCTGCAAGACGGCGGCCCCATCGCCGAGGCCTGGGGCTATCCTGTCGAGGTCGCGTATATCCTGCTGAAGACGGTGATGGGCGTCGGCATGTGGGGGATCGCGGTCGTGGGCTATCTGTGGGACCGCACCAATCTGATCGAGCGGTTGCTGGCCTTCGCGGCGGGGGTCTCGCTGATCCTGGCGATGCCGTGGACGGATGAGGCCGGTTTTGCGCTGACGGCGGTGTTCCTGATCGTGCACTGGATGCGCACCCGCCGCAGCCGGGCGGTGGCCTGATGCTGTGCGTGGCGGCGGGGGCCTTCGCGCTGTCGCTGGCCACGGACCGCTTCACGCTGGACTGGACCCATTCGGTCGCCCGCACCGGCTGGTGGGAGCGCTGGCAGATCACGGATGCGGGCCTGACCCCGGTCGAGGCCCGCATCACCGGCGCAGGCGCCGGGATGGAGCCGCCGCCCGACGCCCGCCTGCAAGACGGCGTCTGGCACTATGCCCCGCAGGTGCCGCCGCAGCGGCAGGTGGTGCTGGCGGCCTCGGGCGCGACGGGCGCCGGCTGGCAGCTTTGTGCCCACGGCACCTGCCATGCTTTGCCCGAGGATCAGGGACCGCTGCGCCTGTGGTCGGCGGAACGCTGCGAAGGGTGACGGGGGCCTAGTCCGCGTCCTCGGGCGGCAGATCCGCGAACCAGTCCGCATAGGGGGAATTGCGCGCCATGGTCCGGTTCAGGTCCGGCGCGCCGTCCTGCCACCAGACCGGGCCGCGCTCGCCCAAGGCGATCTTGGCGCGGTCGACGGCGCGGTGGGCGGCATCCTCGGCATCCGGGTCCGAGGCGGCGCGGGCGGTCTTGACCGCGCGGCGGGCCTGCATCAGCTGCTGGACCAGATCCGCGCGCTGCGCCTCGTCCAGATGCGGATTGGCTGCACGCCAGAGCCGCCCCCGCACGACGATGTAGCGCTGATCGGGGGTCACAGGCGGCATGGTGGGTCTCCGTGTCGGGGCGTGGCCCGGATCAAGGCGCGGGGGCGGGGATGCGTTCCGCCGGCGGCCCCTCGGGCGGCACGGGATGCAGGTCGCCGTCCTGCCAGACGCCCGCCAGCGTCAGGTCGTCAGAGAGCAGGATGACCTCGGCCGCCCGCCCCGCTTCCAGCGCGCCCACGCGATCTCCGATCCGCGCCAGCGCTGCCGGCACCCGCGTGGCCATCGCCAGGGCGCGCGCCACCGGAACGCCAAGGTCGTTGACCAGCAGGCGCAGCGCCCGGTCCAGCCGCAGGTCGGCCCCGGCCAGCGTGCCGTCGGGCAGGGTCAGGCGCCCGCCCTCGCGTTGCACCACGCGGCCCTGCAGGGTCATCCGGGTCCGGTCGGTGCCTGCGAAGGCCATGCAGTCGCTGACCAGGAACAGCCCTTCGGGCCGCGCGGCCAGGGCGATGCGCAGCGCCTCGGGATGGACATGGATGCCGTCCGCGATCAGCCCCGCGAAGGCCTGGCCGGACAGCACCGCCCCCACCAGCCCCGGCGCGCGATGGCCCATCTGGCTCATGGCGTTGAAGAGATGCGTGGCGGCCTGCGCGCCGGCGGCAAAGGACGCGCGGGCGGCATCGAAGCTGCAATCGCTGTGCCCCAGGCTGACGATGACGCCCGCCTGCGTCAGGGCGGCGATCTGTGCGGGGGTGGCGGCCTCGGGCGCCAGCGTCACCATCAGCACCGGCAGGGCGCGGGCCGCCGCGATCAGGCGGGCCAGATCGGCACCCTCCATCCGGCGGATCAGGGCCGGATCATGGGCGCCCGCGCGGCGCGGGTCCAGATGCGGCCCCTCCAGATGCAGGCCCAGAAAGCCCGGCACGCCAGCTTGCGCGGCTTTGACGCCGGCGGCGATGACGCGGGCGGTGACCTCGGCCCTGTCGGTGATCAGCGTGGGCAGGATGCCCGCACAGCCAAGCGCCCGATGCGCGGCGCAGATCCGGCGCAGCGCGTCGGGATCGGTGTCGCCCCCGACCATCAGCCCGGCCCCGCCATTCACCTGCAGATCGACGAAGCCCGGCGCCAGGATTCCCGCCACCCGCCGTGTCGCGGGCGGGGCCTCGGCCGACGGCGGCAGGCCCGTGATGCGCCCGTCCTCGATGACCAGCGCATGATCCGCCAGCAGGCGGGTGCCGTCGAAGATGCGGGCGCCGGTCAGGACATGGCGCATCACAGCGTCTCCGTCACCTTGCGCAGATGCGGCGGCGTGTCGGGATCGAAGCCGCGTCGCCGGGCCAGCCCCTCGACGCAGGCGTAATGGGTGGCGATCAGCACCAGCGGCGCGACCAGCGGATGCAGGGCTGCCACATGGGGCAGGCGGGTGGCGCCGGGTGCGTCGGTGCCGGTCACGAAGACATCGGCGCCCTGCGCGGCCAGCCGGGCGGTGGTGTCGCGGACATGGGGCAGGGCCGCATCCTCGACCCCCAGCACCAGCACCGGAAAGCGCGCCTGCACGATGGCGGCGGGGCCGTGCAGCACCTCGGCGGCGCTGTAGGCCTCGGCATGCAGGCCGCAGGTCTCCTTCAGCTTCAGCGCGGCCTCGGCGGCGATGGCGATGGCGGGGCCGCGCCCCAGCACGAAGGCATGTGACGCGTCCTGCAGCCGGTCCGACAGCGGCTGCCAGTCCAGCGCCACGGCCTGCGCCAAGGCCTCGGGCAGGGCCTCCAGCGCGGCGCGCAGCGGGGCGTCGTCCTGCCATTCGGCCAGCAGCGCCAGCCCCGCGACGACCGAGTTCACGAAGGTCTTCGTGGCCGCGACCGAGCGTTCCTCGCCCGCCTCCAGCGGCAGGCAATGGGTGGCGGCCTGCGCCAGGGGACTGTCGGGATGGTTGGTGATCGCCACCGACAGCGCGCCCCCGGCGACCGCCGCCGCCATCAGGTCCACGATGTCGGGGCTTTGCCCCGATTGCGAGATGCCGATGCAGGCCCCGCCCGCCAGCCGCAAAGGCCGGCGATAGACCGAGGCGATGGACGGCCCGATCGAGGCCACGGGCAGGCCCGCCTGCAGCTCGACCGCGTATTTCAGATAGGTCGCGGCATGGTCCGAGGATCCGCGCGCCACCGTCGCCAGCACGGCGGGATCGCGGTCGCGCAGCGCCCGGGCGGTGTCTGCCAGCGCGGGCCGGGCACGGTCGAGGAATCGGGCGGCGGCCTGCGGGATCTCGGCCACCTCGCGGGCCATGTGGCTGGTCATGGGGATCTCCTGTCGGGGCGGGTTGAGGACGGTGGGCAGGGGGTCAAGCGGAGATGGGGCGTTCCGCCGCCGCCGAAAGGCCGGGCATCCCGCCTAGGCATCGGGCAGGACCTCCAGGTCCCGGGCCATGGCCAGCGCGCCGTCCAGCGCGGTGCCGCGCGGCGGCTGGACGGGCAGCGCGTCGGCCAGCCGGGCGGCGTAATGGGGGCCGAGGCCGCCGGTGAAGACCACGGGCAGGGGCTGGCTGTCCTGCAGCACGGTCAGGATCTGCAGGATGTCGCGGGCGGCGTCCTGCAGGATCGCCTCGGCGGCCGGGTCGCCCTGCAGCATCTCGGGTGCCAGCCGGGCAAAATCGGCGGGGCGGGCGCGGTTGCCGAACTCGATGATCCCCTCGATCCCGCCATGCCGGTCCAGCATGGCCTGCAGCAGCGGCGTCATCGGCGCCAGCCCGTCGCCCGCCCGCATCGCCTGCGCCAGTAGGCTGCGCCCCAGCACCGCACCGCTGCCCTGATCGCCCATCAGGAAGCCGCGCCCGCCGACCTGGAGGACCTCGCCCGCGCGCTGGCGCACGAAGACCGATCCCGTGCCCATCGCCGCCAGCACCCCGTCGCGGTTCCCGAGCGCGCCGCGCGCCGCCGTGATCCCGTCATTGACGATGCGGATGCGCGCGAAGGGCAAGAGCCCGCGCAACCGCCGCACCGCGCCCTGCATCGCGCCGCCCGCCAGCCCCAGCACCGCGATCAGCGCCTGCGGATCGACGCCGCTGTCGCCGATGGCTTCGGCGGTGGCGGCGCGGATGCTGGCCGCCGCGCCCTCGATATCGGTGTTGATATTGGCGGCGCCGCCCTGGCCCTGGCCCAGCAGGCGGCCCTGGGCATCGCTCAGTGCTGCCCGGCATCCGGTCCCGCCGCCATCGATTCCCAGAAAGACCGTCATCGCGCACCTCTTGGCCCCGGACCCTAGCGAAGCCCGGCGGGCCCGGGAAGCCGAAACCGGCGGTTCATCCGCTGCGACGAGAGGGGTTTACAGGATGCGGCGTTTTGTCATGATCACCCCCAAGCGACGCGGAGTCGGGCGAAGGGCTTGGGGACACACGCGCCCGGGGGGACCGGGGCCGATCCGGTGCCGCGATCCGACAGCGGCCCGTCAGAGGCCCGATCACAGGGAGACCACCATGACCCGAACCCTTCGCCTGGCGCTGCTGGCCAGCACGGTCCTTGCCGGCGCAAGTCTGGGAAGCGCAGCCGCGGCTCAGGACGTGACGCTGACCATCGAAAGCTGGCGCAACGACGATCTGCAGATCTGGCAGGACACGATCATTCCTGCCTTCGAGGCCGCAAACCCCGGCATCGGCGTGGTCTTCGCGCCCACCGCGCCCGCCGAATACAACGCCATCCTGAACTCCAAGCTGGATGCGGGATCGGCGGGCGACCTGATCACCTGCCGCCCCTTCGACGCCTCGCTGGAGCTGTTCAATTCCGACAAGCTGGCCGACCTGACCGATCTGGCGGCGATGGAGAATTTCTCGGACGTGGCGAAGTCGGCCTGGCAGACCGATGACGGCGCCTCGACCTTCTGCGTGCCGCTGGCCTCGGTCATCCACGGCTTCATGTACAACCGCACCGCCTTCGACGAGCTGGGGCTGGAGCCGCCCGCCACGATGGACGAATTCTACACCCTGCTGGACGCCATCCAGGAGGACGGCACCTACATCCCCATGGCCATGGGCAGCGCCGACCAGTGGGAGGCGGCGACGATGGGCTACCAGAACATCGGCCCTACCTTCTGGAAGGGCGAGGAGGGCCGCCGCGCGCTGATCGCGGGCGAGCAGTCGCTGACCGACGAGGGCTGGGTCGAGCCCTTCCGCCATCTGGCCCGGTGGGGCGCCTATCTGGGCGAGGGGTTCGAGGCGCAGACCTATCCCGACAGCCAGAACCTGTTCACGCTCGGCCGCGCCGCCATCTATCCCGCCGGCAGCTGGGAGATCGGCGTCTTCACCCCGCAGATCGACGGCGCCTTCGAGATGGGGGCCTTTCCGCCCCCGGTCATGGCCGAGGGCGGCACCTGCTATATCAGCGACCATACCGACATCGCCCTGGGCCTGAACGCGGCCTCCCCCAATGCGGATGCGGCGCGGACCTTCCTCGAATGGGTCGGATCGGCCGAATTCGCCACGCTCTATGCCAATGCGCTGCCGGGGTTCTTCTCGCTCAACTCGGCGCCGGTCGAGATGGAGGATCCGCTGGCGCAGGAATTCGTGGGCTGGCGCGAGAGTTGCGAGCCGACCATCCGGTCGACCTATCAGATCCTGTCGCGCGGCACCCCGAACCTGGAGAACGAGACCTGGAACGCCAGCGCCAACGTGCTGGCCGGGACAGAGACGCCCGAGGATGCGGCGGCAAGGCTGCAGGAGGGGCTGGCATCCTGGTACGAACCGCAGCAGTGAGGGCTGCGGGAGAGGCGGTCGGCCGGCCCTGACGGCCGGCGGAGGCCGGGGGGCTGCGCGCCCCCCGGACCCCCTGCGGGGTATTTTTGCAAAGAAGAAGGGGCTTGGCCATGGCAGGGCGGCGGGCAAGGCGCTGGCATATCGGGGTGTTTCTGGCGCCTGCCGTGCTGGTCTATACGGCGATCATGATCGTGCCATTGCTGGGCACGCTGAACCTGTCGCTGTTCGCGCGCGGCGAGGAGGGGCGTGTGTTCGTGGGGCTGGCGAACTTTGCGACGCTCTTCGGCGATCCGCGCTGGTCGGGGGCGTTCTGGAACGCGCTTGGCAACAATGCCTGGTTCTTCCTGATCCACATGCTGGTGCAGAACCCGGTGGGGGTGGCGCTGGCCGCGCTGCTGTCGGCGCCCCGGCTGCGGATGGCGGCCTTCTATCGCACGGCGATCTTCGTGCCGACGATCCTCAGCTTCGTGATCGTGGGCTTCGTCTGGAAGCTGATCCTGTCGCCGCTCTGGGGGATCGCGCCGGGGATGCTGGACGGCATCGGGCTGCGGTCGCTGTTCGCGCCCTGGCTGGGGCGCGAGGAATATGCGCTGACGACGCTGGCGCTGATCTCGGTCTGGCAGTTCGTGGGGATCCCGATGATGCTGATCTATGCGGCGCTGCTGTCGATCCCCGACGAGGTGATCGAGGCGGCCGAGATCGACGGCATCACCGGCTGGTCGCAGTTCCGGAAGATCAAGCTGCCGCTGATCCTGCCCGCGATCGGGATCATCAGCATCCTGACCTTCGTCGGCAATTTCAACGCCTTCGACCTGATCTATGTGAGCCAGGGGGCCTTGGCGGGGCCGGATTTCTCGACCGACATCCTGGGGACGTTCCTCTATCGGACCTTCTTCGGGTTCCAGCTGCAGCTGGGCGATCCGCATATGGGGGCGGCGATCGCCACGGCGATGTTCGCGATCATCTTGGCTGGCGTCTGCGTCTATCTGTTCGGCATCCAGCGGCGGCTGCGCCGCTATCAGTTCTGAGGGGCGGGGCATGAGCGTCGCCCGCCGGTCCATGGCCCGCAGCATCGCCGCCCATGCGGTGCTGATCGCCTATGTGCTGATCGCGCTGTTTCCGGTCTTCGTGATCGTCATCAACAGCGTCAAGTCGCGCCGGGCGATCTTTGCCGATCCGCTGGCCCTGCCCACGGCCGAGACCTTCGATCTGGTCGGCTATCACACGGTGCTGCGGCAGGGCGATTTCCTGCTGTATTTCCAGAACTCGATGATCGTGACGGTGGCAAGCCTGGCGCTTGTGCTGCTGTTCGGGGCGATGGCGGCCTTCGCGCTGTCGGAATACCGGTTCTGGGGCAACAGCCTGATGGGGCTGTATCTGGCGCTTGGGATCATGATCCCGATCCGGCTTGGCACGGTGGTGATCCTGCAGATGATGGTCGCGGGCGGGCTGGTCAACACGCTGACGGCGCTGGTGCTGGTCTATACCGCGCAGGGGCTGCCGCTGGCGGTGTTCATCCTGTCCGAGTTCATGCGCGGCGTTTCCGACGATCTGAAGAATGCGGGGCGCATCGACGGGCTGTCGGAATATGCGATCTTCTTCCGGCTGGTGCTGCCCTTGGTGCGGCCCGCCATGGCGACGGTGGCGGTCTTCACCATGATCCCGATCTGGAACGACCTGTGGTTCCCGCTGATCCTGGCGCCGTCGGAGGCGACCAAGACGATCACCTTGGGCAGCCAGGTCTTCATCGGGCAGTTCGTCACCAACTGGAACGCGGTGCTGGCGGCGCTGAGCCTTGCCATCCTGCCGGTTCTGGTCATGTATCTGATTTTCTCGCGCCAGCTGATCCGGGGCATCACCGCAGGAGCCGTCAAATGATCAGGGTGCTTGTCGTGGGCTTGGGGAACATGGGGATCAGCCACGCGCTGGCCTATCACCACAGCCCCGAGTTTGAGATCGTGGGGCTGGTCAACCGCAGCGCGCCGGATCTGCCCGAGGCGCTGGCGGGTTACCCGGTCAGCCATGACTTTGCCGAGGCGCTGGTGCGGCTGGCCCCCGATCTGGTCTGCATCGCGACCTATTCGGACAGCCATGCCGATCTGGCCGTGGCGGCGATGCGGGCGGGGGCGCATGTGTTCGTCGAAAAGCCGCTGGCGACCTCGGTCGACGATGCCCGGCGGGTGGTGGACTGCGCGGCCCAGACCGAGCGCAAGCTGGTCGTGGGATACATCCTGCGCCATCATCCCAGCTGGCAGCGGCTGATCGCCGAGGCGCGGGCCCTGGGCGGGCCCTATGTCTTCCGGCTGAACCTGAACCAGCAATCCTCGGGTCCCACATGGGAGGTGCACAAGGCGCTGATGCGCACCACGCCGCCCATCGTCGATTGCGGGGTGCATTATGTCGACGTGATGTGCCAGATCACCGATGCCCGGCCCGTCGAGGTGCGCGGCATGGGCCTGCGCCTCTCGGACGAGATCGCGCCCGACATGTACAATTACGGGCATTTCCAAGTGATCTTCGACGACGGCTCCTGCGGCTGGTACGAGGCCGGATGGGGGCCGATGATGTCGGACACGGCCTTCTTCGTGAAGGACGTGATCAGCCCGCGCGGCGCCGTCTCGATCCGCATGGCCGAGGATGCGCGCTCGGACGACATCGACACGCATACGCGCACGGCCAGCCTGCGGGTGCATCGCGCGGGCATCGGCACGCAGGATCTGGACATGACGGACGAGCCCGGCCACCAGCAGCTCTGCGATGCGCAGGCGGGTTTCGTGGCCCGCGCCATCGGAGGTGATCTGGACCTGACGCGGCACATGGGCGATGCGGTGGCTTCGCTGGCCGTCTGTCTGGCGGCGGACGAGAGCGTGCGATCCGGCCAGCCTGTCACCCTGACGCCGGTGCGCCTGTGACGGAGGATGCCATGGACGCCCTGACCCTGACCCAGGTCACCAAGAAGTTCGGCCGCACGCAGGTGATCGACGGCATCGACCTGGCCGTGGCGCCGGGCGAGTTCTGCGTCTTCGTGGGCCCCTCGGGCTGTGGGAAATCGACGCTGCTCCGGATGATCGCGGGGCTGGAGGATGTCACCTCGGGGCAGATCGCCATCGGGGGTCGGCAGGTGACCGACCTGCCCCCGGCGCGGCGCGAGATCGCGATGGTCTTCCAGTCCTATGCGCTCTACCCGCATCTGAGCGTGCGGGACAACATGGGGCTGGCGCTGCGGCAGGCAGGCACGCCCAAGGCCGAGGTGCTGGCCTCGACCGATCGCGCCGCCGACATGCTGTCCCTGACGGCGCTGCTGGACCGCCGCCCCGCCGATCTGTCAGGCGGGCAGCGTCAGCGGGTGGCCATCGGCCGCGCCATCGTGCGCCGCCCCAAGCTGTTCCTGTTCGACGAGCCTCTGTCCAACCTCGACGCCGCCCTGCGGGTGGCCACCCGGATCGAGATCGCGCGCCTGCACCGCGAGCTGGGCGCGACGATGATCTATGTGACCCATGATCAGGTCGAGGCGATGACGCTGGCCCACAAGATCGTCGTGCTGCGCGCGGGCCGGGTGGAGCAGGTGGGGGCGCCCATGGACCTCTACAACGATCCCGACAACCGCTTCGTGGCGGGCTTCATCGGCAGCCCGGCGATGAACTTCCTGGATGCCGGGGCGCTTGGCCTGCGCTCGGACAGCCTGGGGGTGCGGCCCGAGCATCTGGCGATCTCGGCGCAGGGGGGCACGATCCCGGGGCGCGTCAGCCATCTGGAGCGCTTGGGCGGCGAGACGCTGAGCTATGTCCAGACCGAGGCGCATGGGCTGCTGACCGTGCGCCAGTTCGGCGAGCATGACCACGCGGTGGACGGCCCTGTCTGGCTGACGCCCGATCTGGAACGGGCGTTCCATTTCAATGCAGAGGGGCAAAGGATGCGGGCCTGACCCTCCTTCCGGTTGTGTAAACCTTGTAGTTCAGACCGAAAGTCCGCAGAGTGCCATCGGGAAAGCCATCGGCGGGGTGAGTGGATGTATGACGACGCGAAGCTGGAGGACGAGGCGGGTCGTGTGGCTGCGCTCAGTCGCTATCACGCGCTGGACACGGCACCCGAGACCGAACTGTCCCAGATCGTGGGGCTGGCGCGCGACGTGTTCCAGGTCAGCCAGGCCTCGGTCAACCTGATCGACCGGCACCGGCTGTGGATGATGGCGACGGCGGGCGCGGCCCGGGCCGAATGCCGCCGCGAGGACGCCTTCTGCGACCATACGATCCGGGCCGCGAAGCCGATGGCGGTTCCCAACCTGCTGGAGGACGAGCGCTTCCGCGACAGCCCCTTCGTGCAGGGCGAGGCGCATATGCGCGCCTATCTGGGCGTGCCCCTGACCTCGCCCGAGGGCTACAATGTCGGCACGCTCTGCCTGCTGCATACCGCCCCGCGCCTGTTCACCGCCACCGATGCGGACATTCTGGTGCGGTTTTCCGAACTGGTCGTCTCGCAGCTGGAGATGCGCCTGATCGCGCAACAGGACGAGCTGACCGGCACCCTGACGCGCCGCGCCTTCCTGCAGCGGCTGGACGGGGCGCTGGCCTCGCCCGATCCCTTCGCGCTGGTGGTGCTGGATCTGGACATGTTCAAGGCGATCAACGACACCTTCGGCCATCCCGTGGGCGATATTGTTTTGACCTCCACCGCCCGGACGATCGCGGGCCAGGTGCGCTCGGGCGACGCCTTCGGGCGCTTGGGCGGCGAGGAATTCGGGCTGGTGCTGGCGGGGGCCGACAGCCGCGATGCGATGGCCCTGGCCGAGCGGATCCGCGCGCATGTCGGCGCGCAGGTCATCGCCGAGACGGGCCGCCCGGTGACGCTGAGCCTGGGGGTGGCGGTGCGCACGCCCGCCGACGACCGGACATCCCTGCTGCTGCGTGCGGACCTGGCGCTGTACGAGGCCAAGCATGACGGGCGCGACCGGACGGTGCTGGCACGCGGGGTCGAAGCCACCTGCTGACCGCGCGGCCTTCGGGGAAACTCCGAGTCTTTCAGGCGGGAACAAAGCGCCCCTCCGCCGGTTCTGGCGCCCGATGACCGACACCATGCCCCCGCGGCCGTGTCATTGCCCGGCAGGCTTCTCCGCCGGGCTGCCGCATGCCTGAAACCGGAGACCGACATGTTCTATACCGACAACAAGCTGCAATTCCCCGTCCGCGTCGACAGCCCCGATCCCCTGTTCGCCCGGGCCCTTCAGCAGGCCATCGGTGGCGTCGAGGGCGAGATCCGCGTCGCCATGCAGTATTTCTTCCAGGCCTGCGGCGCGCGCGGCGATGCCCGCTTCCGCGACCTCTTGATGAACACCGCCGCCGAGGAACTGGGCCATATCGAGATGCTGGCCACCGCCGTGGCGCTGAACCTGGAAGGCGCGCCGCTGTCCCTGCAGGAAGAGGGCGCCCGCGACAAGGCGGTCGAGGCCGTGATGGGCGGCATGAACCTCAAGAACCTGCTGTCGGCAGGCCTGTCGGCCATGCCGGTGGACAGCGACGGCGTGCCGTTCAACATGTCCCACATCTATGCCAGCGGCAACATCGCCGCCGACATGACCGCCAATATCGCGGCGGAATCGACCGGCCGCATCTTGGCCGTGCGCCTGTACAACATGACGTCCGATGCCGGGATGAAGGACATGCTGTCCTATCTGATCGCCCGTGACACCATGCACCAGAACCAGTGGATGGCCGCGCTGGAGGAACTGGGCGGCGCGCAGGGCGCCTTCCCGATCCCCAACAGCTTCCCGCAGGAGCAGGAGAACCAGGACTTCAGCTATGCCTATCTGGGCTTCCAGGCGGATGGCAGCGCGCCCGCGCCGGGTCGCTGGTCCGAGGGCACGTCCATCGACGGCAAGGGCACCTTCGTGACGCAGCCGATCGGCGCGCTTGGCGAAAAGCCCGATCTGGGCGCGGCCAAGCCGAACAGCGGCGCGCAGGCCGAACAGATGTGATCCTGCCGTCGCGGTAGGATCGGGGGGCGGGTCCGGCAGTGCCGGGCCCGCCCTTTCCTTTACGGGGTCACGTCGGGCTGCGGTCGGCCCATCCGGCGAAGATCCGTTCCAGCGCGACCACGATGTAGTAGAGGACGATCCCCAGCCCGGCCAAGGCCAGCAGCACGGCGAACATCAGCGGATAGTCCGAATTGGTGCGCCCGCTGTCGAACAGCGCGCCCAGGCCGCGCCCGTGGGGCGAGACGATCTCCATCAGGTTGGTGCCGATGAAGGCCAGCGTGACCGAGACTTTCAGCGCGCCGAAGAACTCGGGCAAGGTCTTGGGCAGGGCGATCTTGCGAAAGATCGTCAGCTTGGACGCGCCGAGCGAGCGCAGGATGTCGCGATATTCCGGCTCCAGCGTGGACAGCCCGATCGAGACCGACACGGCGATCGGGAAGAAGCTGATCATGAAGGCGATCAGCACCGTGTTGAAGTCATGCGCCCCCACGAACATCAGCGCTACGATGGGTACCACGGTCGCCTTGGGCACCGCGTTGAACCCGACCAGCAGCGGGTAGAGCGCGTCGCGCATGGTGCGCGAAAAGCCCAT
This sequence comes from Paracoccus gahaiensis, assembly GCF_005048225.1. Lineage (GTDB taxonomy): Bacteria > Pseudomonadota > Alphaproteobacteria > Rhodobacterales > Rhodobacteraceae > Paracoccus > Paracoccus gahaiensis. Next base: position 138,777 of record NZ_SUNI01000006.1, read on the forward strand.
GACCATGCCAAGCGCGGTGCCGAAGACCACCGCCAGCAGCAGCCCCGCCACGGTGCGCCACAGCGTCTGCCAGCCCATCACCACGAACAGCTCGGCATAGCGGATATAGGCCGGGCCCAGATCCGAGGGCGAGGCCATGCGATAGTTGGGCCACTGGTTCCACCAGACCAAGGCCTCCCACAGGCCGAGGAAGATCAGGATGGCCAGGACAGGGATGGCGATGCGGCGCAGGCTCATGCGGGGACCTCGGCCCGGCCCTGGGCGATCTGGATCTGGTGGCGCAGCAGGTTCAGACGTTCGGCCGCGTCGGGGGTGTAGAGGTCGTCCAGCGTGCGGGCGGTGCCGCCGGGCACGGCCATGCGGTATTGCGCCGTGGCCGGGCGGCCCGACAGCACGACCACCTCGTCGGCCAGGAACAGCGATTCCCGCAGGTCATGGGTGATCAGCAGGGTGGTGAAGGGCTCCTGCCGGCGCAGCGCGTGCATGGTCTGCCACAGATCCTCGCGGGTGAAGGCGTCCAGCGCGCCGAAAGGCTCGTCCAGGATCAGAACCTCGGGCTTGTGGACGATGGCGCGGCACAGCGAGGCGCGCTGGCGCATGCCGCCCGACAGCTCGGACGGGCGCTTGTCCTCGAACCCCTCCAGACCGACCAGCGCCAGCAGCTCGCGGGCGCGGGCCACGCGGTCGCGGCGCGGCATGCGCGGGGCCACGATCTCCAGCGGCAGGATCACGTTGTCCAGGATCGACCGCCATTCCAGCAGGACCGGGTTCTGGAAGGCCATGCCCACCGTGCTGCGTGGGCCGCGCACGGCTTCGCCATGCAGGAAGACCTCGCCTTGGTCGGGCTTCATCAGCCCCGCGATCAGCCGCGTCAGGGTGGATTTCCCGCAGCCCGAGGGGCCGACGACGGCGCAGAACGCGCCCTCGGGGATGGCCAGCGACAGATTGTCCAGAACCGGCAGCGGGCCGTTGGGCGTCCTGTAGGCATGGGTCACATGCCGGATCTCGACGGTGTTGGTCATGCGCCCGACTTATTCCATCGTCAGGCTGCCGTCCTCGGGCAGCCAGGCATCGCTGAAATAGAGCGCGGGGTCGGGGTCGTTCTGGAATTCGTAGGTCAGCTTGATCTGTTCGACCGCATTGGCCAGCCGGTCCGGGTCGACATTGCCCATGCCGTTCTCCATGACCCACTCGGTCATCACGTTCTGCTCCATCGCCAGGGTCAGGCGCTGCAGTTCCAGGTCCGCATCCATGCCCGGATTGCGCGAGCCGAGCGCCGCGATGGCGGCCTCGGGGTCGGCGGCGGTGTCCTTCCATCCGGCGGCCACGGCGCGCAGGAAGCCGGTCACGGCCTCGGGGTTCTCGGCGGCAAAGTCGGTGTTCACGATCACCGCATTGCCGTAGAGGTCCACCCCGTGATCGGCCATCAGGATCACCGACAGGTCGTCGCCCTCCACGCCAAGCCGCATGGTGTTCAGATAGGAGGTGAACGAGAACCCGGTGACCGCCGCCACCTTGCCCTCGGCCAGCATCGGCTCGCGGGTGGGAAAGCCCACCGGCTCGATGGTGATGCGGTCCATGTCCAGGTCGTTCTCGGCGGCGAAGATCGGGAACTGCGCCCAGGCCCCGTCCGGGGGCGGGGCGCCCAGGACCTTGTCCATCAGGTCGGCGGGTTCGCTGACGCCAAGCGACTTGCGCCCGATCACCGCGAAGGCGGGCTTGTCATAGACCATCATCGCCGCGATCACCGGGGCGCCGGGGTTCTGGTCCAGGAACCGCACCAGGCTGTTGATGTCGGCAAAGCCCACCGGGAAGGCGCCGGTCGCCACCTTGGGGATCGCGTCCAGCGAGCCCTCGCCCGCCGTCACCTCGACCTCCAGCCCCTCGGCCTCGAAATGGCCCTGATCGACGGCCACGAAATAGGGCGCGGCGGGGCCTTCGAAGCGCCAGTCCAGCGCGAAGGGCATCGAGGTCTGGGCCGCCGCCGCCCCGGTCATCAGCAGGGTGGCGGCAAGCGGGGCGAGGGGGCGGTGGAACATGGGTCGGCAACCTTCCTGACGGGCGATGGGTGCCGCGACTTTGGGCAGCAACGCCGGGGCGGTCAAGCGACAGGGCACGGGGCCGGGCCGTCGGTCCGGGTGTCTGCCCGGAAATCAGGCAGACACGCCGCCGCGCAGGCCGGTCAGATAGCTGGCCAGATTGTCGCCCAGCACGGGCTGCAGATAGCCGCCCTCCTGCACATTGAGGACCGGCAGGCCCGCCCCCGCGATGGCCGCGGCGATCCGCGCGAAGCCCTCGGTCGTGACGGTCATCCCCTGGAATGGGTCGCCCTCATGCGCGTCCAGCCCCAGGGCCACCACGATCACCGAGGCCCCGAAGGCCGAGATCTGCTCCATCGCCCCGGCCAGCGCCTGCAGATAGGCCGCGTCGCCGGTGCCCCGCGCCAGCGGCAGGTTGACATTATAGCCCATGCCCCGCCCGATCCCGCATTCCTGCGCGCCGCCCGCATAGAAGGGATAGAACTCGGCCGGATCGACATGGATCGAGACGGTCAGCACGTCGTCGCGATCCTCGAAGATGCCCTGCGTGCCGTTGCCGTGATGCACGTCGATGTCCAGGATCGCGGGCCGGTGCCCCGCCGCGCGCAGATGCTGCGCGGCGATGGCGGTGTTGTTGAGAAAGCAGAAGCCCCCCGCCACCTCGCGATAGGCATGATGCCCCGAGGGACGGCAGAGCGCATAGGCCCACCGCTCGCCCCGCAGGATCGCATCCGCCGCCGTCAGGGCGGATTGCGCCGACCAGTAGACCGCGTCCCAGGTGGTGGCCGAGACCGGGCAGGAGGTGTCGGCGTTGTGATAGCCGATCTGCGCCTCGGTGCCGGTCGCGTAATGGACGTTCCGGTCGGGCGCGATGCGGCTTGGCACGACCTCGTCCAAGCCCGGCACCTCGGCGGCGCGGCGGGCATGGATGCCGCGCAGATAGGTCAGGTAGCGCGGCGTGTGGATCGCGGCCAGCGGCGCCATGCCGTGATCGACGGGCGGGACGGGCTGCAACCCGGCACGCGCGGCCCCGGCCAGCAGCGCCTCGACCCGGTCGGGGCGGTCGGGGTTCTGCCCGATCTTTCCGTCCACCAGCCGGAAGCGGGGATCGTGCAGGCGCTGGCGGTCGTCAAAGATCAGGGTCATGATGCGTCCTTGGAAGGGTCTTGCCGGGGTTGAGGATGCCTTGGGGGTCCAGCGCGGCCTTGATGGCGCGCATCACCTCCAGCGCGACGGGGTCCTTGTGCCGCGCCATCGGCGCCAGCTTCGAGATGCCGACGCCATGCTCGGCCGAGAAGGTGCCCTCCATCCCCACCGCCAGCGCGTCGATCTGCGCCCTCAGCGCGGCCTTCAGGCCCGCATCGTCGCGCGAGGGCCAGCAGGTGTAGTGGATGTTGCCGTCGCCCAGATGCGCGACCGACAGCACCTCGCAGCCCGGGTCGATGGCGCGCAGCAGCGGCTCGATCCGGCGCAGGAAATCGGCGACCGCGTCGCGGGGCAGGGCGATGTCGGTGTCCAGCACCGGGCGGCGGGCAAAGGAGATCTCGGCGGCGGCCTCGCGCCGGGCCCACATCGCGCGGCGCTGCGCCTCGCTGGCGGCGATGACGGCATCGGCGATGATGCCGGCCTCCAGCTGGGTCGTCAGGATCTGCTCGAAGGTCCCGGCCAGATCGCCGGCGCGGGTCGCGGCCAGCTCGACCAGCAGGTTGACGGGATGGGGGGCGTCGAAGGGCTCGCGCGCTTCGGGATGCAGCGCCAGATGCCCCTCGATGAAGGCGCGGGGCATGAACTCGAAGGCCACCACCGCATCGCCCGAGGCATCCTGCAGGGTGTTCAGCAGATCGGTGGCCGCATCCAGCGAGGCCATGGCGACCATCGCCGTCGCCCGCTCGGCCGGGCGGGGATGCAGCTTCATCACGGCGGCGGTGATGATGCCCAGCTGCCCCTCGGCCCCGATCATCAGGTCGCGCAGGTCGAAGCCCGAGTTGTTCTTGTGCAGCGCCTGCATCAGGTCCAGCACCCGCCCGTCGGCCAGAACGACCTCCAGCCCCAGGCACAGATCGCGCGTGTTGCCATAGCGCAGCACATTGGCGCCGCCCGCATTGGTCGACAGCACGCCGCCGATCAGGGCCGAGCCCGAAGCCCCGAAGGCCAGGGGAAACATCAGCCCGTGATCCTCGGCCGCCGCATCCAGCGCGGCGACGATCACCCCCGCCTCGACCACCGCGATGCGCGAGCGCGGGTTGATCTGGCGGATGCGGTTCATCCGATCGACCGACAGCACGATCGCGCCTTGGGCCATCGCCCCGCCATTCAGCCCGGTCCTGCCCGAGACCGGCACCACCGCCAGCCCCCGCGCACCCGCCAGGCGCAGCACCGCCGCCACCTGATCGCGATCAGCGGGGCGGGCGACGGCCAGGGGCTCGCCGCGATACTGTCCGGTCCAGTCGCAGGTCCAGGGCGCCATGTCCGCGCCGGTCAGGACATGCGGCGCCCCCAGGATGTCGGACAGGACTGCGGTCAGGTCGGTCATGGGGTCTTCCTCGGGCAGGGCGTCGGTGGGGTCAGCCTACAGGCCCGCGCGGGGCACCGGAAGAGGGATGGGGCGACCGGTTCAGATCCGCCAGATGATCAGCACGACCGAGGCCGCCAGCAGGGCCATGCCCGCCAGTTCCCACAGCCGCAGCCGTTCGCGAAAGACCACGACCGAGGCCAGGATCGAGAAGATCAGCTCGACCTGCCCCAGGCTGCGGACATAGGCGGCGTTCTGCAGCGCGAAGGCGGTGAACCAGCCAAGGCTGCCCAGCACCCCGGTCACCCCCACCGGCAGCACCGCCCGCCAGCGCCGGGCGACGCGGGACAGCTCGCCCGGTTCGCGCAGCGCCAGCCACAGGGTCATCACCGCCGTCTGGAACCCGGTCGCCGCGACCAGCGCCACCAGCGCGCGGGTCAGCGCCTGCGGGTGATCGACCTGCAGGGTGGCCGCGCGATAGCCGATGGCCGACAGGCCGAACAGCCCGCCCGCCGTCAGCCCCAGCAGCAGCGCGCGCCGGTCCACGCCCTGCGCGGCCCAGCCCCCCGCCGGGCGTGACAGCAGCAGGACGCCCGCCGTGCCCACCAGCATCGCCGCCAGCCCCTCGGCCGAGACCGGCTCGGACAGGATCAGCGCCGAGAGGGCGGCGACCAGCAGCACCTCGGTCTTGGTGAAGCGATGCCCACCGCAAAGGCGCGCGTGGCGAACAGCGCCACCGTGGCCAGCGTCGCCACGATCTGCGCCAGCCCCCCCGCCATCGCCCACAGCCAGAAGGCCGGCCTCAGCGCCGGCAGCGCCTCGCCCCGGGCCAGCAGCAACGCAGCCAGCGCCGCCCCTGCCAGCGGCGCCGCGAAGACGAACCGCGCATAGGTCGCCCCGCCGGTCGACAGCCCCGTCGCGCGTAGCCCCTTCTGCAACATGAAGCGCAGGGTCTGCACCGCCGCAGCGGCAAGGGTGATGAGGACCCAGGGTTCCATCGAAGGCTCCGGTCGAGGCGGTCGGTCGGGCGTAGCGCCGGGGCGGAATGAGGGCAAGGGTGGCGGGGGAGGCGGGGTGGAGTCGCCCTGAGCGCCGAGCCGTCATCCGGATGTCACGACCGGCAGGCTATCTGGCCCCTTTGCCAGGGGCAGGATGTCCGATCTCGATTGTCTCATGATGGCGGCGCTCGGTCTTGCGGATATTGCGGCGGAGATCTCCGCCCAGGTTTGGAGCGGCGATCCTGCCGTGACCTCGAAACCGGATGGCTCTTCCCTGACCGAGGCAGACCTGCTCATCGAGGCGCGGTGGCGGGAGCAGATCAGGCGGCAGTTTCCAACGCATGGCATTCTGGGCGAGGAATATGGTTCCGACACTGGCAGCAGTGCCTTCACCTGGGTGCTGGACCCAATCGATGGAACGCGCCAGTTCGGGGCCGGGCTCTTGAATTTCGCGTCGCTGATCAGCCTGTGCAGAGACGGCCTGCCGGTCCTGGGGATCATTGACCTGCCCGTGCCGGGTGCACGCTATGTTGCAGCGGAAGGGAAGGGCACGCGCTTCGCGGGCCGTTCCGTGCGCAGCAGCGCGTGCCGGGATCTGGCGAAAAGCGTGATCAGTCTGGCCAACCCGGACAGCTTCCGGACGGAGAGTGTCCCGGGCTACGACAGCCTGCGTTCGACCGGGCATGTGCGGGTCTTCGATGGCGGCGCTCCGGCCTATGGCGCCCTTGCCCGAGGGCTGGTCGACATCTGCCTGAACGGCGACGATCTGGATGCCTACGATATCTGCGCCCTGTGCCCCGTGGTGCAGGAGGCCGGAGGCAGGATCACCGACTGGAGGGGGCAGCCCCTGTCTCTGGCGTCACGAGGGGCCATCGTCGCCAGCGCCTCCCCCGAACTTCATGCCAAGGTTCTGGATCGGCTCTTGCAGACTGTCTGACCGGCGCCTTGTCCCGCAGCGTAGTCATCGCATGTCCTTCTGAGGAATGCGCCCCGAACTGAAAAGGCCCCGCAACGGCGGGGCCCTTCCGGGGTTTGAGGGCAGTCGTCTCAGACGGTTGACGTTCCCGTCGAACCGGATGTCTTCGTCGCTCCGGTCGTTGCCAAGGTGCTGGGCGTGCCCGAGGCGGCGGGACGTCCCGACGGTCCGGCGTCCGATGGCGCCTTGCCTGCGGTGTCCTCGGTCAGCTCGTCCTTGGCGGCGGCGACCACGTCCGAGGCGGCGGACTTGGCCTCGTCGAGGCCCGCGGAGACGGCATTGGTCACGCGGCTCTTTTCCTCGTGATAGACCGCTTCGGCCTCGTCGAAGAGCTGGTCGCGGTACTCGCCCAGCAGCTCGTCCTCGCGCCGGGTGCCCGGCAGCAGGGCGCCCAGGGCCGCGCCGCCGATCAGGGCCAGCGCGCCGAACAGCAGCGGCTCGGAATCGTAGCTGCGGGCGACCTGGCGGTTGGCCTGGGACATCTGGCGGCGGGCGGCGTCGCTGGCATCCAGCGCCTTGTGGCGCGCGGTCTCGACCCGGCGGCGGGCCTCGTCGCCCAGTCCCTCGGTGCCTTCGCTCAGGCGGTCGCGCAAATGGCGGGCCTGATCGCCCAGGCCGGAGGTGCCGTCGCTCAGGCGGTCGCGCAGGTGGCTTGCCGTCTCTTTCGTCCTGTCCATCATGCCATGCTCCTTGCTGGGTCCGGTGGTCTGACCGGAGGCTGTGCCGGTCGTCGCCGGGCCATGGTCCGAGGCCCAGCCCGGAGGCGGGGCCACGGGCCGGGGCGCGCGGGCCGGGGCCGGCGCGGCGGGTCGGGGCGACACGGCCGGGGCGCGGTCGGGACGCACCGGTCGGTCGTCCGACGACTGGCCGAGACGATGCACCGGGTCATGGCCGCGCCCGAAGATCAGCCAGGCCAGCCCGATGCCGGTCAGGCCCAGGGCCACGGGATTGGCGCGGGCGGCGGTGCTGGCCGCCTCGGCCCAGTCCGCGCCGTTCTGGCGGACCGAGCCGGTCAGGCGGCGCGACAGTCCGTCCAGCGACAGCTCGCCCTGCAGGTCGTCCAGGGTGCGGCGCAAAGCCTCGCGGTCCTTCTCGATCTCGTGTTCGATATGGTCGGGGGTGTCAGTGTCATGCGTCATGATAGGCTTCCTTCACCGCGCTGGCATCGCGCTGGACGTTTTCGACCGTGCGCGTCGGCATGAGGTTCTCGGGCGCCAGATCGGCCATGCCCTTGCGCAGCAGGACATAGGCGAGGATCGCCAGGACCACGCCCACAATCACCGCGCTCCAGATCGGGCCCAGATCGGTTTCGGCCAGGGCGGCGACCAGGGCCACGGTCAGCACGTTCAGGGTGACGATGCCCAAGACGGCGGCGGCGACGATCATGCCCAGACCGGCGCCGGCGCGGCCGAGGTTCTGGCGCATCTCGGCCTTGGCCAGGGTGATCTCCTTGCGGACCAGATCGCCCGAGAGGCGGAGGGCGTCGGCGGCGAGCGCCGCGGGGTTCTGCGGGCGGACGGGATCAGTCATGGGTTCCTCCCTTGCCGGGCAGGCCCGTGGGGGACGCGGCGCCGGTCGGCACCGGGCGGGCGGCATCGGGGGTCGTGCCGGGGGTGGCCGAGGTCGAGGCGGTGCCTGCGGGGCTGACCCGGGCGCTGTCGCCCGAGGGCGCGCGGCGGATCATCTCGGAGGTTCCGAAGCCGCTGGTGTTGGCGGGTGGCGTCGAGGGCGTGGCACCGGCGCGCAGGAAGCGGATGGCGGCAAAGCCCGCCAGCGCCGAGAGGCCCAGGAAGGCGCCCGGCTGGCGGCGGGCGAAGCCGCGCACATCCTCGACCATCTGGGCGGGATCGGTGGAGGTCAGGCTGCCCGCCGCGCTGCTGACGCTGTCGGCGGCACGATCGAACATCGTGGCGATGGGCGAGTCGGGGTCGATCTCGGACCCGGCCTTGCGCAGGCCCGCGGCCACGCTTTCGGCGCGTTCGGCCAGGCCTGAGCGCAGGTCCTGCTCGCGGCGCGTGACCTCGTCCTTGACGCTGCCGGCAAGGCGCGCGGCCTGGTCCGTGGCCTGGGAGGCGAGGCCGTCCGTCGCGGATGCGGCCGTCCCTCGGCTGTGGGTGTCGTCGGTGGTCATCTGGCATCTCCTCGGTCTTGGGGCCCGGGGGCGCGCCGGCGGGTCGATCCGGCGCGTCCCTCGGGTCTGGATGGGGCGCTGAACCGGCGAAGGGGCGAAATGTTCCAATGGGGGTCCGGTGGCGGGGCCGGAGCGGGGGTTGTGCACCCCCGCACCCCCGCAGGATATTTGCGCCAAGATGAATGGGACGGCAGGGGCTGCGGGCGCGCGTGCAACTTCGCGGGGGCGGGGGCGTTGGCGCGGGGAATTTCAGGACGAGGAGGGGCCGGGGCATGCAGACGGACGATCAGGTCGTGTTTTCGCTGTCCGAGCATCTGGGGCGGCTGGCCATGCCGCTGGAATGGCTGGTGGTGCTGATCGAACTGTTCGCGGTCGCCATCCTGATCCTGGGGATCGTGCGGTTCCTGAGCTGGTTCCTGTCGGGCGAGGTGCTGCGGCGCGAGGCCCATGACCGGGATCATCAGCTGAACCGGGGGCGGCTGGCGCTTGGCCGGCATATCCTGTCGGCGCTGGAGGTTCTGATCGTGGCGGACCTGATCCGCACCGTGCTTCACCTCAGCTTCGACAACATCCTGCTGCTGGGCGGGCTGGTGCTGATCCGGTCCTTCATCTCGATGAGCCTGGAATACGAGATGCGGGCGCTGGAGAAGGCGTGACGGGACGAGATGGGGCGGGACCCCTCAGCCGTGGTCGGCCTCGCGGGCGCGGGCCAGGGCCTCTTGCAGGCGCAGGGCCAGCTCGCGAAGGCGCGGGGGAATGTCCTCGCGGGCGACCTCGGACATGAGGTCCTGCATGGCGCGGTCCAGATGCGGATCCGCAGGCGAAGTCTTGTCGTGATCGGTCATCATGTCCCCGGCTGTCCTTTTTCCGTCTGGTCGCACGCGTCCCGCCGTCTGTCACGCCCTATAACATCGGTGCACGGGCAGATCATGTCACATTGTGGTTGGTCCTTCGGGGTTTGCACCGCAGCGGGACCGCAGACGCATCGGCGTCCGGGCCGCTGCGGATGAGGGGCCTGCAACCGGCCCGCCCGTTCGATGTTCCCGGTCCCGCCCTGCGGACCCCCCGGCATCGGCGGGATCCGGCCTGAGCGGGGCCGCGTCGGGCAGGGATGCGGACCGGGATGGAACCCTGCGGCGACCGTTCCGGTTTGGTCTGGCAGCACATACCCAAAGGGGCGCCGCAGGCATGTCCGACAATATCATGGAATACATCCCCGCCTTGCGCGCCTATGCGCGATCCTTGTGCGGGCGGGCGCATGATGCCGACGATCTGGTTCAGGAGACCCTTCTGAGGGCCATCGAATATGCGGACCGCTACAAGCCCGGCAGTCATATGCGGGCTTGGCTGTTCACCATCATGCGCAACCGCTTCTACACCACTGTCAAGAAATCGGCGCGCGAGCGGACCGGAGGGGCGGATTGCGTTTCGGGGTCGCCCATCTCGCAGCCGGGGCAGGAATGGTATCTGCGCCACCGCGAGCTCTGCGACCAGCTCGAGAGGATACCGGCCCATTACCGCGAGGCGCTGGTGCTGGTCTCGGTCCTGGGGGAAAGCTATATCCGCGCCGCCGAGGTGATGGACTGCGACATCGGCACGGTGAAAAGCCGCGTGAATCGCGCGCGGGGCCTGCTGCGCAAGGCGCTGGAACCCGAGTTCTGACCTTGAGGCGGGCCTCGGACCTGGCAGGGGCTGAAAGCCTGTCGCCCGACACGGCTCCGGAACTGTGCCTAGAGAGTTAACTTATCGCAAATCTCTTTCGATTTTCAACTTGTGCAAACAAATGTTCTAGAACGACACGTTCAAGTTGTTTCTTATGGTCTTCCGACGACTGGAAGGAAGGCGCGACCGATGATTCCCCAACCCGATTCCAATCTGACAACCTATGTTCCCGCGCTGCGGCTTTATGCGCGCGTGCTGTGCGGCCATGCCGGGACGGGCGACGGGCTGGTCGCCTGGTCGCTGCACCGGGCGGACGAGCTGGCCCGGCGCCAGTCGGACGAGACCTGCCGGTTCATGTGGCTGCTGTCGACCCTGCGCGACCTGCATCGCAGCGGCATGCTGGACCGCGCCTCGAACCTGCCCTGCCCGAAGGAGGTGCCGGGGCAGGAGGATCTGGCGCTGCTGATGACGCTGCCCCCGGCCGAGCGCGAGGCCCTGACCCTGGTGCGCTTCATGGGCTGCACGCAGGCGGATGCGGCGCGGATCATGGATGTCGCCCCCGAAACGATCGGGCGGCTGCTGGCCCTGGCCCGCCTGCGCATGGGCGACAGGCCGATGGGGTCCGCCTGACCGGCCGGGAACATCGCGGGTTTCAGGGGGTTTCTCCTTCGGAAGCGACCCGGCCGACCGACAGGGCCGCGATGAAACGGAGGCAAACGATCGATAATCTCTTGGCACGCAAGTTGGGGCAGGTGATCCGGCTCTCGGCGACGGATCTGCATCTTCTGGACGGCCTCGTGGAGGGCTCCTACGAGGTGGCCCATGGCGAGGACATCATCAAGCAGGGCGACACGCCGCGCTTCGTCCATCTGGTGCTGGACGGCGTCGTCTGCCGCAACAAGGTGCTGCCCAATGGCGACCGGGCCATCGTGGGACTGCTGCTGCCCGGCGATCTGTGCGACCTGCACATCGCGATCCTGGGAAGGATGGACCACAACATCTCGGCTTTGTCGGATTGCCGGATCGTCGATATCCCGCATCGCAAGGTCGCCGAGATGACATCGAATTCGCGGCAGCTGTCGATGGCTTTGTGGTGGGCGACCTTGGTGGACGAGGCGATCCTGCGCGAATGGCTGGTGGGTCTGGGCCGGCGCCGGGCGGACCGCCGCGCCGCGCATCTGCTGTGCGAGATCCTGGCGCGGCTGGAGGCCGTGGGCCGGGGGCAGGACCGCATGGTGCCGCTTGGGCATCAGCAGCTGGCTGATGTTCTAGGCATCACCTCGGTCCATCTGCACCGGGTGCTGGGGGTGCTGAAGTCGCGCGACCTGATCGCCCAGCAGGACCGGCGCATCCTGGTGACGGACATGGCGGGCCTGCGCGATTACGGGCAGTTCGATCCCGACTACCTGCATCAGGACGACAACCTCAGTCCGCTCGCCGAGTGGGTCCTGGCCGGCTGATCCCGGGGGCGACCGGAACCCGGTCGCCCCCGAACAGCAGCCGGGCGCAGCGCTGCAGGTCGACGGGCTTCTCGCACAGCGGAACGTCGCGATAGGCGGCGGCGATCGCCCGGTGGTCATAGCCCGAGGCGAAGATCACCGGCACGCCCTGCGCCCGCAGCCGGTCCACCACGTCATAGGACATGGCACCCCCCAGATTGATGTCGACCACCGCGCCGTCCAGCCGTGACGTCCGCGCGATCAGGTCCAGCGCCTGATCGACGCTGGCCGCCGGGCCCACGACCCGCGCCCCGGCCAGATCGAGGGCGGTCGCCAGATCCTCGGCGGCGAAGTAATCGTCCTCGACCAGCAGGATGTGCCGGCCTGCAAGACCCGGCGCGCTCACGAGGCCATCGCGGGGGCGAGGGCGGGCCGTTCCAGCGGCAGGTCGATGCGGCAGTCCAGACGGTCGACGCCCAGATGATAGGTGGTCAGCGCCCCCAGGCTGTAGGGCAGGGCCTTCTCGATCAGGCGCCGGCCATAGCCGCTGTCCGGCGCCTGGCCCTGGGCGGGGTCGTGCAGGATGCCCTCTTCCTGCCAGTCGATCACCAGGCGGCGGCCCGTGGCCCCCTCCTCGACCTGCCAGCGGACCGTCAGGACGCCGCCCGCGCCGGACAGGGCGCCGTATTTTCGGGCATTGGTGGCCAGTTCATGCAGCCCCAGGGCCAGGGTCTGCACCAGCGAGGGGCGGATGCGCACCGGGGCGCCGTCCAGCCGGATGGTGCTGCCCTCGCGCGCGCCAAGCGCGTCCAGCTCCAGCCGCAGCAGGGCGGGCAGGGTGATCGGCTCGTGATCCGAGCGCGACAGCAGGCCCTGCACCCGCGACAGCGCCGACAGGCGGGCGTTGAAGCGGTCGAGGAAGGCCGGCGTCGGGCCGGTCCCCGCCATGGTCTGCGTCGCGATGGAGCGGACCACGCTGATCAGGTTGCGGGTGCGGTGCTGCAGTTCGGCGACAAGGACGCTCTGGCGGTCATGCGCCTCTCTCTGCGTCTGCACATCGGTCGAGGTGCCCAGCCATTCGGTGATGCGGCCCGCCGCGTCGCGCACGGGGGCGGACCGGGTGCGGTGCCACAGATGGGCGCCGTCCGCCGCGCGCCGGATGCGGAACTCGGTGTCCAGCCCGCCCCGGGCGTGCGCCTGATCCCAGGCCAGCATCACGCGGTCACGGTCCTCGGGATGGACGGCCTCCAGCCAGCCCCATCCGCGCGCCTGTCCGGACGACTGGCCGGTGAACGAGATCCATTGCGGGCTGGTCCAGATCCAGTCGCCGCGATCCAGCGACCGCCAGACCAGCTGCGGGATGCCCTCCATCAGGGTGCGCAGCGAGGCGTCGGCCTTGTGGCGCTCGGTCACATCCCGCCCGATCCGGACGAAGCCCGTCAGCCGGCCCCCGGGGTCGCGCAGCGCGCGGACCGCGCCCTCGATGAAGACCTGCGCGCCGTCCTTGCGCTGATGGGGGCGCGTGATCGGCGCCGAGCCGTCGCGGGCGGCGGCCTGGGTCTGGGTGCAGGGCTGGCCGGTCTGGCGGTCCTCGGCGGTGGCGACCAGCGCGCCGGGCCGACCGACCGCCTCGGCCGCCGTCCAGCCGAACACCGCCTGCGCGCCGGGCAGCCAGTCGGTGATGATGTCGTCGGGATCGGTGACGAAGATCGCGTGGTCGGTGACCGATTCGACCGTCAGGCGAAAGCGCTCTTCCGATTCGCGCAGGGCATTCGCCTTCAGCAGCCGGTCGATCAGCGGTCCCATGACGGCGCTGTAGGTGCGCAGGAACTGGATGTCGTGATCCGCGAAGCGGTGCGGCTTCGTGTCGTCGACCTGCAGCAGGCCATAGACGATGCCGCCGGGCAGCAGGATCGGCACATTGGCCAGCGCCACCACGCCCTCGTCGCGCATGAACTGCGGCACCTCGAACCGGGTCTCCTCTGCGATGTCCGGGCTGGTCACGGGGTGCCCGCATTTGATCGAATAGCTCTCGGACGAATGCTCGGTCATGGGGATGCGGACCCGGCCCACGACGTCGGGATTCCAGCCGATCCCCGCGCGCAGGAACATCTGGCCGCCACCTTCCTGCAATTCCAGCACCTTGGCGCGGCGGGTGCCCAAAGCCTGGGCGACCAGCCGGCAGGCCTCGTGCAGCATCTTGTCCAGATCGTCGTGCCGGGCCGCGAAATCCCCGAAATCCGCCAGCGTTTTCTGGCGTGCCGCATAGATCCCGATGATGTCGTCTTCGGTCATGGAGGGCAGGACCTCGCTGTGGGATTCATCTTGCAGTCTATGCAATCATAGGCAACTTGGGATAGCAAAACGTAATAGTTCGATTCATGCCAGATTGTAGATGCGTACCTGCAACAAATGTGCAAATCTATATGTCTAAGTCCGTCGGACCGGCAGTCATGTCGGTTCGTGATAGATCCAGGGGACCCGGATTTGCGCATGTCGGTCGGGGCGGATGCCGCCTCGGCTTCTGGTTTGCGATCCCGGAGGGGTGAAAAACACATGATGTACCGAATCATGATCGTCGAAGACGAGTACTGGACCGCGATGCATCTGGCCAACGAGGCCCGCGATCGCCGCGCCATCGTCCTCGGCCCGATCAGCTCGATCGAGAAGGCCGTCCAGTTCATCGAAAGCGCCGAGCCGCCGGATGTCGCGATCCTGGACATCCAGCTGCGCTTCGACGAGGTCTTTCCGCTGGCGGACCTCATGCGCAAGGCGCAGATCCCGTTCATCTTCGCCACCGGCTACGAGCCCGAGGACCTGCCCGAACGCTTTGCCGACGTCCCGCATTTCGTGAAGCCGTTCATCGGCGGCGAATGCGTCGATGCGGTGCTGGACCTGGCCGCCGCACGCCGCGCCGCCTCCTAGGCGGCGCCGTGTCGGGGCAAGGGGTCCGGGCCGTCGATGCCTGCCTTCCCCCCGGACATGCAAACGGGCGGCGCTTTCCGCGCCGCCCGTTCCATGCCCGCCGCGATCACTCGCTGCGGTCGTCCACGATGATCTCGACGCCGTTCTCGGTCGCATAGACGGCGATCACGTCCTCGGGGGCCCGGTCCTCGGCCTCCAGCGCCTCGACGATGCGGGGGTTCTGCTGCATCGCGGCCTGCAGGGCCTGACGGCTGTCGCCGGCCTCCTCCATCGCCGTGTCCAGATCGCCGCGCGTGCCCATCGAGGTACCGGCGGTCTGCGTGCTGCCCGTGGCCAGCCCTTCCGAGATGCCCGCCGGGCTGCCGGATGCCTGCGCCGCCGTGCCCGAGGCCGCGCCCGGCGCGCCGCCCGAATCCTCGACCGTCTCGTTCGTGGTGCGACCGCCGGTCATCGGCGGATTGGATTCCTCGGCGGTGGCCATCGAGGCGCCGCCCGTCTCGTCGACCTCGCTCAGCGGCAGGATCTGCAGGCGGGTGGTGGTGTCCAGCGTCTCGACCACGTCCTGGCCGATCTGGCCCTCGCGCAGGTCCTCGGCCAGACGGGTGCGGGTCAGGGCATCGGGTTCGGCCGAACCGCCCGAGTCCTCGGCCGAGCCGGTGTTCTGGCCGCTGCCGGTGATGGTGGGCTGGGTGCCCTCGGCCCCTTCGGGTGCCATGCCCCCGGTCGTGTCGGCGTCGCCCTCGGTCTCCATCTCCGTGCCGGACTGCATCTCGGCCCCGGCGTCCGCCTCGGTTCCGGCTTCGGGCATCTCCGCGCCGGCATCGGGAAGCTCGGCCTCGGGCGGATCGACCCGGGCCGCCCCCTCGTTCTCGACCGGCTGCGCGCCGTCGCCGCCCACGACCGAGCCCGCCGCCCCGGCGCCGCCGCCCAGTTCCTGCTCGGCCTGACCCCTGTCCAAGGGGGCCTCGGAGGGGGCCGCCGTACCCTGCGCCCAGGCCGGGCCGGCAAGGGCCACGGCCAGAAGGGCCGCGGTGTTGGTCTGCATCAGATGTCGTGCCATGTCGTGTTCCTTCACTCAGATGCGCCCGTCCGGGCGGTGTGAAGGTCCAACCGGGGGCAGGGGCGAATGTTCCGGGGGCCGGGGCGTGACGGGCCCGATCCGGGGGCGGGGGCGGTCACGTTCGCGCGGGTCCGGCGTGAGCCTTGGCCCCACATGCAGAGGGACCGGCGCCCTGCCAGGCGCCGGTCCCGTCGGACGGTCTGCAAGATCTGGGATCAGGCGGTTTCGGAGGCGCCGATCATCCAGTCCCGGTGGCGCTGCTCGTCGGCCAGCGCCTTGCGGAAGAAGGCCACCGATTTCGGCAGCGCGTCGGCATGGGTCGAGGCGCGCTCATAGGCGGTGACGGTGTCCTCCTCGTTCGTGCGCATCGCCTTGAGGATCGTGCTGTCGCCCAGAAGCCCGGCCAGCGCGACCTTGCCGGTGGTCAGCATCTGCTTCATGTCGCCCTCCAGCGGCGCCTCGGCCCCGGTCTCGGCGGCGATCTCGTTCAGGACGTCCAGATGCTGCAGGTGATCCTGGCGGAAGGCCTCGACCTGCGCGGCCAGGATCGGGTCCGACAGGCGCGAGATGGTGGATTCATAGGCCGCGATCGCGTCGCGCTCCAGCAGGATCAGGTTGGTGACAAGATCCGTGATCCGGTCTTCGGTTCCGACGGTGGTTGCCATGGGTCGTCTCCTTGTTCGCAAGACCGACCTGTCCGGCCGGCATCGGGGCGTGCAACCGGGCGGGGCGGCGTTTGTTCCCGGCCCGCCCGGTCGCGGGGGATCTCAGGGCGTCAGCACGACCTTGGTCCAGTCGTTCTGGTTCTCGGCAAAGTTGCGATAGCCGCGCGGGGCCTCTTCCAGGGACAGGCGGTGCGAGATCAGGAAGGTCGTGTCGATCTTGCCCTCCATGATCATGTCCAGAAGCCGGGTGCCGTAGCGCTGCACATGGGTCTGGCCGCTGCGGACCTGCAGGCCCTTCTCCATCAGCGCGCCAAGCGGGAACTTGTCGGCCATGCCGCCATAGACGCCGGGGATCGACACCCGGCCGCCCTTGCGCACCGCCATCAGTGCCATGCGCAGCGCATGGGCCCGGTCGGCGCCGATGCCGACCTTCTGCTTGGCGGCGTCCATCAGGTTGTCGGGCGCCATGCCGTGGCTTTCCATGCCGACCGCGTCGATGACCGCGTCGGGGCCCATGCCGCCGGTCATCTCCATCAGCGCCTCCAGAACATGGGTCTGGGTATAGTCGATGATGTCGGCGCCGAGGCCCCGGGCCAGGGCCAGGCGGTTCGGGTGGTGGTCGATGGCGATCACCCGCCCCGCGCCCATCAGCAGCGCGGATTGCACGGCGAACAGCCCGACCGGCCCGCAGCCCCAGACCGCGACGCTGTCGCCCGGCATGATGTCGCAATTCTCGGCGGCCATCCAGCCGGTGGGCAGGATGTCGGACAGGAACAGCACGTCCTCGTCGGGCACGCCGTCGGGGACCACGATCGGCCCCACGTCGGAATAGGGCACGCGCACATATTCCGCCTGGCCGCCGGGATAGCCGCCGGTCATGTGCGAATAGCCGAAGAGCCCGCCCACCGCATGGCCGTACAGCAGCTCGGAGGCCTCCTGCGTCTCGACCGGGTTGGCATTGTCGCAGGCCGAGAACAGCGTCGCCTTGCAGAAGAAGCAGCTGCCACAGGAGATGGTGAAGGGCACCACGACCCGCTGGCCGGTCTTCAGCGTCGATTTCGGGCCGGTCTCGACCACCCGGCCCATGAATTCATGGCCCAGAATGTCGCCGCCCTGCAGCCCCGGGATGACCGCGTCATACAGGTGCAGGTCGGATCCGCAGATCGCGGTCGAGGTGACCTCGATGATCGCGTCGCGGGGGTTGACGATCTGGGGATCGGGGACCGTGTCCATGCGGACGTCGTGCTTGCCGTGCCAGGTCAGTGCGCGCATCAGGTGTTCCTCTGGTTCGAAGCGGTGGCGATCTCGCCGGTTTCCAGCAGCATCTTCAGCCGCTTCAGTTCCTGCCGCCCGCGGGCCTTGGGATCGAGGCCGCGCAGCTTCGCGGCCCAATGGCCCAGAAGCCCGTAGGGCGGGACATAGGCGACATGGGCCTCGACCTCGGTGCCGCGCCCGGCGGGGGCGTCGCGCAGGCGGATCTTGGCCTCGATCTGGAAGTCGGCACCCTCGACCGAGCGCCAGGCCAGGGATTCGCCGGCGCGGTCCTCGACCAGCCGCGTCTCGATGCGGAAGGGGCCGTGACCGCCGTCGATCACCCAGATGGGGCGGTCGGGCGTGCCCTCGATGGCGACCAGATCCTGCATGAACAGCGCCAGCTGTTTGGGGTCGCGCCACATGGCGTGGATGCGGTCGCGGGGCGCGTCGATGGTGACGGTGCGGCCCGTGACCTGATAGCCGCCGAACTGCAGCCGCTTGGCGGTGCGGCCCGGGGCGCTGTCGGCGGGATGGCGGGGGCCGGGCGTCATCAGGCGGGCCACCCCCACCACGCCCAGGGCCAGGACGGCGACTCCGAGGATGGGGAAAAGATCGGATCTGCGGTCGGTCATGAAACCTCCTTGTCGCATGGGGCTGCGAGGGGGCCAGAACCACAGGGGTGGGCTTTTGTTCCCGCCCGCCTCAGCGCGGGATGACGGTCATCGAGCCGTCCGTCTCCAGCACCACCGACTGCACCTGCGCCAGTTCGGTCTTGCCGCTGGAGCGCAGCGCGGCGTCGATCTCGTCGCGGGTGACGCGCTGCGTCCTCATCGCGCCTTCCAGCGGGCGGCCGTCATGGACCAGCAGCGTCGGCTCGGCCTTGATCAGCGCGCGGAAGCGATCCGAGCGGACTGACAGCCACGTGATCGCGTATTGCAGATAGACCAGCAGGGCCAGGGCCACGACCCCCTCGACCAGGGGCACGCTGGCGGTCAGCAGCACGGTCGCCAGGGTCGAGCCCAAGGCCACGGTCACCACCAGATCGAAGGCGTTCATCTTGCTCAATGTCCGCTTGCCCGAGGCGCGCAGCATGACGATCAGCGCCAGATAGGCCAGCAGGCCGACGATGACCGTGCGGATCACGCCGGCCCAGTCATCGAAGAACATCGGATCGGACATGGGGGTCGGCCTTTCATCGGGGGACGCTGCGGGGCGAACCGGGTCAAGCCGCCTTGTCCCCGATGGTTCCCCGCGGCCCTATCCCTGATGCCAGGGCAGCGCGCGGGCCCCGGCGCCGCGCAGGCTGACCTGCGCCAGCGCACACAGCGCCAGCAGCAGCAGCGTCGACAGGACCGAGACGGCGGCGGCGGCGGTCGAATTGCCCTCGTATTGCAGGGAAAACACCATGACGCCGATGGTCTCGTGCCCCGAGGACCACAGAAGCGCCGACAGGGTCAGCTCGTTCATCGCGGTCATCACCACCAGCATCCCCCCGGCCAGCGCGGCGGCCAGGACCGAGGGCGCGAAGATCCGGCCCATCCGGTCGGCCAGCCCCAGCCCGGCCAGACGCGCGGCCTCGTCCAGGCCCGGGTCCGCTCCTTGGGCCGCCGCCATCACCGGGCGCAGGACCAGCGGCAGGAAGCGCGCCAGATAGGCGATCAGCAGGATCGCGGCACTGCCGTAAAGCGACACCCCCAGCAACGGCAGGGGCGGCAGGAAGGCCAGGATCATCGCCAGCGCGACCACGGTGCCCGGCACGACCCACGGCGCCTCGGCCAGCAGGTCCAGCGCGGTGACGGCGGGGCTGGGGCGGCGCGTCGCCAGATAGGCCAGGGGCAGCGTCACCGCGACGCACAGGATCGCCGCCGCGCCTGACAGCATCAGCGAATTGCCGAAGGCGCGGGTGACGGCGGCATTGGCCAGCACCCGGGCGTATTGGTCCAGGCTGGCGACCTCGACCGAAAAGGGCACCCCGATCGCGGGCACCAGCGAGGTCAGGACCAGCGCGGCCAGCGGCAAAATCGCGATGACCGCGACCCCCGCCCAGATCAGCGCCTGCGCCCAGAGCGGCGCGCGGCGCGAGGGCGAAAAGGCGCGCCCGCCCTCGATCCGCATGCGCAGCTGCCGCATCAGGGCCGCGCGCAGGGCCAGCGCCGCCACCGCGATCAGCGTCAGGATCAGCGCCAGCACCGCCACCTGCCCCGCGACCGAGGGGCCGAAGCCATTCAGCCGCTGATAGATCAGCGTGGTCAGCATCGGCACGCGGCCCGGAATGCCCAGCAGCGCCGGAATGCCGAAATTGCCCACGGCGGCAGTGAAGGCCAGCAGCGCGCCCGCCAGCGCCGAGGGTGCGACCAGCGGCAGGATCACCCGCATCAGCACCCGGGCGGGGGGGACGGCGGCGATGCGCGCGGCCTCGACCAGATCGGCGGGCACGGATTTCAGCGCCGCGCGGATCGCGATGAAGACCAGCGGCATATGCTCGATCCCCATGACCAGCGCGATGCCCATGCGGGAATAGAGCGGATTGCCCTGCCCGGGCGCGGGCGCAAGCCCGAGGGCGCGCAGGATCGGGGATTGCGACCCCAGCAGCTCGATCCAGGACAGCGCCAGGATCTGCGAGGGGATGATCAGCGGCATCAGGATCAGGAAGGACAGCGCCGCACGGAACCGCATCCGCAGCAGCCCTACCGCCAGCGCCAGCCCTGCCCCCAGGGTCAGCGAGATCCCCACCGAGACCAGCGACAGCGTCAGCGTGTTCCAGAAGGCCCGGCCCGTGGCGCGCGCCGACAGCGTGTCGCGCATCGTGCCCAGCAGCTGCCCCTCGTCCCCGGGGCCGAAGGCGGTCAGCAGCAACTGCCCAAGCGGCCAGACGGTGATGAGGCCGACATAGACGCACAAGGCGAGGGCCAGCATGCGCTCGCCCCCGCCGGTCCTGCGGTCGCCGAGAAGGTGCAGGTCAGCCGCCATAGAGGTCGGCGAACTCCATCTTGACGTCCTCGCCATCCGATAGAAGCGTGGCATTGTCGGCGCCGATGATGCTGAGGCTGTCGGCCTCGGGATAGCCCTCGGGCGCGGCCATGCCGGCGACCAGCGGGAAATAGCCCTGCGCGACCGACTGTTCCTGCGCGGCCTGGCCCAGCTGCCAGTCGACGAAGGCCTTCGCGGCATCGGGCACGTCGGTCCCGGCCAGGATCGCCACGGGCTGCGTCACCGCCGTCACGCCCTCGGAGGGAAAGACGAAATCGACGGGCGAGCCTTGCGCCTTGGCGTTCATCGCCATGTATTCGACCAGCACGCCATAGGCCTTTTCGCCGCGCGCGACGGCCTCCAGCACGGTGCCGTTGCCCTGGCCCGCGACGGCGCCGCCCTCGGCCAGCGTCTCGAAATACTCCCATCCGAACTCGGGCTGCTGGACCATCGTGCCCACATGGATCGCCGCCGCCCCGGAATACAGAGGCGAGGGCATGATCGTCTGCGCGGCGGCCTCGGGGGCGGCCAGATCGGCCCAGGAGGTCGGCGCCTCGACCATGGAGCTGTTATAGACGATGCCGGTGGTGATCAGCTTGGTGGGAAAGAACATCGCCTCCGCATCCAGCAGGGCCGGGTCGATCCCGTCCACGGGCGCCTCGGGATGCGCCATCAGGCGGTCGTCCTGCTTCAGCTGGGTCATGGCGACGGCATCGGCGATCAGCAGCACGTCGGCGGGGCTTTCGCCGGCGGCGAACTCGGCCTGCAGCTTGGCCATCACCTCGGTCGTGCCGGACCGGAACAGCTCGACCTCGATCTCGGGGTGGTCCTCGTTGAAGGCGGCGATGACCTCGGTCATCTGCTCCTGCGGCTGCGAGGTGTAGACGGTCAGGGTCTGCGCCAGAGCGGGCAGGGCAAGGCCGGTCAGGGCGGTGGACAGCATCAGGATGCGGGTCATGAAAGCCTCTCGGGGGTCGGGGACAAAGGGCACGCGCAGGGCGGCAGGGCGGCCGCTGCGGGGGTGTGGGAAAGAAGGTGGCGGTCAGGCATCGGCATCCGCCGTGGCGGCGACCGAGGGTTGGCGCAGGGGGGCGGCCTCGCCTTCGCGGGCGATGACCCAGCCCCCGGTGATGTCGATGCCGACCTCGTCCTGCGCGGGCAGCGGATGGTCCAGCGACAGGGTCAGCAGGTCCGTGCCGATGCCGCGCGGCAGGACATGGGTCAGATAGCGCCCGTTCTGGAAGCTTTGCGACAGGATCTGGGCGCGGACATGGCCCGGGCCCCGCGACAGGCGCAGATCCTCGCGGTGCAGGCACAGCCAGGCCGGGCCGGGGCCCGCCCGGCCCGGCACCTGAAGGCCCGGCACATTCCGGGCGGCGCCGTCCAGCGACAGGGTGCAGATCCCGTCCTGCCGCGCGGTCACCTCGACGGGCAGGGTCGCGCCATGGCCCACGAAGCGCGCGACCATCGCGGTGGCGGGCTGGCGGTAGAGATCCTCGGGAGTGCCCACCTGCTGGATGCGCCCGCCCTCCATCACCGCGATATGACTGGCGACCGCCATCGCCTCGTCCTGATCGTGGGTGACCAGGATGAAGGTCGTGCCGGTGGCGGCATGCAGGCGGCGGAACTCGGCCAGCATGCGGTGGCGCAGATGCGCGTCCAGATTGGCCAGGGGCTCGTCCAGCAGCAGCAGCGCCGGGCGCAGCACCAGCGACCGCGCCAGGGCGACGCGCTGGCGCTGGCCGCCCGACAGCTCGTGCGGGCGGCGATCGGCCAGGGGCTCCAGGCCCACCGCCTGCAGCATCTCGTCGACACGCTCGCGGCGCTCGGCCCGGGGCAGGCGGCGGGTCTTCAGCGCGAAATCGACATTGCCGCGCACGGTCATGTTGGGCCAGAGCGCATAGGACTGGAACACCATGCCCAAGTCGCGCGCCTCGGGCGGCACGAAGCTGTCGGTCGAGGCGATCAGCCGGTCGCCGAAACGCAGCTCTCCGGCGTCAGGCAGTTCCAGCCCGGCGATCAGGCGCAAGAGCGTGGTCTTGCCGCAGCCCGACGGACCCAGCAGCGCCAGGAAGGCGCCCTGCGGCAGGTCCAGATCGACATCGTGCAAGACCTGCTGGCCGCCGAACGACTTTCCGATCCCCTTGGCCTGGACGCGCGGCATCTGCCCTCTCTTTCAGGCGCCTGACTATCGCGGCGCCGTGACGGTTCATGGTCGATCCTGTGACAATGGTGTAACGAACCGAGCAGTCAGGGGCCAGTCACGCCCCGCGCCCGCCCGCGCCCGCCGCATGTTCGCGCCGCGCGAAGGCGGTCATGACAACCCGCTCGGACCGGTCCAGATAATCCGCCAGCCGCGCGGCGGCGGCCTGCGGATCGCCCGCCTGCAGCAGATCAATGATCGCGGCATTGTCCTGCAGGAAGGGCGCGTGCAGCTGTTCGGGATCGTCCAGCAGCCCGAAGGCCAGCCGCAGTTCCGCCATCGCCTGCGCGAAGAAGGCGGTCAGGCGGGGGCTGTCGGCCAAGGCCACGATGCCCGCGTGAAAGCGCATGTTGGCGCTGCCCACGCCGCGCCAATCGCCCGCCGCCTGCGCGGCCTGCGCCTGCGCCACCTCGGCACCCATGCGGGCGACGGCGGCATGGCGCGGCCAGGCCTGCGCCAGCGCCGGGATCTCGATCAGCCGGCGCAGGCGATAGATGTCCAGCACCCCGGCCATCGAGGGCACCGCGACCGACACTCCGCGATGGGGCAGGTGGGTCAGCAGCCCCTCATGGACCAGCAGGCGGAACACCTCGCGCAGGGTATTGCGCGAGACGGACATCTCGGCCGCCAGCCGCGCCTCGGACAGCCGCTCTCCGGGGCGCAGGCGGCCGGTGATGATCCGGTCGCGCAGCCGGGCGGCGGTCTCGGGCGCGAGGCCCGCAGAGGCGTGGGTGACGGCGTCGGTCATGGCGGTCCCGCTGGTTGCGGGGCGATCATGGCGGTCCCGTCCCCGCAAGGCAAGGCGGCAGGTTGCACAGGGATGCGGCAGATGGCCGGACGGTAAGCGCCTGATTGTTCAACAATCAGCCCCGCACTGTCAGATAATCCTTGACGGATCACGGGACCGTGCGCCAGCCTTCGGGAAACTTCCCCGATCCCCACCGATGAGGTCCAGCCATGCCCACACCTTCCCCCGCCCCCTCGGTGGCGGCGGCCAGCCTTCGCGGAGGGTTGCTGGCGGCGATCTTCCTGATGGCCACCTCGGCCATCGGGCCGGGCTTCATCACCCAGACCGCCAGCTTCACCGCGCGGATGGGATCGGCCTTCGCCTTCGCGATCCTCGCCTCGATCCTGATCGACTTCGTGGTGCAGCTGAACATCTGGCGCATCACCGCGCTGACCGGACGGCGGGCCTCCGAGACGGCCAATGCCGCGATCCCCGGCGCAGGCTATCTGCTGACCGCGCTGGTGGTGATCGGCGGCCTGGCCTTCAATGTCGGCAACATCGCGGGCGGCGGGCTGGGGCTGAACGCGATGATCGGGCTGGATCCGAAGGTCGGCGGCGCGATCAGCGCGGCGCTGGCCATCGGCATCTTCCTGTCGCGGCAGGCCGGGCTGCTGCTGGACCGGATGATCATCGGGCTGGGGATCGTGATGATCCTGCTGGTGCTGTTCGTGGCGGTCCAGTCCAACCCGCCGGTGGGCGAGGCGCTGCGCCAGTCGGTCTGGCCCGACTTCATCGACTTCGCCGCGATCACCACCATCGTCGGCGGCACGGTCGGCGGCTACATCACCTATTCCGGCGCGCACCGCCTGCTGGACAAGGGCCTGACCGGAGAGGCCAACCTGAAGGCCGTCACCCGCGCCGCCCTGACCGGGATCGCGGTCACGGGCGTCATGCGCTTCGTGCTGTTCCTGGCGATCCTGGGGGTCGTGGCATCCGGCGTGACGCTGGACCTGTCGAGCCAGGCCGCGAACCCGGCGGCACAGGCCTTCCAGGCGGCGGCGGGCGATTGGGGGATGCGCGTCTTCGGCGTGGTCCTGTGGGCGGCGGCGCTGACCTCGGTCATCGGGGCGGCCTATACCTCGGTCAGCTTCCTCGACGTGATGGGGGTGCGCAGCGATGCGGCCCGCAGCCGCGCGACGGTGGTCTTCATCGCCGTCTCGCTGGCGGTCTATCTGTCCTTGGGCACCGCGCCCGCCGCGATCCTGGTCTTCGTGGGCGGATTCAACGGGTTGATCCTGCCGATCGGACTGACGATCTTCACCTATATCGGCTATGCCCGGTCCGACCTGATGGGCGGGCACCGCTACAACCGGGGGCTGCTGGCGCTTGGCGCCATCGTCTGCGCGCTGACCTGGTACATGGGCGCGCGGTCGGTCAGCACCATCTTTGCCTTTCTGGGCATGTAAGGAGGCCGCATGCAGATCGACCTGAACAGCGACCTGGGCGAGGGCTATGGCGCCTGGACCCTGGGCGACGACGCCGCGATGCTGGACATCGTCAGTTCCGCCAACGTCGCCTGCGGCTTTCACGCGGGCGATCCGCGCGGGCTGCTGGAGACGCTGCGGCAAGCTGCGGCACGCGGCGTCGCGGTGGGGGCGCATGTCAGCTATCCCGACCGCGTGGGCTTTGGGCGGCGCGCGATGGACGCGACCTCGGACGAGCTGACGGCGGACGTGATCTATCAGATCGGCGCGCTGCAGGGCCTGGCCCGGGCGGCGGGCACGCGGGTCACCTATGTGAAGCCGCATGGCGCGCTCTACAACACCATCGCCGATGATGCGCGCCAGGCGGATGCGGTGATCGCGGGCGTGCTGGCCGCCGATCCCGCGCTGGTCCTGATGGGGCTGGCGGGCGCCCCGGTGCTGGAGCGCGCCCGTGCGGCGGGCCTGCGCGTGGTGGCCGAGGCCTTCGCCGACCGCGCCTATACGGCGGCGGGGGCGCTGGTGTCGCGCCGCCAGCCGGGCGCGGTGCTGCATGATCCCGAGATAGTGGCCGCGCGCATGGTCCGGCTGGCCACCGAGGGCGTGATCGAGGCAGAAGACGGCAGCACCCTGACCTTGCGGGTCGACAGCCTCTGCGTGCATGGCGACAGCCCCGGCGCGGTGGCGATGGCCGCCGCCGTGCGCGCGGCGCTGAGCGATCGCGGCGTCACCGTCGCGGCCTTCGCGCCGTGATGCGGGTCCTGCCCGTCGGGCCACGCTGCCTGCTGGTGGAACTGGCCGATCTGGAGGCGACGCTGGCGCTGTTCGACGCGCTGGCCGCTGACCCGCTGCCCGGCGTGACCGAGATCGTGCCCGCCGCCCGCACCCTGATGATCCGCACCGCGCCGGGCGTGGCCGCCGATGCGAGCCTTGCCCGTGCCATCCGCGCCCGCCAGCCCGCGCCGGGCACCGCCCCCGCCCCCCGCGCCACCGAGACGGTCGAGATCCCGGTGACCTATGACGGCGAGGATCTGGACGAGGTCGCGCGCCTGATGGGCCTCAGTACCCTCGAGGTGATCGCCGCCCATCGGGACGCGCTGTGGCAGGTGGCCTTCTGCGGCTTCGCGCCGGGCTTCGCCTACATGACCTGCGAGGATGCGCGCTTCGATCTGCCGCGCCGGTCCGCGCCGCGCACGCGGATCCCGGCGGGCTCGGTCGCGCTGGCGGGGCGGTTCTGCGGCATCTATCCGCAGGAAACCCCGGGCGGCTGGCAGCTGATCGGGCGGTCCGAGCTGCCGATGTTCGACCTGACCCGCGATCCCCCTGCGCTGCTGCGCCCCGGCGTGCGGGCGCGGTTCATCGAAGGCGGCGCCAAGGTCCATCCGGCAGCTGTCGCCCCCAAGCGCCGCGCGCAGGGGCTGCGGGTGGTGCGGACCGCCTTTCCGATCCTGGTGCAGGATGCCGGGCGGATGGGGCAGACGGGGCAGGGGGTCAGCGCCTCGGGCGCGCTGGATCTGGGCGCGCTGCGCCGGGCCAACCGCGCCGTGGGCAACCCCCCCGGCGTCGCGGCGCTGGAGATCACGCTTGGCCCCGTCACCCTGCGGGCCGAGGCGCCGCTGGTGCTGGCCCTGACGGGCGCGGCCCGGGCCGAGGTCGCGGGCCATCCCGTCGCGCCGGGGGCGGCCTTCGCGCTGGATGCAGGCGACGAGGTGCGGATCGCCGCCCCGACGAAGGGGATGCGCAGCTATCTGGCGCTGCGCGGCGGGTTCGACGTGGTGCCGGTGCTGGGCTCGGCCGCGACCGACACGCTGGCCCATATCGGCCCGCCCGCGCTGGTGGCGGGCGACGTGCTGGCCCCCGCCCATCGCCCCGCAGGCGCGGTGACCGATCCCGGCCCCGCGCCCGACCTGCCGGCGGCGGGCGATCTGGTCACGCTGCCCGTGGTGCTGGGCCCCCGCACCGACTGGTTCGCGCCCGAGATGGTCGACCGCTTTCTGGCGCAGGACTGGCAGGTCACCGCGCAATCCTCGCGCGTGGGCATCCGGCTGGCGGGCGATCCGATCACCCGCGACGGCGCCGAGCTGCCAAGCGAGGGCACCGCGACCGGCGCCATCCAGATCCCCCATTCCGGCCAGCCGGTGCTGTTTCTGGCCGATCATCCGCTGACCGGCGGTTATCCCGTCATCGCCACGCTGCATCCCGATGCGCTGGACCTGGCGGGCCAGCTGCCCCCCGGCGCGCGCCTGCGCTTTGTGGCCCGCGCCCCCTTTGCCCCCCTTGAGCCGGAGGACCCTCGTGTTCCTTGACACCCCCCTGACGCCCATCCGCCGCCTCCTGATCGCCAATCGCGGCGAGATCGCCCTGCGCGTCATCCGCGCCTGCGCCGACGAGGGGATCGCCTCGATCGCCGTCTATGCCGATCCCGACCGCGACGCGCCCTTCGTGCGGCTGGCCGACGAGGCCTGGCCGCTGGAGGGCTCCCGCCCCTCCCAAACCTATCTGGATGCGGACAAGATCCTGGCCATCGCGGCCCGTGCGGGCGCGGATGCGATCCATCCGGGCTATGGGTTCCTGTCCGAGAATGCCGGTTTCGCCCGCGCCGTGCAGCAGGCCGGACTGATCTGGATCGGCCCCGATCCGGGCGTGATCGACGCACTCGGCGACAAGATCCGCGCGCGCGAGATCGCGCAGGCCGTGGGCGCCCCTCTGGTCGCGGGCAGTCCCGGCCCCATCGCCAGCGGCGCCGAGGCGCTGGCCTTCGCCCGCGACCACGGCCTGCCCCTGGCCATCAAGGCGGCCTTCGGCGGCGGCGGGCGGGGCATGAAGGTCGCGTGGGATCTGGACGAGGTCGAAGAGCTGTTCGACAGCGCCACCCGCGAGGCCGTGACCGCCTTCGGGCGCGGCGAATGCTATGTCGAACAGTTCCTCGACCGCCCCCGCCATATCGAGGCACAGATTCTGGGCGACCGCCACGGCACCGTCCGGGTGCTGGGCACCCGCGACTGCTCGCTGCAGCGCCGCAACCAGAAGCTGGTCGAAGAGGCCCCCGCCCCCTTCCTGACCGGTGACCAGCGCGCCCGCATCCACGACAGCGCGCAGGCGATCTGCGCCCATGCCGGATATAGCGGCGCGGGAACGGTCGAATTCCTTTTGGCGTCAGACGGCAAGATCAGCTTCCTCGAAGTGAACACAAGGTTGCAGGTCGAACATCCGGTGACCGAGGAGACGACCGGCATCGACATCGTCCGCGCGATGATCCGCGTGGCGCAGGGCGCGCGGCTGGCCCCGGGCGACGTCCCCGAACCGCAGGGCCATGCGATCGAGTTCCGCATCAATGCCGAGGATCCGGGGCGGGGCTTCCTGCCCACGCCGGGGCCGATCACCCTGTGGTCGCCTCCGGGCGGCATCGGCATCCGGCTGGACAGCGGGGTCGAGCAGGGCGGGCAGGTCGCGGGGCAGTTCGATTCGATGATGGCCAAGCTGATCGTGCATGGTCCCGACCGCGCCACCGCCCTCGCCCGGGCCCGCCGCGCGCTGCGCGAGTTCCGGATCGAGGGGGTGGCCTCGGTCCTGCCCTTCCACCGCGCGGTGCTGGAGGCGCCCGAGTTCACCGAGGACTTCGCCGTCCACACCCGCTGGATCGAGACCGAGTTCGCCGACCGCCTTGCCGCCGCCACCGGGCCCGCGCCGCGCGTGACCCCCGCGCCCGAGACGCCGATGATCCGCTTCGCCATCGAGATCGACGGCAGGCGCCATGACATCGCGCTGCCGCCGGGCGTGCTGGCCTCTGCCGCGCCCCTCCCCGACGCCCCCGGCGCCCCCGAGGATGCGCCCGACCTGGTGACCGCCCCGGTCGCGGGCACCCTGTCGCTGTGGCAGGTCGAGGAGGGCGCCGAGGTCGTGCAGGGCCAGGTCCTGGCCATTGTCGAGGCCATGAAGATGGAAACCCGGATCGAGGCCCCCCATGACGGTCGCCTGACCCGTCTGGCGGCCGAGGGCGACACGGTGGCCCAGGGCGCGCCCCTGGCCCGGATCCGCAGCCCCGGTTGACGCGCAGGGACTGGCGCCAAAAGGACAGGTTTTCCAGACTGTTCAGCCTTGTTCGCCGCCGCTAGATTGGTGGCGTAGAATGTAGGCTTTTCCCGAGGTTATCATGATTCAGCGGACCGCCTGCGGAGGCGAGGATTCCTCTCCCGTCCTTGCCCGGGCCAGTTTCACCCGTGAGATGCTGCAGAATCTGATGGTCATCTTCGAGGCCGCCGCCGAAAACAACCCCATCATCATCGAGATGACCGCCACCCGGGTCTGGGCGATCACGCCTGACGGAACCCGCCTGTCGATCGGCGTGACGACCCTTCCTCCGTCGATCCATGCCTGACGGGCGCCCCGTCTGACTGCTTTTTGTCAGATCGGGGGAACGCCCCGGCCTCCCGCTCATTAAGCAGCAGTGCCCCGGATCTGGGGCCGCAGCACATGGGGGCATCGGATGACGCGCAGCAGCTATTGGGGACCCGCCCGCGGGACGGACGGCTGGACCTTCCGGCTGTGGGCACCGCGGGCCGCCAAGGTCGATCTGCTGATCGATCAGGCCGATCTGCCGATGGCGCAGGACGGGGACGGGCTGTGGTCGCTGGATCATCCCGCCACGCCGGGCGTCACCTACCGCTTCCGCGTCGACGGGCAGGAGATGCCCGATCCCGCCAGCCGGCTGCAGGCCGGGGGCGTCAGCGATGCCTCGGTGCTGGTGGATGCGCCAGCGCCGCGCGACTGGCCGGGCCGGGACTGGGCCGAGGCGGTGATCTACGAGATGCATGTCGGCACCTTCACCCCCGAGGGCACGCTGACCGCCGCCGTGGCGCATCTGCCGCATCTGGCCGCCCTGGGCTTCACCGCGATCCAGCTGATGCCGGTGGGCCAGTTCCCCGGCGACCGGGGCTGGGGCTATGACGGCGTCCTGCCCTTCGCGCCCCATCCCGCCTATGGCTGCCCCGGCGATCTGCGCCGCCTGGTCGAGGCCGCGCATCGCGAGGGGCTGATGGTGATCCTGGATCTGGTGATGAACCATTTCGGCCCCGAAGGCGCCTGGCTGCACCACTCTTCGCCCGATTTCTTCGACGAGGGCCGCCAGACCCCCTGGGGCGCGGCCATCAACTTCGACCGGCCGCAGGTGCGCGACTTCTGGACCTCCTGCGCGCTGCACTGGCTGGAGGCCTATGGCATCGACGGGCTGCGCCTGGATGCGGTCCACCAAATCGCCGGGCCGGGGGCCGACGGCTTCATGACCGATCTGGCCGCAGCGGTTCACGGCTTGCAGCCCCGCCGCCACCTGATCACCGAGGATGAGCGCAACATCCCCGACCTGCGCGAGGCGGGCTATGACGCGACCTGGAACGACGATTTCCACCATGCCGTCCATGTCGCGCTGACCGGCGAATCCGACAGCTATTTTGCGCCCTTCGCCGCCGATCCGGTGGGCGATCTGGCCTTGGCCCTGCAACGCGGCCATGTCGAGGAGGGCCAGCCCCGCCCGCCCCGCGGCGAGCTGCGCGGCGCGCCCTGCGGCCATCTGCACCCGGTGACCTTCGTGAACTCGACCCAGACCCATGATCAGGTCGGCAACCGCGCGCAGGGCGACCGCCTGCTGACACTGGCCGATCCGCAGGCGGTGGCGGCGGTCTATGCGCTGATGCTGGTCGCGCCCTATATCCCGATGGTCTTCATGGGCGAGGAACGCGGCGAGACCGCGCCCTTCCAGTTCTTCGCCGATTTCACCGGCGATCTGGCGGCGGCCGTGCGCAAGGGCCGCGCGGCCGAATTCGCGGGCATCGCGGCCCTTGGCGATGCCGTGCCCGACCCACTGTCGCCCGACACGATGGCCCGGTCGCGCCTTGGCTGGGCCGAGGACGACCGCGCCCGCGAGTGGATGACGCTGACCCGCCGCGCGCTGGAGTTCCGCGCCGCCCATGTCGTCCCGCTGCTGAAAAGCGGGATGCCGCAGACGACCGTCACCCGCGACGGCCCCGGCCTGATCCGCGCCACCTGGCAGTTCCCGGCGGGCGGGCTGACCCTGTCGCTGGCCCTGGGCCAGACCGACCCCGCCCCCTTGGAAGATGCCGACATCCGTGTCGGTGCGGCCGATGCCTCTCATTCGCTGACCGTGAAGGCGCTGCCTTCGGCCAACCCCTGTCAGAAAGACCTTGCATGACGTCGCGCATTCCGACTGCCACCAGCCGCATCCAGCTGCGCGAGGGGTTCGATTTCGCGGCCCTGTCCGAGCGTCTGGACCAGATCGCCGATCTGGGCGTGACGCATCTGTACCTGTCGCCGATCTTCACGGCGACCGAGGGCTCGACCCACGGCTATGACATCACTGATCCGACCGAGATCGACCCCGCGCTTGGCGGGCGCCGCGCCTTCGACCGGCTGGCCCGGCAGGCGCAGGGCAAGGGTCTGGGGATCATCCTGGACATCGTGCCGAACCACACCGCCTTTTCGGTGCAGAACCCCTGGCTGGCCGATGTGCTGGCGCAGGGCCGGGCCAGCACCCGGGCGCGGCATTTCGACATCGACTGGCAGGCCGGGCCGCTGGTCCTGCCTTGGCTGCCCGAGCCCTTCGAAAAGATGCTGCTGGACGGCGCCTTCAAGGTCCGCGACGGGCAGTGGCAGTTCAACGGCATGTCCCTGCCGCTGGCGCCGGGCACGGACACGACATCGGACCTGCGCGCCCTGCACGAGGCCCAGCACTGGCGGCTGGTCCATTACGCGATGGAGCGGGATTCGATCACCCATCGCCGCTTCTTCAACGTCACCGACCTGATCGGCATGCGGGTCGAGGATCCGCGCGTCTTCGACGACACCCATGCGCTGATCATCGATCTGGTGCGGGGCGGGCAGGTGCAGGGGCTGCGCGTCGACCATATCGACGGGCTGGCCGATCCGGCGGGCTATCTGGACCGGCTGGCCCGCGCGCTGCCCGTCACCCCCATCTGGATCGAGAAGATCCTGACCGGCGACGAGATCCTGCCCGAGGGCTGGAAGACCGTCGGCACCACCGGCTACGAGGCCGGGCGGCTGATCTCGCGGATGCTGACGCCGCAGGCGGGCTTCGACGATCTGGACGGCCTCTGGCGCGCGGCGACCGGCGAGACGGACGATTTCCACAGCGCCCTGATCCGCGCCAAGCATGACGTGCTGGACAACGAACTGGCTGCCGAGCGGCGCCAGTTGGCGCAGATGGCGGGGCAGGCGATGGCCGGGTCGGTCGAGGCCGAGCCCGGCCCCGAGATGCTGCGCGAGGCGGTCACCGCGCTGCTGGTCGCGATGCCCTGCTATCGCAGCTATGTCACCCGCGACGGCGCCAGCGAGTCCGATCGCGCGATGATCGCCCGCGTCGCGGATGAGGCGGCGGCGGGCCTGCGCCATGACGAGGTGCTGCGCGCGCTGGCCACGATCTGGACCGATCCGGCCAATCATGCGCAGATGGATTTCGTGATCCGCCTGCAGCAGGTCTCGGGCGCGCTTCTGGCCAAGGCGCAGGAGGATACGGCCGGCTTCCGCTGGACCCGCTACCTGCCCGGCAACGAGGTGGGCGCCGAGCCCGACGAGGCGACCGTCACCGCCCGCGATGCGACCGCGACGCTGGCCCGCCGCCGCCCCGGCGACATGGTGCTGACCTCGTCCCATGACAGCAAGCGCTCCGAGGATGCGCGCGCGCGGCTGATCGCCGCCAGCCATCTGCCGCAGGATCTGGGCGCGCTGGACCAGGCCGCCGCCGCCATGCCCGCGGCCAAGGACGTTCCGCCCGCCTGGCGCTGGTACATGGTGCAATCGGCTATGGCCCTGCACGGCGCGGACGAGGCGCCCGACCGTCTGGCCCGCCATGTGCAGAAGGCCATGCGCGAGGCCAAGGAGGACAGCTTCTGGACCAATCCCGACGAGGCGCTGGAAACCCGCGTCTCGGATCTGGGCCGTGCGCTGCTGGCCGAATGGGAGGGCACCCCACCCGAGGCGCTGACCCGGCTTCTGGACCGCGCGCAGGCGCTGGTGCTGATGCAATTGCTGCTCAAGACGATCATGCCGGGCTTTCCCGACATCTATCAGGGCACGCAGGACCTGTTCCTGGCGCTGACCGATCCCGACAACCGCCGCCCCCCCGATTGGGACGGCTTGGCGATGATCGCGGATCGCGACGATCTGGGCAGCCTCAAGGCGCAATGGACGCGGCACCTGCTGCACATGCGCCAGGCCGAGGCCGATCTGCTGCGCGACGCCAGCTCCGAGGCGCGGATCGACGAGGGCGGCGTGGCGCTAATCCGGCGGCTGGACGATCGCCGTCTGATTGCACGGCTGGACCTGCCCGGGGGCTCAAGCGGCGATCTGCCCGAAGGACAGGCGGTGCTGGACTGGACAGGCCCGGATGGCTGCCGTGTGCGGCTGGTTGAGGCAGGATCGGGCAGGGGCCGGGCTGATATTTGACGGCTGCGGGAACATCCGGAGCGCGAGCTGGTTCGATCCGGACCCGCTTGCGGTCCGGCTGTCGTCCCGACCGCATCGCATCACCCCGAACGCCAGAGGAGCCGCCCCGTGTCCGTTCTCCCTCCCCATCCGCCGGGCACGCGCGCCATGCCCCTGCGCGCCCCTCTGACCCTGCGCTCGACCCCCGCGCCCGACCTGGCGACGCTGCTTCTGGCGGGGGGCAAGGGCACCCGGCTGCACGATCTGACCGCGCAGGACAGCAAGCCTGCCGTTCCCTTCGCCGGGGCGAACCGGATCATCGACTTCGCCATGGCCAATGCGGTGAATTCGGGCCTGCGGCAGATGCTGGTCGCCACGCAATACGCGCCGCGCAGCCTGCATCACCACCTGCCCACCCGGTGGGGCCACCGGTTCGAGCCGCGCGGGTTGCAGACCCGCGACGGGCGCGATCTGTATCTGGGCACCGCCGATGCCGCCCGCCGCTGCTGGGCGCCGCTGGAGGCAATGGGGGGCGATCATGTGCTGATCCTGGCCGCCGACCATGTCTACGAGATGGATTACACGGCCCTGCTGGCGGCGCATCGCGCCTCGGGGGCCGCAGTGACGGTCGCGGTGGACACCGTGCCGCGCGGTGAGGCGAGCGGGTTCGGCGTGATGCAGGCCGACGCCGATGACCGCGCCCTGTCGTTTCAAGAAAAGCCTGCCGACCCCGCCGGGATGATCGGCGACCCCGACCGCGCGCTGGTGTCGATGGGCATCTATGTCTTCGACCGCGCCTGGCTGCGCGCGGCGCTGTTCGACCGGCCCGCCGGGGCGATGGATTTCGGCCATGACGTGATCCCCGACGCGGTGGCGCAGGGTCAGGCCGCCGTCTGGCAGCTGCCCGCCGGGTCCTCGGGCCGGGCCTATTGGCGCGACGTGGGCACGCTGGACGCGCTGCGTCGGGCGCAACTGGACTTCATCGGCGCCCCGCCCGTGGCGCTGCCCTTCGCCGGCCCCGTGTCGGACTGGTATCTGGGGCGGGGCAGCATCGCCATGCCCGGTGCCGTCGTGGCCAAGGGTGCGCGACTGACCAACACCCTGGTCGCCCCCGGCGCGCAGGTTCCCGCAGGGCTTGTGACCGGGGACGACCCGAAGGAAGATGCCCGCTGGTTCACCCGCACCGATGCGGGTACAGTTCTGATAACCCAAGCGATGCTGGACAGCCGTGCGGCACATGCCCATATCCGGCGTTCGGTCACATCGCCCGCCCCTTTCAAACGTCGAGGACTTCATGCGTGACCAGACCCCCCCTGCCTTTGATGCCAGCCAGGCCCGATCCGATACGCTCGGGGCCGAATATGTGGGCGAGGGGACGAATTTCGCACTGTTTTCCGACCACGCCACCTCGGTCGAGCTGTGCCTCTTCGACGAGACCGGGCAGGAAGAACTGCACCGCCTGACCCTGCCCGAGATGGAGGGCGGCGTCTGGTTCGGATACCTGCCCGACATCCTGCCGGGCCAGGTCTACGGCTACCGCGTCCACGGCCCCTACGAGCCCGAGAACGGCCACCGCTTCAACCCCAACAAGCTGCTGCTGGACCCCTATGCCCGCGAGCTGCGCGGCGAGATCATCTGGGACGACGCGCTTCACGGCTATACGATCGGCAAGGACGACCTGTCCTTCGACACCCGCGACAGCGCGCCCTTCATGCCCAAGGGCGTGGTGGTGGACAGCCGCTTTGACTGGGACACCGAGCGCGCGCTGCGCACGCCCTGGACCGACACGGTGATCTACGAGGCCCATGTGAAGGGCCTGACTCAGGCGCATCCCGACGTGCCCGAGGATCTGCGCGGCACCTTCCGGGGCCTGGTCACCGAACCGGTCATCAGCCACCTGCAGAAGATCGGCGTGACCACGGTCGAGCTGCTGCCGATCCACGCCTTTGCCAATGACCGCTATCTGGTCGAGAAGGACCTGTCGAACTATTGGGGCTATTCGACCCTGTCCTTCTTCGCGCCGCATGCACCCTATCTGAAGACCGGCCAGATCCGCGAAGTGAAGGAGGCCATCCGCCGCTTCCACAAGGCGGGAATCGAGGTCATCCTGGACGTGGTCTTCAACCACACTTGCGAGGGCTCGGAACTGGGCCAGACCCTGTCCTTCCGGGGCATCGACAATGCCAGCTACTACCTGCTCTCCGAGGACAAGCGCCACAGCTTCGACACCACCGGCACGGGCAACACCCTGAACGTCGCGCATCCGATGGTGCTGCGCATGGTCATGGACAGCCTGCGCTATTGGGTGCAGGTCATGCATGTCGACGGCTTCCGCTTCGACCTGGCCTCGACCTTGGGCCGCGAGACCGAAGGCTTCGAGCGCGATGGCAGTTTCTTCAACGCGATCCGTCAGGACCCGGTCCTGTCGGGCATCAAGCTGATCGCCGAGCCCTGGGACGTGGGCGATGGCGGCTATCAGGTCGGCGGCTATCGCTGGCCCTTCCGCGAATGGAACGACCAGTTCCGCGACGACACCCGCGCCTTCTGGCGCCGCGACCCCGGCATGCTGGGCGCGATAAGCGAACGTCTGTCGGGATCGCCCGTGCAGTTCAACCACAGCCACCGCCCCGCCACCAGCTCGGTCAACTTCGTGGCGGCGCATGACGGCTTCACGCTGTGGGACACGGTCAGCTACAACGACAAGCACAACGACGCCAATGGCGAGGACAACCGTGACGGCCACGGCCACAACTTGTCCGACAACATGGGTGCCGAAGGGCCGACCGACGACGCGGCGATCGACACGGCCCGCCTGCGCCGCGTGCGCGGGATGCTGGCGACGGTCTTCCTGTCACAGGGCGTGCCGATGATTCTGGCCGGCGACGAGCTGGGCAACAGCCAGGACGGCAACAACAACGCCTATTGCCAGGACAATGCGATCAGCTGGCTGAACTGGGACGAGGCGCGCGGCGACGTGCGCGAGGCGGTCGAGGCGCTGGCGGCCTTCCGCACCGAGACGGGGCTGGGCTCGACCCGCTTCTCGACCACCGCCGAGGATGCGCAGGAGGGCCGCCCGGTCAGCCGCTGGCTGCATCCGCGCGGCGCGGCGATGCAGGACATCGACTGGTCGGACGGCGACCAGCAGGCCTTGGGCCTGCTGATGGAACCGGTCTCGGGCGGCGAGGTGCTGATCATGATGAATGCGGGCGACGACATCGAGTTCGCCCTGCCCGAAGGCGACTGGTGCCTGCGCATCGACACGTCGCGCGACGAGGTCGCCTGCAGCGAGATCCACTCGGGGGTTCTGCCCTTGGGGTGGCAAAGCGTGGCCGCGCTGACGCGCGTGGTCCCCTCCTCCGGGTCGCACTGACGCCCCGGCCCAGAAAAAAATAAGGAAGATGGAGAAGACGATGATGGACGACAGCACCCCGGACCGGAACGAGGCCATTCGCAACCGCGCGCATGAGATCTGGGAAAGCGAGGGTTGCCCCGAGGGGCGCGAGGCCGAACATTGGGCCCGCGCCGAGGCGGAGCTGTTCGCCACCGAGGAGGGCGGCTCCCTGTCGGACGCCGCCTCCCAGAGCGGAACCATGCATGAGGCGATGCCGGACGCGTCGGGGCCGGATGCGATGGCTGAAGATGCCGCGCCGGCGGTCAAGACCAAGGCCAAGAGAAAAACCAAGGATACCTCGGGACTGGCCGCGAACGGGGACAGTGCGCTTGGCGCCAAGCCTGCCCGCAAGCCGCGCAGCAAGCCGGCGGCCAAGGACTCCTCGGCCACGTAATCGCCGGGTCCGGTCGAACCGGAATGGCGCGCTATCCCGTCTGGTATCGCGCGCCTTTTGTCGTGACGGGGCGTCCCGAACGGCTAGCCCAGGATCACCCGATGCTCGCGCTGGCCGCGCGCCTCCGAGGCCAGCGCGAAGGTGCAGCCATCCTCGGGCGTGGGGTCGTCCAGACCATCCCGGGCCGTGGTCACGAAGAGCGTGGTCAGATCGGCGCCGCCGAAGCCGGGGCAGGTGGTCTGCGGCACGGGCAGCTCGATGGCGCGGTCGAAGCGCCCCTGCCGGTCATAGCGCGCCACCCGGCCTGCGCCCCATTGCGCCGACCACAACCCGCCTTCGGCATCGATCACCGCGCCATCGGGGTTGAGCCCCTCGGCGCTGAGGTCGATGAAGGGCTGCGGATCGCCCTTTGGCCAGCCCTGCGCATCCAGCGCCACCTGCCAGATCATCCCCAGATCGGTATCGGCGAAATGCGCCAGATCGCCCTCGGGCGTGAAGCAGATCGCGTTGGTGATGGTGATGTCCTCGAACAGGCGCCGCAATTCGCCCTTGTAGAAGCGCCAGATCGAGCCGGCGCCCGCCTGACCCTCCAGCCCCATCGTGCCGATCCAGAAGCCGCCCTGCGGATCGGCCCGCCCGTCATTCGACCGGGTCAGCGGATTGTCGGCCTCCAGCGGCACCAGCAGCTGGCGCGACCCGTCGGCCAGACCGACCAGCGACAGCCCCCGGCTGGAGGCGACCAGCAGGTGGTCGCGATCCACGATCCCGGCGGCCGAGATATGGTCGTCGAAATCCCAATGCTGCCGCGCCCCGTCCAGGGGTTTGCAATACATCCGCCTGCTCAGGATATCGAACCAGATCAACGCGTTGCGGTCGGAATGCCACAGCACGCCTTCGCCCAGCCTGCATTGCGTGTCGTCAAAGATCATGCTGCCACCTCATCCCAAGCCACCACCAGCGCGCGCGCGCGCTCGGATACCGTATCCGCGTCATCGCCGGGCCGATAGAGCGCCGAGCCGATCCCCAGCCCCGCCGCCCCGGCCTGGTACCAATCCCCCATCGTCGCGGCCGAGACGCCCCCCACGGCCCAAAGCGCGGTGTCCTGCGGCAGCACCGCCCGCATCGCGCGCAGGCCCGCAGGGCCGATCAGCTCTCCGGGGAACAGCTTGAGGGCCGCGGCCCCGGCGGCCAGCGCAGCGAAGGCCTCGGTCGGGGACATCACGCCGGGATAGCTGTCCATCCCGGCGGCGACGGTGGCGCGGATGACCGCCGGATCGCAGTTAGGCGACAGGACCATGCGCCCGCCCGCATCCGCCACGGCCGCTACCTGATCGGGGCTCAGCACCGTGCCCGCGCCGATCCGCGCTCGGTCCCCGAACTCGCGCACCATCAGCGCGATGCTGTCCAGCGGATCGGGAGAGTTCAGCGGCACCTCCAGCCGGGTGATGCCGGCGACGATCAGGGCCTGCGCGATGGCCGGGGCCTCGCGCGGGGTCAGGCCGCGCAGGATGGCGATGAGGGGTCGGGACATGGGACAGATCCTTCCGGTCAGAGGGTCAGGTGACGCCGAGGCTGGCGCGATGCGCGGCGGTCAGCCCCGCCAAGGTCGCATCCCGGTCCGACATGCGCGACACCGGCACGCCCTGCG
This sequence comes from Paracoccus gahaiensis, assembly GCF_005048225.1. GTDB lineage: Bacteria > Pseudomonadota > Alphaproteobacteria > Rhodobacterales > Rhodobacteraceae > Paracoccus > Paracoccus gahaiensis. The sequence goes on from NZ_SUNI01000006.1 coordinate 177,706, forward strand.
CCGCCAGCGCATCGGCGTAAAGCTGGGACAGGGCCGGCGCGCCGATCACCGTCACCGCGCAGCCCAGCCACCAGGGCCGGGCGGCGGCCAGCTCCCACCCGATCAGCGTGCCCGACAGCCGCGCCCGCGCGACGCCGGGCGCCAGCCCCGACAGCAGCGCCTCGGCCCGAAGCTGGAACAGCCCGCCATAGCCGCGCTCGGGCCGCGCCATCGCATCCGAGACGGCGCCCAGGAAGGCCTGCGGGTCGGCCTCGCCCTCGCCCAGGGAATGGCGCAGCACCGACTGGCCCGCGATGAGGGCGAACAGCTCTCCGGTCATGAAGGTCTTGAAGTTGCAGATCTCTCCGGCCGAGATGCGGACCCATTTGGTATGGGTGCCGGGCAGGCAGGCGATGCCGTCGAACTCCGGCGACAGGGCCAGAAGGCCGGCGATCTGGGTCTCCTCGCCGCGCATCACGTCGGCGGGGCTGTCCTGCCGGAGGCCCGCGACGATGTGGACCGGGCGCCCGCCGGGGGTGCCGGGCACCTCGACCAGCTGCGGCACGGCGGGGCAGGGAACGGGCAGGTAGGGCGCCTCAACCCAGCCCTGGCGCGACCCGACCATGCCGCAGGCGATGACTGGGACGGCGGGCCAGCCGGCGGTCGCCTCGGCCAGCACCGGGGCGAAGTCTTCGGGCGCCAGCCCGCCCATGCCGCGATCAAGCGCACGCGCCTCGACCATGCTGCGCCCGGACATGGCCCAGAGCCGCAGGTTCGTCGTGCCCCAATCGGCGGCGATCCAGTCGATGGTCATGCAGTTCCCCCCGGTCCCTCGGGCCCATCTGTGCGGGAAGGCGGCGGGCAGGGCAACCCCCCGGCCCGGCGCGGGGCAGTCAGCCGCTTTGCGCCTCGGCGCGGGCCAGCTTGTCCTCGACCCGGCGGAAGGCTGCCAGCAGCTCGTCGCTGAACTGCCCCGGCGCGAATTCGCGCAGGCCCGAATGGGCGGCGCAGAGCCAGCGCAGATCGCGGGTCTTCGCGGCCAGCCCGTGCAGCCAGTCGCGGAACTCGCGCACCGCGCCCGCGCGGGGCTGCAGCGCCTGCGACAGGGTGGGGTGCAGGAAGACGCGCGGTTCGGGAAACAGCCGGCGCAGCAGCCCCGGCACCGGCATCAGGTTGATCGTGTCGTCCACATGCAGCGTGCGGCTGGCCGGGTGCCAGGCCAGCAGCGATCCCGCATGGACGCGCGGGTTGCGGCTGACATAGTCGATGCCGCGCGGCAGCAGGAACTCCAGATCCGGGGCGAAGATCTGCGCGACATCGGGGCTTTCGACCGGCGCGGACTGCCAGTCCAGATCGGGATGGCGCAGCCGGTGCCGATGCGAGCCATAGAGCGCGGCCTGCGGGAAATCCCGGGCGATGTCGGCGCAATGCAGGGTGTGGAACGGGTGCAGGTTCAGGACGGCGCGGACCTCGCGGCCCTCGTCGGTCAGTTCCATTACCGCCGCGCGGACCTTGCCGCGCAGGGGATAGCTGTCCAGCATCGCGAAGCCGCCCGCAGCCAGCCGCACCAGTCCCGCCTGCGTGCCGACATTCAGCACGCCGCCGATGCGCAGATCGCCCCGGATGGTCCAGAAGCCCTGTCCCAGATCGCGGATCTCTTCGGTCATCGGCCCCCCTCACGCATCGCGGACGGCGCAGGTCGTGGCGGGCGCCTCTGCCTGCGGCAGACGGATCTGACGGCAGATCTCCTTCAGCGCGCCCTTGAGCCCCTCTTCCAGTGTCGGGTGATAGAAGGGCAGCAGCAGCAGGTCGGCGGCAGTGGCCCCGGACTGAACCGCCCAGACCAGAAGATGGGACAGATGCTCGGCGCCGGGGCAGCACAGCTCGGCACCGGTCAGGCGGCCCTGCGGATCGGCATGCAGGACGACCAGCCCCTCGGCCCGCGCCTCGGCCCGGGCGCGGCCTTGATCCGAATAATCGCTGCGCCCGGTGAGCGTATCGTCGCCCGGTTCCGCGCCCAGCTGCGCCAGCGGCGGGTCGGTGAAGGTCAGGGTGAAGGGAATGCTGCGCGGACCGGGGCGCACCTGCGGATAACGCGCGGCATTGCATCCGGCCAAGGCGCCCTCGTCCGAGGCCTCGTGCAGCAGCGGCGCATCCGCATCGGCATCGCCCGCGATGAAGACCGCGCTGGTCCCGCAGCGCATCGTGTCGCGGTCAAAGACGGGGGTGCCGTGATCGTCCAGTTCCAGCCCCGCCGCCGCCAGATCCAGCCCGTCCAGCGTGGGCGCGCGGCCCGTCGCCACCAGCACATGGCTGAAGACGGCATGGCCCTGCTGGGGGCCGGACCAGTCGATGCGGATGCCCTGGGGATCGGCGCGGGCCTCGGTGTCGACGCCCAGGCACAGGGTCAGGTCGCGGGCGACGGCCTGGGAGAGGGCCTCGTGGATATCATCCGCGCGGGCCTTGCCAAGCCGCGTCTCGCGGTCGAACAGCGTGACCGCCACGCCAAGCCGGCCCATGGCCTGCGCCAGTTCCAGCCCGATCGGCCCGCCGCCGATCACCGCCAGGCTGTCGGGCAGATCGGGCAGTTCGAAGATCGTCTCGGTCGTCAGGACGCGCGGACCCAGATCGCGGAAGGGGGGCGGGACGATCGGGGTCGAGCCGGTGGCGATGACCACCGCACGGGCCTGCACGCGGCGGCCGTCCTCCAGCACCAGCGTTGTCGGGCCGGTGAAGCGGGCGCGTCCAGTGATCGCCGTGCCCTCGGGCAGGTCGTCGAAGCTTTCACGCGTGAAGGCCACGAAGCGGTCGCGTTCCTCACGCAACCGGGTCATCACGGCGGGGCCGTCGACCTGCAGCGCGCCGGGCTGGACGCCGAAGACCGGCGCGCGCCGCGCATCATGCGCGGCCTTCGCCGCGACGATCAGCAGCTTGGAGGGCATGCAGCCGGTATTGGCGCAAAGCGTGCCGCGGAACTCGGGGTCGATCAGCAGGGTGCGGGCGCCCTCGTCGCGGGCGGCCCGCTCGGCGGCGATGCCCGCCGTGCCGGCACCGATGATGGCCACATCGCAGGTCAGGTCGGGGCGCTCAGCTTCGGGCTGATCACGCATGGCGCACCGCCACGGCAGCGGGGGAGGGTTGCCGGGCGACGCCGCCTGCGGACACGGGACGGGGAAATGCGCGGATCATCCGGAGGGCCTTTGGGATTGTTCACAGCCACAACCGGCCCCGCCCTCCGGGCGTTCCCTGCCGCGCCTTCACGCGCGCGTGTGCTTTGCTCGGCGCAGCCCTTCAGGTGCCCTGCGCGGCGGCCAGTCCCTTGGCGATGATCGGGCCGGTGGGGCGCCCGGTGGGCGATCCGCCCTCGGGCTCCAGCGTGATCTCGTAGAGCTGCGCATCGGTGGGGCGGGGCAGGTCGGGCCCGGCCAGGCGCGCCGCCTGCGGTCCTTCGAGGACGCCAAGCGAGCGCGGCCCCATCTCGGCCGAGGGCAGGGTCCAGGCCTGGATCGAGAAGCCCTGCGGCACCTCGACCTCTGACACGAAGCGGATCTGCGCGGTCTCGTCGCCGTAATCCTCGATCACCGCGCGGGGCAGGCCCTGATCGTCCAGAAGCACCGCCACCACCTGCGGCGCGGGCGCGGGCTGCAACCCGGCCCCGCCCAGCCCAAGCGCGATGCCCAGGACCAGCGCCGCCGCCAGCCCCGCCAGCCAGCGGCGCGGCGCCGAGGGCAGGTTGGCGGGCAGTTTGGCGGGGTGGGCGGGCCGCATCGTCGGATCGACCGACAGGACCGGCGGGACAGATGCGGGGGCCGCGTCCTGCGCGCTGTCCTGCGGGGTCTCGGCCAGCCGCAGGCGCAGGCGGTCCGCGAAGCCCTGGGGCAGGGGCACGGGGGTCGCGGACAGGTCCAGCGGCAGCAGCTGGTCGCGCAGGCCCGCCACCTGCGCGGCCAGCGCCGTGTCGCGGGCCATCAGCGCCTCGAACAGCTGCGCCTCGGCCGGGGTCAGCAGACCCAGGGCATGGTCGTCGGCATGGCCGGTCAGGTCGTCCTGAAGCGGGTTCATGACAGGCACTCCCTCAGCGAGGCCAGCCCGCGCCGGATCCAGGATTTCGCTGTGCCAAGCGGCACGCCTTGCCTGGCCGAGATCTCGCCATGGCTGTAGCCCGCGACATGGGCCAGCAGGATCGCGCGGCGGCTTGGATCGTCCAGCGTGTCCAGGCATTCGCCAAGCCGCCCGGTCCCGGCCAGCAGCTTCCAGCCATCGTCGGGCTGCAGGTCCTGGCGCGCTTCCTGCATGCGGGTCAGGTCCTCGGGGGACAGGCTGGCTAGCCGCTTGCCGTCGCGCAGGATGGTCAGGCAGCGGTTGCGCAGCACCGCATAGATCCAGCCGCGCGCCGATCCGCCCGCCCGGTCCTGCTGGGGCGCCTTGCGCCAGATCTGCACCATCGCGTCCTGCAAGGCCTCCTCGGCAAGATCGTGGCGGCCCAGGATGCGATGCGCGACGCCCAGCAATTGCGGCCCCTCGTGCTGCAGGATGGTGTCGATCCCCTCGGGGCGACCTTCGGCGCAGGCGTCCAGGGCCTGTTCCAGATGGCGTCTTGGCTGATCGTTCACGATGTCCCCCCGGCGGTTCGCGGCCATCCTGACCCAAGGCCGCCCCGGAAGAAACCCCGCCCACGGCCCCGGCGACTTATTTTCGCGCATCTCTGCATCCGGTTGAGCGGATGCCGCGTCATCGGGTCATAGGGACGGCAAGACCGCCGCCCATTGGACCCTGAACGGAAAGGAACGCCCCATGTTTCGCATTGCCGCCGTCTCCGCCTCTGCCCTGGCCCTCTCGGTCGCCGCTGCCGCCGCCGCCACCGGCGTCGTGCTGACCGACGACCGCACGCTGGTCATGTTCGACACCGAGACGCTGGAGGTCACGGGCTCGATGGAGGTCGAGGGTGTCGACCGCCTGCTGGGCATCGACCTGCGCCCCGCCGACAACACGCTGGTCGGCGTCGCCGACGACATGCGCATCGTGACGATCGACCCGGCCACGGGCGCCGCCACCGACCTGTCCATGATGGACACCGCGCTGGAGGTCGGCGACATGCCGGTGATCGTGGACTTCAACCCGATGGCCGACCGCCTGCGCCTGATGACCGGCAGCACGAACCACCGCGTGAACGTGGACACGGGCGAGGTCACCGTCGACGGCAGCCTGAACTGGACGCCCGAGGACGAGAACTCGGAAGCCGTCCCGATGATCGCCGCCGCCGCCTATATCAACAGCTACGGCACCCCCGAGGCGACCGCGATGTACAACATCGACGCGGGCCTGGGCGCGCTGCTGCAGCAGACGGCGCCGAATGACGGCACGCTGGCCACCATCGGCATGCTGACCATCGAGGATGCGGGCGAGGCGATGGCCTTCGACGTGCAGACGGATGCCGAGGGCATGAACATGGCCTGGCTGATCACGAACAACACCCTTCACTCGGTCGATCTGGACACCGGCGCGGCCACCGCCGCCGGCGAGATCACCGGGATCGACGGAGAGATCCGCGACCTGACCGTGATGCCCGCGATGTAAGTTGCGGGCTGTGGCCCGGGCCGCGTGGTCCGGGACCGTTTGACCAGTTCAGGCGCGCCCTTCGGGGTGCGCCTTTTTTTGTGGGCCGTGCTGCGGACATGACAAGGCCCGGCCCCCTTGGCGGGGGCCGGGCCTTTCGAAGACCCTGCGATCAGTTCGCCGGTGCGGGATCGGGCACGGTCGGGGTCGCGGGCGTGCTGTCCTCGGGCAGATTGGCCGGGGCGGCGCCTTCGGCCTCAGGGGCCGGGGGCGCTGCCGGCTCCGGCGCAGGTGCGGTCGCGGGTTCCGGGGCAGGCGCGGGCTCTGCGGCGGCGGCCTCGATCCGGTCGCTGTCGATCGGTCCGTCCGACAGCGCGCCATCGGCGGCGGCGACGCGCCAGACGGTGTTGCCGGCATCGTCGGCCACCAGCAGGGCGCCGGTCCCGTCAAGGCCGACGCCGACCGGACGGCCGCGCACCTCGCCATCGACCAGGAAGTCCGTCACCACGTCCTGCATCATCCCGTCGGGCGCGCCGTCGGTGAAGGGTACGTAGGACACCTTGTAGCCGTTGAAGACATCACGGTTCCAACTGCCGCGCTGGCCCACGAAGGCGCCCGCACCGAAGGCCTCGGGCATGGCCGAGCCATCGGTGAAGACCAGCCCCAGGGCCGCGACATGGCTGGACAGCGCATAGTCGGGCGACAGGGCCGTCTCGACCAGATCGGGCCGGGCCGGGCGCACGCGCTCGTCCACATGGTCACCGTAATAGCTGTAGGGCCAGCCGTAGAACGCGCCGTCCTGCACCGAGGTCATGTAGTCGGGCACCAGATCGGGGCCCAGCTCGTCACGCTCGTTGATGACCGCCCACAATTCGCCCGAGGTCGGGTTGAAGGTCAGCCCGTTCGGGTTGCGCAGGCCCGAGGCATAGATGCGCGAAGCCCCGGTTTCACGGTCGATTTGCCAGATCGCGGCGCGGCCCTTCTCGGCCTCCATCCCGTTCTCGGCGGCGTTCGAGTTCGAGCCGACCGAGGCGTAGAGCATCGTGCCGTCCGGGCTGAGCGCCAGATCCTTGGTCCAGTGGTGGTTCAAGGGCCCGCCGGGCAGCGGTGCCAGCGTGGTGGGCTCGGCGGTGATCGCCGTGTCGCCCAAGGCATAGGGATAGGCCTCGACCGCATCGGCGGCGGCCACGTACAGCGTGTCGTCGATCCAGGCCAGGCCGAAGGGCGAGTGCAGCCCGGTCAGCAGGTCGTAACGCTCGTCCACCACCCCGTCGCGATCGGTGTCGCGCAGAAGGGTGATCAGGTTGCTTTCCGCCTGCGGTCCGCTGCCGCCGCCCGAGGCGAAGGCCATGATCCAGCCGCGGATGTAGTCCTTGGGGCGGTATTTCGGCTTCCCCTCGGGGGCCCGGGACTGCACCACCAGCACGTCGCCATTGGGCAGGGTGTGGACCGTGCGCGGGTTGACCAGATCGGTGGCATAGGCGGTGATCGCCAGCCCCTCGGGCACGGTGGGGGTCTGGCCCTCGGCCCAGCCCACGACCTCGGCCACGTTCACGCTTGGCAGCAGGTTGACGAATTGCGGATCGGGCAGGACCGGATCGGGGCCGATCTGGCTGGCCACGTCGAAGGCATCGGCGGGCGCATCCTGCGCCATGCCCGCAGGGGGCAGGGCCAACATCAGGACGGCGCCGCCGGTCAGCAGCAGCGCGCGCTGCGAAAGATGAAGAGAGGTCATGAGGGGGTCGTCCTTCTCAGGCGCGGATAAGGGGGCGGTGGGCCGCGCGGCGGGTCAGCAGGGCGGCGCCCAGCATCACGAGGCAGGTCAGGGCGGACAGGGTGATCCCCCAGGGCATGATGGCCGTCCAGCCGTCGCCCGCATGCATCAGGCTGTTGACGAAGGCCAGGACCAGCGCCAGCACGTAAAGGCCAAGGACGCCCCAGCTGGGACGCGGGCGCTTCGTCAGCGCGCCGACGATCCAGAACAGGACCGCGATCCCGCCCGTGACCAGACCGAAGAACAAGAGCCAGGACGAGAAGTCCTGCCACATCAGCACCAGCGTCCGGGTATAGGCGATGTCGGTCAGCAGCGTCAGCGCGAAGAAGGCCGCCGAGAAATGCGTCAGAAGCGTCGATCCCGGCAGCGGAAGGGGAAGCGCGAGGGGCACGCCGTGGGTCGAGGTGGTTACGGCCATGATGTCGCTTTCTTGCAATGTTATGGCACGTGAAACGGCCCGCCCGGTCAGATGTTCCGACCGAGCGGGAATTCCGTCCGGGCCGCCTTGTCCTGCCGGCGCTCAGGGCCGGTCGGGGCCGTCCCCGGCGCGGGCCAGAAGCTCCTCGACCTGCGGGCCGATGGCCGCGACGATCTGGCGCACGCCTTCCGCGTTGGGATGGATGCGGTCCTCCTGCATCAGGTCGGACAGGGACAGGCCTTGGGTCGCCTTCTCTCCGATCGGGCCCAGGAAGTCGGGGACCAGGATCGCGTCATGCTGGGCGGCCAGATCGACATACATCGCCTCGAAGTCGCGCTTGAAGTCGGGGCCGTAATTGCCCGGCGCGGGCAGGCCCGCCAGCAGCACGGGCACGCCCGCCGCCCCGGCCCGCTGCAGGATCGTGTCCAGATTGGCGCGGCTGGAGGCCGGGTCGATCCCGCGCAGCAGGTCGTTGCCGCCAAGCGCCACGATCATCGCGTCGGGATCCTCGGCCAGGGTCCAGTCGATGCGCGCGGCGCCCCCGGCGGTGGTGTCGCCCGACACGCCCGCATTTGTGATCTGCACCTCATGGCCGCGCCCCTGCAGCCAGTCCTGCAGCACCGGCACGAAGCCCTCCTCCTGCGGCAGGCCATAGCCCTGCGTCAGACTGTCGCCCATCGCGGCCAGCCGCAGCGCCTGCGCGTCAGCAGGGACTGCCCCCAGGGCCAGCAGTCCCATCACCATTGCGGCAAGGACCCCTGCCGGGCGGTTGCCAAGCCGCGCGCGGCGCCCGTATCGTGGCCCCGAAATCCGTGCGCGGACTGTGAGGACTGACCAGATGGCCGACCCCGTGATCCGCCTGCGCGACGCGCACCTGACGCTGCAGGGCAATGCGGGGCCGGTGAACATCCTGCGCGGCATCTCGCTGGAGGTCGGGCGGGGCGAGACGGTGGGGCTGGTGGGTCCGTCGGGGTCGGGCAAATCGTCGCTCCTCATGCTGATGGGCGGTCTGGAACGCGCCAGCGGCGGCCAGGTCCACGCGCTCGGTCAGGACCTGACCGCGCTGGACGAGGACGCGCTGGCGCGCTTTCGTCTTGGCAATATGGGGGTGGTCTTCCAATCCTTCCACCTGATCCCGACGATGACCGCGCTGGAAAACGTGGCGACGCCGCTGGAACTGGCCGGACGGACCGATGCCTTCGACCGCGCGGCGGCCGAGTTGGAGCGGGTGGGCCTGGGGGGGCGGCTGGATCATTATCCCGGTCAGCTGTCGGGGGGCGAGCAGCAGCGCGTGGCGCTGGCCCGCGCCGCAGCGCCCCGGCCCGCGATCCTGCTGGCGGACGAGCCCACGGGCAATCTGGACGGCGCCAACGGGCAGGCGATCATGGACCTCCTGTTCGGGCTGCACCGCGATCACGGCGCGACGCTGATCCTGGTGACCCATGATCCGGCGCTGGCCGAACGCTGCGACCGGGTGATCCGCCTGGATGACGGCCGCATCGCCGCCGAGCCCGCCCCCGAACCCGCCTCCGGGGCCGCGACATGAGCCTGCGTCTGGCGGCCCGGCTGGCCCGGCGCGACCTGCGCGGGGGCTTGCGCGGCTTCTGGGTGCTGCTGACCTGCCTGGCGCTAGGGGTGGCGGCGATCGCCGCCGTGGGCTCGGTCCGGGCGGCGATCCAGGCGGGGCTGACCCAGCAGGGTGCCGCCCTTCTGGGCGGCGATGCCGAGGTCAGCCTGACCTATCGCTTTGCCGATCCCGCCGAGCGCGCCTGGCTGGAGGACCGCGCCACGACCGTCTCCGAGATCGTCGATTTCCGGTCGATGGCCGTGGTCGGGCAGGGCGACGGGGCCGAACGTGCGCTGACCCAGGTCAAGGGCGTGGATGATGCCTATCCGCTGGAGGGCGCGCTGGTCCTGGACCCACCGCAAGGCATCGAGCAGGCGCTTGGCCCCACGCCCGGGGGCCTGCCGGGCGGCGTCATGGCGCCGCTTCTGGCCGACAGGCTGGGGCTGGCGGTGGGCGAGGTGTTCCGGCTTGGCGTGCAGGATTTCGTGCTGACCGCCCGGCTGGTCAGCGAGCCCGACGCGGCCGCCGCCAGCTTCGGTTTCGGCCCGCGCACGCTGGTCCGGCGCGCCGCGCTGGAGGACAGCCAACTGCTGGGCGCGGGCACGCTCTTCGACAGCCGCTATCGCCTGAGCCTGCCGCCCGGCGCCGATCTGGACGCGCTGCGGGCCGAGTGGCGCGCGGATTTTCCCGACAGCGGCGCGCGCTGGCGCGACAGCCGCCGCGGTGCGCCGGGCATCGACACCTTCGTGGATCGGATCGGCGCCTTCCTGGTGCTGGTGGGCCTGACGGGGCTGGCCGTGGGTGGGGTCGGCGTCTCGGCCGCCGTGCGCGCGCATCTGGCGCGCAAGACGCAGGTGATCGCGGTGCTGAAGACGCTCGGCGCCTCGGGGCGGGTGATCTTCCAGGTCTATTTCCTGCAGGTCGGCGCGGTGGTGCTGGTGGGGGTCGCGGCGGGGCTGATCCTGGGCGCGCTGATCCCCTGGGCCCTGGCGCCGGTCCTGGCGGCCCGGCTGCCGGTGCCGGCGGTCTTCGCGCCCTATCCGGGGCCGCTGGCCGAGGCGGCGCTCTATGGCATCCTGACCGCCTTCGTCTTCACGCTGTGGCCTTTGGCCCGGGCGCGGCAGATCCGCGCGGCGAGCCTCTTCCGCGACGGGGGCGGCGAGGGGCAGGGCTGGCCGCAGCCGCTGTTCCTGGCGCTGATCGGCGCCGCGCTGGTCCTGCTGGTCGGGGCGGCGGCGATCTTCTCGGGCCTCTGGGGGCTGACTTTGGGCGTGGCGGGCGGCGTGGCTGCGGCCTTCGTCGTGCTGGCGGGGGCGGCGGCGCTGGTGCGCCGCGCCGCGCGCCGGGCGGGCCGGGCGCGCACGCTGCAGGGCCGCCCGGC
>NZ_SUNI01000073.1 GCF_005048225.1 Paracoccus gahaiensis
TGAGGGCGGCAACCAGACCGACCCTGTATTTGCTATGGAAGAGACCACTTCTTGACGGCGGAGCCCGCTTGGGCAAACATCTTCAGGGCATCCGGTCGCTCGGATGCCCCGTGATCTGATGCCCTAAGCGGCGATTTGTTCCCGAGCTAGGACGTTGTCGACCCGAATGGTGCCGGGCTTCCCGCGCCACTCGATGATCCGGTTCAGGCTGCGGATGACCCGTTCTGCGGGCAGCGAGAAATCGACCTCGATCCCCAGTCCTTCGCGGTTGAAGTCATCCAGCACGTTCAGAAGCCGAAAAGCCCGCCCGTCGCCGAGGCGATCGGCCATGAAGTCCATAGACCAGGTCACATTCGGCGCGTCCGGCACGGCTAGAACGTCAGGCTTCTCCCGTTTCAGCCGCTTGCGCGGCTTGATGCGCAGGTTCAGCTCCAGCTGGCAGTAGATCCGATAGACCCGCTTGTGGTTCCACGGATGCCCCTTCACGTTGCGCAGATGCAGGAAACACAGGCCAAAACCCCAAGTCTTTCGTGCATCTGTCAGTCCCGTCAGCAGATCGGCGATCACCTCGTTCTCGTCCTTTAGCTTTGGACTATAACGATAACAGGTCTCGCTGACCCCGAAGGCGCGGCAGGCCAGCGCGATGCTGACGCCCCGTCGTTCCACCACCGTTTCGGCCATCTCGCGGCGCTGAGATGGCCCTGTCACTTTTTTCCAAAGGCTTCTTTCAACAGATCGTTCTGCATGCTCAGGTCCGCATACATCCGCTTGAGGCGGCGGTTCTCGTCCTCGATCGCCTTCATCTGGCTGACCATGGACGCATCCATCCCGCCATACTTCGTCCGCCATTTGTAAAACGACGCATCGCTCATGCCATGCTCACGGCACAACTGCGCCACCGGCACACCGCCTTCGGCTTGGCGCAGGATCGCAATGATCTGAGCTTCAGTGTATCTGCTAGTCTTCATTCGAATTCTCCTCGTTCATCTTGCCGAGAAAATTCTACTTTTGCAGCATCGTAAATTCGGGGGGGATTACCCGCCATCGATCCGAGGGTCGGCCCGAATGATCGCAAGCTTCGCTCGCGACGCTGAGCCGGGATCTGGGGAGTGAGGAGGATCAGAAAACGATCCAGTGAATCGTTTTCCCGACGAACCCGAAGAC
>NZ_SUNI01000074.1 GCF_005048225.1 Paracoccus gahaiensis
CAATCCTATCTGGCAGAGCGGCTTGAAGCCTTTCCCGGGCTGTCTGCCCGCAGGCTGCATCGTGAGATCAAGGCGATGGGCTATGTGGGTGCCTATTCCACGCTGACGGAGTATCTCCGGCTGGTTCGGCCCGTGGCGCCGCGGCAGTTCGAGCGTCGCTTCGAAACGCCAGCCGGGAAGCAGGCACAGGTGGATTTTGCCGAGTTCCAGGTGGAGTTCACGTCCGAACCCGGCGTGCTGCGCAAGGTCTGGCTGTTCAGCATGGTGCTGGGGCACAGTCGTTGGCTCCGGGGGCGGTTCTGTCCGAACCAGACGCTGGAGACGGTGATGCGCTGCCACATCGCAGCGTTTCAAACGATGGGCGGGGCCTGCACCGAAGTCTTGTATGACCGGATGAAGACTGCGGTCATCGGCGAGGATGCTTCCGGCGTCGTGACCTACAACGTCTCCCTGCTGGCGCTGCTGGCCCATTACGGGTCGGCACCACGAGCCTGTCAGCCGTATCGGGCCAAAACGAAAGGCAAGGTCGAGCGGCCGTTCCGTTATGTCCGGCAGGACTTCTTCCTTGGGCGCAGCTTCCGCGATCTGGACGACCTGAACGCCCAATTCGAAGAGTGGCGCACGACCATTGCCAATCCGAGGGTGCATGCCACAACAAATCGGGTCGTGGATGAGCATTTTGCCGAGGAGAAGCCGCATCTTCTGGCCCTGCCTGGCCGCCCCTACGACGCTGTGCTGACGGTCGAACGGCGCATCAGCCAGGAAGGCATGGTCGCGGTGGGCGGCAACCAATACAGCGTTCCCGACACCACGCGGCGGCGGATCGTCGAGGTCCAGAACCATCCGGTCGAGGTCCGGATCTTCGAGGATGGCCGGCTGATCGCCAGACATCCGGTGCTGGAGGGCAAGAACCAGCGCAGGGTCGATCCCGGCCATCGCAAGCCCGTTCCGACCACGCGGCGGGCGGAGCTTATCCCGTCATCTTCGGTCGACGCCCCTGTGGCCCGGCGTCCTCTGGCTTTCTATGAAGCTGTCGGGCGGCGGCTGGCGAATGCACAGGAGGGCCGCCCATGATCCCCGTCACCGAACGCATCCGCCAGAGCATGGTCAGCCTGCACATGGCTCGCGCCCTTGAGACACTGGATCAGACCCTCAGCCG
>NZ_SUNI01000075.1 GCF_005048225.1 Paracoccus gahaiensis
ATGCTCATGGCGTTGTTGCAGAACTCGCCCGAGTGAGGATTCACGCGGGTGCTGTTGTGGGTTAAGCGTCCTTACATGACGAAACCCGAGCCTGCCCGTTACCGCACGACAAACTGGAGATCCTACAATGATGCCCTGAAGCAGCGCGGATCGCTACTGATCTGGCTGGACAAGGACATGACGTGGATGGCGATCAGGGCCGGGCGTCCCGGCCGCTCGCTTGTATTCTCTGATGCGGCGATTCAGTTTTGCCTGATGGTGAAGGTGCTCTTTGGCCTGCCGCTTCGGCAAACCACAGGGATGGTGGCTAGCATCCTTGAGATGGCTGGGCTCGACTGGCAGGTGCCAGACTTTTCCACCCTGAGCCGCAGGCAGAAGACCCTCGCTGTGCAGATCCCCCACCGCCGCGGACCAGGGCCGCTGAACTTGTTGGTGGATAGCACCGGGATCAAGTTTCTCGGCGACGGAGAGTGGCTGGCCCGCAAGCACGGCACCCACCGCAGACGCCAATATCACAAGGTCCACCTGGCGATGGATACGGCCACCGGCGACATCCGGGCGGTAGAGTTCACCTCAAGCCGTGAGGGTGACAGCCCTGTGCTGCCAGACCTGCTGAACCAGATCCCGGCCGACGAACAGATCGGCACCGTGACCGGCGACGGCGCCTTTGACACGCGGCGTTGCCACACCGCAATCGTGGATCGCGGCGGCACGGCCGTCATACCCATCCGCAGGAACGGACGCCTTTGGAAGGAGGACTGCCCTGCCGCCCGTGCCCGCAACGACATCCTGCGTGCGAGCAAGCGTTTCGGCCGAGCCAACTGAAAGCACTGGTCCGGCTATCACGTCCGAAGTCGGATCGAGGCGAAGATGCGCTGCCTGAAGTCCTTCGGCGAACGGATCGCCTCGCGAGACCCGGACAGGCAGACGGCCGAAGTTCATATCCGCATCGCGTTCATGAACCGCTTCAACGCACTCGGCACTGCCGAGATCGAGCGCTTGGGCTGAGCATCAACGGGGTAAGGGGAAGCCCTGCTTCAATGCCGAGTTCTGCAACAATGCCGA
>NZ_SUNI01000076.1 GCF_005048225.1 Paracoccus gahaiensis
TTAGGGCATCAGATCACGGGGCATCCGAGCGACCGGATGCCCTGAAGATGTTTGCCCAAGCGGGCTCCGCCGTCAAGAAGTGGTCTCTTCCATAGCAAATACAGGGTCGGTCTGGTTGCCGCCCTCACCGTCCTTAAGACGAGATCCTAAATCCCAAGCGGAAGGCCCGAACATTATCTACGAGGTCGCGTCATGCGCCTCCACGGCCCTTTGAGAGAGAGGTCCTTCCGCTCGGGCTCGCCCCCTCGAAGAAGGGGCGATAGGGTTCGCCGGATTTAATCACGGCGTGAATGGTGCGTGCCATCTTTGCGGCGATGGCGGTGTAGGCCTTGCGGCGTAGATCTGGGTTGTGGCGATCCTGCGCGATGTAACGTTCGAACTTGTCCCGAAAGCTGTTGGTTTTCTTCAGAACCGCTGTCTGACCCGCCAGCCATAACGTGCGTCGGAGACGGGCATTGCCATACTTCGATATCTTGCTCCGACCGCGGAACATGCCGGACTGTACGGTGGCCAGATCCATGCCGCAGAACTTCAGAAACTGACGGTGATGGTGGAACCGGCGCACGTCACCCGTCTCGGCCAAGATCGTCAAAGCGTTGATCGGCCCGATGCCGGGAATGGTGCGCAGCAGTTGATAGTCAGGGCGCTCGGCCAGCAATTCGACCGCCTGATCTTCGATGGCATTGCGTTGGCGGATCAGGTTTCGCCCTTCGGCCAGCATCATGCGGAACATTCGGATGGCGTCTGAATCCGGCGATACGGGCAGCCCGGTAGACACCTTTGCCGTTTCGTAAATATCTGACAACAGGAGAGACTTCTCGACCTTGCGCCCGACCACTTCCCAAGCAGCCCTGGTGAACTCCTCCTTGGTCATGGCGCTGATCATGTGCGGAGAGGGGAACATCTCGAGGA
>NZ_SUNI01000077.1 GCF_005048225.1 Paracoccus gahaiensis
CCGACGACGGCCAACCTCATCGGCGGCGAAAATCTCGATTGGTGAAACAACTGAAGCGTATGACATAAGGCAATGCCTTAAGACTATTTGCTCAATCAGAGCAGACGGCCCTCACCGCAGGCTTACTGACACAAAACGAGTCTCAAGGTTACACGGGCCTTGTCGCTACTAGCTAAGCTGCTGTAATATCTGTATACTTCGTTTGATTTATCATCACCTGTGGTTCTCTCGCTCCGCCAATATCTTATGATCTGAAGGTCATAAGATATTGAAAGGACAAATAAATCAGTTAAGCACGTAACTTGCGGATCTTACCAACAGATTTCGTGGTTCGCAATTCGGTTTACAATCTGGTTCACATTTTCTCCTTGATGGCTGATACGATAGCGTGGCAGATTTTCTGCCATGACAATCATTCGCCGCGGCAATTCCCTGTTTCTCCGCAAGCGCGTCCCGACGCGGTACAGGCGCATTGAGACGCGAACCATCGTTCATCTCAGTCTGCACACCGATACCGGCGCGATCGCCGCGCAAAAGGCACCGCGTGTCTGGTCCGAGATGATCGAGGCATGGGAGGCCAAGCTGAAAGGCGACACGGGCGGGGCCGAGGCCCGATTTGCCGCGGCGCGTGAGCTGGCCCATATCCGGGGGGTGCGTTATCTGTCAGCCGATGCCGTCGCCCGGCTGCCGATCGAGGACGTGCTGGACCGGACAGAGGCCGTTATGCGGGCATCGAAACGCGGCAAGATTGACCATCCCCCCGTGTCAGGGAAGTTGTCCGCTGCTCTACTTTTCCTTTATTTTTCAGGTGGGCGGGATAGGACGATGACGTGGGATATTCACCGGAACGCAAGGCGGCTGTGCTGAAGCGGATGCTGCCGCC
>NZ_SUNI01000078.1 GCF_005048225.1 Paracoccus gahaiensis
CATACGATATGAGGAAAAGCCGCTTCACCGAGGCGCAGATCATTGGGATGATCAAGGAGCAGGAAGCCGGGATGGCGACGGCGGAGGTCTGTCGCCGTCACGGTCTCAGCCCGGCCACGTTCTACAAGCTCAAGGCCAAGTATGGGGGCATGGACGTTTCCGATGCCCAGAGGCTGAGGGCGCTCGAGGACGAGAACGGCAAGCTGAAACGGCTTCTGGCTGACGCGATGCTCGACAACGTCGTTCTGAAGGATCTGCTGGGAAAGCCCTGACGACACCGAATGCGCGGCGGGGCGCGGTGCTCAAGGCGATGCGGGATCATGCCATCTCGCAACGCCGGGCCTGCGTTCTGGTCGGTGTCGATCCGAAGACGGTGCGGCGCGAGCGGCCGCCCGACAATCTGGAGATCCGCAAGGCCATGCAGGAAGTCGCCGCCGTGCGGCGCCGGTTCGGCTATCGGCGCATCGGGCTGTTGCTGGAGCGCAGGGGCATGCTGATGAACCCGAAGAAGCTGTATCGGCTCTATCGCGAGGAAGGGCTTTCGGTCCGGCGCAGGCGCGGCCGCAAGCGGGCTCGTGGAACACGCACGCCAATTCCCCTGGCCCTGATGCCGAACCACCGCTGGTCGCTGGACTTCGTGGCGGACACGTTCGGGGCGTCGCGCAAGTTCCGGATCCTTGCGGTGATCGACGATTGCTGCCGCGAGAACCTGTGTCTGGTCCCCGACACCAGCATCTCGGGCGCAAGGGTGGCCCGAGAACTGGATGCACTGGTGCGGATCTATGGCAAGCCGGCTTGCATCGTCAGTGACAA
>NZ_SUNI01000079.1 GCF_005048225.1 Paracoccus gahaiensis
GCTGAGGGAAAGCTGTTTCTGTTCGTCGGCATCGACCGCACGAGCAAATTTGCCGTGACCCAGTTGGTCGACAAGGCGGACAGGAAGACGGCCTGGGAGTTCCTGCAGCACCTGCTCGAGGCATTCGCCGACATGCGGCTCATCCTGTCATGTCCACACCATTCTCACCGATCGAGCCAGCGGGCGCCAGCGGTCCGAGCCCGATGGCGAGGGGCATTCAGTTCGGCCCGAGCAGCCGCGGAACCGCAACACCATCTACTCCCGGCCCATGCGCTTCGACATGATCTGCGAGGGCGAGACCCTGTCCGCCATCGGTTCGAGAACATGGTCGAGCGGTATCGAGCACCGCCTCACAAAGCCCAACCATCCTTGGAGTTGCGAGGATCAGAAAACAGTCCGGGGACTGTTTTCCCGAGTGACGGCCAGGTCGAGCGGATGAACCGCACGATCAAGGACGCGACGGTCAAACGCTTCCACTCCGACGACCATGACCAGCTCCGCACTCACCTGGCGGACTTCATGGCGGCCTAAAATTTCGCGCGCCGGCTCAAGATCCTCGCCAGCCATGGTCCTCGGACCGATGGCGGACCATGGCTGGCCCTCACGCCTT
>NZ_SUNI01000080.1 GCF_005048225.1 Paracoccus gahaiensis
GCAAAACACCCGATCCCATCCCGAACTCGGCCGTTAAGTGCCGCTGCGCCGATGGTACTGCGTCTCAAGACGTGGGAGAGTAGGTCACCGCCAGACCTGGTAAGAAACGCAACATCTCTCTAAACGATATAAACACCCCAACAGGACATCCTTGGCGCGGGGTAGAGCAGCCCGGTAGCTCGTCAGGCTCATAACCTGAAGGTCATAGGTTCAAATCCTATCCCCGCAACCAAACATATCCCAATATATCCGTAGCTTACGCCCCGCCTATTGGTGGGGCTTTCGCATGTCCGGAAAACAACTCAACGCCACATCAACGTTTGAAGAGGCCACCACAAGAATTGGGGGCCTTTTGCGTCTGGTAACTGACCTGCCCCCATTGGTCCCCCGTTCATAACGAAAGTCTGCCGGTTTGTGCGCTGCTCCCCAAGCTTGGACGTAACGGCCCGATTGCTACCGCGGACCGTTTTCCTTGACGCGCGCGATGATGTCTGGGTCTTCGACGAAGTCTTCGAGAAAGTCGCTCCAGTGCTCCGGAGAGCGCCTTGCATCACGGAGCATGTC
>NZ_SUNI01000007.1 GCF_005048225.1 Paracoccus gahaiensis
AACCCCAAGCACCAACCCGTCCCGCATGATAGCCTCCATCGCATATGACGTCGGTAATGACGTCAGTAACGACGCAGGTTAAGGCACAGGCCTCACCTCAGGCAGGCGGCCACAACCGGGTGGTTACTCCATAGCCGCGAAGAATGGCTCCTTCAGAATTCCCTTTCTGTCGTTCAACCATCCCTTCCTGAACCCTTCGTATGCAAGAAGCCATGACCAATCTTGAAGCACGCTAGACGATGAAATTTGATCCTCCCACTTTTCTTTCGGGAGCGTTCCAATACCCATTCCCATTTGCTTCATGTCAAGCAATAGAAGGGAAATTGCACTCGAAGGTGTATCTTCAGAAAGGCTACAGAGTTTTTTTGCTTCGAATGGCCGCTTCAACCCTCGAAGAGTGTAAAGAAGCCAAATGACTTCAAACTGATGGCCCTTTTCTAGATTTCTTTCCGCTAGGAACGAGAAACGCCGCCCGATTCTCTTCGCTGAAATTGCACCCGTTGCGTGCTGAATGTTCAGTATGAGACGACAAATCTTGTCCATTGAGCCCGGCGAAATGACGGCTGCTTGCAAAAGGAAGCTCTCAATCTCACGGATATCTGGGTTTGACATCCCCGCGCGCTCAATGACTGACAGAGCATAACTGATCACAGGTTCAGATTGATGTTCTGATTGTAGCCGCAAGCTCATTGTAATGAATTCGCGGAGCCTTGCCCCGCGCAAGGTTCCACTATGATGAGACAAAAAAGAACCAATCTCAGAAAGCCAGTTTTTCCGTTTGGACGCAACAATGTGTGCAATAGAGGTCTTGCTTCCGTTTATCTCAAGTCCATATGTTCTATAAATTAAACTTATGCACGTAATTACATCCTCAGCTTGTTCGAGAGTCTTCGTTCCGACATTCCAGTCATCTTGGAGCCTATCAACACTATGCTCTGATAGCTCAAGCTGGTGAGCTTGGAAGTCCATATCTATGCGTGACGATATAACTTCAGCAATAATTCTAGAGGTTTCCGGCCCGATTGGGATACCGACTGTTTGATTTCTATTGCACGCGCGAACCAGGACATCAATGCGGTCAGCAAAGGAACCTTTGTAATAGTCCATGGAGTGTTTTACGCGATTTTTTCCGTAAGCGGCCCACGGAATGGAGTGCGTGTAAATTGAAGGATAGAATCTTGTGATATCGGTTTTCACCAACCAATCTGAAATTGCTTCGAGATAGAATGACTTTTCTCGATGCGCTCGAAAATTTATATCTTTGATCCCTCGATGATAACCCTCAGAAATTAGTATCTCATCAATTGAAAAGGCTTGCCTGGAAAGCCATTTCTGAATTGCCTTCCAGTTTTTAGAGATTTCATCTACCAATAAAGCTTGTGGAACCGGATGAGTTATGTGAAGATTTCTACGCTCATACCCTCGTTTGGGCTTTGAAATAACTTCAGCCTCAGCGCTACTTAGCTTATAGGTGTAGGCGTTACGGCGCTTCTTTCTATCAGAAGTTTTCCCGAGCGACTTGACGTCGATCTTGAAAACCTCACCTGCCTTCCAAGTTTCCACGATGTCAGCAGAATGTTTGCCGAAGTCTCCGGTTGTGAAAACCGGCGGTAATTCTTTTGGAAAATAGCCTTTTGACAGCAGTGCGCGACGTATAGTATCACTTAACACTCATTTTTTCCTTGAATGGTCAGATCGAATGTAACCGCGAACGGCGAGACTTTTCAATGCCGTTTCAGGAGGCTGCGCCTGACAGAAATGGTGGGAAGTTCGGCGTAGCTGATGTTGGGGAAAGGTGTGGCGGCGTGTAACGAGCTGGCTGTGCATGTCGGGCATGTCCTACTCAGAGCCTTGTATTGGCCATGCCTCGCGACTTGATCAAATGACCTTAATGGACTGCTCGGTCCCTTGCTGCGTCCCGCTCGAGTGGCTGCATCAGAGCGCGGCACTGTATGAGCCGAGCGGCGGCAATGGGCCGTGCTCAGACCGGCTCATCCTCCCCCGCCGGCTGTGCAGTCGCCAAGGCATACTGCCCCGGTGGCTGGCCGATCTCGCGGGCGAGTGCTGTGTTAAACGCGCTGGCTGAGCTATAACCCAAGGACGCACCGATCTCGGCCAAGCTGCCATCGCGGCGGCGCAGGCGGTCCTTGGCAAGGCTCATCCGCCAGCCTGTCAAATAGGCCATCGGCGTGCGGCCGACTTCGCGCTCGAACCGAGCGAAGAAGGCGGAGCGCGATAGGCCAGTGTCGCAGGCCAGCGCCGCTACCGTCCAATGCCGCACGACTTGCGTCTCAAAACTTTACGCGTTCAGCATTCGGGTAGTAGTGTCGCCAGTTTGAACAAGACAGATGATCAGCAACCTCGCTTGGCCGCCTTCAGACCCAACTCGATAAGCTGGCGTATCGCTTCCGATTCAGACGAGATGCGGTGTTCAAACCGGTAGTCTGCAATCTCCTGAACCTGACGGTCTGTCAGCCCGACCAGCTTCTTTATGGGATATGTGACTGACTTTGACATACGTTGGAACTAACCGGCCCAGATTATGTTGACAAGGGCATATACGATATATACAGTATATCGAGCTTAGGCAGGGATTGCCGTCCCGACCCAAGCTCTAACCGAAACCGATCAGATGGAGATCGATGATGGCTAATCGCAGCCTTACCACGCCTTTTGGCGTGACGGAACCGGCATCGCGCCACTTCACCCACACGCCGATCTCGCGCGCCTTCTCGGGGCTTCTGGCGGGGCTTGCGGCCCATGTCGAGGCCGAGCGCGACATCAGCGCGGCCGACGGCCGGGACCCGAGCTTTGCCGCGTCGCTCTGTGAGGCCGAGGCGGCTCGTGCCGGCGTCCTCGCCTTGATCGACAGGGTCCGGTGTGCGGCGGTGATGCGCCCCGAGGACCGTCCTCTGCGGCATATGGCGCTGATCTGCTACCTGCTGATGCAGGCCGGCACGAATGCCGAGTTTTGCGAGGCCCGGCAGGTCCTCGACCAGGCGCCCGGTCTCTTCGCCTGCCCGGGCCATGGTGCCGTGGCCTGGCGCTGCCGGCAGATGCTGCGCAGCATGCGCATGCGTGTCGGGGAGATGGCCTCCCTGCCCTGCCATGTCGATCCCCACGAGATCGAGCCGGAGATGGCCGCGGTCAATCAGCCAGTGCCAGCCTGACCCTTCCCCCTTCCTGACCCGCGCTGCCGCCTGCCGCGACCCCGCCTTTCCGGGGCGGTCCGATGCTGCACGCGCGCGCGTCTTGCACATCCCTCGCGCGGACGGGTCGCGCGAGGGCGGGTTTTTCTCACCTCAGCATCTGGAGGCATCCATGCCCCGCAAGCCCCGTTCCGCCGCATCCGACCCGGCGACGATCTCGTCCTGCCCGACCGCCGATCCTTCGGCTCTGGCCGCCCCGGGCACGCTCCTCGTGGACGGCACGCCCTTGACGGTCCATCCCGGCCCCCTCTCCCCCGGCTGGATCGCAGCCGCGGAGGCCAAGGGCTTCGACATCGCCGGCCGGGTCATCGACCGGCTGCACCTGGCGCTGTGCTGCCGGACCTGCGGGCATGCCTTCGCCTGCCGGATTTTCACGCTGATGGCGGGCCCGCCGATCTGCCATGCCTGCCTGGAGGCCCGCCGGGCGGAGACCGCGGCCCGCGCGGCGCTGGCCTACCTGGGCCGTGACCCGCAGAAGACCGCCTACGGGCTCTACCGCGCCCGCTGCGGGCACGACCAGCGCCGCCAGTTCGACTATATCCGCCGCATGGCCGATGGCACGGCGGGCCTGCGCTGCGAGACCTGCTTTGCTGCAGAGGAGGCGGCCATCGCAGCGCGGCGCGGCTGGACGCGGATCGGCCCGGACCCCGAGCGCAATCCGAACTACCATCTCTACCGCCATGCCTGCAGGGCCGAGCGCCGCATCGCCCGGGCGAACCTCTTCTGGGGGCAGATCGATTGCCCTGGCTGCGGCCAGGGCTGGAGCGCGCGGGAGAGCCGCATCTACCTGCTGGACCTGCGCCATGGGGATCGGCACTTCCTGAAGCTGGGCTACTCCGCCCATCCGGAGAAGCGGCATCGCCATCAGTTGGGCCTGCCCCCCGAGGCCCGCGTGCGGGTGCTGCGCGAGCTGGTGGTGCCCACCGGGGCCGCGGCCTGCGCGGCCGAGCAGCGGATGCATGGCGATTTGCGCCGGGGCTTTCCGGAAGTGGTCGTCCCGCGGGCGGAGTTCGCCGACATGCTCAACGTCACCCGCGAGATCTACCGCCCCGCACTCCGGGCTGAGATCGAGGCCCGGCTGGACGCGCTGGCCGTGACGCTGGAGGCGCCCGACTCGACCACGGCGGACGAGACGGCAAGCGAGAATCCCGAGACCGACGCATCGTCCGGCCGCTGAGCCCCGGCTCCTTTTCCTGAACCCGTCGCGGGGCGCGCGCACGCTCGGTTGCGCCGCCCCTTCCCTTTCCCCCGATCACGGGAGGTCCCGCCATGTCCGATTGGCTGACCCGCTTCCACACCGCCGCCCGCCGCATCGATGCGGCACCCCTGCCCCCGCCCGAGATGCCAGATGCCGTCTTCGACGCCCTGGTCGAGGGGCGCATCGGCGAGATCGACGATCTCGAGACCATGATGCCGCTCGACGAGGAGATCTCGTTTGCCGAGACCCGCCAACCCCTTGCGCAGCGCCCGCTTATGGCGCTGGCGCTGGCGATGCTCTGCCGGGCCTTGCCCGAGGCCTCCGACCTGGCACGGATGATCCGTCCCGGGGCGATCACGCTCATGGCCTGCCGCCCGGCGGGGCTGGCCCCGGAGCTGGCCCGCCTGATGCAGGCGCTGATCACTGTCGAGCATCCCGGCGTCCCGCTCGCCCTGACCTTCGCGGCGACGCCCCCGGGGACCGGGACCGCCTCCACCTCGGAGGCCAAGCCCCCGGAGGCGATCCAGTCCTTCTGGAAAGGGGTGCTGGCGGGCGGGGACATGCCGCATCTGCTGATCCTTGGTGGGGAGAGCCAGCTGCCCCGGCGCATGGCGCGCCTGCTGCCGCCGCTGCTGCATATCGGTCCGCCCGACCGCGCGGCGGTGGCGGCGGTGCTCGAGCTGGCGGAGCGTGGAGCGCCCGCCTGCGCGACAGGTGCCGCAGCCCGCACCCGCGGGGCGCGCGGCGGGATCGGACCCCGCTCGGCCGGTCGTGTCCTGCCCGCGGCGGTGCCGTCTCCTGTCCCACCATCGGACCTGCCTTCGGACACGGCCCTGAGCAGGCTGGAGGCTGAGGCCTGGCACCTTGCCCTGCGCGCGCCGGACCCCGCGGCCTGGACCGCCGAACTGCGCCGCCTGGCGACCAGTGCACCCGTGCGGAGAGGCGCGGCGCTGACACTCGACGATCTGTCCCTCGAGGACGGACCGATCCGCGACGCGGCCGCGCGTCTGGTGGCCGACATGGCGGGCTGGCGCGCGGGCCGGGTTGCTTGGTCCGAGATGACCCGCTCGCTCCTGATCCATGGTGCGCCGGGGACCGGCAAGACCTGGCTGGCCCGCGCCATCGCCGGATCGGCGGGGCTGCCGCTGATCGCGGCCTCGCTCGGCGACTGGCAGGCCGCGGGGCACTTGGGCGATCTGCTGCGCGAGATGCGGGCCACCTTCGCGCGTGCCCGCGCCGCCGCGCCCTGCGTGCTGTTCCTGGACGAGCTGGACGCCGCCGGCAGCCGTGGCTCGGATGACCGGCACGGCTCGACCTACCGCGCGCAGGTCATCGCCGGGCTCCTGGAACAGCTCGACGGGGTGCTGGGTCTAGAGGGGGTGCTGGTGTTGGCCGCGACCAACGACCCGAGCGCCATCGACGCTGCCCTGCGCCGTCCCGGGAGGCTTGACCGAACGCTGGCCCTGGCGCTGCCCGGCCGCGCGGGCCTGCACGCGATCCTCACCCGGCAGCTGGGCGACGCGCTGCCCCCCGAGGCGCTGGACGATCTGTCCCGCCGCGCCATCGGCCAAAGCCCGGCCGAGATCGACGCCGCCATGCGCGAGGCCCGCAGCCTTGCCCGTGCCGCCGGACGCGGGATCACCGCCGTCGACATTACCGGTGCCCTTGGTCTCGGCCCCGAGGAGCCGGGCCTGATGCGCCGCATGGCGGTTCACGAGGCGGGCCATGCGGTGGCCTTCCACCGCCTGCGTCAGGCCGGGGTTCTCGCCGGCCGCATCACCGCGGCGCGGATCGGCGCCACGGGTGGCCTCGTCGCCATCGAGGAGCAGGCGGGCACCCCGACCCGCGCGGGGCTGGAGGCGCGCATCACCTGCCGGATGGCCGGTCGCGCGGCCGAGGCGCTGGTCCTCGGCGCCCCCGGCACCGGCGCCGGTGGCAATGCCGGCAGCGACCTGGCGCTGGCGACGGGCCTCGCGCTGCAGCTGGAGCTGTCCTGGGGCCTCGGCGGGGGCCTCACCTGGCACGCCAATCCGATGGCGCGGCTGGCGACCGACCCGCATCTGCGCGACCGCGTCGAAGCGCATCTCCAGCGTGGCCATGGCCGCGCCACGGTGCTTCTGAAGGAGAGCCAGCCGCTCCTCGACGCGCTGGCGGCCCGCCTGGAGGCGGAACGGGTGATCGATGGCGATCCGTTCGAGGACCCGATGACTGCGGTGGCCATCACGGCGGACGAGGCCCAGCAGGCCAATGGTGGGAACGCGTCACCGGTGCCGACGGCACCGACAGCCGGGACGCGGATGCCGTCGGGTGGCGACACGCCGCATGCGGCCGGGGATGGCGGATCGGCCCGCTCTGTGCCGCCGCCCCCCGGCACGGAAGGATCAGCCGATGTCTGAGCCGGTCCCCGATCCTGCCCTGCTGCGGCGCGCCCTGGTCGATGCGCTGGACGAGGCCGCAGTCCTGCGCGACCTTCTCGGGCTGGTCTTCTGGGCCGCCGAAGCCGTGCCCGGTCCCAAGGCGCCGCCGCTCACCCGTGGCGCGCTCCTGGCCCTCGACCGGCTCGACCTGGTGGTCGGGCATGTGGAAACGGCGCGGGCACAGGTCGCCGCGTCACCGAAGGATATCCGGTGATGGAAAGCCACGCGGCAGGAACGCCAGCCTCAGTCCTTGGCAGCCTGACCGGAAGCATCGCCGACCACTTGGTCGTCCTCCACTCCAGCCTCCGCCTCGGCGATCATCCGCGCCAGGGGCAGGCCCAGGACGTCGGCGATGTCGGCCATCGTGCCCAGGGTGGGCTGATGACGGCAGGTCTCGAGCAGCGAGATGTAGCGCGGGCTGAGGCCCACCTCGTGGGCGAGGCCCTCCTGCGTGAACCCCGCAGCCCGGCGGTGACGGCGCAGGACGGCGGCGAAGGCGGTGAGCAGAGGGTCGGGATGATCGGTCATTCCGATCCTAGGCCCGCAAGAACCCGAGTCGCACAAAGAAGTATACTATGGATTCGGAAGTTTTCTGTGAATAGGATGTCCAGGACCCGTCCGCACGCATGCAAGAAAGACCCATGAGACCAGCCTGCATCAGCCCGGCGTACCTTCGCGCCGAACCGCGCGCCTCGCCCGCATCCCGCAGCCCCGCCGGAGCCTGAGGTCCACGGCCCGCGCGCGGCCCTCCCATCCGTCCTCCTCGGTCGCCCTGTCGATCGACCCGCCGATCCCTTCCCGCCGCGCGGCCCGTCGCGTGGCGCCCGTTCCCTGCTGCGCCCCGAGGCCCGCCATGATCCACCTGACACCGACCCGCCCGACACCGATGTTCCCGACACCGACCCGCCTCCGCCTGCCCGCCCTGCTGCTCGGCACCGCGCTGGCCGCCGTCTGCACGCTCCCGGCACCCGCCCTGCCCGCACCCGTCCCGGCGGCGCCCACCCCAATCGACGCCCCGGCGCTGCCGCCAGCTGCGGGCCTGACGCGGGCAGAGGCGGCCGAGCTGACCGGCACGCTGACCGAACCGCTGGTCGGCACGGCCGCGGAGGCGCTCGGCGCGGAACTGGCGCAAGGAGTGGAGGCGCTCGCCGATCCCGAGATGATCCTGGCGCATTGCCGGGCGCGGATCGCCGGGACCCGCGCGCGGGTCGGGGCACCGCTGGCCGAGGCCGCGCTGTCGGCCTGCGAGGCCCGCGTGGCCGTCGCTCTGCGCGCGGCGGTTGAGACGCTGATCGCCCGCGACCTCGCCGCCCTCGAGGCCGCCCCGGAGACGCTGGACGGGCTCCTCGCCACCGACGGCTATGCGCTGGCGCCCCGGATCGAGGCCTGGATGAGCCGCAGTGACGCCGCCGAGGCGCTGTCGCCGCTGCGCGCCACCCTGACTGAGGCCCGCGCCGCGATGGCGACCCGGCGCGAGGCGGTCATCGCCGCGGAGACCCGTGCGCTGGACGCACGCATCGCTGCGCTGGATCCGGCCCGCGACGACCGCGATGCGTTGCCCGACTGCGCAGTTTATGAGCAGGGCCAGCACTGGACGGCGCCGCTCCTCGGTCAGTGCCGCCAGGCGCGGGCCACCTTCGAGGCGCGGCGGACCGAGATCCGCTGCCAGCGCCTCTTCGAGGCTGCCGAGGCGCCGGAAGCACTGCAGGCCGCTCAGATCGACCTCGGCGGCGGCGAGACGGTAGCGCTGCGCATCCTCGCCTGCGAATGGGGGCTGGACGCCACCTTGGACGCCCGCGGCGGCCTCTTCTCAAAGCCGCGGCACGACCTGACCCTGCAGATCGGCACCGACGGGGCGCCCCTGACGCTGACCGGTCGGCTGCAGGCACCTGAGACCGACACATTGAGCGGCGAGACCGGCAACGATGCATGGCGCCTGACGGGCATCACCGTGACGCCCGGACGGCTGGCCGAGGACCTTGATCCCGACACACCCGCCACCCTGCGCCAGTGTCTCGGCGATCCCGCCTCCTGCACTGAATGACCCCGACCCTCACCCTACCCCACCGAAGGAAATCCCGCATGAAGACGTCCCCGTTCCTCGCCGCCGCGCTGGCCCTGCCCACTGTCCTCGCCCTGCCCGGCCCCGTGCTGGCCAAGCCCTACCTCGGCCGCTGCCACATGGGCGAGTGCCTGCACTACGACCAGGTCTCGCGCAGCGTGATCGGCACTGGCAGCGCGGCCGTGCCGGGCGCGCTGGTCCTCGTCGCACTCCGGAGCGCCGTTTCGGACCGCGCCGACCCCGACCCCGCTACGCTGGACTGGGAGGCGCCCGCCCCGGTGCAGGTCTTCTGCGCCATGGACCGCCCGGCCTACCGCTTGGCCGACGGCGCCTACCAGGGCCTCGACCTGGTCACCCCCGCCGGTGCCACCACGCTGGTAGCCGCAATCTATCTCCACGCCTGCCACCCGGGCGCGGAGATCTCCGACGACCCCTTCGCCGCCGCGCGCGCCCTGGGCTACGCCGCCACCCCCATGATGGTCCATGCCAATCTCGACGCGCTGACCCGGCGCTGAGCGCGCCCCGCCCGAGCGGCGCACGCCGCGCCGCCGGGCCCTCATTCCCGAAGGACCGAACCCATGACCCTGCCTGCCCGCCCCCTGCTCATTGCCGCCGCCCTGGCCGTCCCCGCCCTCGCCGCAGTCCTGCTCCTCTCCGCCAGCGGGTCCCTCAGTTCCACAGACCGCCGCCTGATCGACCGGTGGGACGAGACCGTCGAGACCTGCTTCGACGCGGGCCGCGACACGCTCGACCGCTCCGCCGCGTGCCTTCAGGGTAAGCGGCTCCGCGAGGAGATCGAGGCCCGCGGCCTCTGCCTCGATCTAACCGAACGCGAAGGAAGCTATCGTGGCGTGTCGCGCTGCGATGGATGAAGGAAGGGGTGACAGCACGCTTGGATATCCAGCGGGCATCCAAGCGTGCTGCAACCAATAGGAAGCGGGAATAACTGACCCCATGCCCTCTCGGCTCTCCTATCCTTGGATCATACCGGCACATCGTGTTTCTTCAGGACGATAGGCTCAGATAAATCTCCCACACCAGCAAACCCCTTATTTATTAGCAAAAATTTGAAAACGCCGACACCATGTATTCAAAACCGGAAAGATGACCACGGAACCCCGATCCTTTCGCCTTTTTTATGCTCCCCCCCGTAGTTGTGGAAACTTGCTGTGCCGTTAGACTGTGGCCGCACAGCAAGTATCCACACACGAAATCCGGGCAAGAGGACGATCACCAAAATAACACGTCAGAACCGGTCGTAAAAAATCGTCATGGCTAAAAACTAACGTTAGCTCTCTCCTTAAGACCGACGCTGCGGCGCTGTGTCGAGCAGCATCACGAGTTCGTAATGACGTCTCAAGCAAGACATTTGATCAGAGCAATCCGCCGCTTTCCAGCTACCGATCTGCGCTTCACCTACCGCGCTCTTTTCCACGGGCTCGACGCCGCTGGCCTTGACTAGACAGTTTGGAAAGCAGGTTCACCTAGGACAGCAACGGCCGCAGCGTTCAGATCTAGGTCCGCAAAAGGACACCGACCGTCATCGCCGAGTTGTCGGGGTGGGCAATGGCCCAGGAATTTGATGCCATCTATCCGACAACCAGATGCAGGATAGTCATCACAAACAAGGAAAGCGCGAAGACGATCGAGCCCGCGTTCCAAATTGGCAGACCGACAGCCCCCAGACCGGCCGAGACCAGCACCGATCCCATCCAGGCGTCCAGCGCGGACCTTGTCACCGCACCCAAAACGGTGATCCCCTACTGCCCGCCGGCCAGCATCAGCGCCAGGTCGTTCATGCCCGGCAGAGCCAGGCGGGGGGACCGGCTGTCGGGAACCAACTCCTGAAGGTTG
The DNA here is from genome assembly GCF_005048225.1 of Paracoccus gahaiensis. Taxonomy (GTDB): domain Bacteria; phylum Pseudomonadota; class Alphaproteobacteria; order Rhodobacterales; family Rhodobacteraceae; genus Paracoccus; species Paracoccus gahaiensis. Next base: position 10,741 of record NZ_SUNI01000007.1, read on the forward strand.
TGGCGACGCGCGCCCGGCAGCACTAATCCGATGATCACGAACAGCGCGCTGAGCGCGATCAGCGCCGACGATGACGGGTGGTTCTGGCCGTGGCGTTCGGTGCGGGCGCGCATGACCGTCTCCTGACCGACGCAAGCTGATCGGCAGGCACAATCTGGCCGCAGCTACACATGCAAGGTGACCTAATCATGCGGATACTGCGCCTTGACGCAATTGAACGCACCACGATCAAAGACCAGATCGTGGTCCAGCGCTCCGAACTCGGCGAGACGTTCGGCGGTATAGGCATTCGAGGTATTGGCGGTGATCTAGTCGGTGTCGTTGGACATGCCGGGCGTAATCGTCACCAAGCGTTCACCATGCCCTGCTTAAGGACACACGCCTGTCTCGTGCTTCCTCAACTCGAAATGCCATCATCACTCTCAGCTCCCCTCCCCTCCCCTCCCTCCCTCCCTCCCTCCAAGAAAGATTAGCCGAAAACTCAAGTTCCAAACGGTCCAGTTCTCACGAGTGTGGGGGGGATTACCGGGGTAACAACCTTGGACAGCATCAGCATGTCCAGCCTTTCGAAAGCGAAGGGAACGCCCAGACACCCTCTCGATAAAGACACTTCGAGTGTAACCAACAGTTCTTGGACAGTGCTGCCGCTGATGATTATCGGTGTCATGATTCGCTTTCTGCATCCAGAACAATTCTGATTAGCTGCTGTCATTTATCAATGCTATTTCCAAAAACAATTAAAAATAATTAAAAAGTCTCGAACCACTCCTCCAATCCTTAAAAAGGTCAATTTTTGGTTTTTTTCTCGCGCATTCTTGGAATCTATTTGACTCCAGTGTCGCCGAAATAGTCTGCATTGATCCGGCCACGACTAGGAGAGGAAATCCATGACTAGAGACAGCGACAAAATCGGCCATAGCAAGAAGTCAAAGCGTATCAAGGGTCCGATAAAAAAAGAGCGGACACCGCGAATGACAGACACGGATTGGTCGTCCATTCTGGTCAGTGCAAAAGCCAATGGCCGATCGACAGGTGACTATCTTGTATGGCTCCATCATGGCAAAGGAAGGACGTCGGATATTCATCCAGCAAAAGGTGTGGCTCTCGCTGCCTTGATTAGCGCGGTCACTCAAATAACGCATTTGGTTGCTCAGATCGACAGCGTGCAGGACAATGATTTCGAGTTGCTTCTCAAAGTCCATTCAATCGTGACACGTCTGATTGAGTCATAATGATAATCACCGCGTCGAAATACTCCGGGGCGTGTGAGAAAAGTAGTCCTGCTAAGGCAATACGCTATTTAGTCGGGACCACGGTCACGAAGACCATCGGCCAGCGCGACCATGACGTGGTGCGGGACCCTGTGCCTGAAACGCTTTTCGGCGACGCCCAGACCGTAGGGACATTTTTGACGTCGCTCCCCTTCAAGCCAAAATATTTGTCCATGACGGCAAGTTTTGCCGCAGATGAAGTCGATGCTCGCGCGTTCAGCGCAGGCGGATGGCGCAGGGAGGCCGGTCACTTCATCGCGACGATCCTAGACGCGAGCTATGCAGGAATACCGGGACCTTGCCGTCCCCCCACCTTCGTCAATACGCATGTCAATACAGGGCGGCTCGAAATCAATTTTCTTTTGCCGCGCGCCGTCATCGATGGGCGGGCACGGCTCAAAAGCTTCACCCCTTTCCCGCCTAGGGAAATCTACACCGCGTTTCGTGTCGCACTGCAAGAAGTCCTAATTGACCGCTTTTCGCTCTTCGACCCAAACGACCCGCTGCGCACGCAGCTCTTCAAGTTTCCGGACTGGATACACAAGGAACATTCCGGCGCCCTCCGCGAGCGCTTGGATGGACATGCCCTATTCCACCTGATTGAGCAGGGGGTCGCGGCCGCCGAACGCGGCTTGGTGCATAATCGCGTCGACCTCATCGAGCAGCTCATCCCTGATCTGGCTGTGGCCGGCTTCGAGATCGATCACCTGACACCGACCGCCGTAACGATCAATCCGATCGCCGAAAGGAAACCCATACGGGTGAAAGGCTTCTGCTTCACCGACGCGTTCCGATCCGAACAGGACATCAGAGACCTCCGTGACCGGAATGGTCCGATGAAGATCAAACGAGAGATCCGACTGCGGACCGCCGAGGCGAGGTTTATCAGATACCGGAACAGATACGCGAACGAACGCGCGCAGAAGGAGGGCCATCCCGGGCCTGACCCACTTATGGATCTGGCTGATATCCCGCGCGTAATCTTGCCTGCATGCCACCCTGATAAAGGTAATCCCCATGACGACAGAATACCCCTACACGACGGCGGTGCTCTCCCCGTTCCGTCGCCGCATGAGCCGGATAGCTTCGGCACTGACATTGCACCGGCAGAGCATCCAACAGTTGAAGGTGGCACAGACCCGTTTGGAGGACAGGCTTACCGTCCTGGACGAGCAGAACCGGAATCTTCGGAAGCACATCACCCGGGCGGACCGGGAGATCCGGGACCTGCGGATTGCCTTGGGAATTCTCAGCTCACTCGGCTCGTCGAACAGCTGAGACCGATATTCCAACGGACCATGGCCCGCATCCGGAGGAACCGCATGGTTATGGCGATCGCCACAAGCCTTGAGGTCCATGCTACCGCCGCTCTACCCGAAATTTCAGCTCTAATCGCCACCTTGGAGGAGACCAATGACAGATACGACCGCGCCCAACACCGGCACCCCAGCCTCGATGGAGCAGATCAACGACCTCATCGCGCAGTTGAAGACCTTCAACAACCTCCTGGCCGATCTGCTCCGGGACCGGGATCAGCCGGCAATTTCGGACGTGATCCGGGATCACCTCATCGCGGTGCAGAAGATCGAGGCCAGCTTCACGGCCGCAACCGAGCATCTGATCGCCGCACTGCGTCGTCAGGAGGCGCTCGACCGATCGTCTCGGGATCAGTCCATCTTGGAGCGGCTTGGACGGCTGGAGGCACAGAACAGCAGGGTCCTCGACCTCCTCGGGCACCCGATGGCCGGGGCGTCCGACGACTGACCCGGGCCGACATGATCCGCGCGGCGCATCATCAGGCTGACGCTTTCGGAGAACCCCTCACGGGGCTTCGCTTCACTGCCGACGAACTCGGGTCGCTGATGATCGTCCGGGTCGGCGATCAAATGTGGCAACACGATGGGAGGCGCTTTGATCCCGTCGACCCTGAACATCAGGCGGACGAAGATCTATCATTGCGCCAGTGAACCATCATGGAACACCGAGCACCGAGGCATCCAGGGTTATGACCGAAGGATCTGTCGTGAAATTGTGCAGCAGCCGAAAGGCGTCTCACACAGCGCAGGATTTACGGTCTTGTGTTCGCGATCGTCAGACACCACAGTAGAGTATAGATAATGTCACCCAAAGCGCGGAACCTTGCACGGTGTGTGGAAAAGCGCGTGAGATTTCAATTGACTTCGAAAGTCAGTTCGAATCCTACCGCCCCAGCCAATCTTTCGCAAAGCGTTGATCCGGAATAAAAACTTCCCCGTATGGGATACGGATCCTCTCTGCGCTGTGAAGCGGATCGTGGGCCATCATGGCCAGCGCCCCGGCGGAGATCGCCCCGGCCCCGGACACCCGTCGCGGCATGGCCTTGCGCGGCGATTCATGGCAGGCCTCGCCCTGACCCCGCGACGACCAAGGACATCCCCATGCGGTTCTGGACCACGATCACCCTGATCCTTCTGCTCTCCGCCGTCGGTCTGACCTACGAGATCGCCGCCGGCCGCGTGCTGGCGCCCTTCTTCGGCACCTCGCTGGTGACCTGGACCTCGGTCATCGCGACGATCCTGGCGGGGTTCTCGCTTGGCAGCGCGCTTGGCGGGCTGATCGCCGAGCGTGAGCGGGCGGCGGCGGTCCGGTCGGTGCGTCTGGCGCTGGTCGCGACGGCGGTCCTGATGGCCCTGTCGCCGGCCGTGCTGGGCCTGATCTATGCCCTGGGCGCGCGCGAGACGGGCGGGATGCTGCTGGCCGTGGTCGTGGCCTTCTTTCCCGCCTCGGTGCTGGTCAGCTTCCCCTCGCCTTACCTCGCCAAGCTGGCGGTCGAGGCGCGGCCCGGGCGCGAGGGGTCCTCGCTTGGCCTGGTTCTGGCGGCGGGCTCGGTCGGCGCCATCGTGGGGGCGATCCTGGCGGGCTTCGTGGCGCTGCCGCTGGCGGGGTCGGTCGCGACCTTCGCGGGCTGCGCCCTGGCGGTGCTGCTCTGCGTGCCGCTGATCCGGGGCGGGACCGGCGGCACCGGGATCGGCACCCTCGCCCGCAAGCCGGGGGTGGTCCTGTCGGTCGCGGCGGGGGGGCTGGTGGTCCTGGCCACCACGGCCAGCGGGCCGCTCTGCCGCTATGAATCCGGCCTGTCCTGCATCGACGTGCAGCGTCAGGGCAGCGCGGTCTATCTTCTGTCCGATCGCGTCCAGCAGGCGGCCGAGCGCAGCCTGGCCGAGGATGCCGCGCCCGCCGAACGGCTGGTCATGCCCTATACGCAATGGATCTGGGCGCGCATGGACCGCGATCTGGGGACGGACCCAAAGGTGCTGTTCATCGGCGGCGGCGGCTACACCCTGCCCACCATGCTTCTGGCTTCGCGCCCCGAGGCCGAGGCCGTCGCGGTCGAGATCGACCCGCTGATCACCCGGGTGGTGCGGGATCACCTGCCCTGGGCGGGCGCCACGATCGCGCAAGTCGGCTTTGAGGCGGGCGTCGACGCAGGCCCCGAAGGCGGCGAGGATCGCCTTGGCATCGTCCATGCGGATGGGCGGGTCTTTCTGAACCAGACCGACCACCGGTTCGATGCGGTGGTGATGGATGCGTTCTCCTCGGGCTCGGTCCCGGCGCATCTGGCCACGCGCGAGACCTACGCCCGGCTGCGCGAGATGGTCGACGGCCCCGTCTATGTGAATTTGATCGACGCCCCTGATGGCCCGCTGGTGCGCGGCATCCATGCGATCCTGGGCGAGCTCTATCCTCATGTCGAGGCCGTGCAGGGGCCGGTCAGCCCCCGGGGCCGGGCCAATCTTCTGCTGGCGGCCTCGGACCAGCCGCTGCCGGACCTCGACGCCCTGCCCGAGGGCTATGGCGCGGTGCGGATCGGACCGGGCCGTGCCTTCACCGATGATCGGGGCTGGGTCGGGCATCGTTAGGCTGCGGCCTCCCTGCCGGTGCGGGACCCCCTCTCGGTCACTTGAATGGACCGGGGGGCCGCCCGGACCTACCCTGACAGGATCGACGCCCGACCCGAGGAAGGATCCGCCCCGATGCGCCTTGCCCATCGCCTTTGCCTGATGCTGTCGCTGGCCGGGGCCGGCCCCCTTGCCGCCCAGACCTTCAACGCCGCCGCCCCCAATGCGCCCGGGCAGAGCCCCGCCTTTGCCGGGCAGACCCGTGCGCCGATCCTGGATCAGGGGGTACAGCTCGGCCGTCAGGTGGTGGCCACCGGCCTCGATCAGCCCTGGGGCATGGACCAGCTGCCCGATGGCAGCTGGCTGGTCACCGAAAAGCCGGGGCGGATGCGGATCATCGGCCCCGGTGGCGCCTCGGCCCCCATCGCGGGCCTGCCGACGGTCGATGCGCGCGGACAGGGCGGGCTGCTGGACGTGGCCGTGGCGCCGACCTTCGCGCAGACCCGCCGGGTGTGGTGGAGCTATGCCGAACCGCTTGGCGGCGGGCGCAGCGCGACCTCGGTCGCGACGGGGGTGCTGTCGCCGGACGGGACCACGATGGGCGACGCGCAGGTGATCTTCCGCCAGCAGCCCGCCTGGTCCTCGACCAGCCATTTCGGGGCGCGGCTGGTCTTTGACGGGCGCGGCGCGCTGTTCGTCACCACCGGAGAGCGGTCGCAGCCGCAGGCCCGGGTTCTGGCGCAGGATGTGACGACGCATTTCGGCAAGGTGCTGCGCATCGCGCCGGGGGGCGGGGCAGCCCAAGGCAACCCCCGCATCCCGAACGGCCAGCCCGAGATCTGGTCCTGGGGCCATCGCAACATCCAGTCGGCGGCAACGGGCCCGGATGGCGCGCTGTGGACGGTCGAGCATGGCCCGCGCGGCGGGGACGAGCTGAACCGCCCGCAATCGGGGCGCAATTACGGCTGGCCGATCATCAGCTATGGCCGCGAATATCGCGGCGGCGCCATCGGTCAGGGCGAGACCGCGCGCCCGGGGATGGAGCAGCCGCTGTATTACTGGGACCCGATCATCGCGCCAAGCGGCATGGCCTTCTATGACGGCGCGATGTTTCCGGGCTGGCGCGGCGACGTGCTGATCGGCGCACTGGCCGGTCAGGCGCTGGTGCGCCTGACGCTGGACGGCACGCGGGTGACCGGCGAGGCGCGCTATCTGCAGGGCGAGGGGCGCATCCGCGACGTGGACGTGGCAGAGGACGGATCCATCATGATCCTGACCGAGACGCCCCAAGGCGCAATGGTGCGGCTGACACCGGCAAACTGACCGGACCCCGCCGTCCGCGCCCTGCCCGGCGATTGGCCAGCACTGCCGGGCACTTGCCCCCAAAACCCGCAGACCGGGTTTTTGCATGATCTGCACCGTTCGGTTCGTTTACCTTCCGGGTCAATCCCCCGATCCCTTCCCTTGCAAGGCCGGCGCCCCCAAGGGGCCCGGCCGACAGGATCGAAGGGACAGACATGACATTCAATTCCCAAGGAGTCTCGCGGCGGTCGCTGCTGTCGATGATCGGGGCGGTGGCCGGCGCGGGCGCGATGTATGGCGCCATGAGCACGATGGGCCTGGCGCAGACATCCAATTTTGCCGGGCGGCTGGATCTGCAGGGCGATGCGCAGGGCACGCGCGTCCTGGTCCTGGGTGCCGGTCTGGCGGGCATGACGGCGGCCTACGAACTGCGCGCCGCCGGCTATCAGGTGACGGTGCTGGAATATCGCGAGAAGGCCGGGGGCCGCTGCTGGACCCTGCGGGGCGGCGACAGCTATACCGAGCTGGGCGGCGACACGCAGGACGTGACCTTCGCCGAAGGCAACTACCTGAACCCCGGGCCCTGGCGCATCCCCTCGGATCATTACGCGGTGCTGGATTACTGCAAGCGCTTCGGCGTCAAGCTGGAGCCCTTCATCCAGGTCAATTACAACGCCTATCTGCACAATTCCGACGCCTTCGACGGCCAGCCGCAGCGCTTCAAGGAGATCTCGACCGACTTCCGAGGCCATGTCGCGGAACTGCTGGCCAAGGTCGTGGACCAGCAGGCGCTGGATGCCGACGTGACGGAAGGTGACGCGCAGCTGCTGATGGATGCGCTGAAGCGCTATGGCGCGCTGAACGACGACATGGCCTATGTCACGGGCGAGGAATCCTCGGCCTATCGCGGATGGGCCGTGCCCGAGGGCGGCGGCACCACCGGCAAGCCCGAACCGTCCGAGGTGCATCCCCTGTCGGTCATCCTGCAGTCGAACCTGTGGCGCAACCTGACGGCGGGCGACAACCTGCACATGCAGTCGACGATCTTCCAGCCGGTCGGCGGCATGGACCAGATCGCGCAGGCCTTCGAACGCGAGGTGGGCGACCTGATCACCTTCGACGCCAAGGTCACGCGCATCCGCCACGAGGGCGACAGCGTCACCGCGACCTGGGTGCCCTCGGGCGGCGGGGACGAGCAGACCGAGACGGCGGATTACTGCATCTGCACGATCCCCTTCTCGATCCTGGGCCAGATCGACCATGACTTCTCGGGGCGCATGTCGGGCATCATCGACAGCATGTACTATGCCTCGTCCTTCAAATGCGGGCTGGAGTTCAAGCGCCGCTTCTGGGAGCAGGACGAGCATATCTATGGCGGGATCAGCTACACGAACCTGCCGATCTCGCTGATCTCGTATCCCTCCACGGATTACTTCAGCGACGGGCCGGGGGTGCTGCTGGCAGCCTATAGCTGGGGGGCCGGGTCCTATCAGTTCAACGCGCTGCCCCCCGCCGACCGGATCGAGGCGGTGCTGGATTATGGCAGCCAGATCCATCCGCAATATCGCGACGAGTTCCTGTCGGGCGTCTCGGTCGGCTGGCACAAGGTGCCCTGGGTTCTGGGCTGCTACGGCATCTGGGCCGACCGCGAGGCCGATTACATGGACGCCACCGTGATGGATGGCCGCACGCTGATGGCGGGCGAGCATATCTCGTATCTGCCCGCCTGGATGGAGGGGGCGATCCTGTCGGCGCTGGACGCCGTCGAACGCCTGCACGCCACCGTCACCGAAGCCTGAGGAGGCCCTGATGAACCGCATCTTTATGCTGACGGCCGCCTTCGCCGCCCTGACGCTTCCCGCCGCCGCGCAGGAGGCGGGCGAGGTCGTGATGATCGACCGCGGCGGCTGGTTCGAGGACCCGTCCCGCCTGACCCAGAGCGGCGGGCAGCAGGTCTACGAGGCGATCTGCGCCGCCTGCCACATGCCGGATGGCGAAGGCGCTGTCGGTGCCGGCGACTATCCGGCGCTGGCCGACAACGAGAACCTGATGACCGCCGACTATCCGATCTATCTGATCCTGCAGGGCCAGAAGGCGATGCCCCCCCTGGGCGGCGTTCTGGACGACACCCAGGTGGCCGATGTGGTCAACTATATCCGCACCTCCTTCGGCAACGACTATGCCGAGGACCCGGCGACGCCCGACAGCGTCGCCGCCGCCCGCTGAATTTCGATGAAAGGACATCACATGAAGACGACCCTGGCCGCCCTGGCCCTGACCGCCCTGGCCCTGCCCGCCGCCGCGCAGGAGCTGACCCGCCATCCGATCCCGGATTCGGATTTCCCGATCCTGCAGGCGGTCGAGGTGCCGGCGGGCATGACCACCGTCTATCTCAGCGGCACAGTCCCCGCCGTCATCAACGAAGACGCCGAGCCCGGCAGCGTCGAGGCCTTCGGCAATACCGAGGAGCAGACCGTCAGCGTCATGACCCGCATCCAGGCGCAGCTGGAGGCCCTGGACATGGAGGTGGGCGACATCATCAAGATGCAGGCCTTCCTGGTCGCGCCCGAGGGAGAGGCGGTCGATTTCGACGGCTTCATGGACGGCTATCGCCAGTTCTTCGGCACCGAGGACCAGCCGAACCTGCCCGTCCGCTCGGCCATGGTGGTCGAGGCGCTGGTGAACCCCGCCTGGCTGGTGGAGCTGGAAGTGACCGCCGTCCGGCCCTGACGCGCCCCGGTCCGGCGCAGCCCGCGCCGGGCCGATCCGTCTTCCGATCCGGTCCGATTTGATATCCGGTCCGACCGGGGCATTTGCTCCTTTTGCTGCGACATATCGGCGGTGCCAGGAACTGCGCCCCCGTGTTACAGCTTGAGTCGGGACAGCAGCCTCAGGACCGGCCCGACGCCGGCCCTGGCTGTCCCAGGACCGGAGGAAAGAATGTTCGACATCCATACCGAAGCCTATCTTCGCCGCACCCAGGCCGCCGCCCCGCAGGGCCGGACCGCCCATATCCAGACCGACCGCGCCCAGGCCGACGAGGCGCAGGCCGAGCGGTCCGACCGGACCCTGCCCGCCCTGATCGCCACCGGCATGGCCCTGTGCCTCGGGGTGCTTCTGGCCCTGCATTGACATGTCCCGGACGGTGATGACGAAAAGGGCGGACCTTGCGGTCCGCCCTTCTGTCATTGTGCAATGCGTGCGGTCTTCTAGTCGGCGCGGCCGCGCGACAGGGTGGCGGGCGTCACCATCCTGCGCTGCCACAGATACAGCCCCACGGCGACCGACAGGCCGATCACATCGCTGACCCAGCCCACCGAGATCATCGACAGCGCCGCGCCGATCAGCACGATCCGCATCACCGCGCCGGCATGGCCGAAGAAGTAGCCGATCACCCCCGCCGACAGCAGGAACATGCCCAGTAGCGCCGTCGCGGTGGCGTGGATGATGTCCAGCGTCTCGCCCTGCATCAGCAGCTCGTGCGAGCCGAAGAACATGAAGGGCACGATGAAGGCGGCCAGGCCCAGCTTGAAGGCCTCGACGCTGGTCTTCATCGGGTCCGACCCCGACAGCGCCGCCCCCGCATAGGCGGCCAGCGCCACCGGCGGCGTGATGGCCGACATCACCGCATAGTAGAAGACGAAGAAATGCGCAACCAGCACGGGCACGCCAAGCGAGATCAGCCCCGGGGCCACGACCGCCGCCGCCACCGCATAGGCCGCCGTGGTGGGCATGCCCATGCCGAGGATGATCGAGATGCACATCGCGAAGAACATCGCCAGATACTGGTTCTGGTCCGCGATGGTCAGCAGCAGCGACGAGAAGCGCGCGCCCACGCCGGTCAGGGCGATGACGCCCACGATGATGCCCGCCGCCGCGCAGACGGCGACCAGCTGGATGGACATCTTGGCGCCCATCTCCAGCGCCTGGAAGATGCGCTTGGGGCCCATGCGATGCGGCGTCAGCCAGCTGACCATCATCGCCGAGACCATGCCCATCGCGCCTGCCCGGATCACCGAATAGCCCGCGAAGAGCGTATAGATCAGGATGATGATCGGCAGGAATAGGTAGACCTGCTTGATCAGGTCGCCAAAGCGCGGCAGCTCTGACCGGGGCAGGCCCTTCATGTCCAGCTTGAGCGCCTGCAGGTCGACCATGAAATAGACCGACACGAAGTACAGAAGCGCCGGGATGATCGCGGCCACGACGATGTCGGTATAGGGGATGCCCGTCACCTCGGCCATGATGAAGGCGCCCGCGCCCATGATCGGCGGCAGGATCTGCCCGCCCGACGAGGCCGTGGCCTCGATCGCGGCCGAGGATTTGGGCGAATAGCCCACCTTCTTCATCAGCGGGATGGTCAGCGACCCGGTGGAGACGACATTGCCCGCCGAGGTGCCGTTGATCATGCCCATCAGGCCGCTGGCGAAGACCGCCACCTTGGCCGGTCCGCCCCGCGCCTGGCCGGCGCAGGCAAAGGCGAAGTTGACGAAGTAATCGCCCACCTTGGACGCCTGCAGGAAGGCCGCAAAGACGATGAAAAGGATGATATAGGTCGAGCTGACCGCGATCGGATCGCCCAGCACGCCCTGGTCGGTGAAGATGTAGGTGAAGAACCGCGTGGCGGTATAGCCGCGATGGTTCAGGAACCCCGGCAGCCAGGGCCCCAGGAAGCTGTAGGCGATGAAGACGCCGACGATCACCACCAGCGCCAGACCCGTCAGGCGGCGCGTCAGCTCCAGGATCAGCAGGATGCCGGTCAGCGCGGCCCACAGGTCGCCCGGCTGCGCCATGCCCGTGCCGGCCCGCATCCTGAGCGCGCCCACCACGAACAGGATGTATCCCAGCACCGCGATGGCCGAGAGGCACAAGAGCAGGTCGGCCGGATAGATCCGCCCCCGGTCGCGCGACGAATGGCGCCAGGCGGCGACGATGGCGGCCACCGTGCCGATGACCAACGGCAAGCCGTAGGTGCGGAACCCGAAGGCCGGCGGCAGCGCCACCCCCGCCAGCCACCAAGCGCCCCAGGCATAGGCGATGATGACGAAGCCGTAGCCGATGCCGATCGCGGCCACCCCCAGCAGCGCCAGCTCGGCCGGGCCGCGCCGCTTCTCGGCGGGGGCATCGCTGGTCTGGCTGAGCGCCGAATAGGTCAGGAAGCCGATCACCAGACCCCCGCAGAGGTGGATCATCCGATAGGCCCAGGTTTCCAGCGGATAAAGGACCATGACCACCAGGTGGAAGATGGTGTAGGCGGCGCAGAGGACCGCGATCAGCAGCCCGGTGCGGGCGCGGGGATCGCGCTGGTTGGAGGCCATCGGTTCGTCGTCGACGCCTTGCGCCAGGACGGGGCCGGTGCCTGCCGCGGATGCAGCATCAACAGACATGGGGAAATCTCCGTCGGCGGGGCTGGCGCTGCCGAAGGACAGGCGCCCGGGTCGACCGTGAGGGGACAGGGGACGAGGGTCCGGGGGCCGCGCGGGGCCCCCGGGGATCGCGGATCAGCCGCGCAGGTCGGCGGGGATCTCGATGCCCGCCTCGTCGAAATAGCGCAGCGCGCCGGGATGGTAGGGCAGGAAGGTGTTCTTGTCGGCGTTCTCCGGGATGGTCTCGGCCGAGGTGGCGTGGATGGTCATCATCGCCTCGTTGTTCTCCATCACCATCTTGGTGATCTCGTAGGCGAGGCTTTCGGGCATGTCCTGATGCGCGACCGCAAAGTTCCACATGGCGACGGTGCCGTGGCCGTCCGGGAAGCCCTGATACATGCCGCCCGGCACCTCGAAGGCGGCCACTTCGGGCATGGCCTCCAGGATCTGGGTCCGCTGTTCCTCGGTGAAGCCGAAGATGTTGACGGGGTTCTCCGCCGCGATCTGCGCGAAGGCCGAGATCGGCACGCCCGCCGCGAAGGCGAAGGCGTCGATCAACCCGTCCTTGACCTGACCGGTCGCGTCATTGGCGCCCGAATAGCTGATCGTCGCCTCGATCCCCAGGGTCTCGAAGAAGCGCGGCCAGTAGGTCGCCGCCGTGCCGCCCGCCGGGCCGACCGAGACGCGCTTGCCATCCATGCCGGTCACGTCCTCGATGCCCGAGGATTGCAGCGCCACCGCCTCGAACGGGGTCTGGTACATCGGGAAGAGCGCGCGCAGCGATGCATGCTCGACGCCCGGCGCCAGTTCGCTGTTGCCGGTCCAGGCCTCGTAGGCGGGGCCCATGGTGACCAGGCCCACCTGATGGTCGCCGGTCTCGACCAGGGTGGCGTTCTGCACCGGGCCGCCGGTGACCTCGGCCGAGGCGTTCACGCCCAGGTTCTGGTTGATCAGGCCGGCAAGGCCGGTGCCGTAGATGAAATAGGTGCCGCCCTGGCTGGCGGTGCCGATGGTCAGGCTGGACGGCCAGTCGGCGCGATCCTCTTGCGCAAGGGCGGGGGTCAGGGTGAAGGCGGTGGCGGCCGCGACGGTGGCGACGGTCAGGAAACGCATCGAAATCCTCCCAGATTTGTGCCGGTGCCGCAGGGTTCGAAAACCCGGGCTGCCGGATGACGTGCGTCGTGCTTAGGCGCGGCCATGCGCGTCGCGCAATGCCGCCATGCAGCTGACGCGACAGAAATTCGCGGAGCGGACGGGTGAATGGGTGGATTCGGTAACATCGGCGCGACAGGATGGGTGGATTTCCGCCCATCAGGGGTCGGCCTCGTCCCCCGCATCGCTGTAGAGCGACTTGTCGATCCGGTATTTCTGCATCTTTTCGTAAAGCGATTTCCGCGACAGGCCAAGCTGTTCGTAGACGGGCTTCAGCCGCCCGCCCTGCGCGGCCAGCGTCGCCACGATCACGTCGCGCTCGAATCCCGCGACCCGGTGGGCCAGGCGCATCTGGTCGGGGCCGCGATCCTCGGCGGGCTGCAGGGCGATGCCGAGCGCGTGGCGGTCGGCGGCGTTGCGCAACTCGCGCACATTGCCGGGCCAGGCACGCTCCACGATCTCGGCCAGAAGCTGTGGGGGGATGGCCACGGCGGCCCGGCGATGGCGGGCGGCGGCCTCCTGCACCAGCTTGATGAACAGAAGCTGGATATCCTCGCGCCGTGCCGACAAGGGCGGCACGGTCAGCGTCACCACGTTCAGCCGATAGAGAAGATCCGCCCGGAACCGGCCCGCCGCCACCTCGTCCTCCAGCGGCTGGCGCGAGGTCGCCAGGAACCGCACGTCCAGCACCCGGTCCTCGTTCGACCCGAGCGGTGAGATCACCCGGTCCTGCACCACCCGCAGCAGCTTGCCCTGCACGTCCCAGGGCATGGACCCGATCTCGTCCAGAAGGATGGTGCCGCCGCGCGCATGTTCGAACTTGCCATAGCGGGGGCGCAGCGCGCCGGGAAAGGCGCCCGCCTCGTGGCCGAACAATTCCGATTCGATCAGGGCGGCGGGCAGGGCCGCGCAGTCGATGGCGACGAAGGGACGGCGCGCGCGGGGCGACAGGTCATGCAGGGCGCGGGCCACGATCTCCTTGCCGGTGCCGGTCTCGCCCACGATCAGCACGTCGGCCTCGGTGGGGCCGATGGTGCGCAGGCGGCGGCGCAGGTCGATGATGACGTTGGAGCGTCCGACCAGCCGCGTCTCCAGATCGTCGGCCTGCCCCGCCGCCGCCCGCAGCACGCGGTTCTCCAGCACGATGCGGCGATACTCCATCGCGCGGGCGGCGATCTCGGCCAGCTGCTGCCCGTCGAAGGGCTTTTCGACGAAGTCATAGGCGCCCTGCCGCATGGCGCGCACCGCCAGCTGGATGTCGCCATGCCCGGTCACCAGGATCACCGGGATGTCGGCGTCGATCTCGTGGATGCGGCTCATCAGGGTCATGCCGTCCATGCCGGGCATGCGGATGTCGGTCACCACGATGCCGTCGAAACCGAAGCCCACCCGTTCCAGCGCGGATTGCGCATCCGCCATGTCGTCGACCTCGAACCCCTCCAGATCCAGCCCCTGCGCGGTCGACAGGCGCATGTCGGCCTCGTCATCGACCAGCACGATCCGCCCCGCGCTCATGACGACACCTCCGCGCGCGGCAGGTCGATCTGGAAGGCCGCGCCTTCGGGCTGGCGCAGCAGGCGCAGCTCTCCGCCGAAATCCTTGACGATGTTGAACGAGATCGACAGCCCCAGCCCCAGCCCGGCCCCCACCCCCTTGGTCGAGAAGAACGGATCGAAGATCCGGTCGTCCAGCCCCTCGGGGATGCCCGGCCCGTTGTCCGAGACGGTCAGCACGACCCGCTCCGGCCCTGCCTCGGCGCGCAGGCGGATGACGGCGTCCTCCTGCCCCTCCAGCGCATCCAGCGCGTTCGACAGCAGGTTCACGATCACCTGCTGGAACCGCACGGGGCCCGCCCGCACCAGCAGGGGGCCGGGCGGCAGGTCGACGTCCAGCGTCACAGGGCGCTTGCCGATGCGCCAGGCGATCACCTCCAGCGCGTCGCGCAGCACGTCATGCAGGTCCACATCGGACAGGGCGGCATTGGGCTTGCGGGCGAAGTTGCGCAGGGTGCGGCCGATCTCGGTCATGCGGTCGGTCAGGGACAGGATGCGGGTGACGTTCTGGCGCGCGTCCGGCACCCGGTCACGGTCCAGATAGGTCACCGCATTGGCCGCGAAGTTGCGCACCGCCCCCAGGGGCTGGCTGAGTTCATGCGACAGCGCCGCCGACATCTGGCCAAGCGCGGCCAGCTTGGCCGATTGCACCAGATGGCGCTGCGTGCGGCGCAGCTCGGCCTCGGTCGCGCGGCGTTCCTCCACCTCGGCCTCCAGCCGGGCATTCACCTCGGCCAGTTCGGCGGTGCGGGCGGCCACGCGCCCCTCCAGTTGGGCCTGGGCCTCGGCCTGGATCGACAGGCGCTCGCGCAGACGCGCCCGGCGCTGCGCCCAAGCCATCAGCCCCGCAGGCCCCGCCCAGAGGATCAGCATCCCCGCGACCGAGGCCATCAGCGCCTGCCGCCGCGCAGGCGCCGTATCCAGAAGCACCTGCACCGTCCAGCCCGCCTCGGGCATCGCCTCGGCCACGGTCACGAACTCGCGCCGCGCGCCCGGCCGCTCCAGCCGCAGCAGGGGGTTGTCGCCCACCTCGCCCGCCGGCTGCAGGGGCAGCATGTCCAGCGGCGCGTCGTCATAGCGCCGGGTCGCGGCGATGCGGGCGCGGGCCGCGTCCGTCAGCGGCGCCAGGGACCGGAACTGCCAGTCGCGGCGGCTGGCCAGAAAGACGATCCCCTCGCTGTCGGTCACGATCATCTCGTATTCGGCGGCGCGCCAGCTGTCCTCGATGGCGTCCACATCGACCTTGAGCGCCAGCACGCCCAGCACCCGGCCCCGGTCCCGCACCGCCGCCCCGAAGTAATAGCCCCGCTTGCCCGAGGTGGTGCCAAGCGCGAAGAACCGCCCCTGCCCACCCGCCAGCGCATCCGCGAAATAGGGCCGATAGTCAAAGACTTCACCGACAAAGCTGAGAGACTGGTCGAAATTGCTGGCCGCCACCGTGCGCCCGTCGGGCGTCATGATATAGGCATCCGACAGGCCCATCAGCCGGGCCACGTGGCGCAGATACAGGTTGGCTGCGGCGATGTCGGCGCGGCCCGGATCGGGGCGCAGCGCCGCCGTCAGGACGGGCGCGCGCGACATCAGGTCGGGCAGGCGTTCGTGGCGCGCCAGCTCTCCGCGCAGGCCCGAGACGGCGAGGCGCAGGATGTTCTCGCCCTGCGGGACCGTGGCGATGATCGACCGCGTGGCCAGCCAGCCATTCGCCTGCACCAGCATCGCCCAACCGATGACCGCCAGGAAGGCGATGGCGGCCACCCGCCGCCGGTGCCGCGCCAGCGGCCTGCCGAAGCCCATGGCCCAGGGGCGCTGCCGCAGGTCGCGGTCCATGCCCCGCCGGGGGCCGGTCGCCTCTGTCGCCTGCACCACGCGGGGCCTCCTGTCCTGCCGGTCGGCATCTTCCCCCGGCGCGGGCCCCGGGGCAAGCCCGCCCGCGCCTCTTGCCGCAGCGGGGCGGGCATGGGACTGATTGGCGGGACCGGGGACCCGAGGGGCAATACAATGAGCGAGAAGACGGATCTGCCGCAGCTGGCGGCGCGGTTGCGGGATCTGGCGCGGGGCCCCGCGCGGCGGATGGTGGCGCTGGCCGGCCCGCCGGGCGCGGGCAAGAGCCACGTGACCGAGGCGCTGCTGCGCGAGGTTCCGGGCGCGGCGCTGCTGCCGATGGACGGCTATCACCTGGATGACGGGCTTCTGTCGGCGCGGGGCGATCTGGCGCGCAAGGGGGCGCCGCAGACCTTCGATCTGGACGGTTTCGCGGCGATGCTGGACCGGCTGGCGCGCGATGACGGGCGCGCGGTGCTGGTCCCCGTCTTCGACCGCGATCTGGAGATCAGCCGCGCCAGCGCCCGCGAGATCCCCCCGCAGGCCCGGCTGATCCTGGTCGAGGGGAACTATCTGCTGCTGGACCGCCCCGGCTGGCGCGATCTGGCGCCGCATTTCGCGCTGACGGTCCTGCTGCAGGTGGCACGCCCGGTGCTGGAGGCGCGGCTGACCGCCCGCTGGCGCGCCCTGCCCGCCGATCAGGCGCGCGCCAAGGTGATGCAGAACGACCTGCCCAATGTCGATCTGGTGCTGGGCGCCAGCCGCGCGCCCGACCTGATCCTGCCCAACGGCTAGGCCGCCTTGCGGCGCCGCGCGATCTCGTAGGCGATGGCACCGATGACGGTGGCGAGGATGATGATCAGCGCCAGCGCGTTCACCGCAGGCGTCAGGCCGGTGCGGACCTTGGTGGCGATGAAGACGGTCAGGGGCGTCTCGAACCCGCGCACGAAGAGGGTGGTGTTGTAGTTCTCGATCGATTGCAGCACCGCAAGGCCGCCCGAGGCCAGCAGCGCGGGGCGCAGGAAGGGCAGCAGCACCCGGCGGAACACCATCATGCGCGAGGCGCCCAGGCCCAGGGCGGCCTCTTCCTGCGTGCGGTCGAAGCGTTGCAGCCGCGCCATGACCATCAGCATCACATAGCTGATGATGAAGGTCGATTGCGCCAGCACGATCAGGAAGATCCCGCCGCCCACGCCCAGCTGCCGCCACAGGATCAGCGTGGAAATCCCGATCACCACACCCGGCGTCAGCAGCGGCGAGACCATGACCGCATAGGCCACGCCGCGCGCGCGCGCATGCAGCGAGGTCAGGACCAGCGCGGCCGCCGTGCCCACCGGCACCACGATCACCACCACCGCCACCGCGATCAGCACCGAGGTCCAGAGCGACCGCCACATCGCCGCATCGGCCCACATGGCCGAGAACCATTCCAGCGTGGTGCCCTGCCACGGGATCACCGTCGGAAAGCGGCTTTCGTTGAAGGCCGCCGCCCCCATGATGACCAGCGGCGCGAACAGATACAGCACGAAGACGCCCAGATAGAGGGCCATCATCGCGCGCAGGATGCTCTCGGCCCTCATTTCGCCACATCCGTCAGGTTGACGCGCACCAGCTTCAGCGTGACCAAGACTACGGCCAGGCACAGGACCAGCAGCACCAGCGCATAGGCCGCGCCCCGGTTCCAGTCGCCGCCCTCGAAGAACCAGTTGTAGATGATCTCGGTGAACCAGCGGCTGCCGGGGCTGCCCAGCAGCGCGGGCGCGACATAGGATCCCGCCGCCAGCATGAAGGTAAAGACGAAGCCCGTGGCGATGCCTGCCTTCGCATGGGGGATCACCACCCGGGTATGGATGCGCCAGGTCGGCGCGCCCAGGTCGCGCGCGGCCTCGATCTGCGCTTTTTCCAGGCTTTCGATGGCGTTGTAGATCGGCAGCAGCATGAACAGGATATAGGCATAGACCATCGCCGCCAGCACGCCGCCATCGCCCTGCCAGCGGATCGGCGCGTCGATCAGGCCGATGTTCATCAGCGCGCTGTTCAAGGGCCCGCGATAGGCCAGGATGATGAACCAGGCCAGCGTGCGCAGCACCTCGTTGATGAAGAAGGGGATGATGATCAGCAGCATCGCCACCGCCAGCTGCCCCGTGGTGGCACGCTGCGCCAGCCAGAAGGCGATGGGATAGCAGACGAGGAAGGTGACCCCCGCCACCAGCGCGCTGGCCCAGATGGTCTTGAAGAAGATCGCCCGGTGCGTCGGCTCTCCGGCCAGATAGAGGATGTTGGCCAGCGAATAGGTGTCCTCCGGCCCGCCAAGCGCCTGCGGCGGCAGGTTCGGGCGCAGGGCATAGTCGATCATCATCAGGTTCGGGGCCAGCACCATCCCCGCCAGCCAGAAGATCACCAGCGTCACGAAGATCGTCGAGAGGCCCGGCCCGAAGCGGTTCTTCAGCTCACCCATCGCCCAGCACCACCGCATGTCCCGGCGCAAAGCCGAAGCTGGCGCGGCTGCCGGGTTCCGGCGCCTCGGCCAGCCGCGTGCTGGGGATCGAGGCCGCCAGCGCCTCGCCCCCGTCGAAGCGGCCGTGGACCAGCGCGAAGGAGCCCTCGAAATCCACCCGCTCGATCCCGGCGGTCAGCGTGTTTTCGGTGCCGCCGGGCATCAGCGCCTCGGGGCGGATATAGATGGTGCCGGGCTGGCCGGCCTGGGCGCCATGCCCCGCCCGCCCGGTCAGGGACCCGAGCGCCGTGTCGATGCGCGCATGGCCGTCCTGCACCTGAATGATGCGGCCCGGGATGGCGTTCGTCTCGCCCACGAAACGGGCGACGAAGGGGGTGGCGGGGTTGTCGTAGAGCGCGCGCGGGCTGGCCACCTGCTGCAGCAGCCCGTCCGACATGACGGCCACGCGGTCGGACATGGCCAGCGCCTCGGATTGGTCGTGGGTGATGTAGATGAAGGTGACGCCGGTGCGCTTCTGCAGCGCGCGCAGTTCCGCCCGCATGTGCTGGCGCAGCTTCAGGTCCAGCGCGGACAGGGGCTCGTCCAGCAGCAGGACGCCGGGTTCCACCGCCAAAGCGCGGGCGATGGCCACGCGCTGGCGCTGGCCGCCCGACAATTCGCCCGACATGCGGTCGCCATAGCCCTCCAGCGCGATCAGGCGCAGCAGGTCGTCGGCCTTCGCCCGGCGCTCGGGGCGCGACATGCCCCGCGCCTCGAGGCCGAAGGCGATGTTGTCGCGCACCGACATCAGCGGGAACAGCGCCAGCGACTGGAAGATCATCGCGGTCGGACGCTGGTCGGGACCCAGGCCCGCCATGTCCCGCTCGCCGATCAGCACGCGGCCCTCGGTCGGTTCGATGAAGCCCGCGATCATGCGCAGGATCGTGGTCTTGCCGCAGCCCGAGGGGCCCAGGATCGAGAAGAACTCTCCGGCCGCGACCTTGAAGGTCACGTCGCTGACGGCGCGGGTGGTGCCGAAGGTCATGCCGATCCCGGCCAGTTCCACGGAATGGGACATCGTCTCTCCAAAGACAAGGGGGCGCCCGCCGGGGGCGCCCCGCCAAGGGGTCAGGCCGACAGGAAGCGGTCCTGATATTCGTTGCGCTTGGTGACGTACCAGCTTTCCTGGATCGGCCACCACCACAACTTTTCAAGGGCATCGCCCGGATAGGCGGCGGCGAAGAAGGCCCGCGCCTCGTCCGAGATCAGCTGGTCCGAGCCCACCGCGGTCGAGTTGATCGAGGTCGCGTTGGTGTACATCGCGCCCGCCTCGGGGGTCAGGAACCAGTTGATGAAGGCATAGGCCTGATCCAGGTTCTCGGCGCCCGTGGGGATCGACAGGCCCTCCATCCAGGCCAGCGCGCCCTCGCGTGGCGCGATGAAGCCGATCGGCATCCCCTCGCGGGCCAGGGTCGCGGCGGTCGAATCCCAGGTCTGGCCGACATTCGCGCCATTGACGCGAAAGGCGCCCTGCGCCTCGTTCTCGTTGTTCCAGAACTGGATGACATTGCCCTTGCGCTCGACGGCCTCGGCCAGGATCACGTCGAAGATCTCGGTCTGCGCCTCGGGCGAGGTGAAGGCGTCCAGCAGCGGGCGCGGCAGACGGCCCTCGGCCTCCAGCCACAGGCCCAGGCCGATCAGCGCGGAATGGGCGCGCACGGTGGCCTGCGCCCCGTCGTTCCAGATGTCGCCATAGGAGGCCGTGCCGTATTCCAACGGGCGCTGGTCGCGGTCGAAGGCCACCGCCTCGGTGCCCCAGTCGGTCGGCACCTGATAGCGCGCCCCGTCCACCACGGCGCCCAGGTTGACCGAGTTCTCCCACGCGCTCGGCAGCACGCGGGCGACCTCGACGCGGGCCTCGTCGATGGGCTGGACCAGCCCGAACTCGACATAGTTCGGCACGCGGTCCACGGTCGGCCAGATCAGGTCGAAGCCCGCGCCGTTGTTGGCGCGCAGCTGGTTGAGCAGCTCGTCATTGGTGCCGTAGGGGGTGAAGTTCGGGGTGATCCCGGTGGCCTCGGTGAAGGCGGCCAGGATCTCGTCGTTCAGATAGCCGGCCCAGGCAAAGATGTTCACCGTGCCAGCCCCCTGCGCCATCGCGCGCCGGGCGAGGTAAGGCGAGGCCAGCGTCACCCCGGCGGTGGCCGCAGCCCCGCGCAGCAGGCCGCGTCGGTCGATCCGTGTCATCTTGGTGATCCTCCTGTGTCATGTCCTTGACCGCAATCCGGTAACCGATTGCCATGTCAGAGAAATGACAGCGCAAGGCCGGGACGGTCCCGCGCGGCAGCCTAGACCGGGGCGGCGCGTTCGCAAAGCGTCTTTCTGACGGGTTTGCCCGGGCCGAGGGCGGCCGCCCCAACGCCAAGGGCCGCCCCCTCCGGGGCGGCCCTGCCGTGCGGTCGGTGCGCGTGGCGATCAGCGCGCGGTTTCGCGCAGGACCTCGCCCTCGGGGTCCAGCTCCAGCGTCACTGCCTCGCCCTGCGGGTTGGTGGCGTCCAGCATCACGCGGGGGCCGTCCTGACGCAGCAGGCCGAAGGCAGAATAGCCGGCCTCGGTCAGGCTCGCGTTCACCGCGACCGTGTCGAATTCCGGCGCCGGCGCCTGGCCGCGCATCATGTCGCCGCGCGGGCCCTCGCCCCGCATCATGTCGCCGCGCATCATGTCACCGCGCGGGCCACGCTCGTGATCGCCGCGCCCGTGATCGCCCCGCTCGTGGCGCGGGCCGCGCCCCTCGCGATCGCCGTCGCGCTCTCCGTCGCGCGCGAAGCGCAGCACGTTGCCCGCCTCGTCGAACTGCGCGCGCATGTCCTCGCCCTGGGCATCCTCGCCCTTGACCTCGAAGCGGCCGTATTCCGCCTTGATCTCCTCGATCATGCCGAATTGCGAGATGATCTCGTTGGAGCGGACGGCCTGCGGCAGGATCGTGTCGATCATCGCCTGCGGCATGGCCATGTCATCGGTCTCGATCTCGATCAGGCTGTTGTCGGGGGCGAACTTGACCTCGACCTCGGAGCCCGCTTCGCTGCGGCCCTTGATCTCCAGATGGCGGGGATGGGTCTTGATCTCCTCATAGGTGGCGAACAGCGACAGCGCCTCGTGGTCGCGCAGCTCGGCCGGCAGGGCCGCATCGACGACCGGGGCGGGCAGCATGCCGTCATCGGCCTCGATCTTGATCAGGTTGCCGGCCATGTCGAACTCGGCCTCGATCTCGGTGCCGTCGGGCAGATTGCCCTCGTATTCGCGCTGGCCGTCGCGCTTGGTCTCGACGCTGACGCGGCTCAGCTCCAGGCCCTGCAGCAGGGCGGGCAGCTCGATGCCGCCGGCCTGGGCGGTGGCAGGGGCGTCGGGTGCGGTCTGGGCGGCGACGGGGGCCGTGCCTGCGACAAGGGCGATCAGCGCGGCGGTGGAGGCGAGATGGGTGATGGTCATGTGGTCTTCTCCTGTGAAATTCTGGCGTGGCCGTCGATGGTGGCCCGCGACGAATCACATCTAACCCAGGGCGCCCGAACGAACCGCCAATGCGGCATTTGGTTTTCATTGGGGTTCGCATGGCCATAATGACCTTCATGAGACGCCCCGCCCCCCTTGCGATTCTGATGGTCCCGCTGCTGGCGGCGCTGGCCGGGCCCGTGGCCGCGCAGCCCGCGCCGCCGCCCGACGCGGTCGACCCCTGGGCCACCAGTTTCCGCCCCATGCCCTTCCACCAGATCGCCGAGGCCGTCACCGCCCGCTATGCCGGGCGCCTGCTGGCCGCCGAGACGCGGCCCCCCTCGCCCCAGGAACGCGCGATGGGTGCCGAGCTGGTCTATGAGTTCCGCCTGCTGACGCCGGACCGCAACCGCCTCAACATCCGCGTCGATGCCCGTACGGGGCGGTTCCTGGAGGTGGCCGGGCGCGGCCAACTGCAGGCCCGCCGCTTTGCCCCGGCCCAACCCCAGGACTGACCCCCCATGCGCGCCTTGATCGTCGAGGACGACCCCCTTCTGGCCGACCAGCTGTCCCAGGCCATGACCCAGGCCGGGTTCGTCATCGACCATGCCCCGGACGGCACCCAGGGCGAGTTCCTGGGGGCCACCGAAAGCTATGACGTGGCGATCCTGGATCTGGGCCTGCCGGGCCTGTCGGGGATCGAGGTGCTGACCCGCTGGCGCGATCAGGGCCTCACCCTGCCGGTGCTGATCCTGACCGCGCGCGGCGACTGGACCGACAAGGTGGCGGG
Source organism: Paracoccus gahaiensis (assembly GCF_005048225.1). GTDB lineage: Bacteria > Pseudomonadota > Alphaproteobacteria > Rhodobacterales > Rhodobacteraceae > Paracoccus > Paracoccus gahaiensis. The sequence continues at coordinate 33,800 of NZ_SUNI01000007.1, forward strand.
CTTTCGCGCGGGGGCCGACGACTATGCCGTCAAGCCCTTCCGCCTGGACGAGGTCGTGCTGCGGGCCCAGACCCTGATCCGCCGCGCGGCGGGCCATGCGCGACCCCAGATCCAGGCGGGGCGGCTGCAGCTGGACGGGCAGCTGGGCGTCATCACCCGCGACGGGGTGGCGCTGAAGCTGACCAGCTTCGAATCGCGCATCCTGACCTATCTGATCCACCATCAGGACCGCGTGGTCAGCCGGACCGAGCTGTCCGAGCACCTCTACGAGGCCGAGACGGATCGCGACTTCAAGTCGATCGAGGTCGTCATCGGTCGCCTGCGCCGCAAGGTCGGCGAGGGCGTGATCGAGACGCGGCGCGGCGAGGGCTATGTCCTGAGGGTCGCGTGACAGGCTCCATCCGGGGCCGGTTGCTGCTGCTGGCGGCGGTCTGGCTGTCGGCAGCGCTGCTGGCGGCCTTCCTGCTGATCGCGCATCTGCTGAAGGATTTCGTGACCGACCGCTTCGATGCCGAGACGCTGGCCATCGCCGACAGCCTGATCGGCCAGCTGGAGGTCGATGACGACGACGATCGCATCGAGCTGGACGACACGCCGCTGGACGTGCGCTTCACCCTGCCGCTGTCGGGCTGGTACTGGCAGGTCGCGGCGGACGGGGCGGCGGTCGCGCGGTCCGGATCGCTGCTGGACGGGCAGCTGACGGGACCGGAGGGCGATCTGACCGGGGCCATGGGCCGCGACACCGACGGCGCGGGCCTGCGCGTCCTTCGGCGCGAGCTGACCATCCCCGACAGCGATGCCCGAATCGCGGTCACCGTGACCTCCCCCCTGTCCGAGATCGAGGCGAGCCTTGTCCAGATCGTCCGCCCTCTGGCCGTGGCGCTGGCCGTGCTGGGACTGGGGCTGGCGGCGGCCAGCCTTGTGCAGGTAACGATCGGCTTGCGCAGTCTGGACCGCCTGCGCGCCGATCTGGGCCGGGTCCGGGCGGGCGGCGCCGACCGGCTGGCCCGCCCCGACGTGTCCGAGCTGCGCCCCCTGACCGACGAGATCAACGCCGCGCTGGACCAGAACGCCACGCTTCTGGCCCGCTCGCGCCAGCATCTGGGCAATCTGGCCCATTCGCTGAAGACGCCCCTGTCAGCCTTGTCGAACGAGCTGCCCGTGAATCATGCGGGCCAAGCGCTGATCACCCGCATGGACCGGCTGATCGGCTGGCATCTGCGCCGCGCGCGCCAGGCCGGACCGCGCCTGCTGGGTCAGCGAACGCCGGTGGCGCCGGTGATCGAGGATATCCTGCTGGTCCTGCGCTGGCCCTTGGCCGACAAGGGCATGACCGCCGAGGTCAACTGCCCCCCGGATGCCGCCTTCCCCGGAGAGCGTCAGGATCTGGAGGAGATGATCGGCAACCTCTCCGAGAATGCCGCCAAATGGGGCCGCGCGCGGCTGCGGCTGGTCGTGCAGCCCGCGCCCGGTCGGCTGGTCCTGAGGATCGAGGACGACGGCCCGGGCCTGGACGCGACCCAGGCCCCCCGCGCGCTGATCCGGGGCGCGCGGCTGGACGAGCTGGGCCCCCCCGGGGCCGGGCTGGGGCTGGCCATCGTGGCCGATCTGGCCGCACTGCATGGCGGCGAATTGCGTCTGGAACGCTCGGATCTGGGCGGTCTGGCGGCGATCCTCGATCTGCCTGCCTGAAATTTCCGCAAAGCTTCGCGGCTCATATTTTACCATTTGATAAAAAAACGGACCTGTGCCAGCCTGATCTGACCAACAGGTGAGCCAGGAGACGAAAATGTCCCAAGCCGAACTGCCCCCGATGCGATTGGCCCCCGGCGTGGTGCCGGGGCGTCTGACCCCCGACCAGCTGGCGGCGAACTTCGTCGATGTCGCCCCGCCGCTGGACCGCCACGAGGCGCGCATCGCCGCCGATCGCTGCTATTTCTGCCATGACGCGCCCTGCATCACGGCCTGTCCGACCAGCATCGACATCCCGCTGTTCATCCGCCAGATCTCGACCGGCACGCCGGACGCGGCGGCGATGACCATCTTTCACGCCAATATCCTGGGCGGCATGTGCGCCCGCGTCTGCCCGACCGAGCAGCTCTGCGAAGGCGCCTGCGTGCGCATGGAGGCCGAGGGCCAGCCGGTCGAGATCGGCGCCTTGCAGCGCTATGCCACCGACGGGCTGATGGCCCAGGATGCGCATCCGTTCAGGCGCGCCGCCGCCACGGGCAAGCGCGTGGCGGTCGTGGGCGCGGGCCCCGCCGGTCTGGCCGCCGCCCATCGGCTGGCCGCCAAGGGCCACGAGGTCACCATCTTCGAGGCCCGTCCCAAGCCCGGCGGTCTGAACGAATACGGCATCGCCAGCTACAAGGCCGTGGACGGCTTCGCCCAAGCTGAGGTCGACTGGCTGATGGGCATCGGCGGCATCACCCTGCGCCACGATCAGGCGCTTGGCCGCGACATCACGCTGGAGGCGCTGCAGGCGGAATACGACGCGGTGTTCCTCGGCATGGGTCTGGGCGGCGTGAACGCCCTGCGCGCGACGGGCGAGGACCGGACCCATGTGCTGGATGCGGTCAGCTTCATCCGCGACCTGCGGCAGGCCTCGGATCTGGGCACCCTGCCGGTGGGCCGCGACGTGGTGGTGATCGGCGGCGGCATGACGGCGGTGGATGCCGCCGTGCAGGCCCGGCTGCTGGGGGCCGAGAACGTCAGCATCGTCTATCGCCGCGGTCAGGACCGCATGGGCGCCAGCCGCCATGAGCAGGACCACGCCACCGCCAGCGGCGTCCGCCTCATCTGCAACGCCGCCCCCGTCGCCGTCCACGGCAACGGCGCGGTGACCGAGGTCGAGTTCGCCTATACCGTCGACGGCCCCGGGGGCCTCACCCTGACCGAGGACCGCTTCCGCCTGAAGGCCGATCAGGTCTTCCGCGCCATCGGCCAGCGGCTGGACGGCGCGCCATCGGCGCTGGCGCTGGAGGGCGGCAAGATCGCCGTCACCGGACCGGGCCGCACCACCCTTGACGGGGTTTGGGCAGGCGGCGACTGCGCGGCGGGCGGCGACGATCTGACCGTCACCGCCGTGGCGGAAGGCCGCGACGCGGCAGAAGACATCGACGCCCGGCTGACCGGACGTCCCGTCGAAATCCCCGGCTGAGGACGCACCCCATGGCAGACCTGCGCAGCACCTTCATCGGCATCAAATCCCCCAACCCCTTCTGGCTGGCCTCGGCGCCGCCTACCGACAAGGAATACAATGTCCGCCGCGCCTTTCAGGCCGGTTGGGGCGGCGTCGTGTGGAAGACCCTGGGCAGCGAGGGCCCTCCGGTGGTCAACGTCAACGGCCCCCGCTATGGCGTCATCCACGGCCCCGACCGCCGCGTCCTGGGCATCAACAATATCGAGCTGATCACCGACCGACCCCTGGAGGTGAACCTGCGCGAGATCAAGTCGGTCAAGCGCGACTATCCCGACCGCGCGCTGATCATCTCGCTGATGGTGCCCTGCGATGAGGACAGCTGGCGCGACATCCTGGCCCGGATCGAGGATACCGGGGCCGACGGGGTCGAGCTAAACTTCGGCTGCCCGCATGGCATGGCCGAGCGGGGCATGGGTTCGGCCGTGGGCCAGGTGCCGGAATATATCGAGATGGTCACCCGGTGGGTGAAAAAGCACAGCCGCATGCCCTGCATCGTCAAGCTGACGCCCAATATCAGCGATGTGAGGAAACCCGCCGAGGCCGCCAAGCGCGGCGGCGCGGATGCGGTCAGCCTGATCAACACGATCAACTCCATCACCTCGGTCGATCTGGACCTCTTCGCGCCCCAGCCCACCATCGACGGCAAGGGCAGCCATGGCGGCTATTGCGGCCCGGCGGTCAAGCCCATCGCCTTGAACATGGTGGCCGAGATCGCCCGCCACCCCGAGACGGCGGGCCTGCCCATCAGCGGCATCGGCGGCATCACCACCTGGCGCGACGCCGCCGAGTTCATGGCGCTCGGCGCGGGCAATGTGCAGGTCTGCACGGCGGCGATGACCTATGGCTTCAAGGTCGTGCAGGAGATGATCACCGGCCTGCACGACTATCTGGACAGCCATCAGATGCAGCTGTCCGACCTGATCGGCCGCGCCACCCCCAATGTCACCGACTGGCAGCATCTGAACCTGAACTATGTGACCAAGGCGGTGATCGACCAGGAGGCCTGCATCAGCTGCGGTCGCTGCTATGCCGCTTGCGAGGATACCAGCCACCAGGCCATCGCCATGAAGCCCGGCCGCGTCTTCGAGGTGATCGAGGAGGAATGCGTGGCCTGCAACCTCTGCGTCGATGTCTGTCCGGTCGAGGACTGCATCACCATGCGCGAGCTGGAGCTGGGCGAGATCGACACGCGCACCGGCCTGCCTCGCGCAGGCTATGCCAACTGGACCCAGCATCCGAACAACCCGATGGCGCGGGCGGCGGAATAGGCGAGGCTCTTGCGTCTCGCGACGCCGGGGGGCCAGCCCCCGTCGCCGGCTGGTCCTCGGACCAGTGGCGCACCAGCCTACGACCCCCGGAATATTTTTACCAAGATGAAGGGGCCATGGGTCACGCGTCCCTTTGCCCTTTCATCTTGGCTCAAATATCCAGTCTTCGCCTACAACGCGTAGATGCGCCCGAACTTCTCCTCGAGATAATCCAGAAGCGGTTCCGGGCCGATCGGGCCGCCCGTCGCGGTCTCGATCAGCTCGGCGGGGGGCAGCAGGCCGCCATGGCGCTGGACGTTCTCGCGCAGCCATTCGGCGCCGGGGGTGGCGTCACCGCGGGCCAAGGCCGCGTCCAGATCGGGGACATCCTCGCGCAGGGCTTGGTTCAGACAGCCCGCATAGACATTGCCAAGCGCATAGGTCGGGAAATAGCCGAAAAGGCCCACGGCCCAATGCACGTCCTGCAGCAGGCCGTTGGCGGGCCGGTCCACCGCCACGCCGAAATCCTTCAGGAAGCGCGCATTCCAGGCCTCGACCAGATCGCGCGTGTCGAGGCGCCCCGAAATCAGGTCGCGCTCCAGATCGAAGCGCAGCATGATGTGCAGGTTGTACTGCACCTCGTCGGATTCGGTGCGGATATAGCCGGGCGTCACACGGTTCACGGTGGCGTAGAAGGCGTCCGGGTCGGTGATGTTCAGCCCGTCGAAGGCCTGGCTCATGCGGTCGAACAGCCAGCCGGTGAAGGCCCGGCCCCGGCCCATCTGGTTCTCGTAGATGCGGCTCTGGCTTTCATGGACACCCATCGAGACGCCGCGCCCCAGAGGGGTGAAGGCGTAATCGGGATCGATGCCCAGCTCGTAGCTGGAATGGCCGACCTCGTGGATCGTCGAATAGATGCAGTTGAAGGGATCGGTCTCGACCACCCGCGTGGTGATGCGGCTGTCCTGCCAACGGCCCGAGCTGAAGGGATGCACGGCCAGATCGATCCGCCCCCGCGTCCAGTCATAGCCGAAGGCGGTGGCGCAGCTGCGCGCCAGACGCAGCTGGGTTTCCTGCGGGAAATGCCCCGACAGCGCCTGCGGCTGGCGGTCGGCGCCCAGCACGTCGTCGCGCAGCGTCACCAGACGCGGGCGCATGGCGTCGAAGAGCGAGGCCAAGCGCGCGCCGGTCATGCCGGGCTCGTAATCCTCCAGCAGCGCATCGTACAGATCGCCGCCATCGGCCAGGGCGGCGGCCTCCTCGCGCTTCAGCATCAGCACCTGATCGAGGGTCGGCAGGAAGTCCTCGGGGGCGTCCTTGGCACGGGCCTCGGCCCAGATGCCCTGCGACAGCGAAGTCAGCCGCGCCAGTTCGGATGCCAGACGCGCCGGCACGCGGCTGGTGCGGGCGAAATCGCGGGCGATCAGCGCGACGGTGCGGCGCTCGGCCTCGGTCCGGGGATCGGCATCGTCCAGCCATTCGCCCAAGCGCGGATCGGTGCGGCGCTCGTGCAGCACCTCCTCCATCGCGCCCATCTCCTCGGCGCGCTGTTCGGTGGCGCCGCGCGGCATCACCGTTTCCTGGTCCCAGCCAAGCCGCTCGGCGACCGAGGACAGGGCTTCGGTCTGGCGCTGGAAGGCCAGCAGGTCGGTCAGGGCGCTCATCGGATCACTCCTCGGATCGAGGTTTCATGGGGATAGCGGGCGTGGTGGCGGGCGCGCAGCAGCGTCGCGAACAGGACGACCGCGCCCAGCTGGTGCGTCAGCGCCAGATGCAAGGGAGAGGCGTAGATGACATTGGCGATGCCGAGCGCGATCTGCACGGCCATGGCGGCGATCATCAGCGTGAAGGCCCGGCGGGTGACCGGATGGGGCGAGCGGCGGGCGCGCAGCCAGACCACCACGGCGAAGGCCGCCAGCAGATAGCCGGTCATGCGGTGGATGAACTGCACCAGCGCCGGGTTCTCGAAGAAGTTGCGCCAGCCCATCGTGCCGTCCCAGATGGCGGCGGGGATCCACTCGCCGCCCATGGTGGGCCAGCCGGTATAGGTCCGGCCCGCATCGATGCCCGCGACCAGCGCGCCCAGCAGGATCTGCACGAAGGTCAGGTGCATCAACCCGGTAGACATCGAGAACAGTTTGGCCTCGCCCGCCCGGCGGGACCGCATCAGAAGCGCCTCGCTCCGCGACAGGTGCAGCACGTACCAGGTGATCAGGCCCAGGATGACGAAGGCGATGCCCAGATGCGTGGCGAGGCGATAGGAGGCCACGCGCACCATCCCCTCGGTCAAGCCCGAGCTGACCATCCACCAGCCGATCGCGCCCTGCAATCCGCCAAGCGCGCCCAGGCCCAGCAGGCGCGGCGTCCAGCCGGCGGGGATGCGCGAGGTGGCCCAGAAGGCCAGGAACCCGAGCGCCCAGACCAGCCCGACGGCGCGCCCGAGGAACCTGTGTCCCCATTCCCACCAGTAGATGTACTGGAACTCGGACAGGGACATGCCCCGGTTGACCTCGACATATTGCGGGATCTGGCGATAGGCGTCGAATTCGCGCTGCCAGTCGGCGGCGTTCAGGGGCGGGATGGTGCCGGTGACGGGCGCCCATTCGGTGATCGACAGGCCCGAGCCGGTCAGGCGCGTCGCCCCCCCCACCACGATCATCGCCAGCACCATCGCGAACAGCACCATCAGCCAGACCCTGATCGCGCCGCGCGCGCCCTTGGGCCGGGCGTCGATCATGCCGGTGGTCTGGACGGGGCGGCTGGTGGCGGTGGGGTCCGAGACTTCCTGGAACACAGGGCGCTTGGCCATCGCGGTCTCCTTGTTGGCGGCGAGAGGAACGGGGGCGGTCAGCGGCGGGTCAACTGGCGCAGGATGCCGTGCAGGATGCGCACGTCGCCCTGCGTCAGGGCAAGGCGCGACCACATGTTGCGCAGGTTCAGCCGCATGGAGGCGGCCTTGGTGTCGGGAAAGAAGAACCCCGCCTGCGTCAGCTGGTCGTCATAGTGATCGCCCAACCGCTCGATCTCGATGCGGTCGGCGGGGGTCTCGGCCAGACCGCGCCGCAGATGGGGGGCGGGCTCGGGGGGCAGGATGTCGCGGCCGTATTCATAGCCCATCAGAAGCACCGCCTGCGCAAGGTTCAGCGAGGGGAAATCGGGGTTCACCGGCACCGTCACGATGGCGCTGGCGCGGGCGATCTCGTCATTCTCCAGCCCCGTGCGTTCGGGGCCGAAGAGGATGGCGCTGCGGCCCTGGCGGGCGCGCGCCTCGGTCATCGCGGCCTCGGGGGTCAGCACCGGCTTGGTCAGCTCGCGGCCCCGCGCGGTGGTGGCATAGGCGTATTCGATGCCCTCCATGGCCTCGGCCAAGGTGGGATAGACGCGGGCGTGGTCCAGCACGCGGCCTGCGGCGCCCGAGGCCATGGCGACCGCCTTCGGGTTGGGCCAGCCGTCGCGGGGATCGACCAGCCGCATCTCGGTCAGGCCGAAATTCAGCATGGCGCGGGCGGCGGCGCCGATGTTCTCGCCCATCTGCGGACGGACCAGGATGATGACGGGAGCGCGTTCGATTTGCATGGTCCGGCATCTAGTGCGTCTGGCGGCGACGGGCAAGCTGCGCTATCTGCGACATGAAGGAGATATTCCATGAGTGACGACGCGCCGCAACTGTACCTGATGACGCCCGCCGGAGCGCAGGCCTCGGCCCTCGGCCCCCTGCTGGCCGAGGTGATGGACCGCATCGCCCCCGCCTGCCTGCGCATCCGCGGCGGCGCCGAAGAGGACGAGCTGGGCCGGCTGGCCGATCTGGCGCGCGAGATCGGACATGCCCGCGACGTGGCCGTGGTGATCGACGACCATGTCAAGCTGGCGCAGCGGCACGGGCTGGACGGCGTGCACCTGACCGACGGGGCGCGCAGCGTGCGCTATGCCCGCAAGGAACTGGGCGACGATGCCATCGTGGGCGCCTTCTGCGGCGCCTCGCGCCACGAGGGGCTGTCGGCGGCGGAGCACGGGGCCGATTACGTGGCCTTCGGTCCGATCACCGAAAGCGCGCTCTACAAGGGCGAGCCGGTGGAGCTGGAGCTGTTCCAGTGGTGGTCCGAGATGATCGAGGTGCCGGTCGTGGCCGAGGGCGCGATCACCCGCGACCTGATCGCGGAACTGTCGCCGATGACCGATTTCATCGCGCTCGGCGCCGAGATCTGGACCCAGGACGATCCGGTCGCGGCCCTCGTCCAGCTGTGGACCTGACCTAGAGCATCACCGGCGTGTGGTCGCCCGCCGCAAAGCGCCGCAGCACCGCCGGATAGAGGCGGTGCTCCTGCACCAGCACCCGCGCGGCCAGAGCGTCCGCATCGTCGCCCGGCAGGACCGGTACCCGCGCCTGCCCCAGGACCGGCCCGGCATCCAGTTCCGGCGTGACCAGATGGACCGTGCAGCCCGCCTGCGCATCCCCCGCAGCGATCGCGCGGGCGTGAGTCGCAAGGCCAGGGTATTTGGGCAAAAGAGAAGGGTGAATGTTCAGCATCCGCCCCGCGAAGCGCTGCACGAACGCGGGCGTGAGGATGCGCATGAAGCCCGCGAGGCAGATGATGTCGGGATCCGCGGCCAGGAGGGGCTGCAGCAGCGCGGCCTCGAACCCGGCGCGGTCGCGCGGAAAGTCGCGATGATCGACGGCCGCCGTGGGCACGCCCAAGGCGGCGGCGCGTGCCAGCCCGCCCGCCTGCGGGTCGTTCGAGGCGACCAGGACCGGGCGTGCGGGATGGTCGCCCGTCATGTCCCGGACCAGCCGGATCATGTTCGATCCGCCGCCCGAGATCAGGATCGCGACGCGTGTCACGCAAGCGTGCCGGAATAGCGGATGCCCACGCCTGCCGTGACGCTGCCCATGCGGTGGACCGTCTCGCCCTGCCCCGCCAGCAGATCGGCCAGGGCCTCGGCGCGGTCGGGCGCCACGACCAGGATCATGCCGATGCCGCTGTTGAAGGTCTTGAGCATCTCGTCCTGCGCGATCCCGCCTGCCTCCGCCAGCCAGCCGAAGACCGGCGGCAGCGGCCATGCGGTCAGGTCGATCTCGGCCCCCAGATCCTTGGGAAGGACGCGGGGCAGGTTCTCGGTCAGCCCGCCGCCGGTGATATGGGCCAGCGCATGCACGCCCCCCGCCCGGATCGCCGCCAGTGCGGGCTTGACATAGAGCCGCGTGGGGGTCAGCAGCGCCTCGCCCAAGGTGCTGTCCGCGAAGGGCGCGGGGTCGGACCAGGCCAGGCCGGCATGGTCGGCCACCTTGCGCACCAGCGAATAGCCGTTGGAATGGACCCCGTCCGAGGCCAGCCCCAGAAGCACATCCCCCTCGGCCACGCTTGCAGGCAATGCGGTGCCGCGCTGCATGGCGCCCACGGCAAAGCCTGCCAGATCGAAATCGCCATCGTGATACATGCCGGGCATCTCGGCGGTCTCTCCGCCGATCAGGGCGCAGCCGGCGGCCTGGCAGCCGCGCGCGATCCCCTCGACCACGCGGGCGCCCTCGTCGACCGACAGCTTGCCGGTGGCGAAGTAATCCAGGAAGAACAGCGGCTCGGCCCCTTGGCAGACCAGATCGTTCACGCACATGGCGACCAGATCCTGCCCCAGACCGTCCAGATGTCCGGTGTCGATGCCGATGCGCAGCTTGGTGCCCACCCCATCGGTCGCCGCGACCAGCACCGGATCGTCATAGCCCGCGGCCTTCAGATCGAACAGCGCCCCGAAGCCGCCAAGCGCATCCATGACGCCCGGCCGCGCTGTGGCGGCGGCGGCGGGCTTGATCCGCTCGACCAAGGCGTTTCCAGCGTCGATGTCGACGCCCGCGTCGCGATAGCTGATCCCGTTCTTCGTCATGGCGGCCCCCGGCTGATGTCGGCCCCCCGATAGCCGAACCCCGCCCCCGGGGCAACGCCCAAGCTTGACCTGCGTGCCGGGCGCGGCTAGGCAGAGCCTCGCTGCGGGGGCCTGTAGCTCAACTGGTCAGAGCAGGGCGCTCATAACGCCTTGGTTGCGGGTTCAAGTCCTGCCGGGCCTACCAATATCCCTTGCAGGACCATGCGTCCCGTCGCGGCGCCGTCGGAATTTTGCAGGTGCCGTGCGCGGTAAACCGCATGACGAAAGCCCGCGCGGGGGGGCGCGGGCTTTCCTGACGTTTGCAAGGCGTGGTTGGACGCTAGACCAAGACCTTGCGGTGCTGGATGTGCCGGGACACCAGCTTGCGCCCCATGCGGCCCGAGGCCAGGACGCGGGCACCTTGAGGAGCGTGGTCCCGATCGCGCAGTTGCGGGAACAGGGCGAAAATCTCTGCGCGGGCAGCCTGGCTAACCGATTTCAAAGCCTGGGGACCGGTGAACATCGACTCGGTTTCGGCACCATTGGCGATCACGACCTCATGCTTGTCGAACATGAAGTGGAAGTAATCGACGCTGTCCACGTCCTGCGCGATGTCGATGCCCTCGATCTGAAGCAATTGCTTCGCGGCGACCAGGACTTCGTTCGTCCCGAACATCTTCTGCGCGATCTTCGAGCGGATCAAGATCCGATGCTGCGGAGACACCATCAGGTCCGTCGATGGCAGTCCGGCACCCAATGCGCCTGCCGAGATACGGATCGGTCGGAAATTCGGGAACGCGGTCAGAACCGCCGGGGTCACGTTTCGCGAGCCGATCCAGGAGATCGGCACATCCCCGTTATCCTTCGTGCAAACAAGGTCGCCCACGGAAAGATCTTCGACGGACCTGTATCCGGAGGGCGTCAGGATGTCCGTTCCCGCGGCAAAGCAGACGAGGGCCCCGATTTCGTCTGTTTCGATGACGAGGCTTGCATCGGGATCGGGCGTTTGGGTGGTCACAACCTGATTTAGAAGGCCGTTTACGCCGTTCGGCGCCAAGAGAGGATTGTTGGCGACGAACTCGGTTAGTGAAACATCGGGCAGCGAAACAGTGGCGGGTAGGCCTGCCGTCGTTGTGGTTAAGGAGCCAGATACGGTCAGGTTATCTGCATCCAAGGGGTCTTCGGAAATGATAAACACATTCCCGCTTTGATCGATAAAATAGTCACCAGTGATCTGATTTACAGTAATTGTAGCGCGAATATCGATAAGAGAAGTTACCGAGACTGGACCCAAATTAAGCCCGACGTTGGAAAACTCGACGCCTCCCTGGTAGGAGCCCGCAATCGGCTCACCGCCGACGATGGGAGCGAGATATTCGCCCGGTTGGGTGGTGGTCGAACTTCCATCGTCCAGAACGTTATATTGCTCGAACTCCCTCGACTCGCCAAAGGAATTCAGTACCCCCGTGGGCGGCAAGGTGACGACAGGCGTCTCGGCGCCGAGATCGATGGTTGCGCCGTTGATTTGAGTTAGGAATGGCATGTGGAAACCTCATTTGACACCGGAATTCCCGCAAGACGCGGGAAAGAAGGACAGGCGATCAGGTCATGAATCAATAACCCCTGAGTTGCATACCACACGCGCAGGAAGAATCAGCCGTTTTCTGCACAAGTTAGTTTAGTTTAATCCAATCGTTGGACGTGAGCAGCCTTGACCGACCTTGTCAGCAGGGCTGAATTGCCTGCGCCATAGGCTGACCACGAACAGCGCAAGGCGTCTTGGCAGCAAGGCCAGGCCTGCGTCCAAGACCATGCAGGGCCGATGCACAGGTGGGGCCAGCGACAGGGGACCGGTGGCACCCTGCGGTCAGTCGCGGCATCCGGCAGGTGCGCCAACCCGCCCCGCCGGCACGCCAGGTGTCAGACCAGCCCCACCTTCCGGCGGATCGCCTCGTCGCGCAGCGAGATCTCAGAGCCGAGGAAGGCGTCGGCCTCGGGGGTACACATCCAGACCAGCGCCCGCGCGGGCCATTCGGGCGGAATATGGACGGACCAGTCGATCTGGCTGACCGGGTTGATGCCGCTGGCGCGGATCGTCTTCTGCATGTCCGTCGCCACCGTGCCGGGCGACAGGCTGAGGGCACGGATGCCCTCGGCCCGCGCCTCGTGATCCAGCGCGCGGGTCAGCATCAGGGCGCCCGCCTTGCCGGCGCAATAGGCGCTCCACCCCTGTTGCGGAGCATGGGCCGCGCCCGAGCCCACGGTCAGGATCGTCCCGCCGCCGCCCGCCCGCAGGACCGGCAGCGCCGCGCGCATGCCGTGAAAGACGCCCTTGAGGTTCACGTCGATGGCCAGCCCCCAGGCGTCGGGATCGGTCGTGGCCAGATCGCCGATCGGCCCGATGAGGCCCGCATTGTTCACCAGCACGTCCAGCCGCCCGAAGCGGTCGGTCAGGTCGGCCACCGCACGCTCCATGTCGGCGGCCTGCGCCACATCGCCACAGATCGCCAGACCGCCGATCTCGGTCGCCAGCCCGGATACCGCCGCCTCGGTCCGCGCCATGGCGCCGACATGGGCGCCCGCCGCGGCGAAGGCCCGCGCGGCGGCGGCGCCGATGCCGCGGCTTACCCCGGTGATCAGCACCACCTTTCCCTGAAGATCGACCATCCTGTCCTCCGTCCGGCACCTCCGGCGCCCCTGTCCGCCCGGGCCGCCATCCGGCCGCCCCTCGTGTTGCCCGGACATCTGGATCATGCCCCCGCGCCCCGTGCAAGCCGGTCCGGCGCGCGGCGCGGGCCCTGGGGATGTCGGGATCGTGTGCGAACGGATCGGCGCCCGCCCCGTTGTCCCTGCCCGATCCCCAAGCCATGGACCCGTCCCACGTGCCCCTCAACGTCCTGATCGTCGCCAGCGAGACCCCCGCCCAACGCAACGCCCGGCGCCGATCCGCAGGCACCTCCTCCGACGAAAGCTATGCCGAGACGCTGGCCCGCCTGCAGGGCGATCTGCGCATCGACACCCTGTCCTGCGTGGATGACGGGGGGGCCACGCTGCCCGACCTGAGCCGCTATGACGGGCTCTTCTTTGCCGGATCGCCGATCCAGATGCACGAGGACACGCCCGAGACGCGGGCTGCGGCGCGGTTCATGGCAGGGGTGTTTCAGGCCGGCGTGCCGTCCTTCGGGTCCTGCGCGGGGCTGCAGATCGCAGCGGTCGCGGCCGGCGGGGCGACCGGGCTGCGCAGCAGCGGGACCGAGGCCGCCTTCGCGCGCAACATCACCATGACCGAGGCGGGCCGGACGCATCCGCTGCTGCAGGGCCGCCCCTCGGTCTGGTCCGCCCCGGCCATGCATTCCAGCGTGGTGACGGCGCTGCCCCCCGGCGCCGTGCTGCTGGCCCGCAACGGCGACACGCCGGTCGAGGCGGTCGAGATCCGGCAGGGCCCGGGCGTCTTCTGGGGGGTGCAGTATCACCCCGAGATCACCTTGGCCGAGATCGCCGCCTCGCTGCGCCGCCAGTCCGGGGATCTGATCGACGAAGGGCTGGCACGCGACGATGCCGCGATCGAGGATCACGCCGCCAGGCTGGAGGCGCTGAACGACGATCCCCATCGGCGCGATCTGGCTTGGCAGCTGGGTCTGGACGACGAGGTGACGGATGCCGGGCGGCGGACGCTGGAGTTGCGCAACTTCCTGACCATGATCGCCGCCCGGTCGGTCGCGATGGCCTGATCGCGGCGTCTCAGGTCTGCGGCGCGCCAGACTCGCTGCGCCGGCGCGAGGTCGCGCGCTCCTGCAGCTGGTCCAGCGCATCGGCATTGTCGCGGCCCCAGCCATAGACCAGATCTACCAGCCCGACGAAACGGTGGCCCAGGGGCGTCAGCCGGTATTCGACCGCCGGCGGCACGACGCGTTCGACATGGCGGGTCAGAAGGCCGCTGGCCTCCATCTCGCGCAGGGTCTGGACCAGCATCTTCTTGGAAATGCCCGGCAGGCTGCGCTGCAAGACCCCGGTCCGCGCGGCGCCTGCGTGGCGGGCCTGCAGCGTGTGCAGGATCATGCTGGTCCATTTGGTCGAGAACAGCTCCATAACGCGTCGGGGCGCGCAATCCTCGCGCCAGTCCTGATCGGGGCCGCTGGCCTGCATGGTGGTAACCCTTCGGTGCCTAGGTCCCGAAATGGTGCCGTCTGGAGGATGCGGGCGCAAGCCCCTACCTGAGGGGCCAGACACAGACAGGAGACACCCATGACCCGCACCGCATTGATCGTCGGCGCCACCGGCATCCAAGGCCGCGCCATCGCCCGGCAACTGGCCGACGAAGGCTGGACCGTCCTCGGCCTCAGCCGCACCCCGCAGCCGCAGGAGGGCGTGACCCCCGTGGCTGCCGATCTGCTGGACCCTGCATCCCTCGCTCGCGCGCTGCAGGGCCTGACCCCCAGCCATGTGTTCCTGACCACCTGGCTGCGCATGCCGACCGAGGCCGAGAACATCCGCGTCAATGCCGCGATGATCCGCAACCTCTTCGACGCGCTGCGCCCGGCGGGCAGCCTGCAGCATGCGGCGCTGGTCACGGGCCTCAAGCATTACCTGGGGCCGTTCGAGGCCTATGGCCAGGGCAGCCTGCCCCAGACGCCGTTCCGCGAGGAGCAGGGCCGCCTGGACGTCGCCAACTTCTACTATGCGCAGGAGGACGAGCTGTTCGCCGCCGCCGACCGTGACGGGTTCGGCTGGAGCGTGCATCGCCCGCATACCGTCATCGGCCAGGCGGTCGGCAATGCCATGAACATGGGCACGACGCTGGCCGCCTATGCCACGCTCTGCCGCGAGACCGGGCGGCCGTTCCGCTTTCCGGGATCGGCTGCGCAATGGAACGGGCTGACCGACATGACCGATGCCCGGCAGCTGGCCGCGCAGGTGATCTGGGCCGCCGAAACGCCCGCCGCCCGCAACGAGGACTTCAACATCGTCAATGGCGACGTCTTCCGTTGGAGCTGGATGTGGCCCCGCATCGCCGGCTGGTTCGGGATCGAGGCCGAAGAGTTCGACGGCACGCCCCGCCCGCTGGAGGCGCAGATGCAGGATGACGCCCCCCTCTGGGCCAGGATCGCGGCGCGCGAGGGGCTGGCCGAACCCGATCTGGGCCGCCTGGCCTCGCCCTGGCACACCGATGCCGATCTGGGCCGTCCGATCGAGGTGGTCACCGACATGTCGAAAAGCCGCCGCATGGGGTTCACCGGCTATGTGGCGACCGATCAGGCGTTCTTCGACCTGTTCGAGCGGCTGCGGCAGGACCGGCTGATCCCCTGATCGGTTCGGGGCCGCCGGGGCGACGCCATGGCTTCCCCATCGGCGCGGGCTGGGACAGGATGGCGGCCAGACGCCCGTCCCAGCCAGAAGGAACCGCCCCGATGATCACGCAAGACGCCACAACGCAGCTGGCGGCCCTGCGCGCCGGCACCCTGACGCCCGCGCAGCTGATGGCGGAGACGCTGGACCGGATCGACGAGATCAATCCGCGCGTCAACGCCATCGTCGCCCTGCGCCCGCGCGAAGTGCTGCTGGCCGAGGCCGCCCGCGCGCCCGCCGGGCCGCTGCAGGGCCTGCCCATGGCAATCAAGGATCTGGCCGACACGGCGGGGATCGTGACCAGCTATGGCTCGCCCGCCTTCCGCGACCATGTGCCGGTCGCGGACAGTCCCATGGTCGCGCGGCTGCGCCAGGCGGGTGCGGTGATCATCGGCAAGACGAACACGCCGGAATTCGGGCTGGGCTCGCACAGCTACAACCCCGTCTATGGCGTCACCCGCAACCCCTATGACCCGACCCGCTCGGCCGGGGGGTCCAGCGGCGGCGCGGGCGCGGCGCTGGCCTGCCGGATGGTGGCGCTGGCGGACGGGTCCGACATGATGGGATCGCTGCGCAACCCGGCGGGCTGGAACAACGTCTTCGGCTTTCGCCCCAGCTACGGGCTGGTGGCGGGCGGCGGGCCCGGCGATCTGTTCCTGCCGCAGCTGTCGACCGAGGGCCCGATGGCGCGCTCGATCCGCGATCTGGAGCTGCTGCTGGCCGTGCAGTCGCAGCCCGACCCCCGCCACCCCCATTCCACCGGCCCCTATCGCCCCGAGGCCTCCACGCGAAAGCTGCGCATCGGCTGGCTGGGCGATTGGGGCGGCGCCTATGCGATGGAACCGGGGGTCCTGAACCTCTGCGCCCGGGCGGTGGGCGTGCTGCAGGATCTGGGCCACCACGTCGCGCCGATGGCCCCGCCCTTCCCCGCCGAGGCCCTGTGGGAGGCCTGGACCCTGCTGCGCAGCTGGACCATCGCGGGAAATCTGGGCACGCTGCTGGACAGCGCGCCCGACATGGTCAAGCCCGACCTGCAATGGGAGATCGAGCGCGGGCGGGCCGCGACAGCCGCCCAGATCCGCCGGGCCAGCGCGCTGCGCTCGGACTGGTTCCGCCGCACCGCCGCGATGGAGGTGGACATCCTGGCCCTGCCCTCGGCGCAGCTCTTTCCCTTCGATGCCGACCTGCCTTGGCCCGACCGCATCGCGGAAACGGCCATGGACAGCTATCACCGCTGGATGGAGGTCGTCGTGCCCGCCTCGCTGACCGGCCTGCCCGCATTGTGCGTCCCGGCGGGCTTCGGCCCCGCAGGCACGCCCATGGGCCTGCAGCTGATCGGCCATCGGGGGCAGGATGCGACGGTCCTGAACCTGGGGCGCGACTACGAGGCGGCGACCGACTGGATCGCCGAGGCTCCGGGGCTGGCACGGCCCGGGTGACGCCCCCGCGCGATGCAGGCCGCGCCTTGGGGACGCTGTCGGCCCCGGTCGGCGGCGGGGCGAACCGGCTGCGCCCTTGGCCCCGATCCGGCGGCGTCCCCTGCTGACCCGCTGCCCCTCTTGCGGGGTCCGGGCGTCAGCCGGTCTTCGTGCGGAAGAACAGCGATTGCGCCGTATAGACCAGGATCGCCGCCCCCACGGCCCCCATCGCGGCCACGCCCAGCAGGACGATCACATCGACCGGCCCACCGATGTCGCGCAGATGGGAGTTGGTCATGACCTCGACGAAGATCACTGCCGCGACGGCGCCGAAGGGCATCGACAGCTGCGCCAGCAGGAACTTGCGCATCGACATCGAGCGGTCGCGGACCAGCACGAACAGATAGGCCAGCGTCACGACGAGGGCGGCGGCGACCATGGCCCAGAACAGGCCCCGGCCGAAGATCTCCTCGAAGACCGCGATCAGGGTGGTGAATGTCAGTTCTTGCATGATGGTCCCTCCTCAGGCCCGGCCGCGCAGCATCGCGTTATAGGTGGCCTTCAGCGCCACCTCCTTCATCAGCCAGCTGATCCACAGCTCCTCCAGCGGCGCGATGATGCCGGGGAACGACGGGACCAGGTTGTTGTGATAGTCGAACTCGATCAGCATGGCGCGGCCGACCCGGGTGATCATCGGGCAGGAGGTATAGCCGTCGAAGACCGCCGTCCCCTCGCGTCCCTCGATCGCGGCGATCAGGTGATCCTCGACCACCGGCACCATCCACTTGACCGAGGCCGCCGTCTTGCCCTTGGGCACGCCGGCCACGTCGCCCAGGGCGAAGATCTCGGGATAGCGCAGATGGCGCAGGGTCTTCATGTCGACCTCGACCCAGCCCTGATCGGTCCATTTGTCGGCCCAGGACAGGCCCGACTGGCGGATCACCTCGGGCGCGCGCTGCGGCGGGATGACATGGATGTAATCATAGGGCATCTCGACCCGGGATTTCGTCTCGATCCGGGTGACGGGATCGGTCACCGTCTCGACGAAGGTCGCGCGCTTGGCGCCGGGATCGATCGCCGCCAGCGTGCGGCCGTAATGCGCGGCGATGCCCCGCTGCCCGAACAGCATCCGCAGCTTCTCGTGCACGATCGGGACCGAGAACAGCGCCTGCTGCGGGGCGGCATAATGGATCTCGTACTTGCCGGCGGCGGCGCTGCGGCTGGCGATATCCTCGATCAGGAAGGTATGCTTGAGGGGGGCGCCTGCGCATTTCATCTCGGTCGCCGGGCGGGTGAAAAGGCCGATGCCGCCTGTCTCGGTGAACTGCGCGGCAGCGGCCCAGGTGCGGGCCGCGTGATCGGGACCGGCATAGAGCGCGCCGATGCCGTTCTGGCCCACGAGGTCCAGCGAAAAGCCCTCGATCGCGTCATGATCCAGCACCAGGCCGGGCGCCACGACCAGATAATCGTAAGAGAGGTTCTGCCCGCTGGTGGTCGCCACGGTCTTCGTGATCGGGTCGATGGCGGCGGCATGCTCCGACACCAGCGTGATGCCTTGGGGCAGCCAGTCGGTGGTGCGCGACAGCGTGTAGGCGGCGGGTTTCAGCCCCGCCGCGACCAGCGACAGGCCCGGCTGATACAGGTGTTCGGCCCGCGCGTCGACGATGGTGATCTGTGCGCCGGTTAGCCGCTGCACCAGGTGGTTGGCCAGCGCGGTGCCCGCCGCCCCGGCCCCGATGATGACGATGCGGGCAGTCGTCGCGATGGGCTGGGCGCGCCCGGGCCGGGCCAGGGCCGCCGCGGCAAGGCCCGCCGCGCCAAGCCCAAGAAAGCCACGGCGGGATGTCGGAAGACCGGTCAGGGTCATGGGTGTCTCCTCCTCGAGATCTGGCAGGGTCGGCAGGCTGGTCGGGGCGCCCCTTCGCCGCTTCGGGATCGGGACGGGGGGTGCCGCACGGCCCGAAGGCCGGGCGGCGATGCGGTCAGAAGCTCATCACGCTGGTGCCGGGGGCGACGACAGCCGCGCCCATCGCGTCGGGGGCGGCGGCGGTGACGCCGTCGATCAGCACCGAGGCATCCGCCCCCTTGCCCGGCAGATAGATGGCGCAGACCTGAACCTTCAGGCCGTTCTGTTCCATCATCATCGCCATCATTCCCTGCGGGCTGGCATCCCGGGGCGGCTGGCCGGCGGTGGCCGAGGCGGGGGCGTCCTTCAAGGCGATGTCGCCCGCCGGACCGCAGAGCAGCATCTCGGCCTCGGCCCCCGCAGCCATGGCGTTCATGGTCAGGACCATGGCCATCAGCTGGGTCTGCGGCTCGGGGGCGGTCAGGATGGTGACCAGCCTGTTGGGGGTCTCGGCCCGGGCGGCGCTGCCGAGAGCAAGGCCAAGGGCAAGCACGGTCAGTGTCAGTCGGCGCATGGTGATCTCCGGATTGGGTCAGGGGACAGGGGTCATTCGGTCAGGCAGATGGTGCCCGCCCGGATGGCAAGGGCCGTGCGCAGGATCAGTCCCACGACGACGGCCAGCAGCAGGGCCAGAAGGCCCGTGCCGATCAGGCGATGGGCCGCCGACCCGGCCGCCTCGGCATAGCCGAAGCTGGCGATGGTCAGCGCCGCCAGCGGAAAGGACAGCGCCCACCAGGACAGCGCGAAGGGCATGCTGCGGAACCGGGGCCATTGCGTGACGACCAGCGCCGCGAAGACATAGGCCGCCGACAGAAGGACATGCCCGAAGGGCCCGACCTCGCCGGACAGCCGCAGCCACGAGGTGAAGGCCACTGCAGGGGGCGCGACCAGGATCATCAGCGTCGGCACCATCTTGCCCGGCAGGGGGTCGTGAAACATCAGCCGGTTCATCACCAGCGTCAGCAGCACCAGCCAGAAGATCAGCCCGCCCGAAAAGAACAGCCACGAGATCTCGAGATAGCCGAGCCGCGCCCCCGCCAGCGGCACGATCACGTTGCCCACCGCCGGGATGAACCAGGCCGGCGTCAGCAGGCCCGGCTGGAACGAGCGATGCCCGATCCAGGCGCTGATCACCGCCAGGGCCAGCCCGCCCTGCAGCGCGGTGCCCAGCAGCCAGACGGCATGGGCCAGATGCGGCATCGGATCGACCAGCGCCGCCGCCAGCAGCAGAAGCGAGATCGAGATGGCCGGGAAGAAGGCGATGCGGATGGGGTGCTGCCACTCGGCCCGGACCTCGGCGGGGTGGGTCAGCGCCTTGGCGCCATAGCCTACAGCGATCGCCACCAGCATCGCCGTCGACAGCGCCAGGGCCACGCCCGAGGCGGTGCCGGCCCCCCCGAAGGCATGTTCCGCCGACCGGATCGCCAGCGTCAGGCCCATCATCCCCATGCCGATAGCAAAGAAGGTGACGGGGTAATGGGCGATCCGCCTCGGCGCGGCGGGATGGGCATCGGCGGCTATCATCATCCGGGTCCGTTCATGGAAGGGGACAGGGGCGCGGGCGGTCAGCCCTGCCGGGGGGCTGCGGCGTGACGGGGATGCGGTTCAGCATCGTCTCGTCCTCCTTCAGCTCCAGCCACATCGCGTTCATCACCGCGAAGATGGCCGCCAGCGGAAGCCCCAGAAGCCAGGCGAAATACCACATGACATCAGTCCTTTCAGTAGAGGGATTGCGAGTTGTCGGTGACATCGGCCTCGGTCACCTTGCCCCAGAGGACCTTGTAGACCCAGGCCGTGTAGATCAGGATCAGCGGCATGAAGATCACCGTGCTGACCAGCATGATGAACAGCGTCAGGTGGGACGAGGAGCTGTTCCACACCGTCAGCGACGACCGGGGATCGGACGAGGACGGCATGATGAAGGGAAACATCGTCAGCCCGACCGAGGAGATCACGCCTAGGATCGCCATCTTAGAGAACAGCAGGGTCGAGACCTCGCGCCCCGCCCGAAGGCCCGCGAAGGTCAGCAACCCGCCGACCAGGCCCATGACGGGCGCGATCACGATCCACGGGCGCTCGGCATAGGCGCCAAGCCAGCTGGCGGTCCGCTCGACCTGGAAATGCAGGGGGTTGGACGGGCCGTCGGTGACATAGTCGCCCACGATGCGGAACCCCTCGATCCCGACGGCCATCCAGACCCCGGCCAGCGCATAGGCCGCGACCGCCACCAGCGCCGCGACCGAGCCGATGGCCCGGGCGCGGGTCTGCACCACGCCCTCGGCCTTCAGGGTCAGCCAGGCGGCGCCATGCATGACCAGCATCGCCAGCGAGACGACCCCGGCCAGGATCGAGAACGGGTCCAGGAGCCCGATGAACTTCATGTACCACGCGCCCTCGTAGATCGTGTGCAGGTCGTCGGTCAGATGGAAGGGCACGCCCTGGATCACGCTGCCGACCGCCACCCCGAAGAGCAGCGCCGGGATCGCCCCGCTGGCGCAGAGTGCCCAGTCCCAGGAGGACCGCCAGCGCGGATCGTCGCGCTTGGAGCGGTAGGTGAAGGCCACGGGCCGCACGATGAAGGACGCCAGGATCACGAACATCGCCAGATAGAAGCCCGAGAAGCTGACCGCATAGAGCGGCGGCCAGGCGGCAAAGATCGCGCCGCCGCCGAGGACGAACCAGACCTGGTTGCCCTCCCAGACCGGGCCGATGGTGTTGATGGTCACGCGGCGTTCCAGATCGGACCGGCCGACGAAGGGCAGCAGCGCGCCCACCCCCATGTCAAACCCGTCGGTCACCGCGAAGCCGATCAGCAGCACGCCCAGAAGGCCCCACCAGATCACGCGCAGCACGTCATAGCTCAGCAACTCATGCAGGATCATGTCGGTTACTCCGCCGGCACGGGGGCGGCATCGGCATCGCGCCGTCCGGCCAGCCGGTCATTGTGACGCAGCACCCATGCGTCGGTTTCGGCCACATCCTGGAACGGGCCCTTGCGGATGTATTTCAGCATCAGCCCCATCTCGATGATGAAGAGCACGGTGTAGAAGGCGACGAAGCCCGCCAGCGTCAGCGCGACCTCGGTGATCGACAGGGCGCTGACCGACATGGCAGTGGGCAGCACGCCGTCCACCGTCCAGGGCTGGCGTCCGAACTCGGCCACGAACCAGCCCATCTCGGCGGCGATCCACGGCGCGGGGATCATCCCCACCGCCAGCCACAGGGCCGGGCGGGGATAGGCCATGCCCCGGAAGGACGAGCGCCAGAAGAAATAGGCCATCGTGCCGATGAAGGCGAAGCCCAGCACGACCATGATCCGGAAGGCCCAGAACAGTGGCCAGACGGTGGGCACCGTGTCGTTCGAGGCCGCGACGATCTGCGCCTCGGTCGCGCGGCGGGGGTCGTCGACATATTTCTTCAGCAGGAAGGCAAAGCCCAGATCGGCCGAATGCGCCTCGAAGGTCGCGGTGATGGCGGGGTCCGCCGCCTCGCGCGCCTCGCGGATATGCATCAGCGCGTCATAGGCGATGATGCCGCTGCGGATGCGGGTTTCGGCCTGCGCCACCAGATCGTTGATGCCGGGGATTTCCGTATCCAGCGAGCGCGTGCCGATCAGGCCCATCGCCCAGGGGATCTCGAGGGCGTAATGCGTCTTTCGCGCCTCCTGATCGGGAAAGCCCACCAGGTTGAACGGCGCGGGCGCCGCATGCGTGTCCCACATCGCCTCGATCGCGGCCAGTTTCATCTTCTGGCTGTGGGTCGCGGAATAGCCCGATTCGTCGCCCAGCAGCACCACCGAGAAGGCCGAGGCGAGCCCGAAGGCCGCCGCCACGGTGATGGAGCGTCGGGCCAGCTGGACATGGCGGTCCTTCAGCAGATACCAGGCCGACACGCCGATCACGAAGACCGAGGCGGTGACATAGCCCGCGCTGACGGTATGGACGAACTTGGCCTGCGCGACTTCGTTGAACAGGACCGCGAAGAAGTCGGTCATCTCCATCCGCATGGTCTGCGGGTTGAACTCCGCGCCCACCGGGTTCTGCATCCAGCCATTGGCGATCAGGATCCACAGGGCCGAGAAGTTCGACCCGATGGCCACCAACCAGGCCACCGTCAGATGGGCGACCTTGCTCATCCTGTCCCAGCCAAAGAAGAACAGGCCGACGAAGGTGGCCTCGAGGAAGAAGGCCATCAGCCCTTCGATCGCCAGGGGCGCGCCGAAGATGTCGCCGACATAATGGCTGTAATAGCTCCAGTTCATGCCGAACTGGAATTCCATGGTGATGCCGGTGGCGACGCCCAGGACGAAGTTGATCCCGAAGAGCGTGCCCCAGAACTTGGTCATCTGCCGCCAGATGGGGCGGTTGGTCATGACATAGACCGTTTCCATGATCGCCACGATGACCGACAGGCCAAGCGTCAGCGGCACGAAGAGAAAGTGATACATCGCCGTCATGGCAAACTGCAGCCGTGACAGCTCGACGATTCCGAATTCCATATCCGTGGCTCCAGCTGCCGGGGCGATTCCCCCGCAAAACAAATTACTCTGGGCAATTCTATCGCGCGCAAGTCAAAAGGCGGCCTTGATCCAGATCAAAAACTGACATCATCAAGATCAGTTAAGGAAGAATGACCCGGCGGTCTGCGAAGGCGGTCTCGACCTGCCGATGCGCCGCGATCAGGATCGCCGCAGCGGGCAGGAAATCCCGCAGGCCGCACAGCACGGCGCGGGCGGTGGCCTCGTCCAGCCCCTCGGTCGGCTCGTCGAGCAGCAGGACATCGGGGCGGCGCAGCAGAGCGCGGGCCAGCGCCAGACGCCGGGCCTCGCCACCCGACAGACCCTCGCCGCGCGGGCCGATCCGGGCGGACAGCCCGCCCCGGCCTTCGACCAGCCGCTGCAGCTGGACCGCCGCCAGAGCCTGCCACAGCCGCGCCTCGTCGGCGGGCCCGGCCAGGTGCAAGGCTTCGGCCACGCTGCCGGCCATCAGCGTGCTGCGCTGCGGCAGCAGGGTCAGGCGGTCGCGCAGATCGGTCTCGGGCCAGTCGGCCAGGGGCCGCCCGCCCAGGGTGATCCGGCCCAAGGCCACCGGATGCAGCCCGGCTATGGCCTGCAGAAGGGTCGATTTCCCGCTGCCGCTGGCCCCGGTGATCGCCAGCGTCTCCCCGGGCTGCAGGGTGAAGGACAGGGGCGCCATCAGCATGGTCCCGGTTCCCAAACGGTGCAGGCCCACATCCGCAAGGCACAGCGGAGAGGCCGTGGCATCCCCTTCGGCGCCCCCCGCGACGGGGGCCTCGGTGGGCAGCGGGTCGGCCAGATCGCGCCCGACCCGGCGGGCCGCATCCGCCATGCGCCCCAGATCGGACACCGCGCGCCGCAGGGGCACCAGCGTCTCGGCCAGGGCCAGTGCCGCGAAGACCCCCAGGGCTGCGAAGGCCGGCGGCAGCTGCCCTGCCTGGACCAGCGCCATGCCGATCCCCAGGGCGCCGGCGGCGATGACCGAGGCGAGGATCCCCAAGGCCGCCCCCGCCCGGCGGTCGGCGCGGTCCAGATGCCGGCGCAGATCGCGGCGCCGGGCCTCGGCGCCCTGCACGGCCTCGGCCTGCGCCACCAGCCGGCCATAGACCGCCAGATCGCGCCGGGCGCGGATCAGGTCGATCAGCCGGGTGCGGACCGCCTGCGCCGCGACTTCGGCCCGGCGCGACAGGGGCAGGGACACCCGCCCGGCGACCGCGACGATCAGGGCGGCGCCCAGCACATGGCCTCCGACGATCCAGAGGGCGATGACCGGCGCCACCAGCACCCAGAGCGCCACGAGCGCCAGAAGCTGTGTCGCCAGCCCGGCCAGCACGGGCAGGACCAGCCGCAGGGGCACCCCGTCCAGCGCGTCGATATCGGCCGTCAGCCGGTTCAGCGCCTGCGCGCCGCGGATGCGGATCATCCGGTCATGGGGCGCCGACAGAAGCCCCGCCAGCACGCGCAGGCGCAGCGTCTCCAGCGCGCGCAGCGTCGCGTCATGGGTCAGCATCCGCTCGCCATAGCGGGCCGCCGCCCGGCCAAGCGCCAGGAACCGCACCATGGCCGAGGGGCGGAACACGTCGAAGGCCGCCCCTGCCCCGGCCAGACCCGCCGCCGCCGCCGCGGTGATGAACCATCCCGACAGGCCCAGCAGCGTCACGCCCATCGCCAGCACGATCAGGCCAAGCGCCGCCCCCCGCAGCATCGCGCGCCGCTGATCGCGCAGGATCAGCCCGAAAATCATCCACAGCGCGCTCATGTCCCGTCCCCCAGATCGATGATCCGATCCATGCGCGCCGCCAGCGTCCGGTCATGGGTGGCGATCACCAGCGTCACCCCCCTGTCGGCCTGCGCCAGCAGCCCCTCGGTGACCAGCCGGGCGGTCAGGGGGTCAAGATCCGCCGTCGGCTCGTCCGCCAGAAGGACATCGGGGCTGCCGAAGACCGCGCGGGCCAGCGTGATCCGCCGCGCCTCGCCGCCCGACAGCCCGGCCCCGGTCTCGCCCAACCGCGTGGACAGGCCCTGCGGCAGCGCCTCGACCACCGCGCCGATCGCCGCCGAGGCGAGGGCGTCGGACAGATCCCCCGCGCGGCCCAGGGTCAGGTTCTGGCGCAGGCTTCCGGTCAGGAAATGCGGCGCCTGCGGCATCCAGCCCAAGCGCGCCCGCCACGCATCGGCCATCTCGGGCGTCAGCGCCTGCCCCGCGACCAGGACCCTGCCCTGCGGCGGCAGCTCCAGCCCGGCCATCAGGCGCAGCGCGCTGGTCTTGCCCGTGCCGCTGGCGCCCACCAGCGCCACCCGCTCGCCCGCCGCGATCACGATGTCGGGCAAGGGACGGCCCGAGGGCGTGACGCATCCCCGCAGATGCAGACTGGCCGGGCCCGCCAGACGCGCCGCAGGCCCCCCGGTGCCGGGCAGGGCCACGCCCTCCTCCGCCCCATGGGCCGCCAGTTCGTCCATCACCGCCGAGGCCGCCGCCTTGTCGTGCCAGGCCACCGACAGATCTCGCAAGGGCTGGAAAAATTCGGGCGCCAGCAGCAGCAGGAAGATCCCCGCCTCGGGCGTCAGCGACCCGCCCCAGGCCCCGAAGCCCAGGGCGCCCAGCAGCGAGAACCCCACATAGACCGCCACCATCGCCACGCCGATCGCCGCGAACAGCTCCAGCACCGTCGAGGACAGGAACGCCACCCCCAGCACGGCCATGGTCCGCCGCCGCAGATCACCCGCCTGACGCCGAAACCCGCCCGCCACGGCGTCTCCGGCCCCCAGCAGGCGGATGTCCACCAGCGCCGACAGTCGCTCGACCAGACCGTCGTTCAGTGTGCCGATCTGGGTCATCTGGCGGGCGCTGGCCTCTTTCGCAGCCAGTCCGACCAGCGCCATGAAGACCGGGATCAGCGGCCCCGAGATCAGCAGCACCACCCCCACCGCCCAGGACTGCCAGGCGGCCAGCGCCAGGATGACGACCGGCAGCACCATCACCCGCGCCCGCGCCGGGGCATAGCGCGCGACATAGGGGCCGAGCAGCTCCAGCTTTTCGCCCGCCAGCGCCGCCACGCTGCCCGCCCCGCCGAAGGGGCTGTCGCCTGCCCGCCGCGCCTCGGATGCGATCAGGGCGCCGCGCGCCTGCGCGATGATCGCCTCGGCCGCCGCCTGCGCCTGTGCCTCGGCCAGACAGGCCAGGGCGGCGCGGCAGATGCCCAGACCGCCGAAGGCGACCGCCGCAAGGAGAGGCGAGGCCCCCGTCCCCGCCAGAAGATGCCCGATGGCCCAGGCCACGACCGCCGCCTGCAGGGGCCAGATCAGCCCGCCCAGCACCGACAGCATTGCCGCCCGCCGCTGCTGTTCGCGGCCGGGGGCCAGAAGGGCCGCCTGCCGGGCGGACGGGTCGGGAGGGGGTGCAGGGGATGGGGTCACGGGCACGCTCGAACTGATCTACAAGATGTCAGTTAAGGCATTCGCCGGCCCGCCGATGTGATCCAGATCAAGGATCGCGCGGGGCCCTGCTGCTACCGCTTGGCCATCCGTCGTCCCAGGATGAGGCTGTGATGCGTCTGACCACCAAGACCAACCTTGCCGCCCGGGTGCTGATGGCCTGCGCGGTCAATGACGGCACCACCTTGCGCAGCGCCCAGATCGCCCGGACCTGCAACGCCTCGCCCAATCACCTGCTGCAGGTGGTCAACGCCCTGCAGGCGCAGGGCTTCGTCGAGACCCTGCGGGGCCGCCATGGCGGGCTGCGCCTGGCGCGCCCCGCGGCCCGGATCTCGATGGGCGCGGTGTTCCGCATCTTCGAGGCGGGCGTGCCCTTCGCCGAATGCTTCGCGCCCCAGACCAACACCTGCCCGCTTGCCGCCACCTGCCGCCTGCGCGGCGTCGTGGCCCATGCGCTGGAGGCGTTCTATGCCACCCTGGACAAGGTCACGCTGGCCGATCTGACCGAGGGCAATTGCGGTCTGGCAGCGCTGCTCTCCGTGCCGGACCGCCTGCGGGACCTGCCCTCCTGCGACGCGAAAACGCCCGCCGGAGATCATCCGGCGGGCGTTTCTTTGGCATAGGGCGACGCGGGATCAGTGCTCGTGGGTCGGCATCGCCTTGAGGTCGTCCTTGGTCCAGGTCGTCACCGCGTGAACGGTCCCGGCCTCGTCGCGCATCAGGTCCAGATCCCGGGCGGGAACCAGGACCGGCTTGGCGCCGATGCCAAGGAAACCGCCGACATCGATGACGACCTCGGTGTTCTCGCCCGCACCATGCGTGTGCGAGATGGACCCGACCGTCTCGTTGCCGGGTCCATAGACGGTGGCGCCGTCAAGCACGGCTTCGGTATATTCGCTGGCGGTCAGTCGGGTGTGGTTGGCATGGTCCATGATCGGATCCTCCTCAGGATGTGTGCAAGGGAAACGCAGGGACGACGTCCCTGTTCCAAAGATCGGCCCGCCCCACGTGACCGTGAGGACAGGGCCGCCTGCGACCTCAGGCCGAGGGCGCGCGCCGCCGCAGGATCAGTTCCATTCCCTCGGGACCCGTTTCCAGCCCCGGAGTGGGCCGGTAGGGATGGGCGCTTTCCAGCACGACCTCCTCGCGGTGCCCCTCGATCTCGATCACGCCCTCCCGCGGGTCGCCAAGTACCTGCGGGTCCAGATCGGCCTGCGTGCGAAAGCGGACATAATCGCCGCCGGTCTCGACCGTCCCGGTCAGCGGCGACATGTCCTTGAGCATCAATGTGGCATCGGTCATGGGTCTGGTCCTTGCTTGGGATGCACCCGGAACGCGGGCGGGGCCGATCCGGGTCCACCGAGGTGCGGAAGGGCGGGCCCGTCAGTGCCTGCCGTCAGCCGTCGGTGGCCAGCAGCAGCGGCATGTGGACGGCGCCATTGCGCCGCTCGATCTGGCGGACCAGCCGCAGATAGAGCGCGCGATAGCGCGTGTTGTGCTGATAGGCCGACAGGGCGGCCACGATCAGGTTCAGGTCATCTTGCGTGGTGGTGGTCACGATCACATCATTCCGCACGGTTGGCTCCGCCTGCTCTTGGTTCTGGTTCGGACCGCTTAACGGGCAGGCAGACAAATGTTTCCCCCTTCCGTTGCGAAAAGAGCCGTTGTCCCGGCCATCTCTGCCGCGACAGGCGCCTTTGCGCTGATCACGGTCCCCCGATGGGCGCCCGGCCGCGCGGTTTTCGCACATCCCCCCGGAACCGCAGCGCACACCGCAAGTTGAACGGCACATATATAGGAGAGACTCATGTTCAAATTCCTCGGCGGCGCCGTCGGCATCATCTTCGTCATCGGCCTTCTGGTCGTCATCGGCATCCTGTCGCTGATCTTCTGATCGGCGCACCTGTCGGGCAGGCGGCTGACAGGTTTGTCACCCTGCACTCCGACACATGAAAAGGCCCTGTGGTGTCCACCGCAGGGCCTTTCTTCCATCATTGCCGCATCCTGAACGCCCCTGCTTTACTCGTATGGAAGTATGGCATAGACTGGGTCTACCCCTCAGGATGTCCGCCGCATGATCCCGATCCGCTCCGCCTCGACCGCACAGCAGGTCCATGACTGGCTCTATCGCTGCGTGCTGCGCGGTGATCTGCTGCCCGGCATGCGCCTGTCGGAGACCGAGATCGCGGCCCAGGTCGGCCTGTCGCGCCAGCCCGTGCGCGAGGCCTTCATCCGCCTGGCCAGCGACGGACTGGCCGAGATCCGCCCGCAGCGCGGCACCTATATCGGCCGCATCTCGGTCCGCGCGGTGCTGTCGGCCCGGCTGATCCGCGAGGCGGTGGAAAGCGATCTGGGACGCATGGTCGCCCGCAGCCGCCCCGACCTGTCGGCGATGGCGGCCGAGCTGGACCTGCAGGCCCGCGCCGATGCGGCGGGCGACGTGCCCGCCTTCGTGGAAAGCGACGACCGCTTCCACGGGGCCATGGCCGAGGCGGCAGGCCATCCCGCCGTCTGGCAGGATCTGGAACGCCTGAAGGCGCAGATGAACCGCATGCGCCACCTGTCGATGCGGGTCTTCGATCGCAGCGCGACCATCGCACAGCACCGCGCCATCCTGACGGCCCTGCAGGCGGGCGACGGCGACGCCGCCGAGACCGCGATCCGCACCCATCTGCGCCAGATGCTGACCGAACTGCCCGAAATGGCACGCACCCATCCCGACTATTTCACCGACTGACCGTCCCCCACCGAAAGGCCCCCACATGACCCGCATCCTGTCCATCGGCGAGGCCATGGTCGAACTCTCGCAGGCCGACCAGCCGTCGCTCTGGCGCATGGGCTTTGCCGGCGACACGCTGAACACCGCCTGGTACCTACGCCGCCTTCTGGGCGAGGACTGGCAGGTCGGCTACCTCACCCGCGTGGGCACGGGCGACCTCTCGCACCGGATGCTGGACTTCCTGGCCAAGGCCGGGATCGACGCCAGCCATGTCCGGGCCGAGACCGACCGCGAGATCGGCCTCTACGCCATCAGCCTGGAGGGGGGCGAGCGCAGCTTCGCCTATTGGCGCGACACCTCGGCCGCCCGCCGGCTGGCCGACCAGCCTCAGGTCCTGGCTGCCGCCCTGCGCGACTGCCGCCTGGCCTATCTGTCGGGCATCACCCTAGCGATCCTGCCGCCCGCCGGACGCAAGACGCTGATGGAGGCGCTGGACACCGCCCGCGCCGCCGGCACGACCATCGTCTTCGACACCAACCTGCGCCCACGCCTCTGGCCCGATGCCGCCACCATGTGCGCCGCCACGCAAGAGGCCGCGAACCGTGCCGATCTGGTCCTGCCCAGCTTCGACGACGAGGCCGCGCATTTCGGCGATGCCGATCCCGAAGCGACGCTCGCCCGCTATCTGCAGGGCGGCGCGGGGCATGTGGTGGTGAAGAACGGCGGCGGCCCGATCCATTTCGGCGGCGCCCAAGGGATGGGCGTGGTCACCGACCTGCCGCCCGAGACCCCCGTCGACACGACCGCCGCCGGAGACAGCTTCAACGCGGGCTATCTCGCGGCCACCCTCACGGGCCAGGACTGCGCCACGGCGATCCTGGCGGGCCATGCCCTCAGCGCCCGGGTCATCCGCCATCACGGCGCCCTCGTCCCGCAGGCCGTGGCAGCCCCCTAGACTTTCATCTTGGCGAAAATATCCCGGGGGGGATCGCGGCACGCGATGGGGGGCAGCGCCCCCCCTGCCCCCTCCTGCGTCAGACCACCGCGCCGATCTGCCAAGGCAGGAACTCGTTGTCCCCCAACCCCAGATCCTCGCTGCGCGTCGCCTCCCCCGAGGCCGTGCGCAGGATCAGATCGACGATCTCGCGCCCCTTCGCCTCGATGCTCACCCCCGACAGGATGTCGCCGCAGTTCAGGTCCATGTCGTCGCGCATGGCCGCGAACAGCGCGTCATTCGTGGCCAGCTTGATGGTCGGCGCGGGCTTGGACCCGAAGGCCGATCCGCGCCCGGTGGTGAAGACGATCAGCTGCGCGCCCCCGGCGATCTGGCCCGTGGCCGAGACCGGGTCATAGCCCGGCGTGTCCATGAAGTTCAGCCCCGGCGCGGTGATCGGCTGGCCATAGTCCAACACCGCGTTCAGCGGCGTGGCCCCCGCCTTGGCGACCGCGCCCAGGGATTTCTCGAGGATCGTGGTCAGCCCGCCGGCCTTGTTGCCGGGGCTGGGATTGTTGTCCAGCGACGCACCGTTCATCGCCGTGTAGCCCTCCCACCAGCGCAGCCGCTCCAGCAGATGCTCAGCCAGCTCGGGGCGCGCGGCGCGGTCCAGCAGCAGGCTTTCGGCGCCATAGATCTCGGGCGTCTCGGACAGCACCACGGATGCCCCCTGCGCCGCCAGCATGTCGCAGGCCACGCCAAGCGCCGGGTTCGCGGTCACGCCCGAGAACCCGTCCGAGCCGCCGCATTGCAGCCCGATCTTCAGCGCCGCCGCCGGCGCGGGCGCGCGCGTCACCGCATTGACGACGGGCAGCATCTCGCGGACCCGCGCCTTGATCGCCGCGATGGTGGTCCGCGTGCCGCCATTCTCCTGGATGGTCAGCCCGTGAAAGCGCGCGGCCTCACCCAGCTCCTGCTTCATGCGGGCGATCTGCATCACCTCGCAGCCCAGCCCCACGAACAGCGCCGCGCCGACATTCGGATGCCCCGCATGGCCGGTCAGCACCCTCTGCAGCGCCTGCCAGCCCGGCCCGTTGTCGGCCATCCCGCAGCCCGAGCCATGGGCGAAGGCCACCACCCCGTCCACATTCGGAAAGGCCGCCAGCGCACCCTCGATCCGCAGCTCCTCCGCCGCGCGGCGGATAACCGTGGCCGAGCAGTTGACCGTCGCCACCAGCGCGATGAAGTTGCGCGTGCCCACCTGCCCGCCCGGGCGGTGATAGCCCTGGAAGGTCAGCCCCTCGCGCGGATGCCGGGCCAGGACGGCCTCGGCCGCCGCCAGCCCGCTGCCGGGGCGATAGTCGCGGCCATGTGCGCCGAAGGCGCAAT
Source organism: Paracoccus gahaiensis (assembly GCF_005048225.1). Taxonomy (GTDB): domain Bacteria; phylum Pseudomonadota; class Alphaproteobacteria; order Rhodobacterales; family Rhodobacteraceae; genus Paracoccus; species Paracoccus gahaiensis. The sequence continues at coordinate 65,768 of NZ_SUNI01000007.1, forward strand.
TGTGGCTGTGGACATGATCGCCCGGCGCGATGGGGGCCGTGGCATAGCCGATGGTCTGGCCGTATTTCACCACCGCCGCCCCTTGGGCGATCGCGCGGCGGGCGATCTTGTGCCCGGCGGGGGCCGCGCCCCGCGCGGTCAGGATCGCCACATTGTCGACCGCGTTCAGGACCAGCGGGTCAGACATCGGCCACGGCACCCCGCGCGCCCTTGTCCTGCAATGCCGTCAGCGCCGCCGTCAGATCGGCCGCAAAGCCTGCATCCTCGCGCAGGGCCGCCGGAAAGACCGTCGCCAGGCGCAGGAAGCCCGCCACCGTCTCGGCCGGATCGTCGCGCCAGAGGGTGGCCAGATCGGCGGCCATCGGGTCCTTGACCTCGATCGCCGCACCGTCCAGGCCGGTGCCCGAGGCATAGCGCATCCAGGCCGCCACCGCCAAGGTCAGCCCCGGGACGGCCCGGCCCGCCGCGCGGCCCTCGGCAATCGTGCCCAGGATGCGCTGCGGCAGCTTCTGGCTGCCATCCATGGCGATCTGCCAGGTCCGGTGCCGGATCGACGGATTGGCATAGCGCGCCGCCAGCGCATCGGCATAGGCGCCCAGATCCTCTCCCGGAGGGGGCGTCAGCGCCGGAATGATCTCGGTCTTCCACAGCCGGTCGACGAATTGCGCAAAGACCGGGTCGGCGGCGACCTCGGCGATGGTCTCGTGGCCTGCCAGATAACCCAGATAGGCCAGGCTGGAATGGGTGCCGTTCAGCATCCGCAGCTTCATGTGCTCGAAGGGCGTCACGTCGTCCACCAGCTGCACGCCGACCGCGCCCAGATCGGGGCGCTCGCCACCGACGAAGTGATCTTCGACCACCCATTGGCGGAAGGGCTCGTGCATGACCGGGGCCGCATCGCGGGCGCCCGTCAGCGCCTCCAGCCGGTCCAGATCGGCGGCGGTGGTGGCGGGCACGATGCGGTCGACCATGGTCGAGGGAAAGGCCCCCTCGGCCCCGATCCAAGTCGCCAGGTCGGGGTCGATCAGCCGCGCCAGATCCAGCACGACGCCGCGCACGACCTTGCCGTTTTCCGGCAGGTTGTCGCAGCAGAGCACGGTGAAGGGCGCGATCCCCGCCGCATGGCGCGCCTGCAGCGCGCGGACCAGAAAGCCCGGCGCCGATTTCGGCAGGGGGCCCGCCAGATCATGGACAATATCGGGATGCCCGGCATTCAGCCGACCCGTCGAGGGCTCGTGGCAATAGCCCTTCTCGGTGACCGTCAGGCTGACGATCCGCACCGAGGGCGCGGCCATCGCATCCAGCACCGCCTGCGGGTCCTCGGGCGCGACCAGCACGTCGCGCAGCACGGTGACGACCTGCTCCGTCTCGCCATCCGGGCCCAGTTCCAGCGCGGTATAGGCCCAGCCCTGCGGACGCAGCTTGTCGCGCGTGCCCGGCGATTGCAGCGAGACGCCGGTGATGCCCCATTCGCCGCCGGACGCGGCCATCGCCTCGGCCACGAAGATGGCGCCATGCGCGCGGAAGAACGCGCCCAGGCCCAGATGGACGATGCCCGAGGGGGCGGTGGACGGGGTGTGGTGCAACCTATCGGGCAAGCCAGCCTCCATCGACGTTCAGGACGGCGCCATTGATGTAATCCGACGCGGGCGCGGCCAGGAAGACCGCCGTCTGCGCGATATCCTCGGGGCGACCCCACCGGCCCGCCGGGATGCGGTCCAGGATCGCCTTCGAGCGGTCGGGATCGGCACGGAGCGCCTCGGTGTTGTTCGTCTCGATATAGCCCGGCGCGATGGCGTTGACGGTCAGGCCCTTGGCCGCCCATTCGTTCGCCATCAGCTTGGTCAGCCCCGCCACGCCATGCTTGGACGCGGTATAGGAGGGCACGCGGATGCCGCCCTGAAAGGACAGCAGGGACGCGATGTTGACGATCTTGCCCCTGCCGCGCGGCAGCGCCGCTTTGGCGAAGGCCTGGCAGGTGAAGAACAGCGCCTTGAGGTTCACGTCCATCACCGCGTCCCAATCGGCCTCGGAGAAATCGACCGCATCGTCACGGCGGATGATGCCGGCGTTGTTGACCAGGATGTCGATCCGCTGATCGGCAAAGACGTCGCGCGCGGCCATCGGATCGGCGAAATCCAGACGCAGACTGCGCCCGGACCCCATCATCTCCAGCGTCTCGTCACAGTCGCGACGACCGGAGGCGATGACATCCGCCCCCGCCTGCGCCATGGCCACCGCGATGGCCTGACCGATGCCGGTATTGGCCCCGGTCACCAGCGCGGTGCGGCCCTCGAGCGAGAACGCGCTCACAGCATGTCCTTGGGCTGGATGAAGTCCATGTCGGTGTAATCGACATTGTCCCCGGACATCGCCCAGATGAAGGTGTATTCGCCGATGCCCGCGCCCGAATGGATCGACCAGGGCGGCGACAGCACGGCCTGCTCGTTCGACACGAAGATGTGGCGCGTCTCAGTCGGCTCGCCCATCAGGTGAAGGACGCGCGAGTCCGGCGCCATGCCGTGATACAGATAGGCCTCCATCCGGCGATCATGGACATGGCTGGGGATGGTGTTCCAGACCGACCCCTCCTGCAGCGAGGTATAGCCCAGCACCAGCTGGCAGCTTTCCATGACCAGCGGGTGGATGAACTGCTTGATGACGCGCTTGTTCGAGGTCTCGGTGGCGCCCATCTCGACCTTCTTGGCCTCTTCGACCGTCACCAGCCGATGCGGCAGCGCGCGATGCGCCGGCGCCGAGGTGATGTAGAACCGCCCCTCGCCCGAGAAGGTCACCGCCCCCGCGCCCATGCCCAGATAGAGCACGTCGCCCGAATTCATGTCCCAGCCCTCGCCCGCGGCCTCGATGCGGCCCGGGCCGCCGATGTTCACGATGCCCATCTCGCGGCGATCGAGGAAGCTGGGGGTCTTGGTCTCCTCGATCTTGTCCAGCACCAGGCTGCCGCCGGCGGGCACGGCGCCGCCCACCACGAAGCGGTCGTAATGGGTATAGACCAGCCGGACCTCTCCCTCGGCGAACAGCCCCTCGGCCAGGAAATGCTGGCGCAGGGTGGCGGTGTCCATGGCGCGGGCGTGGTCGGGATGGATCGCGTGGCGGGTGTCGACATGGGTCATGGGGTGGTCCTTTTCAGAGAAAATCGTCGCGGCGGGGGGTGAAGCTGTCGATCAGCTCGCCCTCCTCCAGACAGAGGCAGCCATGGGTGGCGCCCGAGGGGATGACGAAGGCGTCGCCGGGTCCGACCTCGAAGGCGCGGTCGTCGATGGTGAAGCGGTAGCGGCCCGACCGCACATAGGTCGATTGCACATGCGGATGGCTGTGCAGCGCACCGCTGTCGCCCGCCTTGAAGGCGAAGCGGACGACCATCAGCTCGGGCGCATGGGCCAGCACGGTGCGGATGGGATCGGTCATGGAGTGTCCTTTCAGCGGAACATCGAGGGCAGCCACAGCGACAGCGCGGGCACGTAGGTGACCAGCATCAGCGTGGCGAAGGCCGCGCCGTAGAAGGGCCAGATGGTGCGCATCGCCTGCCAGATGCTGATGCGGCCCACCGCGCAGCCCACGAACAGCACCGCGCCGACGGGGGGCGTGCAGAGGCCGATGCCCAGGTTCAGGATCAGGATGACCCCGAAATGCACCGGGTCGACCCCGAAGGCCACGGCGACCGGCAGGAAGATCGGCGTGGTGATCACGATCAGCGGCGACATGTCCATGAACGTGCCCAGGATCAGCAGGATGATGTTCATCAAGAGCAGGATCACGATGGGATTGTCCGACACGTTCTGCAGGATCTCGACCAGCTGGGTCGGCACGCGCAGATAGGCCAGAAGCCAGCCGAAGCAGGCGGCGGTGCCGATCACCAGCAGCACCATCGCGGTCGTGCGCACGGCGCCCTTGGTGGCCTCGACGAATTCGCTCCACGGCAGGCTGCGATAGACCAGCGTGGTGACCAGCAGCGCATAGACCACCGCCACGTTCGAGGATTCCGAGGCCGTGAACCAGCCCGAGCGCACGCCGCCGAAGATGATGGCGATCAGGATCAGGCCCGGCAGGGCGGCGACGGCCAGGGTGCCCAGCATCCGCAAGCCGGGGAAGGGCTCGGTCGGGTAGCCCTTCTTGCGGGCCACCCACCAGGCGGCGATCATCAGCATGAAGGCCAGCAGCAGGCCCGGGATGATCCCGGCGGTGAACAGGTCCGCGATGGACAGGCGGCCGCCGGCGGCGATCGAATAGATGATCATGTTGTGGCTGGGCGGCACCATCAGCGCGATGATCGAACTGACCACCGTGATGTTGACCGCGTAATCGACGTCATAGCCGCGTTCCTTCATCTGCGGCACCATCAGCCCGCCGACAGCGCTCGCATCGGCCGCGGCCGATCCCGACACGCCGCCGAACATCAGGCTGGCCACGATGTTGACCTGCCCCAGGCCGCCGCGCACATGGCCGATCATGGCCCCCGCCAGCGCCACCAGCCGCCGGGCGATGTCGCCCCGCACCATCAGGTCGCCCGCGAAGATGAAGAAGGGAATGGCCATCAGCGCGAAGACGGAAATGCCGCTGTTCAACCGCTGGAACACCACCACCGGCGGCAGGCCCAGATAGAGGACGGTCAGGAAGCTGGCCACGCCCAGGCAGAAGGCGACCGGCGTGCCGATCAGCAGCAGCGCCACGAAGCTGCCAAACAGGATCCACAATTCCATGGCGTCAGTCTCCCTTGCGGGCGCGCGGCGCCGCGGTCGTGGTGCGGTCGGCCCGCGGATCGGTAGCGTGGGGATCGGTGGTGCGGGGATCGGCGGCCATCAGGGCCGCGGCCGATCCGGCGCCGGCAAGCCCGTCGATCTCGCCGTCGATGGCATCGTCATTGTCGCCGAAGCGCATCGTGCGCAGACCGGCGGCCCGGCGCAGGATGCGCTCGACCGAGAACAGCATCAGCAGCACGCCCCCGCCGATCAGCGGCGCGAAATCCCACAGCCGCGAGATCCCGAGGCCCGGCACGACGCCGGTCGAGGCGCGCGCGGCCAGCTGCCAGCCGAACCAGGCCATGCCGAAGCCGAAGCCCGTCACGACCACGTCCGAGAAGCTGTGGAACCACGGCCGCCAGCTTTCCGGCACGACCATCAGGCCCACGTCGAAGGACAGGTGATAGCCCTCCTTGACGCCCACGGCGGCGCCCAGGAAGATGAACCAGCCCATCAGCATGACCGCCGCCGGCTCCGCCCAGAACAGGCTGGAGCCGATCGCATAGCGATAGAACACCTGCGCGAAGACGAAGACGGTCATCAGGACAAGCCCGGTTCCCGCCAGCCACAGCGCCGCCTGCGCCACGGCGCCGGTCATTGTGGCAAATCTGATCAATCCCTCGCGCATCGCGCGTCCCCCCAAAAAGAAAACCGCCCGCAAGGATTGCGGGCGGCTGTCGTGATCACTCGGTCGCGCGGATGCGCTCGACCAGGTCCTGCGCCTCGGGAGAGGTCGCGTATTTCTCGTAGACCGGGGCCATGGCGTCGATGAAGGGCTGCTTGTCGATCTCGCGCACGATCTCGGCGCCCGCCGCGATCACGGCCTCCTCGGACGCGGCCTCGGCCTCGGCCCACAGCTGGCGCTGCGTGGTCGAGGAATTGCGCGCGGAATCGCGGACGACCTCCTGGTCCTCGGGCGACAGCGCGTCCCAGCTGGTCTTGGACATGGCGACCAGTTCGGGCACCATCAGATGCTCGTCCAGGGTAAAGTAGGGCGCCACCTCGGCATGGCCCGAGCTGTCATAGCTGGGATAGTTGTTTTCGGCGCCGTCGATCACGCCGGTCTGGATGCCGGAATAGACCTCGCCATAGGGCATGGGCGTCGCGACCGCGCCAAGCGCGTCCATCATGTCCACGAAGACGTCGTTCTGGATGACGCGGATCTTCAGGCCCGCCAGATCCTCGATCGAGTTGATCGGACGCTGCGAGTTGTAGAAGCTGCGCGCGCCGCCGTCGTAATAGGCCAGCACGACCAGGTCGCGTTCCTCGAAGGCCGCGCCGATCTCCTCGCCGATCGGGCCGTCCATGACCGCGTGCATGTGGTCCACGTTGCGGAACAGGTAGGGCAGCGAGAAGGTCTGGGTGACCGGCACGATGTCGTTGAACGTGCCGAAGGACGCGCGGACCAGGTCGATCACGCCGAACTGGGTCTGCTCGATCGTGTCGCGCTCCTCGCCCAGCTGGCTGGACGGAAAGACCTCGATGCAGATCCGGCCGTCGGTGCGCTCCAGCACCTCCTCGGCCATGGCCTTGACGCCCTCGACGGTCGGATAGCCGTCGGGATGGGTGTCCGAGGACCGCAGCGTGATCTCGCAGGCGGCGGCGAAGCTGGCCGAGGCCAGCAGGCCCGCAAGGGATGTCATCAGAAGTTTCATGGTATCCTCCCAGATATGAACGGTCAAAGTTTGTAGGCCCGTTTGGCCAGGCCATAGGTCAGCTCATGCGCCACCTCGGGGGCCTCGTCTTCCGCAAGACGCCCCGTGGCGACCAGAGTGGCCAGGTAGCTGCAATCGACCCGGCGGGCGACGTCATGGCGCGCGGGGATCGAGCAGAACGCGCGGGTGTCATCATTGAACCCGACGGTATTGTAAAAGCCAGCCGTTTCCGTGGTCATCTCGCGGAAGCGGCGCATGCCCTCGGCGCTGTCGTGGAACCACCAGGCCGGCCCGAGCCGCAGGCAGGGCCAGACGCCGGCCAAGGGGGCCAGTTCGCGCGCATAGGAGGTCTCGTCCAGCGTGAACAGGACCACGGTCAGGTCGGGGCGCATCCCCACCGCATTGAGCAGCGGGCGCAGGGCGGCCACGTAATCGGTGCGGCCGGGGATGTCGAAGCCCTTGTCGCGCCCGAACATGCCCATGACCTGATCGGAATGGTTGCGGCGCGATCCGGGATGGATCTGCAGGACCAGCCCATCGTCCAGGCTCATCCGGGCCATCTCGGTCAGCATCTGGCCGCGGAAGGCGTCGGCCTCCTCGGCCGAGCAGTCGCCGCGCAGGGTCTTGGCGAACAGCGCCGCCGCCTCGGCCTGGGGCAGATCCTCGGTCCGGGCATTGGGGTGCCCGTGATCGCTGGAGGTGGCGCCATGTTCGATGAAGAAGGCCCGCCGCGCCCGGTGCGCATCCAGATAGCCCGCCCAAGTGCCCGTGTCGAATCCGGTCTGCTCGCCCATGAGGGCGATGTTGTCGGCAAAGCCCGCCATCTCGGGATCGACGACCCCATCGGGGCGATAGGCGGTCAGCACCCTGCCCTGCCAGCCGCTGTCCTTGATCATCCTGTGCCAGAGCAGATCGTCGGTGGCGGCCTCGGTCGTGGCGATCGCCTCGATGTTGAAGCGCTCGAACAGGGCGCGCGGGCGGAATTCGGGGGTGGCGAGGCACTCTGCGATGCGGTCGTAATACCAGTCCGAGGTCTCGGCCGACAGGCGGCGGTCGATGCCGAACAGATGCTGGAACGAATGGTCCAGCCAAAGCCGCGAGGGCGTGCCGCGCAGCAGGTGATAGTTCTCGGCGAACAGCCGCCAGATCTTGCGCCCGTCCGTCTCGGTCGCGCCGCCATCGACCCGGGGCACGCCCAGATCGGCCAGCGGCACCCCCTGCGAGCACAGCATCCGGAAGACATAGTGATCGGGCGTCACGAACAGCTGCGCGGGATCCGGGAAGGCCTCGTTCTCGGCAAACCAGCGCGGATCGGTGTGACCATGCGGGCTGAGGATCGGCAGATCGCGGACCTGATCATACAGGGCGCGGGCCAGATCGCGGCTGCGCCCCTCGACGGGAAAAAGACGGTCTTCTGCCACAAGTGCCACGCGACGCTCTCCTCCGACTCGCTTGCCATAAGGCTTGTTGTCTAATATGCTAGTTTACGAGACACGTCAATCGGAGCCGTTCCCATGCCCCAGCCGGATGTCGCAGCCCTGCCGGCGATGGAGGACCTGCGCCCGCGCAGCGTGACGGACCACATCTTCCACGATCTGTATGCGCGGGTGGTGAACCTGTCCCTGCCCCCGGGCGCGAAGCTTTCCGAGGCCGAGGTCGCCTCGCAGATGGGCGTGTCGCGCCAGCCGGTGCGCGATGCCTTCTATCGGCTGTCGCAGCTGGGCTTCATCCAGATCCGCCCGCAGCGCGCGACCACCGTGACGCCCATCTCGACCGAGGCGGTGATGCAGGCCTATTTCGTGCGCCGGGCGCTGGAGGAGGCCACGATGCGCGTCGCCGCCCTTCAACTGGCCCCCGCCGATTGGGACGGGCTGGAGGCGCTGATCGACGCGCAGGAGGCCGCCAGCCGCGCCGACGACCGCGCGGGCTTTCACGCGCTGGACGACCAGTTCCACCATGACATCTGCGCGGGCGCGGGCAAGGAATTCGTCTGGAACCTCGTCCGCGACACCAAGGGGCACATGGACCGCGCGCGGTTCCTGTCGCTGTCCTACGGCGCCTCGACCGCCTGGATCGAGCATCGCCAGATCCTGACCGCCCTGCGCGCCCGCGACCCCGAGGCCGCCGCCGCCGCCGTACGCCTGCATCTGAGCCGCATCGAGCATATCCTGGACCGCCTGCGCAGCGACCAGCCCGGCATCCTGGGCTGACGCCTATCCGACGCGTCCGGTGACCAGCACGGCGCGGAAGTCGTTCACGTTGGTCAGGGTCGGGCCGGTGCGGATCAGGCTGCCGGTCGCCTCGAACAGCGTCCAGCTGTCATGGGCATCAAGGCTGGCCTGCGGGTCCAGCCCCAGATCCGCCGCGCGGGTCCTCAGGTCGGGGCCGATCACCGCGCCCGCCGCATCCTCGGTGCCGTCGATGCCGTCGGTATCCGCCGCCAGCGCGAAGGTGCCCGGCAGGCCGCGCAGGGCCAGCGCCAGAGACAGCAGGAACTCGGTGTTGCGCCCGCCGCGTCCCGGCGCGCGCGCGCCGATGGTCACCGTCGTCTCGCCGCCCGACAGCAGCACGGCGGGCGGGGCTGTGGGCGTGGCGTGGCGGGCCGTGGCGCGGGCCATCCCGGCCATCGCGATGCCCAGCTGCGCGGCCTCGCCCTCCAGCGCGTCGCCCAGCAGCAGGGGCGTGACGCCCGCCGCCCGCGCGACCTCGGCCGCCGCCAGAAGCGACATCTGCGGGGTGGCGATCAGGCGGTAATCGGCGTCCATGTCCGGCAGCGGCGGCGGGGGCGGGGCCAGCAGCATGTCGCGCACTGCCGGGGGCAGGTCCTCCCCCAGACGCGCCACCAGCGGCGCCAGATCGTCGCCCGCCGTGGGATCGGCCACCGTCGGCCCCGAGGCGATGGCCGCCGGATCGTCGCCCGGCACGTCCGAGATCGCCAGCGTCACCAGCCGCGCCGGCGCCACCGCCCGCGCCAGCCCGCCGCCCTTGACCCGCGACAGGCGGCGGCGGATGCGGTTCATGTCCTCGATCGTCAGGCCCGACCGCAACAGCAGCCGGTTCACCGCGATCTTGTCGGCCAGCGTCAGCGGCGGGCGCGCGGCGGCCATCAGCGCCGACCCCCCGCCCGAGATCAGCGCCAGCACCAGATCGTCCGGTCCCGCCGCCTCCGCCGCCGCCAGGATCTCCTGCGCGGCGGCCTCGGAAGCAGCATCGGGCACCGGGTGGGAGGCCTCGCGCACGGTGATCCGGCGCGTGGGGACGGCATGGCCGTGGCGGGTGACGACCACGCCCGACAGATCGACATCGGGCCAAGCGGCCTCGACCGCCGCCGCCATGGCCGCCGCCGACTTGCCCGCGCCCAGCACGATGCAGCGCCCGCGCGGGGGCTCGGGCAGATGCGCGGCCAGCACCCGCGCCGGATCGGCGGCCGCCACCGCCGCGTCGAACATCGCGCGCAGCAGCGCCTTTGCCCGGTCTTCGGTCCAGTCGTCCTGATGCGTCATCGCGGTCCTCCCTGTCTGTTCGGCGCAGCATAGGCGCAGGTCCGGGTGGTTTCCACCGCAGGCGGACCCATCCGGGGGCACGGGGCGGCTTGCCTTGCCCCCGGCCCCCGCGCTATCTGGGGCCCGACGCCCCCCAAGCTATCGACGGCCGCCCCCTCCGGGCGCCGTCCGCCAGGCAGGCCGCCATCGCAGGATCGGACCAGCAGGGTCAGGGCCCATGAGCTATCGCCACTCCATGACCTGCCAGACGGCAGGCATCCAGACCACCAGGCCCGTCCGCTGGCGGGGTCTCAACGGCATCATGGGCGTCTGCTGGGAGGCCGAGGGCCGGGCCGGGGCGACCGGCTACTACCTGTCGCCCGATCCGCGCTTCGTGCTGTTCTCGGCCGATCTGGGCGACCGGATCGGCATGGCCAATGCCCCGCAGGGTCTGGACCGCGACCGCCGCCCGATGACGCGGGTGGTCTATGTTCCGGCGGGGATGCCGCTGTGGACGCGGTTCTCGGCGGCGCATCGCTTTGCCCATCTCGACCTGCATCTGCATGCCGACCGGCTGCGGGGCCTTCTGCAGCCGCTGGTCGGCGCCTCGGTCGCCGAGGCCGCGATCCGGCGCCCGGTCGAGATGCGCGATCTGGGCGGGGTCGAGCTGCTGGTCGGGCTGCTTGCGGACGAGATCGCCCGCCCCGCCCGACACCCCGCCTTTGCCGAAAGCCTGGTGGCCGGGATCGCCACCGGCCTGCTGGACCTGTCGGCCCCCGGGGATGAGCTGCCCACTGAGCGCGCCTTGGGCGGGCTGACCCCGGCGCAGATGACCCGGCTGACCTGCCGCTTGCGGCAGGCCCGCGACGGGCGGCTGAGCGTGGCGCAGATGGCCGAGACGGTGGGGCTGTCGGAAAGCTGGTTCGCCCGCGCCTTCAAGGCCACCACCGGCACGACGCCCCGGCAATGGCAGATGGACCGCCGCATCGCACGGGTGCGCGCGCTGATGATCGAGAGCGACCTGCCCCTGTCCGACATCGCCGCGCGGGCGGGCTTTGCCGATCAGGCGCACCTGACGCGCAGCTTCCGCCAGGTGACCGGCACCACCCCCGCCGCCTGGCGCCGCAGCCAGCGCCCCGGCTGAGCGCCCCCGCAGGCCCCTACCACGTCCGGCGCAGGGTCGCCGCGACCTGACGCCCGGGATTGTAGAAATCCGCCCCGAAGCCGCCATTGGCCACGTATTTGCGGTCGAACAGGTTGCTGACGTTCAGCGCCAGCGAGGTGTCGTCGCGCAATTGCCAGCCATAGGCCGCATCGACCACCACCGTGCCGCCCGTGCCGACCGTATTGGCGTCGTCGTAGAAATACTGCCCCGTATAGCGGCCGCCCAGCGAGAAGGTCATGTCCCCGCGCCCGTTCTGACCGGCCAAAGTATAGGTCGCCCAGAGCGAGGCCGAATGTTCGGGCACCAGCTGCGGGCGGTTCCCCTCGTCGCCCGCCGTGCCGTTCCGGGTGATCTCCTGATCCAGCCAGGAATAGGCGGCGGTCAGGCTGATCGCGGGGGCGATCTCGGCCTTGGCCTCCAGATCCAGGCCGCGGGCGCGGACCTCTCCAAGGGTCTGGGGCAGCAGCGTGACCGGGTCGGTGCGGGTCAGGTTCGTGCGGGTCAGATCGTAGAGGGCGGCGCTGAACAGCGCGGTCGTGCCGATGGGCTGGACCTTGACGCCCAGTTCGACCTGACTGCCCTCCTCGGGCTCGACGCCGATCCCGGCGGGCACGACCGATTGCGCATAGCTGGCATAGGTCGAGACCTGATCGGTGACCTTGTAGGTCAGGCCCAGCATGCCGGTCGTCTCGCTGATCTCGCCTTCGGCGGCGGTGCCGGCCAGGTTGTCCGTCTCGGTGATGTCCAGCCAGTCGTGGCGCAGCCCGGCGGTGACGATGAACCGGTCGGCAAAGGTCAGCTCCTGCTCGGCAAAGAGGGCGCGGCCGCGCTGTTCGTTGCGCGAACTGGCGATCAGCGGCACATCGTCCGGCGCGCCGGTATAGACGGGGTCGGTCCAGTCGATCCCCGGCGCCGGGCCGAAGAACGTGTCGTTGTCGCGGTCGCGGTCGGCGAATTCCACCCCGGCGACGGTACGGCTGCCGGTGCCGCCGAAGCTGGTGTCGTATTGCAGCTGCGCGGTGCCGATCAGCGCCGTCAGGGCGCTGTCATTGCCGAAGAAGGACCGCGTGGCGATGGTGCTGCCATCGGTGGGGGTGGCCGCGATATAGGCATAGCCGTAATCGCTGGCCGTGTCGGAATAGCGCAGCCGCGCGCTGGCGCTGAGCCCGGTGCCGAAATCATGGTCCAGCAGCGCCGTGACGCTGGTCCGCTCGGTGCCCCGGAAGTTATAGCCCGGCTCTCCGAAAAAGCGGTCGCGGTCGAAATCGGTGCCGATCGGATGGCCGCCGCTGCCCGGCACGCCGTCCAGGTCCAGATGATCGACCACCACGCTGAGGCGGGTCGCCTCCGACGGGCGCCAGCTCAGGCCGCCCATCAGGAAGCCCGCATCGTCGCGCGAGCTGTCGTATTCGGCATCCGCCTCGCGCAGCTTGCCGGTCAGGCGCCAGGACAGGGTCGCGTCGGGGGTGAAGTTGTCGCCCAGATCAAAGCCGATCTCGCCCCGGTCATGCGATCCGACCGTGCCATAGACCTCTCCGAACCGCGCGCGGCGCGGCAGCTTGGTGACATAGTTTACCGATCCGCCCGGATCGGACAGGCCGGTCGCGGTCGAGATGGCGCCGCGCACGACCTCGACCCGCTCGAAGGCATAGGTTTCCTCGCGGATGCCGCCGAAGGGGCGGCCGAGGCTGAGGCCGTCGCGGGCGGCATAGGCGTCGAAGCCGCGGATCTTGAAGTAATCGAAGCGGTCATCGGCGCCATAGAAATCGGCGGTGACGCCGGCGGAATATTGCAGCACCTCCTCGACCCCCTGCGCGCCGCGCTGCGCGATCTCGCGTGAGGTGATGACGGACACCGAGGCGGGCGTGTCCAGCAGGGGTGCGGCCAGGCGGCCGCCCGCGCTGCTGGTCGTGGCCACGATCGAGCCCGCGTCATCGTCGCGCTCGACCGCCTCCAGAACGATCGGATCGAGAATGGTGACATTGGCGGGCCTGTCCTGCGCCAGCCCCGCCCCGGCGGTGACCGCTAGGACCGAGGCGCAGCCGGCCAGAGCGGCGATCAGGGACAAAGGGCGGATGGACGGACAAGAGCGCATGGGAGGGGGTTCCGGACTGAAGGTGGGGGCGGGTTCTGGCGACGGCGCGGGTCCCCGTGCGGGGCGGCTGCGACCGATGGCTGGTCGGGCTGCTAGACCCTTTCGCAGAGCTTGTCTTGTATAATCCTATCGTTTTTGTCAGAAACACTGCAAATCGTCGCCGGTCCCGGCAGGCGGCGGCGCCCCGGACTTGACGGAGGGGCGGCGCCAGGGGCACTCGGCACCCCGACCGCCCTTCGAAAGGCCCTGCCCCATGTCGCGTCTCCGCCCCCTCTCCACCGCACTGCTTCTGGCGGCCGCCCCGGCCTTTGCCCAGGATGCGGGCTTTCCGGTCACGGTCCCCCATGCCTTCGGCACCACCACAATCGCGGCCCCGCCGCAGCGCGTGGCGACGGTGGCCTGGGCCAATCACGAGGTGCCGCTGGCCCTGGGCATCGTGCCGGTGGGGATGGCCCGCGCCAATTTCGGCGACGATGACGGCGATGGGGTGCTGCCCTGGGTCTCGGCCCGGCTGGCGGAGCTGGGCGCGCCGGTGCCGCCCTTGTTCGACGAGGGCGACGGGATCGATTTCGAGGCGGTCGCCGCCAGCGCCCCGGACGTGATCCTGGCGGCCTATTCCGGCATCAGCGCCGACGACTATGCCACGCTTGGCATGATCGCCCCGGTCGTGGCCTATCCCGACGCGCCGTGGGCCACCGACTGGCGCCAGACGATCCGCATGGACAGCGCTGGCCTCGGCATGGCGCCCGAGGGCGACGCCCTGATCGCCCGGATCGAGGCCGAGATCGCCCAGACCCTGGAGGGCCATCCGAGGCTGGCGGGCAAGCGGGCGATGTTCGTGACGCATCTGGACAGCACGAACCTCAGCGTCATCAATTTTTACACCGGCAACGATGCGCGGGTGAAGTTCTTCGGCGATCTGGGGCTGGAGCTGCCGCAGAGCGTCGCCGAGGCGACGCTGCCCGGGCAGTATTCCGGCGCGATCAGCGCCGAGCGGATCGACCTGTTCGACGATGTGGACATCATCGTCACCTATGGCGGCGACGACCTGCTGGCGGCGCTGCGGGCCGATCCGCTGCTGTCGCGGATGCCGGCGGTGGCCAACGACGCGGTGGTGATGCTGGGGAACGATCCCCTGGGCACGGCGGCGACGCCGACGCCGCTGTCGATCTCCTATGTGCTGCCCGATTATGTGGGCCTGCTGTCCGACGCGGCGCGCAAGGCGCGATGAGGGCGAACGCACCCTCCGGGGCCGCTGCGACGCGGGCCGAGCTGCCCCTGCGCCGGGCGCTTTCCGGTCGCAGGCCCCTGTGGCTGGCCCTGGGCCTGCTGCTGCTGGGCGCGCTGGCGCTGGCCTCGGTCGCGGTGGGCACCCGGACGGTCGGCTGGCCCGACATCGCGCTGGCCCTGCGCGGCCAGGTGGACAGCATCGCGACCGCCGCCGTCTCGGCCCGGCTGCCGCGCACCGCGCTGGCGGCGCTGGCGGGCGCCGCCCTGGGCCTGTCGGGGGCGATCATGCAGGGCGTGACGCGCAACCCGCTGGCCGATCCCGGCATCCTGGGGGTCAACATGGGCGCCTCGCTGGCCGTGGTGATCGGCATCGCCTGGTTCGGCATCACCGCGCTGGAGCAGTATGTCTGGACCGCGATCCTGGGTGCGGGGGCGGCGGCGGTCTTCGTCTATGGCATCGGCTCGCTTGGCCGGGGCGGCGCCACGCCGCTGAAGCTGGCGCTGGCGGGGGCCGCGACCTCGGTCGCCTTCTCGTCGCTGGTGGCGGCGGTGGTGCTGCCCCGCGCCGATCTGGCGGGCGGCATCCGGTCCTGGCAGATCGGCGGCGTCGGCGGCGCGACCTTCGAGGGCATCGGCCATGTCGCGCCCTTCCTGGCGCTTGGCTTCGGGCTGGCGATGATCTCGGCGCGCAAGCTGAACGCGCTGGCCCTGGGCGACGAGCTGGCGGCGGGCTTCGGAGAACGGGTGGCCCGCGCCCGGGCCTGGGCGGCAGCGGGTGCGATCCTGCTGGCCGGGGCCACCACCGCCATCTGCGGGCCGATCGGCTTCGTGGGGCTGGTCGTGCCCCATGCCTGCCGGCTGCTGACCGGCACCGACCACCGCTGGCTGCTGCCCTTCTCGGCGCTGGCGGGGGCCTGCCTGCTGCTGGCGGCCGACATCCTGGGCCGGCTGATCGCGCGCCCGGCCGAGCTGGACGTGGGCATCGTCACCGCGCTTCTGGGCGGGCCGGTCTTCATCTGGATCGTCCGCCGGCAGAGGATCCGCGAGCTGTGAGCCAAGCCCCTTTCCCGCCGATAACCGCGCCCCGCATCGCTGCCCTGCGCCGGCAGCGGCTTCGCGGATGGCGCCGCGCAGTGCTGGGACTGGCGATCGCAGTCGCGGCGCTGGTCGCGCTGACGCTGATGCTGGGCCAATCCTTCACCCCCCCGGCCGAGGTCTGGCGGGTACTGAGCGGACAGGACGCCCCCGGCGCGGCCTTCGTGGTGGGCCAGCTGCGCCTGCCCCGCGCCGCGCTGGCGCTGCTGGCCGGGGCCAGCTTCGGGATGGCGGGAGCCGCCTTCCAGATCCTCTTGCGCAACCCACTGGCCAGCCCCGACATCATCGGCATATCGTCGGGCGCCAGCGCGGCGGCGGTGCTGGGCATCGTGGTCCTGGGGCTGGAGGGCGCGGCCTTGTCCCTGATGGCGGTGCTGGCGGGCTTAGGCGTGGCAGTGCTGATCTATGGGCTGTCCTTCCGGGGCGGCATCGCGGGCACGCGGCTGATCCTGGTGGGCATCGGCATCTCGGCCATGCTGGACAGCGTAATCGCCTATGTGCTGGCCCGCGCGCCGTCGTGGGACCTGCAGGAGGCGATGCGCTGGCTGACCGGCAGCGTCAACGGCGCTCGGCTGGACCAGGCGCTGCCGCTGGCGGTGACGCTGATCCTCTGCGGCGGGCTGATCCTGTCCCGCGCCCGCGATCTGGAGACGCTGCGGTTGGGCGAGGACACCGCCGCTGCCCTTGGAGTCCGCGTGGGCCGCGCCCGCGCGACGGTCATCCTGGCCGCCGTGGCGCTGATCGCGGTCGCCACGGCCGTCACCGGGCCCATCGCCTTCGTGGCCTTCCTGTCGGGGCCGATCGCGGCGCGGATGACCGGGCCGCGGGGCTCGGCTTTGCTGCCGGCGGCGCTGGTGGGGGCGCTGCTGGTCCTGGTGGGTGACTATGCAGGGCAGTTCCTGCTGCCCGCGCGCTATCCGGTGGGGGTGGTCACCGGCGCGCTCGGTGCCCCCTACCTGATCCTTCTCATCATCCGCGCCAACCGGATCGGAGCGACCTGATGCCCCCTCCCGCCCAAAGCCCCGCCACCCATGCCCTGATCGCCCGGTCCCTGACGGCGGGCTACGGCCCCGCGCAGATCCTGACCGGGCTGGATCTGGATCTGCCGCCGGGCCGGATCACCGCCATCGTCGGCGCCAATGCCTGCGGCAAGTCGACGCTGCTGCGCAGCCTGACGCGGCTGCTGCCGCCCCGCGCGGGCCAGGTGCTGCTGGACGGTCGGTCGATCCATGCCATGCCGCCCCGGCAGCTGGCGCAGATCCTGGGCCTGCTGCCGCAATCGCCCGTGGCGCCCGAGGGGATCACTGTGGCCGATCTGGTCAGCCGGGGCCGCCATCCCCATCACGGCCTGCTCTCGCGCTGGAGCGCCGCCGACGACCGCGCCGTGGCCGAGGCGCTGGAGGTCACCGGCACCGCCGATCTGGCCGAGCGTCCGGTCGACGAGCTGTCGGGCGGCCAGCGCCAGCGCGTCTGGATCGCCATGGCCCTGGCCCAGCAGACCGACCTGCTGCTGCTGGACGAGCCCACGACCTTCCTCGACATCAGCCACCAGATCGAGGTGCTGGACCTGCTGACGGACCTGAACCGCGACCGGGGCACGACCGTGGTGATGGTGCTGCACGACCTCAATCTGGCGGCGCGCTATGCCGATCACCTGATCGCCATGTCCGGGGGCCGCATCCATGCCGCGGGCCGCCCGTCCGAGGTGCTGACGCGCGAGATGGTGCGCCATGTCTTCGGTCTGGACAGCCGGATCATCGCCGATCCGGTCTCGGGACGGCCACTGATGCTGCCCTTGGGACGGCACCGCAGCGCGGTGCCCGAGGCCGGGCAGGCCCATCTCCGGGCCCTCGTGCCGCATGAGGGTGGTTAATCTTTCGCAGTTTCTGACGGCCTCACTGAACCGTGTTGGCCAGAGTGCGTTGGGGTGGGCTGCGTGTCGCACGCGGCCTCTTTTTCCCGCCGAAAGGCCATTCATGCACATCCTTCACGTCGCCCTTGGCGGGTGCCTCAAGGCGCCGCCGGTCAGCTATGGCATCACGGAAGACACCGGCGGTCACATCGCCTACATTCTGGGCGCCGCCATGGCGCAGGCGCGGCTGGACGACGTCCATGCGGTCGACATCGTCACCCGCGCCTTCCGGGCGCCGGGACTGAACGAGGTTCACGACCGGACATCGGAGCAGGTCTCGCCCAACTGCCGCATCCTGCGCCTGCGCACCGCCAATGCCGGCTATCTGAGCAAGGAGGCGCTGGAGGCCGAGCTGCCCGCCCTGACGCAGGCCTTTCTGGACCTGTTGCGGGACATGCCCCACCGCCCCGACGTGATCCATGCGCATTTCGCCGATGCCGCGCGTCTGGCCCAGGCCGCCGAGGCCGAGTTCGGCATCCGCTGGATCTACACGCCCCATTCGCTGGCCCTGCAGAAGGGCCCTGATGCCGCACATCTGCCCGCTTTGCAGACCCGCATCGCCTTCGAACGCGCCGCCATCGCAGGGGCGGGCGCGATCATCGTCTCGTCGCGGGACGAGGCAGAACGGCAGCTTTTGCCCTATGGCGCGGATGCCGAGGGGCGCAGTCATTGCCTGGCGCCGGGGGTCGATCTGGCGCCGCTATCGGATGCCTCGGCGGCTGACGGACTGCTAGCGCCCTTCCTGCGCGATCCGTCCCTGCCGATCCTGCTGGCCGTGGCGCGCCCGGTCCGCAAGAAGAACCTGATCGGCCTGGTCGAGGCCTATGCCGCCTCCCCCGCTTTGCAGGCCCGCGCCAATCTGGTGATCCTGGCCGGGCTGCGCGACGGCATCGCGCGGGGACCCGCCGAACAGGACGAGGTGCTGCGCGGTCTGTTCGATTGCGTCGACCGGCACGGGCTGTGGGGCAAGGTCGCCCTGCCACCGCGCCACGATGCCGAGCAGCTGCGAGCGCTGTATGACCGGGCCGCCCGGGGCGGGGTCTTCGTGAACCCGGCCTTTCACGAGCCCTTCGGCCTGACCCTGATCGAGGCCGCGCAGGCCGGCGTGCCGGTGGTGGCCACGCGGAACGGTGGGCCGGTCGACATCCTGGCGCAGCTGGGCCACGGTGCGCTGGTCGATCCGCAGGACCCCGCGCAGATCGCCGCCGCCTGCCTTGGGCTGATGGACGATCCCGACCGCGCCGCCCGGGTCCGCATGGCGCAGGTACGCGCGCTGGCGGTCTTCGACTGGGGGGACTGGGCCGAGCGCTCGGTCGCGCTGTGCCGCACACTCGGCCAGCCGGCGTCGCGGCCCCGCCGGATCGTGCGGCGGATCCTGGCCAGCGACATCGACGGCACGCTGACCGGCAGCTATGCGGCGGCGCTGCGCTTCGGCGACTGGCACGCCGCCCGGTCCGAGACGCTGATGTTCGCGGTCGCCACCGGGCGAGCCGTCTCTCAGGCGCGCCGCGTGCTGGACGACTGGCAGCTGCCGCGCCCGGACCTGTTCATCACCTCGGTCGGCAGCGAGATCTGGCGCTGGTCCCCGGACGGGCGGCTGGCGCGCTGCGCCGATTACGCCCGCCATCTTGACGGCGAGTGGGACCGCGCGGCGGTGGCCGCCCTGCTGGCCGAGCACGATCCGCACTGGCAGCCGGGATACGAGCAGCGCCGCTGGAAGCTGTCTTTGTTCGGGACCGCCGATCTGGCCGACGATCTGCGCCGCGATCTGGCGCAGCGGGGCCTGGGCGCCCGCGTCATCGCCTCGCACGGGCAGTTCATCGACATCCTGCCGCCCCGCGCCGGCAAGGCTGCCGCCCTGCGCTTCGAGGCCGAGCGGTGGGGGCTGGACCTTAGCCACTGCATCACGGCGGGCGACAGCGGCAACGATGCCGACATGCTGGCCGTCAGCGGCGCCGCGATCCTGCCCGCCAATGCCTATGCCGAGCTGGACCATCTGCGCGGCCCCGGCATCTATCGCAGCCCCTGTGCCCATGCGGCGGGGGTGATCGACGGGCTGACGCGGCTTGGCCTCGGGGCGCCGGTGCGCCCCCGCGCGCCCGCGCAGACCCCGGCCCCGCGTCTGGCGCGCAGCAATGCCGCCAAGGCGGCGAAGCCCGCCCATGCGTGACATTCCCCTGCCGCGCCGTCCCTTCGGCTATTTCGTCCACCATCAGGGCCGGGGCCATGCCGAGCGCTGCGCCGCCCTGCTGGCCGCCCTGCCCGCCGACCGGCCCGTGACGATCTTCTGCGCCCGCGACGACATCTTTCCGGCCCTGCCCGGCCATGTGGAGATCCTGCGCATCCCCTCGCTGTTCGAGCGTGGCGGGGCCGAGACGGACATGGACCAGATCGAGACGCCTGAGACGCTGCATTGCGCGCCCCTGGGCTGGCCCGGCATCCGTCAGGCGATGGGCACGATGGCCGCATGGTTCGCCAGCGCCGATCCGGCCCTGATGATCTGCGATGTCAGTGCCGAGATCGCGCAGCTAGCGCGCATCTGCTCGGTCCCGCATGTCAAGATCCTGCAGCACGGCGCCCGCGACGATGCCGGCCATCAGGCGGCCTATGCCGGTGCGGCGGGCCTGCTGGCCCCCTTCGCCGCCGAGCTGGCGCAGCCCGACTGGCAAGCCTTCGCACACAAGATCCACTTCGCCCCCGGTCTGGGCGTGACGGCAGGCCCCTCGGGCGACCGCACCGCCGCCCGGCACGCGCTTGGCCTGGACCACGACCGCCCCGTGGCGCTGGTCCTGTCGGGCGCGGGCGGCACCGGGTTCTCGCAGGCGCCTTTGGGCGTCGCGGCGCGGGCCTTTCCCGGCTGGACCTGGCTGACCATCGGCAAGCTGCAGGAGGAATGGCACGCGACCGAAGGGCGCAACCTGACCTCCAAGGGCTGGGTCGACGACCCCGAGACTCACGTGGCCGCCGCCGATCTGGTGATCTCGTCCACCGGCAACACGACCTGCGCGCAGGTGCTGACGGCGGGCCGCCCGTGGATCGTGGTGCCCGAATGGCGCTATTTCGACGAGCAGCGCCTGAAGGCCGAGGCCCTGGACCGCGCGGGCGCGGCGCTGCATTTGCCGCATCTGCCTTCCAGCGCGCAGTCCTGGCGGGCGGCAGTGACACAAGCCATGGCCCGCCACGATCCGGCCCGGCAGGCGCGGCTGATCTCGGCCGATCCGGCCGCCGCAGCGGCGCGCTGGTTGGAGAGGCTTTCGGACGATCTGTGGGGCGCGGAGCCCCTCTCCCTCCATCCCGTGCAAGGAGCACATGCATGACGACTGTTTCGGCCCTGACCATCGCCTCGGGCCGCGAGGCGCATCTGAGAAATGTCATCCGCGGCTTTCAGGCCCAGACCCATCCCCCGGTCGAGCTGATCATCGGCGTCATGCAGGACAGCGATTACACCGACCTGCCCGCCACCGATTTCCCCATCCGCCAGATCCGCATCACCGGCCCCGAATTGCGGCTGGCCGCCGCGCGCAATGCCGTGGCCGACGCCGCGACGGGCGAGGTGCTGGTCTTCGTCGATGTGGACTGCATGCCCGATCCCGACTTCATCGCGGGCTATCTGGCCTGCATGGAGGGGCAGACGGGCCTCTTCATGGGCGAGGTCCTGTACCTGCCCGAGGGCGCCACGCAGGGAGGGCTGGATTTCGACCGTTTCGCGGAAACGGCCGTGCGCCATTCGGACCGTCAGGGCCCGCCGGCCGCGGGGCTGGAGGCCTGCCCCGACTACCGCTGCTTCTGGTCGCTGAACTTCGCCCTGCACCGCGCGGACTGGCAGGCAGGGCCCCGCTTCGACGAACGCTTCACCGGCTATGGCGGCGAGGACACCGATTTCGGCCGCGCTCTGTCGGACGCGGGCATCCCGATCTGGTGGATCAAGGGGGGGCGCGTCTATCACCAGTACCATCCCCATTGCATGCCCCCCGTCCATCACCTGCATTCCGTCCTGCGCAACACCGAGGTCTTCGCCAGCAAATGGGGCCACCGGACGATGGAGCACTGGCTCTATGCCTTCCAGCTGATGGGGCTGATCCGGAACACGCCCTCGGGGCTGGAGGTGCTGCGCGAGCCTGACAGCGCCGACATCGCCCTCTGCGCGCAGGAGGGGCACATGCCCTATGCCAATTCGCGCCGGGTGATCGACCATCTGCATCAGGTTCAGGCCGACCGCCGCTCTGCCCCCGACCGGCTGGCCGAGCTGCGCCGGGCGCAGGACAGCCTTCTGATGCCCGCAGCAGGATAGCGATGCGCCTGTTGAGGATTGCCGTGATGGCGCATTGCCGCCATCCGATCTCGCCCCCCTTCATGGGCGGGATGGAGGTCCATGCCCATCACCTGGCCCATGCCCTGCAGGCGCGCGGCCATAAGGTGACGCTGGTCGCTGCGGGCGACAGCCGCGTGGGGGTGCCGGTCCTGCCGCTGATGCGGCAGCATTACGACAGCGCCTATCCCTGGCATGATTTCCACGGCACCAAGGTGCTGAACGACCATCTGGACCTGAGCCATGCCGAGGCGCTGGCCCGGCTGCGGGACGAGGGCTTCGACATCGTCCACAACAACACGCTGCACCGCTATCCGCCGCGGCTGGCGCGCAGCGTGGGACTGCCGATGGTCACCTCGCTGCATGTGCCGCCCTTCGACGCGCTGGCCCGTGCGGTGCGCGACAGCGTGGCGCCGTGGCATCCGGTGACGGGATGCTCGCGCCGGCATCTGGATGCCTATTGGCCGGGCGGGGTGGCGCGGGACGCGCATGTGGTGCCCAACGGAATCGATCCCGCCGATTGGCCCTTCAGCGCCACGGGCAATGGCGAGGCGGTCTGGGCCGGGCGCATCACCCCCAACAAGGGCACGCATCTGGCCATCGCCGCCGCCCTTCGGGCGGGCATTCCCCTGACCATCTTCGGCAGCATCGAGGATTCGGGATATTACGAGGCGCTGGTGCGTCCCGCGCTTGGCCCCCGCATCCGCCATGGCGGGCATCTGGCCGGGTCCGATCTGGCGGGGGAATACGGTCGGGCCTCGGTCCTGCTGTTCACCCCGCAATGGGACGAGCCCTTCGGGCTGTCGGCCATCGAGGCGATGGCCTGCGGCACCCCGGTCGCGGCGATCGAGATGGGCGCGGTACGCGAGGTCGTGGGCGATGCCGGCGCCTATGCGAAGGCCGACGGGTCCGATCTGGACCGGGCTTTGCAGGAGGCGCTGACCATCCCCCGCGCGCGCGCCCGTCGCCGGGTCGAGCGGCTCTTCACGCTGGAGCGGATGATCGAAGGTTATGAGGCGCTCTATGCCGGTGCGCTGGCCGCGCGGGATCCCGGGCACGACCCCGTCCGCTTCCCCGAGATCGAGCTGCCGCAGAGGCTGGTCGCCGCATGGGACCGGTCTGATCTTTCGCAGGCGATCTAGGGAGCGGGGGCTGCCTCCAAGGCGCGGTAGCCTTCCGAGGCGGCCATCAGTTGCGCCGTATAGGGCGCGGTGCTGCGGCCGGCCCGCAGGTCCGCGACCGGCAGGATCTCGACGATGCGGCCCTGCTGCATGACCGCCAGCCGGTCGCACATATGCCCGATCACCGACAGGTCATGGCTGACCATCAGATAGGTCAGCTTGTGTTCGGCCCGCAGGTCGGCCAGCAGGTTCAGGATCTCGGCCTGCACGCTGACATCTAGCGCGCTGGTGGGTTCGTCCAGCAGCAGCAGGCGCGGCTCGGCGGCCAGCGCCCGGGCGATGGCCACGCGCTGGCGCTGGCCCCCCGACAGCTGGTGGGGATAGCGGAAGCGGAAGCTCTGCCCCAGCCCCACATCGTCCAGCAGCCGCACGATGCGCTGGTCGATCCGGTCCATGCCCTGCAGGCGCAGCGTCTCGGCCAGGACGGCATCGACGGAATGGCGCGGATGCAGGCTGGCATAGGGGTCCTGAAAGACCATCTGCACGGTCTTGAAGAAGGCCCGGTCGCGGCGACCCTCGCGCAGGTCGGCCCCGTCCACGCGGATCGACCCCGACCAGGTGGGGATCAGCCCGGCGATGGCGCGCAGGACGGTCGACTTGCCCGAGCCGCTTTCGCCCACCAGGCCGAAGCTTTCTCCCGGGGCCACCTGGAACCCCGCGCCGCGCACGGCGTCCACGCGGTCGGGGATCTGGCCGAACCAGACGTTCAGATCCGACACGCTCAGCATGGGCGGGGCCGTCGGAGCGGGGGCTTCGCGCCCCCGCACCCCCGCGGGATATTTGCGCCAAGATGAATGTGCATGTCAGAGCCCTCCGGGCAGCGCGGTGTCGGCGCGGGGCGAGAGGGGGTCGCCGTCGCTTGGCGACAAAGTATCGTCGTCGCGCCAGCTGTCCTGGCGGGCGAGGACCGGCAGGCGGGACACTGGCGCGTCGAGACGCGGCAGACTGTTCAGCAGGCCGCGCGTGTAGGGGTGGCGGGCCTGGTGCAGGTCGCGGGCGGGCAGCGTTTCCACGATGCGGCCCGCATACATGATCAGCACCCGGTCGCAGAACTGCGCCACCAGGTTCAGGTCGTGGCTGATGAAGATCAGCCCCATCCCCCGGTCGCGGACCAGCCGGTCCATGATGTGCAGGACCTCGGTCCGGACCGACACGTCCAGCGCGCTGGTCGGCTCGTCCGCGATCAGGATCTGCGGGCCAGGTGCCAGCATCATCGCGATCATGATGCGCTGGCCCATGCCGCCCGAGACCTCGTGCGGATAGGCGTCCATGACCCGCTCGGGGTCGCGGATCTGCACCGCCTCGAGCATCTCGAGTGCCTTCCGGCGGGCCTGATCGCGGGGGGCGGCGGCGTGCAGGCGGTAGGCCTCGATGATCTGGCGGCCGACGGTCATGACCGGGTTCAGGCTGAACTTGGGGTCCTGCATGACCATGCTGATGCGCCCGCCGCGGATCTTGCGCATCTGGCGCTCGGGCAGGTCCAGGATGGAGCGGCCCTCCAGCGTCATCGACGCGGCCTCGATCCGGCCCGGCGGGCGGATCAGGCCCAGGATGGCGCGGCCGGTCATCGACTTGCCCGAGCCGCTTTCGCCCACCACGCCCAGCCGTTCCCGGCCCAGATCGAAGCTGACGCCGCGCACGGCCTGAAAGCTGCCCTGCCGCGTGGGGAAGCTCACCCGCAGGTCGCGCACGGACAGGAGAGGGGCGTCTTGGGTCATGACTTGTCCCCCTTGGGGTCCAGCACGTCGCGCAAGCCGTCGCCCAGCAGGTTGAAGGCCATCGAGACGGTGAAGATCGCCAGTCCCGGCATCGCCGCCACCCACCAGAAATCGAGGATATAGGCCCGCCCGTCCGAGATCATCGCCCCCCATTCCGGCAGGGGCGGCTGCGCGCCGAGGCCCAGGAATCCCAGGCCTGCCGCCGACAGGATGATGCCCGCCATGTCCAGCGCCACCCGCACGATCAGGGAACTGACGCAGAGGGGCCAGATATGGCCGATGAGCAGGCGCAGGCGGCCCGCGCCCTGCAGCCGGGCGGCGGCGATGAAATCGGCATTGCGGATGGTCAGCGTCTCGGCCCGGGCGAGGCGGGCATAGGGCGGCCAGGCGGTCAGGGCCAGCGCCAGGACCGCGTTGCCGATGCTGGGCCCGAGGGCTGCGACGAAGGCCAGCGCCAGGATCAGCTTGGGGAAGGCCAGGAAGATGTCGGTGATGCGCATCAGCACCTGATCGACCCAGCCCCCGGCAAAGCCCGCGACGGTGCCGATGAACAGCCCGATGATCGGCGCGATCAGCGCCACCGTGCCCACGATGAACAGCGTGATGCGCGAGCCGTGGATCAGGCGGGACAGGATGTCCCGGCCCAAGGCGTCGGTGCCCAGCCAATGCGCGGCCGAGGGCGGCTGCAGCCGGTCGGCCAGGTTCTGGGCATAGGGGCTTTGCGGCGCGATCCAGGGCGCCAGGATCGCCATGCCGATCAGAAGGACCAGGATGACCAGCCCCAGCATCGCCAGCTTGTTGGCGCGGAAGGTCAGCCAGCCCTGATAGATCGCGCCAAGCCGCGCCTGGCGCCGGGTCTGCGGCGCATCCGACAGCAGCCAGTCGCGCCGGGTCCGAGGGCGGGTCTGGGGGCTGTCGGGGGAGGTCGGGGCGGCGGTCATGTCGACCTCGGGTCAAGGAAGCGATACAGGATGTCGCTGAGCAGGTTCAGCACCACGAAGCAGGCGCCGACGACGACCGTGCCGCCCAGCACCGCGTTCATGTCGCCCGACAGCAGGCCGCGGGTGATGTAGCTGCCCAGGCCCGGCCAGCTGAAGATGATCTCGGTCAGGACCGAGCCCTCGAGCAGGGAGCCGAAGGACAGCGCGATGACCGTGACCAGCGGGATGGCGATGTTGCCCAAGGCATGGCGCCAGATCACCGCGCGTTCGGACAGGCCCTTCACGCGGGCGGTGGTGATGTATTCCTGGGACAGCTGCTCCAGCATGAAGCTGCGGGTCATCCGGCTGATATAGGCCAAGCTGTAATAGCCCAGAAGGCTGGCCGGCAGGATGATGTGGCTGAAGGCGTCCTGGAAGGCGGGCCAGTCCCCGGCGATCAGGCTGTCGACCAGCACCATCCCGGTGACATTGGGGACCATCCCGTCATAGAGGATCCCCTGACGCCCCGGGCCGCCGACCCATCCCAGCATGCCGTAGAAGATCAGGAGGCCCATCAGCCCCAGCCAGAAGATCGGCATGGAATAGCCCACCAGCGCCACCACGCGGGCGACCTGGTCGATGATCCCGCCCCGGCGGGCGGCGGCGATCACGCCCAGGGGCACGCCGATCACCACCCCGATCAGCGTGCCGAGCGTCGCCAGCTCCAGCGTGGCGGGGAAGACGCGGGCGATGTCGGCGCTGACCGGCTGCCCGGTCGAGATCGAGCGCCCGAAATCGCCCTGCAGCACGTCGCCGATATAGGTCAGGAACTGCACCACCAGCGGCTGGTCCAGCCCCATGGCGATATAGGCGGCGTCGTATTGCGCCTGCGTCGCGCGGTCGCCCACCACCTTCAGCACCGGGTCGATCGGCATGACGCGACCGATGATGAAGGTCACCAGCAGCAGACCCAAGAGCGTCAGCGCCAGCGACAGGATCGTGCCCGCCACGCTGCGGGCGCGGCGGCGGCGCAGGGCGCGGCGGCCCGCCAGATCGGGTCGGCCCCGGCCCGGAGGGGTCGCACCGGGGGACGGCGGTCCCCCGGTGCCGGTGATGTCGGTCGCGGACACGGGGTTATTCGCCCTTCGTCACCTGGCGGTACATGACCGAGCTGATCGCCCCGCCGCTCCACCAGTTCTGGACGCCGTCGCCCATGCCGACCTGCTCGATGCGCTGGAACAGCGGCACGATGGGCGCCTCGGCCTGATACTGGCGCTGGATGTCCTGATACATCGCGGCGCGGGTGTCGGTGTCCTGTTCCAGGGTCGCGGCCACGGTGGCCTCGTTCATCTCGGCGGGCACCTCATAGGCGTTGCGCCAGGCCAGAAGGCCCACGGCGGCGGCCTCGTCACTGTTGTCGGGATTGTAGGCGAAGGTCGCGGCATTGGTGTTGGGGTCGGAGTAATCCGGGCCCCACTCGCCCAGGAAGATCGGCACCTCGCGGGCGCGATAGGCGTCCAGCACCTGCGCGCCGGTCATCTGCTCGATCTCCAGTGTCAGGCCGACCTGGCCCATCGCGGCCTGCAGGGTCTGCGCCACGTCGATATATTCGCGCAGGTCGCGCACGCGGGTGGTGATCGTGCCGCCCTCGATCCCCGCATCGGTCAGGATCTGGCGGGCCTTCTCGATGTCATAGGTCCAGGGCGTCTCGTCCAGCGCGCCCAGATAGCCGCGCGGCAGGAAGCTTTGATGAGTGACGAACTGGCCCTTGAGGAAGCTGTTCGTGATGCCCTCGTAATCGACCAGATGCTTCATCGCCTCGACCACGGCGGGGTTCGACAGCAGCTCGTCCTTCTGGTTCAGGCCCATGTAGAGGATGCGGCCGCGCGGTTCGTCCTGGATCGTCACCCCCTCGACCGAGGCGATGGATTCGACATCCGTGGGCGTCAGGTTGCGGGCCACGTCGATGTCGCCCTGTTCCAGCAGCAGCCGCTGCGCGCTGGATTCGGCGACGTTGCGCACGATCACGCGCTTCATCGTGGGCGCGCCCTGCCAGTAGTCCTCATAGGCGGTCAGCTGCACCTGCTCGTTGGGGCGCCAGGCGGCCAGCACATAGGCGCCGGACCCGGCCTCGTTGGTGTTCAGCCAGCCGTTGCCCAGATCGCCATCGGCCTCGTTGGCCATGACCGTCTCCATGTCGACCACGCTGGCGATGTTGGCGGTCAGGCAGTTCAGCACGAAGGACGGCGCATAGGGCTTGTCCATCGTCAGGGTCAGGGTGTTGCCCTCAGAGGTGATCATCTGGTCGACATTGTCGGCGGTGAAGCCGAACTGCGTCAGGATGAAGGCCGGGGTCTTGTCCAGCTTGACCGCGCGCTGCAGCGACCAGGCGGCATCCTCGGCCCGGACCGGATTGCCGGAATGGAAGGTCACGTCCTCGCGCAGGGTGAAGGTGATCGACAGCCCGTCCTCGGACACCTCCCAGCTTACCGCCAGGCTGGGCTGAAAGCCCGCCTCGGGGTCCAGCGGGTCGAAATCGACCAGCCGGTCATAGGTGTTGTTGTTCACGTCATTGCCCGAGAACTCGAAGCTTTGCGCCGGGTCCAGGCTGATGATGTCGTCGATCGTGTGGGCCACGACCAGCGTGTCGGCGGGCGTCTCGGCAAAGGCCGCAGGGGCGAAGGCCAGGGCCGAGGCCAGCAGCACGGCCCGCGAGGTCAGGTGGAATGTCATGTCGGTGATCCCTGATGGTGAACGGCCTCCGCTTGCTGCGGAGTTGCGCGATCTGCAGGTTGGCCCAAGCCCCGGCCCCTTGCAAGGGGGGCGATGCATGGCCCTGGGGTCCAGGCCGATGCGCACGGCATTATCCCGCCACCGCCGTTTCCGAAGGCAACGCGTCCCGCACCTAAAGTGACATGGTCGCCTTGACGGCCCGCAGCCAGGCGTCATAGCGGGCGTCGCGGTCGGCCGCCTCCATGTCGGGCGCGAAGCTGCGGTCCAGCACCCAGTCCTTGGCGAACCCTTCCTGATCGGGATAGATCCCCGGCCCCTGCCCCGCCAGCCAGGCAGCGCCCAAGGCCGTCGTCTCCAGCACGGCGGGCCGGTCGACGGGGGCGCCCAGGATGTCGGAGAGGAACTGCATCGCGTAATCGGACGCGCTCATGCCACCATCCACGCGCAGGGCGGTCTCGCCCTTGGGTTCCCAATCGGCCTTCATCGCCTCCAGAAGGTCGCGGGTCTGGAAGCCCACGCTTTCCAGTGCCGCGCGGGCCAGCTCCTCGGGCCCCGAATTGCGGGTCAGGCCAAAGATCGCCCCGCGGCTGTCGGGCGACCAATAGGGCGCCCCGAGGCCGGTGAAGGCCGGAACCAGGATCACCTGCTGGTCGGGATCGGCGCGTTCCGCCAGGGGCTGGGTTTCCTTGGCGTGGCGGATGATCTTCAGCCCGTCGCGCAGCCATTGCACGACCGCCCCCGCGATGAAGATCGAGCCCTCCAGCGCATAGGTGGGCTTGCCGTCCAGCTGATAGGCGATGGTCGTCAAAAGCCGCTTGGTCGAGGCCACGGGCTGGTCCCCGGTGTTCAGAAGCGCGAAGCAGCCGGTGCCATAGGTCGACTTGATCATGCCGGGCGTGAAGCAGGCCTGCCCCACGGTGGCGGCCTGCTGGTCGCCCGCCACCCCGGTGATCGGGATCGGACGCCCGAAGAGGTCGGGCCGCGTGGTGCCGAAATCATCCGCGCAATCCCTGACCTCGGGCAGCATCGACATGGGGATGTCGAACAGCTTGCAGATCGTCGCCGACCAGCGCCCCTTGTGGATGTCATAGAGCATCGTGCGCGCGGCGTTGGTGGCATCGGTCGCATGGACCTTACCGCCGGTCAGGTTCCAGATCAGCCAGGCGTCCACCGTGCCGAAGGCCAGATCACCGGCTTCGGCGCGGTCCCGGGCACCCTCCACATGGTCCAGGATCCACTTGACCTTGGTGGCCGAGAAATAGGGATCGACCAGCAGCCCGGTGCGGGCGGTGATCATCTCGGCATGGCCCCCGGCCTCCAGCTCACGGCAGAACTCGGCGGTGCGGCGGTCCTGCCAGACGATGGCGTTGTGGACGGGCTTGCCGGTCCTGCGGTCCCAGATCACCACCGTCTCGCGCTGGTTGGTGATGCCGATGGCCTCGATCCGGGGATTGCCGCATTTCTCGATGGCCGCGCGGCAGGTCGCGGCGGTGCTGGACCACAGGTCGCGCGGATCGTGTTCGACCCAGCCCGGGCGGGGGAAATGCTGGGGAAACTCCTCCTGCGCGCTGGCGCAGGGGTGCAGGTCGGCGTCGAAGATGATCGCCCGGGACGAGGTCGTGCCCTGGTCGATGGCAAGGATATGGGTCATGAGAAAGCTCCTCCGTTGGTCTCAAGAGGCGGCGGCGCGTCCGGGTTCCCGTGCCTGCCGCGCGGCCATCCAGTCCTCCAGCGCGGCGATCTGAGGCGCGTCCAGACGCAGGCCCAGCTTGCTGCGGCGCCAGACCACGTCCTCGGCCCGGCGGGCATATTCGCGGTCCATCAGCCAGATCACCTCGGCCTCGGTCAGCGTGGCGCCGAAATCGGCGCCTAGATCGGCGGGGGTCCGGGCGCCCTGCAGGATCGCCGCCGCTTCGGTCCCATAGGCGCGCACCAGGCGCAGCGCCCATCGCTCGGTCAGGAAGGGATGATCCGCCTGCAGCCGCGCCACCAGCGCACCCACCCCGTCCACCGGGAAATCCCCGCCGGGCAGCGAGGCCTCGCGCGTCCAGGGCCCGGGCAGGCTTGGGAAGACCGGCGCGATCTTCTGCAGCGCGGATTCCGCCAGCCGACGATAGGTGGTGATCTTGCCCCCGAAGACATTCAGCACCGGCGCCCCGCCCGTCCGGTCCAGCTTCAGTGTATAGTCGCGCGTGGCCGCCGAGGCGCTTTGCGCGCCGTCGTCATAGAGGGGCCGGACCCCGGAATAGGACCAGACCACGTCCTCCGCCGTCAGCTGGCGGCGGAAATACTGGTTGGCGAAATTCAGCAGGTAATCGCGTTCCTCGGGCGTGCAGTCGGGCTTGACGGAGGGGTCCTCGTGTTCGGCGTCCGTGGTGCCGATCAGCGTGAAGTCGGTCTCGTAGGGGATGGCGAAGATGATCCGCCCGTCGGTCCCCTGGAAGAAATAGCACTTGTCGTGATCGTAGAGCCTGCGCGTCACGATGTGGCTGCCGCGCACCAGCCGCACCCCGTCGGTCGCGTTCAGGCGCAGCGTGCCGCGGATGATCTCTCCGACCCAGGGGCCGGCGGCATTGACCAGCATGCGGGCGCGGTGCTGCCGCGTGGCGCCTTGGGCGTCGCGGGTGGTGACGATCCAGTGGTCGGCGTGGCGGTCGGCGGACAGGACCTTGGTGCCGACCATCACGGTCGCGCCCCGCGCCTCGGCATCGCGGGCGTTCAGCACGACCAGCCGCGAATCCTCGACCCAGCAGTCGGAATATTCATACGCGTGGTGAAACCGCTCCTGCAAGGGCGCGCCCTCGGGGGAGCCCTCCAGCGACAGGGTGCGCGTGCCGGGCAGGATCTTGCGCCCGCCCAGGGTATCGTAAAGGAACAGCCCCAGACGGATCAGCCAGGACGGACGGCGGCCCTTCATCCAGGGCATCACGATCCCCAGCAGCTTCGAGGTCGGCGTGTCCTGTTCGAACCGCATGTCGGGATGCCAGGGCAGCACGAAGCGCATCGGCCAGCTGATATGGGGCATGGCGCGCAGCAGCACCTCGCGTTCGATCAGCGCCTCGCGGACCAGCCGGAACTCGAAATATTCCAGATAGCGCAGGCCCCCGTGGAACAGCTTGGTCGAGGCGCTGGAGGTCGCCTGCGCCAGATCGCCCATCTCGGCCAGGGTCACCGACATTCCGCGCCCGGCGGCGTCGCGGGCGATCCCGCAGCCATTGATGCCGCCGCCAATCACGAACAGATCCACGGTCCCGTCTGCTTCCGTCACGCGCGCATTCCTTCGATTGGAGACGTCCTGTCTGGCAGAATTCGCGTCAAAAGGAAAGGGTTTTGGCTTCGGTTTTGTTCACATCCGGACCATGGCGAGAGGTCCGACAGGGGCGGCCGGCCGAGTATCGCGGTTCTGCGCTGTGCTCTGGTGGCCTCCGTCAGGGGAGATCCTGCCTGCCGCCGCCCCCAAACCGCGCAGGAACGAACATTCCCCGCCGCCCTCACACCGTCAGAGGCACCCGCTGCCGCCCCGCCGCATCGAAATTGGCGGAGTCCAGCCAGGCCTCATAGATGGGCCGCAGCCGCGCCCAGTCCCCGTCCGTCATTGCGAACCAGGCGGTGTCGCGGCTGGCGCCCTTGACGACCATGTGCTGGCGGAACACCCCCTCGGGGCGGAAGCCGAACCGCGTGGCCGCACGGATCGAGGGGGCGTTCAGCGCATTGCATTTCCATTCGAGCCGCCGATAGCCCAGGTCGAAGACATGGCGGGCGGTCAGAAACAGCGCCTCGGTCGCCATTCGGGTGCGCTGCAGCGCCGGGCCCCACATGATGCCGCCGATCTCGATCACGCCATGCGCGGTGTCGATGCGCATCAGCGCCTGCCGCCCCTCGGCGCGCCCGGTGGCACGGTCGATCACAGCGAAAACCAGCGGATCGTCGCTGCCCGAGACGCGGGCGATCCAGTCGTCGAACTCGTCCCGGCTTGCGGGAGGGGTCTCGAACAGCCAGCGGAAGCGATCGTCCTGCCCCGGCGCGGTCGCGGCCTCGTAGAGGGTCGCGGCGTGGTCCGGGCCCAGAGGCTCCAGCCGGACATAGCGTCCCTCGATCGCCGCGCATGGGGGGCGCGGGGCCCCGGTCCAGTCCGCCAGATCCACCTGCCGCCCCCATCCTTGATGCCGGCGGCCAGCAAAGCCCGGCGGGGGCGCAAAGTAAACACCCCTCCGGGACCGCCCGGCGCGCGGGCTGAGGATCAATCCGGCGGCGGGCACCCGGCAGGCGACGCGGCGTCGATCTCTTCGGCCACGAGCCGCTGCAGCGTCCAGATATAGGCGTCGTGGATGCCCAGCTCGGCCAGGCCCCGGGCGGTGCGCAGCAGGTATTCGGCGCCCGATCCCGCCGCCCCCGCCGCGCTCGCCAGCCTCTGCGCCTGCTGGGGCAGCGTCAGCCGCGCCATCGGCGTGTCGACCGGATCGGCATAGAAGGTCAGCGCCTGCTCGCGGCCCCGCGCCGTCTCGACCTCGATCCAGCAGGCGTTGGCGGCCAGCTCGTGGGCGACCAGCTCGCGTTTCAGGATGGCGCGCAGCGAGTCGCGTTCCGTTCCGGGGGCGATGTCCAGCACCAGCCCCTCGCAGCTGCCCCCCGAGGCCAGGGCCAGCATCAGCCCCGGCCGCTCGGGCGTGCCGCGGAAATGGTCGAGGCTGAGCGAGAAGTCGCGATGCCAGCCGATGGCCGTGGCGCGGCGGCGGTCCTGGACCTCGAAGCCGGGGTTCCAGATCAGCGAGCCATAGGCGAAGATCGGGATCGGGCGGGGCCGCCCCTGCGTCAGCCGGTCCGCCAGCGCGTCCAGATCGACCTCTTCCAGCAGCCGCCAGGCGGGGTCGTGGATCAGCCCCTCGGCGGGGGCGACGCGGGCGACATGGTCGTCGGACAGAACAAGCGGGATGGTCTGGGGCATGGGGGTCCTGCGGGATCGGGGGTCGGGTCCGATCTGGTCACCCGCGCGGCCGGGGTCAAGCGGCAACGGGTGGGAACCGCCCCTGCTGCCCGTTCGGCGCGCCGGGATCGCCGGGATCGGCACGGCAAAAGGCCGCCCGGCATCGATCCCGGGCGGCCTTTCGATGTCGCGGTCCGCAGGATCAGGCGGTGTAGCGGCCCGCCATCACCGACAGCGGCAGGGGACGCAGCTTGTCGGCCTGACCGGCGGTGCCGAAGGCCTCGAAGCGGTCCTTGCAGACCTGCGCCATCATCTGCATCGCGGGCTTGAGATACTTGCGCGGATCGAATTCGGACGGATCCTCGGTCAGCGTCTTGCGGATCGCCGCCGTCATCGCCAGCCGGTTGTCGGTGTCGATGTTGACCTTGCGCACACCGGACCGGATGCCGCGCTGGATCTCCTCGACCGGAACGCCCCAGGTCGGGCGGATCTCGCCGCCATGGCTGTTGATGATCTCCTGCAGATCCTCGGGGACCGAGGAGGACCCGTGCATCACCAGATGGGTGTTGGGCAGGCGCTTGTGGATCTCTTCGATCACATGCATGGCCAGGATGGCGCCGTCGGGCTTCCTGGTGAACTTGTAGGCGCCGTGGCTGGTGCCCATCGCGATGGCCAGAGCGTCCACGCCGGTATCCTTGACGAACTGCTCGGCCTCGGCGGGGTCGGTCAAGAGCTGGTCATGGCCCAGCTTCTCGGTGGCGCCGTGGCCGTCCTCCTGATCGCCCATGCCGGTCTCCAGGCTGCCCAGCACGCCCAGCTCTCCCTCGACCGACACGCCGCAGGCATGGGCCATCTCGGTCACGCGGCGGGTGATGTCGGCATTGTAGGCATAATCGGCGGGGGTCTTGCCATCGGCCTTCAGGCTGCCATCCATCATCACCGAGGTGAAGCCGTTCTGGATCGCGGTCGCGCAGGTCTCCATGCCGTTGCCATGGTCCAGATGCATGCAGATCGGGATGTCGGGATAGGCGCGGGCCAGCCCCTCGATCAGCCCCGCCAGGACCAGGTCGTTGGCATAGGCGCGCGCGCCCCGGCTGGCCTGCAGGATGACTGGCGAGCGGGTGGCTTCGGCGGCCTGCATCACCGCAAGGCCCTGCTCCATGTTGTTGATGTTGAAGGCGGGCACGGCATAGCCCTGCTCGGCGGCGTGATCCAGAAGCTGGCGGAGGGTGATCATGGCCATGGGGCGTTATCCTTTGCTGGCAAGGGCGTGGTGGATGGCGGCGACCTCGTCCGTCGCGCCGAAGATCAGGGGGGTCATGTCGTGCAGCCCGTCGGGCTGGCGGTCGAGGATCGGGCCGTGGCCGTCGGTCGCTTGCCCGCCCGCCTGCTCGATCAGGAAGGCGATGGGCACGCTTTCATAGATCAGCCGCAGGCGGCCCTGGGCATATCCGGGCCGGGCATCGGCAGGATACATGAACGCGCCGCCCTGCAGCAGGATGCGGTGCAATTCGCCCACGGCGGCGGCCAGCCAGCGCATGTTGAAATCGCGCCCGCGCGGCCCCTCGCGCCCGGCCCTCAGATCGCGCGCCCAGGCCTGCAGCCCCGGCGGCCAGTGCCGCTCGTTCGAGGCGTTGTAGGCGATGGTGGACGAGCTGGGCCTCAGGCGCAGGTCCTGCTGGGCGACGCGGAAGGCCGAGACCTGCGCGTCCCAGGTGGCCACATGGACGCCCGCGCCGGTGGACCAGCCGAAATCGACCGAATGGCCGAACGAGCCATAGCCCGCCGCCACCACATGCCGCCCCGGGCGCCGGAAGCCCCGCGGATCGGCGGGCAGGACGCTGAACAGCATCCCCAGGGGCGCGCCGATGCCGATGCTGCCCGACCCGTCGATCGGGTCGATGGCCACGTCGAAGGCGCCCTCTGGGTCCAGCAGGATGACCTCTTCGGCCTCCTCCGACAGGACCTGCCGGACGCCCGCGTCGCGCAGCACGGCGATCATGTGGTCATGCGCCGCGACATCCAGCGCCTTCTGCTTGTCGCCGCTGTCATTGATGCCGACGATCGCCTCGGGATCGCCATGCAGCCGCCCCGCCGCCAGACGCGCGGCCAGCGGCGGCAGCGCCTCGGCGATGGCGCGCACGATGGCCGAGGGGCCGCCGGCGTCCAGCACCTCGGCCAGCAGCGGGCCGGTGGCGGCCCCGTCATTGGGCAAGCGCAGCATCAGGTCTTGGAATACTTGGCACCGACCGCGTCGATGGCGTCCACGTTCCCGGCGGACTTGCCGCCGGCGTCGAAGTTCATCGTCTCGGCCAGCCAGGCATCGGCGATGGTCTTGGCGACCTCGGCCCCGATGACGCGGGCGCCCATGGTGATGATCTGGGCGTTGTTCGACAGCGCGGCGCGTTCCGCCGAATAGGTGTCATGCGTCAGCGCGGCGCGGATGCCCGGCACCTTGTTGGCCGCGATGCAGACCCCGATGCCGGTGCCGCAGACCAGGATCGCGCGGTCATAGGTGCCATCGACGACCTGCGAGGCCACCCGGTCCGACAGGCCCGCATAGAAGGCGTCGGGGCCCGCATCGGTGCGGCTGATCTGGGACACCTCGAAGCGGTCCTTCAGGTGATCGGCCAGAACCTTGGCCAGGCCTTCGCCCGCGCTGTCGCCTGCAATTGCCAGTCTCATGCGTCATCTCCGATGGTTGCGGCGCAGCGCGCCAGAATGTCCAGATAGCCGGCCACGTCCCAGGCCGAGCGTCCGATGAACAGCCCGTCCACATGCGGGCAGGCGATCAGCTCGGCACAATTGCCGGGATTAACCGACCCGCCATAGAGGCAGGGGATGCGCCGCCCCAGCACGTCCCGCGCGACGGCGATGATCTCGGCCTGCCGCGCATCGGCATAATCCGAGGTCGCCGGGATGCCGTTGGCGCCGATGGCCCAGACCGGCTCGTAGGCCAGGAGGATCGGGGCGTCGGACCCGGCCACCGGCTGCAATGCGCCGCGGACCTGGGTTTCCAGCACCTCCTGCGCGCGGCCCGCCTCGCGTTCCGCCAGGGTCTCGCCGATGCAGATCAGCGGGATCAGGCCGTGACGGATGGCGGCGGCGGTCTTCAGGCCCACCGTCTCGTCCGTCTCGCCGAAATGCTCGCGGCGTTCGCTGTGGCCCAGCTCGACCATGTCCAGGCCGCAATCGGTCAGCATCACCGGGCTGATCTCTCCGGTCCAGGCGCCGGCGTCGTCCCAATGCATGTTCTGCGCGCCGACCTTGACGTCGCTGCCCGCCAGCATCTGGGCCACCTCGCGGCAGGCGGTGAAGGGCGGGATCACGAAGCGCCGGATGCGCGGATCGCCCGGGGCACCCGCCAGCCCTTCGGCAAAGGCGCGGGCCTCGGCCAGGGTCTTGTTCATCTTCCAACTGGTGCCGATCCAGAAGTCGGTCATGTCAGGGGCTCCTTCGGCTCGGGGGCGATGGTCAGCGCGATCCCCGCCCGGTCGATCGCGGCGCGATCCTCGGGCGCGGGGGGCGCGTCGGTGATGATGGCATCGAATTCCGTCAGGTCGGCCAGCATGTGCAGCGCGCTGCGCCCGAAGCGGGCATGGTTGACCAGCAGCACGCTCTTCTCGGCCGCCTGCATCATGGCCCGCTTGGCGCGCACCGCGTCGTCGTCCATGTGAAAGGCCTGCAGCCCGGCCACGGCGGGGGTCGAGATGAAGGCCAGATCCGCCCGCAGCCCGGCCAGCGCGTCCTCGGTCACCATGCCGAAGAAGCCGTTGAACTTGGCGCTGTAGATCCCGCCAAGCGCGATCAGCGTGACGCGGGGGGCGTCCTTCAGCCGGTCGATGACGGCGGCGTTGTTGGTGATGACGGTCAGGGGCGCCCGGTCGGTCAGCCGCGCGCCCAGGAGCGCCGCCATCGAGCCGTCATTGACCATCACGGTCATCCCCGGCTCGACCAGGTCCAGCGCGGCGCGGGCCATGCGGGCCTTGGCCTCGCCATCCTGCAGCTCTCGGATGCGGAAATCGCTTTCGAACTGGGTGCCCGCCTCGATCGTGGCGCCGCCCCGGACCTTGCGCAGCAGGCCCGCCTGTTCCAGATCGTCCAGATCGCGGTGAATCGTCATGCGACTGACAGCAAAGCGCAACGCAAGATCGTCAAGATCGACGGCACGCGCCGCGACCAGCTGATCCATGATCGCCTGCCTGCGTTCTTCGCGCTTCACCGGTTCCTCCCCTTTGTCCGCCCCGGTCATAACATGGGAAACCCACATAACAACACCTTTGTTGTGACTTTGTGATTTATTCTTGTGATGAGCCGCGCGACGCGGTATGGCTTTTTGCAAAGGAGGATCCCATGCCCTTAGACACGCCCAAAGACCCCGCCCTGGCCGCCAAGGCCGATCTGGACCCGCAGAATTTCGCGCTGGCGAACTGCATCCGTGCGCTGACCATCGACGCGGTGAATGCCGCGAATTCCGGCCATCCCGGCGCGCCCATGGGCATGGCCGATGCCGCCACGGTGCTGTTCCGCAACCACCTGAAATTCGACGCTTTGAACCCCGACTGGCCCGACCGCGACCGCTTCGTGCTGTCGAACGGCCATGCCTCGATGCTGCTCTACAGCCTCCTGCACCTGACCGGCTACGAGGACATGACGCTGGAGCAGGTCAAGAACTTCCGCCAATGGGGCGCGATCACCGCCGGCCATCCGGAATACGGCCATGCCAAGGGGATCGAGACGACGACCGGCCCCTTGGGTCAGGGCATCGCCACCGCCGTGGGCATGGCGCTGGCCGAACGCGCGCTGGCCGGGGAATTCGGCGCCGATCTGGTCGATCACCACACCTATGTAATGCTAGGCGACGGCTGCCTGCAGGAGGGCATCGGGCAAGAGGCGATCAGCCTTGCGGGCCATCTGGGCCTGGGCAAGCTGATCGTCCTTTATGACGACAATTCGATCACCATCGACGGGCCGACCTCGATCAGCTTCTCCGAGGACGTGCCCGCCCGCCTGGCCGCCTGCGGCTGGCATGTGCAGACCTGCGACGGCCATGACGGCAAGGCGCTGGATGCCGCCATCACGGCGGCCAAGGCCGAGACGGGCAAGCCCTCGCTGATCGCGATGAAGACCATCATCGGCTTCGGCTCGCCCAACCGGGCGGGCAGCTATTCGGTGCATGGCGCCCCCTTGGGCCAGGACGAGGGCGCGCTGACCAAGGAGGCGCTTGGCTGGGCCTCCGAGCCCTTCGCCATCCCCGAGGATCTGGGTGCCGAATGGCGCAAGATCGGCACGCGCGGTGCGGACGCCCGTGCTGCATGGGAGGAGCGGCTGGCCGCATCCGACCATCGCGAGGCGCTGACCGCGCGCCTGACCGGCGAGCTGCCCGAGGGCTATGAGGCCGCCGTGGCCGACGCCCGCAAGGCATTGTTCGACGCGCCCAAGAAGGCCGCGACCCGCAAGGCCAGCCAGATGGCGCTGGAGGCGCTGGCCCCGGCCCTGCCCGCGATGATCGGCGGATCGGCGGATCTGACCGGGTCGAACCTGACCCGCGTCAAGGCGGTGGACAGCCAGTACACCCGCGACGCGCCGGGCCGCTATATCGGCTACGGGGTGCGCGAGTTCGGCATGGCCGCCGCGATGAACGGCATCAACCTGCATGGCGGCTTCATCGCCTATGGCGGCACCTTCCTGGTCTTCTCGGACTATGCCCGCAACGCGATCCGCCTGTCGGCGCTGATGGGAGTGGGCACGATCTATGTCATGACCCATGACAGCATCGGCCTGGGCGAGGATGGCCCCACGCACCAGCCGATCGAGCATCTGGCCAGCTTGCGCGCGATCCCCGGCCTGACGGTCCTGCGCCCCGCCGATGTGATCGAGACGCTGGAGGCCTGGGACATCGCCATCCGCGCCCGCGACGTGCCGTCCCTGCTGGCGCTGTCGCGTCAGGACGTGCCGCAGCTGCGTCTGGAGCCGGGGACCGAGAACCTGACCGCCAAGGGCGCCTATGTGATCCGGCAGTTCGGAGAGGGCCGCGACGTGACCTTGATCGCCACCGGCACCGAGGTCGCCATCGCTGTCACGGCCGCCGAGGCGCTGTCGGCCGAGGGCCTGTCCGTGGCCGTCGTCTCCATGCCCAGCTGGGAGCTGTTCGATGCCCAGCCCGCCGACTACCGGGCCGAGGTTCTGGGCACCGCCCCGCGCATCGCGATCGAGGCGGCGGGCAAGTTCGGCTGGACGCGCTATGTCGCCTCCGAGGATGACGTGATCGGGATGACCGGCTTTGGCGCCTCGGCGCCCATCGACCGGCTCTATGCCGAGTTCGGCATCACCTCGGACGCGATCGTGGCCCGCGCCAAGGCGCTGACCAACCGCTGATCCCGTCGCGGTTCCCTGCGCGCGCATCGCGCGCGTGGGGCCCAGTGGCAACGACCGGGCCGGGGTTTCCCCGGCCCGTCCCTTTTCAGCTGTGGCCCGAAGGCGGAACGGCACCGCCCGGGGCACGGCCTTTCCGCGCCCCGGCGTCATGCAGACCTCAGGCCGCGTCGGCGCGGCCCAGATCGGCGAGGCGCGCGCGCGCCCCGATCATCTGCGCCACGGCCCGGGCGGCCTCGGCGCCCTTCTCGATGAAATGCGCGCGATAGAAGCCGGTCAGCAGTTCGGTTTCCTGATAGTGGTGCGGCGTCAGCGAGACCGAGAAGACGGGCACGCCCGTCTCCAGCCCCGCCTGCATCAGGCCCGACACTACGGCCTGCGCCACAAAATCGTGGCGGTAGATGCCGCCATCGACCACCAGGGCGGCGGCGACCACCGCGTCATAGCGGCCGGTCTGCGCCAGTTGCTTGGCCAGAAGCGGCATCTCGAACGCGCCGGGCACGTCCCAAGGATCAATCTGCGCGCCGGGCATCAGCCGGGCGGCCTCGGCCAGGAAGCCCTCATGCGCGCGGTCCACGACATCGGCGTGCCAGCGGGCCCTGATGAAGGCGATACGGGGGAATGTGGTCATCGGTCAGGAACCTTACGTGTGAATTGCGTCAGGTCCCAAGGCATGCACCACGCCCGGGCGCTTGGGGGCGCCTCGGTCGCGGTTCTCTTCCATCCGGACTATACCGTCGGCCCCGGAATTTCACCGGATCTGCTGACCCCTTTCCGAGGAAAGGGCGCTCGCGGGCTGTGACCGCCGGTGGGGAATTGCACCCCGCCCTGAGAACCCGTCCAAGATAGCCCCTGCTTGCTCCCGCGCCAAGGGGCACGCGACGTCAAAGGTGATCAGAGCGGGTCGATGTCGCCCTGCGCGCGGGTGGCGTGGAACTCCGCCACGAAGGCGTCCAGCCGGCCCGCCGCGATCGCGTCGCGCAGGCCCGCCATGAGCTGCTGGTAGTAATGCAGGTTGTGCCAGGTCAGCAGCATGCCGCTGATCATCTCCTTCGCGCGGAAGACATGGTGCAGATAGGCGCGGGAATAGCCGGTGCAGCAGGGGCAGGTGCAATCCTCGTCCAGGGGGCGCGGGTCGTCCTGGTGGCGGGCGTTCTTGATGTTGACCTGGCCCCGCGGGGTCCACGCCTGCCCGGTGCGCCCGGATCGCGAGGGCAGCACGCAATCCATCATGTCGATGCCGCGCTGCACCGCCCCCACGATGTCGTCGGGCTTGCCCACGCCCATCAGGTAGCGCGGCTTGTCCACGGGCAGCAGGCCCGGGGCATAGTCGAGGACGCCGAACATCGCCTCCTGCCCCTCGCCCACGGCGAGGCCCCCCACGGCATAGCCGTCAAAGCCGATGCCGGTCAGCGCCTCGGCCGATTCCGCGCGCAGGTCCGGCGTCACGCCGCCCTGCATGATCCCGAAGAGCGCATGGCCGGGGCGGTCGCCGAAGGCGTCTCGCGAGCGCTGCGCCCACCGCATCGACAGGCGCATGGAGGCGGCCACCGCCTCGTCCGTGGCGGGCAGCGCGGGGCATTCGTCGAAGGCCATCACGATGTCGCTGCCCAGCAGCGCCTGGATCTGCATGCTGGTTTCGGGGCTGAGGAAATGCTTGGACCCGTCGACATGGCTGGAGAAGGTCACGCCCTTTTCGGTCAGCTTGCGCAGGCCCGCCAGGCTCATGACCTGGAAGCCGCCCGAATCGGTCAGGATGGGCCGGTCCCAGTTCATGAAGCGGTGCAGCCCGCCCATGCGCGCCACCCGCTCGGCCCCGGGGCGCAGCATCAGGTGATAGGTGTTGCCCAGAAGGATGTCGGCCCCGGTCGCGGCCACGCTTTCGGGCAGCATCGCCTTTACGGTCGCCGCCGTGCCGACCGGCATGAAGGCCGGGGTGCGGATCTGCCCGCGCGGCGTGTCGATGACGCCGCTGCGGGCACCCCCGTCGGTGGCGGTCAGGGAGAAGGAAAAGGGCGTGGTCATCATCAAGCCTGCGATCGGGAACCGGGCGCTTGTAGCCCTGCGGAACCTGCGGCGCAATGCGGGCCACCACTGGACCACGGCCCCCTGGTGCCCTATATAATCGGTCGGAATTGAAGGATGACGCGATGACCGAACCCCTGATGGAAGGCGCCCCGCTGATCGCGCCCTCGACCACCGATCACCCGCTCTACGAGCCGATCGTCGAGGCCTGCAAGACGGTCTACGACCCCGAGATCCCGGTGAACATCCACGATCTGGGCCTGATCTATACGGTCGAGATCAACGATGCTTCCGAGGTGCGGGTCATCATGACGCTGACCGCCCCGGGCTGT
Organism: Paracoccus gahaiensis; assembly: GCF_005048225.1. GTDB lineage: Bacteria > Pseudomonadota > Alphaproteobacteria > Rhodobacterales > Rhodobacteraceae > Paracoccus > Paracoccus gahaiensis. The sequence goes on from NZ_SUNI01000007.1 coordinate 107,679, forward strand.
CCGGTCGCGGGCGAGATGCCGGGCTGGGTCGCGGATGCCGTCGAGGCGGTGCCCGGCGTCAAGCAGGTCGATGTCGAAATGACGTTCCAGCCGCAATGGGGCATGGACATGATGTCCGACGAGGCGCGTCTGGAACTGGGCTTCATGTAGAACGCTGCGCGCGGGCGGATCGGTCGCAGGGGGCTGTCCGCCCCCCGGTCGCCTGCGGCGCCCTCCCCCCGAGGGTATTTGCACAAAGAAGAAGCGGCAGGGCGGGCTTGAAGGACTGGGCCCCGCATGCCTATCTTGAGGCCAGCCCCGAAAGGATCATGTCCATGTTCGCCATCCCCGGCACGCCCCCCGTCTCGATCACGCCTGCTGCCGCCGCACAGATCGCGCGGCTGATGGCCGGCAAGGAGGCCTATGGCCTGCGGATCGGCCTGAAGAAGGGCGGCTGTGCGGGCATGGAATACACGATGGAGCTGGCCGCGACCCCTGCCCCCAACGAGGAGGTGGTCGAACTGGACGGCGCCCGCGTGATGATCGCGCCGATGGCGCAGATGTTCCTGTTCGGCACCGAGATCGATTACGAGACCGGCCTGCTGGAATCCGGCTTCCGCTTTCGCAATCCCAATGTCACCGACAGCTGCGGCTGCGGCGAATCCGTCCGCTTCGAGCCGATCGAGGGCAGCCGCGCGCAAAGCTGACCGTCTGGCAGCGCTACCAATGTTGCACCCCTGCGGCGGGCTGTCTAAGCCCGTCCGAAAAGGGAGGCATGGATGGCACCGCGCAAACTGGCTGCAGGCAATTGGAAGATGAACGGGGATCTGGCCACGCTGGCCCAGATCAACGCGATGGCCGGGGCGGTCAGGGGCGCATCCTGCGACGTCTTGATCTGCCCCCCGGCGCTGCTGGTTCCGGCACTGGTCGCCAAGGGCGTGGTGCGGGTCGGCGGGCAGGATTGCCATGCCGAGGCCTCGGGCGCGCATACCGGCGACATCTCGGCCGCGATGCTGCGCGATGCCGGCGCGACCCATGTCATCCTGGGCCATTCCGAGCGTCGGGCCGATCACCACGAGACTGACGACGTCGTCCGCGCCAAGGCCCGTGCCGCCCATCAGGCGGGGCTGGTTGCCATCATCTGCCTGGGCGAGACCGGGGACCAGCGCGACGCCGGGCAGACGCTGGAGGTCATCGCGGCGCAACTGGCGGGCTCGGTCCCCGAGGGCGCCACGGCCGCGAACACCGTCATCGCCTATGAGCCGGTCTGGGCCATCGGCACGGGGCGCACGCCCACGACCGGGCAGATCGCCGAGGTCCATGCCCGTCTGCGCGCGGATCTGTCGGCGCGGCTGCCGGACGGAGCCGAGGTCAGCCTGCTGTACGGTGGCAGCGTCAAGGGCGCCAATGCGGCCGAGATCTTCGCGATCCCCCATGTCGATGGGGCGCTGGTCGGCGGGGCCAGCCTGACGGCCGGGGATTTCCTGCCGATCGTCACCGCCCTGGACGCGGCCTAGGCGATTTTCGCCATTGCGCCGCCCCGGCGGGACCGGTAATCAGGCGGCACAGGCACCCGTAGCTCAGCTGGATAGAGCGCTGCCCTCCGAAGGCAGAGGTCACTGGTTCGAATCCAGTCGGGTGCACCAATCACGACATTCTCTTGTGCGGATCGCGCTGTGCATCCCTCACCGCCGGGTGGATGTGCCTGGATCATGTCACGCCCCGATGAACTCGCGGACGAATTCTGTGGCCGGTCTGGCGCGGATGTCGGCGGGTTTGCCGATCTGCTCGATGCGGCCCATGGACATGACGACGACCAGATCGGCCAGCTCCATGGCCTCGTCCTGGTCGTGGGTGACGAAGATCGAGGTGAGGCCGGTCTCGTCATGGATGTCGCGCAGGCCCTGGCGCAGTTCCTTGCGGACCTTGGCATCCAGCGCGCCGAAGGGCTCGTCCAGCAGCAGCATGCGGGGCTCGATGGCAAGGGCGCGTGCCAGGGCCACGCGCTGGCGCTGGCCGCCGGAGAGTTGCGTCGGATAGCGGGCGGCGATCTGGGGCAGCTGGATCAGGTCCAGGAGTTTCAGCACGCGGCGGTCGATCTCGGCCTTGTTGGGACGGCTGGCGCGCGGGCGGGCGTTGAGGCCATAGGCGATGTTGTCGAAGACCGTCATGTGGCGGAAGAGGGCATAGCTCTGGAAGACGAAGCCTGCGCGACGCTCCTGCACCGACAGGCCGGTGGCGTCCTGACTGTTGAAGAGCACCCGCCCCGAGGTCGGGAACTCGAGTCCGCCCAGGATACGCAGCAGCGTGGTCTTGCCCGAACCCGAGGGCCCCAGCAGCGCCACAAGCGCGCCCGAGGGGATGGACAGCGACACCGGGTGCAGCGCGGTGGTAGTGCCGAATTCCTTGGCGATCTCGTCGATCTGGATATGCATGGGGGTCCCTTTCCTCAATGGCGGCGGGTGGCCGAGAGGGCGTCGGCGTGACGCAGCTCCAGCGCGGTTTTCAGCAGAAGCGTCAGCAGGGCGAAACCGGTCAGCAGGGCGGCCATCGAGAAGGCCGCGACCGAGAGGTATTCGTTGTAGAACATCTCGATGGTGATCGGCATGGTCGCGGTCTGGCCGCGGATCTTGCCCGAGACGACCGCGACGGCGCCGAATTCGCCCATCGCGCGGGCGGTGCAGAGCAGCGTGCCATAGAGCAGCGCCCACCGGATGTTGGGCAGGGTCACGGTGCGGAAGACCCGCCAGCCGGTGGCGCCGAGGGTCAGGGCGGCCTCTTCCTCGGCGCGGCCCTGTTCGATCATCACCGGGATCAGCTCGCGCGCCACGAAGGGAAAGGTCACGAAGACGGTGGCCAGAACGATGCCGGGCACGGCGAAGACGATCGGATGGCCGCTGGCCACCAGCCAGCCGCCGAGCGCGGAATTGGCGCCGAAGAGCAGCACGATGCACAGGCCCGCTACGACCGGGCTAATGCTGAAGGGCAGGTCGATCAGGGTGATCAGGAAGGCCTTGCCGCGAAAGTCGAACTTGGTGATGAACCAGGCGGCGGCGATCCCGAAGACCGCGTTCAGCGGCACGGCGATGGCGGTGATCAGCAGGGTGAGGCGGATGGCCGATTGGGCGTCCCGGCTGGCCAGGCTGGCCACGGCGGCGCCCCAGCCCTGCATCAGCGCCTCGGCGAAGACGGCGGCCAGCGGCGCGCCGACCAGCAGCGCTAGGCCGCCTGTCGCGATGGCGATCAGCGCCCCCCGGGCGGCAGGGGATTCCTCGGTCGCGGACCTGAAGCGCGGCGCCGTGGCCGCAGGACGGGCCTGCATCTTGGGCAGGGTGGCGTCAGACATGACCAATCCTTTTGCGTGACCAGATCTGGATGAGATTGATGAAGAGAAGCATCGTGAAGCTGATCGCCAGCATGGCGAGGCCGATCGCTCCGGCGGCGTCGTAATTGTATTCCTCCAGCTGGATGACGATCAGCAGGGGTGCGATTTCCGTGCGCAGCGGGATGTTGCCGGCGATGAAGATGACCGAGCCGTATTCGCCGACCGCGCGGGCCAGCGACAGCGCGAAGCCGGTCAGCGCGGCGGGCATCAGCATCGGCGCGATGACATGGCGCAGGGTGTGGCTACGCGAGGCACCCAGGGTGGCGGAGGCCTCCTCGACCTCGGTCTCGATCTCCTCGATGACCGGCTGGACGGTGCGGGTGACGAAGGGCAGGCCCACGAAGACCAGCGCCAGGAAGATGCCCCATCGGGTATAGGCGATCTGCCAACCGATCTGGTCGGTGAGCCCCCCCAGCACGCCGTTCGGGGCATAGAGCGCGGTCAGCGCGATGCCCGCCACCGCCGTGGGCAGGGCGAAGGGCAGGTCGACGGCCGCGTCGATGATCCGGCGGCCGGGAAAGCGGTAGCGGACCAGCACCCAGGCCAGGATCACGCCGAAGACCAGATTGAAGCAGGCGGCCAGGAAGGACAGGCGGAAGGACAGCCAGAGCGCCGCCCAGACCCGGTCGCGGTTGATGGTGGCCCAGATGTTGGACAGGCCGAAGTTCGCGCCCTGCCACAGCAGCGCGCCGATGGGCAGGGCCACCACCAGCGTCAGCATGAAAAAGGTGATCCCGGCCGAAAGGCCCAGTCCGGGCATCGCCGTGCGCTGGATCAGGGGCGCGCGGCTCATGGCGCCACGTAGATCTGGTCGAAGATGCCGCCATCGCCGAAATGCTCGGGCTGCAGCTTGGCCCATCCGCCCAGATCGTCGATGCCGACCAGATCGAGATCCGGAAAGCGGGCCACGTCCTCGGGGTCGGCGGCGCTGGCGTCCCAGGCCCGGTAGTAATGCTTGAAGGCCAGCGCCTGCCCCTCGGGGGTGTAGAGATAGTCCAGATAGGCGGTGGCCAGCTCGCGCTGTGCGTCGTCGGCGATATTGCCCTCGACCAGCGCCACGGGCGGTTCGGCCAGGATCGAGAGGCTGGGGACGACGATGTCGAACTGATCCTCGCCCAGTTCGGCCAGCGCCAGATAGGCCTCGTTCTCCCATGCCAGCAGCACGTCGCCGATGCCGCGCTGCGCGAAGGTGGTGGTCGCGCCACGCGCGCCGGTGTCCAGAACCGGGACATTGGCGAAGAGCTGGCCCACGAACTCGGCCGGGTCGCGGTCATTGGCCTCGGCCCAGGCCCAGGCCGCGAGATAGTTCCAGCGCGCGCCGCCGCTGGTCTTGGGGTTCGGGGTGATCACCTCGACCCCCTCCGCGGTCAGGTCGCCCCAATCGGCGATGCCCTTGGGATTGGTGTCGCGCACCAGGAACACGATGGTCGAGGTATAGGGGCTGGAATTGTGCGGCAGCTTCGACTGCCAGTCCGTGGGCAGCTTGCCGGTCGTGGCGATCTGGTCGATGTCGCTGGCCAGCGCCAGCGTCACCACCTGGGCGGCCAGCCCGTCGATCACGGACCGCGCCTGCGCGCCCGAGCCGCCATGGCTGGTCTCGATCCCGGGGGCCTCATGGCCCTGTTCGGCCCAATGCGCCGCGAAGGCCTCATTGACCTCGCGATACAGCTCGCGGGTGGGGTCGTAGCTGACATTCAGCAGGGTGGTCTGGGCCTGCGCGGCAGAGGCCAGGGTGAGACAGGCAAGCGGGATCAGGCGGAAGAGGGTCATGGGGCAGATCCTTGTGGTGGGGCCGAGGGGGGCGCTGCCCCCGCCGCGCAGGCGCGACTCCCCCGGGATATTTCGGCCAAGATGAAGGGGCGGGGTGGTCAGATGCCGGTCGGGGTCAGCCGGGCGATGGGCCAGCCGGTCAGCGTGCCGCGCCCGGTCGAGATGGTGATGCGCCCGTCGGGATGCTGGGCCACGCGGGGGCCCTGCGCGCTGGAGCGGGAGCCGGTCTGGATGGTGACGATGGTCATGGCGGGATGTCCTGCAGAAGGGGTCGGGGGGATGTCAGATGAGGGGCGTACCGGGCAGCGGTCGGATGCCGCTGTCCTGGATCCGGGCGCTGCCGCCAGCGGGAAGGTCCAAGGCAGCCAAGGCGGGGCCGCGGCTGGCGGCGGTCAGCGCCGCGCCGTTCACGCGATGCGGGCAGCCCATGCGGCGGTCGATCAGGGTGATCGCGCAGAGTGGTCGGGGGGTCCGGATGGTCTGGTGCAGGCTCATCTGTCGTCCTTTCCTTTGGGTCGCGGTCCAGCAACTGCGCCGGCTCCTTAATAACGACAGGGAAAGTCGTGTTTATCAAGAAAATAAAAACGGCTGATTTAGTCGTGTTTATGGAAGATCGTTCTCCGTAAGGGTTGGGCCATGACCCCGCGCCGGGACGGCATGCCCCTGTTCCGGCTTGGCAAAGAGGACGGCCTCAGGCCCTCCGAGGTGCCGCCGTCACGCCAGAGGGGCCGCCCGGCGGCATCTCACCCGAACCGCGATCAGGCCCCAGTGAGCTGGGTCGCGACCTCGTCCGAGCCCAGCATGTCGGCCAGGCTGAGCGATTCGATGAGGATCAGGTAGGACCAGAACACCTCGGAAAACACCCGGCGCAGGCGGCAGCTCGCCTCGTCGGTGCAATCCTCGCAGCGCTGATAGGCGCGGCGCGAGAGGCAGGGCAGCGGCGCAATAGGCCCGTCGATCAGCCGCAGCAGCTCTGAGATCGACACCTCCTCGGGGCGCTTGATCAGGCTGTAGCCCCCCGAGCGCCCCCGGATGGAGGCGACGATGCCGGCATTGCGCACCTCGAGCAGGATCTGTTCCAGGAAGCGCTTGGGGGTGCCGGAGCGCTTGGCGATGGCCTCGATGGTCAGCGCCTCGGGGCGCTCGCGGCGGGCCTCGTCGCCCAGCACAAGCAGGGCTTTCAGCGCGTATTTCATCTTCTGCGTGATCATCGCGCGCGCCCCGGATGCCATGGTGTCATCCGGCTATAAGGCATATCGCCCGCGCGCGAAAGAAAAGACGACATGGCGGCGCGGGTTTTGCCGGGACCGGGGCGCAGGGGCGACGGGCCACCAAATAACGACAATAGCGGTAGACTTTATATTTTATTACGGCATCCTGCGGGGGAAAGGAATCGCCCCGATGACTCATCCCGCACCCCTCCCTGCCCCTCTGGACCTGATCGACCGCAAGATCGTCGCATCGTTGATGGAGGATGCGACCACCCCCATCGCCCGGATCGCCGACAAGGTCGGCCTGTCCCAGACCCCCTGCTGGAAGCGCATCCAGAAGCTGGAGGCCGCCGGCGTGCTGACCCGCCGCGTGGCGCTGGCCGACCCGGCCAAGCTGGGCTTCGGGCTGACCGTCTTCGTGGGCATCGAGGCGGCCGATCACGGCACCGACTGGCGCGAGGCCTTCGCCCGCGCGCTGGACGCCCTGCCCGAAGTGATGGAGGCCTGGCGCATGGCCGGCGATATCGACTATCTGCTGCGCGTCGTGGTGCCCGACATGGCCGCCTTCACCCGCGTCTACAAGGCGCTGACCGATGCGGTGGCGATCAGGAACGTCACCTCGCATTTCGCCATCGACACCCTGCGCCACACGACCGCCTATCCCGTCAACACCCGCGACCGGTAGAACCCCGTTCTCTTTCGGAGGCGATCTTTGGACTCGCAATACACGACCAACCCTGTAGGGTTATAGGTGAATAACCTGACGACCTGGAGGATCCCATGTTCGACATTCAGACCGAAGCCTATCTGCGCCGCAGCCAGGCGAACCAGACCGCCACCGGCGCCGCGCCGATCATCCCCGTGGCCATCGCCACCAGCCTGGTGCTGTGGGTGACGGGGCTGCTCATTGCGTTCTGATCTGTGCCGCTGAAGACCTGTTTTCCCTCACCTGCACGACAAAGCTCGCAGCTATACGCTCGACGAGGAGATGAAGATGACCAAGACCCTGATCGTCCCCGGCCTCGACGGCTCGCCCTCGCCCCATTGGCAGGACTGGTGGGCCCGCACCGATCCGAACGCGATGCTGCTGGACATGGGCGACACCACCTGCCCCGTCCGCGAACTGTGGGAGGCGACGCTGGCCGTCCATGTCATGACCCATCCCGACTGCATCCTAGTCGGCCATTCGCTCGGCGCGGTCACCATTGCCCATCTGCTGGCGCGCTGGCCGGGACTGCGGGTGCGCGCCGCCCTGCTGGTCGCCCCGGCCGACCCGCTCTCCGCCACCCCCTTGTCCTCGGAGCGCATCCGCTGCTTCGGCGCCCTGCCGCGCGAGCGCTTCGATGTGCCGACGCTGGTCGTGGCCAGCCGCAACGACCCGTGGATGAGCTTCGACACCAGCCGCGATCTGGCCGAAAGCTGGGGGGCGGAGCTCTATGACCTGGGCCATGCCGGGCATGTCGACGCCGCCTCGGGCTTCGGTCCCTGGCCCGGGGGCAAGCGGATGCGCGATGCGCTGCTGGCGCAGACCCGCCCCCGCTCGGTCCTGCGCCGCATCTTTGGGGGACCCGCCCCCCAGCCATCTTGGCTGCGCCTGACGGCGTGATCCCCGACATCCCAATGCCGGCTCGGGCGGTGGCCAGGGAACGCCTTCGGATCCGACGATCGCCCGCGCCGTTCCGTCAGTTCGCCAGAAGGGCGACCTGGTTGCGCTGGTGACGCGCGGCCAGGGTCCGGCCCTGCCTGCCGCCGACCAACGGGCGCGCGGGCAAGGGCGGCTCGGGCGTGTCGAGCGCGGGGAACAGCGCCAGCACCTCGCGCCGGCTTTCGGCACCCATCATCGACAGCGCCTGATCGCCGGTGAACAGGCTCTCGGCCTCGGCACCGTTCGCGAAGACGATCTGATGGCTGTCGAACAGCATGTGGACATAGACGACCGAGGTCAGATCCTGCGCGATCTCGATCCCATCCATCTGCAGAAGATGCTTGGCCGCGACCAGCACGTCCCCCGCACCGAACATCCGCGTCACGATGCGCGAGCGCACGACCAGCCGGTGCTGGGGCGAGACGACCAGATCGCGGTCGGGCAGGCCCTGTCCCAGGGCGCCCTGACGGATGCGGATCGGGTGCATGTTGGGAAACTGCTGCAAGTCGGCGGCGGACAGATGCCGCGCGTTGATCCAGCGGATCGGCTGCAGACCGGCATCCTTGGTCCGCACCAGGTCGCCGACCCGCAGATCGCCGCAGCGCCGCTCGCCGCAGTCGGTCGCGATCATCACCTCGTCCGAGAAGCACAGCACATTGCCCGCGTTCAGATCCTGCGGATCGACGCCGTTGAGCTGCAGTGACTGATCCTCGCCCAGGGTCAGGATCCCGTCAACGGCCAGATCGGCACGCAGCCAGTCGATCGGGCTGTCGTATTCAGTGGCGTTGGCGGCATTGTGGGCGGCCAGCGTCGTCTCGTTGTAAAAGGCCGAGAGGTTGATCCTGTCCTCGGACGGGGTGAAGCCGTCGATGGTGTCATGGCCATCGCTGGCAATGAACAGATCGGCGCCGGCGCCGCCGTAAAGGTAATCGTCCCCGCCCCCTCCGTCGATGGTGTCGTTGCCCTCGCCATAGGCATAGACCACATCGTCCCCCGCGCCCGCGTCGATCAGCTTGTCGCCGGTGCCGTAGGAATAGATCGTATCCGCCCCATCCCCGGCATCGACCGTGTCATTGCCGTCATAAAGCTCGATCCGATCATCGCCCGCGCCGGACGAGATCGAATCGTCACCATTCCCGTAAGCGGTAATCGTGTCATTTCCGGACCCGGTCAGAATATTCGAGGACGAGTCGCCGTCGGTAGTGACATTGTTGTTGCCATCTCCTGCATCAATGACATTGGTCCCGCTGCCGCCAGAGATGCTGTCATCGCCGGACCCCGCGGTCACCGTATCGTTGCCGCCATCGAGCGTAATGTAGTTGTCCCCCTCGCCCGCCGTCACCAGATCGTCGCCATCGCCGGCATAGAGGGTGTCATTGCCCGACCCGGCGAGGATGGTATCGCTGCCGCCCGCGGTCGAGGCATAATTGTCGCCCTCTCCCAACTCGACCAGATCGTCGCCATCGCCGGTCGTGACGCTGTCGGCGCTGCCATCGGTCCCGGCAAAGATGCGGTTATCGCCTCCGCCTGCGTCGATGGTGTCGCTGCCATTGCCGCCATAGATGGTGTCATCGCCCGATCCGGCAGAGGCATTATCGTTGCCGTCCCCCAAGGTGACCAGGTTCGCGCCGTCGCCGGCAAATACATTATCGTCGCCTGCGCCGGTCGTGATCGTGTCATTGCCGGACCCGGCATTGACGGTATCGTTCGCACCGTCGGTGCCTCCGTCGACAAGGTTGTCGCCATCGCCCGCATCGATGTAATCGGCCCCGTCGCCGCCGAAGATGGTGTCGTTGCCTGTGCTTGCATTGACCTGATCGTCGCCCGCGCCTGCGTCGATCAGCTTGTTGCCGGTCGTATAGACATAGACGAAATCTGCCCCATCCCCGGCATCGATCGTGTCATTGCCCCCCTCCAGCCAGATCTGATCGTTTCCGGCACCAGAGTTTATTGAATCGTTACCGTCGCCATAGGCAGTGATCTGGTCGTCTCCCGATCCGGTCAGGATAACCACAGAACCGGAACTATTGGTGTAGACGTAGTTGTCGCCGTCGCCCGCATCAATCGACAGCGTTCCGTCATAGCCAAAGATCGCATCATTGCCAGAGCCTGCCGTGATCGTGTCGTTCCCGCCCGTGCTTGTGATGTTGTTGTCACCCTCCCCCGCCGTCACCAGATCGTCGCCATCGCCGGCGTCCAGGGTGTCATTCCCCGACCCGGCCAGAATGGTATCGTTGCCGCCCCCGGTCGAGGCGGTATTGTCGCCGTCTCCCAATTCGACCAGATCGTCTCCGTCACCGGTCGTGACGCTGTCGGAGCCGTCGTCGGTTCCGGCGTAGATGCGGTTGTCGCCGTCGCCTGCCTCGATGGTGTCGTTGCCGTTCCCGCCATCGATCGTGTCATCGCCCGATCCGGCAGAGGCATAATCGTCGCCATCCCCCAGGGTGACCAAGTTCGCGCCGTCACCGGCAAAGATCTGATCGTCGCCTGCGCCCGCGTCTATGGTGTCATTTCCAGATCCGCCGAAGACGGTATCGTCGCTAGCATCAGTCCCCGCATCGACGAGATTGTTACCCTCGCCGGTATAGATGCTATCGGCTCCGTCCCCGCCGTCGATGGTGTCATTGCCGTCATAGCCATAAATGGTATCCCGTCCGGCGCCGCCCGACATGACATTGTTGCCCGATCCTCCATCGATCAGATCGTTGCCCGCCAGCCCCGTCAGGCTGTCATCGCCCTCGTATCCGTTGATCGTGTCGGCGCCACTGGTGCCCACCAGGGTATCGTTGTTTGGGGTGCCGTCGCGAAGTGCCATGCGGGTGTCCTCTCGTGCTGACCTGATCGTCCGGCCAAGGGCGATGCGGCTGAGTCGCATCGCGGTCCGGTTGCATCGGCAGGATTGACCAGATCAGGCGCTTCGGCATGACCACTTCAGGTCATGGATTAACAAATATTTCACGCCTCGATGTGCAGCTTTCGGGCAGACGGACCCCCGGCCCCCGTCGCGCCCGTCATGCATGTTGACGGCGCGACTCTCCTGCAGGAAGAGTGGAGCAGCGTCCTGTTCTGGAAAGGAATTGCCGTTGATCCCCGATCCGCGCCTTCTGTCCGCCGTGCACCGCGCCGCCCTGGATCCCCGGGCATGGCAGGATGTCATCCTGGAGCTGGAGCGTGCATCGGGCGGGGCGCGCATCGCCGCCTTTGGTGTCGATGCGGACGGGTCGCAGAACATCCAGTTGCCCGCCCTGCATGGCAGCTTCGACCCGGCCTCCGGCGACAGCTTCATCGCGCATGACGGTGCTCTCAACCCCTGGGCCCGCCGCTTTGCGGCGATGCCTGTCGATCAGCCGCTGCGCTCGGCGGGGATGATCGCGGATGAGGATCTGATGCAGACCGAGGTCTGTCACGACCGGATCCGGCCGCAGGACGACATGCGCGGCGGTGTCGGCCTGCGCCTTGCCGTGGGTGAGGGGCGCCACGTCTGTCTGGCGGCGAATGTGCGCCAGCGCGAACGGGACCGGGACCGGGTCGAGGACGCGCTGCTGCATCTGCTGGATCATCTGACCGCGCATCTGCGTCACGCGCTGGAGGTCACCGCGATCCTGCGACGCTATACCACGCGCATTGCCCTGCTGGAGGCCGGCGTCCCCGACGGCGCGATGTTCGTCGTTCTGGATGCCCGCCACCATGCCCTTCTGGTGGAACCCGGGGATGCAGCCCTGGTCCCATTCCACATCGGCCCTTCCGGGCGGTTCCGCATGACCACGCCCCGGATGCAGGACTGGCTGGAGGCGCTTGCCAGGCCGCCGCGCGGCGAGCCGGTCCCGCCCGTCTGCCGCGAGGGCGGCTGGCAGGGCAGAGCAATCGCGGTGCCCGAGGATGCCCGGTTTCACCCGCCCGTCCAGGCCACCCCGGCGACGGACAGGCCTTGCCTGGGCCTGATCTTTCAGCCCGACACGGTGCCGGAAGCCCCCGACCAAAGGCTGCGCCGGAAATTCGGCCTGACCGCAGCCGAGGCCCGGATCGCATTGGCCGCCGCCGGAGGCGCCTCGGCCCCTGAAATTGCCCGCGATCGCGGGATCAGCCTGCATACGGTGCGCAACCAGATCAAGGCGGCCATTGCCAAGACCGGGGCGCGCCGCCTTGGCGACCTGATCCGGATCGTCACCTCGGAGGCGGGCTGAGCGTCATATCCCGCCCGCCGGGGGGTGCTGCTTACCTGACCAACCGCCGGGCTGACATCACCACCTGGGCCAGGGTGGCCGGCAGGATCGGCTTGGTGATCACCTCGACCCCCAGACTGGCCGCCCCGGATTGCAGCGCATCCGACCGGTCGGCCGTCATCAGGCATTGCGCGCAGCTTGCCGGCAGCAGAAGGCGGATGGCCGCCAGGCAGGTCAGCCCGTCCATCCCGGTGCCCAGCTGATAATCGACGAGGCAGATCTCGGGCTCGACACCGGTGTCCTGCAACAGCGCCACCGCCTCCTCGCCCGAGCAGACCTCCAGGACATTCACGCCCCATTGTTCCAGAAGCTGGGACAGGGCCAGCGCCATCTCGGCATCGTTCTCGACGATCAGGGCGGTCAGCTCGGGGCGACCGTCCCGGCGCGGGCGTGGCGCGGCCGGCCCGGCCCGGCCCTCGCCGCCCGTCTCCTGGGTGGTGACCATCTCCACTGAAAACGTCGAGCCGCAGCCGGGGGCCGAGCGCAGCGACAGCTGATGCCCCAGCAGAGCCGTGGCGCGTTCGACGATCGCCAGTCCCAGCCCCAGCCCCTCGGCCGCCGACGCCTTGGCATCCAGCCGCTTGAACTCGGCATAGATGATCTCGTGATCCTTCGCCGCGATCCCGCGCCCGGTATCGCGCACCTGGATTAGCAACCGGTTGGGGCGCTTGCGCGCGACGACCAGCACCCTGCCCCGATCGGTATAGCGGATCGCGTTCGAAATCAGGTTCTGCAGGATGCGGCGCAGATAGCTGCGGTCCGACACCACCGTCGCCCGGACCGGGCGAAAGATCAGGGTCAGGCCCTTCTGTTCGGCGACCGGGGTGAACTCCTCGCGCAGCTGCTCGAAGATCGGGGCCAGGGCGATCGGCTCGACGGTCAGCGCGGCCTCGCCCGCCTCCAGCCGCGAGATGTCCAGCAGCGCCTCGATCAAGCCGCTGACCGAATCCAGCGAGCGCTGGATCTTGTCCAGCTTGCCGCGCGGCCCCGGCTGCGCGACATCCTCGAACAGCGAGCCCACATACAGCGTCGCCGCCGACAGGGGTTGCATCAGGTCGTGACCCACCGCCGCGACGAAGCGCGCGCGCGAGGAATTTGCCCGCTCGGCCCGCGCCAAGGCATCCTCCAGCTCCAGCGTGCGCTCGGTCACGCGCGTCTCCAGCATCTCGTTGGCGCGGCTGACCGATTGCAGGGCGCGCGTGTGGTCGGTGATGTCGTCGATGGACAGCACGAAGCCGCCCTCGGGGATTTCCCGGGCCAGGATCGTCAGGGTGCGCCCGCCATCGTCACCGCCCTCGCGGTTGACCTCGACGCTGAACCTGGTCTTGCGGCGGACCGAGCGGACCCAGTCCGACATCTGATTGGCCCCCTGTCGGGCCGGAAAGGCGAACTGGCTGCGCAGCTGGTGGAAGATCTCGTCGAAATGGATGCCGCGCCGCAGCCGGGTCAGCGGCAGGGCCAGCATCTGGGACAGGTTGCTGTTCCAGCCCAGAAGGCGCAGCCCGGAATCGAACAGGCACACCCCCAAAGGCAGATGTTCCAGCGTCGCCTGAAGGATCGCGGCCTGCCCGTCGAGCATGCGCCCGCGCTCGGCCCGCTCGGCGCGGATCAGGTCGGTGACCTCGGTCTGAAGGATCGCCGTGCTGCCATCCGAGGTGCGCTGTTCCGAGACCTGCACCAGGCGCCCGTCGGCCATGCCCTGCGTGGCGATGAAATGGCGCTCGTGATGGCCGCGGCGGCGCATCTCGATCCAGGCCTCCCGGGTCATCGCCTCGGGAAGGACAAGGTGGCGCGAGCTTGCGGCGAGGGCCAGATAATCCTCGAATTTGAGGCCGGGCGCCAGACGGTCCCGGATGTCGGGCAGAAGCGCGTTGAAGCGCGCGTTGCACATGATCAGCACGTCCTGCGCGTCGAACAGGGCGAACCCCTCCTGCACGGCCTCGATGGCCGAGGACAGGTTGCGCCGCGCGACATCCTTTTCGTGATAGGCCTGGGACAGCCGCGCGTTCGAGGCGTTCAGCAGGTCCAGCGCATGTTCCAGATCGAAGGTGCGGGCGCGCACCTCCTCCTCCAGCACGGCCGCGCGCTGGAACTGGGCATAGCCGACCCCGTGGTCTTCGGGCGGGTCCTCGATATGGCGGATCAGCGATTGCGCGATCATCACCAGCTTGTCGTGCCGGCGTGCGGGATCGGTCGATGCCGACAGCATCCGGTCGATATCGGCGGGCAGCTCGGGGCGCGCAGCATCGGTCACGACACGGGCTCGGGGTCATAGAAGGCCACGCCCGTCAGCGTCTGGTTCACATGCAGCATGCCGATCTGTTCCCCATAGGTCGAGAAGCCCACCACATTGTGCCGGGCCAGAAGGTCCGAGACCTCGTGCGTCTTCTGGCGGTTCTCGGCGTCGATGCGGCGAAAGATGCACTCGAAGCCCAGGATCAGGCGCGGCGCGCCCCCTGCGGCCAGCCGGTCCAGCGATCGCGACAGATCCCCCACGATATCGGCCGGCTCGGCCAGGGTCAGCACCATGCCTTCGGCCACCGCCCCGAAGAAGACCAGCGCATTGTCCGGGCCCACATCGCGGATCGAGCGGACGAAATGCCGCCCGCCCACGCGCACCAGAACTGGTCGGCTGGCGAACATGCAGGTGTCCAGGCTGTCCAGCGGGCAACCCAGCAGGCGCGCATATTCGACCGCCGCCGGCTCGTCATTGATGCGCAGCACGATGCGGCGCACCGGATCGGCGCGGGTGACCACCATCTGCGTGCGCGACGGCGGCGAGGAATTGAACGAGAAGGTCTGCAGCGGCATCCGGGATCGCAGCAGGCACAGCACCGCCGCCGCGTGATCGCGCAGCACGAGGCCCGAGAAGACCTGCGTGCGGCGGAACGCGCGGCCATCCCCGGCCGAACATCCGATCGTGGGCACCGGCCCCAGCCCGCCCGCCAGCGAGGCGATCAGGTGTTCCTCGCGCCCCGACAGCCCGTCGACCAGCAGCACGGCCAGCTCGTGGGGAAACCGCTCGGCATGGGCGCGAAGCCGCTGGCGCAGTTGCTGCAGGCGCGCGATCATGCTGCGCTGCTCGATCGTGTCGATGGGGTCGATCAGGACCGTCTCGGCGGCAAAGCCGCTGGCCGGAAAGGCCACCCCGACCAGGCTGCGATCGCCATAGCCGGTCCCGTCGATCTCGCCGGCGGTCGTGCAGCCGGCCACGGCGCAGGGGCCCAGATGCTGGGCCGCACGCGCCAGAAGAGTTGGCAGGTCGGCCCCGGTTCCCACGAACAGCAGGACCAGCGCGAACGGCCCATGCCCCAGCCGGGCGGACAGGGTCGCGACCGGATCGGGCTGGTCGAGCGGGACCGAGGCTCGGCGCGGGCTAGTGTGATCCTCCGGCGGCATCGTGCAATCGCTCCGTGACCCTGGAATGCTGCGCCATCAGTACCGCCTGCGTGCGCGATGACACACCCATCTTTCGCATGATCGCGGTGACATGCGCCTTGACCGTGGTTTCCGCGATCGACAGGTCATGGGCGATCTGCTTGTTCATGCGGCCCTCGCAGATCAGGTCCAGGATGCGGGCCTGCTGCCGGGTCAGCTGCGCCAGGCGCCGGATCACCGTCTCGGCCGAGCTTTCAGGGCAGAGTGCCGCGCCCGCCAGATCGTCCTGGGGCAGGTCTGGGGCAAATATCTCGCCCGCGTCCAGCGCCTCGAAGGCCGCGCGGAACACCTCGCGACGCGAATGCTTGGGCACGAACCCCGCCGCGCCCCCGGCCAGCGCGGCACGGATCACGCGCGTCTCGTTGACCGATGTCACCAGCAGCACGGGAACGCGCGGTGCCAGGCGACGCAGGTGCAACAACCCCTCCAGCCCGTCCACATCCGGCAGGTTCAGATCCAGCAGGATCACGTCGAACTGCCGGTCCTGCTTCAGATACCCGCTTGCCTGGGCAAGGGTCTCGGCATGGGTCACGTCGCGAATCCCCGAGACCGATAGCAGCGTCATGGCCAGCGCGTCCCCGAACAGGGGGTGATCCTCGACGATCAGCGCGGTGCGAAAGCCGGGCTCAGGGGGCTGGACCGCCTCGCCGGGTTCGGACTGCGGGGGATGTGCCATGGCCTGACCTTTGCGGAAATGGAATGCGTCGTCCTGCCGGCGCGCCGTCCGGGGCGCGCCGGCCTGCAGGCAAGGCGGGGATGCCGCGATCCGAGGGGAAGGCGCGGTCGTCCCGCGCATCCCTGGTTCCGCACCGGTCCCGATCAGTTCGATGCCATCTGCTTGGGCAGCTTGAACGTCCAGACCATGCCCCCCTGATTGAGATAGTTGACCTTCTTGGCCACCTCGCCCCCCCAGAGCGGCACGGCGCCGCCCCAGCCCGAGACGATCGAGACGAACTGCTCACCCTCCTGTTCCCAGGTGATCGGCTGACCGACGATGCCCGATCCCGTCTGGAACGTCCACAACACCTCGCCGGTGCTGTCGTCCAGCGCGATGAATTCGCCCTCGGGGGTGCCCGTGAAGACCAGACCGCCCGCCGTGGTCATCACCCCCGCCCAGAGCGGCGCCTCGTTCTTGTATTCCCACCGCACCTCGCCGGTGGTGGGGTCCATCGCCTTAAGCGAGCCGATGTGATCCTCGAAGATCGGCTTGATGGTGAAGCCCGCGCCCAGATAGGCCGCGCCTTTCTTGTAGCTGATCGGCTCGTTCCAGATGTCCATGCCCCATTCGTTCGAGGGGATGTAGAACAAGCCGGTATTCTGGCTGTAGGCCATCGGCTGCCAGTTCTTGCCGCCAAGGAACGAGGGCACGGAAAAGACCTGCTGACCCTTGCCGCCCTCGTTGGCCTCGTTCATGGCGCCGGGGCGGTTCTCCTCGTTGTAGATCGGGCGGCCCGTCTCGTCGATGCCCGAGGCCCAGTTGATGTCCTTGACGAAGGGATGGGCGGCGACGAAAGCGCCGTCCTCGCGGTTCAGGACATAGAAGAACCCGTTCCGATCCGCCGTGCCATAGCGCATGTTGCCGTCGCGATCGGTATAGCTGACGACCTCGTTGACGCCGTCGAAATCCCAGCCCTCGCGCGGGGTGGACTGGAAATGCCACTTGATCTCGCCGGTGGCCGGATCGATGCCGAGGCGCGAGGCGGCATAGAGGTTGTCGCCGGTATTGCCCTCGACCGGCGCGCCCGCATTGCGAAGATGGCTGTTCCAGGGCGCGGGGTTGCCGGTGCCGAAGACCAGCGTGTCGGTCTGGGCGTCATAGGACCCGCCCAGCCAGGTCGCGCCGCCGCCGGTCTGCCACATGTCGCCGGGCCAGGTGGCGTTCAGCACGCCCGTCATGGTGCTTTCGGCGCCGTTCAGCGTGCCCATGTGCCCCTCGATCACCGGGCGGGTCCAGACCGTCTCGCCGGTTTCGGCATCCCGGGCCTGCACCTCGCCCACGATCCCGAACTCGCCGCCGGAATTGCCCGTGATGACCAGACCGTTCACGATCAGGGGCGCGGCGGTGTAGGAATAGCCCTCCTTGTATTCGGCGATCTTCTTGTTCCATTTCACGTCGCCGGTCTTCAGGTCCAGCGCCACGATGCGCGCGTCCAGCGTGCCGAAATAGATGTTGTCGCCATAGATGGCGCCGCCCCGGTTCACCACGTCGCAGCAGGGCAGGATGCCCTCGGGCAGGCGGGCGTCATATTGCCAGATCTCGCGCCCCGTCTTCACGTCGACGGCATAGATCCGCGAATACGAGGCGGTGACATACATCACGCCGTCATGGATCAGCGGCTGGCTTTCCTGACCGCGCTGCTTTTCGCCCCCGAACGAGAAGGCCCAGGCCGGGACCATGTCCGCCACATTGTCCCGGTTCAGGATGGTCAGCGGGCTGAAGCGCTGCAGGTCGCGGCCCATGCCGTTGGTCAGGACGTCGGCGCCGGTCTCCTGGTCGCGGGCGAGGTCCTCTTCGGTGACGGCAGCCAGGGCCGAGGTGGCGGCCCCGCTCAGGGCCCCGGTCATGGCAAGCACCGTCGCAAGCACGAATCTGTTCATTTTTCTCTCCTCCGCTCAATCCGGCCCCGGCGGCCAGGGCTGGCCAGAGGCATCACTGCGGAGTATGGGCCGCGCGCATCGGGCGTATATTGTCCATTGGTCGAATGCCGGTGGTTGAACGCCGGTGTCGGAACCACGACCTCAGAACATCGGCTGATAGCGGGTTTCGTCGGCATCGGGGGTGACGGCGCGGGGGTCATAGCCCGCCTCCTGCAGGCGGCGCGCCACCGGCAGGCCCGCGCGGGCGGCGCGGTCGATCATCTGCCGTCCCGCCTCGGCATCGAAGCCGGTGCCATGGCCGCGCAGAAGGCCCAGGCCATGATTGAACTGGCCCACCGGATCGCCCGCCTCGGCCGCCCGGCGATCCCAGTCGGCGGCGCGGGCGGAATTGCGGGGCGCCCCCAGCCCGTTTTCCTCGAGCTGGCCCATCCAGGTCATCGTGCCCGTCCAGCCGTCCGCGGCGCAGCGCTCGAACAGTGCGCGCGCGGGACCGTGGCGGCCGCTCTTGGTGATCATGTAGCCCATGGCGCAGGTCATCATCGAGGTCTCGCCCCGGTCGGCATCGCGCATCGCGCGCTGCCAGGTCAGCTCGTCGGGGTTCAGATCGCCCCAGGCGTCGGGGGTCTCGTCGGCCAGAGCGGCGCCCGACAGGCACAGCGCGCCCAGCAGGGCGCAGATCAGCGAGGGGCGCATGTCGCATGTCCTTTGACGCGGGATCACGCCAGTATCGGGCCGCCGGACCCGCGCGGGAATTCGACCATGGTCGTATTTCCGCGCAAGGCGGCTTTCCCCAATGCTCGTCCCGGAAACCGGAGACGACAGGATGCGCATCTTATCCGCAATCGCGCTTGGCGCCGCTTCGCTGCTGTCGGGCGCCGCAGGGGCCGAGACGATCCGCATCGACGTGATCGACCGTCAGGTCGTGCCGCCGCCGATCCTGTCGAACCTCATTGCCGCGCCCGACGATCTGGGGCTGGCTGGCGCGGCCCTTGGGCTGGCCGACATCCGTACGACGGGCGGCTTCATGGGCGACGATTATCAGCTGACCCAGACGCGGGTCGCCCCCGAGGCGCCCTTCCTTGCGGCGATGCAGGCCTTGCTGGCCGAGGGCGCGCGGCTGCTGGTGGTCAAGGCACCCGCCGAGGACCTGCTGGCGCTGGCCGATCTGCCCGAGGCCGCCGATGCGGTCATCTTCAACATCGCCGTCGATCATGACGCCCTGCGCGGAGCGGACTGCCGCGCGAACCTGCTGCACACCACGCCCAGCCTGGCAATGCGGGCCGATGCACTGGCGCAGTTCGCCCTGAAGAAGCGCTGGACCACGATCGCCCTGCTGGAGGGCCCCAACCCCGAGGATGCGGCCTTCGCCGAGGCGATCCGCCGCGCGGCGGTCAAGTTCGGGCTGACCATCGCCGGTGCCCGGGCCTGGGCCTTCGACGCCGACATGCGCCGCGTCGCCTCGGAGGAGATCCCCGCCTTCACGCAGGACCTGCCCGATCACGACCTGCTGTTCGTGGCCGACGAGCGCGGCGATTTCGGCCGCTACATCCCCTACAACAGCTGGGTGCCGCGTCCTGTGGCGGGCTCCGAGGGGATCATGGCGCTCGGGTTTTCCGGCGTGGTCGAGAACTGGGGCGCCGCGCAGCTGCAGGGCCGGTTCCGCGACCTCGCCGGGCGCGAGATGCGGGCGACGGATTTCGCGGCCTGGGCCGCGCTGGCCTCGATCGGCGAGGTGGTGACCCGCACGCGGGATGCCGATCCGGCGGCGATGCGGGCCTTCCTGCTGTCCGACCGGTTCCGGCTGTCGGGCTTTCTGGGCACGCCGCTGTCGTTCCGGGACTGGGACGGCCAGCTGCGCCAGCCCGTGCCGCTGGTGACCGACCGCGCCGTCGTGATGACCGCCCCGCTGGAGGGGTTCCTGCACGAGTTTTCCGAACTGGACACGCTCGGCCAGGACCGCCCCGACACCGCCTGCACCCAATTCGGAGAGAACGGATGATCCGCCACCTTGCCCCCGCCCCCGCCATCGCCACCGCCATCGCCCTGACCCTGTCATGGGCAGCCCTTCCGGCGCGGGCCGACCAGATCTGGGTGTCGAACGAGCTGGACGACACGCTCAGCGTCATCGACGTGGCGACGCTGGAGGTGATCGCCACCTATCCCACCGGCCAGCGCCCGCGCGGCATCATCTTCAACAGCGACTACACGCGGCTCTACATCTGCGCCTCGGATTCGAATGCGGTGCAGGTCATGGACCCGGCGACCGGGCAGATCCTGCACGACCTTCCCTCGGGCGCCGATCCCGAGCAGTTCGTGCTGTCGCCGGACGACCGCATGTTGTGGATCGCGAACGAGGACGATGCCCTGACCACCGTCGTCGATACCGAAACCCGCGGCGTCGTGGCTCAGATCGCGGTGGGGATCGAGCCCGAAGGGATGGGGATGTCTCCTGACGGGCGGCTGCAGGTGACGACCTCGGAGACCACCAACATGGCGCATTGGATCGACACCGAGACGCATCAGATCGTCGCCAACTCGCTGGTCGATGCGCGCCCCCGCCATGTCGAATTCACCCCCGATGGCACCGAGATGTGGGTCAGCTCGGAAATCGGCGGCACCGTCACGGTGTTCGACGTGGCCAGCCGCGCCGAGCTGGCGAAGATCGCCTTCTCGCTGCCCGGCATCCGCCCCGAACGCCTGCAGCCCGTGGGCATGAAATTCTCGCCCGATGCCAGCAAGATCTTCGTGGCCCTGGGTCCGTCGGACCATGTCGCGGTCATCGACACGGCCAGCCGCGAGGTGATCGACTACATTCTCGTGGGGCGCCGCGTCTGGCACATGGCCCTGTCGCCGGACGGCACGCAGATGTTCACCACCAACGGCGTCTCGGGCGACGTGACCATCTTCGATGTCGCGACGCATCGGACAATCCGCACGGTCAAGGTCGGCCGCTATCCCTGGGGCGCCGCGGCGCGTCCGGCCCCCGCAGACTGACGTCGCGACCAAGGTCGAATTGCCGCTGTGCCGGCATCGGCCATATCCCGGAAAAAACGCGTGCGTGTGAAGGAGGACATCCCATGCCGACCAAGTTTCAGAAGGCCCTGACCGGAATTGTCGCCGCAGCCTGCATGGCCGTCCCGGTGCAGCTGCTGGCCCATGGCGACGTGGCGCCGCAACCGGTGAACACCGAGGCGCTGCCCGATATCGGCGACGAATGGCTGACCGAAAACCCCTATCGGGCCGAACTGGTGGGCGACGAGGTGTGGCTGGCGGCGCTCAAGATCGGGGATAGCGGCTACAACCAGAACTGCGCCCGCTGCCATGGGCTGGGTGCCGTCTCCGGGGGGCTGGCCCCCGACCTGCGCCATCTGGAAGCCGAGGAATATGGGGACGAATGGTATGCCGAACGCTTCCGCTTGGGCTATACGCAGGACGGCGTGACGAAGATGCCCGGATTCGAAGGTGTGCTGGACCAGAAGGCCGCATGGGCGATCCGCACCTATGTCGAAACCCGCCCCGAGGACGGCGCGCTGGACGATCACGCGGCCCGTCTGGCCGAGATCCGCGACCAGCTGGCCCTGGGCGAGGGGGACGCCGCCGCCCTGCAGGCCGAGCTGGCCGAAATCGCCGCGACGGTCGCCACGGCCTCGGGCGCGCCCAAGGCCGACAGCGCGGTGTCGCGCGCGGCCGAAGCGCTGGCGGCGGCGCCCGACGACCGCAAGGTGGCCGGCGAATTGCTGACCATCGGCCTGTCGGCGGCGCATTGAGGCGGGCCGGATGCGCCTGACCCTTCTGGCGCTGATCCTTGCGCTGGCGCCTTCGGCGGCGGCGGCACAGCCCGCCCCGACCTGCGCGGGCCATGTGCCGCAACTTCGCCCGCAGAACACCTTTCCGCAGGATGTGGGCCGGTCGCTGGACCGCATCGTCGAGGAGGGCTGGATCGAGATCGCGCTCTACGAGGATTTCCCCCCCTGGTCCCAGGGGGGCGAGGCCGGGCCGGTGGGCATCGACGTCGATCTGGCGCGCCTGATCGCCGAGGAGCTGGGCGTCGAGGCCCGCCTGCGTCTGGTGCAGGCGGGCGAGACGCTGGATCAGGACATGCTGAACTATGTCACGCGCGGCGCCGTCGTCGACGGGCATGTGTCGAACCTGTTCCTGCACGCCCCCTATGATGTCGATCTGTCCTGCCGGATGGATCAGGTGGTGTTCACCGGCATCTATGCCCAGGAAAGCTTGGCCATCGCCTATGCGCTGTCCGAGTATCCCGACAAGGGGCCGGTCCCCGCCTATTTCCGCTATGACACGGTGGGGGTCGAGAACGACTCGATCTCGGACTTCTACCTGACCGGGGTGATCGGGGCCGCAGCCGACAAGATCCGTCGCTTTCCCAGCACCGCCGCCGCGATGGGCGCGCTGGCCGGGGGCGAGGTGATGGCCGTCATGGCGCCCATCACCGAGCTGGAGGGGCTGTCGGCGCCCGGCATCGGCCTTCACAGCCCGCCTCTGCTGGGGCTGGAGCGCGCGTCCTGGACCATCGGCGTGGCGGTCTCGACCCAGCACCGCCCGCTGGCCTACGAGGTCGATGCCATCATTGGCCGTGCGGTCGAGGATGGCCGGCTGGCGGCGATCTATGCCCGCCACGGCGCCACCTACAGGCCCGGCCTGCGCTGACCGGCGCGCCTCGGCCTTGCGCGGAGGATCTGCGCGAGGACGGGCCTAGAGGGTGATCAGATCGCCCCGCGGATCGACAAGCCGCACCGGCCCCAGGCCGAGGCCAAGGGCCGCGCGGCGGATGGCCGGTGCGGGCATCAGCGCGAAGGCGGTCGAGGCGGCATCCGCCAGGGCCGCGGTCGGCGCCTCGACCGTGACGCTGGACCAGAGCGGCGGCTGGCCGTGCGGGCCGATGACATGGCTGGCCCCCGAGGCAAAGAGCAGCGCGCCGGGCGAGGTCGTGGCGATGGCGCGGCCCGCCCGCAGCGTGACCTGGCCCAAGCTGCCCGCCGCAGGATCCTCCAGATCCAGCCGGAAATCTCCGCCCAGCGCGCAGGTCTCGCCCATGTCCACCAGCACCTCGCCCAGATGGGCCAGATCCTGCGCGACCAGATCAGTGGCCAGCCCCTGTGCCAGACCGTTCAGCGTCAGCGCCTGTCCCGGCGCCAGACGCAGATGCCGCCCCCGGCGCTGCAGGCCCGCCATCGGAAGGACCCGCGCCGGGACCGTGCCCTGGGCCAGCGCCTGCCACAGGGGCTGGACCCCGGGATCGAAGGCGCCGCCCGTGGCGCGGTGCATCCGGCGGGCAAGGTGCAGCGCGTCCAGCAGCAGCCCGGACGCCTCGACATGTCCCTGCCGGTTCAGGCGCGACAGTTCGGAGGGCGCATGCAGCGAGAAGGTCGCCTCGATCCGGGCGATGCGGGCGTGCAGGTCCGACATGACCTGGTCCGAGGCACGTCCCGCGCGGATCAGCAGCCGCGCCTCGGCGCCCATGACGCGGCCCTGCCATTCGGCCGCGCCCGCCGCCCGGCCGGCCAGCGCGGCCCCGGCCATGATGGTCAGGACGCGGCGCCGGGTGGTCATGCCGCGCGCCTTCTGCCCTTGGCCCGCACTGCCAGGATCAGTGGCACGCATTGGCGGGGATCGTCATGGATCGTCACGCAGTCGAGGCATTGGAAGCATTCCGAATATCGGATCTGCCCCTGGGGCGCGATCGCGTCATAGCGGCAGCGGACCCGGCACAGCTGGCAGGGGCTGCCGCATTCGGCCCTGCGGGGAATCCAGCGCCGCAGCCGCAGCAGATCGCCCGCCCGCATCAGCGCCCCCAAGGGGCAAAGCGACCGGCAATAGCCCTTGAACCACACCATCGACAGCACCAGCCACCCCCCCGCCCACAGCACATAGGGCCAGGGGCGCATGAAATGCGTGGTGATGGCGGTCTTGAAGGGCTCGATCTCGGCCAGGGTCTCGGCATGGCCGGGCCAGAGGAAGGCGGTCGCGACAAGCCCGGCAAGGGCGATGGGGCCGCTCCACAGGGCGGCCCGGGCGAAGCTGGGCGCCGGGCGCCAGTCCGGCAGGCCCAGCCTGCGCCCGGCATGATGGGCGAATTCCTGCATCGCGCCATAGGGGCACAGCCAGCCGCAGAACAGCCCCCGCCCCCAGATGACCAGCCCGAGGATCGCCGCGGCCCAGACCACTAGCGAGAAGGGATCATAGAGCAGCACCGCCAGCCCGCCGCCCTGGGTCAGCCCCCGGATCACCGCGATGGGCGTCACGATGGACAGCTGGCCCTGGCCCCAATAGCCGAGAAAGCCGATGACCCCGGCAAGGATGCTCAGCCGGATCGCGGGATAGTGGCGATGCGCTGCCAGCCGGGACTGCGCCGAGAGCAGCGCGAAGAGAACCGCCAGGCCCAGCCCCAGGATCAGCAGGTCGATCCGCCGCGCCTCGATCGCCTCGCGCCAGGCTGGGCGTTGCACGGTGCCCGAGGGGGCCAGGAAGAACCGCTCTGGCAGGGACATGGTCAGCGACAGGTCGGTGCTGCCGATCTCGGGCTGGAACATGCCGTGCTGGCGCTCCGCCCGCAGGACCAGCTGCCAGTCGCGGGTCGGATCGAAGCCAAGGCGCCGGTCCAGCCGCAGGATCATTCGGGTGGCCTCCTGCCACGGATCGGGCAGGTCGGGATGCAGATCCGCCAGGATGTCGGCGTCGCGCAGGGCCAGAGGCAGCCCATCCTGCGTCGCCCCCAGCAGATCGGGGGCGGTGTTGCGGATGAAATCCGGGCCGACCAGCCCGTGGCGCCCGGCCTCGACCAGCAGGATGAATTCGTCATCGGGCGCGACGGCAGACTGACGGGCCAGC
Source organism: Paracoccus gahaiensis (assembly GCF_005048225.1). Taxonomy (GTDB): domain Bacteria; phylum Pseudomonadota; class Alphaproteobacteria; order Rhodobacterales; family Rhodobacteraceae; genus Paracoccus; species Paracoccus gahaiensis. The sequence goes on from NZ_SUNI01000007.1 coordinate 132,780, forward strand.
TCGGCCAGGCTGTCGGGCGAAAGGACCGCGCGCGCGATGGCCGGTGGCCCCAGATCCACGGCCAGCAGGTCCAGATACAGCCCCTGCGGATCGTCGCGGGCCTCGGGATCGGCCCCCGCCCACCGGGTGCCGGCGAAGGCGGCCTCGATCTCGGCATTCGTGACCTGAAGGCGGCGGGCCAGCCCCTCATCCCGCAGCGCGGCCCAGTCCAGGGCCTCGTCATGGTCCGGGTCCGGACGCGGTGGCGGCCCGGCCTTCAACCCCTGCATCCGCTCGCGCGCGACCGTCAGCGTCGCGGCCAGGATCGTCTCATGCGCGATCCGCACCGAGGCCGTGGCCTTGGTCACCCCCTGAAGATAGACCAGATCGCTTCCCTGACCGGCGCCGTAGGGGTTGCCCACGACCAGCGCCTCGTGGATGGAATGGCCGCGATACTGGGCCAGAAACTGCCGCAGGGGCGCCTCGCCCAAGCCCGAGACGAAGATCGGCTCGTGATGGGCCAGAAGGCGGGTCTCGATGAAGGTGCCCTGCAGGTCCAGCATGACCAGGATGTTGATGGGCTGCCCCGAAAAGCCCGGCAGGGGGGCCAGGGGACCGGTCTCGAAGATATAGCCCGCCTCGCCGCCCCCGGAGTTCAGCAGGCTCCAGACGCCCTGATCGGTCAGCTGCGCGCCCAGGGCGTAGGGTGCCACGACATGATCGGCCATCGGCTGCGCCCGCAGGGGCGCCGCCAGCACGAGGAGCAGGATCAGGACAAGACGCCACATGACCTCAGATTAGCGCGCGCCCGGCCGCGTCATATACGACGATGGTCGCGAGGCGGACGGGACCGCCGCAGCCCCCCGCATGGGGTGTTCGGGGTTCCGGACTGCGCCCGGAGTCACGGATCGGCCCGTCATCGCGGTTCTCAGAAAGGCGAGCCCTGTCCGCCACGATCCTTAACACGAAGACGTGATCGCGGGCGTGTAACTTTCCCCTCTGATGGGCCGAATGACTCTCCGCCTGACCTGGGAACACGGAGGTTAAAGTGTCCGCATCAGCCACGACATCCTACTTCATTCAGAACAGCAAAAGCTTTCTCGTCAACCCCGCGTCCCCCTCCCGGATCACCACCGGTCTGGGCACGGCAACGCTGGTCGACAGCGACCTCCTGCGCGGTGACGATGCCGATGAGGCGGTTACCCTCGGGTTCGGGCGGGAGCGCGGTGGCGGCTTCCGGCGCTTCTTCGATCAGGACAGGGAGGTGCTGACCAGCCTGACCTTCGATGACGGCACCATCCTGACCGGGGTCAGGGCGCTGGTGGACGGCAACAACTTCAACATCAGCGGAAACTTCTACTTCCTGTTCGACAGCGACGCGCTGGCCGCGGTCGGCAAGTCGATCAGCGATGTGGCACGGGTCAACAGCTTTGCGCTGTTCGACCACGACCTGAACTGGTCCGATTTGGGCTTTTCCGGCGGCAACCTGCCCGCACCCGAGCCTCGGCCCGAGCCGGAGCCGGAGGAAAGCACCGAGGCCACGGCGATGTTCTTTTCGCAGAACAACCAGAGCTTCATCGCACAACCCACGTTCAACGTCTTCCTCGACGCCCGGATCGGGGTCGCGACACTGGTCGACGACGACCTGATCCGCGGCAACGATGCGGGCGAAGGGGCCACGATCGGGGTTGGCGTCAATGGTGACCCGGTGATTGCCACGCAGCCGACCGAGGTCCTCACCAGCATCGCCTTCGCGGACGGCACCACCCTGACCGGGGTCAAGGGCGTACTGTTCAACAGCGCCACGTCCTCATCCTTCGGCCTCGGCACAAGCACCTTCCTGTTCGACGCCGATGCACTGGCCGCCGCGGGCAAGACGGTCGTCGACGTGGCGCGGGTCATCAGCTTCACGACCACGGACCACGACCTGACCTGGGCCGACCTGGGCTTTGCCGGGGGCGACCTGCCCGACCCCGTATTACCGGTGCCGGACCTGGTCGAGGGCATCCCCACGACCGCCATCTGGTTCTCGCAGAACAGCCAGAGCTTCATCGTCAACCCGACGTTCAACGTCACGCTGGAGACCGACCTCGGGATCGCGACACTGGTCGACGACGACCTGATCCGCGGAGACGACGCGAACGAGGGCGTCACGCTCGGGCTCCGGATCCTCGGGGGCGGTCCGCAACCCGTCGCAACCCAGGACATCGAGGTTCAGGCCAATATCACCTTCGCCGACGGCACCACCCTGGCCGGGGTCGAGGCGGTGATGTTCGCGGGCGGCTCGCCCTCCTCCTTCGGCATCGGCACCAACACCTTCCTGTTCGACGCCGATGCCCTTGCCGCTGCGGGCAAGTCGGTCCTCGACGTGGCGCGGGTCAACAGCTTCACGACGACGGACCACGACCTGACCTGGTTCGACGTCGGCTTCACCCAAGACGGCGTCACCCTGCCCGTCCCGGAGCGGGACCTGAACCTGATCGACGGCACCTCGGGCAATGACACCCTGCGCGGCACCGCAGGGGACGACCTGATCCTTGGCGGCGAGGGCAACGACCGGCTGATCGGCGGCAAGGGCGACGACGTGATCATCGGTGGCACTGGCAACGACCGGCTGACGAGCGGCCTGGGCGAGGACATGTTCATCTTCGGCGCCGATGCGCGCGACGGCAACCGGGACCGCGACGTGGTCACCGACTACAATGCCGCTCTGGACACCATCGTGCTGGAAGCTGGCGCGACCATCCGGTCCTCCGCGGTGCGGGATGGCGGCCTGCTGATCACGCTCGAGGGCGATGGCGACACCATCTTCGTGCAGAACGCCGGGCCGATCATCCTGGGCAACATCGCGCTGGTCGAGGACCTGTTCCTGGTCTGATCCCTGGCGGGGCGTGAGGCCGCCCCGCCGCATCCCCGACGGGAACGCTTCCCGTATCAAGGGACGGACGGCGGGGCGGACGGCAAGAGGCCGGTCCTCGGCCTGGCACACGGCGACCGCCTCCAGCGCGTTCAGGATCGTGCTGGTCATCTCGCCGCCGCCGATCGCATGGAAGGCAGCGTGGCGCCGGTGGCGGCGATCGCCTCGGCCAGATCCTCGCGACAGCTGATGGCAGCTGAGAAACGTGCCATCCGTGTTCCCCGCGTGAACGGCGCGCCAGTCGCCGAGGGAGTCGTTTTCGGGATCATGCGCGGGCAGCATCCCGTCGAACGGCTCCTTGAACCCGTTTGATGCCCGCGCTGTTCATGAGAGGGTCGAGCCGGGGGAACGGTCGCGCGGTCGCCCCTCAATCGGCTTCGGAGGCGACGTCGCGGCGGGCCCCTCCGGTCACGAGGGCAATCTTGCTCTGCAATCTGGGCAGTTGATGTCGTTCAGCGAGCCTCAGGCGGAGAGCCTGTCTCCGCAGCAAGCTTCTCTGATCTCAGATGGACTACCCGATGCACGAGCTGAAACTACGCGGGTGAATCCCCATTATTGGTCTTACCAATCAAACGAACCTTCTTGCAGAACCGGAATTCAATAACTTACTGATATAACGTAATTTTACTTATCTGATTTACCCACTTCACACCGCGCTTACGCAAAACATCCTTCCCCAGTGAAGCTCCTCGTTGACCTCATGCGGGCAATGGTAGGAACCTTGCAGTCATCCTGGAGGAGCTGTGATGGTCAATGTTCTTGAAAGCGAGATGCGGCAGACCGGCTCGGACCGGGTCGTGTCCTATTTCAAGGAGCGCATCCTGAAGGGTGACCTGAAGGTCGGCGACCGGGTCATGTCGGAACGCGAACTGGCCCTTCACCTCGACGTCGGACGACCACTGCTGCGCGAGGTCATGAAGTCGCTGGTGATGCTGGGGTTCCTCAACGTCCGGCAGGGCAGCGGAACCTTTATCGCCAAGGCCGACATCCGTGTCCTGTCGGATTTCTTCACCTTCTGCCTGTCGCAGGAACAGGATGTGCTGGAGGACGTCATGCAGGCCCGCATGGCGATCGAATGCCAGGCGATCAGGTTGGCCTGCGAACGCGCCAACGAAGCCGATCTCGCGCGCATCGGGCAATGGCTGGGCACGCTGATCGACACGCTGAACGACCCAGAGGCCGGGGGACGGGCGGATTTCATGTTCCACCAGTCCATCGTCGCGGCCAGCCACAGCCGCGCGCTGACCACGCTTTACGGCGCCATGGCGGAACTGCTGCAGCGCAGCCATGTCCAGCGCCGGGTGACGACCTACAAGAACCCCGAGATCGTCAAGGTTCTGGTCGATGCCCATCGCGAGGTGTTCCTGTCGATCGTGGCCAGGGACCCCGATCAGGCCGACCGCCGGCTGCGCGACCATTTTGCCATCGGTGACGACCTGCGGCGCCGCAGCCTGATCGAGACCTACAGGGGCACCGCCACACCACAGATTAACTGAACCATCCCAGGGAGGGGACAACCATGTTCATCAAGACAGGACGGCTGCTGGCCGCCGCAACCATCGCGCTGACCGCCATGCCCGCCATCGCGCAGGATCTGCGCTATGCCCATGTGGGCGCCGAGGGGGACATCCAGACGCGCTATGCCGAGGAGGCCGCCGCAGACATCTCCGAGGCCACCGGCGGCGACGTGAGCGTGCAGGTCTTTCCCGCCAGCCAGCTGGGCGGCGTGTCGGAAATGGTCGGCGGCGTGCAGATGGGCTCGATCCAGATGGGGCATCACGATTTCGCCTCGCTGGCGCAGATGGTGCCCGACGTGTCGGTGTTCAACGCGCCCTTCATCTATCGCGACGGGGCACATGCTCTGGCCGCGACCGATCCGGCGACCTCGCCCGCCCTGCAGCAGATCAACGAACAGCTGGTCGAACAGGGCGGCGTGCGGATCATCGGGCGCATCTATCGCGGCGCGCGCCACATCTCGTCCAACTTCGAGGTGAAGTCGCCCGACGATCTGGCCGGCAAGCCGTTCCGCGCCGTGCCGCTGGACCTGTGGGTGTCGATGGTGACGGGCTTTGGCGCCACCCCCACCCCGGTCGAGGTGGCCGAACTGCCGACCGCGCTGATGACCGGCCTGGTCGTGGGGCAGGAAAACCCGCTGACGATGATCACCTCGAACAGCCTGCACGAGGTGCAGAGCCACGTCGCGATGACCGGGCACATGCAATCCGTGCTGGCCGTCTTCATCAACGAGAGCGTCTGGCAGGATCTGTCCGAGGAGACGCAGGCGCAGATCACCGAAGTGCTGGACGCCAAGGCCGAGGAGTCGCTGGTCTGGGCGCAGGAGTCCGAGGCCGAACTGGTGGCCGAGTTGCAGGAGGCAGGGATGACCGTCGTCACCGAGGAGGACGGGCTGGACATCGACGCCTTCCGCGAACGCGTGCTGGCGCAGATCAACGGCGATTTCCCCAGCTATCAGCCCTATATCGAACAGATCATGGCCATCGAGTGAAGGGCAGCCGGTCGGCCCTCGGGCCGGCCGCAACCCAAGGGGAACCATGATGCGCAAACCACTGGAAATCGTCTCGGTGCTGCTGCTGGCCGCGCTGGTCGCGGTGCCGTTCATCCAGATCATCGCCCGTGAGGTCCTGGGTTCGGCCATCGTCGGTGCCGAGGAACTGACCCGCTTTCTGCTGATCTGCACGGTCTTCGTCGCCTATCCGCTGGTCGCCGCCAGCCACGAGAACATCGTCATGTCCGAGCTGCTGGACGCACTGCCGACGCGGGTGGGCCGGGCACTGCGCTTCGTGATCCTGGCCGCCGGGATCGCCACCTGCGGCTTTCTGGGCTGGGTCGCGTTCCAGAACATCATGGGCAACATGCGCGGCGCCACGCCGACGCTGAAGATCCCGTTCTGGATCTTCATGGGCGCCACGACCTTCGGGTTCGCGGGCGCCTTTCTGGTGCATCTGGTTCAGCTGCGCCGGCGCGACACCGGTCACGGCTCGGTGGCGCTCTGATGGGAATTGCTCTGATCACCCTGTTCCTGGTGCTGTTCGTCTTCGGCTTTCCGGTTGTCTACGCGATCCTGACCCCAGCCATCGGCTATGTCCTGATCGAGGGGCTGCCGCTTGGCCTGCTGACGCAGCGCATCACCTATGCGCTGGACAGCTTTCCCTTGGTGGCCGTGCCGATCTTCATCTTCGTGGGCAATCTGATGAACCTGGCCGGCGTCACCGATCGCATCTTCCGCTTTGCCGACACGCTGGTCGGTCGGCTGCCGGGCGGGCTGGCGCAGGTCAACATCTTCTCCAGCCTGATCTTCTCGGGAATGTCCGGCGCGGCGCTGGCCGATGTCGGCGGCCTGGGCCGGATCGAGATCGAGGCGATGCGCAAGCGCGGCTTCTCGGCCCCCTTTGCCGGGGCCGTCACGGCGGCCTCGGCCGTGGTGGGGCCGATCTTTCCGCCCAGCATCCCGCTGATCGTCTATGGCTCGGTCACCAGCGTCTCGATCGTGCAGTTGCTTCTGGCGGGGATCGTGCCCGCGCTGATCTGCATCGTGCTGCTGATGATCACCGCCGCGGTCCTGGCCATCGTCCACAAGATGCCGCGCGCCGACCGGGCCCCGACCCTGCGCGAGATCGGGTCCGACCTTCTGCCGGCGCTGCCGGCGCTGTTCGCGCCCGTGCTGATGATCGCGGGCATGCTTCTGGGCCTGTTCACCCCGACCGAGGCCGCCGCCGTCACCGTGGCCTATGTCCTGCTGATCAGCAGCCTGTTCTATCGCGAACTCACGTTTGCGCATCTGTGGAACGCCATGCTGATGACGGTCCGCAGCACCAGCGCGATCCTGATCATCGTCGCCGTCGCCTCGCTGTTCGGCTGGATCCTGGCGGTCGAGCAGATCCCGCAGGACTTCGCCCGCTGGATCCTGCAATTCGCCGACAGCCCCGTCACGCTGCTGATCATCGCCAACCTGATCTTCTTCATCGCGGGCATGTTCCTGGACAGCACCACGGCCACGCTGCTGGTCGTGCCGGTCATCGCGCCCCCGCTGGTCCTGGCCGGGGTCGATCCCGTGCATCTGGGGATCATCGTGATCTTCAACCTGATGCTGGGCCTGCTGACCCCCCCGATGGGCCTGTCGCTGTTCCTGATCTGCGACATCGCCAAGATCACCCTGCGCCAGCTGCTGAGGGCATTGCTGCCCTTCTATGTGCCGCTGCTGGTGACGCTGGCGATCATCACCTTCTCTGCCGACCTGGTGCTGTGGCTGCCCGGTCTTCTTCGTTGAAACATCTGAAAGGTAAAGACATGCGCATTGTCATCGGATCCGATCACGCGGGCTTTCCGCTCAAGGCCACGGTCGTGGAGCACATCCGCAAGCTGGGCCACGAGGTCGAGGATGTCGGCTCGCACGATGACCGACCGGTCGATTTTCCCGACATCGCGCAGCTGGTCACGGGTGCCGTCGCCGAGGGCCGGGCCGAGCGCGGCCTGCTGGTCTGTGGCACCGGTGTGGGTGCGTCCATTGCCGCCAACAAGGTCAGAGGGATCCGCGCAGCGGTCTGCCATGACATCCATTCGGCGCATCAATGCGTCGAGCATGACGACGTCAACGTCATGTGCATCGGCGCGCAGATCGTCGGACCCTGGCTGGCGCTGGATCTGATCGACTCCTACCTAACGGCAGAGTTCTCGACCGACGAGGATTTCCGCCGCCGGGTCGAGAAGTTGCACAAGATGGACGCGGACCGCTGAAGCGCCCGGACCCGTCCTTGCCGAGGACAGGCAGGGACGGGCCCGGGTGCTACGTGGTTGCATGTCACAGGAGCTGGGCTCCGGCCCAGTCAGCTTGTGCCCTGATGGGAAAATCGCCTCAAGCCCTGCCACCAATCTTTGGGGCTATTGGAGAGGCGCGAAGGACTGGTTCTTCTCGAGCATGCGCACCATGGAGTGGTGCGCGGCTTCGGGATCACGGGCTGCAATTTCGTGGGCGACAGCGATCTGGCCCTTGCGACTGACCTTTTCATTGCCGGAACTGGCGGTGCTGGCCTTGTAGGACAGGATGGAGCGACTGGTTGCAGACGATGGTATTTGCCACCTGCTCATGACCGCAGCGTCGTCGGGTTGCTTGTTTCTCGCACCTTCAGGACAGGCATCGATGCAGCCGCCTGCCTCAGCCGATCACGATCTAATCCATCTCGCACTGGCACCTGCGCGATGCCACTCAGGTGAACTGTCCCGCAACTCGACAAGAGACCGGGATGCCTCTCCTTCGGACACCATCGAAAAGTGGCGTTCGGGCCGGCTTCGAAAGAGGCGAGATAGCTGCCGGGAGTACCGCCCGGTACGATGATATCCTCTGGACCGGGGGCTCGATTGGCGCGCCAGGCCAGCAAGGTCATTCGAACCGGCCTGCCCCGACCATGAAGATCGACACTTGCTTTGGCACAAGACCAACAAAGGTTGGCCCTTGCCCTCGTTTCTGCCAGACATTTAGGTATAGCATCTTGGGGCAGGAGCTGCGCTCGATACGACACTGGGAAAGCAGATCCAGCCCAATTAGGCGGAGACAAAATTCTAGGGCGAGAGGTACTTTGGGAATGACGGGTGAGGCAGAAAGGGCCAGACGTCCTCGTCTGATCGTCGGGATCGGTGCGTCCGCTGGCGGTCTTGAAGCTTTCACCGCATTCTTCGCCCATCTGCCGCCGGATAGCGGCATGGCGTTCGTGCTGGTTCAGCATCTTTCTCCCGACCATAAGAGCAGTCTGACGGAAATCCTGGACCGGACATCGCCCATCCCTGTGGTCGAGGCGCGCAACGGGATACGGGTCGAGCCGAACCACGTTTATGTCATTCCGCCGAATGCCACCATGACGATCAAGCATGGTCGGCTTGTTGTCGACACACCTGCGCCCGCGCGGTCCCACCGTCGTCCCATCGACGTCTTCTTCACCTCCCTGGCCCGGGATCAGGGCGACAATGCCGTCTCGATCGTCCTGTCGGGCGTGGGAAGCGACGGGTCCGCGGGACTGGCCGCCGTCAAGGAAAGCGGCGGGCTGACGATCGCGCAGGCCGAACTGGACCATCATGCCATGTCCGGCATGCCACAAAGCGCGGCGGCGACGGGCCATGTCGACTATATCATGCAGGTCGAGGACATGCCGGCCAGCCTGATCGACTATCGCGATCACCTGGCACTGATGAGTGATCACAAGGACGACGAGGGCACGTTGATCGGCGCCGAAAAGGAGTTGGCCACCGTCCTTGCCGTCCTTCGCGCTAAGACCGGACACGATTTTGCCAAGTACAAGACCAAGACGGTCACACGCCGCATCCAGCGACGCATGCAGGTCCTGCAGGCCGACACGATTTCGGCCTATATCACGCTTCTCAGGGAAGACCCGGCCGAGCCAGACCTGCTGTTCCGGGACATGCTCATCGGCGTGACCGAGTTCTTTCGTGACGCTGACGCCTTTCGCGGACTGTCGGTGGCGATCAACGCCATTCTCGAGCGCGGCGAGGGGAACCGGTCCTTGCGGGTCTGGGTCCCGGCCTGTTCGACGGGCGAAGAGGTCTACAGCCTCGCGATCATCATTCGCGAACTGATCGACGCCCGCAACGCCTTCCTGGATGTCCAGATCTTCGCCACCGACATCGATGACCGGGCCATCGAGTTTGCCAGGGTCGGGCGCTACCAACGCACGCTCGGCATCTCGCCGGAGCGGCTCGAGCAGTGGTTCTTCGAAGAGGGCGGCGGATATTATCCAAATCGGAAGATCCGGGAAATGTGCGTCTTTTCGGTCCATAATGTGGCGAAGGATCCGCCGTTTTCCAAGCTGGACCTGATTTCATGCCGCAACCTGATGATCTATCTGGACAGCGACCTGCAGGATCGGGTGCTGCGGACGTTCCACTATGCCCTCAAGCCCGATGGCCTTCTTTTCCTCGGGCAATCGGAGGGCGTGAGCGGGCATGCCCGGCTTTTCTCGGTCCATGACAAGGCGGCGCATATCTTCCAGCGGCAAGATGGGGATACGGCCTTCCCGGCCATGCCGATGCCGCCCCAGGTCCCGGTCCAGAACCGCTCTGTCGGCGAACCGGGCCGGGGAACCGGGGACCGGGTCGATCGCGCGGTTCGCGCGGTTCTGGCAAAGCACTCGCCCGCGTTCATCGTCGTCGACCGTCAGACCAGCATCCTGCGCTATTCCGGTGGGGAGGTGGCCCGGTATCTGGAACCCTCCGCAGGTCCGGCAAGCCTGAGCCTTCTGTCCAATCTGCGAAAGGACTTGCGGACCACCGTTCGCACGGCCTTGCAATCCGTCATGAAGACCGGGGAAGGCGTGGCGACCGATGCCTCCGTCCTGATCGAGGGCCAGTACCAGGTGCTGAGCGTCATCGTCGAGCCGGTCCCGAACACCGGCGGTGACGGGGTTTATGCCATCGCGTTCCAGGAGGTCCGGGCGGCGGCGGACCCATCGCAGACCGTGCCGGAGGGAAGCCAGCAAGGCCCGCAGGCTCTTCTCGCCGAGCAGGAGCTTCGCACCGTCCGGGAGCAATTGCAGGCGACGATCAGCGATCTGGAAATCGCGAACGAGGAAATGAGATCCTCGGCCGAGGAATACCAATCGGTCAACGAGGAGCTGCAATCGACCAACGAGGAGCTGCAGACCTCGAAGGAGGAAATGCAGTCGATCAACGAGGAGCTTCAGACGGTCAACGCCGAGATGATGATCAAGAACGACCTTCTCTCCAACCTGAACAGCGATCTGCAGAACCTGCTGGACAGCACGCAGATCGCGACGATCTTTCTGGACGAGAACCTGCGGATCAAGAACTTCACGCCGGGGATGGCCGACATCTTCAGCCTGCTGGACAGCGACCGGGGTCGCCCGTTGACGGACATTGTCAGCCTGCTTGCCTATGATGACCTGCGACGCGACGTGGCCAAGGTGTTGCGCGACCTGACGGTCATCGAGCGCGAGCTTGAACTTCAGGATCGCGGCGCCTCTTTCGTGATGCGCATCCGGCCCTATCGAAGCATTGCCCGGGTGATCGATGGCGTCGTGATGACCTTTGTCGACGTCACCGAACGCAGAAAGGCCGAGCGGGCCCAAATCGACAGCGAGCGCCGCTTTGCCGCGATCGTCGGCCAAGCGGCCGTGGGCGTGGTCGAAACCGACCTTTCCGGCAAGTTCCTTCTGACAAATGTCGCGTTCGAGACGATGACCGGGCGGTCCACGGAAGACCTGCAAAAGCTGCACCGGCTGGAACTCATCGACCCTGATGACGCACAGGATCTCAGCAAGCTGTTCGACCAGGCGATCCGTGACCGGCAACCCTTCGAGGCCGAGTATCGGCTCCGGCGGGCCGACGGAACCACCACCTGGGTGCATGACAGCGTGTCCGTCCTCACGGATGGCAACGATCGCCCAAGCAGCATCATCTCGGTCACTCTTGAAATCGAAGAGCGCAAGCGCGCCGAACGCCGGACCACGTTGCTTCTGGGGGAACTCGATCACCGCGTGAAGAACATTCTGGCGATCGTCTCGTCGATCATTGCGCAGACCCTCAAGGCAAATCCGTCACCTGACCTGTTCGCCGACATAATCGCAGGCCGCATCTCGGCGATCACGCGGGCTCACAACCTGCTGACCCATCGTGAGGGCGGCGATACCGGGACCCTGCGCGACCTGATCAACATCGAACTCAAGCCCTATGAAAACCGCGATCTTCGAATCGACGGCCCGAATATCGTGCTGACCCCCAAGGCGGGCTTGTCGATTGCCATGGCCATTCACGAACTGGCCAGCAACGCGGTCAAATACGGGTCGCTGTCCGACCCCAAGGGTGCACTGACCGTTTTCTGGATGATCACGGATCCACCTGATCGTCGGTTGCGGTTGAGCTGGCTTGAAACGGGCGGACCCAGCCTTGCAGGTCCGCCCCAGAAACGGGGCTTCGGCACGACCCTGATAGAGCGTTCGCTCGGCTACGAGTTCGATGCGAAGGTTGAGCGCAAGTTCCCGGAAAGTGGCCTGGTGTGCCTGATCGACATTGCCCTGACACCAAGCGTCGGCGAAGTCCGGTCAATGAAAGAAGGGAAAAGCAGTGATGGTCGATGAAGTTGAGATGAAGGGCCGTCACGTTCTGGTCGTGGAAGATGAGCTGCTTATCCTTCTGGAGATCGAGGACACGCTTTCGAACCTCGGCGCAGAGGTGGTCGGGCCTGCATCGCATGTGGATGCAGCCCTGCATCTGGCCACTGAGGCATCCCTGGATGCGGCGATCCTCGACGTCAACATCAAGGGCGGCAATACCTTTGCCGTCGCGGATGTTCTTGCCGAGCGCGGAATACCCTTCGTCTTCTGCACCGGTTACAGCGCATGGGTGATCGAAGAACGCCACCGCGATCGGCCCCGCCTTACCAAACCATACACCGCGAAAGAACTTGAGAGGCAAGTTCTGCACCTTTTGCCCGGTCTGTCGCGTTGACCCCGATAAACCCACCTATGGGGAATTGAACCGGAGGTCATTGGATGCCAGGTCGCGACATCATCGTCATCGGGGGCTCGGCAGGCTCGGTCGAGGTGATCCGGCAGATCTGCCGCATGTTACCGGCGGATCTGCAGGCGCCTGTCCTGGTGGCAGTCCATGTCGGGGCCGGCCACCAAAATCTGCTCGCAAGCATCCTGGACAGTGGCGGCCCGCACCCGGCCAGCACCGCGGTCGATGGCGAGCCCCTTCGAGAGGGTCGCATCTATGTGGCGCCGGCAGACCATCATCTTGTCGTTGACGGGCATGTCGTGCGATTGGGCCGCGGACCTCGCGAAAACATGGCGCGACCGGCGATCGACCCGCTGTTCCGGTCGGCGGGGCTGAGCTTCGGACCCCGGGCCATCGGCGTGCTGCTGTCCGGCATGCTGAATGACGGAGCGTCCGGCCTGGCGGATCTCAAGCGGTGCGGCGGCGTGACGGTCGTGCAAAGCCCGCTCGATGCGGTCGAAAGCGAGATGCCACGGACTGCACTGCTTGCCAGCGACATCGATCACCGCGCCGCCGCCGGCGACCTGGCCGTTCTCTTGAGCCACCTCGTCCACGAACAGCCAGGCCCGGCGCCCGACCCTCCCGAGAGCATCGCTCTCGAGGTGGCCATTGCCATGGGACGCCCCTCCGACAGCCAGATCATCGCCCGGATCGCCGATCCGGTCACCCTGAACTGCCCCGGATGCGGTGGGACATTGTCGCAGGTCAAGCGCTCGCCGCTGCGGTTCCGGTGTCAGGTCGGGCATGGCTACACGGCCGAGGCCCTGGCGCATGAGCAGGAAGGCTCCATCGGAGAGGCGATCCGCATCGCCCTGCGGGTCGTCGGGGAGAGGGCTGACCTGATGGAGAAGATGGCGCTGGACGCAGTGCAAGCCGGAAGAACCGCCGCCGCAGCCACGTTCGAGACCCGCGCCCATGAGTATCGGCGCTCTGCCGACGTGCTGACAGATGCGGCGCTTAAGGGATAACAGGAGGACAGTTTGGAGGCTCAATTTTTGCGGGCAGAACATGGTCGGCCCGTCGCTCCTCATTTTACATGACGACAGTAGCCACCAGAGCCACCGCAAAGGCTCTCCCCTTGACGTCGCCAGACCAGCAATGCCGTTTCCTGGCGGGCGCAGCGTCGCGACCGTGAGCCGCAGCTCGATCAGCTTTGGGGTCACCGACGGCTGAGCCCCATCTTGCTTGGCAGACGCGCTGCTGCGACGTCTTTTCCATCGATTAGCGGGAATGCGTTTCGCAATGGGTGTCAAGACTTCGTGTCTCAAGTCTGTGGGCGTCGAGATCCATGCGTCGGGCCATCGCGGGTGGCCACGGGCGGCGCGTGGGCTATTCCTGTCTTCGTCCTTGCCGGGGGCGCAGCCTTCGTGGTCCGGCTGCGCGGCTTCGGCTAGTGGGCAGGGCTGACCCTTGCGCTTGACCTTGCAGGTTGCGCTGGCCGCCGGGGCGAACCCCCTGCCTCTGTCCTTCCACCCGCTCAACGCCGCCCTGCTGCTGACCGCCAGCCTGACCCTGCGGACCAAGATCGAGCGTCGCCGCGCCTTACACCATCCGGACAGAGCCTGATCCCGGGCCCGGTCGACGGGGCACCGAACCGGAGGGTGTGCCCTGCGGCGGGGTGTCGTCACGACAGGCCGACCGGTCGGCGCGAGGGCGCGGCCGACCCAGCCCTGTAGGACCGAAAGGCCATTTTGGCGGCAGAACCCGAGGCTTCTCGTCCAAAGCCGCGCGATGTCGCAACTTGCAGTCGTGCTTTGCGTTCAAAGGCGGGTCCAGAGCCTCGTCCCCGAGGCGCATCCCGCGTTTTGCCCAGCAAGGTGACTGATGATCAATCCGTTTCGATTTCGACCGGAGACCCCGGACAGGGCTGCCGAGCCGGACGCACAAGAGCTTGATGGCGGCACCGGAGATTGGGAAGACAACTGGCTGTCCAACCTCATGGCCTGGGGCAGCCGGGTCTTTCTGCCGTCCTGGTGCGATACCCCCGAGCACTGGACGTCCCGCCTCATGCAGTATTTTCACACCTCCTGCCCGTGCTGCCTGTTCTTCAGAGGCATCGTGGTCGGGCTGCTGCTCGGACTGGGGATTGGAATGGCATTCGGCCTTCTCTTCTGACACGGCGCGCGCTGCGACTTCCCCCGAACGATGATCGTGGAAAGATCCTTGAATCGCCCCGGGCCTGTCGGAGACCGTCACCTTAAGCAAGGATGACGGGCAAAACGAAAAGCAAAATGGCAAATCGCCACTCGCCAGAGGTCCGCGCGCGTGCGGTTCGGATGGTCTTCGAGCATCGCCGGCCTTCACCTCAGTCGGCCACCGGCGATGCCCCGACGCATGGATCTCGACACCTACAGACGTGAGAAACGAAGTCTTGGCACATATTGCGAAACGCACTCCTCATCAGCCGATGAAAAGGACTTCGCAGCAGGGCGTCAGCCAAGCAAGGTGGAGTTCAGCCGCCAGTCGATCCTCACCGCGTTTCAATTGGACCATCCGCGTGAAAACGACCTGTCACGGTCGAGGTGGCATTGATGTCGCCATGTTCCTGATGGCTTTACCCACATCCCGCAATCGGCCAGCGCGGACATCGGCCTCCTCGTGTTGCGCTGCACGGCAGCATGACATCGGATGTCGACCGATCATCTCAATGTCACCGACGCTCTAACCCTGCAAAGCGCCAAACCTCGACTCCTGACGCGGCATGAGCCGCTGCAGGTCGCTGATGCCGGCCGAGTCCAGTCGGACGCCTTTGAACTTGCCCGGAAGGTCGCCGTCGAAAAGGCCGGCCAGACGGCCCCAAGCGGCGACACGCCGGACCTCTTCGTCGTCAGCGCGGTCCCGCACGCGGTCGGCGAGGCCAGGATCGGCGTCGAGCGCGCGCCAGATTGTGGGGTAGCCGCCGGCGAGCAACACCCAGAGCGCCATCCGCCGCCAGCCCTCGCCGCCCAGCTCGTACCCAAGTACGGCCAGCGCGCTCGCCTGATAGAGCGCAACCATATTGATGACGCGTTTTATCTGGCGGGGATTGTTCGGCATCAATGCGTGGAGATCCTGCAGGTGGTGGCGGATCTCGGCCTCGGTCGCGGGGGACAGCGCGGTACCGATGATGGTGGCGTCACGGACCATCTGCGTCGCCGCCGCACGCAGCCCCTTGTCCTTGATGGCGTCCACCTTCTTCATGGCCGACCGCACCTCCGCGTCGCGTTGCACCCCGCTCTGCCGTCGGGCGACGGCCTTCGCCGCATCCATAATCTCTCTCTGCTGCGCGACCCCTGCACCGCCGCCGGCCTCCGCGCCGAGCAATGCGTCGACGTAGCTGTCGATCTGCTCCTGCGACGTGCTTGGAAGAAGAAAGGAAAGCTGCAGCGACTTCTCGGCGAAGTGGCCTCCAAAGGTGCGCGGATCCTGCCCATCGGCGAGCATTTCGACATAGGCCTGCGCATAACACTTCTCGATCCAGGCGCGGTCACCGAGGATCAGGTAGACGATCTGCGGCGAGTTGAACACGGTCATCAGTCCGCGCATCAGGTCGACGACATGGGTCGGCTGACAGCGGTCGAGATCGTCGATGACGATGAGGATCGGCCGGCGCAGCGAGGCGCAGAAGCTGCGGAAGTGCTCCTTGAACTGGCGGAGCGGATCGCCCGCCCCGAGGACCTGAGGATCGCCGCCCTGGCCGGCGGCCCTGATCAGCCATTCCGTGCCGGTTCTGAGGGACAGGAGCAGCTGAATCCCCGACCCCCCGGCGAGGGCGAGCAGAACCAGCGCAAGAAGGCTCTTCGGAGCCGTGCTTTGGGAGTTTTCGGCAAAGATTTCCGGAACAACGCGGAATAGCGCCCAGAGCGCGACAAGAAGGACGACCAAGGAGAAGATGCGGATGAGCGTGTCCCGGCTCATGACGCGCCAGACCATTTCCTCGACCCATTCAAGCAGGCGGTAGTGGTCCGGGAACGGCTCCAGAAGCTGCGACCGGACGCTGAGGTAGAAATTCCACCAGGAGGGCTGGATGTGCTCGTTCTGCCAGGCGTTGAAGGTCGCGGCGATCCAGGGGGGGCTGACCGGGCCATCGTCCTGGGCGAGGCCAAGAGCGAGTGCGGCCCGGCGCGGCCAGCGGCCGCCCGGGGCCCGCGCGCGCGCTGCCGGCCAATCCTCCATCGCGACGCGCGCGCCGAGTTCCGCCGCGAGGTCGGCGCGCCCCTGTTGCTTGTCGTCCGTCTCGGTCAGGATAGACCGGAGGAAGTTGGCGAAGGTGGTCTTGCCGCCGCCCCAGGGTGCGTCGATATGCATGATGAAGGCGGCGGCGTCGCGATCGTCGCCACCCGTCTTCGGCTGCTGGTCCTCCCAGATCCTGCACACCAGGTGCGCCATCGCGATGGCAAGGGCCCCGCGGCCAAGCCTGTCGCGGCGCTGCTGGGGACGATCGTCGGCAAGCCGGGTGCTTTGATTGGTCTGGAGTGGTTGGACGGCCCTGATAAGCGCTCTTGCGTCAAGCCGGCTCGTCGCGAGACGTGCTTCAAGATCGGCGCTCGGCCGCGAAAGCAATGCGACGACGACCGACTCAACGGTTTGCGCATCGTTTCTCCGAAGGCGTTCGAGCAGATCCTGCAGGGTGTCAGAGAGGCCAGGACGTGCGCGCTTCGTCGCCGCGCGCGGCGCTTCCAGGTACGAAAGCCGCTCGGCGTAGTCGCTGTCCAACACGCCTTGAAGGAACGCCGTGTCGAACAGGTCCTGATCGACGGCGTCAGCGAGGCGCTTGACAGCCGCCGGCGCCGCCTCCCCCTCGCGCCCCCAGAGCACGGCCGCAATGAAGAGGGCGGACGCGGAGACGATGAGCTGCCCGGCTTGCTTGACCGCATTTACCGCCGCCGTCCGGGCGAAGAGCTCGTGGAGCTCTGGCGTCAGGGAGGGGCCGAGGATCCTCTCCACTGCGTCGAGGACATCGCGAACGTATTCGGTCTCGACCCGCGCGGAGCCTTCAGCGCCCTCCCCCTCGACTCCGGAGCCAAATTCGGGCGACGAAGATCCTGCTGCTACCATCACGTAAACAACCGATATGGACATATGCCTGAGGGAGCCATCAGCTTACTGCGAAACCAGCGCAACGTCACCGGTCATTTTCCTGATGCTCTGCTCCCTGAAAACTGGTCTTGTCGCGTATTCGTGCCGCCCCAAGTGCTTGTTTTAGGCCACCTGGCGTTCGAAGGCCAAGGGGCTTTTCCCTCCCAAGGCTGAATGCCGGCGGCGCGGGTTATAGAAGCCGTTGATGTATTGAAAGATGGCCGTCTCGGCTTGGCGGCGGGTCTCCCAAGTGCGTCGCCAGATCAGCTCTGCGTTGATGGTTTTGAAGAAGGTTTCGACAGCAGCGTTGTCATAGCAATTTCCCTTGCCGCTCATTGACGCTTTCAGGCCATGTTCGAGCATGATTTTCTGGTAGTCATGCGAGCAGTATTGGCTGCCACGGTCGCTGTGGAAGATGCAGCCCCAAAGCGGTGATCGCAGGGCAATGGCCATCTTCAGCGCCCGGATCGCTAAATCGCGTTTCATGCGGTTGCTCACGGCCCAACCGATCACCCGCCGGGAATGCAGGTCCAGGATCACCGCCAGATACAACCAGCCCTCGCGGGTCCAGATATAGCTGATATCGCCCGCCCATTTCTGGTTCGGTCGATCTGTGGTGAAGTCACGGTCCAGCAAGTTCGGCGCGATGTTGAACATGTGGTCGCTGTCAGTGGTCGCTTTCCATTTCCTCGTTCGTTCAACGACGATCCCGTTCTCGCGCATCAGTCGCCCGACCCTGCGGTGCCCGACATCGACCCCGACTTCCTTCAGTTCCTCTGTCATCCTGAGGCGGCCGTAGCTACCCAGGCTCAGTCGCAACTGCTCCTTGATGTGCGCCAGAACCACCATGTCCATGTGAGCTGCTGCCGGTTTCGTGGACACGAAGATAAGATCGTGACCAAGGAACTGGAGAGTGGATATGACAAGACGGAAGTTTAGCCGTGAGTTCAAAATCGAGGCTGTCAGGCTGGTGAC
>NZ_SUNI01000008.1 GCF_005048225.1 Paracoccus gahaiensis
GAATTTCCTCGTTCGTTCAACGACGATCCCGTTCTCGCGCATCAGTCGCCCGACCCTGCGGTGCCCGACATCGACCTCGACTTCCTTCAGTTCCTCTGTCATCCTGGGGCAGCCGTAGCTACCCAGGCTCAGTCGCAACTGCTCCTTGATGTGCGCCAGAACCACCATGTCCATGTGCTGCCTGCGGCTGGCAGGGCGGCTACGGAAAGCCCGCAGCCCGCGGGGGCTGACATTCATCACCCGACACAGCCGGTCGATCGGGAAAGCCCCGCACTGTTCTTTAACGAACCGGAACCTCACAGCTTTTGGCTCGCGAAGAACTGGGTGGCTTTTTTTAGGATGTCCCTCTCCTCGCGAAGTCTGCATTTCTCACGCCGAAGCCGGTCGTTTTCAAGCGCAAGTTCGCGATCCTCATTCGACACCACATCTGTGTCACCATGCGTCGTGATCCACTTGTTCAGCGTCGACATCCCAATCCCAAGATCATCAGCGATCTGTTTGCGTGAGAGCCCGCTGGTCAGGGCGATCCGCACCGCATTCTTTCGAAATTCATTCGTCCTGGCCGTGCCCATAGTTCATCTCCTTTGCTGCACATTATGCTATCAAAGGAGCGGCACCAAACCGCGACAGGTCCACTGCCTGATCGTCTCAATGTCCAGTGGCCGGAAACGGTTGCGCTCTCTGATGTAGGCAATATCCTTCTCGTCGAGCCTGACAAGCTTGGAGACGACGAGGTCTTCGGGAGAAGGTGCGATCGCGGTTACGGTCGCCGCGCCCATCTGGACCGCCAGATGGATGACGCGATCCTGCCAGCCTAGAGGAAGGGTTGCAGTGTTGGCGTCTACACCATCAATGTAAAAGCCGTGCGCATCGTGAAACATTGAGCCCCAACCGAAAAGGGCGTTGATCTCCTCTGATGCCTCTTCACCCGGGTTCTCCGCTTCCCAGCCAAGCCAGTTGATTGGATAGGCATCGATCTCCCCTGAGGTTCTCATTAGAATGGGGGCCTCCGGCCATTCCAGAAGGACTGACTGGCTGCCGATAATGACAACGGTGTCGGGTTGGAAATGTGTCGCAAGCGCACGAACGGCGCGCTTGAGATCTTCGATCGTGCGGACGTCACTCACCTAGTAAGTGCGCCCTGCTTGATTGTCTCGCGACCCTTCTTGGCGACCTTCCAGATCCGCTTGCGGAACGTAGGATCCTGCAGGCCGGCCACTGTCGAAAAGGGGCTGCTGATGCGCAGGCGTTCCATCTTCTTTGATCGCGAGGTGATCGTGCGGCGGACCTCGCCGGGCATCAGATCAAGGATCTCAAGCCATTCTCGATTGCTACTCAGCGACAGGGGACCTGTGGTTAGATTGCGTTTGACCGCCTCGATCAGCTCGGGCTGGTGCGAGATACGACGAGCAATCAGGCGGTGCATCAGCAACTTCGCCCGGTCGTTCACCATCTCCGTGTTGACCTTCTGGTAGGTCATAGCATGCCCTTCAGCACAAAAACTCCGAACACAGATAAGCATTCCATCCGGTTTCGGGCAAGACCCGTTGGATTAGTCATGCCGTTAGCGACCATGGTCGCAGCAACTTATACCAGCTTTGCTTGAGAAACAGACCCGTCAGAGCAGTTAAATGTTTCATTTTAAACGATCTCATAGATCCTGGCGCGTTCGCGCTCCTGCGACAGGACTGATCCTGGGCGACGCCGAGCCCGCGAGGTACACACTCGTGCCCGAGGGTCAGCCATGGCTCGTATCGGCGGACCTATCGTGGCAGGGATTGACCCGTGTCCCAATCGAAGGACTATGAGCACCCGGAACTGAGCGAATCTGTTCAGCACAAGAACAGGTGCAGGAACAGGGGTTGGCATATGGCACGAAATGGGATCGCAGCGCACCAGGGGTGCAGAGGCACAGCACCCCTGCTGAGTTTGGTGGCGGGGATCGCGTGTGCCTTGGCAGCGACGACTACCGCCGCCTCCGCACAGTCGACCGGCCCTCAACTTCCTCTGACTACGGATCAGACCCTGGCCCTGCTTCCCGATCCGGAAAGCTATCGGCTGATCATCCTGGACGAAGGTTTGACACCGGAGGCGGTGCAGGAGATCGGCACCATGATCATCGACAAGCTGGGCGAAGACCATTTCTTCGGGGCGGTTGCCGCGCATGTGCCCGAGAACTCGCAGCAGCTGGCGATCCGTATCCGCGCCAAGCTGCACTCGCTGAAGGCGGCCGAGCAGGCTGCGCTGAGCGATTGCGAGGAGGAACGCACCGAGGCGGCCTCGCGCTGCCGACTGATTGGCCAGATCGTCCCGGAAGAGTGGGACGCGGACACCCCGCAGCTGTCTCACGATGTGATGTATGCACTGGAACGGGGTGCCGATGAGCTGGATGGTCCAATCTATGTGGCGCGATCGCGCCAAACGGCGGCCTGGGCCATCTGGGGTGGCGATGACACGCGCCAGTCGGCTCTGGATGAATGCAACGCAGCCGTGCGTGCGACAGGAACCGAACCCGATTGCGACATCGTCGTGGACGACACGCCCTGATGGTGGGTGATGCTGAAACCGGGCGGAAGGACCATGAGGGATCGGATCCGACCTCCGACTGTCGTGCCGATGTCTGATTATCTTGGCAGCCTCGGGATCGTCGTCGTGTCCTTGGTCCTGGGCTCGGGCCTCGGTCTTGGTGGGGCATTGATCGCGCTCGAGACCGCGACAGGTGATACCCGCGGGGGTGAGCTGCTGTTTCTGGGGCTTGTGACCATCGTCGGGGCCGGCCTTGGCTTCGTTGCAGGACTCGTGCTCGCGTTTCGCTGGCTGATATCCCGCAGGAACTGCCCCTGCAAACCTGCCGCGTGACCGTGCTTGAAAGGCGGTCAGGACCGTCTGCCCGGCTGCCCGCAGGGTTGATGAAGGAATACAGCGCGCCAGGGTGCAGTTACTGTCGATAGATCCATGACCAGTCGATAGTAACTGTCAGTCCTCAGTGTCTCAAACGCGCATCTTACGGCAGGCTCATGGAAATGTGCATCAGACCGACGGCGCCTGATCCTGCCGCAAGCGGTGCCGCGTGTGCAGTATCGCCTGTGTTTCCTGCAGCTCGGCAGCCTGCCGGACAGCGTCCCAGCCCAGCACATCGGCGCATAGCCCGGCAATTAAGATCAGGTCGCGCCTCGACAGCCGCCCCGTGACCGCCAGCGCGGTGCGGCGCATGACCAGATCGGGCAGATGGACGACCTGCTCGGTTCGGATCAGGTACTCAAGCTCGGGCAGGCTGTGATCGCTGTCGGCCAGCATCCGGGGCGCGGGTCCCTCGGCTTTTAGAAGGTCCGCCGCAGCAGCGCCATAGCGTGCCAGCAAAACCATGGCGCGCAGGGGAGTGGCACCGCTGGCTGCGGCCTGATCCTGCGCCCAAGCCGCGGGGTCGGGGGGATAGCCGCGACCGCCGCCGATGGGCAGCAGCCGCGTGTCCACCGGGCGGCTCCGGTCCAGCCGGGTCAGGATCATGTCCGAGACCTCTTCGGCAAAGCCCCGGAAGGTTGTCCATTTCCCCCCGACCAGCGAGATGATGGGCCAGCGGCGCGCACCCTCCGGCTCGGCCACCGGGGCGGAATGGTCGCGGCTGATCAGCCCCGGATTGGCCGCATCCGAGGCGGGCAGGGGCCGGATGCCCGAATAGGCATAGACGATCTGGTCGCGGTCAAAGCGCAGCCCTGGCAGCAGCCCGGTCAGCGCGCCCAGGAAATAATCGATCTCGGCATCGTCGCACATCACCTGATCGGGATCGTCCGCGCGGATGTCGGTCGATCCGACCAGCGCCCGGCCCAGATAGTCGAAGACCAGACAGATGCGCCCGTCATCGGCCTCGAAATAGATCATCCGCCCGTTCAGCGCCGCCAGCAGGCCGGGATGATCCATGAGAATATGCGACCCCTTGGTGCCGCCGATCAGCGTCGTGGGCGCGCCGAGCGCCGCGTTTACCCGGTCGATCCATGGCCCTGCCGCATTCACCACCACGCGCGGACGCAGGGACAGCCGGCCCGAGGGTCCGTCCAGATGCACCACCTGGCCATCCGTCCCGACAAGCGCGGTGTGGTTCAGCGCGCGAGCGGCGGGATGGGCGCGCAGCCCGTCCGCGACCAGTTCCCAGACCAGCCGCTCGGGCAGGGTGACGGTGGCGTCGTAATATTGCCCGGCGGCGCGGATGCGCGGCGTCAGGGGCGGGATCTCCTGCAGGGCGCGGGCGCGCGACCAGATCTGATGGCGCGGCATGACGCGGTGCCGGCGGCCATAGAAATCATACATCGCCAGCCCGGCCGTCATCAGCAGCGCGCCCCGGCTGCGCGGCGCGGTGGTCGAACCCATCAGCGTGCGCAGGGCCGCGCCGATGCCCTGAAACCACGAGAACATCGGGATGACGGTCGGCAGGGGCCGGACCAGATGCGGCGCATTCTTCAGCAGCAGGTTCCGTTCCAGCGTGGATTGGGCGACCAGACGCAGCTCCCCGGTTTCCAGATACTTGATGCCGCCGTGGATCAACCGCGAGGGCGCCGCCGAGGTGCCGCCCCCGTAATCGCCCTTGTCGGCGATCACGCAGGTCAGCCCCTGTTCGCACAGATCGCGGAACAGTCCCGCCCCGTTGATGCCCGCGCCAAGGATCAGCACGTCGATCTCGTCGGTCATGACCACTCCTGCAAGGCGTCGATCCGGGGCCAGAGCGGCGCCATCGCATGGCCCAGATCGGCGTAAACCCCATAGCGCGTGGCCAGTGCGGCGCTGCGTCCGGAATCGGGATGCCAGGTCCGGGTTGCGGACGGCTCGGGGCCCTGGGTGGGCGCGGCAAAGATCCCCACCCCCGTGCCCGCGCACAGCGCCGCACCCCATGCCGCCGCCTCGTCCATGGCCGAGGTCGTGACGGGCATCTGCAGCACATCCGCGAACAGCTGTGCCACCAGCGTCGCACGCGACAGCCCGCCCGTCAGCCGGGCACGGGTGAAGGCGAAGCCGTCGCGCAGCGCGTCGACATGCTGGCGGTGGTTGAAGGCGATCCCCTCGATCACTGCGCGCAGCAGGATGCCGCGATCCTGCCAGCCGCGCAGCCCGAAGAATGCCGCGCTGGCCTGTGGCCCCTGCGGGGCCCCGAACAGATAGGGATGAAAGATCGCGGTCGAGGATCGTGCCATCGCCGCTGCAATCTCGGGGATGATCCGGGCCGCGAAGACGTCGCCCTGCGCCTCGGCTGCCGCGCGGTCGGTGGCGCAGAGCGTGTCGAGAAACCAGTCGTAATTCGTGGCCGAGGCTGGCGAGATCGACATCGCGTTCCATTCGCCGGGACGGATGCCATTGCGGCAGAACCAGCGCGGATCGCTGCGGGGGGTGCGCGTCACCGTTTCGTTGATCGAATAGGTGCCGGCGACTATGGCGACCGTGCCGGCGTCGTATCCGCCCGAACCAAGCGCGGATGCGGTCACGTCATGCAGCCCGGCCACGACCGGCGTGCCGGGGGCCAGTCCGGTCAGCGCGGCGGCGGCTTGGGTGACATGGCCCACCACCTGATCGGGCAGGGCGATTTCAGGCAGGGGCAGTCCCGCCAGCCCGAAGATTGCCGGGATATCGGGCGCATAGGCTTGCGTCAGAACATCGGTGAAGGCGGTGCTGGCCTCGGTCAGGTCGGTGCCGATCCGGCCCGTCAGGCAAAAGGTCAGCCAATCCTTGCAGGCCAGCACATGGCCTATGGCGGCGAAACGGTCGGGATCATGATGGCGCAGCCAGCAAAGGATCGCCGACGGGGCCGAGGCATGAGGCATCTGCCCGGTCCGCGCCAGCGCCCGGTCCGTTGTGCCGTCCAGCCGCCAGTGATCGGCCAGCGCGCCCGCGCGGCTGTCCAGTGACAGGATGCCGGGGCCAAGCGGCGCGCCGCTGCGGTCCAGCAGATAGAGTCCGTCGCCATGCGCGGTCGCGGCGACGGCGGCGATATCCGAAGCCGGGCGCTCGCAGGCGGCCAGGGCGTCGGCAATGGCGGCGGCGGTCTGGCGCCACAGATCGACCATGTCGCGTTCGACATGGCGGGGCCGGGGCATGGATTGGGCCACACGGCGGCGGGCGGTGGCCCGCACGCGACCGGTCTGGTCGAAGATCACCGCCTTCGTGACGGTCAGCCCGCTGTCGATGCCAAGGATCAGTGTCATGACACACCTGCCATCGCCCTCGGACCGGCGGCAGGCAGGACGCCTTGCGAGCGCGGGAAAGGGGTCATGTCACGCATGGGGATCATCGAAGGATCGGGGGACGGTGGCCCGCCCCCCCGGCCTGTGGTCACTGGTCCAGAACGAAGGGCGCGCTATAGGCGTCCACGTTCTCGGGGGTGATCATCAGGCAATCGAACAGTTGCTTCTCCGCATCCGCCCCGGTCTCTCCGGTCTTGATGAAATTGTCGGCTTGCCGGACGGCTTCCTCGGCAAAGATCGCGACCGGCTGCAGGACGGTATAGGCCATTTCTCCGGCCCGGACCGCTTCGACAGCATCGGGGCTGCCGTCGAAACCGCCGACGATCACGCCGTCCAGCTGGCCTGATTCCTTCAGCGCGGCGATGGCGCCCAGGGCCATCTCGTCATTGCCGGAAATTACCCCGGTCACGTCCGGATTGGCCTGCAGCAGAGATTGCATGCGCTGATAGCCCTGCGTGCGGTCCCAGTTGGCGACCTCTTGACCGACCTTCTCGAATTCCGGATACTGGCTCAGCACCGTCTCGTACCCGTTCGAGCGGGTCTGGGCGTTGTTGTCGGACGGTGCGCCGAACAGCTCGACGAACTGGCCACCCTCTTCGCCCATCGCCTCGACCCAGGCCTGCGCGCCAAGGGCCGCGCCTTGGGCGTTGTTCGACACCAGCTGCGCCTTGGCCAGACCTTCCTGATTGATCTCGGCATTCACCAGAAAGACCGGGATGCCCGCATCGACGGCCTTCTGGACGGCACCGACCGAACCGTCCGCATTGGCCGGATCGAGGATGATGGCAACCGACTGGTTGGTGATCGCGGTGTCGATCAGGGTGCTTTCGGTGTTGGTGTCGCCGCGATGGGCGGCCACGTTGGCGGTATAGCCCAGCTCCTCGGCGGTGGCCTTGGCGACCTCGCCCTCGGTGAACCAGTAGGGGTTGGCCGGATCGTTCACGATCACGGTGATCAGCCCCTCGGCCCAGGCCGATCCGGCCATCAGCGGCACGGTGGCCACGGCAGCCATCAGCATCCGGCGCGTCATCTTCATCATGGTTCTCTCTCCCTTGTCGTGTGGTGGTGTCCCGCCCGGCCCTGATCGGGGGTCCGGGTAGGGTCGATCCGGGGTCAGCCCTTGCGCGGGCCGCCGCCGTATTGAAGCGAGTTCATCAGCACGGCCAGCACGATTACCGCGCCGGTGAATACCGTCTGCCAGTAGGAACTGATCCCGATGATCACCAGACCAGCCGACAGAAAGCCGATCACGAAGGCCCCCAGCATCGTGCCGCGCACATTGCCGCGCCCGCCGGTCAGGGCGGCGCCGCCGATGACGACGGCGGCGATCGCCGTCAGCTCGTAGGTCGTGCCCGCCGTGGGGCCTGCAGAGGTCAGCTGCGAGGCAAGGACCAATCCCGCCACCGCCGCCAGCGCGCCCGACACTGCATAGACGGTGATCTTGACGCGGCGCACGGGCACGCCCGACAGTTCCGCAGCGCGCTCGTTCCCGCCCGAGGCATACAGCCACCGCCCGAAGGCCGACCGCGCCAGCATCAGCCCGGCGGCCAGCGCCACGACGGCCAGCACGATCACGCTGATCGGAACGCCACCGATGCGGTAGAAACCCAGCCAGTTGAAGCCGGTATTGCCCAAGGCCTCGGACCCGCGCAGGTTGTTGTAGGTCAGCCCGTTGGTCATCAGGAGCGCGACGCCCCGTGCCACATACATGACCCCAAGCGTCGCGACGAAGGGCGGCACCTTGAAGATCGCGACCAGCACGCCGTTGACCGCGCCCACGGCGGCGCCGACGCACAGGGTCAGGACCACGACCGCCCAGACCGGCGGGTACAGGATGACGCCAAGCGCGTCGATCTCGACCCCCTGCATCAGCGCTCCCGCGACCACGCCCGACAGTGCCAGGATCGACCCTACCGACAGGTCGATTCCGCCGTTCAGGATCACCAGCAGCATGCCCACGGACAGGATGCCGTAGATCGCCACCTGAGAGGACATGATCAGCAGATTGCCGACCGTGAAGTAGTTGGGCGACAGGACCGAGAAGACCGCGATGATGGCGATCAGCGCGAAGAAGGCGCGCCCCTCCAGCAGCAGGCGGCCGATGTTCAGGGACCGGGGCTTGGCGGGGGCGGTCGTGGTGGTGGCGGACATGGGTTCCTCCCTCTCGCGCGTCATGCGGCCACGGACTCGCCCGAGGCGGCCATGATCTGTTCCTTGGACACGCTGCTGTCGAATTCGGCCGAGATGCGGCCCTTGTGCATGACGATGATGCGGTGCGCGATGGACAGGCATTCGCTGACTTCCGAGGTCGAATACACCACCGCCAGCCCCGATTTCGCCCCCGTCGCCAGCAGGCGGAACACCTCGGCCTTGGCGCCGATGTCGATCCCGCGCGAGGGCTCGTCCAGCAGGATCACCCGGGGCTGCGTCGCCAGCATCTTGCCGATGACGACCTTCTGCTGGTTGCCCCCCGACAGCGACCCGATGGCGGCATGCCCGCCCGAGGTCTTGACGGTCACCTGCCGGATGCTGTCATCGACCAGGGCGCGTTCGTCGCGGCGGCTGGTGAACAGCCCCCGCGTGAAGCGCCCGATCGAGGCGAGCGACAGGTTCTGCCCCACGCTCATCGTCTGAACCAGGCCGTCGCGCTGGCGATCCTCGGGGACCAGCGCCAGCCCGCGCGCGATCCGTCCGGCAATGCTGAGATGGCTGATCTCGTGCCCGTCGAGCACGACCTGCCCGGCGGTGGCGCGCAGCCGGCCCGCGACGGTTTCCAGCACTTCGGTGCGGCCCGCGCCCATCAGGCCATAGATGCAGACGATCTCGCCGGCCCGCACATCCAGATCAAGGCCCCGCACCAGATCTTGCCCGGTGGCATCGGGCACCGACAGGCCCCGGATCGACAGCGCGACCTGACCCCGTTCGGTGACCGGGGGCGATCCCAGATCGTAATTCTCGCCCACCATGTTGCGCACGATCCATTCCAGATCGATCTCGGCGCGGGGGGCATAGGCAGTCATCACCCCGTCGCGCAGCACCACCGCATGGTCGGTGATGGTCAGCGCCTCTTCCAGATGATGCGAGATATAGACGATGCTGACGCCGCGCGCGGTCAGGTCGCGGATGACCTTGAACAGGACCTCGACCTCGGAGGCGGACAGGGCGCTGGTCGGTTCGTCCATGATCAGGATGCGGCTGTCCACCGAAAGGGCGCGGGCGATTTCCACGATCTGCTGCTGACCGAGGCGCAGGTTCTCGACCGGGGTCAAGGGGTGGATGTCCTCTTCCAGTTCGGTCAGCAGGGCGCGGACCTGCCGTTCCTCTTCGGCGAAGTCGACGCCGGTGGGGCCGGTGATCTCTCGTCCCATGAAGATGTTGTCGCGCACCGACAGATTCGGGGCCAGCGACAGTTCCTGATGGATGATCGAGATGCCCCGGTCGCGCGCCTCGTTGGCATTGGCAAAGCTGACCGGCTGGCCGTCCAGCACGATCTCGCCCGAGGTGGGCTGGATGACCCCCGACAGGATCTTCATCAGCGTCGATTTGCCGGCGCCGTTCTCGCCGAACAGCGTGGTCACATGACCGCGATGGATGTCAAAATTGACGCCCTTCAGTGCATGGACCTGACCATAGGACTTGGCGACGTTTCGGGCGGCCAGGACCGCTTCGGGCGCCGTCTTCCGGGGGGCGGTCATTCGACCTCCAGCGCGACGGGGGTGATCAGCCAGTTCGACGGATTGATCAGCCGGAAGGCCCCGGTGACGGTGATCTGCCGGCCCGCCAGGGCGGTGGTGTCGACAGGCTCCAGAACCTGGGCCAGCATGGCGCGATTGATGCCGGATCCCGCATCCTGATATTCGATCTGGTTGCGGAAGGCACCGAAGGCGATGTCGCCAGGCGCGTCGCGCAACTCGGTTCCGTTGATCGCCGGGCCGGTCTGGACGCGGATGCGCAGATCCTCGGGCAGGCCCTCGACGGTGACGGGATAGACGCCTGCGCGCGGCTCTCCGGCGGTGCCGGTCAGCGTGACCATCAGGATCGCGCCGGTCGAGGCCGGGGTGCCGTATTCGGCCACCGCCGCCTCCTGATCCGCCGCGATGGCCGTGGCCAGCTCGGTCGCCGGGACGGCACGTTCGATCACCACATCGCGGATGCGGGGGAATGCGTCCGTGCCATAGGCAGCGGCGGAAAACGCCTGCTGGCGGGTGTCGGTGTCAGATCCGACCTGAACCACCGTGGTGTCCAGCGCAATGGCGGCCAGCACCGCCACGCCCAGGGCCACCGTCACGATCTGGCCCCGGCGCGAGGGGGCGGGCGCCTTTGGCGCGGTCTGCAGGCTGTCTCTCATGGGAGGACCTTTGCGTAAGGCATGGTTGTGCGCATCGAAGGCGCGATGCCCTGCGGGCACAGTTCTGTCGCGATGGTTTTCCTCATCCCTTCCGGCCTCCCCTCCGGTCGATTCGCGCTGCGGATGCTGCAAGTTGCGGCGAATCCGCGCATCTTGGAGTGCTGCGCTTAAAGATACCGTAACTGAAATAAATTCCTATGTCCGTAAAAAAATACGTTTCCCGAGGGCCAATCGTGATATAGACAGAGGTCAAGGACAGGGGTGGCCAAGGCCGCACCTGATGGGAGGGGGCATGACCACACAGCAGGGCGACGTCCTGATCGGCGTTGATGCGGGCACCTCGGTCATCAAGGCGGTGGGGTTCGATCTGTCGGGCCGGCAGCTGGGCGCGGCCTCGGTCCCGAACCGCTATCATGCGGACGGGCAAGGGGCGGTGACGCAGGACATGGCGCGGACATGGGCCGATTGCGCGGCGGCGCTGCGCGGTCTGGCCCATCATGTGCCGGGTCTGGCCGCGCGCACGGCGGCGCTGTCGGTGACGGGGCAAGGAGACGGCACATGGCTGATCGGTTGCGACGGCCCCGTCGGCGATGCCTGGCTGTGGCTGGATGCCCGCGCCGCCCCCACCGTCGCCCGGCTGGCGGCGGGCCCGCAGGACCGCCTGCGATTCCTCGCGACCGGGACCGGGCTGAACACCTGCCAGCAGGGGGCGCAGATGGCCCATATGCAGGACCATCACCCCGAACTTCTGGGCCGGGCCGAGGTGGCGCTGCATTGCAAGGACTGGCTATATCTGAACCTGACCGGCATCCGCGCCACCGACCCGTCCGAGGCCAGTTTCACCTTCGGCGATTTCCGCACCCGCCTGTATGACGATCAGGTCATCGCCGCGCTTGGCCTAACGGCGCGGCGCGGGCTGTTGCCGCCGATCGTGGACGGGACGCAAACCACCCATCCCCTCAGCGCCGATGCCGCACGGATGACCGGGCTGCGGGCAGGCACGCCGGTCAGCCTAGGCTATGTCGATATGGTGATGACCGCGCTTGGCGCGGGCGTGGTGGGCGGGACGGGCGATGTGGCCTGTTCGACCGTCGGATCGACCGGCGTGCATCTGCGGGCGGTGACTGCGGAGCGCGTGCATCTGAACGATGCGGGCACCGGTTATGTGATTTGCCTGCCGATCCCGGGCGTCGTCACGCAGGTTCAGACCAACATGGCCGCGACCCTGAACCTTGACTGGGTGCTGAGCCTTGCCGCCGGGATCATGTCCGACATGGGCACTCCGGTCACCCATCGCGATCTGGTGGGCTATCTGGACGGCTGGCTGGGCGCGGCCCTGCCGGGGCAGATCCTGTATCATCCCTATATCTCGGAGGCGGGCGAGCGTGGGCCCTTTGTCGATGCCGGCGCCCGGGCGGGGTTCATGGGCCTGTCGGCGGGGCACCGCTATCCTGATCTGGTCCGCGCCGTGGCCGAAGGGCTGGGGATGGCGATGCGCGACTGCTATGCTGCGATGGGCCCCCTGCCGTCCGAGCTGCGCCTAACCGGCGGCGCGGCGCGGTCCCCGGCCCTGCGCGCGATCCTGTCGGCCAGCCTGGGCGCGCCGGTCCGCGTCTCGGCCCGGGACGAGGCCGGGGCGGCGGGGGCTGCGATGATGGCCGCCGTGGCCATCGGGGCCTATCCCGACATGCCGGCCTGCATCGCCGAATGGGTCACGCCGCTGCTGGGGGCGCCCGAACCCCCCGACCCGGCGCTGGCCGCCACCTATCACCGCCTCTATCCCGCCTTTGCCGCCTCGCGCCGGATCATGCCAGCAACCTGGCAGGCGCTCGCCCGCCTGCGCGAGGCGCAACCCGGCCTCGTGCCGTCGTCGAAAGGACCGCAAGATGACCATTGAGACCGAGACCGTCGATCTTTTCGTGATCGGCGGAGGCATCAACGGGGCCGGCATGGCCCGCGACGCCGCCGGACGGGGCCTGTCGGTCGTCCTGTGCGAAAAGGACGATCTGGCGCAAGGCACCTCGTCCCGCTCCGGCAAGCTGGTTCACGGGGGCCTGCGCTATCTGGAATACTACGAATTTCGGCTGGTCCGCGAGGCGCTGATCGAACGCGAGGTGCTGATGAACGCCGCCCCGCATATCATCTGGCCGATGCGCTTCGTGCTGCCCCACAGCCCCGACGACCGGCCCGCATGGCTGGTCCGGTTGGGGCTGTTCCTGTACGACAACCTTGGCGGGCGCAACAAGCTGCCCGGCACCCGCACGCTGGACCTGCGCCGCGATCCGGTGGGCGCGCCGCTGCTGGACCGCTATCACAAGGGGTTCGAATACAGCGATTGCTGGGTCGATGATGCGCGTCTGGTGGTGCTGAACGCCGTCGATGCGGCGGAAAAGGGCGCAACTGTCATGACCCGGACAGCCTGCATCTCGGCCCGGCGCGAGGGCGATCTGTGGGCGGTCACCACCCGCGACACGGTCACGGGGGAGGAACGCCGGTTCCGCGCCCGCTGTCTGGTCAATTGCGCAGGCCCCTGGGTCAGCGACATCATCACGCGCGTGGCCGGATCGAACTCTGCCCGCAACGTGCGACTGGTCAAGGGCAGCCATATTATCGTGCCTAAGTGGTGGGACGGCCCCAATGCCTATCTGGTGCAGAACCACGACAAGCGCGTGATCTTCATCAACCCCTACGAAGGGAACATGGCGCTGATCGGCACCACCGACATCGCCTATGAGGGCCGGGCCGAGGACGTGACCGCCGACGCGGCCGAAATCGACTATCTGCTGGCCGCCGTGAACCGCTATTTCAAGGAAAAGCTGCGCCGCTCGGATGTGCTGCACAGCTTTTCGGGGGTCAGGCCGCTGTTCGATGACGGGCAGGGCAACCCGTCGGCGGTGACGCGCGACTACGTCTTCGATCTGGACCAGACCGGGGGGGCGCCGCTGCTGAACGTCTTTGGCGGCAAGATCACCACCTTCCGCGAGCTGGCCGAACGCGGGATGCACCGCCTGACCGACCTCTTCCCGCAGATGGGGCCGGATTGGACCGAAACCGCGCCTCTGCCGGGAGGAGAGATCGCCAATGCCGATTACGAAAGTTTCGCCAACCTGCTGCGCGAGCTGCACCCCTGGATGCCCCGGGATCTGGTCCGCCATTACGGTCGGCTTTACGGCGCGCGCACGAAGAATGTCGTGGCCGGGGCGATGAACCTTGCGGCGCTTGGCCGCCATTTCGGTGGGCAATTGTACGAGGCCGAAGTCCGTTATCTCGTCGCGACCGAATGGGCCGAGACGCCTGAAGACATCCTGACCCGCCGCACCAAGCATTACCTGCACCTGACCTCCGACGAACAGGCAGCCTTTGCCGATTGGTTCAACGGATCGGATCTGGCGCGGGCCGCCTGAAGGACATGCCATGCCCCTGACCCTGTCGCTGAACACCAACCCGCTGGTCAACCGTTACGCGGAACCCGACGATCTGATCGACACGGTCGCACGCGACCTGAAGATCCGCGATCTGCAGCTGACGCATGAATTCATCAACCCTAGCTGGCCCGCTCCGGTGATCCGCCGCCTGACCCGCGCCATGCGCGCGGCCCTGGATCGCACAGGCGTGCGGGTGACCAGCGGCATGACCGGTCCCTATGGCCGCCTGAACCATTTCGGCCATCCCGATGCCGATGTGCGCCGGTACTATATCGACTGGTTCAAGAGTTTTGCCGACATCACCGCCGATCTGGGCGGGACCTCGATCGGGACGCAGTTCGCGATCTTCACCTATCGCGACTTCGACGAAGCTGCCCGGCGCGAAGATCTGATCCGCATCGCCATCGACGCATGGGCCGAAGTCGCCGATCACGCCAAATCCGCCGGGCTGGATTATATCTTCTGGGAACCGATGAGCGTGGGCCGCGAATTCGGCGACACCATCGCCGGGGCCATGGCCCTGCAGGACCGGCTGACCGCGGCGGGCATGGCGGTGCCGATGTGGATGATGGCCGATATCGACCATGGCGACGTGACCAGCGTCGATCCCGATGATGTCGACCCCTATGCCTGGGCGCGTGCCGTGCCGCGCGTCAGCCCGATCATCCATATCAAACAGTCACTGATGGACAAGAGCGGCCACCGCCCTTTCACGACCGAGTTCAACGCCCGCGGGCGCATCCAGCCCGAACCGCTGTTGGCGGCGCTGGCCGAGGGTGGCGCGCGGGACAACGAAATCTGTCTGGAGCTAAGCTTCAAGGAGCGCGAGCCGAACGACCGGCAGGTGATCGCCCAGATCGCGGAAAGCATCGCCTTCTGGGCACCACATATCGACACCGGCGCGGATAAGCTGAATAGCTGACGAGTCCGACAACAACTGCCACGGGAACACCCCCCATGCCAACGAACTTCGCCTTTGCCACCGCGACCTTGGTTCCGTACGGGCGCGGCCAGGCGGACCTGGCCCCGGCCCCTGACGAGTCCTTGGGGGCTGTGTGATGCGGATTCATGGCAAAGATGCCACACGCAGCACGGGACTGGCGCTACCGGCGGATCGTTCGTGCGCCACGGGCCTGCCAAGGCTGAACGCCCAGTGCAACGACGGCGCGGCGCAGTCGACTGCGGCCGGTTCGTTGTCGATGAAGGCCAATCCGGGGTCCCTTCCGGTCCACGATCCTGCCGCCCAGATGTGGTCGGCGGGCTGATGTCGCGGCGCGGTCCTGTTGATCCCGAACAGAGTCTGGCGATCCGGGCGGCATGGCTGCATTACGCGGGCGGTTTGACGCAGGCGGCGGTCGCCAAGCGGCTTGGCCTGCCAAGCGTCAAGGCCCATCGCCTGATCGCCCGCGCTGTGGCTGAGGGCGTCGTCAAGGTCAGCATCGACGGCGAGATCGTCGAATGCGCCATGCTGGAGGATCAGTTATGCGCCCGTTTTGGGCTGCAATCCTGCGAGGTTGCCCCCGATCTGGGCGAAGAGGGGTTGCCGCTGCGCGCCCTGGGGCTGGCGGGCGCGGCCTTTCTGCGCCGGGAGATCGAGCGCGGCGACCATAAGGTCATCGGTCTGGGCCATGGCCGTACGCTGGCGGCGGCGGTGGCGCAACTGCCGCGTTTTGACGCCAGCGCGACGCGCTTCGTGTCGCTGCTGGGTGGGCTGACACGGCATTACGCTGCCAATCCGCATGATGTGATGCACTCATTGGCAGAAAAGACCGGCGCGCAGGCCTTTGTGCTGCCGGTGCCGTTTTTTGCCAATTCCGAAGGCGACCGTGCGGTACTCTTGTCCCAACCTGGCGTGCGCGACATCTTTGATCTTTCGAACAGCGCGACACTGAAATTTGTCGGCATGGGCACCGCAGATGCGGGGGCGCAACTGGTCGCGTCAGGCATGATCGAGCGGCGCGAGATCGCCGAGATCGCCGCCGCGGGCGGTTTGGGGGAGATGATGGGACATTTCTTCGACGCGGCTGGTCAGGTGCTGCACACGACGCTCAGCGCGCGCACCCTGTCGGTCGATTTAGACCGGGGTAATGATCACCGGATCGTGGTCATCGCCGGCGGCCCGCAAAAGCTGGAGGCGATCCAGGCCGTGCTGAAAAGCGGCCGCCTGTCCGGGTTGATCACTGATGAGGTGACGGCCCGCGGGCTGATCGACCCCCTTAGCCGATAATCAAGCCATGACTTGAAATGGGAGGTGCCGGGACAAAGCACGTATCGGTCGTTTCTACTCAACCTCGCGTCCGCAAGGCGCGGCCGTAAACCACCTGTGGCCCTAAAAGATGTCTATCGACCTAGGAAACCAAGTTCAGCTTGAGGCGAAGTGGGAGCCATACAAGCCGGTTAACAGGATGCCCTGCGGACGCCAGCTTTGCGCTGCTTATGACTGCGGCTCGGCCAATGAGAGTTCGCAGATTATATTAAGCGGAGTCGGCTCAAAACTGACGGAATGAGCTGCTGCCGGTTTTGTGGACGGCAGGTTAAGCTAGCATAGCGCGCGCCTCGAACTCCATTGGGCTGAGGTAGCCCAGTTTCGAATGGCGCCGCCGCGGATTGTAGAAGCGTTCGA
>NZ_SUNI01000009.1 GCF_005048225.1 Paracoccus gahaiensis
TCTACGGCACTACCGAGGTCGAGGTGCTCGCCTTCACTCCGTTCGGTGTCGAAAACCTGCTCGAGATGATCGCCATGGAACGCGACCATCAGATCTGACGTCACAGCGGCCTTCACCGGATGGATACTTGTGTCACCTCATCTAAGTGATCTGTAATTGCTCGCCGCGCCATAGTGCTTTTAAAATAATGCATTATAAGCTGGCCCAAACGCAAAAATGTATCACCAAACGGCCGTAATGGAACGAAGGAGCCGGTATGTGTTTCGAAACACTCTAACCGATTATCTTCTTCCCGCTGGGCGATAACTCCTGTGCGGCCACAAAAGTCGATAAATCAAGCAACAACAAAAAACTTCAAGTTGCAATATGATCATGTCGCGAAAAATGAACGAAACCTCATGACGAACAACATTGAAAATAAGAGCCCGCGTCTTCAGCCTTCCAGCCTCCATGATTGGCTATTGTATGACCGCCAGACCGGAAGGTTTACTTGGAAGATTATGGGAAGAGAGTGGTTCGACACTGAACGTCAACAAGCTAACAGAAACAAGCGTTGTGCGGGCAAAGCAGCATTCACGTCGGCACAATCGAAAGGTCACCTTTGTGCAGAGATAAGAGGGCGAACTTACCTAGCTCATCAAGTGGCTTGGGCGCTGGAATATGGATACTGGCCTCCTGAAGATATCGACCACATCAACGGTGACCCAAGTGATAATAGAATCAACAATCTTCGTGCGGTGTCCCGGTCTATTAATGCCAAGAACAGGCGCGGCACACGGCAGAATAGCAATATCATGATCACAGCATCCGGCTCCTTTAAGGTAAAAATACAGATCAACGGAAAAAGCATCTCCAAGACGTTTCACACCGAGCCTGAAGCGTTTTCTTTCCGAGATCAGACGTGGGCAGCCAACGGTTTCACGCCGAGACATGGGAGGCTTACTATCTAACGCAACAACCTAAAGCTCCTACTGTTAGCTTTACCATTTAGGGTGACGCAGTTTGGTCCCATACTGCAGTAGAGCTAGGCCGCTGAAGTATGGGACCTTTTACTAAATCAATGTTGATAACTATTTCATTCGCCATGCCCATATCGAGCGGTGTAGCTGCAAGCTGATGATACAGAGAGCTTTGGGGCTTTGGCTTTTAATGATGCTTAACCCAACCCCTCTTGGATATGTCTAATGCAAGCTAGGGCTAGATAATAATATAAATATCTCCTAAGCTTACAAGCATGAACCCCAAGAACTCCACTGGTCTACTCCACATGAGTACCCTTTGAGTATATGAACCTTGGGTTTCAACCTACGTCCGTTTGGTGATACAAAGCTCCTCCTTTGGACTGTATATAAATCAAGTACTTAAGCGTCTCAATTCCCACGTGCCTTTGATTTCATTAAGTAATTTTCAGCGTTGCTTTCCTTTGGACTGAGTGTCGATGAACGGACATCAAGAACCATAACGCGAGCACTAACTTGGGGAAGTTTGCATAACGCCCAGACAGGCTCAAGGAGCGCTCAGAGACGGCATCAAGTTCTTCCCTCGGGAGCTGGCGCCCAAAATACGCTACCGCCCTGTACGGGCTTCCTGTTGCCTCTGTGAGCCGATATCATCAGAGGCAACTCGTATAGGAACAGAGCGGCATGGTATCCAAAAGGCAGACGTGGCGTCAGCAGTTATCTACTTGGTGGCACGGAGAACTTAAGGTTTGGGACATTCCAGGGGTTATAGGCTTCCACACTAAGCGTCATTGGACTTCTGCATTGGCTCATCGCGTCGTGCGCTTCTACATGAAGCACTGGCAGTGGGTGTGGTCTACCTTGATCGCTCTTGTAGCACTGTGGCTCTCTGTCAAAGCGCTGTGAGCCCCAGCAACAACAACAATAATAATAATAGCGCTTAAGCCTCCTGTTTTTTGAACTCTCTTCAGAAAACCCCCCACCCCCCTTTGGGACCCCTATCCGTTTGATCTGGCGATCGAAGGTTTAGAGCACCAACTTGGCCCTGTATTGTTCTCAAGAAGCGCGAAAAGATCCATAACGACGCGCTACCTCTGCCACTAGGTCCTGCCCGTGTGGCACTGAACAGTGGGTGTAATTTAAGCTGCCAATGGAATGGGTTTTGCCTTTTGGCAGTCCTTCCGTCCGTTCGTCTTAAACTCTATTGGCAGGAGACTTACCATGACAGCAATTGTCGGATATGCGCGGACTAGTACGCTTGAGCAGGTGGCAGGCTTTGAAGCGCAACTGCGGGAACTCACTGCGGCAGGATGCACAAAGCTCTATCAGGAGCAAGTCAGTTCGGTTGCTAAGCGACAGCAGCTTGAGGCGTGCCTCGATTACCTGAGAGACGGTGACACGCTGATTGTCACAAAGCTGGACCGTCTGGCTCGGAACGTATCTCACCTGGGGCAGCTTTTAGCTGCTCTCAAGAATAAGGGCGTGAGCCTTCGCATTCTTGATCTTGGTCTGGACACCAGTACCCCGACCGGTGAACTGATCCTTAACATGATGGGGGCCGTGGCTCAGTTTGAACGGCAGATGATGTTGGAGCGGCAACGGGAGGGGATCGTCAAGGCGAAGTCTGAGGGCAGGTACAAGGGTCGAGCACCAACGGCTATGAGGCAGGCCCTGAGAGCCCGTGAGATGGCCGCTGAGGGCCTTCGAAGATCCGAGATAGCCGTAGCGCTAGGCATCTCCGAGAGGTCTGTCTACAGAGTGCTGCAGGGCATCTAAGTGAGTGAAAGCCGCAGCTTATGCAAACCACATAAGATCGAAGCCTTTATCCTCCTACAGCACCAACGACCACCAAGGCAGTGGCAAAAAGCACGCCAAGAGAGGAAGCTATCTGTAGCAAGACCCTCTTGGCGTAGTACATGATAATCCGACATTGGTACCTAATTCGCGCCTTGCTGAAAAATTTTTGGTTTCTAGAGTTCTCCTTATCGACGTAGAGCTGATAGTCCTCGCTGCTATGATTGACTTTTGCAGCTCGCAATGAAGTGGAATAAGAAGCGATTAGGCTTGTCGCCAATGTCCGATCACCCGTTAAGCAAGCGAGATCCAGTTCATCAGCCAGTCGTAGAGCACTATCTGCGCTCTCTAGAAATGTATTAGCTCTTACTGAGCGCGCGGAAGCGTGATCCAAAATAGTCATACATAGCAATGTGATTGACGCCATCACCGACGTAAATGATAGGAGGGTTTTCTGCTCATCAGATAGAGCTGACGGATAAAATTGAACGAATATCACCCAGCCCGTCAAGTACACAGTCATCAAAACAGAGATTATCAGATTGATGTACTCAATGTTGGAAAGGCGCTCTGACAGATCAAAGCGGACGTAGGCGGTGACCTTCATCTTGCGACTGCGGCTCTTATAATACTCAGCTTCATCAGGAGACATTTGTATAATTTCCCCAGCCACCATCCACACCTAAATGCCCATAATTGAGCCAAGATTTCCTGCCCGCTCGCCAAGCCACCGTGAAACTGGGAATTGTTACATCGAAGCGCCTTCCACTCCCCAAAAACCAACGGGTTGTTACCAAACTCGCCGGAGTAGGGATCGACCAATGCAGATGAGGATAAATGACGTTAATCATCTTGAGACGCTCGCGCAGTGCACGGTGGATAGCCCAAACGAGCCAGCCGTCTAACTCGGCGAATTGCTCGACCCTTCCCACTAGGCAGTAATACGACAAGTCCCCCGGCATCTTCTTCAGTCGGTACCTACCGTCGAGGTAGGAATGCACTTGATGATCTTTCAAGTTTCCGTAAAGCATACGACGGAGCTCATAAATGCACGACACAAGATCCCAGTCGATCCCCCGCCTACCAAGCCGTGCCCTTGAAAGCAGCCCATATCGTTTTGGGTAGAGAAGTAGGTGT
Source organism: Paracoccus gahaiensis (assembly GCF_005048225.1). Taxonomy (GTDB): domain Bacteria; phylum Pseudomonadota; class Alphaproteobacteria; order Rhodobacterales; family Rhodobacteraceae; genus Paracoccus; species Paracoccus gahaiensis. The sequence continues at coordinate 3,891 of NZ_SUNI01000009.1, forward strand.
CGATAAATGATCTTTGAACACCGACGCTTTAGAGCTCCAACGGCACGGTCTGATAGCTTGATTGAATTTTTGGACATGGAGTACCCAAGAAAGTCAACCGTATTGGACGTACGCATCTCCGAGATGCGGTCTGAAAGGATGCTGATTCCTGAGGCTTTCTCTGTATTAACCTTTACACGCGTCGCCTTGGTAAAGTCCGAATAAGCATCAGTTCCGATTATAGCATCTTCATATGAATAACTAATGACGATACTATCATCTGAGTAACGGATATAGTTTCCATTTCTCTTGTCGAGAGCTTCGTCTAAATAGGTTCCTACGGCGTTCGCCAAGAAAAGGGAGATAGAATTCCCCTGAGGGAACCCAACTCCTCTACGTCCTGATCCGTCCGGCGCGATGAACTCATGATTTATGATACTTTCAATAACGGTCCGCTCAAATCTAGTGATATTAAACTTACGAGATCCGAGAATTTCGTTCGAGATAAAAGCATGATCAACACTGCCAAAGTAATCTTGGAAGTCATACTTGCTAACGAATACCTTCTCAGATTTCATGAAGCTGGAAAGACGTACAATTGCATCAATTGCAGACATGCCCGGCCGAAACGCATAACTATTGGAAGAAAAAATCTTCGAATTCCGCTCCCGAAGTGCTTCACTCAGTAGGCCACAAATTGCGGCATCGGGAATGGCGAAGCTATCGACGGTTCGTCTTTGGCCATTCTCTTTCGGGATGTAGAAGCGCCTGGAAGGGACTGCCGCGTAGGTTCCGCTTCTTATTGAACGAATAATCCCCGAGGAAAGAAACCGCGCATGTTTAATGCAGTACCTTGGATCAAACTGGTTGTGGCTGGACCAGGCATTCGGTTCATCAAGAGGCTTGTAGACAGACGAGCGGCCTGACCTCTTTAGGCCGTTCTGAAATGCCGTATACCTTTTCCGCTCTTTCTTGCGCCAATCCGCCAGCCTATTTTTCGCTTCAGCGATTATACGATCTTCTAGAATTCGTTCCAAGGTGGCCTCAATAGGGTCGCCAGTAAGCAGCTATAGTATGTTTCGTTTCCAAGGCGCAGGATCTTGGGGATACTGCTGCAGAGAGACGCTGCTACCTACTGACTAGCGCTTCACGCACCTCGTGCGAAGGTGAAGCGGGCTCTGGAGGTTGTCAAGATGTCGGTGATCTTGAAGGGTTACAGCGGAGCGATCTTCAGCATCGCCTCATGCAGCCGCGCCAAGCTGAACCCTTGCCCGTACCCTTCGCTGACCCCTTGAGACTTCCAGCCGCCAATCTGCTCACGTACATCCTTGGGCACCCCAGCGTCCCTCAAGCGGTCCACAAGAGTGTGCCTGAAGCTGTGAAGCCCCTGCCCCACCTTTGCCAGACCATTGTCCTTCAGCCACTTGTTCATGGCCGCTGAGGCACTGTTGGGGTTGAACGTCCCTCCGGGCTTACGGGGCTGGAAGACAGGGAACAGATGCTCACCCGCTGTGGTCATGGCCCGCTGTGCCGCCCATAGAGCTTCCCCAACCAGAGGGACCTGCCGTTCAGATTGGGCATTCTTCAGCCTGCGATTGATGTTTGGTCGGATCACGATGTGGGGCACGTCACCTGTCAGGATCACGTCATCCTTACGCAAGCCGACTATCTCAGCCTGCCGGGCTCCTGTGTCTGACATCATGGCAATGGCCCAGCGCCGCTCATCGTCCATAACCCTGCATTGCCGCCAGATGGCCTGTAGCTCGTACAGTGCATAGGGCAGCCGCTCATGGGGCTTATCAGAGCCCTTCCCAGCGATCGTCAGGCTTTCAAAGGGATTCGGGATACCAAGCTCAAACTCCCTGATCGCCGTGTCGAACACCGGCTTGATCTGGTAGACGTACTTGGAAATTGTATCGGCAGTGATGCCCCGGTCCCTGAGCTTACCAACATAGGCATTGGCCTGTTCCCGGCGCACATCCTTGATGATCGCATCCCCGGTAATGCCCATCAGCACCGACCAAGCTCGGTCGAACTGCTGTTGCGCCGTCTTGTTTCTCGGACCTTTGCCCAGCTCTATGTGCTTGTCCTTGGCATCGCTCAAGGTCCGGGGGATGGCTTTCCCCATCAGCAGGTCAAGCGTCAGGCTACTTTGGGGGCTTGGTGCTGGGTGTTCTTCGAAGGGCTCAAAAGGCCCACCCGTCAGAGCTTCAATGAAACGGTCGATAAGCGGATTGTCTGGATAGCGCAGTCCATCACCGGGCTTTAGCCCAGCGGCCTCAAGGCGGCCCAAGGCTGCCTTCGGATCGACGCCTTCGACGTGGCCGCTGCTGAGGTGATTGTCCCATAGCGCATCCTGCCGTTTGGCATGATCGTTGGCCCGCTTGGCTGCCTCTATCTGATCGCCTGTTTTTAGAGAGAAATACAAGACCGACTGAGGCCTACCTTTAGCGTCCCGGTGCAAACCCTCGCAGCCCACGCTAACGCGACGCCTGAAATACCAGACGTTGCCCTTCTTCTGGATGTACTTCGCAGTCAAACGAAAAGCCCCTGAGACGAACAGCAGAACCACAGTGTGTCACCTTATGTGTGACCTGCAGCTTGCTCAACTATCGTCTAAATCATTGTTATTACAAGGGAAATGCAATGATTGTGGCGGAGCGAGAGGGATTCGAACCCTCGAGACGGTTCCCCGCCTACACACTTTCCAGGCGTGCGCCTTCGACCACTCGGCCACCGCTCCGTGGGGCGGGTCTAGCCTGCGCGGAACCGCTGTGCAAGCCGGATGTCACAGCTTCGAGACACGCTTCTGCAGCTCGGCCAGCTGGCGGCGGATCTCGGCCATGTCGCGGGCATCCTCGGCCTGCGGGGTGGGGGTGTCGTCGTCGCGCTCGGGGCCCGAGGCGCCGCCGCGCCAGCCTCCCATCATCGCCTTGAGGAACAGCTGCTGCTGGCGCTGCAGCGCGTCGAAACCCGGCATCTTGGCCATGGGATGGGGCAGCGCGGTCATGTTCTCCATCAGCTTCGACTGGCCCTCGCGCAGCATCTCGAAGCTGGCGGCCAGGAACTGCGGGACGACCGACTGCGCGTTGGTGGCATAGCTGCGCACCAGATCGGTCAGCACGTCCAGCGGCAGGACGTTCTCGCCCCGGCTCTCATGCTCGGCGATGATCTGCAGAAGATACTGACGCGTGAGGTCGTCGCCCGACTTGAGGTCGATGATCCTGACCTCGCGCCCCTCGCGGATGAAGCCGGCAATGTCCTCGAGCGTGACGTAATCGCTGGTTTCGGTGTTGTAGAGCCGGCGGCTGGCATAACGCTTGATCAGCAACGGCGCAGTCGATGCGGCCATCATGAAGTCCTTGGATGCAGGGTGCCCCATGATGGGTGCTGCACCTGCAAAACGCAAAGGAAAAAAGCCGAATGCCGCATGTGCGAAGGGGCGGCCCGAAAGCCGCCCCCTGCCCGTCCGTCGAAATCCCGGAGGATTACTTGGCTTCGGCGGCCGTCGCGGCCTTCTTGACGGCGGCCTGCGTGTCGCGGCCGGCCTTCTCGGCGACCTTCTGAGCGTCGGCAGCAATATCCTTGCCCGCGGTCAGCATCAGGTCGACGGTGTCCATCTGGACCTTCTTCGCGACTTCCGCATAGGCGGCCATGTGCTCGGCGGCCAGTTCGGCATAGGCCGAGGCGAAATCGCTCATGGCCTTGGCGTATTCCGAAGGCTCTTGCTTGGCCGAGGCCAGCTCGCCCATGCGGGCGATCGAGTCCTTGGCCCAGTTGGCCGAAATCTCGGTCGAGCGCTCGGCGGCGCTCAGCGCGACGCGGGTCAGCTTCTCGCCCAGCACGCCCTGCGACTTCATCGCTTCCTGCATCGAGCTGGTGTCGATGGGAAAGTTGGCCATCATGTCCTGCATCGTCTTCGTCATATCCGGGGTCTTCGCCATGTCTTCACTCCTCAAAGATGCAGCGACCGAGAGACCAAGTGGGAACGTGTCGCCGCGTTCCATTCCTTGACGCCAATCTAAATGCTGCAGTGCAGCATTTCAAGCTTTTTTCTGCAGCGCAGCAAAAATTAATCAAGCTTCCCCGTGGGTCAGCCTGCGCGCTCGTGAACGTATCGTCCCGGCGCGGGGTCCAGCCCCTCGCCCGGATCGCGGGCCTCGCGCAGCGGCCCCGACCGCTCGGCCAGCCAGCGGCCCCATTCGGGCCACCAGCTGCCCTCGGCAAAACGGGCCCCCTCGCGCCAGGCCTGATGGCCGCCGTCGAAGCCCGCCTCGCTCAGGTAATGGCCGTATTTCTTGCGGGTCGGCGGGTTCACGATGCCGGCGACATGGCCCGATTGCGACAGGATGAAGGTCCGGTCGGTCGACCCCATCTGCGACACCCCCCGCCAGCAATCCTTCCACGGTGCGATATGGTCGGATTCGCAGGCCACCGCGCACAGCGGCACGGTCACGTCCGACACGTGCAGCCGGTGGCCCAGCAGGTCGAACCCCTCGCCCGCGAAATCGTTGTTCTGGCACAGCCCGCGCAGATATTGCATGGCCATGCGGCCCGGCAGGTTGGTGGCGTCCCCGTTCCAGAACAGCAGATCGAAGGCGGGCGGCGTCTCGCCCATCATGTAGCTGCGGATCGCCGGCCCCCAGACAAGGTCGTTGGCGCGCAGGAAACTCATGGTGCGCGACATCAGCCGGGCCGGCAGCAGACCGTGACGCCGGATCTCGGCATCGATCCCGTCGACGAAATCGTTCTGCAGGAAGCTGGTGAACTCTCCCTGATCGGAAAAGTCGGTCAGCGTCGTCAGCAGGGTGGCCGAGTTCACCCGGCGGTCGCCGCGCTGCTTCAACAGCGCCAGCGTCAGCGACAGGGTGGTGCCCGCGATGCAATAGCCCACGGTGTTCAGGCGGCTCTGGCCGGTCAGCTCCAGGATCTTGTCCATCGCCTCGATATAGGCGGTGACATAGTCCTCCATCCCGGTCTCGGCAAAGCTGGCATCGGGGTTCTTCCAGCTGACCACGAACAGGGTCTGGCCCTGTTCGACCAGCCAGCGGATCAGGCTGTTCTGGGGTTTCAGGTCCAGGATGTAGAACTTGTTGATCCAAGGCGGGAAGATCACCAGCGGCAGGGTATGGGCCTGGGGCGTCGTGGGCGCATACTGGATCAGCTCGAACAACGGCGCGCGATGGACGACCGTGCCGGGCGCGGTGCCGATATTGTCGCCCACGGTGAAGGCACGGCGGTCGGCCAGCGAGACGATCATCTCGCCGCCATGCTGCTCGACATCGCGCACCAGGTTCTCCAGCCCCTTGACCAGGCTCTCGCCCTCGGTCTCGACGGCCCGCTCCAGCGCGTCGGGATTGGTGGCCAGGAAGTTCGTCGGCGCCATCATGTCGACGATCTGCGCGGTCAGCCAGTCGATGCGCCGCCGCGACACCGCGTCGGGCAGATCCAGGCTGTCCGAGGCCTTGCGCAGCGCCCGGGCATTGGTCAGGTACTGCGTCTTGATCAGGTTGAAGAAGGGATGGCTCTGCCACAGCGGATGGGCAAAGCGCTTGTCCGCCGGGGCGTCATCCTCGGGCGCCAGCAACGTTCCCTTGGCCAGCGCCTTCTGCGCGCGGACGTAATTGGCCAGCGTCTCGCCCCAGAACGAGACCTGCGTGCCCATCATCTTGCCCGGCTGTTCGGCCAGCGTTTTCAGGAAGGCATTGGTGGCGGTCACGTAGAGATCGGGGCCCGGCGCCTCGACGCCCGGATTGGAGGGCTGGCGGTCGGCCAGGGCCGTGACCAGCCGGTGGCCCAAGGCCTCGATGCGCTCGATGTTCTCGGCCATCTTGCGGGCCAGGGGAAGCTGCGCGGCCTCGGACGGCGCGGGCGCATCGGCAGGGGGTGCTGCCTTGGCTGCAGGCGTTTCGGCCGGCTTGGGCGTTTCGGCCGGCTTGGGTGATGCGGCCTTGGACGGCTCGGGGGCCGCGACCTGCGGCTGGTCGGGTTCGGGCGCCGCCGCCTTGGTGCGGGGCTTGGCGGCGGTTGGGGGCTTCGCGGCACCGGTCGCGGATGCGGCCTTTGCCGGGGCGCGACGGGTCTTGGCTGCGGGTTTCGCGGCCACTTTCGGTGCAGCCTTTGCCCTCGTGGCGGGCTTCACGGCAGCCTTGGGCGCGGGCGTTTCCGCAGCCTTCGGACCCGGGGCGGCAGAGCCCGTCTCGGCCGCAGCCTCGCCTGGCCGACCTTTTGCAGTTGTTGCCGATCTTGCACGCGATCTGGCAACATTTTTATCGGTCACCTCCGGTTGCCTTGCCATGATGTGTTTTCCCCCCTAGGTATGCCCCATGATATGCGCAGGGCAGGCAAGGCGTAAACCCGGCTTTTCTCCCTGTTCAAGCCCGGTCAACTCGCGCAGATCATGCCGCAGTGCAGCAAAAGGTGGGTGTTATGCCGAGCAAGGGTCTGAGGGGCATCATGTCCTATGACGCGATGGAAACGATTCGGAACACGAACGAATGGATGGGCGCCAGCGCCAAGGCGATGGGGTCCTACCCCATCTTCGCGCTGATCCCGCATCCGGCCTTCCATCTGCTCAGCGCATGGGGCCGCGTGACGGAACGCAGCTTCTCGCGCATGGTCGTCAAGCCGGACTGGGAACTGCCGCCGATCATCGGCGATCAGGGTCAGGACCATATCGTCTATGTCGAGCCCGTGATGCGCCGCGCCTTCGGCGACCTGATCCATTTCCGCGTCGCCCGCCGCGAGCCCCTGCCCCGCAAGGTGCTGCTGGTCGCCCCCATGTCGGGCCATTACGCGACGCTGATGCGGTCCACCGTGACCTCGCTGCTGAATGATTGCGAGCTCTACATCACCGACTGGCACAATGCCCGCGACATCCCGGTCAGCGAGGGCAAGTTCGATATCGAGGATTACACCCAGTATCTGGTGGATTTCATCCGCCATCTGGGCCCCGATGTGAACGTGATCGCCGTCTGCCAGCCCGCGCCGCTGGCCCTGGCCGCGACCGCCATCCTGGCCGAGGAGGATCCCAAGGCCCAGCCCCGGACCCTGACCCTGATCGGCGGCCCGGTCGATCCCGACGCCGCCGCGACCGAGGTCACCGATTTCGGCAACCGCATCACCATGGGCGAGCTGGAACATCTTGCGATCCAGTCGGTCGGCTTCAAGTATCGCGGTGCGGGCCGTATGGTCTATCCGGGTCTGGCGCAGCTCTCCAGCTTCATCTCGATGAACCTGGAGACGCATTCCAAGGCCTTCATCAACCAGATCTTTGCCGAGGCGCGCGGCACCGCGACCGAGGCCGACAAGCACAACAAGTTCTACGACGAATACCTGGCCGTGATGGACATGACGGCGGAATTCTACCTGTCGACGGTCGAACGCATCTTCAAGAACCTGGAAATCGCCAAGAACCAGTTTTCGGTCGAGGGTCGGCCGGTCGATATCGGCAAGATCACCGATGTCGCGGTGATGACGGTCGAAGGCGCCAATGACGACATCTCGGCCCCCGGCCAATGCGTCGCGGCGCTGGACATGTGCACCGGCGTGCCGGCCGAGAAAAAGGTCCAGCATCTGGAACCGGGCGCGGGCCATTACGGCATCTTCGCGGGCAAGTCCTGGCGCCTGAACATCCGACCGCTGGTCCTGGATTTCATCGACGACAACGCCGCCCTGCCCGACAGCGTCAAGCCCAAGCGGCGTCGCAAGGTCGGCGGCGAGGCGGCCGATTGCGGTGTGACCGATGTGACGGATTCCGGCAAGATGGCCGTCTGAGAGCCGAGGGTCGGGGGCGGAACCCGCCCCCGCACGGCCTCGTTGTGGTCCTTGAACGCCGCCTGACGCGGCAGGAAAGGACCATGCGATGACCGATCACGCCGACCAGTTCTGGGGCCGCCTCGACGACACCAACAGCGGGATGCTGGGCACGACGGACCATGCGCGGCTGGTGCCCATGTCCCACTATGCCGACCGCGAGGCAGGGGTCCTTTGGTTCATCACCGCCAAGGGCACCGATCTGGCCGAGACCGCCGCCACCGGCACCAAGCCCGCCATCCATGTGGTCAGCGACGGCGGCGAGGGCCTTTACACCCGCATCCACGGCCAGCTGTCCCTCTCCGACGACCGCGCCAAGCTGGACGAATTGTGGAACGCCGTCGCCTCCAGCTGGTTCGAGGAGGGCAAGCAGGATCCCGACATCCAGCTACTGCGCCTCGACCTGACCGAGGCCGAAGTCTGGGCGACCGGCGGCAGCCTGTCCTTCATGTTCCAGATCGCCAAGTCCAAGGTCACCGGGCACAAGCCGGACATGGGCGAGCATTACACCCTGACCTTCTGAGGTCTAATCGGGCAGCCCCTCGATCGCCGCGACGATCAGGTCCAGGCAGTCGGGCGTGGAAAACCGGTGATCGGCCCCCTTGACCAGGGTCAGCCGCAGATCCCCGCCCGAGGCATGGTCCAGCAGATCCAACGCCCATGACATGGGCACATCCGCATCAGCGGTGCCCTGCAGCATCCGAACCGGAACGGGCAGCGACAAAGGGCGGTCCATGATCAGATGGTCCCGCCCATCCTCGATCAAGCGGCGCGTCAGCACCATGGGCGCGCCGTACTCGCTTGGCATCTCGACCCGGCCCTGCCGCTCCAGCGCCTCGCGCTGATCAGCCGAAAAGCCGACCCAGAAGCCGCGTTCGGTGAAATCGGGCGCGGCGGCGATGCTGACCAGCGCAGCGACCCGGTGCGGCAGATCCCGCGCCACCAGCAGGGCGATCCAGCCGCCCATCGACGATCCGACCAGCACCTGCGGCCCGTCGGTCAGGGCGTCGATCACCGCGCGGGCATCCTCGGCCCAATCGCCGATGCAGCCATCCTCGAACCGACCCGCACTGTCGCCATGCCCGGAATAGTCGAAGCGCAAAAAGGCCCGCCCGGTCTCTTGCGCCCAGGCCCGCAGGTGCAGCGCCTTGGTGCCCCCCATGTCGGACCGAAACCCGCCCAGAAAGACCACGCCGGGCCCCTGCCCCGCCAGCCGCTCATAGGCGATGCGCCGTCCCGAGGCCGTGTCCAGAATGCCGGTCATATGTGATCTCCCCTGCCTGCACGCGGTGGCCCCCACAGTGCCGCCCCGGCGGCGCCCCGGCAAGCCCGCCCGGCTTGACAGTCGCCCGAACGGCGGTCATGCCTGCCGCCGACCATCACTTGCAACCGGGCGTTCCGTGGGCGCCAGACCGACGAGGAGGACATCATGTCCCAGATCACCCTGACCTTTCCCGATGGCCATGCGCGCGATTATCCCGCCGGCGTGACGGCAGCCGAGGTCGCCGCCAGCATCGCGCCCAGCCTGGCCAAGCGCGCCATCTCGGCCAGCCTCGACGACCGGCACATCGATCTGGCCTGGCCCATCGCCGCCAGCGGCTCCCTCGCCATCCACACGATGAAGGACGAGGCCCCCGCGCTGGAGCTGATCCGCCACGATCTGGCCCATGTCATGGCCCGCGCCGTGCAGGCGATCTGGCCGGATGTGAAGGTCACCATCGGCCCGGTGCGCGATTACGGCTGGTTCTACGACTTCGACCGCGCCGAGCCCTTCACCCCCGAGGATCTGGGTGCCATCGAAGCCAAGATGCGCGAGATCATCAATGCCCGCGAGCCTGTCCGCACCGAAATCTGGGACCGCGCCCGCGCCATCGCCCATTACGAGGCGGCCGGCGAGCCCTTCAAGCTGGAGCTGATCGACCGCATCCCCGAGGGCCAGGACCTGCGCATGTACTGGCATGGCGACTGGCAGGATCTGTGCCGGGGCCCGCATCTGCAATCGACGGGCCAACTGCCCGCCGACGCCTTCAAGCTGACTCATATCGCCGGCGCCTATTGGCTGGGCGACGCCTCTCGTCCGATGCTGCAGCGCATCTACGGCGTGGCCTTCCGCAACCGCGACGACATCAAGGCGCATATGACCATGCTGGAGGAGGCCGCCAAGCGCGACCACCGCAAGCTGGGCCGCGAGATGGACCTGTTCCACATGCAGGAAGAGGCGCCGGGCCAGGTCTTCTGGCACCCCAACGGCTGGAACATCTATGTCACGCTGCAGGATTACATCCGCCGCAAGCAGCGCGGCGACGGCTATGTCGAGGTGAACACCCCGCAGGTCGTCAGCCGCACGCTGTGGGAAGAATCCGGGCATTGGGACAATTATCAGGACCACATGTTCATCGTCGAGGTGGACGAGGATCACGCCCGGACCAAGACGGTCAACGCGCTGAAACCCATGAACTGCCCCTGCCATGTGCAGGTGTTCAACCACGGGCTGAAATCCTATCGCGACCTGCCCCTGCGCATGGCCGAATTCGGGTCCTGCAACCGCTACGAGCCCTCGGGCGCGCTGCACGGGATCATGCGCGTGCGCGGCTTCACGCAGGATGACGGGCACATCTTCTGCACCGAGGATCAGATCGAGGCCGAGACGCGCAAGTTCATCGACTTTCTGTCGGGCATCTATGCCGATCTGGGCTTCGACGGCTGGCGCATCAAGCTGTCCACGCGCCCCGAGAAGCGCATCGGGTCCGAGGAAAGCTGGGACCGGGTCGAGGCGGCGCTTGGCAATGCCTGCAAGGCGGCGGGCCATGACTACGAGCTGTTCCCCGGCGAGGGCGCCTTCTATGGCCCCAAGCTGGAATTCGTGCTGCGCGACGCGATCGGGCGGGACTGGCAATGCGGCACGCTGCAGGTCGATCCCAACCTGCCCGAGCGGCTGGACGCCGAATATGTCGGCCCCGACGGTGCCAAGCACCGCCCCATCATGCTGCACCGCGCCGTCCTGGGCAGCTTCGAGCGCTTCATCGGCATCCTGATCGAGAACTCGGCGGGCAAGCTGCCCTTGTGGCTGGCGCCGCGTCAGGTGGTGGTGGCCTCGATCGTCTCGGACGCCGATGCCTATGTGGCCGAGGTGGTGGCGGCCCTGCGCGCGGCGGGTCTGCGCGCCGAGGCCGACACGCGCAACGAAAAGATCAACTACAAGGTGCGCGAACATTCGGTGGGCCGCGTGCCCGCGATCTTGGCCATCGGCATGAAGGAGGTCGAGGAGCGGACCGTCTCCCTGCGCCGGCTGGACGCACAGGGAAGCCGCAGCCTGACCCTGACCGAGGCGGTCGCACAACTGGCCGTTGAAGCCGCGCCGCCGGACCTGCGCTGACCCGCGGCAGAGGGCTGCGACACCCGCGCGCGGCCCTGGGCCAGTGCGCGGTTTTCCTTGCCTTTTAAAGCGAATCGGGCATCCTCTCGGAACTGTGAGCAAGGACTTTCTACCGCCTCCCTTTTGACGGGCAGCCGGAAGACTGAAAGCGGGCTGCACGGCCGGACGCAATCCTGCGCCCGGAGGACTTGAAGGAGAGAACGGTTATGGCGACCGGCACGGTGAAATGGTTCAACTCCACCAAGGGCTATGGCTTCATCGCCCCCGATGACGGCGGCAAGGATGTGTTCGTGCATATCTCGGCCGTCGAACGGGCGGGCCTGACGGGCCTGCAGGACAACCAGAAGATCGGCTATGAGTTGCAGTCGGGCCGCGACGGCCGGGCCTCGGCCAGCGATCTGCGCCCGCTCTGAGCAGATTTGGGGGCGGACAGGGAACGGCCCGTGCCTGCGGGCCGTTTTTTCATTGCCCAGTGTTGGCAATGATATGACGGCCGCAGTGGGTATTTTTGCAAAGAAGAAGGGCCGGCGATGAACCTGGCAGAGCATGTGCTGGCGGCGGGGCGGGATCTGCCCGACAAGACGGCCCTGTCGGTCCTGGGGCCGGACGGGTCGGAGGACTGGAGTTTCGCGCGGCTGCGGCAGGCCGTTCTGGGCAGCGCGACCGGCCTGCTGCAGGCGGGCCTGAAGCCCGGCGAGCGACTGCTGATGCGGGTGGGCAACCGCCCGGCCTTTCCCATCGCCTATCTGGGGGCCATCGCGGCGGGTATCGTGCCCGTGCCGACCTCGGCGCAGCTGACCGCGCCCGAGGTGACCAGGATCGCCGCCCGGCTGGCCCCCGCGCTGGTCCTGGCCGGGGCGGGCGTGCCCCTGCCCGACCATCCCGCCCCGGTGCTGACCGAGGCCGCGCTGGCCGGGTTTGCGGACCTGCCGCCCGCCGCCTTCGCGCAGGGCGATCCCGATCGGCCGGCCTATATCGTCTTCACCTCGGGCAGTTCGGGCCAGCCCCGCGCCGTCATGCACGCCCATCGCGCCATCCTGGCGCGGGGCATGATGATGCAGGGCTGGTACGGGTTGCGGTCAGACGACCGGCTGCTGCATGCGGGGGCGTTCAACTGGACCTTCACCCTCGGGACCGGACTGATGGATCCCTGGACCATCGGCGCCACCGCGCTGATCCCGGTCGAAGGCACACCCGTCGAGCAGATCCCGCATCTGGCCGCGCGGCACGGCGCCACGATGCTGGCGGGGGCGCCGGGCATCTTCCGCCGCCTTTTGCGCGCCGACTGGCCGCCCATCCCGACGCTGCGCCATGCGCTGGCTGCGGGCGAGCGGCTGGATCCCGCGCTGCGCGCCGCATGGGGCGCCCGGACCGGCACCGACATCCACGAGGCGATGGGCGCCTCCGAGATCTCGACCTTCCTCTCGGGCAGCCCCGCCCGCCCCGCGCCACCGGGCACGGCAGGCTTTCCCCAGCCCGGCCGCCATGTCGCGATCCTGGGCGAAGACGGGCCCCTGCCCCCCGGCCAGCCCGGCGCGCTGGCGGTCCGGCGCGACGATCCGGGGCTGTTCCTGGGCTATCTGGACGACGCGCCCGCCACCGCCGCCTGCCATCGCGGCGACTGGTTCCTGACCGGCGATCAGGCGCAGGCCGAGGCCGGCGGCGCGATCACCCTTCTGGGCCGCGCCGACGACATCATGAACGCGGGCGGCTTCCGCGTCGCCCCGCCCGAGATCGAGGAGCTGCTGGCCGCCCATCCCGGCGCCGGCGACGTCGCGGTGGCCGAGCTGCCCGTGGGACCCGGCGCCAGCATCATCGCCGCCTTCTGGACCGGACCCGCGACCGAGGCGCAGTTGCAGGCTCTGGCCGAAGAGGGGCTGGCCCGCTACAAGCAGCCCCGCGCCTGGATCCGGCTTGCCGCCCTGCCGCGCACGCCCACCGGCAAGATCAACCGCCGCGCTCTGCGCGAGGCGCATCGCAAGGACCGATCATGACGCGCCTCGACATCTTCGCCGATCCCGTCTGCCCCTGGTGCCTAATCGGCCAGGTCGAGCTGGACCGGGCCCTGGCGGGCCGCCCCGACCATTCCTTCGCGATCGCCTGGCATCCGTTCCGCCTGAACCCGCAGATGCCGCCCGAGGGGATGGACCGCGTCGCCTATCTGCGCGCCAAGCTGGGCGAGGGGGCCGAGGCGGCGGGCAAGGCTCTGGCCAGGCGCGCCGCCGATCTGGGTCTGGTCCTGGACCCGGCGCCGCGCGAACCCGACACGACCGACGCGCACCGCCTCATGCATTGGGCGGGCCTCGAGGGCGCGCAGGCCCCCGTCATGTCCGGCCTGCTCGCCGCCCATTGGCAGGAGGCCCGCGACATCTCGGACCCCGCCACCCTGACGGCCATCGCCGAAGCGGCGGGCATGGATCCTGCCCTGACCACCCGGCTTCTGGCCAGCGATGCCGACCGCGACGAGGTCGCCCGGCGCGAGGCCCATGCCCGCCAGCGCGGCATCGCCACGGTCCCGACCTTCATCGTCGCGGATGCCCACGCGATCAGCGGCGCCCAGCCCGCCCAGCTGTGGCAGCAGGTCATCGACGAGATCATGGCAGCCAACCGCTCCTAAGACTTGCACACTGTGCAAGTTCGGCCTAACTGTCAGACCTGAACCCCACAGGCGACCCCCATGACCGACATGCCCTATGCAGAGGCCGCGCCGCAGCGTCGCCTGCCGCTTCCCGAATTCATCGCCATGCTGGCGTTCCTCTTCGCGACGATCGCCTTCTCGATCGACGCGATGCTGCCCGCCCTGCCCGACATCGCCGCCGATCTGACGCCCGACAACGTCAACCGCGCGCAGCTGATCCTGACCTCCTTCGTGGCGGGCATGGGGCTGGGCACGCTGTTCGCGGGCCCGATCTCGGACGCCTTCGGGCGCAAGCGGACCATCACCGTCGGCTTCGGCATCTACATCGCCGCCACGATCGCCGCGCTCTATGCCGATTCGCTCGAGTTCCTGCTGATCGCCCGCTTCGTGCAGGGCTTGGGCGCGGCCGGACCACGCATCGTGGGGCTGGCGCTGGTCCGCGATCTCTACGAGGGGCGCGAGATGGCGCGCATCACCAGCTTCGTGATGATGATCTTCATCATGATCCCGGCGGTCGCCCCCACGCTTGGCGCGGGCATCATCGCCATCTCCAGCTGGCACGGGGTGTTTCTGGCCTTCATCGCCTTCGCCGTGGTCGGCGCGCTCTGGCTGAACATCCGCCAGGTCGAGACCCTGCCCCGCGACAAGCGCCGCCCGCTGCGCCTGACGACGCTGTATTCCTCGGCGCGCGAGGTGCTGTCGGACCGCCAGGTGATGCTGGCCACGCTGATCCTGACGCTCGGCTTCGGGCAGATGTTCGGGCTCTTGTCCTCGGCACAGCAGCTTTTCGGCGAAACCTATGGCAAGGGCGAGAACTTCCACCTCTGGTTCGCCGCCATGGCGCTGCTGTCCGGGTCGGGCACGATCCTGAACGCGACCTTCGTGATCCGCTTCGGGATGCGGCGCATCGCGAAATGGGCCTATGTCATGCAGACCATCGTGTCCGGCGTGATCCTGGCGGCCCTTCTGTCGGACCTGCTGCCGCAGGCCCTGCGCTTTCCCGCCTTCTTCTTCTGGGCCACCAGCGTCTTCTTCATGGCGGGCGTGACCTTCGGCAACCTGAACGCGCTGGCCCTGCAGCGGATGGGCCATATCGCCGGCATGGCGGCCTCGATCATCGCCGCCATCTCGACCTTGGCCGCCGTCCTGATCGCCGCCCCCGTGGGCCTTCTCTACAACGGCACCGCGATCCCCGCGATCACCGCCACGCTGCTCTGCTCGGGCCTTGCCTGGTACCTGATGCGCAATCTCGACGACTGACCCGAGACGGCTGAGGCGGGCGGGGCCCCGAAGACCCCGCCCGCCCTTCATCTTGGTGCAAATATCCCGGGGGTGCGGGGGCTGGCCCCCCCCGTCGCGGGACGCTCAGGCCGCGAGCCCCTCCGGCACCTTCGCCCCGGTCATGTAGGACACCGCATCCGACATCGAATGCGCCTTGGGGTCGATCACGCAGAGCCGCTTGCCAAGCCGGTGGATGTGGATGCGGTCGGCCACCTCGAAGACATGCGGCATGTTGTGGCTGATCAGCACGATCGGGATGCCGCGCGAGCGCACGTCCTGGATCAGGTCCAGCACCCGGCGGCTTTCCTTCACGCCAAGCGCGGCGGTCGGCTCGTCCAGGATGATCACGCGGCTGCCGAAGGCGGCGGCGCGGGCGACGGCCACGCCCTGGCGCTGGCCGCCCGACAGGGTCTCGACCGGCTGATTGATGTTCTGGATCGTCATCAGCCCCAGTTCGGTCAGCTTCGCGCGGGCGAAATCATCCATCGCGGTCTTGTCCAGCATCCCCAGCCAGGTGCCCAGGAAGCCGGGCTTCCGGATCTCGCGCCCCATGAACATGTTGTCCGAGATCGACAGGGCGGGCGACAGGGCCAGCGTCTGGTAGACCGTCTCGATCCCCATCTTGCGGGCATCCAGCGTGCTGGCGAAGCTGACCGGCTTGCCGTCCAGCCGGATCTCGCCCTCGTCGGGCTTCACCGCGCCCGAGATCGCCTTGATCAGGCTTGACTTGCCCGCACCATTGTCGCCGATGACGGCCAGGATCTCGCCGGGATACAGATCGAAATCGGCATGATCCATGGCGGTCACGCGGCCATAGCGCTTGACCAGGTTGCGGGCGGACAGAAGCGGTTCGGTCATGACGACACCTTTCGGATCCATTGGTCGATGGCCACGGCCAGGATGATCAGCCAGCCGGTCGCGAACAGCTGCCACAGCACGTCCACCCCCGCCAGCCGCAGCCCCGAGTTGAAGACGCCCACGATCAACGCGCCGATCAGCGGCCCCAGGATCGACCCGCGCCCGCCGAAGAGGGAGATCCCCCCGATGACGACGGCGGTGATCGATTCCAGGTTCGCCTCGAAGAACGAGGTCGGGCTGATCGAGCCCACCCGCCCGATCGAGGACCAGGCCGCCAGCCCGCAGATCACCCCGGCCACGACATAGACCGACATCAGCACGCGCTTGGTCTGGATGCCCGCCAGCGCCGCCGATTCCGGGTCGTCGCCCACCGCATAGACGCGCCGGCCCCAGGCCGTCTTGTAGAGCGCGTAATAGAGCACGGCGAAGACCACGACCATCAGGATGACGCCATAGGTCAGGACCGCGCCGCCGACCTCGAAGCGCGTGCCGAAGAACTTCAGCAGCGGCGCGTCGGTGTCCAGCGTCTGGCTGCGGATCGTCTCGCGCCCCGACAGGTAGTAGTTCAGCGCCAGGAAGATGTTCCAGGTGCCAAGCGTGGTGATGAAGGGCGGCAGCTTCAGCCGCGTGACCAGCCAGCCGTTCAGCGCGCCGGTCGCCGCCCCGCAGGCCAGGCCCGCCAGGATCGCGATCGGCACGGGCACGCCGAAATTCACCGCCAGCTGTCCCATCACGACCGAGATCAGCACCATCACCGCGCCGACCGACAGATCGATCCCCGCCGTCAGGATCACCAGCGACTGCGCGGCGGCCAGCGTGCCCACGACGGCGACCTGCTGCAGCACCAGCGACAGGTTGAAGGCCGAGAAGAAGTTCGGAGAGATCAGCCCGAAGGCGATCAGCGACAGCACCAGGACGATGACCGGAACCATGGTGGGATACTGGTGCAGGAAATGCTGCACCCGGTCCAGCGTGCTGCGGTGGCGGTGGTCGAACTGCGCGACCGCCTCCGGGGCTCGGCGCTCGACCACGGGATCGGGGGTGTCTGACATCGGGGACTCCGGGAAATGTCGGGAAGCGCGACGGCGGATCGCCCGCCGTCGCCGGTTCGGCCAGGGCCGCCCGTCAGCCGGGCGGCCGCCGGGGGCTCAGCCCCAGCACTGCTCCAGCCCGTCGACGACGCTGATCGAGGTCACGCCCTCGACCGCATCGTCGGTGACCAGGTTCACGCCGGTATTGGTGAAGTCCAGCCCCTCGGTCGTCTCGGGCATGGTGCCGTCGGCGGCGAAGGCGGCAATCGCCTCGACCCCCATCGACGCCATCAGCAGCGGGTATTGCTGCGCCGTGGCGCCGATCACGCCGTCCTGCACGTTCTGCACGCCCGGGCAGCCGCCATCGATCGACACGATCAGCGCGTTCTCCTCCATGCCGAAGGACCGCAGGGCCTCGTAGGCGCCGGCGGCGGCGGGCTCGTTGATCGTATAGACCAGGTTGATGCCCGGATCGATCTGCAGCAGGGCCTCCATCGCCTGGCGACCGCCCTCCTCGTTGCCCGAGGTCACCTCGTGGCCCACGATGCGCGCGTCATCCTCGTCGCCGATGACGTTCTCGTCGGCCACGTCGATCCCGAAGCCCTCCAGGAAGCCTTGGTTGCGCAGCACGTCGACCGAGGGCGCGCTGGCCGACAGGTCCAGCATCGCGATCTTGGCATCGGCGGCGGCGTCGCCCATCTGGCCCGCAGCCCATGCGCCGATCAGCCGCCCGGCCTCGCGGTTGTCGGTGGCGAAGGTCGCGTCGGCGGCGTCGATCGGGTCCATCGGCGTGTCCAGCGCGATGACCAGGATGCCCGCATCCCGGGCCTGGCCAAGCGAATCGGTGATCGCCTTGGTGTCGGATGCGGTGATCATGATCCCCTGGACGCCGGCGGCGATGCAGCTTTCGACGGCCTGCTGCTGGGTCTCGTGGTCGCCGTCGATCTTGCCGGCGAAGGTCATCAGCTCGATGCCCAGTTCCTGGGCCTTGGCGGTGGCGCCTTCCTTCATCTTCACGAAGAACGGGTTGATGTCGGTCTTGGTGATAAGGCAGGCCCTGGTCGTCTCCTGCGCCTGCACAGCGCCTGCCGACAGGGCAAGCGCGGTCAGCGCGACGGATGCGCGCAATACGGTCGTGATGGTCACGGTGAAATCTCCTCCAGCCGAGCGGTTCCTCTTCCGCCCCTGAGCTACCAAAGCACCAGCCAATGCAGCTTGTCAATAAATCAATCATGTTTATTAATCCCCTTCAGGAGGACCGATCCCATGCCCCGCGACCCCGTGCCCGCCGGCCCGCTCAGCCGGAACGAGCGGCTGATCCTGTCCCTGATCCGCCGGCAGGGGCCGATGCCGCGCGCCGCGCTGGCGCCGCTGACGGGGCTGTCGGCACAGGCCATCACCAACCTGACGCGCAAGCTGATGCAGGGCGGCTATCTGGATGCGGGGGCGGTGGTGCGGGGCAAGGTGGGCCAGCCCTCGGTGCCGCTGGCCCTGGCGCCGGACGGGGCGTGGTTCCTGGGGCTGAAGATCGGGCGGCGACTGGCCGAGCTGGCGCTGGTCGATTTCACGGGTGAGGTGCGCGCCCATCGCCAGCAGGTCCATGCCCATCCCGATCCGGGGTGCATCCTCGATTTCACGCGCCGGGGGCTGGAGGATCTGACCACGCCGCTGTCGCCCGATCAGCGGGCGCGCATCGCGGGTCTGGGCATCGCCGCGCCCTACCGGCTGTGGGACTGGGGCCGCGAGATGGCCGGCTGGCGCGACATCGACCTGCGCGCCCGTCTGGCGGGCGACCTGCCCTATCCGGTGTTTCTGGACAATGACGCGACGACCGCCTGCGGGGCGCAGCAGATCTTCGGCGCGCTCGACCTGCCGCGCGACTTCATCCATGTCTACATCGCCCATTTCGCCGGGGGCGGGATCGTGCTGGACGGCGTGCTGCGCCACGGGCCACGGATGAACGCGGGCGCGCTCGGCTCGATGCCGATCCCGGGCGGCGGGCAGCTTCTGGACCGCGCCTCGGTCTCGGCGCTGGAGCGGCGGATCGGGCATCCACTGCCGCCCGACGATGCAGGCTGGGACGTGCCCCTGGCGATCGAGGAGGACTGGGCCGAGCAGGCGGGCCAGGCGCTGGCCTTCACGGCGCTGTCGGCGGTGGCGCTGGTCGATCTGCCGCTGGTGGTCATCGACGGCGCCGTGCCGCCCGCGACCCGCACCCGGCTGACCGATGCGACCCGCCGGGCGATGGCCGGGCTTCCCGCGGCCGGCATCGACCGCCCCGAGGTGATCGAGGGCAGTCTGGGCCGCCGGGCCCGCATCCTGGGGGCCGCCGGATTGCCGCTGGCGCATTTCTTCCAGCCCGAGGGTCTGCCGCTGCGGGGGGATGGGCCTTGACACCGCGGACCCCCGGGCTATAAGCCGCCACTTCATTGGTGTTGGTGGACCCCGCAAGGGGAACCCTGTCAGGCCCCGGCCAGAGGACAACGCCCTTCGCAACGATCTGCAAGGAGACCAGCCGTGACCAAACGCACGTCTGCCAAGTACAAACTCGACCGCCGCATGGGCGAGAACATCTGGGGCCGCGCCAAGTCGCCGGTCAACCGCCGCGAATACGGCCCCGGCCAGCACGGCCAGCGCCGCAAGAACAAGCTGTCCGACTTCGGCACCCAGCTGCGCGCCAAGCAGAAGCTGAAGGGCCATTACGGCGACCTGACCGAGAAGCAGTTCCGCCGCATCTATGCCGAGGCCGAGCGCATCAAGGGCGATACCGGCGAGAACCTGGTGGGTCTGCTGGAGCGTCGCCTGGACGCCGTCGTCTATCGCGCCAAGTTCGTGGCGACCATCTGGGCCGCCCGCCAGTTCGTGAACCACGGCCATATCCAGGTCAACGGCCAGCGCGTGAACATCGCGTCCTACCGTGTCAAGGAAGGCGACGTGATCTCGATCCGCGAGCGCTCGCGCCAGCTGGCCATCGTGCTGGAGGCCGTGTCGCTGACCGAGCGCGACGTGCCCGACTATCTGGAATGCGACCACAACAAGATGACCGCGACCTTCGTGCGCACCCCGTCCCTGGGCGACATTCCCTATGCCGTGCAGATGGAACCGAACCTGGTCGTCGAATTCTACGCGAAGAACTGATCTTCGCCACATCGACTGCCTCTGGGGCCGCATCTTCGGATGCGGCCCTTTCGCGTCCCGCGACGGCCGGGGGCCAGCCCCCGGACCCCCGGGATATTTGGACCAAGATGAAGGCGGCGTTTTGGGGGCTTTTCTTGCGGCGGAGGGGCGCTTAGACGGGGCCGGACAAAGGATGGACCCCATGACCCAGACACCCGTGCAGCCCGGCATCATGGATATCGCGCTTTATGTCAGCGGCGAGAGCACGCTGGCGGGGCGCGCGGATGTGCTGAAGCTTTCCTCGAACGAGAATCCGCTTGGGTCCAGCCCGGCGGCGCAGGCGGCCTTCAAGGCGGCGGCGGGGGATCTGCACCGCTATCCGGCGACCGATCATGCGGGCTTGCGGGCGGCCATCGGCGAGGTCTGCGGGCTGGATCCCGACCGGATCATCTGCGGCGTGGGCTCGGACGAGGTGCTGCAATTCGTGGTGCAGGCCTTTGCCGGGCCGAGCGACGAGGTGATCACCACCGCGCACGGGTTCTCCATGTATCCGATTCTGGCGCGGATGGTCGGCGCCACGCCCGTCACCGTCCCCGAGGCCGGGCGGCGGGTCGATGTCGACGCGATCCTGGCGGCGGTGACCGATCGCACCCGGGTGGTCTTCGTCGCCAACCCCGCCAATCCGACCGGCACGATGCTGGGCGCGGACGAGCTGCAGCGCCTGGTGGACGGGCTGCCGCCGCAGGTGCTGTTCGTCCATGACGGCGCCTATACCGAGTTTGCCGAGGGCGCCGATGGCGGCGCCGCGCTGGTCGACCGCCATCCCAATGTCATCATGACGCGGACCTTTTCCAAGATCCACGGGTTGGGCGGGCTGCGGATCGGGTGGGGCTATGCGGCGCGCGCGGTCATCGACGTGCTGAATCGCATCCGCCAGCCCTTCAACCTGTCCAACGCCCAGATGGCCGCCGCCGAGGCCGCGATCCGCGACACCGCCTTCACCGCCCGCTGCGCCACGCTGAATGCGCAGATGCGCGACAGGATGCGGCAGTCGCTGATCCAGATGGGGGTGGGTTGCGACGAGAGCTTTGCCAATTTCGTGCTGGCGCGGTTCGACAGCCCCGACACCGCCGCCGCCGCCGATGCGGCCCTGCGCGCCGACGGCATCCTGGTGCGGCGCGTGGGCGGCTATGGCCTGCCCGAGGCGCTGCGGATCACCGTGGGCGACGAGGATGCCGTCAGCCGCGTGCTGGACTGCCTGGGCCGCTTCATGGCCGGACGGCGCGGGGCATGAGCGTGATCTATGACCGCGTGGCCCTGATCGGGCTGGGGCTGATCGCCGGATCCATGGCCCATGCGATGCGCCAAGGCGGGCTGGCGGGCGAGATCACGGGCTATGCCCGCAGCAGCGCCACCCGCGACACCGCACGCGAGATCGGCCTGTGCGACCGCGTCTGCGACAGCGCCGCCGAGACCGTGGCGGGCGCCGATCTGGTCGTGCTGGCCGTGCCGGTGGGCGCCATGGGCGAGGTCATGGCCGAGATCGCGCCACATCTGGCGCCGGGTGCCACGATCACCGATGTGGGCTCGGTCAAGCAGTCGGTCATCGACGCGGTGGCGCCGCATCTGCCTGCGGGCGTGGAGTTCATCCCCGGCCATCCGCTGGCCGGGACCGAGCATTCGGGCCCGCGCGCGGGGTTTGCGGGCCTGTTCGCCAATCGCTGGTGGCTGCTGACGCCGCTGCCCGACACCGATCCGGCGGCGCTGGCCCGGCTGGACGCCCTGATCACGGCGATGGGCGCCAAGACCGACCGGATGGAGGCGCCCCATCACGATCTGGTCCTCGCCGTGACAAGCCATGCGCCGCACCTGATCGCCTATACGATGGTGGGCGTGGCCGACCACCTGCGCCGCGTCTCGGGCGAGGAGGTGATCCAGTATTCGGCGGCGGGCTTCCGCGACTTCACCCGGATCGCGGCCAGCGACCCGACCATGTGGCGCGACGTGTTCCTGCACAACAAGGAAGCGACGCTGGACATCCTGGGCCGCTTCACCGAGGAGCTGTTCGTGCTGCAGCGCGCCATCCGCATGGGCGACGGCCCGCAGCTGCACGATTACTTCACCCGCACCCGCGCCATCCGTCGCGGCATCATCGACGCGGGACAGGATACCGAGGCCCCGGATTTCGGCCGCACACCCGGCGCCCGCCCCGCCGAGTAGCGCGCCTACAGCGGGGGCGCGGGGCCGATCGCCATGCCGCCCAGCATCAGCTGGCCGTCGCGCATCACGATGGGCAGGCGCAGCTCTCCCTCGGCGGGCTCGGGGAAATCGGGGCCGGCCAGGCTGGCGTCCATCGGCGCGCGCGCCAGCTGCGACAGGCCCGCGCGCAGCAGCAACTGCCCCTGCGCCGGGATCAGGCCCAGCCCCGCCGCCAGTCCGATCATCGCATCCGCATCCGAGGAATAGAGCGCCAGCTGCCCCTCGGCCCGGCCCTGGGCGTCGCGCGACAGGCGGCCGATGATCCGCAACCCGATCTCTCCGGCCTGCAGGGACAGGCCCGGGGTCTGCCAGCCGACCAGCTGCGGGGCCGTGTCCCCGGTGACGCTCGGGCTGCGGTCCAGCCAGAGCCGCATCGGGCCCTCCACCGCGATCGGGCCCGGCAGCGGGCCGGGGTCCAGGCCGATCCGCGCCAAGGCCCCGGTCTGCAGCCCCGCCAACGACAGCTGCAGGTCATAGGCCGCCTGTGCGCCCTCCGGGGCCGCCGCATCCAGGGAGACCAGCCGCGCCTGCAGCGAGAGCCCTTCGACCAAGGGCTGGCCGTCCAGCGTCAGGCCTTCGGCCTGCAGGTCCAGGCGGTCGGGCGCCATGCGGTTCAGGGGCGACAGGGACAGACGGGCGTCCGACCGCGCCAGACCCAGCTCCAGGCTGTCGCCACCCTGGAGGATGGTGCCCCGGTCAGGCAGGTCCAGCCGCGCCGTCAGCGGCGACAGGGGCCGCAGCGACAGCCGCGCCCAAGGCAGGCTGATCCCCAGGGCAGGATCGCGAAAGTCGAGCCCGGTCACCTCGACCCCCATCGCGCGCGGATCGCGCAGCGGGCGCACCGTCGCCGCCTCCAGCCCGGGATCGGCGGCGATCATCGCCGCGACCCGGCGGCTGGCCAGGCTTTCCGCCCCCAGCCACGCCCCTGCCAGCACCGCCAGCGCCACCCCTGCCCCGATCACCGCCTTGCGCATTGCCGGCCCTTTTTTCCGCGTCCCGCCTGTCCTACCTTGGGGCGGCAACGAATGGTACGGGCAATGGAACGCATCGATTGGGTCTTCGGCTATGGCTCGCTGATCTGGAACCCGGGCTTCGACCCGGTCGAGACGGTGCGGGCGCGGCTGGCGGGCTATGCGCGCAGCTTCTGCCTGCGCTCGATCCAGCATCGCGGGACCGAGGCGCTGCCGGGGCTGGTGCTGGGCCTCGACCCGCAGGAGGGCGCGCTGTGCCAAGGGGTGGCGCTGCGCATCGCGCATCGCGACCATGACCGCGTGCTGGCCGATCTGCGCGACCGCGAGCTGGTCACCGACGCCTATCGCGAGACGATCCTGCCCTTGGCGCTGGAGGACGGGCGCCGGGTCTCGGCGCTGGCCTATGTGATGCGGCGCGACCATTGGCAATATGCGGGCGATCTGCCGCATGAGGAACAGGCCCGCATCATCGCCGCCGCCCATGGCGGGCGCGGGGCGAATGCCGACTATCTGTTCAACACCGCCGCCCATCTGGCGCAGATCGGCATGGCCGACGACCATCTGGACGCCCTGTCGCAGGCGGTGCGCGCGCTGCAATCGCGGCAGGGGTGACACAGGCGCGCGGCCGCGATCACGGGCATGTGCCGCAATGCTTGGCAAGGACCGGACCCCGCCCTACAGTTGCGCTCAAAGCAGGCAAGGGACGGGAATTTACGTGAGCGATCCGACCAATGGCGACATGCAGGCGCCCTCCCGGCACAGCCTGACCAATCGGCGCATCTCGGCCACGCGGGATCAGGCGCTGATGGGGGCGGGCAGCGCGCCGCGCTTCTCGCAACCGGTGCGCCAGATCCTGATGATGCTGACGGTGCTGGGGCTAGTGCTGGCCGGGGGCTGGTTCGCCTATGGCCGCATCCTGCCGATCTTCATGGCCAATACGTGGCTGAACGGCCTGATCCTGGCAGTCTTTGCTCTGGGCGTGCTGGCCTGTTTCTGGCAGCTGGGGCAGCTGGTCCGCTCGGTCGTCTGGATCGAGCAGTTCGCCGCCCGCCGCCGCGACGCCGCCCGCCACGACGGGGATGCCGTGGTCGCGCCGCGCCTGCTGGCCCCGCTGGCCGCACTTCTGGGGTCGCGCGGACCCTCGGGCGGGGCGATCAGCGCCAGTTCGGCCAGCTCGATCCTGGATTCGGTGGCGACCCGCATCGACGAGATCCGCGACATCACCCGCTATCTGGCCAACCTGCTGATCTTCCTGGGCCTTCTGGGCACGTTCTACGGGCTGGCCACCACCGTCCCGGCGGTGGTCGAGACGATCCGCGCGCTGGCCCCCCAGGAGGGGCAGACCAGCCTCGATATCTTCGAACAGCTGATGACCGGGCTGGAAGCGCAGCTGGGCGGCATGGCCACGGCCTTCTCCTCCTCGCTTCTGGGTCTGGCGGGATCGCTGGTGGTGGGCCTGCTGGAGCTGTTCGTGGCGCATGGCCAGAACCGCTTCTATCGCGAGCTGGAAGAGTGGATGTCGGGCTTCACCCGGCTCAGCATCGCCGGCGGCGAGGGTGACGGCATCGATCAGGCCGCGCTGGCCGGGTTTCTGGAACAGATGGCGGGCCAGATGGACCGCCTGCAGGCCTATCACATCGAACGCGACCTGATGCGCGACGAGGCGGCGCTGATGGCCGATGAGCGCGTCGTGGTCATGGCGCAGGCGGTCGAGGCGCTGGTCCAGCAGGGTCAGGCCGACCGCGACGCCTCGGCAGGCGACAACGACCGGCTGACCCGCGCCCTGACCCGTCTGGCCGACGGGCAGGATCGCCCGGCATCCGCTTCGGCGCCGGATTTCTCGCGGCTGGAGGGGGCGCTTGACCGGCTGGCCTCGGAACTGACCGAGGGCCGCGAGGAGATGCTGGCCGAGTTGCGTTCGGACATCCTGGTGCTGACCCGGGCCGTGAGGGCAGCCCGCTTTGGCGATCCCCTGCCCGACGATCTTCCCCCGCGCGGCGCGGCGCGGCCCCGGTCCGGGGCCTGAGACGCATGCGCCTGTCCCGCAACGCCTCGGCGCAGCGCTTTTCCTCGACCATCTGGCCGGGCTTCGTCGATGCGATGACGGCCCTGCTGATGGTGCTGATGTTCGTGCTGACGATCTTCATGGTCGTGCAATCGGTGCTGCGCGAGCAGATCGACACGCAGGACGACACGATCATCGACCAGGACCGGGTGATCACCGATCAGGGCCAGGTCATCTCGCGCCAGGAACAGCAGCTGAACGAGCTGGGCGCGCAGGTCACGGCCCTGGGTCAGGCGCTGAACGCCTCGGAGACGCGCGAGGCCGGGCTGGTGCAGGAGCTGGAGACCGAGGCCGAACGCACCGCCCGCGCCGAGGCCGAGGCCCGCGACCGCGCCGCCCGCATCGCGCGGCTGACCAGCCAGCTGGCGCAGGGCGAGACGGCCTTGGCCGATGCGCAAACCCGCCTGACCGATTTCGAGGCCGAGGTCGCCGCCCTTCTGGCCGAGCGCGCACAAGGTGAGGACCGCGTCGCCACTCTGGAAACCCAGCTGGAGGAGACCGAGGCCCGCGCCTCGGCCGCCGAGCTGGCCGTGGCGGCCGCGCGCGCCGAGACCGATGCGCAGACCGAGGCCGCGCGCCTGGCCGCCGCCCGCCGCGACGCGCTGGAGGCGCTGACCGCCGATCTGCGCGCCGAGATGGGCCAGCAGCAGGCGCAGCTTGACGCCGCCCAGACCCGCCTGACCGAGGCCGAGGAGACCCGTCTGGTCGAGGCCGAAGCCGCCCGCCTGCTGCGCGAGCGTCTGGAAAGCGCCGATACCGAGCTGACCGCCATGACGCTTGCGCTGGAAGAACGCCGCCGCGAGGCCGAGGAGACGCTGACCCTGCTGGCCGCCGCCAATGCCGCCCGCGACGACGCGCAGACCCAAGCGCAGGAGCAGCTGTCCGAGGCCGAGCGTCAGGCCGCGCTGCTGGCCGCCGCCCGGGCGCAGCTGGAGGAGCAGGAGGGGCTGACCACCGACAGCCAGCGCCGCGTCGCCGCGCTGAACGAACAGGTGGCGCAGCTGCGCGCCCAGCTGGGATCGCTGCAGGCGCTGCTGGATGCCGCGGGCGACGAGCAGGCGGATGCGGAACTGCGCGTCTCGGATCTGGGGCAGCAGCTGAACGCCGCGCTGGTCCGCGCCGCCGAGGAAACCCGCGCCCGGCTGGCGCTGGAGGAAGAGGCCCGGCTACGCGCCGAGGCAGAGGCGCAGGACCTGACCCGATATCGCTCGGAATTCTTCGGACGCCTGTCGCAGATCCTGTCGGGGCGCGAGGGGGTGCAGGTCGTGGGCGACCGCTTCGTCTTCCAGTCCGAGGTGCTGTTCGCTCAGGGAGAGGCGACCCTCTCCCAAGCCGGACGCCAGCAGATCGGCGGGCTGGCGCAGTTGCTGACCGACATCGCGGACGAGATCCCGCCCGAGATCGACTGGATCATCCGCGTGGACGGCCATACCGACGGCCTGCCCCTGTCGGGCACCGGCCGCTATGCCGACAACTGGGAGCTGAGCCAAGGCCGCGCGCTGGCCGTCGTGCGCTATCTGACCGAGGATCTGGGGTTTCCCGCCAACCGTCTGGCGCCGACCGGCTTTGCCGACACCCGCCCCATCGCCCCTGAGGAGACGCCCGAGGGCCGCGCCCTCAACCGCCGGATCGAGCTGAAGCTGACCGAGCGCTAGATGGCGGGACGGCCCCGTGCCGCCCGCCTCAATGCCCGACCGTGCGGGAGAAGACGTTGATGACCACGACCCCGGCGACGATCAGCCCCATCCCCAGGACAGCGGGCAGATCCAGCCGCTGCCCGAAGGCGACCCATCCGATCAGGGCGACCAGCGCCACGCCGCAGGCGCTCCAGATCGCATAGGCCACGCCCAGGGGCAGCACCTTGAGGCTGACCGACAGCAGGTAGAAGCTTGCCAGATAGCACAGCGCCATGCCCACTGTCGGGGCTAGCCGGGTGAACTGTTCGGAACGCTGCAGCAGCGAGGTGCCCAGCACCTCCAGCGCGATGGCGATGCCCAGGGGCACATAGGGCGACAGGATCATTGCGGCTTGGGGCCTCGCTTCTGGGGACGGTCGTCCTCCAAGCCTGCCATATGCTTCAGATGTCCCTCAAGCTCGGAATTGATCTCGGCGCCGACCAGCACGATCGTGGCGTTCAGCCACAGCCATGTCATCAGCGCGATGACCGCGCCCAGGGACCCGTAGGTCTCGTTGTAATCGCCGAAATTCGCCGCATACCAGGAAAACAGCATCGAGGTCGCGACCAGCGCCACGCCCGCGAAGATCGCCCCGGGCGAGATCCAGCGCCAGCGCGACTTGGGCGCGGCGGGCCCCCACCGATAGACCGCCGCCAGCGCCAGGATCAGGACCGCCAGCATGATGGGCCAGCGGATGACGGCCACCAGCGTCTCGCCCCCCCATCCCAGGGGCAGCATGCGCAGGAGGACCGGCACGACCGCGATCACGATCAGCATCAGCGCGATCATCACCAGCCCGCCCAAGGTGAAGCACATCGCCACCAGGTTCAGGCGCAGGAAGCTGCGCGTCTCGCGCTGGAAAAAGGCGACATTCAACGCCGAGAGCAGCGCCTTCATGCCGCCATTGGCCGACCAGAAGGCGGTCAGCAGCGCCACGATCCCCGCCAGCGACAGCGCGCCGGTCGAGGCCGAGGCGATGGCCGTCACCTGATCGCTGATGATCTGGAACGACCCCTCGGGCAGCAGGGTCCGCAGCATCTGCAGATGGGTCTGGATGGTCAGCGGATCGGCCATGAGACCATAGAGCGACACGAAGGCGGTGATCGCGGGAAACAGCGACAGAAGCCCGAAGAAGGTCACGCCGCCTGCCACCGAGGTCACCCGGTCCTCGCCGATCTGGTTGAAAACCGACTTGCCGACCGCCAGCAGGTCGCCGCGCGTCAGATCCCGCAGCCCCGGCTTGGGACCGGCGAGGACCGGGTCGGGCGCCGCCACCGGAGCCTTGGGGGCATCCGGCGGCTGAAGCCCGTATCGGTCACGCGTCTCCTGGTCGAGGGGGCCCAGCAGGGCCCCCAGAACGCCGGTCTCCTGCTGCATCCCGTCTTCCTTCTGTCGGGGGCCGGGATCAGCGGCGCGGCGGCTCGTCGCGCAGCGGGCGGGCCGGGTCGGTGTCGGTCGCGCCGGGGCGCGGTCCGGCGCCACCGTTCATAATCGCACGCAACTGGTCGGCGGCGGCGACGAACTCGCCCACGATGCCGGTCGCCTGATGCGACACGCCGCGGAACGACTGGAACGCCGCCAGCAGCGACTGCGCGACGCCGTTCAGACCCTGCGACAGGTCCGTGGCGGTGCGCGTCAGATCCTTGGCAACATTGGCCTTGCCGCGACCGGCCTTGGAACGCGCCTGCGCCGAGCGATGGTTGTCCTCCAAGGCCTGGGCACGGACGCGGCGGCGCATGGCCTCGCGGTCATCCTCGTCCATCTCGGCAAAGCGGGGGGCGGCGGGACGGGGGCCGTTGGACCGGGCACCGTCGGCGCGGCGGCGGGGCGCGGGGGCATCGTCATCGCCGCTGAGCGACTGGACCGCCATCGAGATGGCGGCGGCAATCCCCGCCACACCCAAGGCAACCCCGCCCCAGACCACGACCTTGGCGGTCGTCGAGGGCTCGGGCCAGCTCTGCTTACCGTCCGGCGACACCTTGCCCGAGGGCGGGATGCGGCTGGAGACCATCTTGCGATGCGCATAGGGGCTGGCCGTCTTGTGGGCCTTGGGCACCGGGCGCGGACCGAAACGGGTCTGGCTGGTGCGGTCGGCCTCGGTCATTTCGGGATGGGCGTCATAGGGGGGGCGCATGGGATTCTCCGGTCGGTTGTCAGGTCTCGTTGCGACCCAAACCCGCCGGTCGCGCCGAATGTTCCGCCCAAGCCCCCCAAACCCCGATGAAAACTTGCCCCCGTGCGCCTGCGCCGCTATGCCCGCGCCAACCGCAAAGGAGCCCCCGATGATCCCGCGTTACAGCCGCCCCGACATGGTCGCCATCTGGTCCCCCGAGACCAAGTTCCGCATCTGGTACGAGATCGAGGCCCATGCCTGCGACGCGCAGGCCGATCTGGGCGTGATCCCGCGCGCCAATGCCGAGGCCGTCTGGCGCGCGAAGGACGTGCAGTTCGACGTGGCCCGCATCGACGAGATCGAGGCGGTGACCAAGCATGACGTCATCGCCTTCCTGACCCATCTGGCCGAGCATGTGGGCGCCGATCAGGCGCGCTTCGTCCATCAGGGCATGACCAGCTCCGACGTGCTGGACACGACGCTGAACGTGCAGCTGGTCCGCGCCTCGGACATCTTGCTGGCGGGCATGGACCGCGTGCTGGCGGCGTTGAAGACCCGCGCCTTCGAGCACAAGGACACCGTCCGCATCGGCCGCAGCCACGGCATCCATGCCGAGCCCACCACGATGGGCCTGACCTTCGCCCGCTTCTATGCCGAGATGGCGCGCGGACGCCTGCGGCTGGAGCGCGCGCGCGAGGAAATCGCCACCGGCGCGATCAGCGGCGCGGTCGGCACCTTCGCCAATATCGACCCGGCGGTCGAGGAGCATGTCTGCGCGAAGCTGGGCCTGCGCCCCGAACCGATCAGCACGCAGGTCATCCCGCGCGACCGCCATGCGATGTTCTTCGCGACGCTCGGCGTGATCGCCTCGAGCATCGAGAACATCGCCATCGAGATCCGCCACATGCAGCGCACCGAGGTGCTGGAGGCCGAGGAATTCTTCAGCCCGGGCCAGAAGGGCTCGAGCGCGATGCCCCACAAGCGCAACCCGGTCCTGACCGAGAACCTGACCGGCCTCGCCCGACTGGTGCGCATGTCGGTCGTCCCGGCGATGGAGAACGTGGCGCTGTGGCACGAGCGCGACATCAGCCATTCCTCGGTCGAGCGCGCCATCGCGCCCGACACCA
Organism: Paracoccus gahaiensis; assembly: GCF_005048225.1. Classification (GTDB taxonomy): domain Bacteria; phylum Pseudomonadota; class Alphaproteobacteria; order Rhodobacterales; family Rhodobacteraceae; genus Paracoccus; species Paracoccus gahaiensis. The sequence goes on from NZ_SUNI01000009.1 coordinate 34,197, forward strand.
CCATCACGCTGGATTTCGCGCTGCACCGCCTGGCGGGCGTGGTCGAGAAGCTGGTGATCTATCCCGACACGATGCTGGCCAACATGAACAAGTTCAAGGGTCTGGTCATGTCGCAGCGGGTGCTGCTGGCGCTGACGCAGGCCGGCGTCTCACGCGAGGACAGCTATCGTCTGGTCCAGCGCAACGCCATGAAGGTCTGGGAGAAGGGCGCCGACTTCAAGACCGAGCTGCTGGCCGATCCCGAGGTGACCGCCGCGCTGTCCCCCGCCGAGATCGAGGAAAAGTTCGATCTGGGCTATCACACCAAGCATGTCGACACGATCTTTGCCCGGGTTTTCGACAGCGCGCCGCTTTAGGGGTCCCGCGTCAACCGGACATTAGGATTGTCATGCCAAGTTGCCCTCATCGCGGATGACGGAGGCGGGGCATGACGACCCAGACAGGGCTGAACCAGCGGCAGAAGGCGGCGGTGATCGTGCGTCTTCTGCTGGACGATGACGAGGTGGCCGGGCTGGACCGTCTGGACAGCGAAAGCCAGACCCTGCTGGCGCAGGAAATGGCGGGGATGGAGGTCATCGACCGCCAGACGCGCGATGCCGTCATCACCGAGTTCTGCGACCGGCTGGATGCGGTGGGCGTCACCTTTCCCGGCAATCTGGACGGCACGCTGGAAATGCTGGGCACGCGGCTGTCCGAGGACAGCTCGGACCAGCTGCGCCAGCGCGCCGCGATGTCGGGCCAGACCGACCCCTGGGCGCGGCTCTGCAAGCTGCCGAACGAGGTGCTGATCACGCTGGCGCAGTCCGAATCGGTCGAACTGGTGGCGCTGATGATGTCCAAGCTGCCGGTCGAGGCCGCCTCGGCCACCTTCCTCGCCCTGCCCCGCGACCGGGCGCGGGTGGTTGCGCAGGCCATGTCGATGACCTCGGGGGTGACGCCCCCGGCGCTGCGCCGCGTGGGGCTGGTGCTACTGCAGGCGGCGGCGGCGCAGCCCAAGCCCGCCATCGCCCTGCCGGCCTGCGACCGGATGGGCGCGATCCTGAACTTCGCCACCGCCGATCTGCGCGACGACGTGCTGGGGGCGCTGGACGAACGCGACGCCGAATTTGCCGCAGGGGTGCGCAAGGCGATCTTCATCTTCACCCACATCCCCGCCCGTGTCGAACCCCGCGACATCCCCCGTCTGGTGCGCGAGCTGGACCAGACGACGCTGGTGCGCGCCCTGTCCTCGCCGACCGAGGCGGATGCGGCGGCGGCCGAGTTCATCCTGTCGAACCTGTCGCAGCGCATGGCCGACGGGCTGCGCGAGGAACGCGAGGCCTTGGGCAAGCCCCGCCCCAAGGATGTCGAGGAGGCGATGACCGAGGTCGTCTCGGCCGTCCGCCGGCTGCAGGAGGCCGGGCAGCTGATCCTGAAGCTGCCGCAGGACGAGGAATGACGCCACCTCCGCCCCTCACGGACGGGCTTGCCCCCGCCGACCCGCCGCGCGATACAGCAGCGACCGGAGGCTTCGATGACCAACAAGATCGCCATTGCCCTGCTGCTGCTGATCGTTGCCACCTTTGCCGTGGACCAGATCTGGCTGGGGGGCACGCTGCCGCTGCTGGCGGCCAAGACCATGGCGCAATTCATCGAATATCTCAGCTTCTGGCGCTGACCCCGCCCCCCCTCCGTTAGCGCTGGACAGGCGTTCGGCGTTTGCATCGTGTCTGCGGCCACGCTAGACAACAGGCAACCATCACCTGTTCAAGAGGGATTTCCATGGCAGTCAAGGTCGCCATCAACGGCTTCGGTCGGATCGGCCGCAACGTCCTGCGCGCAATCATCGAATCGGGCCGCACCGATATCGAGGTCGTTGCGATCAACGATCTGGGCCCGGTCGAGACCAACGCCCACCTGCTGCGCTATGACAGTGTGCATGGCCGCTTTCCGGCCACGGTGACGGTGGACGGGTCCTCGATCGACGTGGGCCGCGGCCCGATCCAGGTCACCGCGATCCGCAACCCGGCCGAGCTGCCTTGGGGCGATGTCGATGTGGTCATGGAATGCACCGGCCTCTTCACCTCCAAGGAGAAGGTGCAGGCGCATCTGTCCACGGGCGCCAAGCGGGTGCTGATCTCGGCGCCGGGCGAGGATGCGGACAAGACCATCGTCTATGGCGTGAACCACGACACGCTGACCAAGGACGATCTGGTCGTCTCGAATGCCAGCTGCACGACGAACTGCCTGTCGCCGGTGGCCAAGGTGCTGAACGACACGATCGGCATCGATCGCGGCTTCATGACCACGATCCACAGCTATACCGGCGACCAGCCGACGCTGGACACGATGCACAAGGACCTGTACCGCGCCCGCGCCGCAGCCCTGTCGATGATCCCGACCTCGACCGGGGCCGCCAAGGCCGTGGGTCTGGTCCTGCCGGAACTCAAGGGCAAGCTGGACGGCGTGGCCATTCGCGTGCCGACGCCCAACGTCTCGGTCGTCGATCTGGTCTTCGAGGCCAGCCGCGACACCTCGGTGGCCGAGATCAACGCCGCCATCAAGGCCGCCGCCGACGGCCCGCTGAAGGGCGTCCTGGGCTATACCGAGGAATCGCTGGTCTCGTCGGACTTCAACCACGATCCGCATTCCTCGATCTTCCACATGGACCAGACCAAGGTCATGGAGGGCCGCATGGTCCGCATCCTGACCTGGTACGACAACGAATGGGGCTTCTCGAACCGCATGTCCGACACCGCCGTGGCGATGGGCAAGCTGATCTGATCCTCGACGATCGACGGCAAAGGCCCCCGTGCATCCGCGCGGGGGCCTTTCTGCATCCTGCGGACCGGGGGGATCACTCCTCGTAGATCATCCGCACACCCATCCCGCCATCGACGACGAAGCGCTGGCCGGTGATGAAGCCCGCCTCCTCCGAGGCGAGCCAGACCACCAGCCCCGCGATATCCTCGACCCGACCGACCCGGCCCACCGGATGCTGGTCTCGGTCGCGGGCCGAATGGGCGGGGTCGCTGCGGTTCGCGGATTTCTGCCAGGGCCCGGTCTCGATCCAGCCGGGCAGGATGCAGTTCGCGCGCACCTCGGGGCCCAGGCTGACCGCCAAGGCATGGGTCATCGCGACCAAGGCGCCCTTGGCGGCGGCATAGGCCTCGCAATCGGGTTCGGATTGCAGCGCGCGGGTCGAGGCCATGGTGATCAGGCTGCCCTTGGCCTTGCGCAGCAGCGGCAGCAGGGCGCGGGTGGTCAGGAAGGCGCCGGTCACATGGCTGTCCTGCCAGCGGCGCCAGTCCTGCAGGGACAGATCCTCCAGCGGGCCGCTGACCGGATCGGCGATGCCGGCATTCGACACCAGAAGGGTCAGGCCGTCTGGTCCCGCCCATTCGGCGACCGCGCGGCTGCCTTCGGCGACCTGCGCCTCGTCGCCCACATCGACCGTGCAGCACAGCAGATCGGGATCGGCGGCGGCGACTTCGTTCAGCGCCTCGGCGTCCAGATCGAAGACGGCAACCCGCCAGCCATCGGCCCGCAGGCGCGTGACGATGCCCCGGCCGATGCCTTGGGCGCCACCGGTGATCAGGGCCGTCTTCATCGTGCGCATCCTTGAAGGCGCCGCCCCTTGGCGGGGGAGGCAAGGCTCATTTGACCAGCGTCAGGCGCCGCGAATTGGCCCGGGTGCGACGCCCATAGGGCCGCAGGCCCGCCGACAGCATCCGCTCGGTGCTGTGCCCGCGCATGCCGGCACTGGCCATGGCATAGATCGCCTCGGACGCGGCAGCCTGTTTTTCCGCGATCATGCGGAAGGGCTCTCCGGGGGCCTGGGCCACCAGGCCCATCATGCCGGCCATGCGCATCCCGATCACCATCTGCGCCTCGATCGCCATGCGCGAGAACTGGGTCACCAGACGTATCTGCGCCGCAGGAAGAATCATGGGGTTCATTGCAAATCCTACTTTATGGTGCCCGAACAATTGTCGCGCGACAGAGCCAGCATGATGCCGGGCTCTTGATCGGACAACAAGAACATCGCACCAGAGTTCCGGAAATCGGCCCAACGCAACTTGGCAATCGACCCCTGCCATGTATAGAGGCAGGTTCATGACACAGACGTTGACTCTCCGCCGACCGGACGACTGGCACTTGCATCTGCGCGATGGCGCGATGCTGACCGCTGTCGCTCCGCAGTCCGCAGGCTTCGGCCGCGCGATCATCATGCCCAATCTGGTGCCCCCGGTCACGACCGGCGCGCAGGCGGCCGCCTATCGCGACCGCATCCGCGCCGCCCTGCCGGCCGGTGCGGCGCTGGACCCGCAGATGACGCTGTATCTGACCGACACGACCGATCCGGCGGATGTGATCGCGGCCTTTCGCGCCGGCATCATTCGGGCGGTGAAGCTCTATCCGGCCGGCGCCACCACCAACAGCGCCTCGGGCGTGACCGACTTCGACCGCGTGCGCCCGGTGCTGGAGGCGTTGGCCGAGGCCGGCGTGACGCTGTGCGTGCATGGCGAGGTGACCGATCCGGCGGTGGACATCTTCGACCGCGAGGCCGTGTTCATCGACAGCGTGCTGGACCCCCTGCGTCGCAAGGTCCCGGGCCTGCGGGTGGTGATGGAGCATATCACCACCTCCCAGGGCGTGGCCTATGCCCGCGCGGGCGGCGACGATCTGGCCGCGACCATCACCACGCATCACCTGGTCATCAACCGCAATGCGATCCTCGCGGGCGGCATCCGGCCCCATTACTACTGCCTGCCGGTCGCCAAGCGCGAGGAGCACCGGCTGGCCCTGCGCGAGGCCGCGACCAGCGGCGAGGCGCGGTTCTTCCTCGGCACCGACAGCGCGCCTCATACCGATGCCGCGAAGCTTCAGCCCTGCGGCTGCGCGGGCTGCTTCACGGCGCCCAACACCCTGTCGATCCTGGCGCAGGTGTTCCAGGACGACGGCGCGCTGGACCGGCTGGAAGCCTTCACCAGCCTGAACGGCGCCGCCTTCTATCGCCTGCCCCCGAACGAGGACCGGATCCGCCTGACCCGCCGCGACAGGCCCGCCCCCTACCCCACCCACATCACCGCAGGCGACGAGACGGTCACCGTCTTCGACCCCGGCTTTCCCCTGCACTGGCATCTGGAGGACGCATGAGCCTGACCTTTCCCGCCCGCGACGAGATCGCCCGCCTCACCGCCCGGATGCTGCTGGAGATCAAAGCGGTCGATTTCAATGCCGCTCAGCCCTTCACCTATGCCTCGGGGCTCAAGGGCCCGACCTATGTCGATTGCCGCCGCATCATCAGCTTTCCCCGCGTCCGCGCCACGCTGATGGACTTCCTGGCCGCGACCGTGCTGCGCGACGCGGGCTTCGAGGCCTTCGACAATGTCGCGGGCGGCGAGACCGCCGGCATCCCCTTCGGCGCGATGGTGGCGGAACGCTTGGGCCTGCCGATGACCTATGTGCGCAAGAAGCCGAAAGGCTATGGCCGCAATGCCCGGATCGAAGGCGTCATGACCGAGGGCCAGCGCGTGTTGCTGGTCGAGGATCTGACCACGGATGGCGGCAGCAAGCTGTCCTTCGTCGATGCGATCCGCGAGACGGGGGCCACCTGCGCCCATACGGCGGTGATCTTCTCCTACGGCATCTTCCCCGAGACCACCGGGCGGCTGGCCGATCACGGCGTGACGCTGCATCACCTCTGCACCTGGTGGGACGTGCTGGCCGAAGCGCGGGCGCAGGCCAGCTTCGACGCGGCCACGCTGGCCGAGGTTCAGGCCTTCCTGACCGATCCCCGGGCATGGCAGGCGGCAAACGGCTGAGCGCCGCTTATCCACAGCCTGTCCACAGATCCATGCACCGAAAACCGGGGGCGGGCGATTTCAACGTGCCACCCTTTGCGCTAGGCTGGCCCGAACCAGAAGAAAGACAGGCAGAGACATGACAGGCTTGCGCGTGATCATCCCCGGCCAGACCGAGGGCGCCGAGGACAAGCAGGCGATCCCCTTCTCGCTGGAGGCCGAGCAGCAATTGCTGGGCGCCCTGCTGACGAACAACGACGTCTTCGACCGCGTCAGCCAGATCATCAAGTCCGAGCATTTCTACCACCCCGTCCACGCCCGCATCTTCGACATCTGCGCCGAACGCATCCGCCGCAACGCGCTGGCGAGCCCGGTCACGATCAAGGCCTTCCTCGACAATGATGACGGGCTGAAGGAGCTGGGCGGCCCCGCCTATCTGGCCCGCATGGCCGCCTCGGCGATCAGCGCCTATGCCGCGCGCGACTATGCCCAGATGATCCGCGAATTCGCCCTGCGCCGCGAGCTGATGCTGCTGGGCCAGGACATCTCGGCCCGCGCCTCGACCGTCGAGGTGGGCGACGATGCCGAGGAGCAGATCAAGGCCGCCGAACAGACGCTGTACAAATTGGGCGAGGCCGGCACCGCCGAACGCGGTTTCCAATCCTTCCTGAAAGCCGTGACCGGCGCCGTGCAGGTGGCCAATGCCGCCTATCAGCGCGACGGCAAGCTGTCCGGCATCTCGACCGGGCTGATCGACCTGGACGGCAAGATGGGCGGGTTGAACAATTCCGACCTGATCATCCTGGCCGGGCGCCCCTCGATGGGCAAGACCGCTCTGGCCACCAACATCGCCTTCAACATCGCCAAATGCCACAAGCTGGGCGAAAAGCCCGACGGCACCCAAGGCTCGGTCGAGGGCGGGGTCGTGGGCTTCTTCAGCCTCGAGATGTCCGCCGAACAGCTGGCCGCGCGCATCCTGTCCGAGGCCGCCGAGGTGCCAAGCGAACGCATCCGTTCGGGCAACATGGACGAGGGCGAGTTCCGCCGCTTCGTCGAGGCCGCGCATGCGCTGCAGAACTGCCCCCTCTTCATCGACGACACGCCGGCCTTGCCGATCAACCAGCTGGCCGCCCGGGCGCGGAAACTCAAGCGGACCCACGGGCTGGACGTGCTGATCGTCGACTACCTGCAGCTGCTGAAGGCCGCCACCGCCAAGGACAGCCGCGTGAACGAGGTCAGCGAGATCACGCAGGGCCTCAAGGCCGTCGCCAAGGAACTCAACATCCCGGTCATCGCCCTGTCGCAGCTGTCGCGTCAGGTCGAGAACCGCGAGGACAAGCGCCCGCAGCTCTCGGACCTGCGCGAATCCGGCTCGATCGAGCAGGACGCCGACATCGTGATGTTCGTCTTCCGCGAGGAATATTACAAGGAACGCGAAAAGCCCTCGGACAGCGACCTCGACGCCATGGCCCGCTGGCAGCAGGTGATGGAGAACGTGCATGGCAAGGCCGAGGTGATCCTGGGCAAGCAGCGCCACGGCCCCATCGGCACGGTGGAACTGGCCTTCGAGGGCCAGTTCACCCGCTTCGGCAACCTGGCCCGCGATCGCCAGACCCAGTGGGACTGAGCCTGCCCGTCCCGGTCGCCACGATCGGGCTGCTGCTGGCCTCGAACGTCTTCATGACCATCGCCTGGTATGGCCATCTCAAGTTCAAGACGGCACCGCTGGTCACGGTGATCTTCATCAGCTGGGGCATCGCCTTCTTCGAATACCTGATGCAGGTCCCCGCCAACCGCATCGGCCACGGCTATTACAGCGCCGCCCAGCTGAAGACGATCCAGGAGGTCATCAGCCTCTCGGTCTTCGCGATCTTCTCCTGGATCTATCTCGGCGAGAAACTCGGCTGGCAGCACGGCATCGGCTTCTCGCTGATCTGCCTCGGCGCCTGGTTCATCTTCCACGACTTCGGCTGACCGCCCGCAGCCCGCCCTCTTTCATCTTGGCCCAAATATCCCCGCCGGAGGCCCTTCATTCGACGCCTCCCGCCGACATCCGATCCCGGCCGCGGGGGGTGCGGGGGGCCGGCCCCCCGCCGTCGCGGGACGCAAATCCGCGGCCCACTCTGGCGCCCCGCCCGGCCGCGCGCTAAGCACGGATCGCGGGCCATTCTGCAGATCATGCAAACCTCCCGCCGACAGGAGGTCTGATGCTGCGCACCCCGCCCCATATGCTGACGCTGGTCGCGCTGTCCGGCGTCTCGGCCCTGTCGATGAACGTGTTCCTGCCCTCGCTGCCCGGCATGGCCCGCGATTTCGGCGTGGATTATGGCGTCATGCAGCTGTCGGTCTCGGCCTATATCGGGGCCAGCGCGGTGCTTCAGCTTCTGGGCGGTCCGCTCAGCGACCGGTTCGGGCGCAGGCCCGTGGTCATCTGGGGACTCATAGGCTTCCTCTTGGCCACCATCGGCACGCTTCTGGCGACGACCGCGACGACCTTCCTGGTCTTCCGCCTGCTGCAATCGGTCATCACCGTCTGCATGCTGGTGCCCCGCGCCGTGGTCCGCGATCTCTACGAGGGCGACCAGGCGGCCTCGATGCTGGGCTATGTCACGATGGGCATGGCGGTCGTGCCGATGATGGCCCCGGTCTTCGGCGGGGTGCTGGACGAGGCCTTCGGCTGGCAGGCCAATTTCGCCCTGATGGGACTTCTGGGCATCGCGGTCCTCGTCCTCGCCTTCCGCGACATGGGAGAGACGGTGCGCGGCGGCGGCCTGCCTTTGCGCCAGCAATGGGCCAGCTATCCGATCCTCGCCCGCTCGCATCGGTTCTGGGGCTATTGTCTGGCGGCGACGCTGTCCTCGGGGGCGTTCTTCGCCTATCTGGGCGGCGCGCCCTTCGTCGGGGATCAGGTCTTCGGCCTGACCCCGGCGCAGGTCGGCTACTGGTTCGCGGCGCCCTCGATCGGCTATGTGACCGGCAATTTCCTGTCGGCACGCTATTCGCCGCGCCTCGGGCTGAACCGGATGATCCTGTTCGGGGCGATCACCTGCGTGGTGGGCCTGTCGCTGGCCCTGCTGGCGGATCTGTCCGGCCTCGTGCGACCGCTGATCTTCTTCGGCGCCATCGCGATGATGGGCCTGGGCAACGGCATGGTGCTGCCCAATGCCACCTCGGGCATGATGAGCGTGCGTCCCGAGCTGGCGGGCACGGCCTCCGGCCTTGGCGGCGCGCTGGCGGTGGGTGGCGGCGCGGCCCTGTCGGCGCTGGCCGGCAACTTGCTGCAGCCCGGCAGCGGGGCCACGCCGCTGCTGGTCATCATGGCGGCCTCGGCCTTCGGATCGCTGCTGGCCATCGCATGGGTCTATCGGCGCGAGGCGCAGGTGCTGCGCCAGGGCTGACCCCCTTGCCCCACAGGCTTTGCAACGGCTAGGACAGGGTTTGCAAAGGGAGGGGCGCCATGGCCACGCAAAAGATCTATGCCGGCAGTGCGCTCCGCGAAACCCGGTCGCGCGCCGTCCTGACGCAACGCCGCTTTGCCGAGAGGCTGGGGGTGTCCCTGCCCTATCTCTCGCAGATGGAAAACAACCACCGCCCCATCAGCGCGGGCGTGCTGCTGCGCCTGGCGCAGGAATTCGGCACCGACCTGACGACGCTGGCGGCGGGCGACGCCGAACGCATGGTCATCGACATGCAGGAGGCGCTGGCCGATCCCCTCTTCGACGGCACCCCGCCGCTGGCCGACCTGCGCCTGGCCGCGACCAATGCCCCGGCGCTGGCCCGGGCCTTCCTGGATCTCTACCGCGCGCATCGCGAGGGGCAGGAGCGGCTGGCCGCCCTGGACGAGGCGATCGGGGCGGCCAGCCAGAACAGCCTGTCGACGCCTTGGGAGGAGGTGCGCGACTTCTTCCACTATTGCGATAATTACATCGACGCCGTGGACCGCGCCGCCGAGCGCTTTGCCTGCCCCGAAGGGCAGCGCGGCGATCCCTGGCTGCTGGCCAGCGCCGCCCTGGCCGATCGGGGCATCCGGGTGCAGCTGACCGAACTGCCCGCAGCCGCCGTCTTTCGCCGCGATGGCGACCGGCTGCTGGTCAACCGCGCCGCCGAGGCCCCCACCCGTCTGTTCCAGCTGCTGCATCTGGTCGCGCTGGAGCATCAGGGCGATCTGCTGGAGGCGACGCTGGATCTGGCCCGCTTCCGGAGCCCCACCGCGCGGCAGATCGCCCGGTTGGGGCTGGCCAACTATTTCGCCGGGGCCGCGCTGATGCCCTATCGCCCCTTTCTGGCCGCCGCCCAGGCCGAGCGCCACGATCTGGAACGGCTGGCCCATCTGTTCGGCGCCTCGCTGGAGCAGGTGGCGCACCGGCTGTCGACGCTGCAGCGGCCCGGCGCCAAGGGGGTGCCGCTGTTCTTCGTGCGCGTCGATCAGGCCGGCACCATCACCAAGCGCCATTCCGCCACCCGCCTGCAATTCGCGCGCTTCGGCGGCGCCTGCCCGCTGTGGAACGTGCACCAGGCCTTCGAGCAGCCGGGCCGGTTCCTGCGCCAGCTGGCCGAGACGCCCGATGGGGTGCGCTATCTGCTGCTGGCGCGCGACGTGTCCAAACATCCTGGTGCCTTCAATGCGCCCGTGCGCCGCTTTGCCATCGGGCTGGGGGTCGAGGTCGCCCATGCGACGGGCATGGTCTATGCCGACGGGCTGGACCTGACCCGACCCCGGGCCTTCGAGCCGATCGGAATTTCCTGCCGGATCTGCCCGCGCCGCGACTGCCACCAGCGATCCGTGCCGCCGATCGACCGGGCGCTGCGCATTCCGCAGGACCGGAACGGGCCGCTCCCCTATGAAATCGCGTAACTAATTACAATTAGCTCATTTAATTCGGCGGATCCCCGCCGAGCGAGGCAGGGTTCCGCCAATGCGGGGAACCCTGCGCGTGCGTCCCGTTGCCAAGAAGGCACGCCTGCTGTTTACCCAAGGGCGAACGGAACCAACGCGCCACCGACCCAGAAACAGGCGTGCTTTCGGGGGACAATATCGGACAATGACGGTGATGGATCGACTGAACGCGTCGCTTGAAAAGTGGCTGCCCGAGCAACGGCTTTTCCTTCGGTCCGATGACACCACGCGCTTTGTCCGCCTGCGCCCCCTCACCCAGGCCGTGGGCATCAGCGGCATCACCCTGGTCTTCGGCTGGACGCTGGTCGCCAGCTCGGTCCTGGTGATCGACGCGGTGGGCTCCGGCCAGTCCCGCGACCAGATCCAGCGCAGCCAGGCCGCCTTCGAGGAACGGCTGGAGCAGCTGCAGGTCGAACGCGACGCCCGCGCCGCCGAGGCACTGGCCGCGCAGTCCCGCTTTGCCGTCGCGCTGGAGCAGGTGTCGCAGATGCAGACCCAGCTTCTGTCCTCCGAGGAAAGCCGCCGCGAGATGGAGACGGGCCTGGCCGCCGTCCAGTCCACCCTGCGCGACACGCTGGCCGAGCGCGACCCCGCCGCGACCGGTCCCGACCTTGCCGCAGCCCCCGACCGGGCCGAGGAATTCTCGGTCGCGCTCGACATCCTGTCGGGCGAACTGCGCAGCGCCGCCGACCAGCGCGTCGAGGCCGAGCATGACGCCGAATCCGCCCGCCTCACCGCGCAGGAGCTGACCGTCGAGCGCGACCAGATCCTGGCCCGCAACGACGAGATCCTGACCCAGCTGGAGGATGCCGTGACCGTCTCGGTCGCGCCTCTGGACGACGTCTTCCGCAGCGTCGGCATGAACCCCGACGACGTGCTGCGCACCATCCGCAGCGGCTATTCCGGCCAGGGCGGCCCGCTGACCCCGATGTCCTATTCGACCCGGGGCAATGCCGCGCTGAGCGAGGGCGAGACCAAGGCCCGCCAGATCATCGTGACGCTGGACCAGATGAACACCTATCGCATCGCCATCGAGAAGCTGCCGCTGGCCATGCCTGTCACGCAGAACTTCCGCTATACCTCGGGCTTCGGGCGCCGGTGGGGCCGGATGCATCAGGGCATCGACATGGCCGGTCCCGTGGGCACGCCGATCCACACCACGGGCGACGGCGTCGTGACCTTCGCGGGCCGCAGCGGCGCCTATGGCAACCTGATCAAGATCAGCCACGAACTGGGCACCGAGACCCGCTATGCCCACCTGAACCGCATCCATGTGAAAGTTGGCGATCGGGTGTCGCAAGGAGAGCGGATCGGTGATATGGGGAATACTGGGCGTTCGACCGGGCCGCACCTGCATTACGAGGTGCGCATGAACGGTCGGGCCGTGGACCCGATGAGCTTCATCAAGGCAGCAGACAATGTTCAGTAAGACCCGCGTGACCGAGACCCGCCCTCCCCAGACCCCCGCCGCACCGGCAGGCGCCGAGGTTCCCTCGCCGGAACCCGATCGTGGCGCCGAGATGCAGCCGACCGCAGCCGTCGCGCCCCGCGCGCGCGTCTCGCCCTCGGTCCTGTCCCCCGACCTGACGGTCACGGGCAACATCCAGACCCAGGGCGACATCACCATCGAGGGCACGGTGGAAGGCGACATCCGCGCCCGGCAGCTGACCATCGGAGAGACCGCCACCATCAAGGGCGAGATCGTTGGCGACGACGTGATCGTGCATGGCCGCGTCGTGGGCCGCGTGCGCGGCCTCAAGGTCCGCCTGTCCGCCTCGGCCCGGGTCGAGGGCGACATCATCCACAAGACCATCGCCATCGAATCGGGCGCCCATTTCGAGGGTTCGGTCCAGCGTCAGGAAGACCCGCTCAGCAATGGCGGCACCAAGAAGCTGGCGCCGCCGATCGGCGACTGACCGCCCTGCCCTTGCGCTGAAGCAGGTCCGCCCCGGCGGGCCTTTTTCATGCGCGCTTCAGCCGTAGCTGCGGCGCAGCGCCTCGGCGATGGGGGGGGTCACGAATTTCGACACGTCGCCGCCAAGCCGCGCGATCTCCTTGACCAGCTTCGATGCGATGGCCTGCCGCCGCGCATCGGCCATCAGGAAGACCGTCTCGATGCTGCTGTCCAGCGCCCGGTTCATGCCGACCATCTGGAACTCGTATTCAAAATCCGCCACCGCCCGCAGTCCGCGCACGATGATGCTGGCGCCGACATCGCGGGCGCAATCGATCAGCAGGTTCTCGAACGGGTGGACGACGATCTCGCCGCCGGTCGTGGCGATGATGGCGTCGCATTCGGCCTGCACCATCGCCACGCGGGCCTCCAGGTCGAACAGCGGACCCTTGTCGCGGTTGATCGCCACGCCGATGACCAACCGGTCGACCAGCGCCATGGCACGCTGGATGATGTCGATATGGCCAAGCGTGATCGGATCGAACGTGCCGGGATAAAGGCCGATGCGCATGAAGATCGCGTCCTTGGATCAGGGTCCTGTTCCCACAGGCAAAGCGCATTTCCGTCGCGATTGCAAGGATGTGACCGTCTGCGACCCGGCGTCACGCGCCCATGATCATGCCCGTCAGCGCCTCGCGCTCGGCCGCCAGCTCCTTCAGGCGCCCGCTGACCGCATCCCCGATCGAGATCACGCCCAGCATGTCGCCCTGCTCGTCCACCACCGGCATGTGGCGGAAGCGGCCTTGGGTCATCCGCTCCAGGATGGTCAGAGCATCCTCGCCGGTGGTGCAGGTCTGCACTTGGGTCGTCATCACGCCGCTGATGGGCGTGGACAGCACCTCGACGCCGTGCTTGCCCAGCTGCCGCACGATGTCACGCTCGGACAGGATGCCGTCGGGACGTCGCCCGTCCTGCGACACGACGACCGCACCGATGCGTTTTTCGGCCAGGATGCGGGCGGCCTCGCCTAGGGTGGTGTCCGGGGTGATCGTCACGATCGTCCCGGCGTCGATCCACGGCTTGGCGGTATCCGATTTCATCGACAACAGATGCTTGACCAGCATGATGGGCCCCTTCGGCTTGGTTCCTAACATCATTTTCGCCGAATCGCCCGGCGTCAAGTCCCACCTACGGGGCACGGCGCCAGCAACCCCTCCAGCCGCAGCACTTCTGCCCGGATGCCCTGCGCCAGCGCATCGGCCAGCAGGCTGAGGCGGCGCGAGGCCCGGTCGTCGGCATGTCGGATCAGCCAGAAGCTGCGCCGCAGCGCGATGCGGTCGGTCAGGATCCGCTGCAGCCCCGGCGCGAAAGGCACGGCGAAGTCATGCACGATCCCCAATCCCGCCCCCGCCCGCACCGCCTGCATCTGCACCGCCACGGAATTCGAGCTGATCTGCGCCACCTCCATCCCCGTCGCGGACAGATAGTCCAGCTCGCGGTCGAAGATCATGTCGGGGATATAGCTGATCATCCGGTGCCCCTTCAGGTCGGCCAGATCGCGCAGCGGCGGATGGCGGGCCAGATAGTCCCGATGCCCCGCCAGGTGCAGCTGATAGTCGACCAGCCGCTGCACCAGCAGCCGCCCCGTATCGGGCGGCGAGACGGCGATGGCCATGTCGGCCTCGCGCCGCGTCAGGTTCACCACCCGCGGCAGGGCGACGATCTGCACCTCCAGCCCCGGGTGGGCGTCGCACAGATCGCGCGCCACCTGCGGCAGCAGATAGTTCGCGCAGCCGTCCGGCGCCCCGATGCGCAGTTGCCCGGTGATCCCCGCCTCGGCCCGCACCGCCTCGGACGCGGCGGTCGCGGCCAGTTCGGCGGCCTCGGACGGGGCCACCAGCCGCGCCCCCTCGGCGGTCAGCGCATAGCCCTGCGGCGTCTTCAGGAACAGCGCCGCCCCCACCGCCGCCTCCAGCCGCGCGATGCGCCGCCCCACGGTCGAGGCGTCCATCGCCAGCCGCCGCCCCGCCCCCGACAGGCTTTCTGTCCGCGCCACCGCCAGAAAGATGCGCAGGTCGTCCCAGTCCATCGCGCCCCCTTTGCAGAACTGCAAAACCCTTTTGCCACCATTCCCCTTTGCACGGCATTTCCGCAAGGCTAGGGTTCGACCAAACCTACAGGAGGATGCCATGCGAGAGATACATCACTGGATCGACGGTCAGGAGTACACAGGAACGTCGGGCCGCTTCGCCGATGTCTTCAACCCCGCGACCGGCGAGGTGCAGGCCCGCCTGTCGCTGGCCACCAAGGCCGAGCTGGACCACGCCGTGGCGCAGGCCGCCAAGGCCCAGGTCGCATGGGGCGCCACCAACCCGCAGCGCCGCGCCCGGGTGATGATGGCCTTCGTGGGCCTGATCAACCGCGACATGGACAAGATGGCCGAGATGCTGTCCTCGGAACATGGCAAGACCTTCGCGGATGCCAAGGGCGACATCCAGCGCGGGCTGGAGGTGATCGAGTTCTGCATCGGCGCCCCCCACCTCTTGAAGGGCGACTTCACCGACAGCGCCGGCCCCGGCATCGACATGTATTCCATGCGCCAGCCGCTTGGCGTGGTGGCGGGCATCACGCCCTTCAACTTCCCCGCCATGATCCCGCTGTGGAAGATGGGCCCGGCGCTCGCCTGCGGCAATGCGATGATCCTGAAGCCCTCCGAGCGCGACCCCTCGGTACCCCTGATGCTGGCACGCCTGCTGCAAGAGGCGGGCCTGCCCGACGGTGTGCTGCAGGTGGTGAATGGCGACAAGGACAGCGTCGACGCGATCCTCGACAACGAGACGGTGCAGGCGGTGGGCTTCGTGGGCTCGACCCCGATCGCGCAATACATCTACGAACGCGCCGCCCAGAACGGCAAGCGCGCGCAATGCTTCGGCGGCGCCAAGAACCACATGATCATCATGCCCGATGCCGATCTGGACCAGGCGGCGGATGCGCTGATCGGGGCGGGCTACGGGGCGGCGGGCGAACGCTGCATGGCGATTTCGGTCGCTGTGCCGGTGGGCGAGGCCACCGCCGACGCGCTGATCGAGAAGCTGATCCCGCGCATCGAGAAGCTGAAGGTCGGTCCCTGGACCGCCGGCGCCGACATCGACTACGGCCCGGTCGTGACCAAGGCCGCCAAGGAGAACATCCTGCGCCTCGTGCAGACCGGCATCGACCAGGGCGCCGAGCTGGTCGTCGACGGCCGCGACTTCAACCTGCAGGGCTACGAGAACGGCTTCTTCGTGGGGCCCCATCTCTTCGACCGCGTGACGCCCGACATGGACATCTACCGGACCGAGATCTTCGGCCCCGTCCTGACCACCGTCCGCGCCGCCAGCTACGAAGAGGCGATCGGCCTGGCCATGGACCACGAATACGGCAATGGCACGGCCATCTACACCCGCGACGGCGACACCGCGCGCGACTTCGCCAGCCGCATCAACATCGGCATGGTCGGCATCAACGTCCCCATCCCGGTGCCTTTGGCCTATCACACCTTCGGCGGCTGGAAGAAATCCGGCTTCGGCGACCTGAACCAGCACGGCCCGGACGCGTTCCGCTTCTACACGCGCACCAAGACCGTGACCGCGCGCTGGCCCTCGGGGATCAAGGAAGGCGGAGAGTTCAACTTCAAGGCGATGGACTGATCCTTCTTCTTTGACCAAATACCCCGCAGGGGTCCGGGGGGCGCGCAAGCCCCCCGGCGCTCGCGGGACGCAAAGCCCCCAAGGCCCGCGCCGACCACGGCCCCACCGACAGGGCCCCGAATGACACAAGACCCCGACTTCACCCTCGGCATCGAGGAAGAATACCTGCTCGTCGATGCCACGACCTTCCAGCTGGCCGCCGCCCCGCCCGCGCTGATGGCGGCGCTAGCCGACGATCTGGGCGATCAGGTCAGCCCGGAATTCCTGCGCTGCCAGATCGAGATCGGCACCCCCGTCGCCCCCGACATCCGCCAGGCGGGCGACCTGCTGCGCCATCTGCGCGCGACGGTCGCCACCCGTGCGGCCGAGCACGGCCTGGCGCCGATCTCGGCCTCGTGCCACCCCTTCGCCGACTGGCGCCAGCAGGACCATACCGACAAGGACCGCTACAACCAGCTCTCGCGCGACATGGGCGGGGTCGCGCGGCGCATGCTGATCTGCGGGATGCATGTCCATGTGGGCATTCCCGATCCGGCGCAGCGGATCGACCTGATGGGGCAGATGGCCTATTTCCTGCCGCATCTGCTGGCGCTGTCGGCCTCCAGCCCCTTCTGGATGGGGCAGGACACGGGACTGGCCTCCTACCGCACCACGGTCTTCGGCGACATGCCCCGCACCGGTCTGCCCCCGGCCTTCGGCTCCTGGGCCGAATTCGAACGCTCGGTCAGCGTCCTGACCGATCTGGGCATCCTCGAGGACAGCTCCAAGATCTGGTGGGACCTGCGCCCCTCGTCGAAATACCCCACGCTGGAGACCCGCATCTGCGACGCCTGCCCGCATGTCGCGGATGCGCTGACGCTGGCGGCGCTGATCCAGGCGACCCTGCGCATGCTCTGGCGCCTGTCGCGCAGGAACCAGCGCTGGCGGCAATACGAGCCCTTCCTCTTGAACGAGAACCGCTGGCGCGCCGCCCGCTACGGCACGACCGAGGGGCTGATCGATTTCGGCGCCGGGGCCATCCTGCCCTTCGACCGCATCGCCGAGGACTGGCTGGAGCTGATCGCCGAGGATGCCGATGCGCTGGACAGCCAGCCCTTCGTCGCGCGGCTGCGCGGGATGGTGGCGGGCGGCACCTCGGCGCAGGCGCAGCGCGAGGTGGCCGCCCGCGCCCGCGCCGTCGGGGCCAGCGAGGACGAGGCGCTGCAGGCCGTCGCCCGCCACCTGACCGAGGCGTTCCGCCGCGACCTGTGACATGCGGGGTTGCAACAATCCTGCAACATCTGCCACCTAGACACTGATCAATTCACGGCCGCCGGGGAGGGAGACCGCATGGATTTCGCAATGACCGAGGAACAGCAGGCCATCTTCGACATGGCCCGCGACTTCGGCCAGACACGCATCGCACAGCATGCGCAGGACTGGGAACGGCAAGGCACCATCCCGCGCGACCTGTGGCCCGACGTGGCGGCCCTGGGTCTGGGCGGCATCTTCGTCTCCGAGGAACATGGCGGCGCGGGCCTGTCGCGGCTGGACGGGACGCTGATCTTCGAGGCGCTGGCGATGGCATGCCCCTCGGTCGCCTCGTTCCTGTCGATCCACAACATGTGCGGCGGCATGATCGACCGCTTCGGATCGCCCGAGGACCGGCAGGCCTGGCTGCCCGGCCTCTGCGCGATGACGACGGTGTTCAGCTATTGCCTGACCGAACCCGGCAGCGGCTCGGACGCGGCGGCGCTGCGCACGCGGGCCGACCGGACGGACGAGGGCTGGCGCATCAACGGCACCAAGGCCTTCATCTCGGGCGGCGGCTATTCGGATGCCTATGTCACCATGCTGCGCACCGGCGCCGAGGGGCCGCGCGGGATCAGCACGGTGATCGTGCCCGCCGATGCCCCTGGCCTGTCCTTCGGCGCGCCCGAGGACAAGATGGGCTGGCGCGCCCAGCCCACGACGCAGGTGCAGTTCGACGATTGCACCGTCCCCGCCGCCAACCTGCTGGGCGACGAGGGCCGGGGCTTCGCCTATGCGATGGCGGGCCTCGATGGCGGGCGCCTGAACATCGCCGCCGCCGCCTTGGGGGGCGCGCAGGCGGCGCTGGACGCGACACTGCGCTACATGGGCGACCGGCAGGCCTTCGGGCAGTCCCTGGACCGCTTCCAGGCCCTGCAGTTCCGCCTGGCCGAGATGGAGACCGCCCTGCAGTCCAGCCGCATCTTCCTGCGTCAGGCCGCGTGGAAGCTGGATCAGGGCGCGCCCGACGCCTCGAAATTCTGCGCCATGGCCAAGCTGCAGGTCACCGACCGCGCCTTCGAGGTGGCCAATCAGTGCCTGCAGCTGCATGGTGGCTATGGCTATCTGGCCGATTACGGGATCGAGAAGATCGTGCGCGACCTGCGCGTCCATCAGATCCTGGAGGGCACGAACGAGATCATGCGCCTGATCATCAGCCGCGCCATGATCGCCGAACGGGGGTAAGGCATGGCTGATCTGGACATCCGCATCGCGGGCCGCGCGGGGCGCATCACCCTGACCCGAGAGCGGGCGCTGAATGCGCTGACCCATGACATGGCGCGGGCCCTTCATCAGGCGCTGGACGGCTGGCGCGACGATCCGGCCGTGGCGCTGGTAGTCATCGACGCGGCGGGCGAGCGGGCCTTCTGCGCGGGCGGGGACATCGCGGCGGTCTATCACGCGGGCGTGGCGGGCGATCATCAGCGGGGCCGCGCCTTCTTTTGCGACGAATACCGCATGAATGCCGCCATCGCGACCTTCCCCAAGCCGGTGGTGGCCCTCATGCAGGGCTTCGTCATGGGCGGGGGCGTGGGCATCGGCGGCCATGCCAGCCACCGGATCGTCGGCGACACGACCCGCATCGCCATGCCCGAAAGCGGCATCGGCCTGATTCCCGACGTGGGCGGCAGCTGGCTGCTGGGCCGCGCCCCGGGCCGGATCGGCGAATACCTGGCGCTGACCGGGGCGCGGATGGGACCGGGCGATGCGATCCATGCGGGCTTTGCCGACCTGTATCTGCCCGAGGCCGATTGGCCCGACCTGATCGCCGGGCTGGAGCGGGACGGCGACCTCTCCGCCCTGACCGGCAAGCCCGTGCCGGAGGCCGCGCTGGACCGGCGCGACCTGTCCGCCTTCGGCGGGCGGCACCTGCCCGACATCGTCGCCGCGCTGGAGGCGGCAGGCGACGACGAGCCGCTGGCCGCGCTGCGCCGGAACTCTCCGCTGTCGATGGCGGCGGGGCTGGCGCTGGTGCGGGCGGCGCGCGCCGACGAGCGGATGCAGCAGGCGCTGACCCGCGAATACCGTTTCACTGCCCGCGCCACCGCCGAAAGCGACTTTCTGGAGGGCGTGCGCGCGCAACTGATCGACAAGGACCGCAGCCCGCGCTGGACGGCCCGGTCGGACGAGGAGATGGTGCGCGCCCTGCTGGCGCCGCTGGATCAGGACGAATTGCTGTGGGAGGACGCGGAATGAGGATCACCGTCATCGGACTGGGCAACATGGGCGCGCCCATGGCCGCCAATCTGGCCGCCGCCGGGCATCAGGTCACGGGCTTCGACACGGCCGCGCCCATGCCCGAGGGCGTGAGCGCCGCCGCCAGTGCCGCCGAGGCCGTGCAAGGGGCCGACGCCGTCATCACCATGCTGCCCAATGGCGCCATCCTGCGCGCGGTGGCCGATCAGATCGTCCCGGCCATGCCGCCCGGGGCGCTGTTCTGCGACTGCTCGACCGTCGACGTGGACAGCGCCCGGGCCGTGGCCGATCAGGCGCGGGCAGCGGGGCTCGGGGCGCTGGACGCGCCGGTCTCGGGCGGGATCGGCGGGGCGCAGGCCGGGACGCTGACCTTCATGGTCGGAGGCAGCCCCCAGGATTTCGCGCGCATGGAGCCGCTGTTCGCGATCATGGGCCAGAAGGCGGTGCATTGCGGCGACAGCGGCGCGGGACAGGCCGCCAAGATCTGCAACAACATGATCCTGGGCGTGACCATGATCGCCACCTGCGAGGCCTTCGGGCTGGCCGACAGGCTGGGGCTGGACCGGCAGAAGATGTTCGACGTGGTCTCGACCAGCTCGGGCTACAGCTGGTCGATGAACGCCTATTGCCCGGCGCCGGGCGTGGGGCCGACCTCGCCCGCCGACAACGACTATCGCCCCGGTTTCGCCTCCGAGCTGATGCTGAAGGACCTGACCCTGGCTCGGCAGGCCGCCGAGTCCTCGGGGGCCGAGACGCCGATGGGGGCGATGGCCCGGCAGCTTTACGAGGATTTCGTGCAGCATCAGGGGGGCGCGGGGCGGGATTTCTCGGCCATGCTGACGCGCTTCCAGACCGATCGTTCCTGAAAAACCGCTTGCCGGACGGGTTTAACTGATTTTTGATGTCTGCTCATGACGGCAACTTCCCTCATCAGACGCCACCTTGTCAGGCGCCCGCGCAGGATCGGCTGCGCCCCGGGCCTTGTCGCGGCCATCGTCGCTCTGCTTGGGGAATCGAGTGCCGACGGGGCGCGGGCTCAGGACCCGGAAATCCTGCCAATCGTGGGGGAAACGCCCCGGCCTGATCAGATAAGCCCGATCGAGGATCCCGGAACGGTCGGTCTGGGCCCCGGCCATCCCGGCAGCTTCTATGCCATCGTGGCGGGCCATCTGGTGCGGATCGATGCGGCCAGCGGCCGGATCCAGTCCATCCTGAGGCCCCTGCCCGCCCCGCCGGCCCCGCCGGACTGAGGCTTTCCTGCCATATGCATGGCCGATATGTCTTGGCGCAGGGGAACAGTTGACCCGACGCCGGGTTGGACCCAGACAATCTCGAGGACAAGATGACGCCACTGCACCCCTTTGCTGCCGTGGCGGCAGGGGCCATCATGGGTCTTGCCGCTTTGACAGCACCCAATTCCGGGTCTGCGCCCCAGACCGACGCATGGCCGCCCTGTTCAAAGGCCTGTGTCGTCGCCGCCGCGACCGCCCTCGTCGCGGTCGGGGATGTCGCAGCCGAGGCGAAGCTGCACATGATCACCCATCCGGGCCGGTACGGCCTGTCCGAGCCCCCCAAGGGCGAACGCTTTGCCGTGCTGGACGGACGCCTGGTCCGCGTTCACACGGAAACCATGCAGATCCGGTCGGTCCTGCGGCCGATCACCCAGATTCTGGACTGACCCTCAGCCGTCCAGCAGGGCGCGCGCGGCCTCGGTCGCGGCCTCGGTCACCCGGTCCCCCGACAGCATCCGCCCGATCTCGTCCACGCGCTCGGGCGCGGACAGGGCCACGACCGTCGAGGTCGTCATGCCGTCCGTCACCGATTTCGACACCCGGAAATGCACGGCGCCCAAGGCCGCGACCTGCGGCGAATGGGTGATGACCAGCACCTGCGCACCCTCGGCCAGCGCCTGCAGGCGACGGCCCACGGCATCTGCGGTGGCCCCGCCCACGCCGCGGTCGATCTCGTCGAAGATCATCACCAGCGCATCGTTGCCGCGCGCGAGGCAGACCTTGAGCGCCAGAAGAAAGCGCGACAACTCCCCGCCCGAGGCGATCTTGTCCAAGGGCCCCGAGGGCGCGCCGGGGTTGGTGGCGACCGTGAAGGCGACCGTGTCGCGCCCCTCGGGGCCGGGCTCTCCGGGCGAGACGACGGTCAGGAAGACCGCGCGCTCCATCTTCAGCGGCACCAGCTCGCCGGTCACGGCGGCGTCCAGCCGGACCGCGGCCTCGGTCCGGGCGGCGGTCAGCGCGGCGGCAGCGGTGTCATAGGCGGCCTCGGCCTCGCGGGCGGCGGACCGCAGCGCGGCCATCTGCGCCTCGCCGGCATCGATCCGCTCCAGCCGGTCGCGCAGTTGCCCGGCCAGACCGGCCAGATCGTCGGGCAGGATGTCGTGCTTGCGGGCCAGTGCGCGCAGGGCGAACAGCCGCTCCTCGGTGCTTTCCAGCGCGGAGGGGTCGAAGTCCAGCGCCGACAGCGCCTCCTCGATGCCCTGCGTCGCCTCGCCCAATTCGATCAGGGCGCGGGACAGGGCCGCCAGCGGCGCGTCCAGACGACCCTCGGCCTGGGCTGCGGCCCCCTCCAGCCAGCGCGCGGCATCGACCATCGCGGTCTCGGCCCCGTTGCCGCCCAGCATCTGCAGGGCGCGGGCCACGTCATCGCGGATGCGCTCGGCCCCCTGCATGGCGCGGCGGGCAATGTCCAGACGCTGCTCCTCGCCGGGCTCGGGCGACAGCTTGTCCAGCTCGGCCACGGCGTGGCGCAGATACTCCTCCTCCTGCCGGGCGGCGGCCAGGGCGGCCTCGGCCTCGGCCAGCACCCGCGCCGTCTCGCGCCGCGCGGTCCAGGCGGCGCGCACGGGCGACAGATCCAGCGCCCCGAAGGCGTCCAGCAGGGCCCGGTGGCCGCGCGGGTTCAGAAGGCCCCGGTCGTCATGCTGGCCATGCAGTTCGACCAGCACCTCGGACAGCTGCCGCAGCACCTCGCCCGACACGCGGCGGTCGTTCACCCAGCCCGTCTTGCGCCCGTCCAGCCCGTTCGTGCGGCGCAGGATCAGCTCGCCCTCCTCGACGGTGATGCCGGCCCCGGACAGGATCTCGCGCGCGGGATGGATCTCGGGCAGATCGAAGACCGCCTGCACCTCGCCCTGCACCGCCCCCTGCCGCACCAGTTCGGCGCGCGAACGCCAGCCCAGCACGAAGCCCAGACAGTCCAGCAGGATCGACTTGCCCGCCCCCGTCTCGCCGGTCAGCACGTTCAGGCCCGGACCGAAGGCCAGGTCCAGCCGGTCGATCAGCAGCATGTCGCGGATGTCGAGCGATCTCAGCACAAGACCGCCCGCGGCCGGATCATCATTACAGCCAGCGCCCCTGAATGGTCTGCCGGTAGATGTTGCCCAGCCAGCTGTCGCCCTGCGCCTCGGGCGCCAGGCCGCGCCCGCGCAGCTGGCGGAAGGCGTCGTCGTAGAAGGGCGAGGACTGGAAGTTGTGGCCCAGGATCGCGCCCGCCGTCTGCGCCTCGTTCAGCAGGCCAAGCGCCAGATAGGCCTCGACCAGCCGCAGCAGCGCCTCGGGGGTCTGGGTGGTGGTCTGGAATTCCTCGACCACGACCCGGAAGCGGTTCACCGCCGCCGTGTAATGCCCCTGCTTGAGGTAGTAGCGCCCGATCTCCATCTCCTTGGCGGCCAGATGGTCGAAGGCCAGGTCGAACTTGAGGATCGAGCTGCGGGCATATTCGCTGTCGGGATATTGCTCGATCACCGTGCGCAGCCCCTGCAGCGCCTGAAAGGTCAGGCCCTGATCGCGGCCCACATCGTCGATCTGGTCGTAATAGGACAAGGCCAGCAGGTATTGCGCATAGGCCGCATCCTCGTCGCCGGGATAGCTGTCCAGAAAGCGCTGCGCCGCACCGCGCGCCTCTTCGTAATTGCCGGCGCGGTGATTGCCATAGGCCTGCATGATCAGTGCGCGCCGCGCCCATTCGGAATAGGGATAGAGCCGCTCGATCTCGCTGAAATAGAAGACGGCATCGTCGGGCTCGCCGCTGTTCTCCAGCTCGAACTCGCCGCGCTTGTAGA
The DNA here is from genome assembly GCF_005048225.1 of Paracoccus gahaiensis. GTDB lineage: Bacteria > Pseudomonadota > Alphaproteobacteria > Rhodobacterales > Rhodobacteraceae > Paracoccus > Paracoccus gahaiensis. The sequence continues at coordinate 58,024 of NZ_SUNI01000009.1, forward strand.
TCTCCTCGGCGGTGAACTGGTCCAGGTTCTGGCGCAGGGCCGCATCGCGGTCGCCGGCGCAGCCCGTCAGGATCAGGCCCGCCAGCGCCGCAGCCATCACCGAAGCCGAAAATCTCGAGCCCGCCATCTTCACCCTGCCCTGCAATTTCTGCCGCCCCGCAACCCCTGGGGGCCGCGCTGCCGGCATCCTCTAGCACAGAACATCAGGGGGCGCAAAATGGCAATCCGTTGAATTCCGCATGGGCACCGGGCCGCACCCCGGCGGGGTGGCGCAACCGGGCCGCCGCGACTGTCACTCGGCGGCAATGGCCACGGCGGCGTTGTGCAGGACATAGCCTGCGACGCCGGCACCGGGCAGGCGATCTTCCAGTTCGGGGCTGCACCGCTCCCAGGTCCAGGCGGTGGGATCGGCGAACAGCGCCCGCAGCAGGCGGTTGGTCATCGCATGGCCGGCGCGGTGGCCGGTATAGCGCGCCAGCAGCGGCGCGCCCGCCAGCGCCAGATCGCCGGTGGCGTCCAGCATCTTGTGGCGCACGGCCTCGTCGGCATGGCGCAGCCCGCCGGGGGTCAGGATCCGCCCGCCATCGACCACGACCGCGTTCAGATAGGTGCCGCCCAAGGCCAGGCCGTTGCGGCGCATCGTGTCGACATCCGAGGCGCGGCAGAAGGTGCGGCTGTCGGCCAGTTCGCGCAGGAAGGCGCCATTGGCCATGTCCAGGCGCTTTTCCTGATGCCCGATCGCCGCATCGGTGAAGTCGATCTGAAAGTCGATCTCGAGGTGGTCGGCGGGCGAGAGGCGGGCGAAGGCCTCGCCCTCGCGGACCTCGACGGGACGCAGCACGCGGATGGCACGCAGGGGCGCGGCCTGACGGCGGATGCCCACCTCCAGGATGCCCTGCACGAAGGGCGCGGCCGAGCCGTCCAGGATCGGGATCTCGGGGCCGTCGACCTCGACCAGCGCATTGTGGATGCCGGTGCCGGCCAGGGCCGCCATCACATGCTCGACCGTGGACAGGGTCACGCCCTGCCCGTTGTCCAGCAGCGTGCACAGCTTCGACGGTGTGACATGGTCCCACAGCGCGGGGATCTCGACGGCGGGGGTCAGGTCGGTGCGGCGGAAGACGATGCCATGGCCGGGACGCGCGGGATGCAGGGTCAGCCGGGCGACGGCGCCGGAATGCAGCCCCACGCCCGTGAATGTCACCTTGTCTTTCAGCGTCGCCTGCATGATCTGCCTGCCTTCCGGATTCGTCGTCTTCGGGCCAGGTGCCCGTGTCATTCCAGCTAGGCGCGCCCCGGGCCGCGTTCAATTAACGTTTTGTGACGGGGTGAAACATTCCCCCCTGATCCGGCCGCAACCTGGGGGTGTTTCGACATAAACCATTAGGTTCAAATAAGAAAAGGGCCGCGTGATGCGGCCCTTTGGGTCTGCGGATGTGCCGGCTTCGTGAAGCGGATCAGTTGGCCTGACGACGCAGGAAGGCCGGAATCTCGACATTGTCCTGCGGGCTGTCGGGGCTGGCCAGGTCGTCGAAATCGGTGTCCTGCTGGCGGGCACGGACGGCGACCCGCTCGTTCACGCGCTCGGCGATCGACGAGGACGAGGGCTTCTGGCCACCCTGGTCGGACCCGTGACCGGCCATGCGCTCCAGCATCCGGCCCAGACCGCTCATGCGGCTGTTGGGGGCGGGCGCGGGTTGCGCGGGCTGGGGCTGGGGCTGGGCTGCGGCGCGGCCGTGATTGTCCACGGCGCGGCGCAGGCGGTCCATGACCTCGGGCGCGGGCTGGCCGGGACGGCTTCCGCCGGGCGCACGGGGGGCCACGAAGGCCGAGGCGTCATCCTCGATCCGCACGGCCGGCGTCTGGCGGGCATTGTCGCGGGGCTGGTAGGCCGGCTGCGGCATGTCCTCTTCGGCGCGGCTGTCGGCCCGCAGCGGCGCATCGGCCTGAGCCGAGGGCGCGACGACGCGGCGCGGCGGGATCTGCGGCTCGTCCTGCTGCGCGGCCTGGCCGACCGAGGGGTTCTGCGTCAGCGGCGCGGCCATGCTGCGGCGAGGCGAGGGCGTTTCAGCCACGGCCACGGCGGCATCGATGCCGGTGGCGACGACCGAGACGCGGATCGCGCCGTCCATGTCCGGGTCCAGCGTCGAGCCGACGATGATGTTGGCATCGCTGTCCACCTTGTCGCGGATGACATTGGCAGCCTCGTCCAGCTCGAACAGGGTCATGTCATAGCCGCCGGTGATGTTGATCAGCACGCCGCGGGCGCCGTTCAGGCTGATCTCGTCCAGCAGCGGGTTGGCGATGGCGCGTTCGGCAGCTTCCTGAGCGCGGTTCTCGCCCGAGGCCTCGCCGGTGCCCATCATCGCCTTGCCCATCTCGTCCATCACCGCGCGCACGTCGGCAAAGTCGAGGTTGATCAGGCCCGGGCGGACCATCAGGTCGGTCACGCCCTTCACGCCCTGGTACAGCACATCGTCGGCCATCGCGAAGGCGTCGGTGAAGGTGGTCTTTTCGTTCGCCAGACGGAAGAGGTTCTGGTTCGGAATGATGATCAGCGTGTCCACGACCTTCTGCAGGGCCTCGACGCCCTCCTCGGCCTGGCGCATCCGCTTGGTGCCCTCGAACTGGAAGGGCTTGGTCACGACGCCGACGGTCAGGATGCCCATCTCGCGGGCGGCCTGGGCGATGATCGGGGCCGCACCGGTGCCGGTGCCGCCGCCCATGCCGGCGGTAATGAAGCACATATGCGCGCCCATCAGGTGATCGACGATGTCCTCGATCGTCTCTTCGGCGGCCTTGGCGCCGATGGTCGGCTTGGCGCCGGCACCCAGACCTTCGGTGACCTTTGGGCCCATCTGGATGCGGCTGGTCGCGCGGCTCTGCTGCAGCGCCTGCGCGTCGGTGTTGGCGACGACGAACTCGACACCGTCAAGCTGCTTCTGAATCATGTTGTTGACGGCGTTACCGCCCGCGCCCCCGACACCGAACACGGTGATGCGCGGCTTCAGTTCTTCTTCGTCATTCATCATCAGATTGAGGTTCATCTTGTCCGCCTGTTTTCGCTGCCTGGCTGTCGGGCGCGAGTTTTCCGCTCGAATCCCTTTTATTTAACCCTGATCGTATCCATTCGGGCCAGTTGCGTCACCCGAAAAAAGGGAAACTGCCGCAAAATCTGGCCTGCCTGCACGTGGCTATCGGCGGTATCTTGCCAAGTGCCCAGAATGTGGTGGCGAGTGCCCCACAGACCCCTATTCCGCGTGTCCCGTCGCCTACCAGTTGTTCTTGAACCAGCGATAGGCCCTGCGCAGGCTGCGCGCCGGATAGCGGTCGGCGAGCATTTCGAAGTCCCACCACTCGTCCTGCGGATGTGCGGCAAACAGCGCCAGCCCCACCGCGCTGGAGAAGCTGGGATCGGTCAGCTGATGGGCCAGACCGTCGATGCGCAGGGGCCGCCCGCAGCGCACGTTCGGCCCCAGGATGCGGGTCGCCAGACCGTCCAGACCGGGGATCTGGCTGCCGCCGCCGGTCAGCACGATCTGCTGGCTGGGCATGCAGTCGAAGCCCGCCGCGTCCAGCACCTCGCGGACATGTTCCAGGATCTCCTCGACCCGGGGGCGCATGACGCCGATCACGTCGGCGCGGCTGACCTGGCGGCGGTCGGCCTCCCAATCGCCGGTCTCGCCGCCCACGTCGATCATGTCGCGGTCGTCGCGGCCCGTCGCCTCGACGCCGCCGTTCAGGGTCTTCAGCCGCTCGGCCAGCGGCAGGTTCACCCGCAGCCCCTGCGCGATGTCCTGGGTGATCAGATTGCCGCCGATGGGCACGTGATCGGAAAAGATCATGTGCTTCTTGATGAAGATCGACACGCCTGTGCCGCCGCCACCGAAATCGATGCAGGCCGAGCCCAGCTCCTGCTCGTCCTCGACCAGGCTGGCGCGGGCCGAGGCATAGGGCGCCGAGGCGATGCCCGCCAGCTCCAGATCGCAGCGGCGGATGCATTGCACCAGGTTGCCGATCACGTCGCCATCCACGGTCAGCACATGCATGTCGCAGAACAGCTTGTTGCCCAGATGGTCGCGCGGATCGGCCAGGTTGCTGCGGTTGTCGACGGCAAAGTTCACCGGCTGCGCGTGCAGGACCTCGCGCCCGCGCCCGAAATCGGGCGGATCGCAGGCGGCCAGCGCCTGCGCGACGTCCTGATCGCCGACCTTGCCCGAAGCCAAGGTGATCTCTCCGGCCAGCCCGTAGGAGGAGGGGCGCCCGCCCGACAGGCAGGCGATGACGTGATCGACGCGCACCCCCGCGACCTTCTGCGCGGCGGCGACGACGGTGCGGATGGCGCGCTCGGTCTCGGCCATGGTCTCGATCTCGCCGCGCCGCATGCCGCGCGAGCGGGTCGAGGCGGCGCCGATGACGCGGAAGTTCACCTGCCCCGCCATCGGGCCCACGCCATCGGTTTCCCGGAAGGTGCCGGTCCCGTCAAAGCGCAGCACGAGGCAGGCGATCTTCGAGGTGCCGATGTCCAGGATGCCGATGACGCCCCGCTGCAGGGCGGCCCCGCGCATGTTCCGCATCGCGCGTTGGGTCTGATACAGATCTGCCATTCGCCGTTCCCTCATCTGATCAGCCTTCGGTCTCTTCGGGCAGTACCGTGCCATCCGGCGCCAGCAGCGGCAGGCCGCGTGCGGTGCGCACCGTGTTGCGCGCATCGATGCCAAGGCGCAGCACCGGGCGCTGCGGATCGCGCAGATCGACGGTGACGATGTCACGGCCCAGCATGTCCTCGGCCCGGTCCAGCGCGATGGCGGCCTCCAGCGCGATCACCGCGCCGGTCTCGGGCAGCAGGATGCGCTGGCCGTGATCCAGCACCAGATCCCACCGCCGCTCGCCGCGCCGCACCAGCCCGCGCACGCGGGGCAGGATCGGCCCCGCCGCGTCGAACAGTGCCAGCGCCTCGACGGTGGCCAGATCGGCGCCCTCGCCCGAGATCATCGGCAGTTCCGGACGCACCTCGCGCGAGGTGACGCTAGCGACCCGGTGGCCGCCCGCATCCAGCATGTCGATGCCGCGCGCATGGCGCCACAGGATCGCGGGATCGCGCTCCTTGACCACTGCCGACAGGACGCCGCCGGGCTTGACGCGCAGGTCGATCGTCTCGATCGCGTCCAGCTGCATCACCTGAAGCCGCAGCGCCGCCAGGTCGATGTCGAAGCTGGAGGCCGGCAGGTCCACCGGCAGCATGGCCCGCAGCGCGCGGTCCACGACCGGCGAGGCGCCCTCGATCGTCATTACCCGGACCTGGAATTCGTCGCGGCTCTGCACCTTGGTCACGACCGAGGTGACGTTGTCGGTCAGCATCGCACGGCGATCCTCGTCGGCCAGCCACAGCCCGCCCACCAGCGCGAGCAGGAAGGCGGGCACGCCCACCCGCAGCACCCGGCGGTAGAGGGGCTTCAGCCACATCCGTTCCAGCCGGTATTTCAGGCGCGAGGGAGCGGGATCGCGCTTCTGGCGGGGGCCGGGCGGGGTCACCTGCTTGCCGGGGCGGTGGTCGATCACGATCGGCACAGCGCGTCCTCCACCATCCAGGACATCAGCGCGGGGAAATCGATCCCGGCATGGGCGGCCTGTTCGGGGGCGAGGCTGGTGGGGGTCATGCCGGGCTGGGTGTTCACCTCCAGGATGATCAGCCCCGCCAGCCCGCGGTCCTCGTCCCACCGGAAATCGGTGCGCGTCAGGCCGGTGCAGCCAAGCGCCCGATGCGCGCGAAGCGCCATGTCCAGACAGGCGTCGCGGATCTCGGACGGAATCTCGGCGGGGATCACGTGGCGCGAGCCGCCGACCGTGTATTTGGCGGCGTAGTCGTACCAGCCCGTCGTCTGGATCTCGGTCACGTCCAGCGCGCGGTCGCCCATGACCGTGGTGGTCAGCTCGCGCCCCGGGGCATAGGTTTCCACCATCACCCGCGCGGGCATGTCGGGGGCCAGATCGGGGGGCTGGTTGGCGCCGTCCTGGACGATGTAGACGCCGACCGACGAGCCCTCGTCATTGGGCTTGACCACATAGGGGGGCGGGATCACGTGGCGGCGGCGGACCTCGTCCGCATCGGCGATCACGCTTTCCACCACCGGCAACCCGGCGCTGCGGAAGGCCTGCTTGGCGCGGGTCTTGTCCATCGCCAGGGCCGAGGCCAGCACGCCGGAATGGGTATAGGGCAGGTCCAGCCAGTGCAGCAGGCCCTGCACGCAGCCATCCTCGCCCAAGCGGCCATGCAGCGCGTTGAAGACGACATCGGGGGACGCGTCCGAGAGACGGCGGACGATCTCGTCCCCGCGCTCGGCGCCGAGAACGATTTCCGTCACCTGATATCCCGCCACCCTCAGCGCATCCGCGCATTCGCGCCCCGAGGACATCGACACCTCGCGCTCGGCCGAGGGTCCGCCCATCAGAACGGCGACAGAGTGGGCTGTCCTGCTCGACCTGCCCGCCACGTTTTCGCCTTTCGCGCCCGGTTGATCCGGGCTTCATCTGCTGCGCGCCCCCTTGGACGGGGGCGTCATCTGCGACAAATGATACAGGCAAACCCATGACCGCAAAAGCGCAATTTGGGCGTGTGGGCAAATTCTTGGGCGGGTTGCCGCCGTCTTGCGCAAGGCGGGCGGCGTCAGCCCTCGTCGGGGGCCGGATCGCCGATGCGGATGACCTCCCATTCCAGGTCGTGGCCGCTCTCCTCCAGCACGCGGCGGCGGACCAGCTCGCCCAGGGCCTCCAGCTCGGTGGCGGTGGCGCCGCCGGTGTTCAGCAGGAAATTCGGATGCTTTTCAGACATTTGCGCCCCGCCCCAGCTGTGGCCGCGCAGGCCCGCCCGGTCGATCAGCGACCAGGCCTTCAGCTCGTGCGTGTCGTCCTGCTGCCCGGTCGAGCTGAAGCCCGCCGGGTTGCGGAAGGTCGACCCGGCGCTGCGTTCCCGGGTGGGCTGGCTGGCGTCGCGGCGGGCCAGCTGGTCGGCCATGCGGGCGTGCAGGGCGTCGGGGTCGCCGGGGGCGGCGCGCAGCCTTGCGCGGGTCAGCACCCAATCCGCGGGCAGGCTGGTCTGGCGATAGGCGAAGGCCAGATCCCCGGGCGTCAGGACGGTGATGCGGCCGTCACGGGTGACGGCCTCGGCGTCGATCAGGTGGTCGGCCAGATAGCTGCCATAGCAGCCCGCATTCATGCGCACGGCGCCGCCGATGCTGCCGGGAATCGTGCGCAGGAAGGTCAGGTCCAACCCCGATTCGGCGGCGCGGCGGGCCACCTGCGCATCCAGCGCCGCCGCCCCGACGGTGACGGTTTCTCCATCGATTTCAATGCTGTTGAAGGCCCGGCCAAGGCGGATCACCACGCCCCGGATGCCGCCATCGCGCACGATCAGGTTGCTGCCCACGCCCATCGGAAAGACCGGCACGCCCGGGTCCAGCGCAGCCAGGAAATCGGCCAAATCGGCGGTGTCGGCGGGCTGGAACAGCCAGTCGGCGGGGCCGCCGACCCTTAGCCAGGTGAGGGTGTCCAAGGGACGGTCGGGGGTCAGGCTGCCGCGCGGGCGGGGAAGATCGCTGCTCATGAGGCCGGGTGGTAGCCAGCCGGGCCGCGCCCGTCAACCAAGGGCGCGCAACAGCAGCGCGCGGTGGGGGCGGTGCCGGTGCGATGGGCAGGGCGCCAAGGGGCCAGCGATTGCTGGAAAAAGGGCCTCACCGGGCGTGAACCGGGGCGGCACAGCCCGGGCACAGGGCGTACACAGGTTGCGGGCGGTGGGTTAACGGATGGGCAGGATCCGGCGCATCGGTCGGGGCGGCTGCCGGTCAGATCAGCAGCGTCGCGGTGGCCAGCCCGGCTGCCGTCAGCAGGGCCAGCGCGCTGAGCATTCCGGTCGGACGGCGCCAAGCGATGTGGCGGCGGCGCAGGGCGGCGAGGCCAAGGCCCGCGAGGGTGCCCAGAAGGGCCGGGATGACGGTGAACATCTGCGCGGTGATCGCGGCCAAGTCGTGAAAGCCCCCCTGCCCCCGCGCCGCCAGATAGAGTTGCAGCGCGATCGCGGCCAGCAGGACCGACAGGATCGCCAAGGGCCAATGCATCTGCAGACGCGCGCAGCCCCAGGCGATCAGGCCGGCGCCGGCAAGGCAGGACCCGGCAATGATCCAGGGAATCACGAGTGCCCCTCGGGCCCGCCCGCAAAGGGCGGCGTGCCCGCGCCTTGACCCGGGCCCACCGGCGGTGCGCGGCGGCGGCGGCGCGCGGTGGGTCGGCCCAGCAGGATCAACAAGCCCATGCCCAGCCCCGCCACGCCGATGCCCGGCCCCCAGAGCAGCGTCAGCCAGCCCAGGGCGGGAACCCCGGCCAGGATCAGCGCCCGCGTCGCGCGCAGCTGCCAGCGCGCGGGCAGCTGCGCCACCAGGCAGGCCAGCACCAGCCACAGCACCACCAGCGCCAAGGCCAGCCCGGCATAACGCGGCTGCGTCGCCAGAAAGGTCAGGTCAGGCGGTCGGGTCACGCGGCCTTGCCCTGCAGGCGGCCCGGCAGGCCATTGGCCCAGGCCGAGATGGTGCCGGCGCCGAGGCAGACGACCATGTCGCCCGGACGGGCCTGTTCGCGCACGAGGCGTTCCAGATCGTCCTCGGAGAGGATGGCGCGGGCGTGGCGGTGGCCATGGGCGATCAGCCCGGCCACCAGATCGTCACGCGAGGCACCGGGGATGGGCTCCTCCCCGGCCGAATAGACCTCGGAGATGGCGACCACGTCGGCCTCGTTGAAGCAGGTGCAGAAATCCTCGAAGAGCGAGGAGAGGCGCGAATAGCGGTGCGGCTGGTGGACCGCGATCACCCGGCCCGTGCTGGCCTGGCGCGCGGCCTTGAGGACGGCGGCGATCTCGACCGGGTGATGGCCGTAATCGTCGATGATGGTCACCCCGTCGATGGTGCCCACGCGGGTGAAGCGCCGCCCCACGCCCGCGAACTTGGCCAGCGCCTCGCGGATCTCGGATTTCTTGATGCCCAGATGGCGGGCCACGGCCACGGCGGCGAGGCAGTTCGAGACGTTGTGATCGCCGGGCATCGGCAGGGTGCAGCCCTCGATCATGGGCGTCTCGGCCCCCGTCGCCTCGCCCTGCAGGGCGATGTCGAAATGGGCGACCCCGTCGGCATAGCGCAGGTTCACGGCGCGCACATCGGCCTGCGCGTTGAAGCCGAAGGTCACCACGCGGCGGTCGGTCAGGCGGCCGACCAGCGCCTGCACCTCGGGGTGGTCGGTGCAGCAGACCGCGAGGCCGTAGAAGGGGATCGACGAGGCGAAGTTGGTGAAGGCCTGACGCAGCGCATCGAAGCTGCCCCAGTGTTCCATGTGCTCGGGGTCGATATTGGTGACGATGGCGATGTCGGCGGGCAGACGGTTGAAGCTGCCGTCGGATTCGTCGGCCTCGACCACCATCCATTCGCCCGCGCCGGCCCGCGCGTTCGAGCCATAGGCATGGATGACGCCGCCATTGATGACGGTCGGGTCCAGCCCGCCCGCATCCAGCAGCGTCGCGACCATCGTGGTGGTCGTCGTCTTGCCATGCGTGCCCGCGATGGCGATGTTCGATTTCAGGCGCATCAGCTCGGCCAGCATCTCGGCCCGGCGCACGATGGGCAACCCGCGCAGGCGGGCCTCCTCGAGTTCCGGATTGCCCTTCTTGATGGCGGTCGAGATGACGATGACGCCCGCGCCCTCCACGTTCTCGGGGCGCTGGCCCTCGAAGACGGTGGCGCCCAGGGTTTCCAGCCGGTCGGTGATCTTGGATTTCTTGGAATCGCTGCCCTGCACGCGATAGCCGAGGGTCAGCAGCACCTCGGCGATGCCCGACATGCCGATGCCGCCGATTCCCACGAAATGGATGGGGCCCAGCTCTCCGGGCAGTTTGGTGGCGGCATTCATCGTGAAATCTCCTCGACGAGGTCATAGAGGCGCTGCGCCGCGTCGGGGCGCGCCAGGGTCAGGGCCGCCTGCGCCATGGCCGTGGCCTGCGCGGGGTCGGTCAGGATCGCGCGGATGTCGCGCGTGAGGCTTTCGGCGTCAAGGACGGATTCGGGATGGACATGGGCCGCCCCCGCCTCGGCCAGGGCCTGCGCATTGGCGGTCTGGTGATCGCCGGTGGCGGCGGCGAAGGGGATCAGGATCGCGGGGCGGCCGATCACGGTGATGTCGGCCAGAGACGAGGCGCCCGAGCGGCTGACGACCAGATGGGCCTGGGCCAGGCGGTCGGGCACGTCGGTGAAGAAGGGCTGCACCTCGGCGGTGATGCCGGCCTGGGCATAGGCCGCGGTGACGCGGTCGGCATCCTCGGCCCGGGCCTGATGGCTGACGCGCAGGCGGGGGCGCAGGTCGTCGGGCAGGGCCGCGACAGCGGCGGGCACGATGTCCGAGAGCACCCGCGCGCCCTGGCTGCCGCCGATGACCAGCAGGTTCAGCGGCCCGTCCGGGGTCGGCGCGGCATAGGGGGCGGCGGCGCGGTCCAGGACCGAATTGCGGACCGGATTGCCGACATGGGTGCCGGTGATGCCCGGCGGCAGGTCGGTGGGCCAGGTGCCGCAGGCGATGCGGTGGACGCGGGGCGCAAAGAGGCGGTTCACCCGCCCCATCACGCCGTTCTGTTCGTGGATCAGGCGCGGCAGCCCCATCAGCCGCGCTGCCGAGAGGGCCGGGATGGTGGGATAGCCGCCGAAGCCGATCACCACCGAGGGGCGGTCGCGGCGGAAGGCGGCGCGGGCGGCCAGGACCCCGGCGGCGATGCGGAAGGGGGCGGCCAGCTTGCCCGCCAGCCCGCCCCGCGCGGTGGTGGCGGAACTGACCACCTGCCGGGCCACGGCCTCGGGGAAGCCGCCCGCATAGCGCGCGCCCCGGTCGTCGGTGGACAGCTTGACGCGCCAGCCGCGGTCCAGCAGCAGCTCGGCCAGGGCCTGGGCGGGGAACATGTGGCCGCCGGTGCCTCCGGCGGCGATCAGCGCCAGCGGCGCGCGCGCAGGGACCGACATCAGCGGCCCCGGCGCAGGATTTCGGCGAACTCGCCCCGCGGCCGCGTGCGGGTCAGCGCCAGGAGCATCCCCACCGCGATGCCCGAGGCGATGACCGACGAGCCGCCATAGCTGACGAAGGGCAGCGTCATGCCCTTGGCCGGCAGCAGCCGCACCGCCACGCCCATGTTGATCAGCGCCTGCACGCCGAACGCGCAGGCCAGGCCCGTGCCCGCGATCCGCGCGAAGGGGTCGCGCTCGCGCACCAGCCGCAGAAGCGAGCGCATCACGATGGTCAGGTAGAGAAGGATGATCGTCAGCACCATGACGAAGCCGTATTCCTCGGCCGCGACGGCGATGATGAAGTCGGTATGCGCATCGGGCAGCGACCATTTCACCTGCCCCTCGCCCACGCCCACGCCGAAGAAGCGGCCCTCCTGGATGGCGTTGGTGGCGAAGTAGATCTGGGTGTTGGCGTCGATCTCGGACGACAGGAAGCTGTTGATGCGGCGGGCGAAGTGTTCCGAGGCGTTATAGGCGAAGAGGCCGCCCAGACCCGCCAAGCCCGCCACGCCCACCATCAGGATCACCGGCGATCCGGCGACGAAATACATCACCAGCCAGGAGAACAGCACCAGCGAGGCCTGCCCGAAATCGGGCTGCAGCGCCAAGAGCACCACGATGACCATCGCCGCGATGAAGGAATAGAGCTTGCCCGGCGGCCCGCCCACCTCTTGCGACGAGGCCATGAACCACGCGCAGAGCGCCACGAAGCCGGGCTTGAGGAACTCGGAGGGTTGCAGCGAGACGAAGCCCAGGGACAGCCAGCGCGTCGCCCCCTTGCCGAAATCGGTCCCGACCACCGGCAGCGCCAGCAGCAGAAGGAACGAGATCGCGAATCCCAGCACCCCGATGCGGCGGATCTGGCGCGGCGGCAGCATCGAGATGATCAGCATCACCAGAAGGCCCAGGCCCCCGAACACCGCCTGACGCTGGACATAGTAGAATCGCGGCAGGTTGTTCTTTTCCGCCAGCGGAACCGAGGCGGCCAGCCCCAGCAGAAGCCCGATGGCGAACAGCCCCAGCACGCAGGCCAGGGCCCATTTGTCCAGGGTCCGCCACCAGCGGGGAAGAATCGGGTCGCCTGCGCGCACGGGCGCGGCACCGAACACCATCTCGGTCATGGGAATACCGCCGTCACTGCCTCTGATCCTGTCCGGTTTTCCCGGATCTGTGGCCAGAATAGCGCGATTGCGGCCTTGGCGCTATGCCTAATCCCGGTGCAGAGGGGGCATCGTCATTTTGTGAGACCGGCCTTGTCAGAACGGCCGGCGCGCCCCGCCTCAGCCCAGGGCGGCGAGCGCCGGGAAGGTCTCCAGCAGCCAGAAGCTGAAGGCCGAGAAGGCGCCGGTGATCAGCATGACGCCGACGATGACCAGAAGCGCGCCCATCGCCCGCTCGATCGTCCTCAGCCAGGGCTTGATGCGGTTCATGAAGCCGATGGCGCGGGTGATGAAGATCGCGGCCAGCAGGAAGGGGATCCCCAGGCCCAGGGCATAGATCGCCAGAAGCGCGGTGCCCCGCGACAGCTCGCCCCCGGTGGCGGCCAGCGACAGGATCATGCCCAGCTGCGGGCCGATGCAGGGCGTCCAGCCGAAGGCGAAGGCCAGGCCCAGCACATAGGCGCCGAAGGCCCCGCCGCCCTGCTGCCCGGCCTCCAGCCGCGCCTCGTGATCGAGGAAGGGGATGCGGATGACATGCAGGAAATGCAGGCCCATGATGATGACCATGCCCCCCGCGACCCGCGCCAGCACGTCCTGATATTGCAGGAAGGCCCGCCCGAAGGCCGAGGCGGCGACCCCCATGACCAGGAACACCGTCGAGAGGCCCATGACGAAGAACAAGGCCGGCAGGACCGCGCTGCGCTCGCCGGTCTTCAGCCCGTTCACGCCCACTCCGGTCATGTAGGCCAGATAGGGCGGCACGATCGGCAGCACGCAGGGCGACAGAAACGACAGAAGCCCCGCCAGCAGCGCCACGAAGGCGGCGGGCAGAAAGGCGGCGGTGGCAAGCTCGATTCCCAACATGGGGGGCACCTTATCCGCTGGCGCCGCAAAGGACAGGGGCCAAACCGTCACGCCTTCGTGGGAAGGAAGGCGCGCGCGCGGGCCGGGCGGCGCCATCGCGGCGATGAAAAAGGGCGCGGTGTTGCCACCGCGCCCGTCGTCACCGGGCCGAAGGGGCCCGGGTCATCAGGATGGGCCTCAGCTGCCCGACCACCAGCCGCGGCGCTTGGATTGCGGCGCGCTGTCTTGCGTGGCGGGCTGCGGCTGGTTGGCCGCCGCCGGAGGGGCGGCGGGTGCCGGGGCCGGGACCGGCGCCGGGGCGACGGCATAGCGGGTGTCGTCCTCCTCGGCGGGCTCGGGCTGGGCATCCGCCGGGGCGGCGGCGCTTTCGACCAGGGCTTCGGCAACCGCCTCGGCCTCGGGGACACCCGCCTGCGACAGGCCGGTCGAGACCGGGATCACCGGCGCGTCCGGGCTGCCGAAGGGCGCTGCCGGAGCGCTGTCGGCCTGGGCCGCGCTGCGCATCTGGCTGGCCTCGGGGTCCGAGACCGGAGCGGCACCCAGATCGGGCAGCGCCTCGGCCCGGCCATCGGGGCTGTCGGCCAGATCGGCGACCTCGGGCATCGGCTCGGCCTCGACCGACCTGCGCGACCGGCCACGGCCCCGCGAGCGGGTGCGGGTGCGGCCGTTCCCGGCGGGCTCGGCCTCGGATGCGGCCTCGGCGTCCTCTGCGGGGGCAGCGTCGGAGATCGCGGCCTCCGTGGGCTGGACGGCCTCGGGTGCGCTGCGCTCGTCGTCGCGGTCGTCGCGGTCCTGACGGCCACCGCGACGGCGGCTGCGGCCCGAGCGGGTCGGCGCAGCGCTGTCCTCGGCCTCGACCTCGGGCGCGCCGGTGGCGTCCTGGGTGTCGTCTTCGTCCTCGTCATCGTCCTGATCGTCGCCCGAGCGGGCGGTCTGGCCGTCCTGATCGGGGCGGTCGCCGGGCTTGCGGCGACGACGGCGGCGACGGCGGCGTCCGCGACCCTCGCCCTCTGCGTCGCCCTCGGCGTCGGAGGCGCGCGGCTCGGCCTCGGCCTCGGCGCGGGCGGGCTCAGTGCGGGCCGGGGCGGCCTCGGCGGCGGGCGCCTCGGTGCGGGGCTCGTCGGCCTGCTCGATCTCGTCCAGATCCTCCTCGTCGTCGATGCTGGCCATCAGGTCGGCATTGACGCCCAGGGGCACCTTGGAGGGTTCGGGCAGCACGCGGGTGGCGGTCTTGAACTTCTCGATGGCGTAGTCGGGCGAGACCAGCAACGGATCGGCCTCGACCCGCACGGACATGCCGTAGCGCGCTTCGATATTCGCCACATGCTCGCGCTTGCCGTTCATCAGGAAGTTGGCCACCGCGATCGGCGCCTTGACCAGGACCTCGCGCGAGCGCTTGCGCGTGCCCTCGTCCTCTATGGCGCGCAGGATGGTCAGGGCCAGGCTGTCATCGCTGCGGATGAGGCCGGTGCCGTGGCAATGCGCACAGGGCTGGGTCGTGGATTCCAGCATGCCGGGGCGCAGGCGCTGGCGCGACATCTCCATCAGGCCGAAGCCCGAGATGCGGCCGATCTGGATGCGCGCGCGGTCGGATTTCAGCTTGTCCTTGATGCGCTTTTCCACCGCCGCGTTGTTGCGACGTTCATCCATGTCGATGAAGTCGATGACGATCAGGCCGGCCAGGTCGCGCAGGCGCAATTGGCGGGCGACCTCGTCGGCGGCCTCCAGGTTGGTCTTGAGCGCGGTCTCCTCGATCGAGCCTTCCTTGGTGGCGCGGCCCGAGTTCACGTCGATGGCGACCAGCGCCTCGGTGATGCCGATGACGATGTAGCCGCCCGATTTCAGCTGGACGGTCGGGTTGAACATGCCCGCCAGATAGCTTTCGACCTGGAAGCGCGCAAACAGCGGCATCTGGTCCTGGTAATGCTTCACGCTGTCCGTGTGGGTCGGCATGATCATCTGCATGAAGTCGCGGGCGGCGTGATAGCCGCGCTCGCCCTCGACCAGCACCTCGTCGATGTCCTTGGAGTAGAGATCGCGGATGTTGCGCTTGATCAGGTCGCCTTCCTCGTAGATCGGCGCGGGCGCGATCGAGCGGAAGGTCAGTTCGCGGATCTGTTCCCACAGGCGCAGCAGGTATTCGTAATCGCGGCGGATCTCGGTCCGGGTGCGTTCGCTGCCCGCGGTGCGGATGATCAGGCCGGCGCCCTTCGGCACGTCCAGCTCGCCCGCGATGTCCTTGAGCTTCTTGCGGTCGGCCGCGTTGGTGATCTTGCGGGAAATCCCGCCGCCGCGCGCGGTGTTCGGCATCAGGACGCAGTAGCGGCCCGGCAGCGACAGGTAGGTGGTCAGCGCGGCGCCCTTGTTGCCGCGTTCCTCCTTGACGACCTGCACCAGCATGATCTGGCGGACCTTCACGACCTCCTGGATCTTGTAGCGGCGGGCGCGGGGCTTTCGGGGGGCGCGGACCTCTTCGGTCACGTCCTCGTCGGCCACCGATTCGATGTCGTCGTCCTTGTCCGAGGCGTCCTGGCCCTCGGCGTCCTGGCCGTCATCGCCCTCCGAGGTCGCCTCGTCCTGCGCCTCGGCACGTTCGGCGCGTTCAGCGCGCGAGTTGCGGCGCGAACGGCCCCGTTCTTCCTCGGCCTCCTGGGCGTCGGCATGGGCGCGGTCCTCGGCCATCAGCGCGTCGCGGTCGGCGGCGGGGATCTGGTAATAGTCGGGATGGATCTCGGCGAAGGCCAGGAATCCGTGGCGGTTTCCGCCGTAGTCGATGAAGGCCGCCTGCAGCGAGGGCTCGACCCGCGTCACCTTGGCGAGGTAGATGTTCCCCGCGATCTGGCGGCGGTTGGCCGTCTCGAAGTCAAACTCCTCGACCTTGGTTCCGTCGACCACGACCACCCGAGTTTCCTCGGCATGGGTGGCGTCGATCAGCATTTTCATTGCCATGTTCTTGTCTTTCGCGCAGCCGGAGGCCGGGCGGCGCCAGTGACGCCCTCCGGACCGGTCTGCGATGGGATGGGGACACGGGCGCGCGACCGGCGACGACGTTCGGACCGGCGGGGCGCATGGCCCGCTTGTCCTGAAGTCTGCCGTCCAAAGCGCGCGTCATCGCGTCTGTTCCTTCGAATGACCCGGTGCCTGAAGGCCGCCGGGCCGCTGTCGGTGTCGCCCCCTGCGCGGTCCCGGAGAACGGTGGCGCGGCATGGGGGCGTGTTTTCCGCGAGACGCCCCCGCTGGCCCGGATCGGGGTCGAAGGTGTCGCGCTGCGAAACTGTCGGCGCGCGGCAACCCCCGATTGCGGAGCCGCCTTGCACATGGCACCAGCATAGAGGGGGGCTTGGGGAAAATTCAATGCCCAAAACGTCTGCTGCCCCGGGACGGGCAATTTCGGGCCGGGCAACGGGGCACGGGAGAGGCGCGACCTGCCTCCGCCGGCACCCTCGGCCTGTCTGCCGCCGGGCGTCAGACGACGGTGCGGGCCGGGATCCGGGGCTGGGCGATCAGCGCGGCCAGCTGCACCAGCCCCTCCTCCAGCACCGCGCGGTCCGGGGCGATCCCCAGGGACAGGCGCACGGCCTGCGCGGGGTCCGGCGACACCGCGAAGGCCTGGGCGGCAACGATGGACACGCCCGCCCGCTCGGCATGATCGGCGAAGGCGCCCGCCCGCCAGGGATCGGGCAGGGACAGCCAGAGGTGGTGCCCCTGGGGATCCGCCGCGATCCGCTGCCCGGCGAAGACCCGGGCGGCCAGCGCCTGGCGCAGGGTGTTCTCGGCCCGGATGGCGGTGGCGATCTGATCGATCACCCCGTCGAGGATCCAGCGGCTGGCCGTGGCCGCCAGAAGCGGCGGGGCCATCAGGATCGTGGCGCGCAGCACCGCGGCCAGTTGCCTCGCCTGCCCGGCATCCGGGGCGACGACATAGGCCACGCGCAGCGCAGGCGTCACGCATTTCGAGAGCGTCGCCAGATGCCAGGTCAGTTCGGGGGCGAGGCTGGCAAAGGCCGGGTGCGGGTCCGCCTGCAGGGCCGAATAGGGATCGTCCTCGAGGATCGCGACCCCGTGGCGGCGCGCGATGGCCGCGATCCGGTGGCGGCGCGCCTCGGAGAGCGTGGCGGTGGTGGGGTTGTCGATGGCCGGGATGACATACAGCGCCTTGGGCGGCGCCTGCCGGCAGAGGCGGTCGAAATCCTCGGGGATCAGCCCGCCCGCATCCATCGCGACGGGGTCGATCGGCACGCCCTGCTGGGCCGCGACCGCCCTGAGGCCCGGATAGGTCAGCGCGCCGGCGGCCAGCCGGTCGCCGGGCGACAGCAGCAGGCGGCCGAGGGCAAAGAGCGCGGATTGCGCGCCGGCGGCCAGCAGGATCCGGTCGGCGGCAATCGGGCCCATCCGGCCCGACAGCCACTGCGCGGCGGCCTGCCGGTCGGCAGGCGCCCCGGCGCTGTCCTGATAATGCAGGCTGAGGCTGCCGCGCGGTCCCGACAGCACCGCCTGCATCGCCTGCGCGAACAGCGTGCGGAAATCCACCGAGTCGGGCTGCGGCGGGATGTTCATGCTGAGATCCAGGATCGGCGGCAGGTTTGCGCCGGTCTGAGCCGCCCCGCCCTGCCCCATATCATCGCGCACGAAGGTCCCCCGCCCGGCCTGCGCGGCGACCAGCCCCCGGCGCCGCGCCTCGTTGAAGGCGCGGGTGACCGTGGTCAGATCGACCTCGAGCGCCTCGGCGATGCTGCGCTGTGCGGGCAGGCGTTCGCCCGGCACCAGGCGTCCGCGCCGGATATCCGCCTCCAGCGCCTCGACGATGCCGAGATATTTCAGGGGGGCCGTCTCGATGACGCGGGGCGTCCACATGCTGGGCCTTCGATCCTGACCGCCAGGGAATGTATGGCCTTGTCTTCATGTCGGGTTCGGCGGGGAAGTTCAACCGGCAGGCGGAGGTTCCGGGACCCTTTTCCTGTCCCTGCTGGGTCGATCCGGCAGGCGCAGCCCCGGTGCATCGGCGGGCTGCGGCATCGCAGCCCGGATTTCCCCTTGAAGTGTATGGCCCATAGCCATACATTGCGCCTCGGACATCCGGGCGTGCCCGCGCAGGCGGTGCGCGGCCCGGCGGTCCCGGCCCTGCGACGACGGGCCGGACCTTTCGGCGGAGGGGCGATCCGCGATCTGCAACAAGGCGGAGCTGGCCATGGCCGACGAGCGTGACACGAAACTGGCCTCGATGCGGGGGTTGATGAATCGCTGCCCCAATTGCGGCGAGGGAAAGATCCTGCAGGGCTATCTGGCCGTGATCCCCGAATGTACCCATTGCGGCGTCGAGTTCAGGCGCTTTCCGGCGGCGGACGGGCCGGCCTTCTTCACCTCGACCATCATGCTGCTGCTGCTGATCCCGCTCTTGGGCTTCACCTGGGTGCTGTTCCGGCCCAGCCCGCTGATGCTGCTGGCCATCGTGGGCGTGGTCACCGCCGTCCTGACGATGATCCTGCTGCGCTTCATCAAGAGCGCCTTCATCGGCTATCTCTGGGCGCATGACGAGCAGGACCGCGGCGCTTAGGGCATCCCCTTCTCCCCGTTGCGCGTGCAACGTCACGCAGGGGTAACGCGATCTTCACCCCGCTGTCGCAGCCTGCCGGTATTCCTGTCAGGGACGGAACGGCGCGGAGGGTGCGGGATGCCGGTGGTGGCGGTGAATGCCGGAGAGGCCCTGCCCGAGACGCTGCGCCACGCCGCGCGCGCCCTGCCCCCGGGCGCCCCCATCGTCGTCATGCTGCACGGCTATCGCTATTCCCCCCGCCTGCCCGCCCATGATCCGCACCGCCATATCCTGTCGCCCGAGGCCGGGCCCGGCGGCGTGTCCTGGCCCGCGGCGCTGGGATTCACCGGCGATCCGGCCGAGGGGCTGGCCGTGGCCTTCGGATGGGAGGCGCGGGGCCGGCTGCGCGCCGCCTATGCGCGGGCAGAGGAGGCGGGGGCGGGACTTGGCGCGCTGATCGGGGATCTGGCGGCGCTGGCGGGGCGTCCGGTCGGGCTGATCGGCCATTCGCTGGGCGCGAGGGTGGCCCTGCAGGCGCTGGCGGCGGCCCCGGCGGGCAGCATCGGCCGCATCGTCGCGCTGAACGCCGCCGAGTTCCAGGACGTGGCGCTGGCGGCGCTGGAGCGGCCCGCCGGGCAGATGGCCGAGATCCTCAACGTCACCGCGCGCGAGAACGACCCCTTCGATTTCGGGCTGGAGATGCTGCTGTCGGCAGGCCGGCGGCGTGCCCTGGGGGCGGGGCTGGCGCAGCCGCGCGCCAATTGGGTGGATCTGCAGATCGACGATGCCGCCACGCTGGACGCTCTGGCGGATCTGGGCTTTCCGACGGCGCGGGGGCGGCGGCTGATGTCGCACTGGACCCCCTATCTGCGCGAGGGGCTGTTCGAGGTCTATCGTGCCGCCCTGTGCCACCCCTGGGCGCTGCACCTGGGGCTGCTGCGCCACCACCTGCCCACGCGCCCGCAGCCGCGCTGGTCGGGACTGCGCGCCCTGCCCCCGGCGCTGCCGGGGCTGCGGGCCTGACGCCCTAGAGGGGCGCGTCGTCATCCTTGGCGGCGGCCTCGGGCAGGGCGTGGTCGCGGTAGAGCCGCGCATTGCCCAGAAGGAAGGCGAACAGCAGGATCGGCAGGCCGAAGGTCTTGAACCAGACCCAGGTGCTGTCGGACATGCTGCGCCAGATCACCTCGTTGGCCAAGGCCAGCACCAGGAAGAACACCGCCATGCGCGCGGTCAGCTTGCGCCAGCCATGGGCGTCCATGGGCAAGGCCTCGCCCAGCACCGCGCCCAGCCAGTTGCGGCGCAGGGCCAGGCTGGCGCCCAGGATGGCCGCGAACAGGACGTAGATGATCGTGGGCTTGAGCTTGAAGAAGCGCGGGTCGTTCAGCCAGATCGACAGCCCGCCGAAGACGGTGACCAGCACCAGCGTCGCCACCTGCATGGGCGACAGCTTGCCGGTCAGGCGCCATTGCACGGCGGTGGCCAGGAACAGCGCCGGGATGAAGGCCAGCGTGGCCAGGATGAAGCCCCCGTAATCGCGGCCCCACATCACCACCGTGTCGTTGCGATACAGCATGAAGACCGCGAAGAACACGATCAGCGGGCCGAATTCCAATGCCGGCTTGACCCAGGGTCTGGTGGTCTGCATGCGTCTGCCTTCCCGTCCGGCCGCCCTGGTCAGGCGGCGAATTCTACGATCACCGCGCCTGCCGCGATCAGCGCCATCAGCACCGCGCGGCGCGCGCCCACCTTTTCGCCCAGGATGACCCAGCCCACAAGGGCCGCGAAGACGGTCGAGGTCTCGCGCAGGACCGCCGCCCGCCCGACCTCGTCCAGCCGGGTGGCCAGCATGATCGATCCGAAGCTCGCAAAGGCCACCAGCGCGCCGATCCCGCCGCGCAGCGCCAGGGGGCCGATCTGGTCGCGCGGCAGGCGGATCAGGCTGCGCGCCATCCAGAGCGGCATGAAGATCGCGTCCAGCACGAAGAACCACGCGAGGAAGGTGAAGGGATCGGCCGCCTGCCGGATGCCCCAGGCATCATAGGTGGTGTAGAGCGCCACCATCGCGCCCGTCGCCACCGCCCAGGCCAGTGCCGGGACCAGGGTGTCGCGCCCGACCTGCAGCTTGCGCAGGCTGTTCACCGCCAGACCGAAGATGCTGCCCACCAGCAGTCCCAGCCCCAGCCACTGGATGGTGTTGAACCGCTCGTCAAAGACCAGCATCGCGGCCAGCACCGCGAACAGAGGCGCCGTGCCGCGCACCACCGGATAGACCACCGTATAGGCGCCGCGCTGATAGGTCAGCGCCTGCGCGACCTTGTAGGCGATGTGGATGATCATCGCGCCCAGCAGGACCGGCCACAGCGCCGGGTCGGGCCATGGCACCAGGAACAGCGCCACCGGCAGCGCCATCAGCCCATAGCTGAGGTCGATGCCGGCCCGGCTGATCCAGGGATCGTGCCGCCCCTTCTGCAACGCCCCGAAGACCGCATGCAGGAAGGCCGCCGACAGCGCCAGAATCGACGCCAGACGCGCACCCTCGGCAGTGCCGGACAGCTGGATGATCAGATCGCCCATCGCCGTCCCATGGCGCAGGCTTGCAGGATGTGCAAGTCCGCGCGCGCCGGACCGGGTTCAGTCCAGACGGATGGCGGCCAGGATCGCGCCGGGCAGATGCTGGGGCGTCAGCATTGTCTGGACCAGCAGGGCGTGGCGGGTGTCCTCGGGGAAGCGGTCATCCTCGACCTGCTGCGCGCGCACGGTCAGGCGCAGGGGCGTCAAGCCGTCCCATCGCGACAGATGCTGCACCTCCAGCACGACATTGCTGTAGATCATCGACTTGCCGCGATTCTCGCCGGCGCGGACCTCGACGGGCCGGTGGGGCGCATAGCGGACCAGCACGACGTCGATGCTGGCGCCCAGATCGGACAGCGGCATCAACTCGATGGCCTCGCCCTGCGCGGTGGGCTCTCGCTGGACGCTGAGCAGTGCGGGCGCCATCAGATGCGCGTCGATCAGCCCCATCAGCTCGGCCGGGCCCGGCGCCACCGCCGTGTCCTGCCCGCCCACGATCATCTGCGGGGTATAGACCGAGCGCTCGCCCGCCGCGCGGGCATAGGCGGACTGCCGCGCGGTGAATTCCGGCTTGGCGAAGCTGTCGGCCCAGCCCAGGTAATCCCAGTAGTCGACATGGAAGGACAGGGCCAGCACCTCGGGCTTGCCGGCCAGCAGGGTCAGCATCGCATCGGCGGGCGGGCAGGACGAGCAGCCCTGCGAGGTGAACAGCTCGACCACCACGGGCAGCGTGGACGAGGGCAGCTGGGCGGTCATCGGCGGCGCGACATCAAGCGCCGAGAAGGTGCCGCCGCCCGCCGATTCCATCAGCGACAGCGCGGTGGGCGATTGCCGCCCGGGATCCGGCGGCGCCAGGATCAGCGGCGCCTCGCCCGGGGATGCGGTGTCGACCGAAGGATCCTGCGCGGAGGCGGAGGGGGGTGCCTCGACGGGTGCCTGCGCTGCCGCCGGGCTGCCCAGCAGCGCCAGGGACGTCAGCCCCGCCACCGCCCATGCGCGCAGGCCGGGCCACATGCCCGCCCCCTGCATCTCCGGTCGCGGCGTCCTGGCCATCCGATGATTCCCGTCCCGCTTCACATCGGCCCTGATAGCGGCTGACGGGCCGAAAGACCAAATCAAGGCTTCGTCACCATGCCCCGGTTCCGGGTCCGTGCCTCTTGAGCAACAGCGCCGGGTATGGTATGCAATCGCATACAATGATGCGGCGCCACCTTGCATGAGCCCCCGCGATGGGGCAACACAAGGCAGACGCTGGACCCATCCATTCTTGCAGACAGGGAGGCCTTGATGCCCATCCAGACCGGAACCGACACCGCCAAGACCCGCCGCACGCTGAGTGCCGGCAGCCAGACGGTCGATTATTTCTCGATTGCCGCCGCCACCGAGGCGGGCCTGGGCGATTTCTCGAAACTGCCGGCCGCGCTGAAGGTCGTGCTGGAGAACATGCTGCGCTTCGAGGATGGCGGGCGGACCGTCAGCACCGACGACGTCAAGGCCTTCGCCCAATGGGCCGCCGATGGCGGTCGCAGCAGCCGCGAGATCGCCTATCGCCCGGCCCGCGTGCTGATGCAGGATTTCACCGGCGTTCCCGCCGTGGTGGACCTGGCCGCGATGCGCGACGGCATCAAGGCGCTTGGCGGCGATCCCCAGCAGATCAACCCGCTGAACCCGGTCGATCTGGTCATCGACCACTCGGTCATGATCGATGAATTCGGCACGCCCCGCGCCTTCCAGCGCAACGTGGAGCTGGAATACGAACGCAACATGGAGCGCTACACCTTCCTGAAATGGGGCCAGAAGGCGTTCAACAACTTCCGCGTGGTCCCGCCCGGCACCGGCATCTGCCATCAGGTGAACCTGGAATACCTGGCCCAGACCGTCTGGACCGACACCGACCAGACCGGCGCAACGGTGGCCTATCCCGACACGCTGGTCGGCACCGACAGCCACACCACCATGGTCAACGGCCTCGCGGTCCTGGGCTGGGGCGTGGGCGGGATCGAGGCCGAGGCCGCGATGCTGGGCCAGCCGATCTCGATGCTGATCCCCGAGGTCGTGGGCTTCAAGGTCACCGGCGCGCTCAGCGAGGGCGTGACCGCCACCGATCTGGTGCTGAAGGTGACGCAGATGCTGCGCGCCCATGGCGTGGTGGGCAAGTTCGTCGAGTTCTACGGCGAGGGTCTTGACCACATGCCGCTGGCCGACCGCGCGACCATCGCCAACATGGCCCCCGAATACGGCGCCACCTGCGGCTTCTTCCCGATCGATGACGAGACCCTGCGCTATCTGCGCCAGACCGGCCGCGAAGAGGACCGCATCGCGCTGGTCGAGGCCTATGCCAAGGAGAACGGCTTCTGGCGGACCGCCGATTATGCACCGGTCTATTCCTCGGTGCTGGAACTGGACCAGAGCACCGTGGTCCCCGCGATCTCGGGGCCCAAGCGCCCGCAGGACCACGTGCCGCTGACCGATGCCGCGCAGGCCTTCAGCGACTACATCAAGGGCGTGCGCCCGGCAGCCTCGGTCCCGGTCGAGGAAAAGGAAGAGATGACCGCCGAGGCCGGATCGCCCGATCCCATCCCCGAGAAGATTCCCGGCGGCAATCACGGCCATCTGAACACCGGTGCGGTGGATGGCGAGGACTACACGCTGCGTGACGGGTCCGTGGTGATCGCCTCGATCACCTCCTGCACCAACACCTCGAACCCCTATGTGCTGATGGCCGCAGGTCTGGTGGCCCGCAAGGCCCGCGCCTTGGGCCTGACCCGCAAGCCCTGGGTCAAGACATCGCTGGCGCCGGGATCGCAGGTCGTGGCCGAATACCTGGAGGCCGCGAACCTGCAGGAGGATCTGGACGCCTTGGGCTTCAACCTTGTCGGTTTCGGCTGCACCACCTGCATCGGCAATTCGGGCCCGCTGCAGTCCGAGATCTCCAAGTCGATCAACGACAACGACCTGGTCGCCGTGTCGGTCCTGTCGGGCAACCGCAACTTCGAGGGGCGCATCTCGCCCGACGTGCGCGCGAACTATCTGGCCAGCCCGCCGCTGGTGGTGGCCTATGCCATCGCGGGCGACATGAACATCGACGTGACCAAGGACCCGCTGGCCCATACCGCCGAGGGCAAGCCGGTGTTCCTCAAGGACATCTGGCCCACGTCGAAGGAGGTCGCCGAACTGGTCGACACCATCGTCACGCGCGAGATGTTCCAGGCCAAGTATGCCGACGTCTTCAAGGGCGACGAGCGCTGGCAGGGCGTCGAGATCACCGACAGCGAGACCTATGACTGGCCGGCCTCCTCGACCTATATCCAGAACCCGCCCTATTTCCAGGGGATGGACAAGACGCCCGGCACGATCAGCGACATCGGCGGCGCCCGCGTGCTGGCGCTTCTGGGCGACATGATCACCACCGACCACATCTCGCCCGCCGGATCGTTCAAGCCGACCACCCCGGCCGGCAAGTACCTGACCGAACGCCAGGTCGCGCCCAAGGATTTCAACAGCTACGGCTCGCGCCGCGGCAACCACGAGATCATGATGCGCGGCACCTTCGCCAATATCCGCATCAAGAACGAGATGCTGGAGGGGGTCGAGGGCGGCTATTCCAAGGACGCGGACGGCAACCAGGCCGCGATCTATGACGCCGCGATGTCCTATGTGGAACAGGACACCCCGCTGGTGATCTTCGGCGGCAAGGAATACGGCGCCGGATCGTCGCGGGACTGGGCCGCCAAGGGCACCAACCTCTTGGGCGTCAAGGCGGTCATCGCCGAAAGCTTCGAGCGCATCCACCGCTCGAACCTGGTCGGCATGGGCGTCATCCCGTTCGAGTTCACCGAGGGCGACACCCGCGCGACGCTGAACCTGACCGGCGACGAGACGGTCAGCATCCAGGGCCTGTCGGGCGCCTTCAAGCCGCTGTCGCAGGTGCCCTGCACGATCACCTATGCCGACGGCACGGAAAAGACGATCCAGCTGAAGGCCCGCGTCGATACCGAGGTCGAGATCGACTACCTCAAGAACGGCGGCGTGCTGCATTACGTGCTGCGCAATCTCGCCGCCGCCTGACGAAGTCGCCCTTGTGACGATGAAAGCCCCCGGCAGGTCGCCGGGGGCTTTTTTTGTCAGGTCGGATCATGGGTATTTTTGCAAAGAAGAAAGGGCAAGGAACCGCCTGGCCGCTTCTTCTTTGCCCAAATACCCGCGGGGGGATCGCGCAGAGCGCGATGGGGGCGGCAGCCCCCTGCCCCCTCGGCCACCGGGCTCAACCGCCGATGGCGATGCCCTCGCGGCGCGGGTCGGCGCCGCCTTCCAGCCCGTCGGGGGTGACCACGATGCCTTGCAGGCCCGAGGTCAGCTCGGTCTCGTTCAGCTCGAAGCCCATGGCCGCCAGGCCCTCGGTCAGGGCGGCGGGCAGGCCCGCCTCGATGTCCATGGGGCCGAAGCGGTTGACCAGGTTCGGGGCGGCGACGGCGGCCTGGATGTCCATGCCCCAGTCCAGATGCGCCACGATCGCGCGGGCGACATAGCCGATGATGCGGCTGCCGCCGGGTGAGCCGATCACCATCGCCGGCGCGCCGTCCTGCAGCACGATGGTCGGCGCCATGGACGAGCGGGGCCGCTTGCCCGGGGCCAGTGCATTGGCGATGGGCCAGCCGGCGTCGTCATGCGTCTCGAAGCTGAAATCGGTCAGCTCGTTGTTCAGCAGGAAGCCGGCGGCCATCACCCGCGATCCGAAGCCGTTCTCGATGGTCGTGGTCATCGACAGAGCGTTGCCCTCCGCATCCACGATCGAGATATGCGAGGTCGAGGGCAGTTCCAGCGCCGAATCCTGGCCCCAGAGACGGGCATGGCTCCAGCCCGGGCTGCCGGCGCTGACCTTGGGCAGGCTGTCGTCGCCCTGCAGCAATTGGCCGCGTTCCTCCAGATAGGCCGGATCGATCAGCCCCTCGGTCGGCATGGCCACGAAATCGCTGTCGGCCATGAAGCGGCCCCGGTCGGCGAAGGCCAGCCGCGAGGCATCCCCGATCAGGCGCCAGGCATCAGCGCTTTCGGCGCCCATCTCGGCCAGGTCGTAGCCGCCCAGCATGCCCAGGATCTGGCCCACCGTCAGCCCGCCCGACGAGGGCGGGCCCATGCCGCAGACATCGTGGTCGCGATAGTCGACGCAGACAGCGGGGCGTTCGATCACGCGATAGGCGGACAGATCGGCCAGGGCCAGCAGGCCCGGATTGTCCTCGGCCCCGCGCACGGCGGCGGTGATCTGTTCGGCCACCGGGCCGGTATAGAAGCCGTCCGCCCCCTCGCGCGCCAGCAGGCGCAAGGTCTCGGCATAGGCGGGGTTGGTCAGCAGGCTGCCCTCGGCCACGGGCTGGCTGTCGGGAAAGAAATAGGCGGCGGTGGCGGGATAGCGCGACAGGGCGTCGCCCTCGCCCGCGACCAACGCGGCCAGGCGGGGCGAGACGGTGAAGCCGTCCCGGGCCAGCGCGATGGCGTCGTCGAAGAGGCCGGACCAGTTCGCCTGGCCCCAGTTGCGATGCGCGACCTCCATCAGGCGCGGCGTGCCGGGCGTGCCGACCGAGCGGCCGCCGATCACGGCCTCCATGAAGGCCAGCGGTTCGCCCTCCTCGTCCTGGAACAGCGTGGGGGTGGCGGCCATGGGGGCGGTCTCGCGCCCGTCCAGCGTGGTCACCTCGCCGGTCTCGGCATGGTACCAGACGAGGAAGGCGCCACCGCCCAGGCCCGAGCTTTGCGGCTCGACCAGGCCCAGCACCGCCTGCACGGCGACCATCGCGTCGGCGGCGCTGCCGCCCTGTTCCAGCACGCGGGCGCCGGCCTGCACGGCCAGCGGGTGGGCGGCGGTGACCATCCAGTCGGCCGCGGTGACCGGGCGCCCCTCGGCCTTGGTGGCCAGGGCGTCGCGGGCGGGCGCGTCCAGATCGCCGAAGACATCGGTGGCGATCGCCTCGCCCGAGGCGCCCTCGGGCGCCACCGCATCGGCCGCCTGCTGCGCCCCCGCCATCGCCGCGCTGCCCAGCAGCAGTGCCAAGGCCCATCCTGTCCGCGTCATCGCCGTCCCTCCATGTCCCGGAATGATGGGGTCAGCATGACGCCGGATGGGCGGGGGCGCAACCGTCCCGGGTGGTTCAGTCCTCGGCGGCCAGGGCGCGCTCGAGTTCGGGCAGGAAGCGTTGGGTGAAATCCTCGCGGATCAGGGGGCCCGCGAAGCGGTAGAGGATCTGCCCCTCGCCATCGACGATGAAGGTCTCGGGCGGGGCGGTGACGCCCCAGTCGATGGCGCCGCGCCCGCGCGGATCGGTGGCGATGGCCGCGAAGGGGTCGCCATCCTCGGTGAGGAAGGACAGCGCGTTGGCCTCGGGGTCCTTCAGGTCGATCCCGTAGACCGGCAGGCGGGTCGAGAGGTCCGTCAGGGTCGGGTGTTCGGCGCGGCAGGGCGGGCACCAGCTGGCCCAGAAATTGACCAGCTTGACGCCGGGCTCGCGCAGCATCTCGTCGGTCAGCTGCACCTTGCCGGGCAGCGTCGTCTGGGGCACCGCCGGCGCCTGCCGCCCGATCATGGCCGAGGGCAGGTTGCCCGGATCCTCGCGGTTCATGCCCCAGAGGAAGGTGGCGGCCAGCGCGGCGAAGACCACCGGCGGCAGGATCATCAGGACGGGAACCCTAGCCATTGCGCTCGTGCTCCTGCAGGGCGCGGCGGGCGCGGGCGTTGGCCGCGACGGTGTGCCAGACCAGTCCGGCGATCAGCACAAGGCTGACCCCATAGGCGGCCAGCACGGTGCCGGCGTAATCTCCCAGCTGCATCATGCGCGCATCTCTCGGGCTTGCAGGGCGGCCAGACGGCGCCTGCGGATTTCGGTTCGGGTGCGGATCAGCAGGAGTGCCAGGAACAGCAGGAAGAAGCCCAGCATCGCCAGATAGAGCGGATAGCGGTAGACCGACGACATCCGCTCGCCCGACTGCACCGACAGGCTGGCGCCCTGATGCAGGCCCTGGTTCCAGAACAGGACGGCGTAGCGCGACAGAAGCGCGAAGACCGAGCCCACGAGGCACAGCACGCCCGTCAGGTCGGCGGCGCTGTCGGGATCCTCGACCGCCGCCCAGAGCGCGATATAGCCCACGTAGAACAGGAACAGGATCAGGAACGAGGTCAGGCGCGGGTCCCATTCCCACCAGGTGCCCCACATGGGCTGGCCCCAGATCGCGCCGGTGGCCAGCGCGATCAGCGTCATGATCGCGCCGATGGGAGCGGCGGCCTTGGCGGCCAGCGCGCTGACATGATGGCGGCGAATGATCCAGATCAGCGAGGCGACCAGCATCATCACCCAGATGTTGATGGCCATCATCGCGGCGGGCACGTGCAGGAAGACGATCTTGACGGTCGAGCCCTGCCGGAAATCCTCGGGCGTCAGAAAGCCCCAGAACACGCCGCCCACACTGCAAAGGACCGCGCTGCCGACCAGCCAGGGCAGAAGCCCCTCGGTCGTGCGCATGAACTTGGTCGGATTTGCGTATTCCCAGATCGACATGCTGTCCTCTATCCCTGAATCCCCGCGCCCCTCAAGGGGCAGAGCGCCGCATTCACCGCAGATTGACCCGAAGCGCCGCCGCCGCCGCGAAGGGGATCAGCGCCAGCACCCCCAGGGTGATGCCTGCAAGGAACATCAGCGGCGTGGCGGTGGCCATGCCCTCGGCCCCGCGGCGGGTGATCTCGGCCCCGAAGATCAGCGTCGGGATGTAGAGCGGCAGGACCAGCAGCGACAGCAGCAGCCCGCCGCGCCGCAGCCCCACGGTGATCGCCGCGCCGAAGGCCCCCAGCATCGACAGCGCGGGCGTGCCGAGCGCCAGCGAGGCCACCAGCCAAGGCATCGCCTGCACGGGCAGCTGCAGCAGGATGCCGAACAGGGGCGCCGAGACGACCAGCGGCAGGCCGGTGGTGATCCAATGGGCCAGCGCCTTGATCGCCACCGCCGCCTCCAGCGGCAGGGGGGCGGTGGCCAAGAGGTCCAGGCTGCCATCCTCGTGGTCCAGCGCGAAGATGCGGTCCAGGGACAGAAGGCAGGCCAGCAGCGCGCCGACCCAGAGGATGCCGGGCGCCACGGGGGCCAGCGTGGCGCGGTCGGGACCCACGCCGAAGGGCACCAGGGCCGAGAGGATCAGGAAGAAGGCCACGCCCAGTCCGAAGCCGCCCCCGGCCCGCGTGGCCAGACGCAGGTCGCGGATCAAGAGCGCGATCACGCGAAGGCCTCGTTGAAGCCCGAGGCGCGGGTGGCGGGGGCCGATCCGGGCCGGGCGCGGAAGGGGGTCAGGTCCAGCACGCGGGCCTGCGGCAGGCCCAGATCGATATGGGTGGCGATCAGCGCGGCGCCCCCCTGCCCCAGATGCGCCCCCAGCACCTCGGCAAAGCGCGCGACCGAGGCCGCGTCCAGCGACACGGTGGGCTCGTCCAGCACCCAGAGTGGGCGTCCGGTGACCAGAAGCCGTGCCAGCCCGAGGCGCCGCTTCTGCCCCGCCGAGAGGGCGGCGGCGGGGCGGTGGGCCAGCGCCGTCAGGTCCATCGCCGCCAGCGCGGCATCCGTCCCGCCGCCGCCGAAAACCTGCGCCCAGAAGGTCAGGTTCTCGGCCGCCGTCAGGGCGGGCTTCAGCCCGTCGGCATGGGCGGCATAGGCCAGGCAATCCTCGGGCATTGCGATGCGGCCCGCAACGGGGGCCTGCAATCCGGCCACGGTGCGCAGAAGGGTCGTCTTGCCGACCCCGTTCGGGCCGCGCAGGATCAGCGCCTGCCCGGCCTCCAGATCGAATGTCACCCCCTCGACCGTCCGCAGACCGCCGCGCGCCACGGCAAGGTCCTGGACGGTCAGCAGGGTCACAGGGGCAGCAGCGCGCAGGCGACCCGGCGACCCTCGGACAGGGTCACGTTGTAGGTGCGCGCGGCGGTGGCCGAGGCCATCGCCTCGACCCGCAGGCCGAGCGCATCCAGATGCGCGATCAGATCGCGGGGGGGAATGTCGACGCCCGCACCCATCCCCAGGAACAGCACGTCGACCCGGCCCGCCAGCGCCTCCAGCGGGGCGATCTGGTCCAGACCGTCCCACGGGGTGACGCGGTCGGCCTCGATCACCACCGCGCTGCGAAAGACCCGGCCCGCGACCCGGAAGAAGCCCGGGCCATAGCCTTCGACGGCATGCTGCCCGGTGAACTCGATCGGCGTCAGGGCGGGCATCAGACCTCCTCGGCGCCCTCGAAGGGCGACAGGTTCTTGCGGGCCTTGGGATCCTTGGGGTCGGGCTTGTCGCGGCGCACGCCCAGCCACAGCACGAAGTTCTTGGCCACGTAGACCGAGGAATAGGTGCCGATGAAGATGCCGAAGGTGATCGCAAAGACGAAGCCCCGGATGACGTCGCCGCCCAGCACCAAGAGCGCGATCAGCGCCAGAAGCGTGGTGACCGAGGTCATGGTGGTCCGCGACAGGGTCTCGTTCACGGACAGGTTCATCACCTCGCGCAGGGCGCGGGTCTTGTACTTGATCAGGTTCTCGCGCAGGCGGTCGAAGACCACGACCGTGTCGTTGATCGAATACCCCACGATGGTCAGCAGCGCCGCGATGGTGGTCAGATCGAAGCGGATCTGGAACAGCGCGAAGATGCCCATGGTGATCAGCACGTCATGGAACAGCGACACGATGGCGCCGACCGCGAACTGCCATTCGAAGCGCAGCCAGATGTAGATCGAGATCGCCACCAGCGAGGCCAGCACCGCGTAGATCGCGGTCTGCACCAGCTCGCCCGAGACCTTGGGCCCGACCGATTCGACCGAGGGGAAGGTCATCTCGGGATCGACCCCGCGCAGCGCCTCCTCGACCGTGGCGATGGTCTGGGGGGTCACGGCCTCGGTCCCGTCCTGGGCGCTGATGCGGACCTGCGAGACGTTCTGGTCGGCCGCGAAGCCGGGATCGAAGACCTCGGTGATGGCCACGTCGCCCAGTTCCAGCCCCGACAGCGCGTCGCGATAGGCCGCGACATCGACGGGCTGGGCCGATTCGGTGCGGATCGTCGTGCCGCCCCGGAAATCGATGCCGAAGTTCAGCCCGTTGAGGAACAGAACCGCGACCGAGGCGACCATGAGGAAGGCCGAGATGCCGAAGGTCAGGGCCTGCCAGCGGAAGAAGTCAAAGCTGGTCTGGTCGGGAATCAGTTTCAGACGGAACGCCATCTCACACCTCGATCTGCTTGGGGCGCGCGCGCTCGAACCACATGATGGTGATCAGGCGCGTCACGAACAGCGCCGTGAAGACCGAGGTCACGATCCCGATGGTCAGGGTCACGGCGAACCCCTTGACCGGCCCCGAGCCCAGCACGAAGAGGATGGCCGCCACGATCAGCGTCGTGATGTTGGCGTCCACGATGGCCGACATGGCCTTCTCGTAGCCCAGCTCGATCGCGCGGGCCGGGCCGCGCGCGGTCCGCAATTCCTCGCGGATGCGTTCGAAGACCAGCACGTTGGCATCGACCGCCATGCCGATGGTCAGCACGATGCCGGCGATGCCCGGCAGCGTCAGCGTGGCCCCGATCAGCGACAGGACCGCAAACAGCAGCACCATGTTGAAGGTCAGCGCGACCGCCGCGAAGACGCCGAAGCGGCCATAGGACAGGATCATCAGCATCACGACGGCGACGAAGCCCACGGCCGCCGCGACCTTGCCCGCATCCACGCTGTCCTGCCCCAGTTCGGGGCCGACGGTGCGTTCCTCGAGGAAGGTCATCTCGGCCGGCAGGGCGCCGGCGCGCAGCAGCACCGACAGCTGGTTGGCCTGATCGAAGTTCATCGAGCCCGAGATCTGCCCCGAGCCGGTGGTGATGGCCGAGCGGATCACCGGGGCCGAGATCACCTCGTCGTCCAGCACGATGGCGAAGGGCTGGCCGATATTTTGCGAGGTATAGCTGCCGAAAGCCCGGGCGCCGGACGGGTTGAAGCGGAAGTTGACCGAGGGCTGGCCGTTCTCGTCGCTGCCGGGCATGGCATCGACCAGATCCTCGCCGCTGACGACCGGAGTGTCTTCCAGGATGTAATAGACCCCCTCCTGATCGATCGAGGGCGCGATGAACTGCCCCAGGCCGGGCTCTGCCTCGGCGTCGCCGGTGGTGCCCAGGACCGGGTTGAAGGTCAGCTGGGCGGTGGTGCCGATCAGCTCCTTCAGTTCCGTAGCCGAGCCGATGCCCGGCACCTGGATCAGGATGCGGTCCTCGCCCTGGCGCATGATGGTGGGTTCGCGGGTGCCGACCTCGTCGACGCGGCGGCGCACGATCTCCAGCGATTGCTGGATGGTGCGGTCGTCGGTGACCGCCTTCTCGGCATCCGACAGCTGGATCGTCAGGGTCGCCCCCTGCGTGGCGATGGCCAACGACTGCTGGCCCGCCCCGGTCAGGGTGGTGACGGGGTCGGAGAAGCCGCGCGCGATCTCGATGGCGCGGGGCATCTGGTCGGCATTGCCGATCTCGACCGACAGCACGCCCTCGGGCGCCTCGACGCGGCGAATCGCGCCGACCGTGTCGCGTTCGGCGGCCAGCGCCGTGCGCAGTTCGGGCCAGAGCGCGTCGACGCGGGTCTTGTAGACCTCCGCCACCTGCACCTCGCCCAAGAGATGGGCGCCGCCGCGCAGGTCGAGCCCCAGATTGACCAGATTGGAGGGCATCCACGAGGGCCAGCCGTCGCGCGCCGCCACCAGTTCGGGCGTCTCGACGCCGGTGGCCTCGATCCGGGCCACGGCATCGTTATGCGCCTCGACGCGGGCGTAGAAGGCGTTGGGCAGCGCGTAGAAGAGGCCCAGAAGGCAGATCCCGAAAATCAGGACGCGCTTCCATCGGTCGATCTGAAGCATGTGGGCGAACGCCTTCTCAGCTGTTTGCGGCGACCGGTTCGGTCTTGTTGACGACCTGGGCCAGGGTCGAGCGGATGACGCGGACGCGCACGCCGGTCGCGATCTCGACTTCCAGCTCGTCGTCGCGGACGCTGACGACCTTGCCCAGGATGCCGCCCTGGGTGACGACCTGGTCGCCCTTCTTGACGGCCTCGACCATGGCGCGATGCTGCTTCACGCGCTTCTGCTGCGGGCGGATCATCAGGAAATACATGATCGCGAAGATCAGGATCAGCGGAATGAACTGCGCCAAGGCTGCGCCGCCTCCGGCGCCGCCGGCGGCCTGGGCATAAGCGGGGGTCACGAACATCGAGGGGTCCTTTCGGTCAGGGGCACGGCCAGGGCCGCATCACGATTGGCGCGCAACCTAGCTGTGCGGCCCGCCCTTGGCAAGAAAGCCCCCGAGGCCCGGGTCGCAAGACGCGAAACGCCTTCGTGATGGCCGAACGCCCCCGGCTGACGGTCCCGTGTGGGCGGTTCCCTCGGGCCGGGCGGGCCCGGTGGACTTGGGCCGGGCACTGTGGCACTCGAAGGGGGCCCAATGCCGCAACCCGAAGGGACCCGCCATGGCCGAGCGACGCGACCCCGCCACCGAACTGACCCGCCTTCTGGACATCATGGCGGCGCTGCGCGACCCCGACACGGGCTGCCCCTGGGATGTCGAGCAGGACTTCGCCTCGATCGCGCCCTACACGATCGAGGAGGCGCATGAGGTCGAGGACGCGATCCAGCGTCAGGCCTGGGACGAATTGCCCGGAGAGCTGGGCGACCTGCTGCTGCAGGTGGTCTTTCAGGCGCAGATCGCGCGTGAGGCGGGGATGTTCGACTTTGCCGATTGCGCGGCGGCGATCAGCGACAAGCTGGTCTTCCGCCACCCCCATGTCTTCGGATCTGAGAACCGCGACAAATCCGCCGAGCAGCAGGTGAAGGACTGGGAGGCGATCAAGGCCGTCGAGCGCGCCGGCAAGGCCGAACGGGGCACGCTGGACGGCGTGGCCCTGGGCCTGCCCGCGCTGACGCGCGCGCTGAAGCTGCAGAACCGCGCCGCGCGGGTGGGCTTCGACTGGCCCGGCCCCGGGGACGTGCTGGCCAAGATCACCGAGGAGACCGCCGAGCTGGTCGAGGCGCGCGACAGCCTGGGCCCGGAAGCGATGGAGGAGGAATTCGGCGATCTGCTGTTCGTGATGGCCAATCTGGGCCGGCATCTGAAGATCGACCCCGAGCAGGCCCTGCGGCGCGCGAATGCCAAGTTCACCCGGCGCTTCGGCGCCATCGAGGCGGCATTGGCGGCCGAAGGGCGGCGGCCCGAGGACAGCGACCTGGCCGAGATGGACCGGCTGTGGGATGCGGCCAAGGCCGCCGAGCGGGCCTAGGCCCCCCTTCCCCCGGCCCGATCAGGCCGGGGCGGGCGCCTCGGCCACCTGCGCCAAAGCGGCGTCATAGACCTCAATGCCGCCCTTAGAGGCGCCCTCGGACAGGGTGCGCTTCCACATCCGCGCGCCGGGGCGGCCGTGGAAGAGGCCCAGCATGTGGCGGGTCATCTGGTGCAAACGGCCCCCCTGCGCGAGGTGGTCGATGATCAGCGGGCGCATGGCGCGCGCGACCTGGGTCGGATCCTCGAAGGGGGGGGCGTCGTCCCAGAGGCGGTCGGCATCGCCGAGGATCGTCCAGGGCTCGTGATAGGCGGCGCGGCCCACCATCACCCCGTCCATGACCTCCAGATGCGCCCGCGCCTCGTCCAGGCTGGCGATGCCGCCATTTATCGACAGATGCAGGTCAGGGAACTGCGTCTTCATCCGCCGGACCAGCGGATAGTCCAGCGGCGGGATCTGGCGGTTCTCGCGCGGGCTGAGACCCTTGAGCCAGGCCTTGCGGGCATGGATCGTCAGGCGGCGGATGCCGGCCCGCTGCATCGCGTCCAGAAAGGTGGGCAGCGCCGTTTCGGGGTCCTGGTCGTCGACGCCGATGCGACATTTCACCGTGACCTCGACCGGGCTGACAGCCTGCATGGCCGCCACGCAATCGGCCACGCGCTCGGGCATGGTCATCAGGACCGCCCCGAAGGCGCCCGATTGCACGCGGTCACTGGGGCAACCGCAGTTCAGGTTGATCTCGGCATAGCCCCAATCGGCCGCGATGCGGGTGGCCGCGCGCAGTTCGGCCGGGTCCGAGCCGCCCAATTGCAGCGCCAGCGGCTGCTCGGCGGCGTCATGGTCCAGAAGCCGGGCCCGGTCGCCATGCAGGATCGCGGGGGCGGTGACCATTTCCGTATACAGCAACGCGCGGCGCGACATCAGCCGGTGGAAGCGT
The DNA here is from genome assembly GCF_005048225.1 of Paracoccus gahaiensis. Lineage (GTDB taxonomy): Bacteria > Pseudomonadota > Alphaproteobacteria > Rhodobacterales > Rhodobacteraceae > Paracoccus > Paracoccus gahaiensis. The sequence continues at coordinate 93,484 of NZ_SUNI01000009.1, forward strand.
CGGCAGTTGCGGTCGGTCCAGTCCATCATCGGCGCGACGGAAAGACGCGCGGCGCGGGGGGTCGGGTCGGTCATGGGAATGGTACGGGCCTGCTGGGCAACGGGGATCCCCCGCAGCCGGAAAGGGGATGGTGGGTGATAAGGGATTTGAACCCCTGACATCTTCGATGTGAACGAAGCGCTCTACCACTGAGCTAATCACCCGTCGCGCTGGCTTCTAGCGTCAGCCGCGGGACGTTGCAAGAGGGCTCAGGGCTTTTCCACGAGGATCGGTGCGGTCGACGAGGCGCGGCGGCGCAGGCGCAGGGTGATCACGTCGCCGCCCCGGGCGTCGCGTTCCAGATTGATTCGCGCCCGGCCCAGAGGCGGCACGGCCAGGGTCTGGCCGGCGGACAGGATCTGGCCCAGCTGGTCCAGCGTCGCCTCGATGATCGGGCGGGCCTCGGCGCGGCGGGCGCCGGTGGCGGCGACGACCCGGTCCACGAAATCGCGCTTGGGCACCACGGTGGCGACATGGGGATCGGGCAGCCCTGACAGCGGTGCAGCCGTCAGGGGCAGACCTTCGGCATCGGTGGTTTCGGTCGACATGTCCGTGAACCTGCTTCTGTGCGCGACTTGCCTGATCAGTTTACGTCAAAATGACCTTGCGTCAACCGCAACGCAGAAGGCCGGGGGCGCAGAACGCCCCCGGCCAGGGATCGGATCAGACCGGTCAGTGCGCGACGGCGCTGCCGGACCCTTCGGAGGCGCGCTGCCCCGAGACGCGGGCGGCCTCGGCGGCCTCTTCGGCGGCCTCGTCCCATTCCACGGCGACCGGCTGACGGACCAGGGCGTGGCGCAGCACCTCGCGGACATTGCTGACCGGGATGATGGTCAGCCCTTCCTTGACGTTGTCCGGGATCTCGACGAGGTCCTTTTCATTGTCCTGCGGGATCAGCACCGTCTTGATGCCGCCGCGCAGGGCCGCCAACAGCTTCTCCTTCAAGCCCCCGATGGCCAGCACATGGCCGCGCAGGGTGACCTCGCCGGTCATGGCGACATCCTTGCGGACCGGGATGCCGGTCATCACCGAGACGACCGAGGTCACCATGGCCACCCCCGCCGAGGGGCCGTCCTTGGGCGTGGCGCCCTCGGGGACGTGGACGTGGATGTCGCGCTTGTCGAATTCCGGGGGCCTGACCCCGATCTCCGGCGCGACCGAGCGCACGAAGCTGTTCGCCGCGTCGATCGATTCCTTCATCACGTCGCCAAGCGTGCCGGTGGTCTTCATCCGGCCCTTGCCGGGCAGGCGCAGGGCCTCGATCTGCAGAAGATCGCCGCCGACCGAGGTCCAGGCAAGGCCGGTCACGACGCCCACCTGATCCTCCTTCTCGGCCAAGCCGTAGCGGTGGCGGCGCACGCCCAGGTACTCCTCGGCCTTCTCGGGGGTCACCTCGACCGAGGTGACCTTGCCCTTGAGGATCTCGGTCACGGCCTTGCGGGCCAGTTTCGCGATCTCGCGCTCCAACGAGCGGACCCCGGCCTCGCGGGTGTAATAGCGGATCATGTGGGTCAGCGCCTCGTCGGTGACGCTGAACTCGCCCTTGCGCAACCCGTTGGCCTTGGTCTGCTTGTCCAGCAGGTGACCGCGCGCGATCTCGCGCTTCTCGTCCTCGGTGTAACCCGAGAGCGGGATGATCTCCATCCGGTCCAGCAGCGGGCTGGGCATGTTGTAGCTGTTGGCCGTGGTCACGAACATGACGTTGGACAGATCGTATTCGACCTCGAGGTAATGATCCACGAAGGTCGAGTTCTGTTCCGGGTCCAGCACCTCCAGCATCGCCGACGCGGGATCGCCCCGGAAGTCCTGGCCCATCTTGTCGATCTCGTCCAGCAGGATCAGCGGGTTGGTGGTCTTGGCCTTCTTCAGCGCCTGGATGATCTTGCCGGGCATCGAGCCGATATAGGTCCGCCGGTGACCCCGGATTTCCGATTCGTCGCGCACGCCGCCAAGCGAGATGCGGATGAACTCGCGCCCCGTCGCCTTGGCGATCGAGCGGCCAAGCGAGGTCTTGCCCACGCCCGGAGGACCGACCAGCGTCAGGATCGGGCCCTTCAGCTTGGTGCTGCGCGCCTGCACGGCCAGATATTCGACGATGCGTTCCTTGACCTTGTCCAGCCCGTAATGGTCCGCATCCAGGATCGCCTCGGCCCGGGCCAGATCCTTGCGGGTGCGGGACTTCACGCCCCATGGCAAGGCCAGCAGCCAATCGAGGTAGTTGCGGCTGACCGTCGCCTCGGCGGACATGGGCGACATGGATTTCAGCTTCTTCAGCTCGCTGTCGGCCTTGTCGCGGGCCTCCTTGCTGAACTTGGTGGCCGAGATCTTTTCCTCCAGCTCGGTCAGCTCGTTCTGGCCGTCCTCGCCGTCGCCCAGTTCCTTCTGGATCGCCTTCATTTGCTCGTTCAGATAGTATTCGCGCTGCGTCTTCTCCATCTGGGTCTTGACGCGCGACTTGATCTTCTTCTCGACCTGCAGGACCGACATCTCGCCCTGCATGTGGCCATAGATCTTCTCAAGACGCGCCGAGATTTCCAGCGTGTCCAGCAGGTCCTGCTTGCGCTCCAGGTCGATGCCCATGTGGCCCGCGACCAGATCGGCCAGCTTGCCGGGCTCGGTCGCCTCGGACACGGCGGTCACCACCTCGTCGGGGATGTTCTTGCGCACCTTGACGTAGCGCTCGAATTCCTCGGTCACGGTGCGGACCAGCGCCGTCACGGTCGCGTCGTCGCCGGTGGTTTCCTCCAGCGCGATGGCCTCGGCCATGAAATGGTCTTTATGCGGCACGAATTCGGTGATGTGCACCCGCTCGCGGCCCTCGACCAGCACCTTGACGGTGCCGTCGGGCAGCTTGAGCAGCTGCAGCACATTGGCCAGCACGCCGCCGCGATAGATGCCCTCTTCGGTGGGTTCGTCCACCGCCGCATCCATCTGGGCGGCCAGAAGGATCGGGCTGTCCGATTCCATCACCGCTTCCAGTGCGCGCACGGATTTCTCGCGTCCCACGAAGAGGGGCACGATCATGTGCGGGAAGACGACGATATCCCGCAAGGGCAGCACCGGGTAGGTCTGGGTGGTGAATTCCGTCATGGTCTTGTCCTTTCCGCCCGAAGCCGCGGCCCCGTCATGGCGACACGCGGCCCCTGCATGCGCTCAATCTAGGGCCAGCATCGCCCGCGTTCAATATGACAGTATAAATGCAGTTGATGTCCGTTCGGGTCCGCCGAACCCCGGGCGGCGTCCGCCCTCAGCGCGGAATGACGATCTCGGCCCGCAAGCCGCCAAGGCGCGGCCCCCGGCCAAGGCGCAGCTGCCCGCCATGCGCGCGGGCCACGTCGGCGGCGATGGCCAGACCCAGCCCGGCGCCCTGCGCGCTATTCCTGCGCCGCGAGGGGTCCAGCCGGGTGAAGGGGCGCATGGCGGCGTCCAGGCTGTCCTCGGGAATGCCGGGGCCGTCATCCTCGATGCCGATGCGCAGGCTGCGGGGACCAAGCGCGGCGTCCATCTCGGCCCGGCTGCCATAGCGCACGGCATTGCCGATCAGGTTCTCCAGCGCGCGGCGCAGCATGTCGGGGCGGCAGGTGGCCAGCCCCGCGCGGTCGCCCTCGAACTGGACCAGGGCGGCGGGCTGTCCCGCGCGCTGCGCATCGGCGACGATGGTCTCCAGAAACCCCGCCGCCGCGACCGGCTCGGGGGGGCGATCCTGCGCCTCGTCGCGGGCATAGTCCAGAAAGCCGTCGACCATGCGGCTCATCTCGGCGATGTCGGCCTCCATCGCGGCGATCTCCTCGGCATCGGGGGGCATGTCGGGCGAGACCATCGACAGGCTCAGCCTCAGCCGCGTCAGGGGCGTGCGCAGATCATGGCTGATCCCCGACATCATCAGCTTGCGCTGTTCGTTCTGGCGTTCCAGCCGGTTGCGCATGTCCAGGAAGGCCGTGCCGGCGCTGCGGATCTCGGCGGCGCCCTGCGGGCGATAGGGCACCATGCGCCCCTTGCCGTATTCCTCGGCCGCCGAGGCCAGGCGCCGGATCGGGCGCAGCTGGTTGCGCAGGAAGATCGTCGCGATCCCGGTCATCAGCAGCGAGGTGAACACCATCAGCACCAGCAGCTGATGCGGGTTCGAGGCGCTGACCCGCCGCCGGTCGAAGCTGAGCGCATAGGGCCCCGCAGGCCCCTCCAGCGCCACGACCACCTGCTTGTCGTCGCTGGCCAGATCGATCGAGATGACCCGGGGCAGCGCCTCGCGCAGCACCTCGGTCACGACGCGGCCCGAGAAGTCGTAGAACAGCCGCTGGTCGCCGGGGACCGGATCGGCGGGCAGCTCCAACGCCAGTTCCAGCGGGCGGGCGACCGAGACGCCCGCCCGGCGCGCGGCCTCGGGGCTGGAGGCGCCGTCGATCAGGCGCGCGACGAAGGCCAGCTCGTGCGACATGCTGGCGGTCATCTGCCGCGTGACGCCCTCGAAATGGCGCTGCAGGAACATGACGCTGACGACCAGCGTGACCACCACCACCGGCAGGAACAGGATCAGCGCCGCCCGGGCATAGAGGCCGCGCGGCACCAGGGTCCGGGCGATCGGTCCGTCAGACTGGTTGGACATGGAAACCCCCTTCGTCGCGCGCTAGGCTAGCGCCATGTGCGACCCCGCGAAAGAGCCGCTGCGGATCCTGGCCCCGAATCCCTCGGCCCTGACCGGGCCGGGCACGACGACCTTCCTGATCGGCCAGGACCATGTCGCGGTGATCGACCCCGGCCCCGACGATGCGGGCCATCTGGACGCCGTCGCCCGGGCGGGCCGCGACCGCATCGGCCATATCCTGGTGACCCATGCCCATCGCGACCACAGCGCGGGCGCCGCCCGCCTGTCGCGGCTGACCGGGGCGCCGGTGCTGGCCTATGGCGATGCGCAGGCGGGACGCTCGCCCCTGATGGCGCGGCTGGCGGCCGAGGGGCTGGTGGCGGGCGGCGAGGGGCTGGACACGGGTTTCGCGCCCGACCGCCTGCTGGCCGACGGGGAGGTGATCGCCACCCCCGACTGGCAGCTGACCGCGCTGCACACGCCCGGCCATGCCGCCGGCCATCTGAGCTTTGCCTGGGGCGCGCAGATCTTCTGCGGCGATCTGGTCATGGGCTGGTCCTCGACGCTGATCTCGCCCCCCGACGGAGATCTGGGGGATTACCTGCGGTCGCTGGACCGGCTGGCCGCGCTGGCACCGGCCCGGCTGCTGCCCACGCATGGCGCGCCGATCGCGGCCCCCCTGCCTCGCCTGGCCGAGCTGTCCCATCATCGCCGTGCCCGCAGCGCCCAGATCCTGGCGGCGCTGCGCACGGCGCCGGGCAGCGCCCCGGACCTCGCCCGCCGCATCTATGCCGTGCCAGACCCGCTGCTGCCCGCCGCCGCGCGCAACGTGCTGGCCCATCTGATCGCGCTGGCCCAGCTGGGGGCCGTTGATTTCCCGGAGGAAATTTCCGAAAGAACGATTTTTTCGGTTCCATGACACAAAAGCGCCAAACGGCTCTGGACGCCCCCGGACGAGGTTGTTATATCCGCCCCGTGTTCCGGCGTAGCTCAGCGGTAGAGCAGTTGACTGTTAATCAATTGGTCGTAGGTTCGATCCCTACCGCCGGAGCCAGTCCTTCCCCTCGGTCGTGATCTGGCAGACACATCCCCCTTTGCAGCCCAGGATCGGCCGTCAGGCCAGCCGCGCCGGGATCAGGCCGCGCAGGGCGTTGCCGCAGAGAATGTCCCCCTCGTTCAGATCCTCGGGGCGCAGCAACGCCTCGACCGCCGCGCCCGCCTGCAGCAGGCTGGCGCGCAGCACGCCCGGCAGAAGGCCGCAGCGCAGCGGCGGCGTCAGAAGCCTGCCGCCCCGGCGCAGGAACAGCGAGGTGATCGTGCCCTCGCACAGTTCTCCTTCGGCATTCATCAGCATGGCCTCGTCCAGCCCCGGCGGCAGGGCGGCGCGGGCGGCGTCATAGACGGGTCGGCGGCTGGTCTTGAAGCGCAGCCAGGGGTCGTCCCGGTCGAGGCGCAGGTCGGACAGGATCACGCGCCAGAGGGGCGGGTTGGCGGGCAGCGGCGCATGGGTCACGGCCACCCCGCCTGCCCCGTCCACCGCCAGCCGGGTCCGCAGGACCGTGCCCTGCGGCAGGGCAGCCAGTGCAGGGGCCAGCCGCGCCTCGTCCAAGGGAAAGCCCACCGCCGCGCAGCCGCGCCGCAGCCGCGCCAGATGCAGGGGCCAGAGGACGATCCGCCCATCCGACTCGCGGCGCATCGTCTCGAAGACGGTCAGGCCGTCGGGGATGGGGCCAGGAATGCGGATTTGCACAAAGCCTCCTGCCATTCGGATGCGGCGTCGCTGTCATGGACGATGCCGCCGCCCACGTTCAGCCGCAAGAGGCCAGGTTCGACCAACCAGGGCGATCGGATCGCCACGCCGAAGCGCATCGGGCCCGCCGGATCGACCCATCCGATGGCGCCGCAATAGACCTCTCGCGGGGCCTGTTCCAGCTCGGCGATGATCTGCATCGACCGGATCTTGGGCGCCCCGGTGATCGAGCCGCAGGGAAACAGCGCGCCCAGGATCTGCGCCAGCCCGGTGCCGGGCAGCATCCGCCCCTCGACGGTCGAGACCATCTGGTGCAGCGTTGCGTAGTGCTCGACATGGAACAGCTGCGGCACGCGGACGCTGCCGGGATGGCAGATGCGGCTGATGTCGTTCCTAAGCAGGTCGACGATCATCAGGTTCTCGGCCCGGTTCTTCTCGGACCCCTGCAGGGCCAGGGCGGCGGCGCGGTCGGCTGTGGGCGTGGCGCCGCGCGGGGCGGTGCCCTTCATCGGACGCGTGCGAATCGTGCCGTCGGCATCCACGGCAAAGAACAGCTCGGGGCTGCGCGACAGGATCACCGGGCCGCCCAGATCCACGAAGGCCCCCTCGCCCACCGGCTGGCGGGCCGCCAGCGCGGCATGGATCGCCAGCGGATCGCCCGTCACCCGGGCCTCCATCGGAAAGGTCAGGTTGATCTGATAGGTGTCGCCCGCCGCGATGTAATCCTGCACCGCCGCGATGGCCGCGTCATAGCGCGCCCGGTCCCACAGCGGGCGCGGGGGGCCGATGGTCACGCCCTCGGGCGGGGGCAAAGGCGGCGCGGGGCGCGGGCCGTCAAAGACGCCCATCAGGATCAGCGGCATCTGCCGGTCGGCGGGCATCAGGCCGGCGAGGCGCGGGGCCAGCGCGTGGCCCAGCTCGTAGGACAGGTATCCCGCCAGCCAGCAGCCCCGCGCGGTGGCCGCCTGCATCGCGGCCAGCGCGGGACCGACGCCCGCCGCCGTATCGGCGCGGATCACCGTTTGCGGCGCGGTGAACTGCGTGCCCCCGCCCAAGGGGCCGTGGTCGAAGCGGATCATGCCCGGGTGACGGCCTTGTCGGCAGCCTTCTTCGCGGCATGCCGGGCCGCGCCCTCGCGCACCTTGGCGGCCAGATCGCGGGCCACCGCGAAGGCGCCCTTGATCCGTTCCGCGTCCGTGGTGAACTCGCGTTTCAGCACCACCTTGTTGTCGGTGACCTTGGCCGAGCCGCGCTCGTCGGACAGGAAATCGACCAGCCCGGCGGGGTTGGGGAACTTGTCCATGTGGAACTGCACCGTGACGCCCTTGGGCCCGGCATCGAGGCGCGAGATGTTCGCGCGCTTGGCCATCGCCTTGATGCGCATGACCAGCAGCAGGGTGTTCACCTCGCGCGGCAGGGGGCCGAAGCGGTCGATCAGCTCGGCGGCAAAACCCTCCAGCTCGACCTTGCTGGTCAGCTCGGCCAGACGACGATAGAGGCCAAGCCGCACGTCCAGGTCGGGGATGTAGCTGTCGGGAATGGTCACCGGCACGCCCAGGTTCAGCTGCGGCGCCCATTCGTCCTCGGGCGTGCCCTCCATCTCGCCGGATTTCAGCTTGGCGATCGTCTCCTCCAGCATCTGCTGGTAGAGTTCGAACCCGACCTCCTTGATATGGCCCGACTGCTCCTCGCCCAGCAGGTTGCCCGCGCCGCGCAGGTCCAGATCCTGGGATGCCAGGTTGAACCCGGCCCCCAAGCCGTCGATGCTGCCCAGGAACTTCAGCCGCCGCATCGCCTGCGGGGTCAGGGCCACGCGCGGCTTGGTGGTCAGATAGGCATAGGCGCGGGCCTTGGAGCGCCCCACCCGGCCCCGGATCTGATAGAGCTGCGACAGCCCGAACATGTCCGCGCGCCAGACCACCATCGTGTTCGCCGTCGGGATATCCAGCCCCGATTCGACGATGGTCGTGGCCAGCAGGACGTCATGGCTGCCGTCGTAGAAGGCGTTCATGCGGGCATCCAGATCGCCCGCCGCCAGCTGGCCATGGGCGACGATATAGCTGATCTCGGGGACATTCTCGGACAGCCAGTGCTCGACATCGGGCAGGTCGGTCAGGCGCGGGACGACGAAGAAGGACTGCCCGCCGCGATATTTCTCGCGCAGCAGCGCCTCGCGGATGGTGACGCTGTCGAATTCGCTGACATAGGTGCGGATCGCCAGACGGTCGACCGGCGGCGTGCCGATCACCGACAGGTCGCGCACGCCGGTCAGCGACAGCTGCAGCGTGCGGGGAATGGGGGTCGCGGTCAGCGTCAGGACGTGGATGTCGCTGCGCAGTTCCTTCAGCCGTTCCTTGTGGCCCACGCCGAAATGCTGCTCCTCGTCGATGATCAGCAGCCCGAGGTTCTTGAAACGGATCGCCTTGGCCAGAACGGCATGGGTGCCCACGACGATATCGACCTGCCCATCGGACAGGCCGGTGCGGGTCAGGGCCGCATCCTTGGCGCTGACGAAGCGCGACAGCGGGCGCACGGTGATCGCGGTGCCGCGGAAGCGGTCCACGAAGCTGCGGTAATGCTGACGCGCCAGCAGGGTCGTCGGCGCCACCACGGCGACCTGCATCCCCTGGCTGGCGGCGATGAAGGCCGCGCGCATAGCGACCTCGGTCTTGCCGAAGCCCACATCGCCCACGACCAGACGGTCCATCGGGCGGCCCGCGCCTAGATCGTCGGAGACGTCCTCGATGGCCAACAGCTGGTCGTCGGTCTCGCTATAGGGGAAGCGCGCGGCGAAGGCCTGCCAGTCGTGATCCTCGGGGACCAGCACCGGGGCGGGACGCAGCAGGCGTTCGGCGGCGACACGCATCAGCTTGTCGGCGATCAGCTTGATGCGTTCCTTCAGCTTCGCCTTTCGGGCCTGCCATGCGCCGCCGCCAAGGCGGTCCAGCATCCCCTCCTCGTGGCCATAGCGGGTCAGCAGCTCGATGTTCTCGACCGGCAGATACAGCCGGTCGCCGCCCGCATATTCCAGCGCCACGCAGTCATGCGGCACCTTCATCGCCATGATCGTCTCGATGCCGGTGTAGCGGCCGATGCCGTGTTCGACATGCACGACCAGATCGCCGGGGCTGAGGGTCTGGGTGTCCTTGAGGAAATTCTCGGCCTTGCGGCGCTTCTTGGCGCCCCGAATCAGCCGGTCGCCCAGCACGTCCTGTTCCGAGATGACGGCGATCTTGCCAAGCGCCGCACCGTCGGCCACGAACCCCTCGTCCAGCGGCCAGACGGTCAGGCCGATGGCACCGGGGGTCTGCGGCAGGTCGCGCAGATCGGCGATGGGGGTGGCGCCGCACAGCCCCTCGTCGGTCAGAAGGCCCGACAAGCGGTCGCGGGCGCCGTCCGAAAAGCTGGCGATGACCACGCGGTGGGTTTTCGACAACGTCTTGATATGGGTGGCCAAGGCGCCGAACAGGTTGATCTGTTCGGCCTGCCGCTCGGGCGCGAAGTTGCGGCCCGGGCGTCCGCCCGCATCCAGCACGCCCGGTCCGGGCGGCTGCTGCAGCACCGACAGGCGCAGCAGCCGATGCGGGGCCAGCCAGGCGGCCCATTCGGCCTCTGTCGGGAACATCGCGTCGGGCGGCACGGGCTTGTAGACCGTGTCGGCGCGGCCCTTGGCGGACATGGCCGCGCGGCGGGCGTCGAACTGTTCGGCAATGGTCTTGCGCCGCGCGTCGATCACCTGGCCCACATGGTCGTCCAGCACCACCGAGGCGCCGGGCAGATAGTCGAACAGGCTCTCCATCCGGTCATGGAACCAGGGCAGCCAATGCTCCATCCCGGCGGTCTTGCGGCCCGCGCTGACGCTTTCATACAGCGGATCGCTGCTGCCGCCGCCATATTCGGTGCGATAGGCCTGCCGGAAGCGGGTGATCGAGGGCTCGTCCAGGATCACCTCGGACATGGGCGCCAGCTCGATCCGGTCCAGCTTCTCGGTGGTGCGTTGGGTCACCGCGTCGAAACGCCGCGCGCCGTCCAGCACGTCGCCGAACAGGTCCAGCCGGATCGGGCCGCTGGCGCCGGGGGGGAAGATGTCGATGATGCCGCCGCGCACGGCGTAATCGCCGGGCTCGGTCACGGTGGGGCTTTGCGCGAAGCTCATCCGCACCAGGAAATCGCGCAAAGCGGCCTCGTCGATGCGGTCGCCCACCCGGGCGGCAAAGGCAGTGCCGGTGACCAGCTTGCGGGCGGGCACCCGCTGCAGGACCGCGTTCAGCGTGGTCAGCAGCACGAAGGGCCCCTTCACCCGGCCCTGGGCCAGCCCGGCCAGCGTGGCCATGCGCGCCGCCTGGATCTCGGGCGCGGGCGAGACGCGGTCATAGGGCGTCGTGTCCCATGCAGGAAAATCCAGCACCGGCAGCTGCGGCGCCAGGAAGGCCAGCGCCGCGCGCATGGCCGCCAGACGGCGGTCGTCGCGGGCGATGTGCAACACGGGCGCGCCCCGGTTCTCGGGTCGCAGCGCCTCGCGCGCGATCAGCGCGGCGTCATAGCCTTCGGGCGCGCCGGAAAGGATCAGCTGGTCGGACATGGCTGCTGACCTAAGGCGATGGGCGGGGAAGTCAAGCGCACCTCAGAACCCCACCGGCTGAAGGACCGACCACAGCGCGCCCCACAACGCCGCCAGCGCAACCGAGATCATCGACAGGACGGTGACCCAGCGCCGGTGCCAGGTCATCGACTTGGCCACGCTCAGTGCCGCCTCGGCCAGCGGGGTGGTGCCGTCCTGCGCCGCCGCGATCAGCGGCAGCAGCCGGCGGGCCAGCCGCACGCGCATCCAGAACAGCACCCAGAAGGGCCCCAGCAGCAGGACCAGCGCCTGCGCCATCTCCAGCCAGAAGCCGAATCCCAGCACGATCAGCGAGGTCATCAGGAAGCTGGTCACGCCCAGGAACACCGCCCCCTCCTGCGGTCTCAGCCGCCAGCGGGGCAGCACCAGCGACAGCCAGTCCAGCAGGGTGATGACGGCCGGGCCCTGCCCCGCGCCGCCGTCCTGCGCGGATCTGGCGCGGGCCAGTACCTCGGAGGGCACGCCCAGCACGGTGCGGCCCGCGGCGGACCACATGCCGATCAGGGCCAGCCAGTACCAGATCGTCGTGAAGGACCGGCTGTCCAGAAGCCCGATCAGGCTGTCGAATTGCGGCACGGGCAGTTCCTTGTCCTTGGCTGCCGGCGACCTTAGAACGGGTTTCGACCAAGGAAAAGCGCCCCGGTTGTCCCATCCCCGTCACAGGAGGCCCCCATGGCCAGTCCGATCATCGCCCCCTTCCCCGCCACCCGCCTGCGCCGCCTGCGCCGCAACGCCAATATCCGCGCCATGGTGTCCGAGCGAAACCTGACCCCCGCCAACCTGATCTGGCCGATCTTCGTGACCGAGGTGACGGGCGCCGAGGGCGAGATCGCCTCGATGCCCGGGGTCGAGCGCCTGACGCTGGACGGCGCCAAGCGTGCCGCCGAACGCGCGGCGCGGCTGAACATCCCGGCCATCTGCATCTTTCCCCATTCCGACCAGTCCAGCCGCACCGAGGATTGCGCCCGGGCCTGGGACCCCGACAATATCGGCAACCGCGCCGTCCGCGCCATCAAGGAGACCGTGCCCGACCTGGTGGTGATGACCGACATCGCGCTGGATCCCTACAATGCCAACGGCCATGACGGGCTGGTGCAGGATGGCGAGATCCTGAACGACGAGACGATCGAGGCGCTGGTCCGCATGGCGCTGGTCCAGGCCGAGTGCGGCGCCGACATCCTGGGCCCGTCCGACATGATGGACGGGCGCATCGCCGCCCTGCGCGCGGCGCTGGAACGCGAGGGACACAAGCACGTGGCCATCCTCTCCTATGCGGCCAAGTTCGCATCGGCCTTCTATGGGCCGTTCCGGGATGCGGTGGGCGCCTCGGGGCGGCTGGTGGGCGACAAGGCCACCTATCAGATCAACCCGGCCAACCGGGGCGAGGCGATCCGCTGCGTCGCCCGCGATCTGGCCGAGGGGGCCGACATGGTGATGGTGAAACCCGGCATGCCCTATCTGGACATCTGCCGGGCCGTGAAGGACGAGTTCGGCGCACCCACCTTCGCCTATCAGGTCAGCGGCGAATACGCGATGATCGAGGGGGCCATCCGCAATGGCTGGCTGTCGCGCGATGCGATGGTGGAAAGCCTGCTGGGCTTCCGCCGCGCGGGCTGCGACGGCGTGCTGAGCTATTTCGCGCCCACCGTGGCCGAGATGCTGGCGTGACGCGGCGCCCTCGCGTATCCTGCCGCGCAACGGGCCGCGACGAGCCCCGCACCCCGACACGAGGCGACACATGAACAACTCTTCCCACCTGTCCCGCCGCAACCTGCTGCTGGCGGGCGGAGCCGCTCTGCTGGCGGCCGGCTGCACCAATGCAGTGGGCACGGACGGCGCCGCCCAGCTGGATGCCCGCGTCGACCAGACGCACCAGTTCCTGATCGGCACCTACCCGGCCGCGCAGCCGTTGATCGAGGGCGCCCGCGGCGTGCTCTACATGCCGCTGATGACCGAGGCCGCCCTGGGCTTCGGCGGTGCCTATGGCCAGGGCGCCCTGCGCATCGGCGGGCAGACGGTGGATTACTATTCCTCGTCGCGGGCCACCGTGGGCCTTCAGGCGGGCGCGCAGCAATATGCCCATGTGCTGATCTTCCAGACCGACCAGTCGCTGGCCGCCTTCCGCGCCGCCCCCGGCTGGACCGCCGGCGCGGGGGCCTTCTACGCCATCCCCTCGGGCGGCATGGCGGTGGGCGCCGACACCTTCTCGGCCCAGTTCCCGGTGGTGGCGATGATCTTCGGCCAGTCGGGGCTGATCGCCGGAGCCTCGATCGAGGGCACGAAATACACCCGCATCATCCCCTCGACGCTGCCCAACCTGCGCTTCGGCACGATGGGCACCCCGCCCGTGGGTCCGGCCGGCTGACAGGCCGGTCCGAAGCCGGGGGTTTCACACCCGTCGCCGAACGGTTCTCGAACCGGTGGCGCCCCGTCCGGCGACCCCCCGTGGGATATTTGCGCCAAGATGAAAGAGCCCGTTTCATCTTGGTTAAAGTATCCCGGGGGGAGTCCGAAGGACGGGGGGCAGCGCCCCCCTTTCTCTTTCGTGGATCTTGTCCGCTCAAGCCGAGGTCAGATGCCGCAACCCGTGGGTCACGTCGGCACGCACGGCCAGGCGCAGGGCCGGTTCGTCGCCCGCCCGCAGCGCGGCCAGGATCATGCGGTGATGGCGCGGCGGCTCGTTTCGCTTCACCCGGCCGTAGAGGGCGCGCATTGTCGGGCCCAGCTGTAGCCAGATCGTCTCCAGCATCGCCAGCATGGCCGGGGCCTGGGCGCGCAGATACAGCATCCGGTGGAAATCCAGGTTGCAGCGGATATAGCCGACCGCATCATGACGGTCGACCGCATCCGCGATGCGCCCGTTCATCGTGGCCAGCCGGTCGATCAGCGCGAAATGCGCGCGCGGCAGGGCGCGGGCGGCCAGTTCGGGCTCGATCAGGGCCCGCAGGGCCGCCAGCTCTTCGATCCGGTCGTCGGACAGCGCGGGCGTGGCCACCCGGCCCGAGCCCGACAGCGTCAGCGCCCCCTCGGCCACCAGCCGGCGCACGGCCTCGCGCGCGGGCGTCATCGACAGGTGATGGTCGCGGGCGATGCCCCTCAGGGTCAGGGCCTTGCCCGGCGGCAGTTCCCCCAGCATGATCTGGCTGCGCAGGCTGCGATACAGGCGTTCATGGGCGGTGGGATCGGTCGGGCTCATGACCCTGATGTGATCACAAATCGCCGGGGCGTCAATCGCGGAAGCGCCACAGCATCAGATCGCCGCCCTGCGCCTTCAGCCAGGCGCGATGGGGCGCATGGCCCGGCATCAGCGCCTCGGTCTCGGCCCAGAAGCGGGCCGAGTGGTCCATATGCGCCAGATGCGCGACCTCGTGGGCGGCGACATAGTCCAGCACCAAAGGCGGCGCCATGGCCAGCCGCCACGAGAACATCAGCCGCCCGTCCTGGGTGCAGCTGCCCCAGCGCGACCGCGTGTCGCGCAGCACGATCGCCCGATAGGGCCGCCCCAGGCGGGCCGAGAACCCGTCGCAGGCCGCCCGCAGCCGGATCAGCGCCAGCTGCTTCAGCCAGGCGGCGACCACCGGCCCCGCCGGGCGCCCTTCGGGGATCAGCAGCGCACCGCCCTCCGGCACGGGGCGGCGGACGGCGGCGGAGGTCAGGACCAGCCCCCGCCCCTCGACCGGCAGGACCGCGCCGGGACGGGCCACAAGCGGCCCCGGCAGCCGCCCCATCGCCCGGCGCAGCCAGTCCTGCCGCGACAGGGCGAAATCCCGCCCCAGGGCCAGCGGCACGCCCTCGGGCAGCGTCAGCACCGCGCCCGTCCCGTCGCGGGGCACGCGCAGCGTCATGCGCCGCGCCCGGGCCGAGCGACGCAGCCGCAGCTCGAGCCCGTCTTCGAGGATGATCCGCTGATCGCCGCTTGCCATGCCCGCCCCGGCCTGCCAGATAAAGCCTTTGACACCCTCCGGCCGCTGTGGCAGGGGATCGCCCGATTTCCCCTAATCGCGGCTTAAGGAGAATACCATGCCCAAAGAAGAATGGGGCACCAAACGCCTGTGCCCGCATTGTGCCACGCGCTTCTACGACCTCAAGGCGGATCCGATGACCTGCCCCGCCTGCGGCAACCGCTTCACCGTGGACAGCCTGACGGATGGTCGCGGCAAGACGCTGGTGACGGAAAAGACCGTCGCGCCGACCGATGACGACGAACTGGTCGACGACGAGGAGGATGTTGCCGACGATGCCGGCGAGATCGACGACGATCTTCTGGAAGAGGATGACGACGACGCCGACGTGTCGCTGGACGACATCGCCGATGTCGCCGGAGACGAAGAGGAATGACCCCGAAGGCCGCGCCCCCCAAGGCGCGGCCTTTGTCGTTGCGGGGCGCGAGTGCCGAAGGACCGGCGTCGCCCCGGTCTGCTGCAGATCCCGGCGCCTGTCCCTGAACCGCGCCACCGCCAAGCCCTCGCATGGCCCGGGCGGAACCTCGCCGCGGAATATTCCTCCTGCGGCGGAGAGGGCGAAGTTTTCCGCTTGCACCCCCCGGCGGCCCCCCCTATAGACCCCACACGCGGCGGCGCTGAGGCGCTTCGCGGACCTCACGGTGGGGCCATAGCTCAGTTGGTAGAGCGCTTGAATGGCATTCAAGAGGTCAGGGGTTCGATTCCCCTTGGCTCCACCAGATGACTTCATAAGTCATTGTTTTTCCTCTTGATTTTTGATCGTCAGGCTTCTCACCCAACGCTCTACCCATCAAATCAGATGTGATTGATTGCGACAGGCACTGTCGAGTTTAGGCAGCCACGGCTGGTTTTTGCGACTTGAGCCGATATTCTTCCGAATGCATGTCTTCCAGCTTCCGAATCCCATCGTCGATGGCACGGATCATTGTCAGCACTCCGTTCGCGACTGGGTCAGCGCTGTTTAAGGTTGGCCACTCCATCGTCACCTCGCGCAGGATTGCGGCAAATCCTGCCAATTGGGCGATATGAACATCGGTCTCGTCGTGGGCCTTAGTCCAATCTTTCCCGGTCATGCTGCCTCTCCGATCGTGCTCAGGGCCATATTTCCTAGCTCTTTCACCAAGCGCATGCCGGTGTTGTAAAAGTCATCGGAAAAATCGGACCCGCCGTCAGTGAAGGCCATGAGCTTCAATGTGGCGTCCCGAAGATCCTGGCTTGGGAGGTCAAACATGGCCAGTTCCATGCTGTAGCGGCGTTCGACAAGGACATCGAAATCCTCGTCGGGAATGTCGCCCGTTCCGTTGTTCAGCCAGTCGCTGTAGGTTTTCCACTCCAGGTAGGCGCGGATGACGGGGGTATGGGAGGCTTCTGCCATTGAGACGGCAGGCATAGCACCGACCAGCAGTGCAGCAGGAGCTGCCTTGAACAGGCTGCGGCGATTGATGACAGGCAAGCCGGTATCGGTCGCGCTGGCGCGTTGTTCAGTCGTCATTGGGTATCTCCAGAATTGAGGGGTTAGACGGAGGTGGCCTCTTGCCGTTCCATCCGCTCGCGGACGGCGCGGATCACTTCGCTGTTCTGGCTCGAACCGTTCAGCCGAGCCTGATCAGCCAGCCATGCCTTCACGTCGGCAGGAAAGCGGATGGGCAGTTGCTTCATCTCGGTCATGCAGTTCTCCTATCACCGTGCTACTATATAGCACCGTGCTATGATTGCTTGTCAAGAAGTAATCGCACAGTGCTATGAAAAAGAGGTGTGGCTATGAATGCTAAAGCTGGGCGCGGATCTGACCAGTTCATGCTTCGGCTGCCTGAAGGCATGCGAGATCGAATCAAGCTCTCCGCTGACCGAAACAGCCGTTCGATGAATGCTGAGATCGTCGCAACTTTGGACAAAGCCTACCCCGCTGCGGACTACGAGGCTTTGGCTTACGCTTTAGTCGAGGTTCTGCAACATATGCCCGATGATGAAAGCAAAGCTCTCACCGATCTGATTAATCAGCGAATTGCTAAGTGGACCCGCTAGGACTCGACAGGAGCCTCGGCGCCGCGCACCCTTGGGTTGCGGCAACCGATGGAGAATCAAGTGGCAGAAGATATCCGGTGGAACACTGACCACAGCTCAGCAGTCGGTGGTGTACTGCTTACAGGTTTAGTTTATGCGCTCCGGCGGCTAGATCAGACAAAGCAACCTGAAGGATGGCACCAAGACCTGTTCGAACAAATATCGGCACATCTTGATGACACCCCGAAAATTCCTACTCGCGGCGATCCTGAAAGAGTGCAGGCAATAGAGAAGTTCGGCAGCTCTGAAGCCATGCGCGAAGCGCACCAGGTCCTAGAGAAGGTTTTCGCGCTGGCGCTTGGGCAGGCTCGATAAAGCGAACCACCGCCGTCTGCTGGCCCGCTTCATCCTCCTCAATCCAAAAATTCTGGCTGAACTCTACAATCCGATGCGACATGATTTTCCCCTAAGTTGTGATTTGGTAGAGGCCCCGGCAGCGTCATGCCGGGGCCCTGCCCAAACGCGGGCGTGACCGGTCTTTCCGGTCTGAGCTGTCCCCGCCCCCGATGCGTGACAGCCTGCCTAGCCCCTGAACCCAAGGGACCCGGCCTATCTCAGACCCGGCGCCTGCTGCCGGTTTTCTGGTTCGTCAGGTTTGCAGACACGCGCCCCTGTGCCGTCGCTGCCTGCTGACTGATCTGGACGCTCTGCCCCTTGGCTTCCGAGAGGATGCGCGCTTCTAGGTCCGGCGATAGATCGACCATCAGAACAGACTGCCCGCCGCCCAGTTGGTTGTTCGGGATGACCATGCCGCTGTTGCGGGGCACGATGACCTCAGGGCCACGCTCACCGACCAGATAGGCCGATCCGCCAGACACCGGCCCGCCGTTCGCACGGGCGCCTGCCAGCCGCAGGGCACCGGTCAGCTTGTCGCCGCCGCCTGCGAGGAAGTTCATGGCGCCAGACAACAGCCCGCCGCCACCGCCCCCGCCGAACTGTCCCGCCAGGGCGCTGCGGATGCCGCTGGTCAGGATGTCGGACGCGATGCCCTTCAGGACTTGCGCCAAACCGTCCCGCAGGCTCTCACCCGCGACCAGCGCCCCCGCCATGGCGTCAGCAATGCCGTCAATCGCATCTTCAAATTGTGCCTGAGACTTCTCTGCGGCCTCAAGTTCAGCCGTCAGACGTCCGAATTGTTCCGCCTGTGCGTCGATCTGCGCCGACAGCTCCGCATTGACCGGGATGCCGCGCTTCTTCGCCTCGTCCAGCAGTTCCCACCGGGCCTCTGCAACGGCGATTTCCTCGTTCGTCTTGCCGATCAGCGTCAGTTCGCGCTCAAGGTTGAGCAGGTCGCGTTCCATGTTCTCGAAGAACGGGCGCTCTTCCTTGCCTGCCCCGCCCGATCTTCCCTTTCGGCCACCACCCCCGGCGCGCGCAGCCTTGGCCCGTGCAGCCTCGGCAGCGGCCATCTGTTCCTGCCAGTCATAGCGGAAGGTTTGCTGTTCCTGCAGATCCAAGCCCCCGGCGCGGGCTGTAATGCTTTCGCCGTTCCCGAAGCGGCCCAGGCTAGGGATGCCAATCGTTCCGGAAACGCTGTTTGCCGCCTGGATAGCAGCCCCGAGAGCCCGCGTTAGATTGATTGCGCTGGCGGTCGCGGCATCGATCGATCCGGGGATCTGCGCGACGTTCGCCACAATATCGCCGGATGCACTGGCCGCGCCCGAAAGTGCAACAGACAGCTCCGAGGCAGCCAAGGTGCCTGTGATGGTCTGCCGCGTGCCATCCCGAAGATTGTCGTTGAGATAGCCGGACTCGGAATTGGCCTTGGTCAGGAATTCCGACAGCCTCAGCATTGCATCTGCCATCGCCTCGGGCGTGGCTGCCGCCTGCTGATCGGCCAAAAGGTCGCGCAGCTCGCGGGCCTGATCCACCGTCAGGGCATATTCTTCCTGCAACATCTGCGTCTGCTCTGTGAGCGCGCGCTGTGCTGCCGTGCCTTCGTTCAGGAAGTCCTCGGGCGCCAGGGCGCCTTGTGCAGCGTCGATACGCGCCAAGGTATCCAGCGCCCCTTGGAAGGTCGTGGAGATAGCGTCTGCGCTGTCACGCAGCGAGGATATGGCGTCGATCTTGGCAATCTCGGCAAGCTGAACCAGCAGCCGCTGCGCTGCGCCCGCCGCTAGGCCATATTTCTCGACCAGCTCCGCAGTCGGGGCGTTCGCTGCTTCAACGGCGCTGTAGTATTCATCGAGGGACGAATTCAGATCCTTGAGTGCGTCATCCAAGCCCTTGGCTTCTTCGCCAGCCCCAAAGAAGCTGGCCGCAAGGGGGATACCGGCAGCCGCAACCAGCCCCAAGGCGCCACCAAGGACGCCAAAGCCAGCCAATAGCTGCGGGAGTTGCTGTCCAAGAGCGCGCGCAGTGCCTTGCCCGGCCTCAATCTGAACGAAGATGTCCTGAAGCTGATAGCCGACGTTCTGCAGGCTGTTGCGAGCCTGGCCAGACATACTGCCGAAGGACTTACTGATCTGCTGATTGCCTTTCACAAAGCCCTGTTCAGACTTTCTGGCTGCGCCAATCGCCTTCGCTTCAAGGCGTGCCAACTGCTGCAGAAACTTCTGTTCCGTCAGGCCAATCGGGAGGATAAGACCAGCTTCAGCTTCCGCCATGGGAAATGCCCTTTCCATCTACCGGCTGTTCGAAGGCCTGGAGCAGCGTCCGGCGCAGGCGCTGAGTCTTGGCGACAACCCTTTCAGCCGAGATGATCTGATTGAGGGTAGGCAGCGCATCTTCCAGCGCCTGGTTGATCTGCTCACGTGTCGCGCCGGTCGCGGCCATGGTGTCGGCCATGTCCTTCGCGAGCTTGATTGCGTGCTTGATTGCCTGGTCAGCCATCAGCGCGCCTCCAGCTGTGCGATACGATCCCGGCCCGCCCGAACCTCGTCTTCCAGCTTTTTGAGCCGTTCGTTGGCCCAGTTCAGGGAAACGAGAGTCATGCCCCGCATGAAGGCTTCATCAGCCATTTGAGGGCGCACCTCCGTGATGCTCTTGCCGGTGGATGCCGCAGTCGCTGCCATGGCCTCATCTGCGAACATATGAGCCGCGTGGTTCATCACCGCTTTCCGCTCGTCGTCCGTCAGATGGTACGGGAAAGCCGGGGTTTTCATGGCGTCACCGTCAGCGTCAGCTTGGCCATGACGTTCTCGGCAGCCGGCTGCATTGCGAAGGAAAGGACGGCCCGAACCGCAACCATGTTGTGCTGGAACATGCTCATCAGCGATCCATCGGGCATCTGCAGCGTTGCGGATTGGCTGCCGAAGATCCCCAGGTCCACCGCATCGGCTGCGATGTCGGATGCTGCGATCAGCGCAATCTCGTTTTCGCCCAAGGCATCGGTCAGCATTGCTGGCATATCGAAGATCGTGCCGCCGTTCGGGCCGACCGCCAAACGACCGCCTGCACTGTAGGGCGCCAGAATGGCCGCTGCAGTGGGGGAGAGAACCCAACGCAGGCGCTGGCCTGCTTTGGTGAAGAGGGCTCCTAGCGCTTGCTGTAGGCCCGCTACGGCCCCTTCTTCGCCGGTAACGTCCGCAATGAACTCTTGCGGGTTGGTGGCGTCCAAGATCTCGAACATGCGCAGGTCTGCCGCTTTGGCAATCGCGTTGCGCACCAGGGCGGTGACATAGGCTTGGCCGGGGGCGTCGAGGCGGCGCCATGCTTCCTTGTTGGCGACGATGATTGCACCCACGGACTCAGGCTGCAGCCTGACGCTGTCCATCTCGAAATCAGACACGGGGATAATTTGCCCCTCTACGTGCTGGTGCGCGATGGGCTCCGTGGTCGCAAACAACAGGGGGGTGTTGATAGGCGCGCGCTGGAAGGAGCGATCCGTCAGCATCCGCAGGTAGGCGCTCGAAGTTGCGGCCAGTTCGAGGAAGGCCAGGACGGCAGTCGTCGCGCCAGCTTCAGCCAGACTGTCAGTGGACAGCGACTTGACCACATCGATGGCACGTTGAGGCGCCCGGTGCTCTTCCATGATTTCCGCATTCCAGCGCAGCGCCTTCGAGCGGGCAATCCAGCCGATAGAAGCCGCCTCTTCCAGTTTACGGGCAGATGCCGAAATATCGGCCATTCGTTGATTGAAGCTAGTCATGTGATGAACCTCTGATTTCCTTGATTAAAGGATACTAGATTCATGTTATGTTCGCGACGGGGTGGGTGACTTAGCCAGCCAAAGTCACCACGCGCCATAGGACGCCCGCGCGCGTGCGCTCAGTTCGCTCGATCACCTCTGCCGACCGGCCTGACAGCCATCGCCCAAGGCTTTTGACGCTAGTGATAGACAGCCCCGAAAATGCCTGTGCAACATCTGGTGTCGGCTCGCCTGTGGCTTCGGCTGCCGCGCGCAACGCCTCGACGCTCTGCCAGAGTTCTGAAGCTGTAAACCAATCGCCACCGGTCAGCTCTGCAATCATTGGCATAGGATCGATTACGGCAGGTTCGTCGATAAGGCCGACCAGCTGCGCCAGCATTGCCTCGATGCGCTCCAGCCTGCGTAGGATTGCTGCGTCATGCACGCTCATTGGCGAGGGCCATCGAACATCGCGAAAGGGTCATCCTCGTTGTCAGATGGCCGATGATTGACGCGCTGCCGGTCAACCGGTGTTGCGCCAAGCGATGCCAATCCTGCCCGATAGCTGCGAAGAGCCATGCCCGAAAGCGACTTACCCGCGATGATCTGCCCCCGCTGTATTGCCACCATCTCCACCAGCGCGCGGTCTTCATACACCAGCCAGGGCAATTCCGTGGCGATGATCCGCCAAGCTCGCCGCGCTTCCGCTGTCAGGTAGCTTGATGGTTCGCCAAGTGTACGACCTGACAGCTTCGGCTCAGACCGGTCACGGTAACGCTGCGGGTTTTTGCGGTCAGCACCGGTCAGGCGGGCCTTTGCTAGTGAATTGCGGTGGCGTGACATGGGGTCTCCGAGGTGCTCATTCGTGGACGTTTCTCTGCTTCGGGGAGGCGCGGGTGGTAGGCGAAACCATGGCCATCTGCTGAGCCCCCCCCTGCCCGGCCCAAATCGGCACATTTGCCCGGTTTTCAGGCAGAAATCGGGTCAAAACCGGCCCATTCGGCTGATATTTCATCGTGCGCGATGCAAATGCCCAATTCCTTATTCCAACACTTGGCTTGCGAATGCTTGCGCCGGTTATGCCCATGCTTGGCATCTCGGTCCTGGCCTTAGATTTACCAGTGAGTAGTGGTAGATAAGGATGTCCCTTCAGGGGGGACTGGTAAGTCATCAATGGGGTGGGTTTACGTCCCTTCTGAGGGGACTGGCTGTCACCTGAGAGGGGACTGGTCATCTGGTCTTCGTCCCCTTTAAGGTGACAACCTGTCCCCTCTCAGGGGATGGGATATTGTTTTGCCCATTGTGACCTTTGGGGTTCGAGGTCGCGTGCGCCCTCACCGGGAAGTCGCAGCCTTCCTGCCAGTGCAGATACAGCTTCCTGCCTGCATGCTCGCCCGGCAGCGCCAGTTCGGTGATCTCGTATGTAGGCGGAGCGCCTCTGCCTTCGACGCCCATCCGCCCATGCTCCCGCAGCACAAGAAAGCCCTTCGCTTGCAGGTCATGGAAGGCGCGCCCAACGGCATCCTTGTCGCGACCCATGCGTTGCGCCGCCTCTCGTACGGGTAAGCTGATACGCCCGTTATTATTGGCCTGTGGACCTTTCCACTCGAACTTGATCCACGGGTATAAGTTCTGCCCCAACGGCGACAGAGCGCGCCATGCCGGCGTCTCCATCGTGTTCCGGATCATCTTGGTCCAGTGCTCCGTACGCTCTTCGGACTTGCGATCACGCCCCATTATTCAGCGCGCTCTATGAGAGGGGCATCGTCATCAGGGTCTGAGCCGCCATGTGGATCATATAGATCTGCGACTAGCCGACGCATGAGGGCATATTGCTTTGGGGTTGGCGTCCAGTTCCGACGCCTTGAGTGCTTGGCGATAGACAGGGCAAAGCCCTTGGCCCATCCATCCTTCACGGCCTCGCAGACGCTCGGCCATGACCACAGCAGCTCTTCGACAGAGGGGCCGGCATTCATGATGCAGCCCTCCGCTTCAGAAGCTCGCGAAATGCTGCCTGATCCTGGGCATTCATAGCTTCGAACGTGGCAAAGCAATAGGCTTTCAGCTCGGCACGGGTTGCCCAGCTGGCCCAATCACGGGCAGTGGCCATCACGCCGCCAAAAGCGGGCAGCGGCCCACCTTGGCAGAAGCCTTCGATCAACGTTTCTAGGAATAGTAGGCGGTCGGCAGGGTCACAATCAGCCACAGCGCAAGCTAAAACCCTTGCCGAATATTCACGGTTTAGGTTATGGTCAATTATAGACAGCCAGTCTTGAACATCAGCCCCGGCAGCGCCCGCCAGCGTTCCGGGGCATTTGTTTTGCCTCGTCATGGTGTACCTCTCAAGCCGCGCGGCGTGCAGCTTCCCAGGACTCGATTTCATCGAGCCTCCAACGGGTGCAGCCGGGCGAAAGGGAAATGGGTTTCGGGAAGGTCGGGTCGGCTTTCAACCAGCGCCAAACAGTCGGGCGAGTTACGCCATAACGCCCGGCAACCTGCTTATCAGATACGTACATTTTGTTTCCTCACGCTTCGGATAAGCACAAGAAAACACAAAGCAATATCACCTGTCGCGTTTTAGAAATCGCCGCTTTTTTTACACAACCCAAACTTATGAGCATTGCCTGATCGGACTGCGCGTTGAACCGCGTAGTACGCGTTCTTGACTGTGTCTGGGTTCATATGGGCTTTTGCTCGGTCGCCGTATTGTTTGCCGGCCTCTTGGAATAATTCGGAGGCAACAGTGAACGCTTCCGTCTTCGACTGCCGCGTTCCGGTTGAGTAGAAAGACCACGAAGCTTCATCGAGACGTAGAAGCCATTCAACCTTCTGATAAATCGCAGCGGCCTGCCTCGCACGGGCTTCAATGACGAGCGGCGCCGCAACTCCTTGCCGTCGTTCAAAGCGCCCTTCTGCGTGCATCGTGACCATGCTCTCCAGACCAGGCACCGCCCATTCCGGAACAGGTACGTTATTCCAAATGGCTAGCAAGACCGCTTCATTCAGTGCGACAGGATTGCCACCCTCATACTCAAGGCGAAAACGACTGAACTCCTGTTCGAAGAATTGGTTTTGGTTCATCAGGCTGCCCCCAAGAACTTAGCCCAGTCGGCCATCATCTGCCGCCGCTTTTCGATCATATCCCCGCGCCGGTATGCCCGCTCAACCTCAGACCCGACGCGATGCGCCAGGGCGATCTCCGCCATATCGCGGGGATAGTCTGTTTGTTCGGCTGCCCAGTCGCGGAAGGTGCTCCGCAGCCCGTGGGGCACCGCTGGGCGGCCTGAGCGTGGGTCTAGCCACCCTGCCCTTCCGGCCTTCACCTCGTCGGCCTGCATGCGGCGCATGACAGCACTGATGGTCATGTCGGACAGCTGCCCGCCTCGGGGCGCTGCGAAGATGTACGGCGAGTCCGCCAGTCTCGGCATGGCTTCGACTATGGCGACGGCCTGATCAGTCAGCGCCACCCGATGCTCACGCTCTGCCTTCATGCGTTCGGCGCTGATGGTCCAGATCTTCGCTGCGGTGTCGATCTCTGCCCAGGTCGCCCCGCGCACCTCTCCCGATCGGCTTGCGCATAGTGCTGCGAATTCCAAGGCCCGGGCAGCGATGCCCTGGCGCTTGCGCAACGCATTAAACCAAGTAGCCGCCTCGTCCATTGCCACAGCGGGTTGATTGCCCTTGGCTGTGATCTTCGCGGGCTTGGGTAGCAGGGCGTTCAGGTTGCCACGCCACCGCGCGGGGTTGTCGCCCGTCCTATGACCGCCGACTGTGGACCAGGACAAGATTGCCTCGATACGGGATCGCACCCTAGATGCCGTTTCCGTCTTCTCGTGCCAGATTGGCTCCAGCACGCGAAGCATGTCCTGCACAGCGATATCATCCACGAGCATGTCGCCAATATGGGGTAAGACGAACCGTTCAATTGAAGACTTCCAGCGGGTCCGGTCGGCATCAGTGCCAAGCTCTGCCAGCTTTGCATCTGCATACTTCCTGAAGGCATCCCCGAACGTAAGGCCGCGCTTCTGAGAGGCTGTTAGGGCCGCTCTGGCTGCCTTGCGCTCCTCTATAGGGTCGATGCCCCGCCAGACCTTGTCCTTCGCCTCTCGTGCCCTCTCACGGGCCTGAGCGAGGCCCACGTCAGGATAGGCGCCCAGGCCCAGATCGCGGCGCTTATCCCCAATGGTCGTGCGCAAGATCCAGCTCCGCGCACCGGTAGGCGTGATCTGCAGATAGAGGCCCGACACTCCCCCGACTGCGAGCATGGCGTTCCGCCCGCTGCCGGGGTGCGTTAGCCGCTTCACTTCGATGGGGGACAATTCAGTCACCAACTTCGGCATTTCACACCCACGGCCTACCCATCGAAAACCGTAGTGG
This sequence comes from Paracoccus gahaiensis, assembly GCF_005048225.1. GTDB lineage: Bacteria > Pseudomonadota > Alphaproteobacteria > Rhodobacterales > Rhodobacteraceae > Paracoccus > Paracoccus gahaiensis. The sequence goes on from NZ_SUNI01000009.1 coordinate 118,948, forward strand.
ATGCGTGATACTGGACGCAACATGATGTTACGGGGGCTTGGCTTAACTCCTTGTCGATAAACAGAAGATTTACCAGATTGCGACAGCGTGAGACGCAAGGGCGGTGTCCCTTGGCTCCACCAGACATCCTTCCCCGGTCGCCGAACCGACCTGTGAACGGGATGTCTGTCCTCCCCCCACGTGATCGCGGCAAGACTGACGCATCTTATCCGGGTCACTCGGCTTTCAGCCAGGCGGCCCTGCAACGAGCATCGGCGCGGCCATTTCCAAATGCCCGCGCCTTCATGCCCGATCGCAGGACGCATCCCCTCTAGGACGGCGCTGTCAGGCGCCCCGCCCTGGACGCAACGGCGCGGACGATCAGCGCCGAGGCGAGCCCCAGGACCGCCCCTGCGGCCACGTCGATCGGGTAATGCTTGGCCCGCGGCACCTGGATGACGGCGACGACCGCTGCGGCGAGCAGGACGGGAACCGACGTCCTGGGCAGGTTGCAGGCCATCGCGGTCGCGACGGCGACGGCGCCGGCGGTATGCCCGGACGGGAACGAGGATTCTTCGCCGCCCTGCCCCTCGTCCGGCTCGAAGCGATAGGTCTGCCGGTCGATCATCACGTTCGGACGCGTGCGGCGCACCCGGTTCTTGACGGCGCGCTTGATCACATTGGCCAGCACATGGGCGGCCATCATCTGCAGCCCGGTCCGCGCAAGGCGGGGACGGTCCGCCAGCACGCCCGCGCCGGTCACGCCGGCGCAGAGGATCGACAGCGGGATCTGGTCGGCGATCTCGCTGCAGGACCCCAGAGCCTTGACCACTGGATGGTGACGATAGCGGGCGGCCTTGCCGGCCGCCTCCTTGTCGGCCTCTTCGATCGAGGAGGGCGCATCCGATGCACCCTCGGGGCGGGGGGCCATATCGTTCATGTCATCAAAACTCTCGTCAGGGTGGTCGACCGGTCTTTCGGCCAGAGGTCCCGAAGCCGGATGCCGGTCCCGGAGTTCCGCCGCATCCCCCAAACTCTCCGTGCGGCAGGCGGCCTCAGGCGGCATCCGGTAAATCGGTAACAGGCCGCGCCTGCCGCCCGGCCCCGGCTTGCCAGTCCCGGCGCGACAGGACAAGGATGTGCCCGGGATCGCCCGATCCGCGCAGGGCGTCCTGCGGCACCAAGATTACAGGAGACATCCATGCGTCGGAAAAGCCTGACACAGTTTCTGGTCGAGCAGCAGCGCGAGCACGAATCCCTGCCCGCGCAGCTGCGCCTGCTGCTAGAGGTCGTGGCCCGCGCCTGCAAGCGCATCGGCTATACCGTCAACCAGGCGGGGACCGACGGGCTCTTGGGCGACGAGGGCGCGATCAACGTGCAGGGCGAGGCGCAGAAGCGGCTGGACGTGATGGCCAACGAGATGCTGCTGGAGGCCAACGAATGGGGCGGGCACCTGGCCGCGATGGCCTCGGAGGAAATGGACACGATCCATCCGGTGCCCAACCGCTATCCGATGGGCGAATACCTGATGATGTTTGATCCGATCGACGGGTCCAGCAATGTCGACGTGGCCCTGTCCGTCGGCACGATCTTCTCGGTGGTCGAGGCGCCCGCCGACATTTCGGGCCGCACCCCCACGGAGGCCGATTTCCTGATGCCGGGGCGGCGGCAGGTCGCGGCGGGCTATGCGCTTTACGGTCCGCAGACGCTGCTGGTCCTGTCGGTGGGCACGGGCGTCTACGAGTTCTCGCTGGACCGGACGATGGGCGCGTGGGAGCTGACCGGAGAAAACCTGCGCATCCCCAAGGGCAAGCGCGAATTCGCCATCAACATGTCCAACCGCCGCCATTGGTCGGCCCCGGTGCGCAGCTATATCGACGACTGCATGGCGGGCAAGGACGGCCCCCTGGGGCAGGATTACGGGATGCGCTGGACCGGCTCGATGGTGGCCGACATCCACCGCATCCTGAAACGGGGCGGGGTCTTCATGTATCCCTGGGACAGCCGCAACCCCAATGCGGCGGGCAAGCTGCGGCTGCTCTACGAGGCCAACCCGATGGGCTTCCTGATCGAGCAGGCCGGTGGCCTGGCCTATGAGGAGAACCACCCGATCCTGGACATCCAGCCGCAGGCCCTGCACCAGCGCGTCGGCGTGACCATGGGCGACCGGGACGAGGTCGAGCGGATCCTGGGCTATTTCGACGCCTGACGGGCCCCCGGCGCTGCGTCATCGCGCGCAGCCTAGGGCCGCTTGAACGCCGCCCCAAAGCCGCGCAGTCTGATCTGGCACCATGACGAGGGATGCCCATGCCCGGCGACGCCCCGCGGATCCTGCTTCTGGGGGCGGGACATGCCAACCTGCTGGCGGTCCGCCCCCTGCGCGCGGGCCTGCCCCGGGCCCGCATCACGCTGGTCGATGCGGGGACCCATGCGACCTATTCGGGAATGGTTCCGGGCCATCTGGCCGGGCATTACGCGGCGGCGGATCTGCGCGTCGATCTGGCGGATTTCGCCGCCCGCCACGGCCTTGTCTTTCTGCGCGCCCGTGTGGAGGGGATGGACCCGGCCACCCGCAGCGCGCGGCTGGCCCCCGATCCGGCGGGCGGGGACCGGTCCCTTCACTATGATCTGGCCGTGCTGGATCTGGGCAGCCAGGCCGCCATGCCCGAGATCGCGGGATTTGACCGCCACGCCGTCCCGGTCAAGCCGCTGGACGGGCTGCTGGCTCGGCTGGCCGATCTGCCCCCCGGGGCGCCCGTCGCGATCATCGGCGGCGGGGTGGCGGGGGCCGAGATCGCGCTGGCCCTGACGCATCGCCGCGCCGGGATGGTCACGCTGATCGAGGCCGGGCCCGACCTCGCCGCCAGCCTGAGGCCCCGGGCGCGGGCGCATCTCCGCCGGGCGCTGGACCGCGCCGGGGTGCGGGCGATCACTCAAGCGCGCATCATAAGGATTGAGGCCCGGGGCGTCACGCTGCAGGACGGCACGCGCATCGCCAGCGCGCTGACCATCGGCAGCGCCGGCGCGCGGGCACAGGGCTGGTGGGCCCGCGATCTGCCTGTGGAGGGCGCGGGCTTCCTGCGCGTCACCCCCACCCTGCAGGTCGAGGGGCACCCGACCCTGTTCGCCGCCGGGGATTGCGCGGCGATGCTGCACGCCCCGCGCCCCAAGGCGGGGGTCTTCGCGGTCCGGCAGGCGCCGGTGCTGGCGCAGAACCTGATCGCCGCGCATCGCGGCACGGCGCTGCGGCGTTACGATCCGCAGCGCCATTCTCTGAAGATCGTCTCGCTCGGCGGGCGGACGGCGCTGGCCGAATGGCGCGGGCTGACCCTGCACGGGGCGTGGCTGTGGCGCTGGAAGGACCGCATCGACCGCCGCTTCATCGCCGGTCTGCGCGGAGCGTGACGCTGCCCCTCCGGGCGGCACGGGCCAAGGGCCTCAGTCGAAGCCTGTCCAGCCCTGATGCCAGCGCAGGACCGTGGTGACCCCGCAGGCCGCGGCGAAGATCCCCGCCAGCAGGGGAAAGCTGCCCGGAAAGGCGCACATGGCCAGGAACAGGACGATCGTCTCGAACCCTTCGGTCAGGCCGCCGAGGTAATAGATCCCCTTGGCCGGAAAATCCGCCGCCTGCCGCCCGCGCTTTGCCGCGATGGCGGCGAAGGCCAGGAAGGACGATCCGGTGCCCACGAAGGCCGCGATCAGCACCGCCGCCGGCAGCGCGTTGGCCTCCGGATCGTGCAGCGCGAAACCCAAAGGCACCAGCGCGTAGAAGACGAAATCCAGCGCGATGTCCAGAAAGGCGCCGCGATCCGTGGGCCCGGCGATGCGCGCCACGGCGCCGTCCAGCCCGTCCATCAGCCGGTTGGCGGCGATCAGCAGCCCCGCCGCCAGCCACCAGCCCAAGGCCAGCGCCGCGACCGCCAGCAGGCCCAGCACGAAGCCCCCGATGCTGAGCATATCGGCGCCCACCCCGCGCCGCGCCAGCCAGCGGGCGGAGGGATGCATCGCGGCGCGCAGCGCGGGTTGCAGGCGGGCGTCGATCATCCGCGCCTCCAGCGGTGGAACCGCGCGGCCAGGGACAGCGCGCGGGGGCTCACATGGGCGCGCCGCCAGGACCCGGCGGTGGCCTTGCCGGCCTCGGCCCAGGTCGGATAGGCGTGGATCGTGCCCAGGATCTTCGACAGGCCCAGCCTGTGGCGCATGGCCAGGGCAAAGGGCGCGATCATCTCGCCGGCTTCTCCGCCCATGATGGTCACGCCCAGGATGCGGTCCTTGCCCGGCGGGGTCAGCACCGTGACCATGCCGCGCGCGGCGCCCTCGGTCACGGCCCGGTCCAGCTGCGCCAGATCGTGACGCGTGACCTCGTGCGGGATGCCCTGATCCCGCGCCTCGGTCTGGGACAGGCCGATGCGGGCGATCTGGGGATCGGTGAAGATGACCTGCGGCATCGCCTGCCCCGTGGCCTTGAGGCGCCACAGCCCGCCCAGTAGCGCATTGGCCGTGGCGATCCCGCCCTGATGGGCGGCGGCATGGGTCAGCTGCCAGGGCCCCGCCACATCGCCCGCCGCCAGGATATGCGGAAAGCGGGTCTCCAGGAAATCGTTCCTGTCCAGCGGCATGTCGGTCGGGATGCCTAAGGCTTCCAGCCCCAGACCGGACAGCCGGGCGCGGCGGCCGACCGCCACGAGGATCTCGTCGAAGGGGATGCGGCCCGGGGCGCCGTCGATCTCGATCCACCTGCCGCCGTCATCGACGCCGCAGCGCAGGGGCTTCCGGCCGGTCAGGACGCGGACGCCCTCGGCCTGCAGCGCGTCCTGCAGCTGCGCCGAGACCTCGGGATCCTCGCGCGCCAGCAGCCGGGGCGCGATCTCGATCTGGGTGACCCGGCTGCCAAGCCGGGCGAAGGCCTGCGCCAATTCGCAGCCGATGGCCCCGCCGCCCAGCACGACCAGCCGCCGGGGCGCCTGATCGCGGTCGCGCAGCCGGTCCCACAGCGTCTCGGAGGTCAGCGGATCAACCAGGTCCAGTCCCGGCACCGGCGGCAGGACGGGCTGTGCGCCGGTGGCGAGGATCACCGCCCGGGTGGTCAGCCGCTGCTCCGACCCGTCCGGGGCGGTGACCTGCACGGTCCAGGGGTCGGTCAGCCGCGCACGGCCCTGCAGCACCTCGACCCCCAGCCCCCGATAGCGCGCGACGCTGTCATGGGGCGCGATGTCGGCGATGATGCGATCCACGCGGGCAATCACATCCGCGAAGGGAATGACGGGGGGCGTGTCCGTCAGGCCCCAGTGCGACGCATGGCGCATCTGATGGGCCAGCGCCGCGCTGCGGATCAGCGCCTTCGAGGGCACGCAGCTGGTGTTCAGGCAATCGCCGCCCATCGCATGGGCCTCGACCAGCGTGACCCGCGCCTGCGCCGCCGCCGCCACATAGGCCGAGACCAGCCCCGCCGCGCCCGCGCCGATCACCACCAGATTGCGGTCGAAGCGCCGGGGCCGCGTCCAGCCCGAGGTGATCGCCCGCATGCGCCACAGCGCCAGCCCCGCCCGCGCAACCCAGGGCAGCAGCGCCAGCGCCGCGAACGAGGCCAGGATCGGCGGCGAGAGGATGCCCGACAGGCTGTCCAGCGCCGCAAGCTGGGTGCCCGCGTTCACCGTGACCGCCGTTGCCGGCAGCATCCCCAGCTGGCTGACCCCATAGAAGGTCCGCGCCCGCATCGGGCTGAGCCCCATCAGCAGATTGATGGCGAAGAACGGCACCACCGGGATCAGCCGCATCGAGAACAGAGAGAAGGCCCCGTCCCGCCGCAGCCCCTCGTCGACCGCCTCGGCCCGGTCGCCAAGCCGGGCCCGTACCCAGTCCCGCAGCAGATAGCGCGCCGCCAGGAAGGCCAGCGTCGCGCCCAGGGCCGAGGCGAAGGACACGATCACCAGCCCCTGCCAGAAGCCGAACAGCGCGCCTCCGGCCAGCGTCAGCCAGATGGCGATGGGCAGCGACAGGGCGGTGACGGCGACATAGGCCAGACAGAAGGCCCCGGCGACCGCGACGGGGTGATCCCGGCGCAGATCCCCGATCCCTGCCAACTGCGAACGCAGGGCCTCGGGGCCGCTCATCTGGCCCTGCAGCAGCCAGGCCAGCCCGGCGGCAAGGGCCGCGAGGCCGATCAGCAGCAGCGGCTTTCTCATCCCGACAGGTCCTGCGATGGCGGTCCCGAAGGCGCGGTCATGCGACCCCCGCCCGCAGCGCCGCGGCCAGGTCGAAGATCAGGATCGGTCGGGTCATGGCGGCCTTCCCTCGGCGCGGCGCGGATCGCGGGCAGGATGGCCTGCAACCGCCTCCGGGGCCACCCCCTGGCAAAGGAATGCGCGAAACCGCCGCGCCTGCCCGGTCTCCGGGCAAGAACGCGCGGTCGCTGAGGGGGAGGCATCACCGGGGACAGGGAGGGACTCGACAGGATGCCGCAGGCTGTGTCAAAAGAACGAAACAGGAACACATTTGATCGGAGGCACATCCGGAATGGCACGTCGGCTGCTGTCCATCTGGTTTCCGCGGCTGGCCAGCGACCATGCCCTGCGGCACCGCCCGGCCTTGGGGCCCTTCGCGCTGGTCTCGCAGGCCGGGCGGGGCGACCGGCTGCATTGCCTGAACCTTGCCGCCGAGGCGCGGGGCCTGCATCGCGGCATGGCCCTGGCCGATGCGCGGGCGATCTGCACCGCGCTGGTCACCCGTCCCGCCTGTCCGGAGGCCGAGGCGGCGGCGCTGGCCGGGCTCTGCCGGTGGACGGGGCGCTATGCGCCCCTGGTGGCGCCGGACGGGCCGGACGGGCTGATCGCCGACATCACCGGGGTCGCGCATCTCTTCGGTGGCGAGGCCGAGCTGCTGGACGACCTGCAGGCCCGGCTGGACCGGGGCGGCATCACCGCCCGCAGCGGCATCGCCGGAACGCGGGGCGCGGCCCATGCGCAGGCCCGCCACGGCGGCGGGATCATCGCGCCCGAGGCCCTCGTGCCGACGATGGCGGTCCTGCCAGTGGCGGCGCTGCGCATCGAGGCCGAGATGGCGCAGGCCCTGGCCCGCAGCGGCCTGTCGCGCATCGGCGATCTGGTCGCCCTGCCCCGGGCGCCCCTGGCACGGCGCTTCGGCCCGGATCTGGTGCGGCGGCTGGATCAGGCCCTGGGCCATCTGCCCGAGCCGGTCGGAGCCCCGCCTCGGCAGGCCCGTTTCGGCGCCCGCATGATCCTGCCCGAGCCCATCGGGCGGCATGCCGATGTCATGGCGGGGCTGGGCCGGCTGCTGGAGCAGCTTTGCGCGCAGCTGGCAGCCCGGGCGATGGGCGCGCGGCGGCTGCAGCTGGACCTGCAGCGGGTGGATCATGCCACCCTTCACGTGCAGATCGGGCTGGCCCGGCCCCTGCGCGACCCGGCACGGATCGCGGCGCTCTTCTCGGCCAAGGTCGCGGATCTGGATGCGGGCTTCGGCATCGAGGCCCTGCGGCTGAGCGCCCCGGTGACCGAGCCTCTGGCCCCCGAGCAGATCACCACCCGGGGCGGCAACCCGGCGCGCGACGACATGGCCGACCTGATTTCCCGGCTTGGCAACCGCATCGGCTTTGCGGGCGTGCAGCGCCTGCACCCTGCCCCCAGCCTGACGCCCGAGCGCAGCTTCCGCCTGTCCCCGGCCACCGGAGCACCCGACCCGGACCCCGCCCCTGTCCCCAACGCGGGACCACCCCGGCCCATCGCGCTCTTTCCGCCCGAGCCGGTGCTGGGCGCCACCGGCCATCCTCCCGTCCGCTTCCGCTGGCGCCGGACCAGCTTCACCACCCTGCGCGCCACCGGGCCCGAGCGGATCGCCCCGGAATGGTGGCTGGACGATCCCGCCTGGCAGGGCGGCCTGCGCAACTACTGGCGCATCGAGACGGCCCAGGGCCCGCGCCTGTGGATGTTCCACACCCCCCGCCAGGACCACTGGTCCGTGCAGGGCGAATTCGCATGACCGGGCCTGCCGGGACATGGGCCGAAACATGGGCCGGCGCGCAGGGGGCCGCCTGCTGCCCTCCCGCCCCCCAACCTTCCGCCCCCGCCTATGCAGAACTCTGCGTGACCACGAATTTCACCTTCCTCACCGGCGCCTCGCATCCCGAAGAGCTGATGACCCGTGCCGCCGAACTGGGCCTGCCCGCCATCGCCATCACCGACCGCAATTCGGTCGCGGGCGTGGTCCGGGCCTTTTCGGCGCTGAAGGAGCTGACCCGGCTGCGCGCCGAGGCCCGGGCGGCAAGCGGGGCGGCCCAGGGGCCGGTGATCCGCTCGCAGCGGGTGACCGATCACTCCAGCCGCCAGACCGTGGCGCATTTCACCGGCGAAACCCCGGCGCCCGCGCCCTCGGACCAGCCGCTGCCGCGCCTGATCGCGGGGGCGCGGCTGGTGCTGACCGACAGCCCGGTCGAGTGGCTGGCCCTGCCCACCGACCTGCCCGCCTGGTCGCGGCTGACGCGGCTTCTGTCCCTGGGCAAGCGGCGGGCGGAAAAGGGCGACTGCCTGATCTCGGCCGCCGATCTTCTGGACGGGGGCGAGGGCCTGATCCTGATCGCCCGCCCCCCCGATCCGCTGGCCTCGTCCCTGCCGGTCGCCGCCGACATCGCCCGGATGGGCCGGGCCTTTCCGGGCTGCGTCTTTCTGGGCGCGGCACCCGGCTACGACGGGCAGGACCGGATGCGGCTGGAGCGGATGGCGGATCTGGCGCAGGCCACGGGCGCGCCGATGGTGGCGGTGGGCGAGGTCCTGATGCACCGCGCCCATCGCCGCCCGCTGGCCGATGTGCTGACCTGCCTGCGGATCGGCTGCACCATCCACCAGCTTGGCCTGCGCCGCCTGCCCAATGCCGAGCGGCGGCTGAAATCGGGCGCCGACATGATCCGGCTGTTCCACCGCCACCCGCAGGCGCTGGACCTGACGCTGGACATCGCCGCACGCTGCAGCTTCCGGCTGGACGACCTGACCTATCACTATCCCGACGAGGCGCGCGACGGAGAGCCTGCGCAGGACCGGCTGGCCCGGCTGGCCGCCAAGGGGCTGCGCTGGCGCTATCCGGGCGGCGCCTCGGAGGCGATCACCGCCCGGGTCGACAAGGAGCTGGGGCTGATCGCCGTCATGGGATACGCGCCCTATTTCCTGACCGTGCACGACATCGTGGACTTTGCCCGGACGCGCGGCATCCTGTGCCAGGGGCGCGGCTCGGCGGCCAATTCGGTGATCTGCTACCTGCTGGGTATCACCGAGGTGCCACCCGAATCGATCACCCTGATCTTCGAGCGCTTCATCAGCCGCGAGCGCGGCGAGCCCCCCGACATCGACGTGGATTTCGAGCACGAGCGGCGCGAAGAGGTGATCCAGCACATCTATGACCGCTATGGCCGCGAGCGGGCCGGGCTGACCGCGACGGTGATCCATTTCCGCACGCGCGCCGCGATCCGCGAGGTGGGCAAGGTCATGGGCCTGTCGCCCGACGTGCTGGCGGCCCTGTCGGGGCAGATCTGGGGGTTTTCCTCGGACGCGCCCAAGGATGACCGGCTGCGTGCCGCAGGGCTGGACCCGACCGACCCGCATCTGGCGCTGACCCTGCGGCTGATCGGCGAGATCATCGGCTTTCCCCGCCATCTCAGCCAGCATGTCGGCGGCTTCGTCATCACCCATGGCCGCCTGGACGAGCTGTGCCCGATCGAGAATGCGGCGATGGCCGACCGGACCATCATCGAATGGGACAAGGACGACATCGACGCGCTTGGCCTGATGAAGGTCGATGTGCTGGCGCTTGGCATGCTGACCGCGATCCGCAAGGCCTTCGGTCTGCTGAAGGACCACGAGGGGCTGTCGCACGATCTGGCAAACGTCCCGCAGGCCGATGCCTCGGTCTACGACATGCTGTGCCGCGCCGATGCGGTGGGGGTGTTCCAAGTGGAAAGCCGGGCGCAGCTGAACTTCCTGCCCCGGATGCGGCCGCGCAATCTGTATGATCTGGTCTGCGAGGTGGCCATCGTCCGCCCCGGCCCGATCCAGGGCGGCATGGTCCATCCCTTCCTGTCGCGCCGGCGCGGGCTGCAGCCGGTCGAGGATCTGGGGCCGGCGCTGAACAAGGTGCTGGCGCGCACCTACGGGGTGCCGCTGTTCCAGGAGCAAGCCATGCAGATCGCCGTCGTGGGCGCGGGCTTCACCCCGTCCGAGGCCGACCTGCTGCGCCGCAGCCTGGCCACCTTCAAGCGCATGGGCACCATCGGCGGCTTTCGCGACCGCTTCGTCACCGGCATGTGCGATCGCGGCTATGACGCGGATTTCGCGCAGCGCTGCTTCGCGCAGATCGAGGGCTTCGGATCCTACGGCTTTCCCGAAAGCCATGCGGCCAGCTTCGCGCGGCTGGTCTATGTCTCGGCTTGGCTCAAGCGGCACCATCAGGCGGCCTTCACCTGCGCCCTGCTGAACTCGCAGCCCATGGGGTTCTATGCCCCCGCGCAGCTGGTCCGCGATGCCCGCGACCGGGGCGTCGAGGTGCGGCCGGTCTGCGTGAACGGCAGCCTGTGGGACAACATCCTGGAACGGCGCGGGGACGGCGCGCTGGCCCTGCGGCTTGGGTTTCGCCAGATCAAGGGGCTGCGGGCCGAGGATGCGGACTGGATCGTGGCCGCCCGCGCGAACGGCTATCCCGATGTGGAAAGTGTCTGGCGCCGCGCGGGCGTGCGTCCCGATGCGCTGGAGCGGCTGGCCGAGGGCGATGCCTTCACCGCGCTTGGCCTGTCGCGGCGCGATGCGCTGTGGGCGGCGCGGGCGCTGCGCACACCCAAGCCTTTGCCGCTGTTCGGCGCCGATGGCGAGGGCGGGATCGAGCCCGCCGTGACGCTGCCGCCGATGACCCTGGGCCAGTCGGTGATCGAGGATTACCTGTCGCTGCGCCTCAGCCTGCGCGCCCATCCGCTGGCGATCCTGCGCCAGCGCCTGCCCGAAAGCCTGCCCCATGCCCGGCTGGACGCGGCCCGGGGCCGGGTCACCGTCACCGGCCTCGTCATCACCCGCCAGCGCCCCGGCACCGCCTCGGGGGTGATCTTCCTGACGCTGGAGGACGAGACGGGCAGCTCGAACGTCGTCGTCTGGTCCCGCGTCTACGAGGCCTTCCGCAGCGCTGTCGTGGCCGGGCGCCTGCTGCGCGTCCGGGGCCGGATCGAGCGCGACGGGCCGGTGGTCCATGTCATCGCCGAGGCGATCGAGGACCTGTCGCCCTGGCTCTCGACCCTGGGCCAGCCGGTGCCGTCCGGGGCCGGGCCCGCGCCGGGGCCCGACGCCCGGCGTGGCGGTCCGGCCCGGGCCGGCAGCGCCGCGCAGCATCCGCGCGCGCAGGCGGCCAAGCTGTTTCCCAGCCGGGATTTTCACTGACGCCTGACCCCTCCGGTTCCGTCACCGCAATGTCACCCGCCCGTCGGCCAACGGTCATGAAGGGCCGCTAGACGGCACCCATGACACCCGGAGGCTTCATGCTGGACATTCAAGACGCGACCCGGTTCTTCGGCCAGAAGGCTGCCGTCGACCGCGTGTCCTTCCGCATCGACGGACCGGCCTTCGTCGGCATCATCGGCCGCTCGGGCGCGGGCAAGTCCACGCTGCTCAGGATGATGAACGGGCTGACACCCGCCAGCTCGGGGAAGATCCTGGTCGAGGGGCGCGACGTGCTGGCCCTGCGCGGCGCCGAGGCGCGGGTCTGGCAAAGTGACTGCGCGATGATCTTCCAGCAGTTCAACCTGGTCGGGCGCATGGACGTGGTGTCGAACGTGCTGCACGGCATCCTGAACCGCCGGTCCACCTGGCAGACCGTGCTGAACCTGTGGCCCCGCGCCGACATCGTCCGCGCGCTGGAGATCCTGGATCGCCTCGGCATCGCCGAGCAGGCCCCCAAGCGGGCCGAGGCCCTGTCGGGCGGCCAGCAGCAGCGCGTGGCCATCGCCCGCGCCCTGATGCAGGACCCCCGGATCATCCTGGCCGACGAGCCCATCGCCAGCCTGGACCCGATGAACGCGCAGATCGTGATGGACACGCTGAAACGCATCAACATCGAGGATGGCCGCATGGTCATCGCCAACCTGCACACGCTGGACACCGCGCGGCGCTATTGCGACCGGGTGATCGGCATGCGCGACGGGCGCGTGGTCTTCGACGGCCTGCCCGAACAGCTGACCACCAACGTGGCGCGCGAGATCTATGGCGCCGATGCGGATTTCAACGAATCCGCCACCTCGACCGCCATCACCCCCGATCCCAGCCCGAAATCCGACAAGGACGCCGAATACGCGGCGCAGATGCTGGCCTGAACCCACCCTCACCAAGGACGATCCCGATGACCCGACTGATGACCCTGCTGGCCACCGCCGCCGCCTTCGCCACCCCCCTGCACGCGCAGGAGATCACCGAGTTCCGCATCGGCCTTCTGGGCGGCGAGAACGCCCAGGACCGCATGGCGTCGAACGAATGCCTGCGCGGCTATGCCGAAGAGGCGCTTGGCGTGCCGGTCCGCCTGTTCACCCCCGCCGATTACAACGGCGTCATCCAGGGCCTCCTGGGCGGCGCGCTGGACATGGCCTGGCTGGGCGCCTCGGCCTATGCCGCCGTCTACGTGGCCGACGAGAACGCGGTCGAGCCGGTGCTGGTCAAGACCAACCTGGACGGCAGCTACACCTATCACTCGATCGGCTTCGCCCGCACCGACAGCGGCATCACCTCGGTCGCCGATATGGAGGGCAAGTCCTTCGCCTTCGCCGACCCGAACTCGACCTCGGGCTTCCTGATCCCCAACGTGGAACTGCCCGCCGAGGGCTATTCGATGGCCGAGGGCGAGTATTTCAGCCGCATCGGTTTTTCGGGCGGCCATGAGCAGTCGATCATCGCGGTCGTGAACGGCGATTACGATGCCGGCGTCACCTGGGCCGACGGTCAGGGCGAATGGGAAGACGGCTACAACTCGGGCGCGCTGCGCAAGGCGGCCGATGCGGGCATCGTCGACATGAACGACATCGTCGAGATCTGGAAGTCCTCGCCCATCCCGGAAGGCCCGGTCGTGCTGCGTCAGGACCTGCCCGGCGACGTCAAGCAGACCATGATCGACCTGGTCGCCGGTCTGCACGAGGCCGATCCCGACTGCGCCTATGGCGTGGCGGCGGGCGAGACGGCGGGCTTCACCCCCGTCACGCATGAGGAATACCAGACCATCATCGACATCCGCCGCGCCGAGATGAACTGATCCTCTTGCCCAATCCGGCCGGACCCCGCGCGGGTCCGGCCTTTTGCATTTCCGGGGGACCCGCGATGGCATTGGCCGATATCCGCGACGACTATCTGGCGCAGACGCGCCGCAAGCGCCTCTATGGCGGGCTGCTGGTCGTGATCTTCGTGGCCATGATGGTGTCGGGCTTTCGCATCGCCGACGGGCGCAATGCGGGCGGCTTCTGGCAGGGGCTGCATCAGGTGGGCGACTTTCCCGCCGCCCTGATCGGCGAGGCCATCGAGAAGGCCGCCAACCTGCCCCTTCACATGCTGAACGCCGTCCCGGCGCTGATCGAGACGCTGAACATCGCCCTCGTCGCCACCCTGCTGGGCTGCATGGCGGGCACCGCGCTGGCCATGGCCGCGACGCGCGGGCTGGCGCGCTGGCCGCGCCTGGTGCCGGTCGCGCGGCGCGTGTCGGATGTCTTCCGCGCGATCCCCGAGATCGTCATCGCGCTGATCCTGATCTTCATCCTGGGCGGCGGCCCGGTCCCCGCCGTCATCGCCATCGCCATCCACACGGCAGGCGCGATGGGCAAGCTGTTCTCGGAAGTGAACGAGAACGTCGATCTGAAGCCGGTCGAGGGGCTGGCCTCGGTCGGCGCCATCTGGTCGCAGCGCATCTGGCTGGGGGTGATCCCGCAGGTCGCGCCCAACTACCTGTCCTATGCGCTGCTGCGGCTGGAGGTGAACATCCGCGCCTCGGCCATCCTGGGCTTCGTGGGCGCGGGCGGCATCGGCTATGAATTGCGCAACGCCATGACCTTCGGGCAGGGCAAGTTCGATCAGGCGGCGGCGATCTTCCTGATGCTGTTCGCCACCATCGTCGTCGTCGACCAGATCTCGGGCCTGGCCCGCAACCGCCTGACGCACGGAGCGCCTGCATGAGTGCCCCCGATCTGTCCAACCCCGCCGCGAGCGCCCCGCAAAGCGCCGCCGACACCCTGCGCGACGCCACCATCCGGCTGATGGACCGCAAGCGGCGCCGGGCGCTGGCGGTGCCGGTGCTGATGCTGGTCTATCTGGTCTATGCCGCCATCTCGTTCGATCTGGCGGGGCTGGCGCAGCGGGCACGGCTGGACAATGCCGCGATCCTTTTGTCGGACATGGTCACGCACAAGGTGCATGTGGCCCGCGACAACCGGCGCGAGACCGTGCAGGTCGCCGTCGAGGGCTCGAACCGCGCGATCTATCCGGCGGACCGCCTGCCCGACTGGATCGAGGCGCAGGACGACGTGACCCGCATCGATCTGGGCGCGGGCCATGTGGTGACCTATGACGGGCCACGCACGACCTATGACATCCCCGGTTACGGCCCCGTGACGCTGGTGGTCGGCGAGGATATCGCGCTGGACGTGCCCGGCGGCACGGTGCCCGAGTTCATCAACGCCTCCCCCGCCCGCGTGACCATCACGACCGATCAGGGCCGCGTCACCGCCACCCGGTCGCGCACCGAGACGCTGCGCTATTTCTGGGGGTGGGAGATGTTCTTTTTCGACCTCTCCAGCCCCTTCTCGGGCCAGTCGGCGGGCGCCGTGCTGGGCACGATCCTCGGCGGCGAGCGGCTGGTGGCGGAGCAGAGCAACCTGTCCCTTGCCCTGTCCGAGTTCTGGACCAATGACATCTGGCAGCACGGCGCCGTGGCCTGGGCGATCTTCGAGACGATCCTGATGGCCTTCCTGGGCACCTTCGGCGCGGCCTTCGTGGCGCTGCCGCTGGCCTTTCTGGCCGCGCAGAACTTCACCCCCTCGCGCTGGCTGCGCTTCGCCGTGCGCCGCGTCTTCGATTTCGTGCGCGGCGTGGACGCGCTGATCTTCACCATCATCCTGTCGCGCGCCTTCGGCCCCGGCCCGCTGACCGGCGCGCTGGCGATCCTGCTGACCGACACCGGCAGCTTCGGCAAGCTGTTCTCGGAGGCGCTGGAAAACGTCGACGACAAGCCGATCGAGGGCATCCGGTCCACCGGGGCCAGCGCCATCCAGCGCTATCGCTTCGGCGTCATCCCGCAGGTCATGCCGGTGCTGCTGTCGCAGATGCTGTATTTCCTGGAATCCAACACCCGCAGCGCCACGATCATCGGCGCGATCACCGGCGGCGGCATCGGGCTGCTGCTGACCCAGGCCATCCAGACCACGCAGGACTGGGAGAAGGTGACCTATTACATCCTGCTGGTGGTCATCATGGTCATCGCCATGGACAGCCTGTCGGGCTGGCTGCGCCGCAAGCTGATCCGGGGCGAGTGACCCCGAGGGCGGCTCAGTCCGCCAGCACCAGCGTCACCCGGTCGCCGGCGAACCAGGTCCGGCCCATCTCGACCGGCCGACCCTGCAGGTCGCGGTTCAGCGCGTCGGATCTCAGGATCGGCGCGCCCCGCGCGATCCGCAGGGTCGCGGCCTGGGTCGGGCTGGCCAGCTTGGCGGTCAGGCGGGTGCTGGCGCGGGTGTAATCGGCCACCCCACAGGCAGCCAGCGCCGCCGTGATGGACTGCAGCCGCGCGGCATGGTCGGGAAACCCCTCCAGCCAGCCGGGCAGGACCGACCGGAACAGCGCCAGCGGCTGGTCGTCGGCCAAGGAGATCCCCTCGATCACATGGACCGGATCGCCGGGCGACAGGTCCAGCGCCTGCGCCTCGGTCGCGTCGCAGGGCCGCGTCTCCAGCCGGGTGAAGCGGTGCGCGCCGGTGCGCCCCTGCGCCGCCAGGTTCTGTGAGAACCGCACCCGGGGGCCAAGCGCATAATCCGTGGCCTGCCCGGTGACGAAGACCCCCGCCCCGCGCCGGGGTCGGACCAGACCGGCCTCGACCAGATGGGACAGCGCATGGCGCACCGTGTGGCGGTTCACGCCGAAGCGCGCCGACAGCTGCGCCTCGGAGGGCAGGCGCGCGCCGGGCGGGTAATGGCCGCCGGTGATCTCGGCCCGCAGGCTGTCGGCGATGGATTGCCACAGGGTCGGCTTGGCGTCTGTCATGGAAAATTCACGGGCCTTCGGGCGGGGATCGCGCTATCACTTGTCTAGTTGTATAGAAGACTGGACAGGTTTGCAAGATGTCTGCACCCCCCGATCCCCGCCGCGACTGGCTGTCCCTGATGGCGCGCTCGGCCCCCGAGCGGCTGGCCGAGGTGCTGCCCGACCTGCCCGCCCACGCCCTTCTGCGCGCGCCCGAGACAGGCACCGTCATGGTGCAGGGCCGCGTCAGCGCCACCGGCGCGCCCTTCAATCTGGGCGAGATGACGGTGACCCGCTGCGCCATAAGGCTGGACTGCGGGACGGTGGGGCACGGCCATGTGCAGGGCCGCAGCCACGCCCATGCCCGCCGCGCGGCGGTGGTGGATGCGCTGATGCAGACCGATGAGGCCCCGCGCCTGACGCCCCTGCTGGAGGGCTTGCGGACCACGGCGCAGGCCGCCCGCGATCTGCGCGCCGCCAAGGCCGCCGCCACCCGCGTCGAGTTCTTCACCCTGCAGCGCGGAGAAGACGCATGAGCGCCCTGACCGGGGGATTCACCGACCCCGCCATCCAGTCGGCCCAAGGCTTCCGCATCCTGATGCAGGCCATGGCCCATCCCGGCACGATCCACGATCTGGCGCTGGCCGCGCCCCCGGCGCCTCTGGGTCGGGCGGCGGGCACGGTCCTGCTGCTCTTGGCCGATCCGACGACTCCGGTCCATCTGGCCGCCCCTGCGCCCGATCTGGCCGAGTGGCTGCGCTTTCACGCGGGCTGCCCGCTGAGCGACGCCGAGACCGCCACCCTGGCCCTGGGCCGCTGGTCCGACTTGCAGCCGCTGGACCGCTTCCCGGTGGGCCTGCCGGATTACCCCGACCGCTCGGCCACGCTGATCGTGGAACTAGACCGGCTGGAGAATGACGGGCCCCGCCTGACCGGCCCCGGGATCAAGGACCATGCCCGCCTCTCCCTGCCCGAAACGGCGGCCTTCCGCGCCAACCACGCGCGGGCCCCGATGGGCCTCGATTTTATCCTGACCTGCGGCGACCAGCTGGCCTGCCTGCCGCGCAGCACCATCGTGGAGGACTGCTGATGTATGTCGCCGTCAAGGGGGGCGAGCGCGCCATCGACAATGCCCATGCCTGGCTGGCCGAAGAGCGGCGCGGCGATCCCGACCTGCCGCTGATGTCGGTGGCCCAGATCCGCGCGCAGATGACCTTGGCGGTGAACCGGGTGATGGCCGAGGGCTCGCTCTATGATCCCGATCTGGCCGCGCTGGCGATCCGGCAGGCGCGGGGCGACCTGATCGAGGCGGTCTTCCTGATCCGCGCCTATCGCACCACGCTGCCCCGGCTTGGCGCATCGGTGCCGCTGGACACGGGCGCGATGGCGGTGGACCGGCGCGTCTCGGCCACCTTCAAGGACCTGCCCGGCGGGCAGGTGCTGGGCCCGACCTTCGATTACACCCACCGTCTGCTGGATTTCGCCGAGGCCGCCGCCGTCGACCCCGCCCCCCTGGCCCAGCCCGACCCCGCGCCCCTGCCCCATGTCACCCAGATCCTGGACCGCGACGGGCTGATCGAACCCATAGCCCCCGACGACAGCCCCGCCCCCGACCTAACCCGCGAGCCGCTGGAACTGCCCGCCTGCCGCGCCCTGCGCCTGCAGGCCCTGGCGCGCGGCGACGAGGGCTTCCTGCTGTCACTGGCCTATTCCACGCAGCGCGGATACGGGCGCACCCATGCCTTCGTCGGCGAATTGCGCATCGGCCGCGTGGCGGTCGAGATGGAGATCCCCGAACTGGGCTTTTCCATCGAGATCGGCGAGATCGAGCTGACCGAATGCGAGACGGTGAACCAATTCAAGGGCAGCCGCCTTGAACCCGCTCAGTTCACGCGCGGCTACGGGCTGGTGCCGGGCCAGTCCGAACGCAAGGCCATCGCCATGTCGCTGGTGGACCGCGCCCTGCGCTGGCAGGAGCTGGGCGAGGATTTCACCGGCGCCCCCGCGCAGGACGCCGAATTCGTGCTGTCCCATTGCGACAACATCCAGGCGACGGGGTTTCTGGAACATATCAAGCTGCCCCATTACGTCGATTTCCAGGCCGAGCTGGAGCTGGTCCGCCGCCTGCGCGCCGACGCCCACACCGCCCTTCAGGAGGCTGCCGAATGATCACCACCCTCGTCTTCGACATCGGCAACGTGCTGATCCGGTGGGACCCGGTGGCGCCGTTCCTGCCGCGCTTGGGCGACCGCGCAACGGTGCAGGCCTTCATCGACCGCGTAGGCTTTGCCGCGCTGAACCTGCGCGCCGACGGGGGCGAAACCTTCGACGCTCTCGCAACCGGCATCGCGGACCCGCAGGACCGCGCGATCTTCTGCGACTACCTTCCCGGCTATGCGGCCTCGATCGCCGAGCCGATCGAAGGCACATGGGCGCTGCTGGAGCGGCTGCGGGCGCGCGGCCATGCGATCCACGCGATCACCAACTGGTCGGCCCAGACCTGGCCCATCGGTCTGGCGACCCATCCCCGGCTGGCCACCGCCTTCGGCACCACCATCGTGTCGGGGATCGAGGGCGTCATCAAGCCCGACCCCCGCATCTTCGCGCTGCTCTGCGATCGCGCGGGGGTGGCGCCCGAGGACTGCCTGTTCATCGACGACAGCGCCTACAACATCGCGGGCGCGCTGGCCTCGGGGATGGCAGCGCACCGCTTCACCGATCCCGACACGCTGGAACGCGACCTGACCGCGCGGGGGCTGCTGTGAGCGATTACAACTTCGCCTATCTGGACGAACAGACCAAGCGGATGATCCGCCGCGCGATCCTGAAGGCGCTGGCGATCCCCGGCTATCAGGTGCCCTTCGCCAGCCGCGAGATGCCCATGCCCTATGGCTGGGGCACCGGGGGCGTGCAGCTGACCGCCGCCTGCCTGGTGCCCGAGGACCGGCTTAAGGTCATCGACCAGGGCGCCGACGACACCACCAATGCCGTCAGCATCCGCAAGTTCTTTCAGCGCACCGCAGGCGTGGACGTGACGACCGACACGACCGAGGCCACGCTGATCCAGACCCGCCACCGCATCCCCGAGACGCCCCTGACCCAAGGCCAGATCCTCGTCTATCAGGTGCCCATCCCCGAACCCCTGCGCTTTCTGGAACCGCGCGAGACCGAGACCCGCAAGATGCACGAGCTGGAGGAATACGGGCTGATGCACGTCAAGCTCTACGAGGACATCGCCCGGCACGGCCAGATCGCGACCTCCTATGACTATCCCGTCAAGGTCGAGGGGCGCTATGTCATGGACCCCTCGCCCATCCCGAAATTCGACAATCCCAAGCTGTCGGACAGCCCGGCGATCCAACTGTTCGGCGCAGGCCGCGAACAGCGCATCTATGCGCTGCCGCCCTATACCCAAGTGGTCAGTCTGGATTTCGAGGATCACCCCTTCGATCCCAGCAAGGCCGATCACGACTGCGACCTCTGCGGCGCCAGTGCCAGCTATCTGGACGAGGTGATCACCGACGACCAGGGCGGTCGGATGTTCGTCTGTTCCGACACCGATTACTGCACCACCCGCACGGGCATGGGGCATCGGGGCCGTCTGGCGGAGGATGCGGCATGAGGGACATGACCCAACCCATTCTGTCGGTGACGGGGCTGGAGCGTCGCTATGGCGCCCGCATCGGCTGCACCGATGTCGGCTTCGATCTCTATCCCGGCGAGGTGCTGGGCATCGTCGGCGAAAGCGGCTCGGGCAAGTCGACGCTGCTCTCCTGCCTGGCGGGGCATCAGGGCGTCGATGCGGGCTCGGTCACCTATGACGGGCGCGACGTGCTGGCGATGGCCGAGACCGAGCGCCGCCGTCTGGCGCGCACCGAATGGGCCTATGTCCACCAGCACGCCCGCGACGGGCTGCGCATGAGCGTCAGCGCGGGGGCCAATGTGGGCGAACGGCTGATGGCCACCGGCCACCGCCATTACGGCGAGATCCGGGCGGCGGCGGTGGACTGGCTGGGCCGGGTCGAGATCGCCGAGGATCGCATCGACGACCGCCCCACGGCCTTCTCGGGCGGCATGCAGCAGCGGCTGCAGATCGCGCGCAATCTGGTCACCGGGCCGCGTCTGGTCTTCATGGACGAGCCCACCGGGGGTCTGGATGTCAGCGTGCAGGCGCGGCTGCTGGATCTGCTGCGCGGGCTGGTGCGCGACATGGGGCTGTCGGTCATCATCGTCACCCATGATCTGGCGGTGGTGCGGCTTCTGGCGGACCGGCTGATGGTCATGAAGTCCGGCAGGGTGGTCGAACAGGGCCTGACCGATCAGGTGCTGGACGATCCGCAGCATGCCTATACGCAGCTTCTCGTCTCTTCCGTCCTGCAGGTGTAAGCCATGATCCATGTCGAGAATCTCTCCAAGACCTTCACGCTGCACAATCAGGGCGGCACGGTGATCCCGGTCATGGCGGGCGCCAACCTGCATGTGGACCCCGGCGAATGCGTCGGGCTGGTGGGCCGGTCGGGGTCGGGGAAATCCACGCTGATGCGGATGATCCACGGCAACTACCTGCCCGCAGGCGGCTCGATCCGCATCGCGGGGGTACAGATGGCGGGGGCCGAGCCGCGCCGCGTCATCGCCCTGCGCCGCGACACGTTGGGCTATGTCAGCCAGTTCCTGCGCGTCCTGCCCCGCGTCCCGACGGTCGAGGTGGTGGCCGAACCCCTGCGCGCGCTCGGCGTGGCGCAGCTAGATGCGCAGGCCCGGGCCGAATGCCTGCTGTGGCGGCTGAACATCCCGCGCCGCCTGTGGTCGCTGTCGCCCACCACCTTCTCGGGCGGCGAGCAGCAGCGGGTGAACATCGCGCGGGGCTTCGTCCATCCCTTCCCGGTCCTGCTGCTGGACGAGCCCACCGCCAGCCTGGACGCCCAGAACCGCGAGGTCGTGCTGGCCCTGATCCTCGAGGCGAAGGCGCGCGGCGCCGCGATCCTGGGGATCTTCCATGACGAGGAGGCGCGCGCCCGCGTCTGCGACCGGCTGGTCGACGTGACGGGCTTCACCCCCGCCCGGCCCTCGGGCGGGCAGGCGGCATGATCGCCGCCGTCGTCGGTCCCTCGGGCGCGGGCAAGGACACGCTGATCGAGGGCGCGCTGGCCGCATGGCCCGCGCTGCGCCTGGCGCGGCGGGTCATCACCCGACCGTCCGATTCGGGCGGCGAGGATTTCGACGGCGTGACAACGGACGAATTTGCCCGGATGCAGCGGGACGGCCTCTTCGCGCTGGACTGGCAGGCGCATGGGCTGTGCTACGGCATCCCCCGCGACCAGCTGGCGGGCGACGGCCCGGTGATCTTCAACGGCAGCCGCGCGGCCCTGCCGCAGGCGGTGGCGCGGCTGCCGGGGCTGCGGGTGGTGCTGGTCACCGCCCCCACCGCCCTGCTGGCCCGCCGTCTGGCCGCGCGGGGCCGCGAGACCGAGGATGACATCGCCGCCCGGCTGGACCGCGCGGGCTTTGCCCTGCCCCCCGGCATCGCCCATGTCACGGTCGTGAACGACGCGAGCCCCGAGCAGGGCATCGCGCGCCTGCTGACAGCCCTTCAGCCCGACAACGTGCTGCGGTGACGCAGATGGAAGCGGCCCTGCGCGTCCTCGGCCATCAGGCACAGATCGGCGATCACGAAGGGGCGCGGCAGCACCGGCCCAAGATGCGCCCGCAGCACCTGCGCGACGGCCTGCGCCTGCTTGGGGGGCAGCTGGTCGGTGAGCGTCAGGTGAAAGCGGAACTCCTCCATCACGAAGGGATAGCCCCACCGGTCCAGCAGCGCGCGCTGGCGCGGGCTCAGCGTCTCGGGGCGGCGCCGCGCGATCTCGGCCTGCGTCAAGGGTGCGCGCAGCGGATCGGTGGCGCGCATCACCGCCTCGGCCAGATCCGCCAGCGCCCCGTCGCAACCCTGCGGCATCAGCGCCAGAAAGCCGTGCAGGTCGTGGATCTGCAGCCCCTCGCAACGGACCGGCGGCTGCGCGGCGGCCAGATCGTCCAGCGCGGCGATCAGGTCAGCCTCGGCCACCACGGGGCGGAAGGGCGCGCGGATCGTGCCATGAAAGCCGTACTTGCGCGGGCTGCGCGTCAGCTCGGCCACCTCGCCCGGCAGGCCGGGCAGCCGGGGCTGCGCGACCGCCCGGCCCGCCGCCACGTCCCAGCCCAGCCAGGCGGCCATCGCATCCGCGAAAGGCCCCGGTTGCGGCGCGTAATAGACTGCGTATCTGGTGAAATCCTGCATGTCCCCGGCCCTACGCTGAAACTGTCACACCCATGTGACGCTTGTCTGCCAGATCACCCGCTTTGCCCCCTCGCTTCAAGACTGGACCCTTCCGCATGACCGACACGATCCTTGCCAATGCCCGCCTCGTCCTGCCCGATGAGGTCATCCGCGGCCATCTGGTCCTGCGCGACGGCCGCATCGCCGAGATCGGACAGGGCGCGGCCCTGCCGCCGGGCGCGCTGGATTGCGACGGCGATCTGGTCATGCCCGGTCTGGTCGAGCTGCACACCGACAATTTGGAACGCCATATGGAGCCGCGGCCCGGCGTCGACTGGCCCCATGCCAGCGCCATCATCGCCCATGACGCCGAACTGGCCAGCGTGGGCATCACCACCGTCTTCGACGCGCTGCGGGTGGGCTCGGTCGTGACCGCGAACAATGCGGGCTATGGCGAATATGCCCGGGCCCTGGCCGACGAGATCCTGGACCTGCGCGCCAAGGGCGCCCTGCGCATCAGCCATTTCCTGCATCTGCGGGCCGAGATCTGTTCCCAGACCCTGCCCGAGGAGATGGCCAAGTTCGGCCCCCATGACCGCGTGGGCATCGTCAGCCTGATGGACCACACGCCGGGCGAACGCCAGTTTCGCGACATCAGCAAGCTGCGTGACTATGTCATCGGCAAGAAGGGCCTGTCCGAGGCGCAGTTCCAGTCCCATGTCGCCGACCAGCAGGCGCTGCGCGCCCGGGTGGGCGTCGCCCACGAGGCGGCGGCCGTGGCCCATGCCCGCCGCTATGGCGCGGTTCTGGCCAGCCATGACGACACCACCGCCCCGCAGGTGGCCGTCAGCGCCGGCCATGGCTGCCATTTCGCCGAGTTTCCGACCACGCTGGAGGCCGCGCAGGCGTGTCGCGATCACGGCATCAAGGTGATGATGGGCGCGCCGAACCTGATCCGGGGCGGCTCGCACAGCGGCAATGTGGCCGCCGCCGATCTGGCGCGGGCGGATCTGCTGGACATCCTGTCCTCGGATTACGTGCCCTCGGGGCTCTTGTCGGCGGCGCTTCTACTGGGCGATCTGTGGGGCGACATGGCGCGGGCGGTGGTGACGGTCACGGCCGCCCCGGCGGCGGCGGTCGATCTGGCCGATCGCGGGCGGCTGGCGCCCGGCGCGCGGGCCGACGTGATCCGCGTGACCCGGCTCGGTGCGGCGGGCGCGGTGCGTGGGGTCTGGGTGCGCGGGCAGCGCATCTGAGGCCCCACCCCTTTAGACCGGCCCCCGTCAGGCAGGCGCGCTTCCGGTCCGGCGGACCTCACCCCGCGGGACGAAGATCGTCTCGTAGGGCACCGATTCGCCGATCGAGTAGCCCTGCATCTTGGTCACGCCCAGATCGCGCAGGATATCGAAGATCTGCGGCGAGCTGACATGCTCGCCCACCACGTCCAGCCCCAGATCCGAGCAGAGCGACACCAGCGCCTCGACGATCTTCAGCTCGCGGCGTTGCGGATAGACCACATTGGCCACCAGCCCGCCGTCGATCTTGACGCAGTTCACGTCCAGATCCGTCAGATACGAGAATCCCGACAGGCCCGCGCCGAAATCGTCCAGCGCGACCGAACAGCCCATGCGCCGGAAGGCCTGCACGTTCTCCTTGGCGCGGGGCAGGTCGTAGATGGCCGAGGTCTCGGTGATC
Organism: Paracoccus gahaiensis; assembly: GCF_005048225.1. GTDB lineage: Bacteria > Pseudomonadota > Alphaproteobacteria > Rhodobacterales > Rhodobacteraceae > Paracoccus > Paracoccus gahaiensis. Next base: position 143,122 of record NZ_SUNI01000009.1, read on the forward strand.
TCGAACTGGATGCGGGCGGGGGCGATGCCGGTCTGGGTCAGGATCGTCTCGATCTCGCGCCAGAAGCCGGGGCTGGACAGGGTCCGGCCCGACATGTTCAGCGAGATGTGGATATGCTCCATCCGGACCAGCGCCTCGGCATGGCCCAGGATGGCCTCGCGGATGATCCAGCCATCCATCAGGCAGATCATGCCGGTCCGTTCGGCTAAGGGCAGGAAGGCCGAGGGCGAATGCTCGCGCCCCGCGCGGTCGCGCATCTTGACCAGCACCTCGTATTGCAGCACGGGGCTGGTCTCGTCGATATCGACGATCTGCTGGGCATAGAGGACAAGGCGGCGGTCGCGCATCGCCGACAGGGCATCGGCCAGAAGCCGGGCGCTGAGAATGTCGGCCTGCAGATGCGGATGGTCGACCGAATCATATTCCACCAGATCCAGCCCCCGGATATTGGCGGCGGCGCAGGCGGCCGAGGCGATGCGCGTCAGCTCCTCGGTGTCGGTGCCGCCCTCGGTCCAGACGATCCCGGCATGGGCGGTGGTCGCGTAATCGATCGACCCGACCCGCTTGCGGCACTCGGGCACCTGGGCCAGGGTCGCGCGGACCCGGTCCAGCAGCACGTCGCGGGGCGCATCCTGCAGCCGCAGGATGATCGCCCCGCAGGGCATCGTCTGCCGGACCTGCGCGGCCCCGAACCCGTCTTCCAGCAAGGCCCGCACCGCCACGCGCAGGGCCTGCACCGGCCCGTCGCCCCCGGCGATCAAAAGCTGATCCGTATAGTTCAGGCCCACCACGCAGATTCCGCGCAGACTGCCCTTGCCCATGTCGGTCATCCGAGTCGCTCCCCCTTATCCCTGCCGCAGGGGCGTACAAAATGGGGTTATCCCCGCGACCCGGCATCCTTGTTGCGTAACACTCGAACGACGCTTTGCGGAAGGCAACCCTTCGAATAGTTTGGCTTTGGTGGCGGCGAAGGCACGGTCACCCTCTGAACTGAACCGCATACCTAACTATAAGTCAGGTTCTTATAACGATCATAATATGCAAAACGTGCGGTTGTGTTAGAGTGGATAGTATCATGCAGCAGCTTTTAATTCTTGTGAACACTTTGGGCGTCATGTCGATCTGCACGGTCGTCTACAGCCTGCTTCAGCGTCAGGTCCCCAACCGCTGGCTGCGCCATTTTTATGTGGGCCTGTCCTTCGGCATCGCGGCCATGGTCGTGATGCTGCAACCCATCTATCTGGCGCCGGGGATCCAGGCCGACACGCGCGGCGCCTTCGTCGGCATGGCCATGGCCTTCGGCGGGCCGCTGGCCGCGGCCGTGACCGTCGTGCTGGCCATCCTGACCCGGCTGTTCATCGGCGGCCAGGGCGCGACGACCGGCGTGGCGGTGATCCTTGCCACTGCCGCCTGCGCCGGGCTGTGGTTCACGGTCTTCCACGCGGCGCGCAAGCGCACCTGGCGCGCCTGGATCCTGCTCAGCGTGGCCTCCAGCCTGCCGACCTATCTGGCTTTGCACCGCTTTGCCGAGACCGGCGAGCAGCTGAAGCTGTTCCTGGCGCTTCTGATCAGCGTGCTGATGATCTGCTTCGGCAAGATGCTGGAGACCGAGCAGCGCCGCGGCCGCCGCGAGCGCGACCTGGCCCGTGCCGCCGCGACCGACCTGCTGACCGGCCTGCCCAACCGGCGCGCGCTGGAGAACTATACGCGGGAACTGGAAGAGGCAGGCGCCCAGGACGTGACGCTGCTGCTGCTGGATGTCGATCACTTCAAGCGCATCAACGACGAATACGGCCATGACGAGGGCGACCGCGTCCTGCGGGGGATCGCCGCCGCCATCAAGGCCACCATCCGCGAGGGCGATTTCGCCGCCCGCATCGGCGGCGAGGAATTCGCGGTCGTCGTCCGCACCAACGACATCACCACCGGCCATCAGGTGGCCGAGCGGTTCCGCCAGGCCGTGCAGGTCCCCTATGGCCCCCCGGCCAAGCGAAGCATCTCGACCATCAGCGTCGGGGGCTTCTCGTTCCACGGCAAGGCCTTCCGCTATCTGGACGGCTACAAGCTGGCCGATCTGGCGCTGTACCAGTCCAAGGCCGAGGGGCGCAATCGCGCCACCATCACCCCCTTCCTGCAAGCCGCCTGACACTGCCTCGGGTCCCGGGCGGCCCTGCCCGGGGCCGCCCGGGCAGGGCTATTTCCCCACACTGCCGAAAAATCGGTTCAGAGTTCTTGAGCGGGTCCGCCCCTGCGTTATGATCGATTTGTCCTCGTGTGATCGGATCGTCCCATGTCCCTGCCCCGCAGCCTTGCCCTGCTCTCGCTGATCCTTCTTGCCGCCTGTGGCGGCGGGGGCGGAGGGGGCACCGGCGATGCCCCGCCGCTGGCCCCGCCCCCCGAGGGGCGCCCGGTGGCCTCGGGGCCGTTCCAGACCTACACGACCCAGCATAACGGCTTTGCCCGGGTGCGCCGAGATGCGGCTCAGGGCCCCCGCGATGCCCGCGCCCTGGCGGCCTTCGACGACAGCAATCCCGCCGATCCCGCAGGCTATCGCGATCTGATCGCCCGGGCCGATGCCGATCGCGCCGGGCGCATGACCATCGAGGTCATCGCCGAGGTCGATCCCCGGAACGGGCGCCGGGCCACGCGCCTTTTGCGCCTGACCGCCGACCAGGCCCCCTTCGACAACCTGCGCGACGGCCAGCTGGTCGCGACCGGCGGGCAGTATTTCTTCAAGGGGCAGAGCTTTGCCTGGGTGACCATCGACGACGGCCCGCTTCTGTCGGGGCGCCACAGCGACGGGCTGGAGAACCTGATGCTGGACTTCGACCGTGGCACCGCGAATGTCGACATCCGCACCGAGGTCTCGCCCCGCTCGCAGGTCGAGATCGGGCTGCGCGCCCGCAACCTGCCCTTCAACGTGGTCACCGGCGCCTATGGCGGGGCCGCGACGATCAGCGTGCGCAACCCCGATGTCACCCAGACCTACCGGATCGACGGGCAGCTGCGCGGCAATGTCGGGGGCAGCCCGACCTATCGCGACGGGCGGCACGGCATGACCACCTCGGGCCTCTACCGGGCGGTGGGCCGGGACAAGGGACATGCGGTGCGGGTGGACGGCGCCTATAGCGGCGTCGATCCGAATGCGCGGCGCTAGGCGGCGCGTCGGACGGGTCCTGGGCCTTGCCTGCCTGATCGCCGCCACCGTCTGTGCCAATGGCGCCGCTGCGCAAGGTATCGCCGCGAGTGGCGCGGCCGGTCTGGCGGATCGGCTGCAGCTGTCCGAGGCAGCGGCGCCCGAGCGGTTGCGGCTGCGGATCCATGCGCAGGCGCTGGCGGCGGGCGCCCTGCCGCCGCGCGGGCTGGCGCGGATGCGGGCCGACATGGTGCGACAGGGCCATTACTTCGACGGCGGCCCGCCGGCGCTGGTGGCGCGCGACGCGGTGGTCGCGCCGATGCTGGCTTGGGACGGCAACATCAATGGCGGCGTGCTGCAGGACCGCTTCGTCTTCAACGGGCTGATCTTCGAGGCGGCGCCGGGCGTGCGGGCCAAGGCCGGGCTGGTCGCCGGAGGCTCGGTCGCGGGCGTCACCCGACACGCCTGGCAGACCGGCCGCCTGATCGAGCTGCGGGGCGCCGCCGAGCTGGGATGGTCGCCCGAACACCGGATCGGGCGGGCCGATGCCCTGGTCTCGGCCTGCTCGCAGAATCATCTGCGCGGCTGGACCTTTCTGGATCTCTGCGGCACGGCGGCGCGCTATTGGCGCGAGCTGGACCAAGGCACGGCCTATCAGCGATCCGCCGGGATCGTGCAGGTCCTGGCCGCCGAGCGCTCGGCACATCAGCTGGAGCTGCGGGCCAGCCGCCTGTCGGGATCGGGGCAGGATCAGACGCGCCTGTCGCTCTCCTCCGATTCGGTCTGGAGCCGCCTGGCCAGCCGGGCCGAGCTGACCCTGGGCCAGCCGCGCGAGGGGGCCACGCTGCTGGATCATCGTCTGGACGGGGGCATAACCTGGCTGATGGGCGACCGCCCCGTCAGCCTTGACCTGTCCACGCAGGTGTTGCAGGGCGGCGCCTTTCTGGGCGTGCCGCGCCGGGACCGGGTGTCGGGCGTCTCGCTGTCCACCCGCCTGCGGCCCGGCGCCTCGATCAGGGTGGGCGTGATCGACAGCCGCTCGACGGCGGGGATCGCCAATTACCGGCAGGTGACGCTGGACCTGCGGCTGGACCGGCTGCGCTAGATCCTATTCCAGCGCGGCCAGCCCGCGTCGGGTCTCGGCGGTGGCCAGTTCGCTGTGCAGGCGCATGAATTCCTGCCGGGCCTGCGCCTGACGGTTGCTGTTAAGATAGGCATAGGCGCGCAATATGGCCAGATCGCGGCGCAGGCTCCCCGTCAGCCCCTCGATGGCGTCGAAGAACTCGACCGCGCGGCGATAGTCGCGGCGGTTGTAGGCCGCCACCCCGCGCTGGTCCAGGATCTGGCGTTCGACATCGACGCGCTGCGTGCGGGTCAGATCGACACCCGCCGCGATGCGCGCGGCATTGTCGGCCATGCCCATCTGCAGATAGGCCAGCGCCATGCCATATTGCGCATCGCGGCGCTGCGTGGCGTCCAGCCGACCGCGCAGGGCCGCCTCGAACTGGGCGATGGCCTCCATGGGTCGGTCCAGATTGTAGGTCTGCCAGGCCTGCTGATAGACGCCGGTGCCTGACGGGGCCGCCGCCTGACGGGCCGGCGCTGCGGGGGCCGCCGGTGCGGGCGCCGGGGTCGCCACCGGCGCCGGCGCGGGGGCAGGCGTGGGCACG
>NZ_SUNI01000010.1 GCF_005048225.1 Paracoccus gahaiensis
CCCGTCCGGATCGGCTTTGAGGCCACAGGCAACTATCACCGTGTGCTGATGTATCACCTCGGCGTAGCTGGGTTCGATCTGAAGCTGGTGTCTTCGGTCGCTTTGGCCCGGACGCGGGAGGCGCTGCGGAATGAGCTTCGACCGCAAGCGCGCCTCGCTGGAACGGTTCATCCGCGACGTCATGCCGGCCTTCGCGTGATGGAGCGGTTCCAGCAGTACATCGACGGACAGTTTTCGGACGGGGCGGGCCGCTTCGACAGCCTCGACCCCGCGACCGGGCAGGCATGGGCGTCGATGCCCGATGCGAACGCGGGCGATGTGGACCGCGCCGTGCGTGCCGCCGACCGGGCCTTTCGCGACCCCGCATGGGCCGGGCTGACCGCCACCGCGCGCGGCAGGCTGCTGTTCCGGCTGGCCGATCTGGTGGCGGAGGCCGCGCCCCGGCTGGCCGCGCTGGAGACCCGCGACACCGGCAAGATCATCCGCGAGACCGGCGCCCAGATCGCCTATGTCGCGGACTACTACCGCTATTATGCCGGGCTGGCGGACAAGATCGAGGGCGCGCATCTGCCCATCGACAAGCCCGACATGGAGGTCTGGTTGCGCCGCGAACCCGTGGGCGTGGTCGCGGCCATCGTGCCGTGGAACAGCCAGCTGTTCCTGTCCGCCGTCAAGCTGGGGCCAGCGCTGGCGGCGGGCTGCACCGTGGTGCTGAAAGCCAGCGAGGATGGGCCCGCGCCGCTGCTGAAGTTTGCCCGGCTGGTCGATCGGGCGGGCTTTCCGCCCGGTGTGGTCAATATCCTGACCGGCGGACCTCAGGCCGGCCGCGCGCTGACCAGCCATCCGCTGGTCGCCCATATCGCCTTCACCGGCGGGCCGGACACCGCGCGACATATCCTGCGCGCCTCGGCCGAGAACCTGTCGCGGACCTCGCTGGAACTGGGCGGCAAGTCGCCCTTCGTCGTCTTCGACGACGCCGATCTGGACAGCGCCGCCAATGCCCAGGTGGCGGGGATCTTTGCCGCGACCGGGCAAAGCTGCGTCGCCGGTTCGCGGCTGATCGTGCAGGCAAGCGTGCACGAGGCGCTGCTGGCGCGTCTGGTCGCCAAGGCGAACGCCGCCGCCATCGGCGTCCCCGACCGGATGGAGACTGAGATCGGGCCGCTGTGCACGGCCCGCCAGCGCGACCGGATCGACCGCATCGTGCAGGACAGCATCGCGGCGGGCGCGGTGCTGCGCGCCGGGGGCGTGGTGCCCGAAGGGCCGGGTTTTTTCTATCCGCCCACGATCCTCGACTGCTCTGATGCGCCCGACGCGCCCTGCGTGACGCAGGAACTGTTCGGCCCGGTCCTGTCGGTGCTGTCCTTCGACACCGAGGAACAGGCGCTGCATCTGGCCAACGACACGCCCTTCGGCCTGGCCTCGGGCGTCTTCACCCGCAGCCTGACGCGGGCGCACCGGATGATCCGGGGGCTGCGCGCAGGCGTGGTCTGGGTGAACACCTACCGCGCCGTCTCGCCCATGGCGCCCTTCGGCGGGCACGGGCTGTCAGGCCAGGGCCGCGAAGGCGGGCTGGCCGCCGCGCTGGATTACACGACGGTCAAGACCGTCTGGCTGCGGGTCTCGGACGATCCGATCCCCGATCCCTTCATCATGCGATAACGACCGTGGCCCATCGCAGGCCGCGGCGGCACCCCTCAACAGCGGAGTTCCTATCATGACACTCAAGGCTTTGGCCGCATTGACCCTGATCTCGGCGCTGGCCGTTCCGGCCCATGCGCAGCAGATGGTCTTCACCTCGTGGGGCGGCACCACGCAGGACGCCCAGACCGAACACTGGGCCGCGCCCTTTTCCGAGGCGACCGGCACGACCGTCGTGCAGGACGGCCCCACCGATTACGGAAAGATTCGCGCCATGGTCGAAGCCGGTGCCACGAACTGGGACGTGGTCGATGTCGAATATGACTGGGCCCTGCAGGCGGGCGAAGCCGGCCTGCTGGAACCGCTGGATTTCGACATCATCGACCGCGACGTGCTGGACCCGCGCTTCGTGTCCGATCATGCGGTGGGCTCGTTCTATTATTCCTTCGTGCTGGGCTGGAACCCGGCGCAGTTCCCGGACGCGCAGCCCGCGACGCTGGCCGACCTGTTCGACACCGAGGCCTTCCCCGGCAACCGCACCTTCTACAAATGGTCGGCGCCGGGCGTGATCGAGGCCGCGCTGCTGGCCGATGGCGTGGCCGCCGGGGATCTGTATCCGCTGGATCTGGACCGGGCCTTCGCGAAACTGGACATGATCAAGGGCGACATCATCTGGTGGGAAGGCGGCGCGCAAAGCCAGCAGCTGCTGGCCTCGGGCGAGGCGCCGGTCGGGCTGTTCTGGAACGGCCGCCTGGCCGCGCTGGAGGCCGAGGGCATGCCGGTGGGCATCAGCTGGGACCAGAACATCACCGCAGCCGACGCGCTGGTCGTGCCCAAGGGCGCCCCCAACCGCGACGCCGCGATGGCCTTCATCGCCGCCGCGACAGGTGCACAGCCGCAGGCCGATTTTGCCGCAGCCACCGGCTATGCGCCGATCAACACCGGCTCGGCCGATCTGATGGAGGCGGACCTGCGCGCCACCCTGCCCGACGCGCAGACGGCGGTTCAGGTGAATGCCGACATGGCCTATTGGGCCGCCAACCGCGATGAGATCGGCAACCGCTGGTATGCCTGGCAGGCCGAGTGACCCTGACCGGGGCGCGTGCCCGCGCCCCGGTCCTGGCGAAAAGGTGATCCGATGCTGTCCTTCCTGATGCCCGCCCGTCGCGGGTCGGGCCTGGGCATGGCGCTGCCCGCGCTGGTGCTGCTCTTGGCCTTCTTCGTCGTGCCGGTCACGCTGCTGCTGACCCGCTCGGTCACCGAGCCGCAGCCGGGGTTGCAGAATTACGAGACACTTTTGGGATCGGCCACCTATCTGCGGGTCTTCGGGAACACCTTTCTGGTGTCGGGCACGGTGACGCTGGTCACCGCGCTGATCGCGTTCCCGGTGGCCTGGCTGCTGGCCATCACCACGCCGCGTCTGGCGGGCATCCTCTTCGGCATCATCCTGCTGTCGATGTGGACCAACCTTCTGGCGCGCACCTATGCCTGGATGGTGCTGCTGCAGCAGACGGGCCTGATCAACCGGATGCTGATGGCGGTGGGCGTGATCGACCAGCCGCTGCAGCTGACCAACAACCTGATCGGCGTGACCATCGGCATGGTCTATATCATGCTGCCCTTCATGATCCTGCCGCTGTACGGGGTCATCCGCAAGATCGACCCCGCCATCCTGCAGGCGGCGGCCCTGTGCGGCGCCAGCAAGGGGCAGGCGCTGCGCCGGGTGCTGCTGCCACTGGCCGCGCCCGGCATCGCCTCGGGCGCGCTGATGGTCTTCGTCATGTCGCTTGGCTATTTCGTGACGCCCGCGCTGCTGGGCGGCACCTCGAACATGATGCTGGCCGAGCTGATCGTCCAGCAGGTCCAGAGCCTCGTGAACTGGGGCATGGGGGCGGCGGCCGCCTTCATCCTGCTGGTGGTGACGCTGATCCTGTATGCGCTGCAGCTGCGCCTGTTCGCGGGAAGGGGCGTCTGATGCTGATGAACTTCGACAAGCTGGGGACGTGGCGGTGGGTGCTGGCGGGCATTGCGGTCCTGATGGCTCTGTTCCTGCTGCTGCCGATCGTGTTCATCGTGGCGCTGTCCTTCGGCGACAGCCGCTGGCTGATCTTTCCGCCGCCCGGCTGGACGATGCGCTGGTATCACGAGCTGTTCGCCGATCCGCGCTGGCTGCAATCGGCCTGGACCTCGGCGCGGATCGCGGTCGTGGTCATGGTGCTGTCGGTGATCCTGGGGCTGCTGGCCTCATTCGCGCTGGTGCGCGGACAGTTCCGGGGGCGCGCGGTGCTGCGGGCCTTCTTCCTGACGCCGATGATCCTGCCCGTCGTCATCATCGCCGTCGCGCTCTATGCGTTCTTCCTGCGCATCGGGCTGAACGGCACCTTCACGGGCTTCGTCGCAGCCCACCTGATCGTCGCCCTGCCCTTTTCCATCATCGCCATCACCGGCGCGCTGAAGACCTTCGACCCCGCGATCGAGGATGCCGCCATCCTCTGCGGCGCCCATCCGTGGGAGGCGCGGGCCCGCGTCACCCTGCCTGCGATCAGCCACGGCGTGTTCTCGGCCGCGATCTTTTCGTTCCTGATCTCGTGGGACGAGGTCGTGCTGGCGATCTTCATGGCCTCGCCCACCCTGCAGACGCTGCCGGTGCGCGTCTGGACCACGCTGCGGCAGGACTTGACACCGGTGATCGCCGCCGCCTCGACCCTTCTCGTGTTGCTGACCGTGGTCCTGATGATCGTGGCTGCCCTGATCCGCAAAGGCAAATCCAGATGAGCTATCTGCATATCAACGGCATCCGCAAGGTGTTCGGCGATGTCGTCGCCACCGATCATGTCGAGCTTGAGATCGCGCAGGGCGAGTTCATGACATTTCTCGGCCCATCCGGGTCGGGCAAGTCGACGACGCTGTACATCGTGGCCGGGTTTCAGGACCCGACGGCGGGCGACATCCGGCTGCGCGGCCAGTCGATCCTGAACATCCCCTCGCACAAGCGCAACATCGGCATGGTGTTCCAGCGCTATACCCTGTTCCCGCATCTGAGCGTGGCCGAGAACGTGGCCTTTCCGCTGCGCGTGCGCCGCATGAACCGCGCGGAGATCGACGACAAGGTGCGGCGCGCGCTGGCTCTGGTGCGGCTGGACGGGCTGGGCGAGCGGATGCCGGCCAAGATGTCGGGCGGCCAGCAGCAGCGCGTCGCCCTGGCCCGCGCGCTGGTCTATGACCCGCCGGTCCTGCTGATGGACGAGCCGCTGTCGGCGCTGGACAAGAAGCTGCGCGAGGAGATCCAGCACGAGATCCGCCGCATCCATCAGGAAACCGGGGTCACCATCCTCTATGTCACCCATGATCAGGAAGAGGCCCTGCGCCTGTCCGACCGCATTGCCGTCTTCAATCAGGGCAAGATCGAGCAGGTCGGCACCGGCCCGCAACTGTATGCCAGCCCCGCCACGCGTTTCGTCGCCGATTTCGTGGGCGACAGCGCCTTTCTCAGCGGGCAGGTGCAGGACATGACCGGCACGGGGGCCACGCTGCGCTTTGCCGATGGCACGATGCTGAGGGACCTGCCCCTGCACGGTGCGGGGCGCCCGGGCGGGGCCGCCGACCTAATGCTGCGCCCCGAACGGATCGATCTGACGCCGGGGCGGGGGCGCGAGGGCGCGTCGCTGCCCGTCACGGTCGAGGACGTGACCTTCCTCGGCAACAGCAGCACCATCAGCGCTCGCACCCCTTGGGGCGAGGTGCTGGCCGTGCGTCTGACCTTCGGCCATCCCCTGCTGGGACAGGTGCGGCGCGGCGACCGGCTGACCGTGCAATGGCAGGCGCAGGACGCCCATGCCTTCGCGCGCGACTGACGGATCCCGTCGCGCGGGAGGTCTGCCCAGAAGTCAGGCAAAACCGTCGTTCAGTACGAAAAAGCCGATGCTCGAATAATTTATTCATAGGAAATAAGTATTCGTAAGGATAAATTCGACAGGACACCACCGATGTAAGGATAGAGCCATGTGCGGCATCGTCGGCCTGTTTCTGAAGAACGACTCAATGCGTCCCCGTTTGGGCGAGATGCTGACGGACATGCTGATCACCATGACCGATCGCGGCCCCGACAGCGCGGGCATCGCCATCTATGGCGAAGGCGACCAGCTGAAGATCACCGTGCAATCCGACAGCCCGCAGACCGGCTTTGCAGGTCTGGATGCGGATCTGGCTGCGGCGCTGGACGGCCCGGTCACGATGCGGGTGATCGACACCCATGCCGTGCTGACCCTGCCCGACGGGACCGAGGCGCAGGCCCGCGCCTTTCTGCTGGACCGGGGCCTGCGGGTCATGGGCACGGGACATTCCATGGAGATCTTCAAGGAGGTCGGCCTGCCCCGCGATGTCGCCCGCCGCTTTGGCCTGCGCGCCATGTCGGGCAGCCACGGGATCGGGCACACCCGCATGGCCACCGAAAGTGCGGTGACCACGCTTGGCGCGCATCCCTTCTCGACCGGGACCGACCAGTGCCTCGTCCATAACGGCTCGCTGTCCAACCACAACCGGATGCGGCGGGTGCTGGCCGACAAGGGCTTTGCCCCCCTGACCGCCAACGATACCGAGGTGGCGGCCTGCTATCTGTCGTCCCGCCTGGCCGAGGGCGCCGATCTGGGCCAGGCGCTGGAGGGCACGCTGCAGGATCTGGACGGGTTCTTCACCTTCGTCGTGGGCACCCGCACCGGCTTTGGCGTGGTCCGCGACCCCATTGCCTGCAAGCCCGCCACCATGGCCGAAACCGACGATTACGTGGCCTTCGGGTCTGAATACCGGGCACTGGCCGATCTGCCCGGCATCGAGGCCGCCCGCGTGTGGGAGCCCGAACCCGCCACCGTCTATTTCTGGGAGCGTTAGGATGCAGACCATCGACCTTGCCACCACCCCGCTGCGCGAGCTGAACACCGCCCTGCAGGCGCAGGCGGCGCAGACGAACCAGACCGAATGGCAGATCCTGAACCCCAAGGGCGCCCATGCCATCGCCGTGGGTCTGGACGCGCCCATCGAGGTCACCGTCAGGGGCCATACCGGATACTATTGCGGGGGCATGAACAAGCAGGCGACGATCCGCGTCGCGGGATCGGCCGGACCAGGCGTGGCCGAGAACATGATGTCGGGCACCGTCGTGATCGAGGGCGATGCCAGCCAATATGCGGGCGCCACCGGCAATGGCGGGCTGCTGGTCATCAAGGGCAATGCCAGTTCGCGCTGCGGCATCTCGATGAAGGGCATCGACATCGTGGTGCATGGCAATATCGGCCACATGTCCGCCTTCATGGCGCAGTCGGGCAACCTGGTCGTGCTGGGCGATGCGGGCGACGCGCTTGGCGACAGTCTGTACGAGGCGCGGCTGTTCGTGCGCGGCACGGTCAAGTCGCTCGGCTCGGACTGCGTCGAGAAGGAGATGCGCCCCGAACATCTGGACCTGCTGCGCGACCTGCTGGACCGCGCCGGCGCCGATGCCCGCCCCGAGGAGTTCCGCCGCTATGGCTCGGCGCGCAAGCTGTATCATTTCAACGTCGATCACGCCGCCGCGTATTGAGGAGAGACCGATGGACCGACCCACCCCCCCCTCGACCGCGCAGACGCTGCCCCGCAACAGCCACACCTGGAGCCCCGAGACAAACGCCGAGATCCGCCGCGCCGCCGAGACGGGCATCTACGACATCCGCGGGGGCGGCGCCAAGCGCAAGCTGCCGCATTTCGACGACCTGCTGTTCCTGGGCGCCTCGATGAGCCGCTATCCGCTGGAGGGCTATCGCGAGACCTGCGACACCTCGGTCCTGCTGGGCACGCGCTTCGCGAAGAAACCGATCCGGCTGAAGATCCCGGTGACCATCGCGGGCATGTCCTTCGGCGCGCTGTCCGGCCCCGCCAAGGAGGCCTTGGGACGCGGCGCGACGCTGGCGGGGACCTCGACCACCACCGGCGACGGCGGCATGACCGACGAGGAGCGCGGCCATTCCGACCAGCTGGTCTATCAGTACCTGCCAAGCCGTTACGGCATGAACCCCGACGACCTGCGCCGCGCGGATGCGATCGAGATCGTGGTGGGTCAGGGCGCCAAGCCCGGCGGCGGCGGCATGCTGCTGGGCCAGAAGATCACCGAACGCGTGGCCCGCATGCGCAACCTGCCGCAGGGGATCGACCAGCGCTCCGCCTGCCGCCATCCCGACTGGACCGGTCCCGACGATCTGGAGATCAAGATCCTGGAACTGCGCGAGATCACCGGGTGGGAAAAGCCCATCTACATCAAGATCGGCGGCGCGCGGCCCTATTACGACACCGCGCTGGCGGTCAAGGCGGGCGCGGATGTGGTCGTGCTGGACGGGATGCAGGGCGGCACGGCGGCCACGCAGGACGTGTTCATCGAGAATGTCGGGCAGCCGACGCTGGCCTGCATCCGCCCCGCCGTGCAGGCGCTGCAGGATCTGGGCATGCACCGCAAGGTCCAGCTGGTCGTCTCGGGCGGCATCCGGAACGGCGCCGACGTGGCCAAGGCGCTGGCGCTCGGCGCCGATGCGGTGGCCATCGGCACCGCCGCGCTGATCGCCCTGGGCGAGAACGACCCGAAATGGGGCGCGGAATACGCGGCGATGGGCACCACGGCGGACGCCTATGACGACTGGCACGAGGGGCGCGATCCGGCGGGCATCACCACGCAGGACCCCGTCTTGATGGCGCGGTTCGATCCCCTCGAGGGCGCCCGGCGGCTGCGCAACTATCTGGCCGTGCTGACACTGGAATGCCAGACCATTGCACGGGCCTGCGGCAAGAGCCACGTCCACAACCTGGAGCCCGAGGATCTGTGCGCGCTGACCATCGAGGCCGCCGCCATGGCGGGCGTGCCGCTGGCGGGCACCGACTGGATCCCGGGCCGCACCGGTCTGTGACTTCGGGCCCGTGATCGCGGGCCTGCGACCGACCAGCGCCAGACGGGCGGGGCACCGTATCCCGCCCCGGCCCCTTTCCTCATCAACAGGGACATATCGCCATGACCGATCTGGCAGCCTTTGCCGCCGACAGGGGCATCAAGTACTTCATGATCTCCTATACCGACCTCTTCGGCGCGCAGCGCGCCAAGCTGGTGCCCGCGCAGGCCATTGCCGACATGCAGCGGGACGGCGCGGGCTTCGCGGGCTTTGCCACCTGGCTGGACCTGACGCCCGCCCATCCCGACATGATGGCCCTGCCCGATGCGGCCTCGGTCTTTCAGCTGCCGTGGAAGCGCGACGTGGCCTGGGTCGCCTCGAACTGCGTGATGGCGGGGGGCGGGCCGCTGGATCAGGCGCCGCGCAACGTGCTGAACCGGCTGGTGGCCGAGGCCGCCGATCTGGGCCTGACCGTCAAGACCGGGGTCGAGCCGGAATTCTTCCTGCTGACGCCAGAAGGCACGCAGATCTCGGACCCGGCCGACACGGCGGTCAAGCCCTGCTATGACCAGCAGGCCGTCATGCGCCGCTATGACGTGATCGCCGAGATCTGCGACGCCATGCTGGAGCTGGGTTGGCAGCCCTATCAGAACGACCACGAGGATGCGAACGGCCAGTTCGAGATGAACTGGATGTACGACAACGCGCTGGCCACCGCCGACAAGCACAGCTTCTTCAAGTTCATGACCCGGTCCATCGCGGAAAAGCACGGGCTGCGCGCGACCTTCATGCCCAAGCCGATCATGGGGCTGACGGGGAACGGCTGCCACGCGCATATCTCGGTCTGGACCGATGACGGGCGGAATGCCTTCGCCGATGACAGCAAGGATCTGTCGCTGTCCGACCCGGGGCGGCACTTCCTGGGCGGCATCATGAAACATGCCTCGGCCTTGGCGGCGATCACCAATCCCACGGTCAACAGCTACAAGCGGATCAACGCGCCGCGTACGGTGTCGGGGGCGACATGGGCGCCCAATTCGGTGACATGGACCGGCAACAACCGCACCCATATGGTGCGCGTCCCCGGCCCGGGCCGGTTCGAGCTGCGCCTGCCGGACGGAGCCGTGAACCCCTATCTGCTGCAGGCGGTGATCATCGCGGCCGGCCTGTCGGGGCTGAAGTCCAAGGCCGATCCCGGCAAGCGGTGGGATATCGACATGTATGCCGAGGGCCACACCGTCACCGGCGCGCCCAAGCTGCCGCTGAACCTTCTGGATGCATTGCGGGCTTATGATGCGGATGGCGAGTTGAAGGCGGCGATGGGCTCCGAATTCTCGGCGGCCTATATCAAGATGAAGACCCAGGAATGGAACGCCTACACCGCCCATTTGACGCAATGGGAACGCGACACCACGCTGGACATCTGAGGCGCAGAACCGGTCCAATTGGTTCCCTTTCGCTCTGGCAGCGGGGCGCAGCCGGCGCTAGTCTGGCGGCATGCACGATCCGGTATCCAACCTGCCCGCGGCGGCGGGTTCCCATGTTCCCGCGACCGGCCCGACGGTCCGCCGGGTGGTGGAGCAACTGGTCGCGCACATCCGGCAGGGGGATCTTGCCCCGGGCAGCCGTCTGCCGGCCGAGCGGCTGCTGGCGCGCGATCTGGGCGTCGCCCGCAACACCCTGCGCGAGGCGTTGGATCAGTTGGAACGGCAGGGGCTGATCGACCGCCGCCTTGGCGCGGGCACCTTCGTCACCGGCGCGCCGGAACCCGGCCTGGCCCGCCGGACCGGCCCCCTGCACCTGCATGTCATGCGCGGCATCCTGGAACCCGAGATCGCCCGTCTGGCCATCATGCACATGCCGCAGGCGGGGCTGGACCAATTGGCCGCGCAGCTGGACCTGATGTCGGACCGCGCCAGCCCGGCCGATTTCGCGCAGGCCGAACAGGATTTCCTGTCGATCCTGGCCGAGTCCAGCGCCAACCCGTTGCTGCTGGCCTGCTATCGGCTGGTCCTGCAGGCGCGGCGCGAGGCTGCAAGCGGTGTCATGCTGGACCGCCACCTGACGTCCGAGCGGCGCGACCGGATCCGTGCGGGCCATGGCGCGCTGCTGCAGGCCATCGAGCTTCGCGACATGGCCGAGGCGCAGGCGGTGGTCCAGCAGATGCTGCTGGACGAACAGGCCCTGTTCACCCAGGGCGACTGACGGCGCGCTGCTGCCAGCGTAGCCCCAGATCCTGCAAGTGGTCCAGCAGCAGGCCCTCGTGCCGCGACAACCAGTCCAGCACTGATCCGAACGCCTGGATCCGCGCCCGCCCGTCCTGGATGCGCACCACTGGCCAGTCGCCGATCAGCGCGTTGTCGATGCCGAACAGCGCCTCGCCCTGCCAGCGGGCGGGGCCAAAGGCGTTCATCATCCGCCCGCCCCGCTTCATGGCATCCAGCACCCGGTCGGCCCGGGCCGAGCCCGCGATCTCGACCGCGCTCTGCCACTGGTCCAGGATCGCGGCATATTCCCAGCTGACCGCCGACCAGTGCCCCGGATAGCGGGCTTGAAAGCTGGCATGGAACCCCGAGGGCTGGCGAAAGAAGAACGCCCGCCCGACCAGCGCCGGATCGTCGAAATCGGGAAAGTGAAAGATGAAATCCTGCATGAAGTCGACCGAGGTCCGTTCCACGAGGCGCGGATAGTAATCGCCGGTACAGGACAGGATCGGGCCGCGGAAGCCCGCGTGAAACGCGGCCTCGGTCAGGGCATGGACCATCTGCGGCTCGGACGAGCACCAGCACAGGATCTGCGGACCCTCCTGCAGCATCGCGGCCAGGATCGCCGCGGGATCGGCGCCCTGCGGCGAATAGCGCACCTCGCGCACCCGCGTGATCCCGGCGGCATCGAAGGCCGCGCGATAGGTCGCCAGCGAGGGCAGGCCCATCAGATCCTCCTGACTGCACAGGGACACGCGGCGCAGATCGGGCCGCCGCGCCGCCAGCCACGCGACCGAGGTGACGACGAACAGCGGATGGATCTCGGCCGGGGCGATCAGACTGGGGGTCGCGGGCGACAGATCGAAGGGCAGCAGGGTGGACACCAGCGCGCCCCGATCCATCAGCCATGGCAGCGCCGGGGCCAGACTGTCGCCGCCAAGCGACAGGATGATCCGCGCGCCCTGCGCCACCATCGTCCGCGCCCCCTGCCGCGTCGCCTCGAGACCCCTTGCCGTGTCGCAGTCGAGGATCCGCACGGGATGGCGTGCCGCCCCGATGGTCAGGCCACCCTGCCCGTTCAGCCAGTCGGCCCATAACCGGCATCCTTCCAGCCCCGGCAGGCCCCACGGGGCCAGCGGCCCGGTCAGCGGGGCCAGAAATCCGATTCGCACCGCGGGCGGGCCGGGGCGCAGAGTGCGCGGCAGGGCCCCGCCCAAGGCAAGACGCTGCGCCAGCGACATCTGCACTCCGTGAGTGGGTTTGAGGCATCCTGACCCATCAACGACCAAATTCAAGGCAATTTTCTTGACGCGCAAGAAATAAACTTGACCGGCAGTCACAGGCGGCGCCAATTGGTTCAAGCCAATCATGCCAAAATTACTGTTTCGGTTCATGCCAATGGAGCACAGAATGACACAGAGAGTCGCCGTCATCGGTGCGGGGCCATCGGGACTGGCCCAGCTGCGGGCCTTTCAGTCCGCCGGCGAGGCGACCCCGATCCCCGAGGTGGTCTGTTTCGAGAAGCAGACGAACTGGGGCGGGCTGTGGAATTACAGCTGGCGCACCGGCACCGATGAATATGGCGAACCGGTCCACGGCTCGATGTATCGCTATCTGTGGACCAACGGCCCGAAGGAGGGGCTGGAATTCGCCGACTATTCCTTCGAGGAGCATTTCGGCAAGCAGATCGCGTCCTATCCGCCGCGTGCGGTGATGTTCGACTATATCGAGGGGCGGGTGAAGAAGGCGGGCATCCGCGACTGGATCCGGTTCTCGACCGTGGTGCGTTCCGTCACCCATGATCCGGCGACCGACCAGTTCACCGTCACCGTGCACGACCTGCAGGCCGACCGCGTCTATTCCGAGGTCTTCGATTGGGTCGTCGTGGCCTCGGGTCATTTCTCGACGCCCAACGCGCCGGAGTTTCCGGGCTTCGACCGCTTTGCCGGGCGGATCGTGCATGCCCATGATTTCCGCGACGCCTGCGAGTTCACCGGCAAGGACGTGCTGATCGTCGGCACCTCCTATTCTGCCGAGGATATCGGCTCGCAATGCTGGAAATACGGCTGCAAATCGGTCACGGTCAGCTATCGCACCGCGCCGATGGGCTTTGCCTGGCCCGACAACTGGGCCGAGGTGCCGCTGCTGACCCATGTCGATGGCCGGACCGCGCATTTCCGCGACGGCACCTCGCGCGATGTGGACGCGATCATCCTGTGCACCGGCTACAGGCATTATTTCCCGTTCCTGCCCGACGGGTTGCGGCTCAAGACCGCGAACCGCCTGGCGGCGGCGGATCTCTACAAGGGGGTGGTCTATGTCCACAACCCGCGGCTGATCTATCTGGGCATGCAGGACCAGTGGTTCACCTTCAACATGTTCGACGCCCAGGCCTGGTATGCCCGCGACATCATCCTGGGGCGGATCGCGGTGCCCGCCGACACGCAGGCGCTGTTGGCCGACGTGGCCGAACGCGAGGCCCGCGAGGACGCCGGCAACGACACGAAATATGCGATCAAATATCAGGGCGACTACGTCAAGGAGCTGATCGCCGAGACCGATTACCCCAGCTTCGACGTCGATGGCGCCTGCGCGGCCTTCTATGAATGGAAGCATCACAAGGCGCACGACATCATGGGCTTCCGCGACCAGTCCTATCGTTCGGTCATGACCGGAACGATGGCACCTGCGCATCACACGCCCTGGCGCGAGGCGCTGGACGACAGCATGGAGACCTATCTGCGCAACTGACCCCCCAAGGCCTGCCCGAAGGTGCCCGCCATGACCCCGACCCTGCCCCGCCTGTTCCGACCCGGCCCGCCCGTCTCGTCGCGCCCCCCGCGCGCGGTCGCGGAACGGCATGGCGTGCCGGGCGGCGGGGCGGTGATGCTGCGCCTTTCGGCGGGCGACCGGATCACGCTGCTGAATGACGAGGGCGGGCAGAGGGCCGAACTGGCCACCGCAACGCCGGACGGGCGCCCCGCCGACCTGCTGGACCGGGCCGCGGACCGCCCCGCGCTCGGGCTGCAGGCGGCGCTGTCCTCGGGCGAGGCCAGCCTGCGCCGTCTGGCGGCGGGCATCGCCCGGCGCGGCATCGACCCCGGAGCCCTGCGCGCGGTGACGCTGTTCGGCGCAGCCAGCCCGGCGGGCGACCGCGCCGACCTGACCGCGACCGCGCCGGGCTGGCTGATCGTCTGCGCCCCCGCCGCCCCCATGACGCCCGAGGGGCACGACACCGCCTCGCCCCTCACAGTGCACATCCTGCGCGCCGATCCGGCCCATGCGCTGCGCCATGATCTGCCCGATCCGCTGGCCGATCCGGTGCTGGACCTGCGCGTCGCCTCGGCCACGGCCCAGGCCTATCTGATCCGCGCGGGGGAATATCTGCAGGTGATCGACGTGGACGGGCGCCAATGCACTGATTTCCAATGCTTCGACGCGCGCAAGCTGGACCGGGGCCTGCAGCACCCGCTGGACGTGACCACGACCCGCACGATCCTGGGCCACAGCTATGCCAGCCCCGGCCTGCATGCGAAATATTACGATCAGGACATGGTGCCGCTGGTCGAGGTCGTCCAAGACAGCTGCGGGCGCCACGATGCCTTCGCCCTGGCCTGTTCGGCCAAGTATTACGACGATATCGGCTATCCGGGCCATGCGAACTGTTCGGACAATTTCAACGCCGCGCTGGCCCCGCACGGGGTCGATCCACGCAAGGGCTGGATGGCGGCGAATTTCTTCTTCAACACCGCGATCGACCATGCGGGCGTCCTGATCGCGGACGAGCCGTGGTCGCGGCCCGGCGATTACGTCCTGATGCGGGCGCTGACCGATATCGTCTGCGTGTCCTCGGCCTGCCCCGACGATACCAGCCCCGCGAATGGCTGGGCGCCAAGCGACATCCACATCCGCAGCTATGCCGCGACCCAGAGTTTTCAGCGCGCCTCTGCCTGGCGCCCGATGCCGGACAGCCCCCCGATCATGACCCGACAGACCGCCTTTCACGACGATTTCGCCGCGCTGACCCGGGATTTTGTGGACTACAAGGGGTTCTGGCTGCCCGCCACCTTCCCCAACTCCTCGCCCGAAGAGGAATACCGCGCCTGCCGCACGGGCGTCGCCTTCATGGACCTCTCGGCCCTGCGCAAGTTCGAGGTGACCGGCCCCGATGCCGAGGCCTTGCTGCAATGGGTGCTGACCCGCGATGTCGGAAGGCTGGGCACGGGGCAGGTGGTCTATTCCGCGATGTGTCATCCCCATGGCGGCATGATCGACGACGGCACGCTGTTCCGCATGGGGCCCGACCGGTTCCGCTGGATCGGCGGCAGCGATTTCGGCGGCGAATGGCTGCGCCAGCAGGCGGCCGAGCTGGGACTGCAGGCGATGGTGCGCGGCTCGACCGATCAGCTGCACAATCTGGCGATCCAAGGACCCAAAAGCCGCGACCTGATGGCCGGGCTGGTCTGGACGGCGCCGCAACAGACCGCGATCCCTGAACTGGGCTGGTTCCGCTGGACCCCAGGCCGGATCGGCGGGCCCGACGGCGTGCCGGTCGTCGTCTCGCGCACCGGCTATACGGGCGAGCTGGGATACGAGCTGTTCTGCCATCCCCGCGACGGACGGGCGGTCTTTGCCGCCCTGACCGAGGCCGGGCGCGATTTCGGGCTGGTGCCGATGGGGCTTGCCGCGCTGGACCTGTTGCGGATCGAGGCGGGGCTGATCTTTGCCGATCACGAATTCACCGACCAGACCGATCCGTTCGAGGCCGGCATCGGCTTCACCGTGCCGCTGAAGACCAAGCCTGACGATTTCATGGGCCGCGAGGCGCTGATCCGCCGCAAGGCCCATCCGCGCATCAAGCTGACGGGTCTGGTCATCGACAGCCGCATCCCGGCGGTGCACGGCGACCCCCTGTATCTGGGCCGCGCCCGGGTGGGGCAGATCACATCCGCGATGTGGTCGCCCCTGCTCGGCCAGCAGATCGCGCTGGCGCAGGTCGACGTGACCCATTCCGACCCCGACACGCGGCTGGAGGTGGGGCAGCTGGACGGCCTTCAGCGCCGCCTGCCCGCCCGCGTCACTGCCTTTCCGCATTACGACCCCACCAAGGAACGCGCCCGCGCGTGACCCCGCCCCCCTGATGAACGGAGCATCCCGATGACCAATTCCTGGCGCTTTTCGACCCTGGCCGACCGGCACCGCACGCTTGGCTCGGCGCTGGAGGACTGGAGCGGGATGGGTACCGCATGGTCCTATGACGGCGATCCGATGGCCGAATATGCGGCGATCCGCACCAAGGCCGGGCTGATGGATGTGTCGGGGCTGAAGAAGGTGCATGTCACCGGCCCCGCCGCCAGCCATGTGATCGACCGCGCGACGACCCGGAACGTCGAAAAGCTGATGCCGGGCCGCGCGGTCTATGCCTGCATGCTGAACGATGGCGGCAAATTCATCGACGATTGCGTGATCTATCGCACCGCGCCCAACGCCTACATGGTCGTCCATGGCGCCGGTCAGGGGCACGAGCAGCTGACCATGGCGGCCTCGGGGCGCGACGTGTCGGTGCGGTTCGACGACAACCTTCACGACCTGTCGCTGCAAGGCCCCCTGGCCGTCGACTTCCTGGACCGCCATGTACCGGGCATCCGCGCCCTGCCCTATTTCAGCCACATGGCCACGTCGATCTTCGGCAGGCCCGCGCTGATCTCGCGCACCGGCTATACCGGCGAGCGGGGATACGAGCTGTTCGTGCGCGGGCAGGACGCGCCGCTGATCTGGGACCGCATCCTGGAGGATGGCGCCGATCTAGGCATCATCCCCTGCCGCTTTACCACGCTGGACCTGCTGCGGACCGAAAGCTACCTGCTGTTCTTCCCCTATGACAATTCCGAGATGTATCCCTTCGACGACCAGCCCTGCGGAGATACCCTGTGGGAGCTGGGGCTGGATTTCACCGTCTCGCCCGGCAAGACCGGCTTTCGCGGCGCCGAGGAACACTATCGCCTGAAGGGCAAGGAACGCTTCCGGATCTGGGGCCTGCGGCTGGAGGGCGACAGGGTGCCCGGCAACGGCGCCCCGGTCCTGCGCAACGGGGTGCAGGTGGGCGTCGTGACGCAGGCGATGCACTCGGCCCTGAACGGCTGGACCGTGGCCATCGCGCGCCTGCCGGTCGATTGCGCGAATGACGGCACGCCGCTGGTCGTGGCCTGCCCCGAACATGGTCGGATTGCGGCCACGACCGCGCCGATGCCCTTCCTCGATCCCGGCAAGACGCGCCGGACGGCCAAGGGCTGAACCTGATGACCCCCGCCCCGGCCAACCGCATCCCCAGCCATCCGACCTATGCCCCCCTGCAGCCCCGGCCCGGGCACGCGGCCCTGATGATTGCCGATGCGGGGGGGGCCGTGGCGCTGGCGCAGCTGCTGGCGCAGGCCCCCGATCTGAGGGCCACGGCGCGCATCCTGCTGGTGGCGGCGGATGTCCCGCCCGATCTGCCCGCCGTCACGCCGGTCCCGGGGACAGAGGCGCTGGAGGCGGCCATCGCCGGGGCGCTGCAGGGCGCCCGGATGGGCCTGCAGGCCTATCTGGCCGGATCGCAGGGGCTGATCGGGCAGGCTCAGGCGCTGCTGCTGGCGCAGGGCATGGCGCCGGGCGCGATCCAGATGCAGCAATGCGGCGGCCCGGCGCGGCGCATGCAATGCGTGCATTGCAAGACGATCGCCCCGGATGTCGTCATCGATCCCTATCGCTGCCCCGGCTGCGGGCGGTGGCTTTATGTGCGCGACCATTTCTCGCGCCGCTTGGGGGCCTTCCAAGGCGTCTGCATCGACGCCGAGACGCCCGGCCTTGTCCCGGAACCCACGGAGATCGCGCCATGATGCAGCCGCTGAAACTGGTCCTGAAGCAGCCCCTGTCGCCCCGCGTGACCCGCTTTCGGCTGGAACATCCGGAGGGCGCCCCCCTGCCGGTCTTTTCCGGCGGCGCGCATGTCATGGTCCAGATGCAGGACGGCCCGGTTCTGCGCCGCAACGCCTATTCACTGATCTCGGACCCGCAGGACCGCAGCGGCTACGAGATCGCCGTGCAGCGCGAGGATGCGGGCCGGGGCGGGTCCCTCTGGATGCACCGGCAGGCGCAGCCGGGGATGATCCTGGACGTGGGCGCGCCGGTGAACCTCTTCGCGCTGGACCGGACGGCGCGCAAGCATCTGATGATCGCGGGCGGGATCGGCATCACCCCGTTTCTGGCGCATCTGCACGAGCTGGTGCGGGGCGATGCGGCCTGGGATCTGCATCTGGCCTGGCGCAGCCGGGCCGATCTGCCCGACATGGCCCTGCCGGCGCGCGCCCATCTGCATCTGGGCGACGAGGGGACACGGATGGATGTGCCGAAGGTCCTGTCCGGCCAGCCGCTTGGCACGCATCTCTATGTCTGCGGCTCGGCCCGGATGATCGCCGCTGTGCTGGACACGGCCCAAGGTCTGGGCTGGCCCCCCGAGACCCTGCATGCCGAGGAATTCCTGGCCCCCGCCCCCGGCGCGCCGTTCCAGGTGCATTGCGCCACAAGCGACCGCCATGTCCATGTCGGCGCGCAGGAAAGCCTGCTGGAGGCGCTGGAACGCGAGGGCATCGACGCCCCCTGGCTGTGTCGCGGCGGCGCCTGCGGGCAGTGCGAGACGCGGGTGCTGGCCTGCGACGGCACGGTGGACCACCGCGACCACTTCCTGGCACCCGATGAGCGTGCGGACCGCATCATGCCCTGCGTCTCGCGGTTTCGCGGCACGCTGCTGACCCTCGACCGATAGGAGGCCGCCCGTGACCCTCAGCTTCAGCCAATCCCGGTTCCGCGACGATTACAGCTTTGCGAATTCGGACGCCGCGATCCGCCGCTTTCCCTTCCCCTTCGACCGCGACAGCTACATGTATTCCGTCAACATGGAGCCCCATCGCGCCGCCGGTCCCGAAGACAGCGTGTTCCAGCGCCGCTTCGACGTGGACGAACATTACCTGTCGGAAATGGCGGACCGCGCGATCACGCTGCAGCGCGACCCGATGCGCTGCCAGTCGCTGCCCCATATGCGGCTGGCGGGCTGGGATCTGCTGGAGCTGATCATGACGGCCAAGGCCGAGGATTATCCCGACCTCTTCGCCCTACAGCGCGACGGCGCGTGCTGGCGCTGGATCAACCGGCCCATGGGGATCGACGACCGCTTCACCTTCCTGGACGACGCGACCCTGCCCTGCGGGCCGATGGAGTACATCACCCGCCAGACGCAGGGCGACTTCGCGCTGCTGGACCAGCGGCAGGGCAATCTTTGGATGGATGCCGGCATGATCACCAGTCAGGCGGACTGGAGCCTGGATTTCGACATCGGCATGAATTTCTTCGAATGGCACGCCCCGGTGCCCCGCGCCGCCCAGATGGGCATCTTTCAGCGGGCGCTGAAATTCCTGCTGAACGTGCAGCAGGGCGCCCCCTCGCGGCGGCTGAACTGGACGATGACGGTGAACCCGCGGCTGGACACCAGCCCCGAGACCTATCCCGAATGGGGCCCGGAAAAGCGCAGCCTGACCCCCGAAAATGTGGGGCAACGCCAATTCCTGCGGGTCGAGCTGCAAAGCTTCTGGCGGTTGCCGCGATCGAACGGGCTGGCCTTTCCGATCCGCTGCTATCTCTGCGCGCTGGAGGATCTGGTGACGGTTCCCAAATGGGGCCGCCGCCTGCACCGGGTGCTGCGCGACCTGCCCGAGGATCTGGCGACCTACAAGGGCTTTGCGGTCAACCGTCCGTTGATCGTGGACTATCTGTCGCGGTTCGACGACGGGGCGCCGACCTCGCCCGGGATCTTTCCCGACTGAGAGCGCAGGGCCTGCCGCCGCCGCGCCGGGGGCAGGCCGAACCGCGCCGCATAGAGGCGCGAGAAATGCGCCGCCCCCGCAAAGCCGGTGATCTGCGCGATGTCCAGCATCGACAACCCGCTTTGCACGACCAGCTCGTCCGCCTTGGTCAGGCGCATCTCTCGGTAATGATCGCCGGGGGTCCGCCCCAGCTCGGACCGGAACAGGCGCTGCAGCTGGCGGGGGCTGCAGCCCACCTGCGCGGCGATCCGGGTGGGCGGCAGCGGATCGGCCAGATGGGCGAACATCAGTTCGACCGCGCGCGACAGGCGCGGATCGCGCAGGGACAGACGTTCGGGCAAGGGCGACAGCTGCGGCTCGTCGGCCAGACGCGGGCGGGTGTGGATGAACCAGTCGGCCACCTGTCGCGCGAAATCCGCGCCGTGATCGCGGGCGATGATCGCGCACATCATGTCCAGCGCGGCGATCCCCCCCGCACAGGTCTGCCGGTCGCGGTCGATGACGTAGAGCGCGCGCTCGATCAGCAGGTCGGGCATCAGCTCGGCCAGCGCGTCGACATGCGCCCAGTGCAGCGTGAAGCGCCGCCCCGCCATCAGTCCCAACTGCGCCAGGATCGCCGCCCCGCCCGAGATCCCGCCAAGCGCCATCCGCCGCGCCGCCAGCGCCCGCAAGCCCCGCGCCAGACCCGCGTCGTGATAGTGCAGCGGATTGCCCCCCGCCACGACCAGCGCCAGATCCAAGGGCCCCGCCTGCGCCAAGGGCCGGCTGTCGAACCCCCCGCCCGAGGTCGAGGCCGCGAACCCCCCGCCAGGCGTCAGATACTCCATCCGGTAGAGCGCCCGTCCTGCCAGAAAATTGGCCGCCCGCAACGGCTCGACCGCCGCCGCCAGCGACATCAGCGAATAATCGGGCACCAGCACGAAGCCGATCGTCAGGGCCATGCGGAAACGTTCCTTCTGTCGGGACTATCCTTAGCATCATGTCCGTACCGCACAAGCATCTGTCCGCCACAGGCAAACATCCCCGCCCGGGATCCTCTAACTTGACCTGAAGGCATGGGAATCAAGGCGGGCGGCGGGTGCGATATTCAGGCTTCAAGGTCCTCAGGGAGGCGCTGACCGGCCACAAGGGCTGGCAACCGATCTGGCGCAATCCCGATCCGCAGCCCGCCTATGATTACATCATCGTCGGCGGCGGCGGGCACGGACTGGCCACCGCCTATTACCTGGCGCGGACCTTCCGCCAGGCCCGCATCGCAGTGCTGGAGAAAAGCTGGCTGGGATCCGGAAATATCGGGCGCAACACGACGATCATCCGATCGAACTACGGGCTGCCGGGCAACCAGCCGTTCTACGAATTCTCGATGAAGCTGTGGGAGGGGCTGGAGCAGGAGTTGAACTTCAACGCCATGATCAGCCAGCGCGGCATCCTGAACCTGATCCATTCCGACGGCCAGCGCGACGCCTATCGCCGGCGGGGCAATGCGGTGATGCTGTCGGGCGCCGATGCGGAGCTGCTGGACCAGGCGCAGGTCCGCCGCATGTATCCGTGGCTGAATTACGACAATGCCCGCTTTCCGATCAAGGGCGGGCTGCTGCAGCGCCGTGCCGGGACCGCGCGCCATGACGGGGTGGCCTGGGGCTATGCGCGCGGCGCCGATCTGGCGGGGGTGGACCTGATCCAGAACTGCGAGGTCACCGGCTTTCGCATCGATGGCGGCACCCTGCGCGGGGTCGAGACCTCGCGCGGATACATCGCGGCGGGCAAGGTCGGCGTGGCGGTCGCGGGATCGACCAGCCGGGTGATGGCGCAGGCCGGGATGCGCCTGCCGATCGAAAGCCATGTCCTGCAGGCCTTCGTGACCGAGGGGCTGAAGCCGGTGATCGACGGCGTGATCACCTTCGGCGCCGGGCATTTCTATGTCAGCCAGTCCGACAAGGGCGGGCTGGTCTTCGGCGGCGATATCGACGGCTACAACTCCTATGCCCAACGCGGCAACCTGGGCGTGATCGAGGATGTGGCGCAGGGCGGCATGGCCCTGATGCCGATGATCGGGCGGGCGCGGCTGCTGCGGGTCTGGGGCGGCATCATGGACATGTCGATGGACGGCAGCCCGATCATCGACCGCACGCCGGTCCGGGGCCTCTATCTGAACGCGGGCTGGTGCTATGGCGGGTTCAAGGCGACGCCCGCCAGCGGCTATGCCTTCGCGCATCTGCTGGCCACCGACACCCCGCACCCGACCGCCCGCGCGATGCGTCTGGACCGGTTCGAGCGCGGCCGTCCCATCGACGAAAAAGGCATGGGCGCCACGCCCAATCTGCATTGAGGGCCATGACATGCTGATCCCCCACCCCCTTCTGGGCCTGCGTGATGCCTCGGAATTCACGTATCTGGGCGATGCCGCGCTGCTGGACCGCCCCGACGGCATGGCGCCCGATGCGGCAGCACGGTTCCACGACTATGTCCACCTGCGCGACAACCCGGCAGGGCTGCATCGAGAGCTGTGGTTTCACGAACAGGGCGACCGCAGCTGGCTGGTCGTCACCCGCAACACCCTGACGCACGAGATCCTGGGCGCCGAACTGGCCCGCGACGTCAAGACCGGCGGTGCCGCATGAGCCGTCTGACCGGCGGCCTGATCGACCGCAGCGCTGCGCTATCCTTCACCTTCGACGGGCGGACCTATCAGGGCCATCCGGGCGACACGCTGGCCTCGGCCCTGCTGGCCAACGATGTGCGGCTGATGGGCCGCAGCTTCAAGTATCACCGCCCGCGCGGGGTCTTCTCGGCGGGGTCCGAGGAGCCCAACGCGCTGGTCCAGCTGCGTCGGGGCGCGCGGCAGGAACCCAACACCCGCGCCACCGTGGCGGAACTGTTCGACGGGCTTCACGCCACCAGCCAGAACCGCGTGGGCACGCTGGCCTTCGATCTGATGGCGGTGAACGATCTGGTGGCGCCGGTCCTTGCGGCGGGGTTCTACTACAAGACCTTCATGTGGCCGCGTGCCTTCTGGGAAAAGCTCTACGAGCCGGTGATCCGCCGTGCCGCCGGTCTGGGGCGCCTGTCGCAGCTGCCCGATCCCGATGCCTATGACACGGGCTTTCTGCATGCCGACCTGCTGGTGATCGGCGGCGGGGCGGCGGGTCTGGCCGCCGCACTGACCGCCGCGCGGTCGGGCGCACGCGTCATCCTGGCGGATGAGGATTTCCGCCTTGGAGGGCGCCTGCTGGCAGAACGCGACCCGCTGGAGATGCCCGTCCCCGACTGGATCGCGGCGCTGGAGGCCGAATTCGCCAGCCTGCCCAACCTGCGCGTGATGCGCCGCACCACCATCTGGGGGACCTTCGATCACGGTGTCCATGGCGCGGTGGAGCGCGTCTCGGATCATCTGGCCGATCCGGGGGGACGCGTTCGCCAGACCTTGTGGCGGATCACCGCGAAGCGCACCATTCTGGCCTCGGGGGCGACGGAACGGCATATTCCCTTCGCCGACAACGATCGCCCCGGCATCATGCTGTCGGGGGCGCTGCGGGCCTATGCCAACCGGTGGGCAGTCACGCCTGCAGCCCATGTGGCGATCTTCACCAACAGCGAGGAGGGCCATCGCACCGCCCGCGATCTGGCCGCCAAGGGCGTCGGGATCGCCGCCGTCATCGACGCCCGGCCCGATGTGCCGAAGACCGAGTATCGCACCCTCCACGGCCATGTCACCGGCTCGCGCGGGCGCCTTGGGCTGCGGTCCGTTCAGGTGACGGCAGCGGGTCGCCACGAATGGGTCGACTGCGGCGCGCTTGGCGTGGCGGGGGGCTGGAACCCCAATATCCAGATCGCGTCGCATCATCGGGGGCGCCCGGTCTGGGACGAGGCTGCGCAGACCTTCCTCGCCGGTCCGGGCGGGCCGGTGGGGCTGACCGTCGCGGGGGCTGCGGCGGGACAGGGCAGCACGGCGCAGGCCCTGGCCTCGGGCGCGCGGGCGGCGGTGGCGGCGCTGGCCGATCTGGGGATCGCGGCGCAGCTGCCCGCTCTGCCCGTGGCCGAGGATCAGGCCCCGGACGCCACCCCCCTGTGGCATGTGCCGGGCAAGGGCCGGGCCTGGGTCGATTTCCAGAACGACGTCACCGTCAAGGACATCGCGCTGGCCCATCAGGAAAACATGCGCCCGGTCGAGCATCTGAAACGCTGGACCACGCTTGGCATGGCGACCGATCAGGGCAAGACCGCCAATGTCACCGCCATCGCCGTCATGTCCGAACTGACCGGACAGCCCATCGCCGCCACCGGCACCACGGTCTTTCGCCCGCCCTATACCCCCGTCGCGCTGTCGGTGCTGGGCGGCGGCGACACGGGACCTCAGTTCCGCCCCCGCCGCCTGACCCCGACCCATTCCTGGGCCGAGGCGCAGGGCGCCGCCTTCACCGAGGTCGGGCCATGGATGCGCGCGCAGTATTTCCCCCGCCCCGGCGAGGCGACATGGCGCGACAGCGTGGACCGCGAGGTTCTGGCCGTCCGCGCGGGCGTGGGCGTCTGCGACGTGACGACGCTTGGCAAGATCGACGTGCAGGGCGCGGATGCGGGCGCGTTCCTGGACCGGGTCTATGCCAATGCCATGGCCTCGCTAAAGGTCGGCATGGTCCGCTATGGGCTGATGCTGCGCGAGGACGGGTTTGTCTGGGACGACGGCACCTGCGCCCGGCTGGCCGAGACGCAGTATGTCGTCACCACCACCACCGCGAATGCAGGCACCATCTATCGCCACATGGAATTCTGCCGCCAGTGCCTGTGGCCGGATCTGGACGTGCAGCTGATCTCGACCACCGATGCCTGGGCGCAGCTGGCGGTGGCCGGCCCGCGGGCGCGGGATCTGATGAGCCGCATCGTGGACGGGGTCGATCTGTCGAACGCGGGTTTCCCCTTCATGGCCTGTGCGTCCCTGACGGTCTGCGGCGGGCTGCGGGCGCGGCTGTTCCGCATCAGCTTCTCGGGCGAGCTGGCCTATGAGATCGCCGTGCCCGCCCGCCATGGGGCAGCGCTGATGGCGCGGCTGGTCGAGGCGGGCGCCGATCTGGGCGCCACGCCCTACGGGACCGAGGCGCTTGGCGTCCTACGCATCGAAAAGGGCCATGCGGCGGGCAACGAGCTGAACGGCCAGACCACCGCGCAGATGCTGGGCCTGGGCCGCATGGTCAACCCGAAGAAGGACAGCATCGGCGCGGTGATGTCGCGGCGCGCGGGGATGGTCGCCGACCGCCGCGTTCTGGTCGGTCTGGTGCCGGTGGATCCCGCTCACTCGGTCGTCGCGGGGTCGCATCTGTTCGCCGAAGGCGCGGTGCAGGACACGGATCACGATCAGGGCTGGATCACCTCGGCCTGCCATTCCCCGCATCTGGGATCGGCCATCGGACTGGGCTTTCTGGAGGATGGCGCCGCCCGCATGGGCGAGGTGATCATCGCCGCCAATCCGCTGCAGGGCCAGCAGACGGCCCTGCGCGTCACCTCGCCCCATTTCATCGACCCCGACGGAGGACGCCTTCGTGACTGACCTGACCCCCACCTGCGCATTTGGCGAGCCCACCCCCCGGACCCACCGGATCGGCGCCCTGACCCTGACCGAGGATGCCGGGCTGGGGCTGGCCTCGCTGGCGCTGCGCCGGGATGCGCCCGCGCCCGACCTGACGCTGCCCGGACCCGGCGAATGGGCCGCGACCGGCGATGTCGCGGTCTTCTGGACCGGCCCCGGCCAGTGGATGGTCGAATATCCCGGCGGCGCAGATCGCGATGTCGCGGCCGATCTGGCCCTGCGCGCGCCGGGCTGCGCCGTCACCGAACAGACCGACGGCTTCGTCTGCATCCGGATCACCGGCGCCCCCCCCGCGCTGGAGGCGCTGCTGGAGCGGCTGGTCAATCTGGACCCCCGCCGCTGCGGCCCCGGCACCGCCACCCGCACCGGGGTCCACCATCTGAGCGTCTTCGTCGTCCGCCCCGCAGGGGACCAGCTGGCGATCCTCGGGCCACGCTCGGCCGCACAGACGATCTGGCACGGGCTGGACCTTGCCGCCACCCGACAGGCACGTGTGGCATGAGCGGGCACATCATCGACGGCAGGGCGCAGGCCGGCCTGCTGCGCGCCCGCATCGCCGCGCAGGTGGTGGACCTGGCCACCCGCGGCATCGTGCCGGGGCTGGCCGTGGTGCTGGTGGGCGACGATCCCGCCAGCCATGTCTATGTCCGCAACAAGGGTGTCCAGACGCAAGAGGCCGGGATGGCCAGCTTTGAACACCGCCTGTCCGCCGCGACCGCGCAGCCGGATCTGCTGGCGCTGATCGGACGGCTGAACGCCGATCCGGCCATCCACGGCATTCTGGTGCAGCTGCCCCTGCCGCCGCACCTGGATGCGGGGGCCGTTCTCGGCGCCATCGATCCGGCCAAGGATGTGGACGGGTTCCACGTTCTGAACGTGGGCCTGCTGGGCACGGGGCAGCCGGCGATGGTGCCCTGCACGCCCCTGGGATGCCTGATGCTGCTGCAGGACCGCTTGGGCGATCTGTCCGGTCTGCATGCCGTGGTGGTCGGGCGCAGCAATATCGTCGGCAAGCCGATGGCGCAGCTTCTGCTGGCGCAGAACTGCACCGTGACCATCGCCCACAGCCGCAGCCGCGACCTGCCCGCCCTGTGCCGGCAGGCTGACATTCTGGTGGCGGCGGTGGGCCGGCCCAGGATGATCCAAGGCGACTGGATCAAGCCGGGCGCCACCGTGATCGACGTCGGCATCAACCGCATCACCGAGGGGGACCGCACCCGCCTTGTCGGCGATGTCGATTTCGACGCCGCAGCCCGGGTCGCGGGTGCCATCACGCCGGTGCCGGGCGGGGTCGGGCCGATGACCATCGCCTGCCTGCTGGCCAACACCCTGACCGCCTGCTGCCGCGCCCATGGCCTGCCCGAACCCGCGCCGACCCCCTGACGCGCCCGCAGGCCGCACCCTTCCGAACACCCCCGACATTCCCATCCGACAGCGGAGATTCCGATGCGCACATATTGCCTGACCGTCACCTGCCCCTCGCGGCGCGGGATCGTCGCCGCCATCTCGACCAGCCTTGCGGAACAGGGCTGCAACATCACCGATTCCAGCCAGTTCGACGACACCGAGACGGGCCGCTTCTTCATGCGCGTCAGCGTGGTGCCCGAAACCGGCACCGATCTGGACCAGCTGCACCAAAGCCTGCAACCGGCGGCGGCAGAATTCGACATGGACTATGCCTTCCATGACGAGGCCGTGCGGATGAAGGTCGTGATCATGGTCAGCCGCTTCGGCCATTGCCTGAACGACCTTTTGTATCGATGGCGCATCGGGGCGTTGCCCATCGACATCGTCGCGGTCGTCTCGAACCACATGGACTATCAGAAGGTCGTCGTGAACCACGACATCCCGTTCCACTGCATCAAGGTCACCAAAGTGAACAAGCCCGAGGCTGAGGCCCGGATCATGGCCGTGGTGACCGAGACGGGGGCCGAGCTGATCGTGCTGGCGCGCTACATGCAGGTGCTGTCGGATGCGATGTGCCGGCAGATGTCCGGGCGGATCATCAACATCCATCACAGCTTCCTGCCCAGCTTCAAGGGGGCCAACCCCTACAGGCAGGCCTATCAGCGCGGGGTCAAGCTGATCGGCGCGACCAGCCACTATGTCACCGCCGATCTGGACGAGGGGCCGATCATCGAACAGGACACGATCCGCGTCACCCATGCCCAATCGCCCGAGGATTACGTCAGCCTTGGCCGCGACGTGGAAAGCCAGGTGCTGGCCCGAGCGATCCATGCGCATATCCATCGCCGGGTCTTTCTGAACGGCAACCGGACGGTCGTCTTCCCCGCCTCGCCCGGCAGCTATGCCTCGGAACGGATGGGCTGACATCCGATGGCGGTTGCGGCCGGGCCCGGTGATGCAGGCCACGCGAGCCGGGAACGGCCCGTCCCGGCCCGACGGCGTTTCAGAACTGCAAACCGAATGAAAGTTCACCGCCCCCGTCTGGCGAAAATTCCGGCAAACCCATCCCAAGCCACAGAAATATTCACTGCCGAGAAATTTAGGTGACCGTCGTTTCGCGGCTCTGCGCCATCCTTCGGACGATTCCCCGACATGAGGTGATGTCATGACCTTCAAGATCGCCTGCCGGACGGTGCTGCTTGCCGCCTGTCCGACCCTTGCCTCTGCACAGGATGCTGCCCCTGCGCTGAATGCCGGCGACACCGCCTTCGTGGCGGTCTGCGCCATGATCGTGATGCTGATGATGATGCCCGGGCTGGGCCTGTTCTATGCAGGCATGGCGCGCAGCAAGAACGTGCTGTCGGTCCTCAGCCAGATCCTGGCCTCGATCGCGCTGATCTGCGTGCTGTGGATCGCCTTCGGCTATTCGCTGACCTTCGCCGAGGGCTCGCCCCTGAACACGATCATCGGCGGGACATCCAAGCTGTTTCTGGCGGGCGTGACGCAGGACAGCATGGTCGGCACGATCCCCGAATACCTGTACATCATGTTCATGATGATGTTCGCGGCCATCACGCCGCCCATCATCCTGGGCGCCTGCGCCGAGCGGATGAAGTTCTCGGCCGTGCTGATCTTCATGGGCGTCTGGCTGACCATCAACTACATCCCCATGGCGCACATGGCCTGGGGCGGAGGCTGGGTCTTCGGCGTCGGCGTGCTGGATTTCGCGGGCGGCAACGTGGTGCACCTGAACGCGGGCGTCGCGGCGCTGGTCTGCGCCTTGGTGCTGGGCCCGCGCAAGGGCTATGGCAGCCAAATGATGGCGCCCCACAACATGACGATGACCTATACCGGCGGCGCGATGCTGTGGGTGGGCTGGCTGGCCTTCTGCGGCGGCTGCGCGCTGGCGGCGAACGGCTTCGGCATGATGATCATGCTGAACACGCTGCTGGGCGGCGCGGGCGGGGCGCTTGGCTGGATGGCCGTCGAATGGACGCATCGCAAGAAGCCCAGCACCTTCGGCCTGTTGTCGGGCGTCATCTCCGGTCTGGTGGCGATCACCCCGGCCTGCGGCTTCGTCAGCCCGGCGGCGGCCATCGTGATCGGATTCGTCACCGCGCCGGTCTGCGTGTTCTTCGTCGAGGTGGTCAAGCGCCGCTTCGGCTATGACGACAGCTTCGACGTCTTCGGCATCCACGGCGTCGCGGCCTTTGCGGGAGGCATCCTGACGGTGATCTTCGCAGCCCCCTCGCTTGGTGGAACGGGCTTTCCCGAGGGCCGGACGATGATGACGCAGATGGTGCCTCAGGTGCTGATCATGGGTTTCTCGATCCTGATGTCGCTGGTCACGACCTTCGTGGCGCTGAAGATCGCCGGGGCGCTGGTCGGCCTGCGCGTCGATGACGAGACCGAGACCGAGGGGCTGGATACCGCCGAACATGGCGAGGCCGGTTACCGCCTTGACGATGCGTCCTATGGCGGCACGCCGGTGGCGCCGCACGCGTCCGGGGCACCGCCCGTCATGGCAAGCGGATTGGTGGCCAAGCAGGCCCATTAGGGTCGCGAAGCCGTCACGAGATTGGGGCCGGGCATCGTATGCCCGGCCCTTTTTTGCCGTCAGCTGGGCTGGCGGCTTTGCGGATAGGTGATGATCGACAGATAGCGCGCCGGCAGATCGATCAGATCGACCGGGCCATGCGGCGCATCGGCATCAAACAGCAGCGTGTCGCCGGGTTCGAGGTGATAGATCTGTTCGCCATGGCGATAGCCAAGCCTGCCCTCCAGCATGTACAGCATCTCGATCCCCTCGTGCTGGAAGGTGGGAAAGCGGTCGCTTTCGGTGGTCAGGACGATCATGTAGGGCTCGACCACAACCCCGGAAGCGTTCGACCCGATATGGCCCAGCAGGTGATACTGATGCCCGGCGCGGGTACCGGCGCGCTCGATCTCGACCCCGTCGCCGGATTTCACATGCATGGCGCCACGCGGCTCGGCATAGCCCGCGAACAGCTGGACCAGCGGCACCCGCAGCGCATTGGCCAGCGCCTGGATCGTCGCCAGCGAGGGCGAGATCACGCCGTTCTCGATCTTGGACAGCATGCCGACCGAGATCCCCGTCTGCGCCGACAGATCCGCCCCCGTCAGACGCTGCCGCTTGCGCAGGTCGCGCACCGCGCGTCCGATGGCCACCTCGAGGTTGCGTTCGGGCGTCTCGCGCAGGGCATGGGGATTCTGGGTCAGCGGTTTGGCGGTCTGGTTCATGGCGCTCTTTCCTCTCAGGAAAGTTATTTTGCGCCCTGTGCCCGGGGTTCGCAATGGGCCAATCCGGCGGGACCGGGTAGTGGCTGTTTTGCGTTCGAAGCGCCGACTTCGGCAGACTTCAGGGAGCCGGTCAGGCCGTCAGGCTGACCCGATCTTGGGGCGTGGCGACCGGGTGGCGAGGATCACGCTGATGATCGGCTTTTTCAGACCGCAGAAGGTTGCCGCTGATCCCGGCGACATCGCACGCGGCCCAGCTTCTCATTTCCGAGACCTCGATCAGCGTCGTCGAGGCGCGCCTGCCGGAACGCTGAAGGAGATCCTCGATCGTGTCGGCCGTCGCCAGATCCGTAACGCCTGCAAACAAAAGCGTGGTGTCCGAGGTCAGATGCGCCAGCCGGTCGGACAGATGGCAGGTCCCGAAGCCTGCGCCGGCCTGAAGCCCCGACGCCGCCTCGATTGCCGATATCAACACGTTGCGCGTCGTTCCGGGCAGGACGGACGCTTGCTGAACAACGACGTGGTAGTCGGCCTTGTGCGCAAGAGCCGTGCCGATGGTGCGGCCAAGGACCGACAGAACGTAATCGTCGGCCTCTCCTGTGAAGCTTTCGCTGGCGCCCTGACAGATCAGGGTGATGGTGCTTTCCAGGACGGCGGCGAACGGATCATCGGTCAGGCACAGCATGTTGTCATCCAGATGGGCCCGCCAGGCAGCCTGGCCTGCCGCACCGCTGCGGACCATGTCACCCAATGTGTCCACCATGGTTGGATTGGCATCGGCGCAGATGACGCGGAACCCCCCGCGCAGCAATTGGGCAATGCTGGCAATGGTGTGCTCGTCAATCCCGATGAGGGAGACGGTCGTTCCTGCCGGTGCGCCCTGCGCCGGCTGAGGATTGGCTTTGATGACATGACGCAACATTTATTCACTCTCCTGCTTTGTGTCCCGGTCATGCCACAAGCGGCCGTGAGAGTCCGGGTTTCGGAAGGTCACCAGGCGGGCGCAAAAGGTGCATCGGACCTATACGTTTCCAGCCAGCCCTATCCGAAAGCATAGCCAGGCGAAGCCCGGGTGGGTGCAGGACAGTTTTAAGTAGTTTGTGCGATTGTTTCAGCCTGACCTGTGGCAGACGAGGCTTGGAACGGCCTCTTGCCGTCATCATCAACAGGAGAATGGCCTTGTTCAAGCAGATCCCGGCCGCAGCCTTCGTCATCACCGCAGCGCTGAGTGCAGTTGGCTTCGCGGAACCACAGGCGCCGCTTCTGACGGTCACGAGCGCCGAGGGTATCAGAACCTACACGCTTCCAGATCTCGAGGCGCTGCCCCAGGCAGGGTTCACCACCTCGACGATCTGGACAGACAGGGCAGCCGCCTTCGAGGGCGTGCCGCTCCGGGCCATTCTGGATGCCAACGAAATCGCTGCGGGAACGGTCCTGGCGACGGCGATCAATGACTATGCCATCGAGATCCCCGTATCCGACGTCACCGACAGCTGGCCGATCGTCGCCTATCGAATGGACAGCAAGGAAATGTCGCGGCGGGACAAGGGGCCGCTCTGGGTCATGTATCCGTTCGATGCCGAGCCAAGCCTGAGCACCGAAGTGAACTTTTCCCGCAGCATCTGGCAGCTTGATAGGCTCAGCGCAGTCGAATGACACGCGCTTGCCGGGGTTGCGGACTGGTTTCAAGCCTGTTGCCGGCGCTGTTCGCGCTGGCAGTGGCCGTGCTCTCGGTTGTGGTCTGGAATCATCATCGCGACATCCACCTGCAGATCGACAGGCTGGCCATCGCGAACTCGGACAGCACGCAGTGGTTCCTCGCGCAGCTGGAGGTCGAGGCGATGGCCGCCGAGCGGGCTGTCTTGGCGTTCCGCGACAGCGAAACCACCGACACGCAGCTGGCCGATATCCGAAAGCGGTTCGACATCCTCTACTCGCGCGTCCACACGCTGCGGACGGGCCGGACCTTTGCCGCGCTGCGCAATCAATCCTCTGTTCATGATGCATTGGAGGATCTGCAGGCGAGGCTCGACGCGGTCGTCCCGGTGATCGATGGCAGTTCGGCGCATCTGTCGGCCGCGCGAGACGCCCTGTCGCATGAGCTGGAGGCAGCGCTGCCGTTGGTCCGTCAGATCTCGCTGGCAGGGGTCAGACAATTCGCGAAGCAGTCGGACGAACAGCGTCAGGCCGTCGTGCGCACGTTGTTCCAGCTGTCGCTCCTTCTCGTTCCGCTGATTTTCATACTCATTGCGACGACCGCTGTCCTGTTCGTGATGTTCCGGGCAGCGGGCGTCCAGACCGCGCAGATTTCAGCCGCCGGCGAGCAGATGCGGTCCCTGTTCGATGCCTCGACCGATGCAATCCTGTTCGCGCGCCCCGACGGGCGTGTCCGCGGCTACAACAAGGCCGCCGAACGTCTCTTCGGCTATGAACCCGAAGAGGCCATCGATGCCGATCTCGTCGAGCTGTTGATGCCATTCCCGCAGCGCGAGGCGGTGCGTGCCCTGCTGGCTGAGGTGCAGCTTGGACGGCCGCGCGGCGATGCGTCCGCTTCCGCGGCGGTGACGGCCACCGCGCAGCACAAGTCGGGACGCATCATTCCGGTCGAGATGTCCTGGTCGATCGCCAGCGACAGCCAGGGCCGCCTGCTGGTGGCCTATGTCCGTGACGTCTCGCAGCGCGCGCAGGAAGAGGCAGAGTTGATCGAGGCGCGCGATCGCGCGGTCTCGGGCGAAACCGCCAAGTCGCGCCTGATCGCCGTCATGAGCCATGAGATGCGCACGCCCCTGAACGGACTGCTGGGCACACTCGATCTGTTGAAGCTCACAGAGCTGGACATGCGGCAGCACCGCTATCTGAACGCGATGGAGAAGTCGGGAAGAATGCTTCTGCGCCACGTCAACGACGTTCTGGACGCGTCGCGCGCTGGCGGCAGCAGCCTTACCGAGACGCTTGACCTGGCTGCGCTGGTTCAGAGCACGGTGGAAGGGCTGAAAGCGCATGCCGAACAGCGTGGCAACCAGCTTGAGGTCGCCGTCATCGGTGATCACGACGAGCTTCTGATCGGCAGCCCGCTGCAGATCGAACAGATCTTGATCAACCTCGTCGGCAACGCGATCAAGTTCACGCGGGACGGCGTCATCCGCATCGAGCTGGACCGAAGCGCCGGCGCCGAAGAGATCGAGCTGAGGGTATCGGATACCGGCATCGGCATCGCGCCGGATGATCTGGACCGGATCTTCGATGATTTCATCACACTCGACACGACGTTCGACCGCGCCGAAGGGACTGGGCTGGGCCTGTCCATCGTCCGGACCCTCGTCGGAACGCTGAACGGGCAGGTCGATGTCGAGAGTGTGCTGGGCGAAGGGACGATCTTCTCGGTCAACTTCTGCCTGCCTCTGGCCGATCCGCTCGAGCGGCCCGTCGCCCCCGTCAAGGGGGTGCCATCCGCGTACCGGCTTCGGGTGCTTGTCGTGGATGACAACGAGATCAACCGGTTCGTGGTGTCGGACATGCTGCGCCATCTCGACTGCGACGTGGTCGAAGCCCCCGATGGGCTGGCCGCCTGCGAGATCGCCGAAACGCTGCCGATGGACCTGATCCTGATGGATATCAGCATGCCGCGGCTGAACGGTGTCGGTGCTGCACGGCGCATCAGAACCGCAGGTGCGAACCGACAGACCCGGATCGTCGCGGTGACGGCCCATGCCCTTCCCGAAGATATCGCAGGCTTTCGCGCCGCCGGAATGGAGCATGTTCTTGTCAAGCCGCTGCAGCTGCGCGATCTGTCGGACCTTCTCGAGGCGATGACCGGGGCGCCGCGTCAGGATGCGGCGCAGCGTCCGCCACTTCCCTCGCAGATCCTGCGGCGGATCGACGAGGAGTTGCAGATCGAACTGCTCGACCTGGACCTTCATCAGGCCGACCTTGCCGCACGCGTGCATCGTGTCGCAGGAACCGCCGCACTCGGAGGCTACAGCACGCTGCACGGCACGCTCAGTCAACTCGAGGTCGCACTGCGCCAGGACGCTGCTGCTGCAGACCTGTCACAGCTTCTTCAGGAGGTCGGCACCCTTGTGAAGGGTCTGCAGACCGCATCGCAATATTCTGCCGCCTGAACATGCCCTTAAACAAACGCGCGTAACCTGAAGCAACAAATTCGACGTGAGGGCCGAGCACATGAACATATTGCTTGCAGACGACCACGCCCTCGTGCGCGAGGCGCTGGCAAGTCTGCTGCGGATCGACGGGGCTTACGAGATCAGCGAGGTGGAAACCCTCGGCGGGGCTTTGACGACACTGGAAGCCGAGCCTGACAAGTTCGACCTTGTGCTGCTGGACTACGACATGCCGGGCATGAATGGGCTCGAGGGGCTGGTCAGGATGCGCACCGCCTTTCCGCATGTCCCTGTGGCGATGCTGACGGGGTCTGTCTCTGCAACGCTTGCAAAGCAGGCGCTTTCGGCCGGCGCAGCGGGCTTTCTTCCCAAAACCTTCAGTGCGCGCGGCCTTGCGGCGGCAATCGCCTTTATCCGGACCGGCAGCGTGTTTGCACCTTGCGACCTGATGATGGAAAACACCGCGCCTTCGGCAAGCAAGCTGACCAAGCGCGAGGCGGATGTGCTGACGGGTTTGCGCCAAGGCAAGTCGAACAAGGAAATCGCCCGCGATCTGGATCTGCAGGAGGTGACGATCAAGCTGCACGTCAAGACCCTGTGTCGAAAGCTGGGTGCAAAAAACCGCACGCAGGCAGTTCTGCTGGCGGGGGAAGATCTAGGTTAGGGAGGGTAGCAATTGTGTCTATCAGCCGGCCAGAGGTCGCCATGTCTTGCTGGTTTTGAGGATCGCGTTTGCGATGGTTGCTCTGCCCCCTGAGAACTTGACCGTTTGAAACTGGAGTTTTCGGCTAACCTTCCCTAGCTGGGAGAGGAGTTGGGAACGATGAAGGCACCGAGGTTCACGGAAGCGCAAAAGGCGTTTGTCCTGAAGCAGGGCGAGGAAGGGACACCAGTCGCGGAGGTCTGCCGCAAGGCGGGGATCAGCCGGGCGACCTCCTTCAACTGGAGTAAGGAGGCTCAGTGGACAGTCCGGTGGACTGTTCACCCGACGAACGCGCTATGGCGGTTTGCTGCCGGACGAGATGCGCCGGCTGAAGGCGCTGGATCGAGCCATTGTCCGCCACCGGTTCGAGGACAATGGCGAGGGAGAACAGCAAGCTCAAGAAGATCGTCGCCGACCTGACCCTCGACCGGGAGACGTCGCGAGGCACGTCATCCGCTGAAAGCTCGTTCGCCAGCCGGCTTGAACCGGTGGCGCCTGCTGTCTCACCCTGCCCGGACACGGGAACTGGTCGACGGGATGTTGGCGGGCGGGGGCATATCGATCCGCCGGGCATGTGAGGCCCTGCGCTTCGACCCGTCGAGCTACCACTACAAGTCCCGCCGAACCGGGCAGGCCGCATTGGAACTGAGGATCCGGGAGATTTGCGAAGCACGGGTGCGCTACGGATATCGGCGTGTCCATGTCTTGCTGCGACGGGAGGGCTGGCAGGTGAACATCAAGAAGACGCGCAGGATTTACAATGAGTTGGGTCTGCAGCTCAGGAACAAGAACCCGAAACGTCGGGTGAAGGCCAAGCTGCGAGACGATCGCCAGGAGGCTGTCGGGCCGAACGATGTCTGGGCCATGGACTGAGCCGGGGCAGAAAACAGTCCGGGGGACTGTTTTCCCGGCGAATGTTCATGACCAACTCGCCCTCGGCAACAAGCTGCGGATCCTGACGATCGTGGATACGCATTCCCGTTTCTGTCCAGCAGCCGACCCGCGCTTCGCTTACCGCGGTGAGGATGTACTCCGGACACTGGAACGGGTCTGTGCCAAGGTCGGCTATCCCAGGACGATCCGGGTCGACAATGGCAGCGAATTTATCTCTCGCGATCTCGACCTGTGGGCCTACGCCAACGACGTCACCCTGGACTTCTCACGCCCTGGAAAGCCCACCGACAATGGCTTTATCGAGGCGTTCAACAGCAAGCTCCGGTCCGAATGCCTGAATGCGCGTCTCCATTGCCGCTCGGACCGGTGGCGCACCAATGGCAACTTCATGAGCCTTGCGGACGCGCAGGAAAAACTGGAGACTTGGCGTAGGCACTAAAACGAGGACCGACCTCATAGTGCGATCGGATATAACGTCCCGATCGCCCTGCATTATCCCGGCGGCGCAGCCAGCCCGTCGCCATGACCGAGCCGGAAAACTCCAGCATCCGGCGGTCCAAGCTTGGGGAGCAGCGCATGCCCAATCACGGCCCGTCAT
The DNA here is from genome assembly GCF_005048225.1 of Paracoccus gahaiensis. GTDB lineage: Bacteria > Pseudomonadota > Alphaproteobacteria > Rhodobacterales > Rhodobacteraceae > Paracoccus > Paracoccus gahaiensis. The sequence goes on from NZ_SUNI01000010.1 coordinate 36,168, forward strand.
TCCCCTCGGCCGCTGCGCATCCTTACTCAGGACGGTGCTGAAACTGCGCCTTTTTATCAGCAGGCCCAAGCTTTGGCCAGGCTACCGTCGGATGCAGACCTGCGGTCAGAAATTCATGAGGAAGCTGGCCGGAAACATTCATCAATTATTCATGATCTGTCAGATCCGGAACGTTCCTTGGGGCGCAGGGTGGCGGATAGGATCGCCAGATCGCCGTTCAATTGCACGCTGCTGCTATTTCTAACCTCGCTCCGCTGAAGCGGACACGAGCGAACGGCTCTGAAAAGTTCAACCGCAGCCCGTCTGCACGTTGACCGGCGACCGCCAAGTTACTCGTATTTTTCCAGGGATCGTGAGTCAGGCATCGCTGATGCACATCAAGTCTTCGAGACCCTCAGCACACCCTTTTTCAGGATGATATTCGCATAAAGCCTGCGTTCGCCCGTGGCGATGACGGCATAGGCGGCGCGGGTGCGCTCGTAGAAGGCGAAACGCTCGACGGGCTCCAGCGTCAGCGGGCGGCCTTCGGCGCGGACCAGCGCGGCCTCGAACTCGGGATAGATCGGGGGCGTCTCGCCCGGCGCGTCCATGGCGGCGGCGGGGTGATCGACGAAATCGTCCAGGGGCAGCAGGGACAGCACCGCGTCCAGCGCATCGGTCGCGCTGATGCCGGGAAGGCGTACCAGCCGTTGCGCCATGCTGTCAGCGGGAAAGTTGGCATCGGTGATGGCGATCTCGTCGCCATGGCCCATATTGGCCAGGATCGCCAGCAGCTCGCCGGACAGCAGGGGGTTCAGGGTCTTCAGCATGACATGGTCCTTTCAGGGGCGTCGTCAGATCCGGGGCGTGTCGAACCAGTCGGCATTCCGACGCAGGCGGGCGGCGGAACGGATGGCAAGAACAGGCAATCCACCGTCTCACGCATCATTATTTTTCCTCCCACGGCTTTGATCGGGTCGCGGTTCCACTGCGCGAATGAGGTCCTACTTTCCCCCAAGCGCTCAGTCCAAACCATAGAAACGCAGTGCGGTCCGACCGAAGATGAGGGCACGATCGGCCTCCGGCAGCGTATCGGTCAGATCCTGGGCGACGGTCAGCCAGTCGGGATAGGACCCGGCCAGCTCCAGCACGGGCCAATCGCTGCCCCAGATCAGTCGGGCGGGCCCGAAGGCCGCCAGCACATGATCGAAGACCGGGCGCAGAGTGTCGACGGACCAGCCGGGGCCGTATTCGGTGGCCAGCCCCGACAGCTTGCAGAAGACCTGCGCATGGGCGGCCAATGCGGTCATGCCATGGCGCCATTCCTGGCCAGGGTCGCCCCCGTCGAAGACCGGCTTGGCGCAATGATCGATGGCGATGGGCAATTCCGGCAGCCGGCGGGCCAGCCTGTCGATCAGGGGCAGGTGGCGGGGGGTGATCAGCGCATCCAGGCGCAGCCCGGCATCGGCCACCTGGCGCAGCCCGTCGATCACGCCATCCTGCAGGATCCAGTCGGTGTCATCGATGTCCTGCAACATCGGTCGGATGCCCCGCAGGGCAGGATGGGTGATCCGCGACAGTTGCGCCCTGACATCGCCGGTCAGGTCGATCCACCCGACGACACCGCGCACCAGCGGCGAGCTGTCGGCCAGATCCAGCAGGAACAGCGTCTCGTCGACCGTGGGGGCGGCCTGCACCAGGACCGTGCCGGTCACGCCCGCGGCACGCGCCAGCGGCTCCAGCTCCGCGGGCAGGAGGTCGCGCCGGAGGGCCGCGACCTCATCCGTCATCCAATCATAGTCGCCCCGCGCGATCTGCCAGAAATGCTGATGAGCATCGATGATCACAAGAATGTCCTTGCCGGTCGTGTACTAAATCATAATAAACCGTATGAAGGAGGTCGCCGGGTGTCAACGCATCACGTGAGGGAACAGGAGGGGGCATGAAGACCAACAGGATCGGCCAGACCAAGGTACAGGTCACCGAAATTGCCTTTGGCTGCGCAAGCATCGGCAATCTGTATCGGGAGGTTGCGGATGACGATGCCCGGCAGGTGCTGCAGGCGGCATGGGATGCCGGTATCCGCTATTTCGATACGGCGCCCCATTACGGGCGCGGCCTGTCGGAACAGCGCTTGGGCCGCTTCCTGGCCGGGCGGCAGGGCTTTGCGCTGTCCACCAAGGTGGGCCGCGTGCTGTCCCCCGCCATCGCCCCCATCCAGGAAGCCGACAGCTATGTCCGTCCGGCTCAAAACGATGTGCGCTACGATTATTCCGGTGACGGGATCGAGGAGAGCTTCGAGCAGAGCCTCGAGCGGCTAGGGGTGCGGCATGTCGATATCGTCTATGTCCACGACCTGGGGCCCTATACTCATGGCGCGGACAACGACCGGCATCTGCAGGATTTTCTGGGATCCGGTTATGAACGGTTGGTCCGGCTGAAGGAAGCCGGGCGCATCGGCGCCTTCGGCCTTGGCGTCAACGAATTCGAAATCTGCCTGCAGGTGATGGATCACGGCCCCCTGGACGCGATCCTTCTGGCGGGTCGGCTGACCCTGCTGGACCGTTCGGCCGAGGACGCGCTGGTGCCGCGCTGCCGCGCGGCGGGGACCAGTCTGGTGCTGGGCGGGATCTTCAACTCCGGCATTCTGGCGACCGGCCCGGTGCCGGGCGCGACCTATGACTATGGCCCGGCCCCGCAGAACGTGCTGGACCGCGTTGCCGAGTTGCAGGACGAAGCTGCAGCACAGGGCATGCCGCTTGCCACTGCGGCGCTACGGTTCGCGCGCGATCATCCGGCCGCCACGGCCGTGCTGCTGGGGACGGCCAATCCGGCGACCCTGCGCCGCAATCTGGAGGCGCTTCGCTAACCCAGATCGTGATGGCGCAGCGATGACAGCAAGGTCGACCTGGAGGTCCGCAGATGCCGTCGCGCCGCCTCGGCCGCGCGGTTGGCATCGCGGGCCTCGAGCGCGTCGATCACCGCCAGGTGTTCCTGGATCGCGGCGGCGTTGCGCTGTTTCTCCTCGGTCTTGTCCCACATGTAATGATAGTGGAAGATCAGGGAGATGACCTTCTGGAACTCGGCCACGAAACGGTTGCGGACGATATCGTTGATGGCCTCGTGGAAGGCCTCGTCCAGCTTCGAAAACGCGTGGAAATGCGTGTCGATCTGGCTGGCCAGGATCAGATGGCGTTCGCGCAGGTCGGCCAGCCGCTGCCAGACGGGATGATCGACTGGCGCCTCGACCAGCTTGGCGATCGCATCCAGCTCGAGCACGAGGCGGAAATCCGACAGCTCGATCGCGAAATCCTTCGTGAAGCCCCGCAGCATCCAGCCGCCCCTTGGCCGGCGGGCCACCAGCCCGAACCGGCTGAGACCGGCCAGGAACTCGTTCAGCTGATGCTGCGTCACCCCGAAGGTGCGGGCCAGCTCGGCCACCGACAGCGGCGTTTCGGCAGGCACGTCGAAGCGCAGGATCCAATCGAGGAATCGCTGCTCCAGATCCTCCCGCCCGTCAGGGCTTCGGGTCACGTCGATGCGATCCTCCGGTCCCGGGACGCGCAGCAGATACTTGGCACGACCGTCCAGCGCGATCACCCCGAGGTCCGACAGCCGCGCCAGGCAGCGGCGCACCACCGTGCGGCTGACACCCGCGATCTCGCTCAGCACGGTCTCGGCGGGCAGAGGCGTCCCGGCGGACAGGGCCGCGCAGTGATCCAGAAGGCGGTTATACGCCTCACGATAGCGCGTGTCGCTGCGGGCCACGAGCGTTTCCTTTCCCTAACGGTTCTTGTCCTAAATTATTAAAAACAATTGACAGGTGCAAGGCGCGTGCACATCCTTGGCCCATATTCGGACGCGATCGGTCGGGGAGGAACGATGACGGACGCAAGCAAGCCCTGGGCGAACGGGAAAGAGCGCAGGCTGAGCATGGCCCGCGACCAGCTGCACCGTGCGTCTGCCCTGCTGACGCTGCTGCTGCTGATCATCGGGTTCGCACTGGCCAGCCCGTCCTTCCTGTCGGTCAACAACGGGCTGACGGTGCTGCTGCAGACATCGGTGATCGGGCTTCTGGGGATCGGGCTGACGATGGTGATCATCACCGGCGGCATCGATCTGTCGGTCGGGTCGGTGCTGGCCCTGTCGGGCGTGGTCTCGGCGATGGCCGTCAAGGCGGGTCTGCCGGTCATTCCCGCGATGTGCGTGGGCGTCCTGGCGGGGGCCGCCTGCGGGGCGTTCAACGGCTTCGTCATCACGCGACTGCGCATCCCGCCCTTCGTGGCCACTCTTGGCATGATGCTGATCGCGCGCGGCATGGCGCTGCAGCTGACCGGGGCCACCCCCATCTCGCAACTGGGCGCGGGCTTCGGGCGGCTTGGCAACGGCGCGCTGTTTCGCGTGGTCGAGATGCAGCCGAACGGCTTTCCCCGCGTGATCTTTCCCGGCATCCCCTATCCGGCGATCCTGCTGCTGATCATGGCGATCGCCGCGACCTATCTGCTGCGCCGCCGCCAGATCGGGCGCCATATCTATGCCACCGGCTCGAACGAGGAGGCCGCGCGGCTGTCGGGCGTCAATGTCGACTGGACCAAGATGTATGCCTACACGATGTCCGGCGCGCTGGCGGGGCTGGCGGGCAACGTGCTGATGTCGCGTCTGGTCACCGCCCAGCCAAGCGAGGGCGTGATGTACGAGCTGGACGCGATCGCGGCGGCGGTGATCGGGGGCGCCTCGCTGTCGGGCGGCGTGGGCACGATCGCGGGCACGATGATCGGGGCCTTCATCATCGGCATCCTCAGGAACGGTCTGAACATGTCCGGCGTGTCGGCCTTCATCCAGCAGATCGTCATCGGGCTGGTCGTCATCGGTGCCGTCTGGATCGACCAGGTCCGCAACCGGCGCTGAGCCGCAACACCATCATCATCGGAGGAGGAACCAAGATGACATTGCTGAAGACCTGTCTTGCCGTATCGGCCTTGGCACTTACCGCGGCTGCGGCGCAGGCCGGAGAGATCGCGGTCATCGTCAAGACGACCAACTCGAACTTCTGGCAGAACGTGAACCTGGGCGCACAGGCCGCGATCGAGGGTCAGTCGGAACATACCCTCAGCTTCGACGGTCCGACGGCCGAAAGCGCGGTGGCCGACCAGGTCAACCTGGTCGAGAACGCCATCAACCGCGGCGTGGCCGGACTGGTGCTGGCCCCGTCCGATCCCGAGGCCCTGATCCCCGTGGTGCAGCGCGCCTACGAATCCGGCATTCCGGTCGTCATCATCGACAGCACCCTGGGTGAGGGGGCCGAGGGCAGCTTTCAGGCCTTCCTGTCCACCGACAACTGTGCCGCCGGCGAACAGGTCGCGCAGCGCATGATCGACGAGGCCGGGACGACCGGCAAGGTCGGCATCATGTCCTATGTCGCGGGCGTGGGGTCGGAGATCGGCCGCGTGGGCTGTTTCACCGAGTACTTGGAAGCCAATTCCGAGCTGGAGATCGTCGGCCCGCTCTATTCGCAGAGCCAGATGGCCAATGCGCTGAACCAGACCACCGACATGCTGGCCTCGAACCCGGATCTGGTCGGCATCTTCGGCGCGAACGAGCCGACCGCCGTCGGCATGGGCCGCGCCATCACCCAGGCCGGGAGGGCGGGCCAGTTGACGGCCCTGGGCTTCGACGGCAACGAGGACCTGCAGCAGTTCGTGCGCGACCGCGTGCTGACGGCGACGGCCGTGCAAGGGTCCTTCGCCATGGGCGAATTGGGCGTACAGGCTGTCATGGATATCATCGCGGGCGAGACGGTCGAGCCGTTCATCAACACGGGCGTCGTGATGGTCGATCAGGACAACATCGAGTCCGACGAGGCGCAGAACGTCCTCTATTGATCCTGCCGGGGGCCGCTACCCCGGCCCCCCATTGACGACACGTTGCAAAGGGCAGGCCATGTCACTCCAGCCGCTGGTCCAGATGACCGACATCGAAAAGAACTTCGGCGGCGTCCGGGCCGTCGACCATGTCTCCGTCAGCCTCTATCCGGGCGAGGTCGTGGGCCTGCTGGGGCATAACGGCGCGGGAAAGTCCTGCCTGATGCGCATCCTGTCGGGCGCGATGACGCCCAGCAGCGGCGAGATCCGCGTCAACGGCGAGGCGGTGACCTTCGCCGAGCCCAACGATGCCCGCGCGAGGGGGATCGAGACGATCTATCAGACGCTGGCGCTGGCCGACCATCTGGATGCGCCCAGCAACCTGTTCCTGGGCCGCGAGCTGAAGACCCGGTTCGGCAACCTGGACGACGCCGCCATGCTGCGCGCCGCCCGCGAGGTGCTGGCCCGGCTAAACCCGAACTTCACGAACTTGCGCGATCCCGTGTCCAGCCTGTCGGGGGGGCAGCGGCAGGTCATCGCGATCGCGCGCGCGATCTATTTCGACACCCGCATCCTGATCATGGACGAGCCGACGGCGGCCCTCGGGCCGTCGGAGACCGCGATGGTCGCCGATCTGATCCGCAAGCTGCAGGCCGATGGCATCGGCATCTTTCTGGTCAGCCACGACATCCATGACGTCTTCGACCTGTGCGACCGGGTCGTGGTGATGAACAAGGGCCGTGTCGTCGGGGCCCATGCCATCACCGAGGTGAGCAAGGACGACGTCCTCAGCCTGATCGTGAAGGGCGAACTGCCCGGCGGCTGGACCGCGCGCCCGATCGAGGCCGCGCAATGAAGGACGACACGACCGCCATGATGGACTGTGGCATCTGCCTGAAGCCGGGCCAGTTCGACGTCGTCTCTCGCCCCCGCCCGACCGAGGCCCCCGAGGGCTGGGTGCTGGTGGACATCGCCGCGATCGGGATCTGCGGCACCGATTATCATATCTTCGAAGGCAAGCACCCCTATCTGGATTACCCCCGGGTGATCGGGCACGAGCTGTCGGGCCATGTCGTCAGCGGACCCGAGACCGGTCGGCTGGTCGTCGTGAACCCCTATCTGTCCTGTGGGACATGTCGCGCCTGCAGACGCGGCAAGCCCAACTGCTGCGCCTCGATCGCGGTCCTGGGGGTGCATCGCGATGGCGGCATGTGCGCGCGCATCGCGGTGCCAGTGAGCAACCTCTACCCTGCCGACGGCCTGAGCGTGCGGCAGGCCGCGATGGTCGAGTTCCTGGCCATCGGCGCGCATGCCGTCGCCCGGTCGGGCGTGGGCAAGGGTGATCTGGCATTGGTGACTGGCGCGGGGCCTATCGGGCTTGGCACCGCCCTGTTCGCCCGGCTGGCCGGGGCCGAGGTGCACCTGATGGACCTCAGCGACGAACGGCTGGCCCTGGCCAAGCGCCTGTGCGGGTTCGACCGCCTTCACCGCCCCGGCGATGACATCCTCAGCGGCGATCTGGCCGAGGGGTTCGACGCGGTTTTCGACGCCACGGGCAGCGCCAGGGCGATCGAGGCGGGCTTTCCCCTGCTCGCCCATGGCGGGACCACGGTTCTGGTCAGCGTGGTGAAAGGCGACATCGGCTTTTCGGACGCCGAATTCCACAAGCGCGAAGCGCGCATCCTCGGCAGCCGCAATGCGCTGCAGTCCGATTTCGACCGCGTCATCGCGGCCATCCGCGATGGGCTGATCCCCACCGACGCGCTCGTGTCGGATGTCGTGCCTCTGGCCGATCTGCCCACCCGGTTCCCCGCGCTGGTTCATGACCGCAACGACATCGTCAAGATCCTGGTGACCCCGTGACACATCCCGTTCCGACCGCCATCCACCTGCACGACCGCGACAACATCATGGTGGCCCTGACGCCTCTGGCCCCGGGGGCGCCCGTCGCGGGTGACACGGTCGCCGCCGAGGCAATCCCCGCGGGCCACAAGATCGCCCTCCGCCCTATCGCGGCGGGCGAGCCGGTGCTGAAATACGGCCAGGTCATCGGCACGGCCACGCAGGCCATCGCTGCGGGCGCGCATGTGCATACGCAAAATCTGGGCATGGGCGCGCATCGGCAGGATTACGGGTTCGGCAGCGCCGTGGAGCCGCTGCCCGGCCTCGACGACTTGGCCTCGTTCCAGGGGTTCCACCGCCCCTCGGGCCGGGTGGGGACGCGCAACTATATCGGCATCCTGACCTCGGTGAACTGCGCGGGGTCCGTCGCGCGCTTCATCGCGGAAGAGGCCGAGCGTCAGGGATGGCTGGCCGATTACCCCCATGTCGACGGCATCGTGCCCATCGTGCACGGCACCGGCTGCGGCATGTCCGGGAAGGGCGAGGGATACGAGACGCTGTTCCGCACCATCGCTGGCTATGGCCACAACCCGAACTTCGGCGCGATCCTGATGGTGGGTCTGGGCTGCGAGGTCATGCAGATCCCCGACCTGATCGACCGGCAGGCGCTGAAGGACAGCGCACGCTTCCGCTACATGACCATCCAGCAGACCGGAGGCACGCGCGCCACCGTCGACAAGGGTGTGGCCGTGCTGCGCGACCTGGCCGCCGAGGCGAACCGCGCCACGCGCCAGACCGCACCGGCCTCGAAACTGGTGCTGGGCATGCAGTGCGGCGGATCGGACGGCTATTCGGGCATCACCGCCAACCCCGCGCTCGGCATCGCGTCTGACCTGCTGGTCGCGCAGGGGGGCATCTCGATCCTGTCGGAAACCTCCGAGATCTACGGCGCCGAACATCTGCTGACGCGCCGGGCCGATGCGGACACCGGTCGCAAGCTGATCGACCTGATCAAGTGGTGGGAGGAGTACACCGCCCGCAATTTTGGCGAGATGGACAACAACCCCTCGCCCGGCAACAAGCGCGGCGGCCTGACCACGATCCTGGAGAAGAGCCTGGGCGCCGTGGCCAAGGGCGGCAGCGCGCCCCTCTCGGCGGTCTATCGCTATGGCGAACCCATCGACCGGCCGGGCTTTGTCTTCATGGACAGCCCCGGCTATGATCCCTGCTCGGTCACCGGGCAGGTGGCATCGGGCGCCAACCTGATCGCCTTCACCACCGGGCGGGGCAGCGTGTCGGGATACCGCCCCGTGCCCTGCATCAAGATCGCCTCGAACCCCGACCTGTGGCGCCGGATGGAGCCGGACATGGATGTCGATTGCGGAACGATCCTGTCCGGGGTCACCTTGAAGGAGAAGGGCCGCGAGATCTTCGAGCTGATGCTGGCGACCGCGTCGGGCACCGAGACGAAAAGCGAGGCGCAGGGCTTCGGCGCGGTCGAGTTCGTGCCCTGGCAGATCGGCGCGGTGATGTAAGTGAAAGGAAGACCCATGACAGCTACAGGCCTTGCCGGACAGCGCGTCCTGATCACCGCCGCCGCCCAGGGGATCGGCCGTGCCAGTGCAGAGGCCTTCCTCCGCGCGGGCGCCCAGGTCACCGCGACCGACATCAACGGGGACGGCCTGTCCGGGCTGGAGGGCTGCCGGACGGCGCGCCTCGACGTTCTGGACAGCGCGGCGGTGACGGAATTCTGCGCCGCTCTGGGACCGGTGGACGTGCTCTTCAACTGCGCGGGCGTGGTCCATGCGGGCAGCATCCTGGACATGCCCGATGCCGATCTGGACTTTGCCTTCGATCTGAACGTGCGCGCGATGGTGCGGATGATCCGGGCCGTGCTGCCGGGCATGATCGACCGGGGAGCGGGGGCGATCATCAACATGTCCTCGGTCGCGTCCTCGGTGAAGGGGGTGCCCAACCGCTTGGCCTATTCGACGACCAAGGCCGCCGTGCTGGGGCTGACCAAGTCGGTCGCGGCGGATTATGTCGGCCAGGGCATCCGCTGCAATGCGATCTGCCCCGGCACCGTGCAGTCGCCCTCGCTGGAGCAGCGCCTCGCCGCGACCGGCGACGCCGAGGCCGCCCGCGCCGCCTTCGTCGCCCGCCAGCCCATGGGGCGCATCGCCCGGGCCGAGGAAATCGCCGATCTGGCCGTGTATCTGGCCGGCGCAACCTATACCACGGGCCAGGCCGTCTGCATCGACGGCGGCTGGACCATCTGATCCGAGGGAGACGACATGAAACTTGTTCGCTTTGGGGCCAAGGGTGCCGAGACACCCGGCCTGATCGATGCCGAGGGCCGGATCCGCGACCTCTCCGCACATGTCCCCGACCTGTCGGGCGCGCATCTGCATGCCGACACGCTGGCCCGTCTGGCCGCCCTGGACCCGGCCTCGCTGCCGCTGGTCGAGGGGAACCCGCGCCTCGGCCCCCCGGTGGCGGGCACCGGCAAGTTCATCTGCATCGGCCTGAACTATGCCGACCATGCCGCCGAATCCGGCATGGAGGTCCCGCCCGAGCCGGTGATCTTCATGAAGGCCACCAGCGCCATCTGCGGCCCCGACGATCCGATCGTCATCCCGCGCGGCAGCGAGAAGACCGATTGGGAGGTCGAGTTGGCCGTCATCATCGGCACGCCCGCCAAATATGTGACCGAGGCCGAGGCCATGTCCCATGTCGCGGGCTTCGCGGTGACGAACGATGTGTCCGAGCGCGCCTTCCAGACCGAACGTGCGGGCCAGTGGACCAAGGGCAAGTCCTGCGACAATTTCGGCCAGCTGGGCCCCTGGCTCGTCACCCCCGACGAGGTCGCCGACCCGCAGGACCTGAGCATGTGGCTGAGCGTGAACGGCGCGAAAATGCAGGACGGCTCGACCCGGACGATGGTCTATCAGGTGCCCTTCCTGATCCATTACCTAAGCCAGTTCATGACGCTGCACCCGGGCGACGTGATCTCGACGGGGACACCGCCGGGCGTGGGCATGGGCATGCGCCCGCAGCGGTTCCTGAAGGCCGGAGACGTGGTCGAGCTGGGCATCGACGGCCTAGGCCAGCAGCGCCAGGACGTGATCGCCGACTGAACGCGCTTCGGGTCAGTGGGCAGAGGCCCGCTGATCCAGGTCGCAGGTTATTGCCGCCAGTTGGGGGCGCGTGTCGCCGTGGTGATGAGCGGCCGGTTGCCGCACAAGCCGCCGAAGCACGGATTGGCGGTAACTATGGGATCAGGATTGGACCCAAAGCCTTCCGGTGTTGACCTGCTGCACACCCTGCCGCGTGGGAGCCGTTCCACGCGGCAGGGTGTGTATCATGTTGAACGGAAAGGCTCGGGCGAAGATGTTGGCGAGCGCTGGCTAAGATGCGTTTTGTCCGATCGTCAGCCGCTGCAATGGCGGTGGCAGGGCTGTCCTTGCCGACCTTAGGGCCGCGGCAGCGGGGCATGGCGATGGTCTGGTCCAATATCCCAAATTTGCCGATCGGCGCAGGGACGACAGCTGCCCTTCGGCACCGCAGGCCTGACCGTCAGGTCGGCGTCCAGTCGGTGACGTTGTCCTGCTGGCGGCGCAACCGCAGCAAGTGGGACCCCTCGTCCAGATCGACATCGCCGCACAGGATGGGCCTGCCCGCCCGGACATCGCGCCGCAAGGCGCGGCCGGCGGCAAGATAATAGGGGATCGGCACGTCATCGCCCAAGGCCCGCGCGGGGGTCATCCGGCCCGAGACATGGGCGATGGTGTGGTGATGCCCCATGGCCGTCAGCACCGTGCCGGCGGACAGGTCCGCATCCGCGAAGGCCGTCAGGTCGATCACCGGCCGAGGCGCGACCGCACCCGAGGAGGTCGCCCTCAGCGCGGCCTCGAACACGGTCGTCGCGGCCTCCAGCCCCAGCAGATGGCGCGGCAGGCCGATCATCGCCGTGCGCCCGTCGGTCGAGACAACATGTCCCTTTTCGGCCAGCATCCCCCACGTCTCGGGATCGTCGCAGGCGACGGTGACGAACACGCCGCCCGCAAAGCTGGCCTCGCCGGGCAGGCGCAGGCAGTGGAACACGTCCAGACGCCCCTGCCCGGTTAGCAGGCCGCCGCGATCGGTCATCAGGTCCGCCACCTCGGCGATGCGGGCGATGGGCGCGTGCAGGTCGGCGCGGTCGGGCAGCAGCCCAAGCGCGTTGGCGACCAGCGTCAGTTCGCACAGATCCGGCACGGCGCGCTGCGGCAGGGCGGCGGCCAGATCCGCGCGAGCCTGCGCGATATCGGCCCAAGGGCGCTCGTCGGGCATCAGCCAGTCGGACAGGCCAGGCGCGTCAATCGAATGGCCGTTGCTGGTCAGCCCGCCCGTGGCGGGATCGAAGACGAAATCGTATTCGCTGGACTTGCCCGCCGCGATCACGTCCAGCCCGATCACCTGCGCCCAGGTTGCCAGCCCGATCAACAGGCTGGGTTGATCGCCATCCACCGGCGTCACCACCCTGCCCCGCGCGCGCGCCATGCGCGACAGGATCGGCCCCACGACGCTGTCGGTCTCCTTGGTGACCATGACCACGTGGCGGTCGGCCTCGATGGCCATCCGCGCATGGCGCGCGCCCGCCTCGGGGTCGCCGGTGGCCTCCAGCACGACATCGACGGGCAGACCCTCTGTTACCGCCAGATCGGCGGCGGCGATCCAGTGGCCCGCATCCCACGCGGCACGAGCCTGCGCCGCGTCCATGCAGGCGACGATCCGGCCTGGATCGACGCCGACCGAGGTCAGGGCCGACGCGGCGACAGATGCCTCGCGGTCGATGGCGATCCGGCAGGACAGGCCCTGCACGCGCCGCGCCTGTGCCAGGAAGCTGCGGCCGAAGCCGCCGGTCCCGACGATGATGCAGTCGACCGTGCGGGTGCGGCGGGCGGCGAAATGGTGATCCAGGTTCATGGCGCGATCTCCTTGCGGCGGCGCAGGCTCAGCGCCAGGCCAAGCGTCTTGGGCAGGATCAGCAGCGCCAGCGCCACCATCATGATCCCCGTCACCAGCGGATTGGCAAAGAAGATCCCAAGCGAGCCGTCCGACAGCAGCATGGATTGATGGAACGAGTTCTCGGCCTTGTGGCCCAGAACCATGGCCAGGATCAGCGGCGCCAGCGGATAATCCAGTTTGCTGAAGACATAGCCGACCAGACCAAAGGCCAGGACCAACCACAGATCGAACGTGGCGCTGCCGACGGTATAGGCGCCGACGAAGCAGATCACGACGATCATCGGCCCGATGATGGTGAACGGGATGCGCAGCAGGGCCGCGAACATCGGCACCGTCGCCAGCACCAGGATGACGCCCAGCAGGTTCGACACGTACATGCTGGCGATCAGGCCCCACACGAAATCGGGCTGGGTCGCGAACAGCATCGGACCCGGCGTCAGGCCCCAGATCATCAGACCACCCATCATCACCGCCGCCGTGGCCGACGAGGGCACGCCAAGCGCCAGCATCGGCAGCATGGCGCAGGTGCCCGCGCTGTGGTCGGCGGTCTCGGGCGCGACGATCCCCTCGGGGCGGCCGGTGCCGAAGGCCGCGCCCTTGCGGCTGGCCTGCCGCGCGACGCCATAGGACATGAAGCTGGCCGCCGTGGGCCCGCCCGGCGTGATGCCCATCCAGATGCCGATCAGGCCCGAGCGCAGGGTCGTGGCCCAGTATCGCGGCAGCTCGGCCAAGGTCTTCAGAACATCGCGCAGGTCGATCTTGGAATTGACTCCGCGGAACCGCAGCCCCTCCTGCACGGTGGACAGCAGCTCTCCGATGCCGAAGAGGCCGATGACCACCACCAGAAAGCTGACACCCCCCAGAAGGTCCGAGAAGCCATAGGTCAAGCGGATCGCGCCGGTCACCGTATCCATGCCCACCGAGGCCAGGATCAGTCCCGTGGTCAGCGACACCAGCGTCTTGGCGGGCGAGGCGCTGCCCATGCCGATGAAGGCGGCGAAGGCCAGGAAATAGACCGCGAAATATTCCGGCGCGCCGAATTTCAGCGCGAATTGCGACGCCCATCCGGCCAGCAGGGTGATGACCATGATGCCCATCAGCGCCCCCACGCCGGACGACACGAAGGCCAGCGTCAGCGCGCGTGTGGACTCGCCGTTCCGGGCCATCGGATAGCCGTCGAAGGTGGTGGCGACGGAGGACGGCTCTCCGGGGATGTTGAAGAGGATCGAGGTGGTCGAGCCGCCGAACAGCGCCCCCCAATACATCGACGACAGCAGGATGATGGCCGAGGTCGGGTCCAGCGCGAAGGTCAGCGGGATCAGCAGCGAGACCCCGTTGGGCGCGCCCAGCCCCGGCAGCACGCCGACGACCAGTCCCATCAGCACCCCCGCCACCATCAGCATCAGATGCGTCGGCGTGATGGCGATGGAAAACCCGTGCATCAGCAGATCGAAATTGCCCATTGGTCCCGGCTCCCTAGTAGATGCCCAGAAGCGGCTCCAGCGGCCCCTTCAGCAGCGGTATCTGAAAGGTCACCTCGAAGATGACATAGAGCGCCACGGCAAAGATCGCGCCAAGGCTCAGGCCGATCCACGGGCGGAACCCGCCCTGGCGCCACGCGCTCCACCCGATGTACAGCGTCGCCGCGACATAGAGGCCAAGCATCAGCGTGCCGATGACAAATGCGGTCATGGCGGCCAGGAACATCGCGACGCGGCCCAGATGGTCGCGGGGCAGGAACGGATCCTCGGGGTCGTCCAGCGGGTCGGGGGGCGTGCGCAGCGCCTGGCGATGCGTGACGATGGCGCGGCCCAGATTCCACAGGCTTGCCCCGACCAGCACGATCGCCACCCAGAAGGGGAAATACCCCGCCTGCGGGCCGTGATCGCCCCAACCGGTCCCCAGTTCGGCCGCGCCGATGATGGCAGCGACCCCCAGACCCCCGGTCACAAGTGCCGTGCCGATTTCGGCCTGATAGCGTTTGACGGTCATGCGCCCCTCCCCCCTTGAGTTGTCGTGACAGGTGCCACCCGGGCTGCGGCCCGGGTGGCCCCGTGGCATCACTGCGCGGCGGCGGTGGTCCAGCCCTCGGCCTCGAACACCGTGACGGTCGCCGCCTCGTTTTCCGCGATGAAGGCGGTCAGCTCGTCCCCGGTCAGCGCGGCGGCGGTCTGCGAGGTCTTGGACAGGTAATCCTGCCATTCGGCGGTCGCCGCCACCTGGGTCAGGATGTCCTCATAATACGCCACCACCTCGGGCTCGGTCCCGGCGGGCAGCCAGACCGTGCGCGGCATCTGATAGCGTTCGATGTCCAGCCCCTGCTCGACGCAGGTGGGGATGTCATGCCATCCCATGTCGCCGCTGACCGGCTCGGATTCCGCCATCCGCTCGGGCGAGAACACGCATAGCGGTCGGATCGCGCCGGCCTGCCACTGGCCGATATTCTCGTTGGGGTTGTTGACATTGGCCGCGACATGGCCCCCGGCCAGCTGCACGCCGACCTCTCCGCCGCCGTTGAAGGGGATGTATTTGAAATCCGCCCCGGTGGTCTGTTCGATCAGGGCGACCAGCGTCTCGTCGGTGTCCTTGGACTGGCTGCCGCCGAACACGATGCTGCCGGGTTCGGCCATCGCGGCCTCGATCAGCTCCATCGGCGTCTGCCACGGCGCGTCGGCCTTGACCCAGATCAGGAATTCATCCAGCGCCAGCGCGGCGACCGGCTGCAGATCCTCGGCGGAATAGGCCAGCTGCGCCACATGCGGCAGCAGATAGACGTTATTGGTGCCGAAGATCAGCTTGTGCGGATCGGCGGCGTTCTGGCGGGCATAGAGAAACGCCTCGGCACCCGAACCGCCGCCCTTGTTCAGCACGACCATGTTGCGGTCCACGATCTCGTTGCGGGTCATCGCGGACTGGATGGTGCGGGCGAAGTTGTCGGTGCCGCCGCCCGCGCCGGATGCGACGACGAATTCGATCGGGCGCGTGGGCGCCCATTCGGCCAAAGCGGGGCCGGCGGTGCCGATGGCGGTGGCGGCGATCAGTGCGGATTTCAGGGTCATCTTGGGTCTCCTCCCTCAAGGTTGACCCGCGCCGCATGGCGCGGGGGTGTGCTATGGCGGCCCCTTACAGGGCAGCCATGGTGGCATGGGTATCCGCCCAGCCTGCGGGCAGCGCACGCGCCGGACCGCGATCGGGGTTCAGGCGGGCCAGATCAACACCAAGGCGCGCGGCCATCAGCGTGGCGCCCATATCGGCGCGTCCCTGCCCCGCGATGTCGAAGGCCGAGCCATGTGCCGGGGTCACGATCGGAAAGCCGTAGCCCGCGATCAGCGTGACGCCCCGGTCGAAGCCCATCAGCTTCATCGCGATCTGGCCCTGATCGTGATACATGGTCAGCACCGCGTCGAATTCGCCGCGCACCGCGCGCACGAAGACGGTGTCGGAGGGGATCGGGCCGGTGGCGTCGATCCCCTCGGCCCGGGCGGCGGCCACGGCGGGGGCCAGGATTTCGTCATCCTCGTGGCCGAAATTGCCGCCGTCGCCCGCATGGGGGTTCAGGGCCGCGACGCCGATCCGCGCGCCGGGCTTGCCCGCGCCGGCCATCACCTCGGCCGTCAGGCGCAGGCTGGCCAGGATGCGGTCGGTGTTCATTGCCGCCGCGACCTCGCGCAGCGGGATGTGGCTGGTGACGCGGGCGTTCCAGACCTCGTCCAGCACGTTGAATTCGCGGCCGCTCCGGGTGGTGTCCAGGATGGCGTTGATGAACCCGATCTCGTCGACATAAGCGGGACGGGCCAGGCGCATCGAATGCTTGTTGAAGGGTGTGAACATCGCCGCGTCCGCGATGCCCGCATGAGCCATCTGCAGCACGCAGGCAAAGTTCTGCAGGCTTGCCGCCCCGGTTGCCGGGTCGGACTGGCCCAGAACCACGCGGTCGGCGGGGCAATTGGCCAGATCCAGCAGCACATGGCCCCCCGCCATGCCGGGACCGACCTGGTCGGCGCGGATCACCGGCAGGTCCAGCCGGACCCCCGCATGGCGCGCGCCCATCGCCAGCGTCGTGGCGCAGCCCGCGACGATCACGTCATGGGCAGCCATCTCCGGATGGGTCAGCAATTTGGCGGCCAGTTCGGGGCCGACGCCCCCGGCATCCCCGATGGCGAGCGCGATGCGCATGGGCAGTCCTCCTGTCGAAACATGGGTCAGGCGGGGGCGCGACGGCGCCCGCGCGAAAAATCAATCGGCCAGCACTTCGGCCACGGTCCGGGCGCAGAGCGCCAGCGACACGGCCCCCGCATCGGGATGGCCGATGCTGCGTTCGGCCAAGGGCCGCGCGCGGCCAAGGCGCGGGGTCAGATGGGCGGTGGCATCTGCCGCGTCCGTCGCGGCCTGCGCCCCCCGGCTCCAGGCCTGCGCCAGGGGTGCGTCCGTGGTCTGCAGCGCCTCAACCAGCGGGACGAAGGCATCGACCAGGGTCTTGTCGCCCGGTTGTGCGCCACCCAAGCGCGTGACGGCCGTCAGCGCCGCCCGCGCGCCCTGCGCCACGCGAGCCGCATCGGGGGCCGCGTCGTCGCCCAGAACCTGACCCCAAGCCCGCAGGGCCACGCCCCACAGCGCGCCGGACGTGCCGCCCGCCCGATCCGCCCAGGCATCGCCGGCCAGCGCCAGGACGGTCCCCGGCCCTGCCCCTGCATCGACCGCCTGCCGCGCCGCATCGGCTGCGGCGGCGGAACCGCGCGCCATGCCTTGGCCGTGATCGCCGTCGCCCGCGATGGCGTCGATGCGGCCCAGCTCGCCCTCGGCCCCGGCCAGCACGTCGGCCAGCCGCGCGATGACCCGGGCGATGCAGGGCGCCGCCGCCCGCCCCGCTGCCGAGGCTTGCGGGACGGCAGCAGCAGCATCGGCCACGCGCACGGCACCCCGATGCGGTGCGACCTGACCCGACGAGCCGCGCCGAAAGGCCGGCGTGTCGGCAGGAGCGGTCCACAGGGCCTCGAGTTCGTCATCCAGCCACAGGATCGACAGGGAGCATCCCTCCATGTCCAGGCTGGTCACGAACTCGCCGATCTCGGGGGCGACGGGGGTCAGGCCGTGATCCTTCAGCATCCCGGTCAGGTGATGCCACAGGACGAACAGTTCCTCGTATTTGGTGCGACCCAGACCGTTCAGCACCACCGCGACCCGGCCATCCTGGCCTGCCGGACGTTCCGCCAGCAACGGCTCCAGCAGCAACCGCGCCAGTTCGGCGGCGGGCACCAGAGGCTGGGTGCGGATGCCGGGCTCTCCGTGGATGCCCAGGCCCAGGGCCACCTGCCCCGCGGGCACGGTGAACAGCGGGGCTCCGTGGCCCGGCAGGGTGCAGCCGTCGAACGCCATCCCGAAGGACATCGTGCGGCTGTTGGCGCGCAGGGCGACATCCATCACCGCGTCCAGATCAAGACCCGCCTCGGCGGCGGCACCGGCGATCTTGAAGACCAGCAGATCGCCCGCGACCCCCCGGCGGCGGGCCCGATCACCGGGACCGGCGCTGGCGATGTCATCGGTCACGGCCAGGATTCGCGCGTCGATCCCCTCGGCGCGCAGACGCTCGGCCGCCGCACCAAAGTTCAGCACGTCGCCCGCGTAATTCCCGAACCCCAGGATCACGCCGCCCCCCGCCTCTGCCGCCCGTGCCACGCTGGCGATCGCGCTGGTCGAGGGCGAGGCGAAGACGTCGCCCGCCACCGCCGCATCCGCAAGACCCGTGCCGACATAGCCCAGAAAGGCCGGGTAATGCCCGGACCCGCCGCCCACGACGACGGCGACCTTGCCCGGAGGCACCGCCCCGGCGCGCAGCGCGCCATGGGGCACGGAAACCACATGACCGGGATAGGCCGCACAGAACCCGGACAGGGCGCTGGCCGCGAAATCCTCGGGACGGTCAAGGACGGATGTCATCGCGGGCCTCCCTCTGCGCCAAGATGCGGCGGATGTAATCACGGTTCTCGGCACAGACGGACAGGCCGTCCCCGCCATAATGCTCGACCAGGAATGGGCTGTCGAAGCCCAGGTCCAGCGCCTGGTCAATGGCGGCGCGCCAGTCGATGGTGCCGCCCAGCAGGGGCGCGGGATGGGTCATCACGGTGCCCCCCGCGCCCTCCATCCGGTAGTAGTTCTTGACGTGCCAATATCCGGCATGAGGTGCGCACAGCGCGATCATCTCGGCCCAGGGCTCGACGGGGCGGTGCAGGCGGATCAGATTGCCGATATCGACATTCAGCTGCACGGACGGATGATCCACGTCGGTGACAAAGCGCACGGCCTCGCGCGCGGTGCCCAGATAGGTGTCCTCGTACATCTCCAGCGCGATCCGCACGCCGGCGGTCTGCGCATGGCGGCCCAGATCGCGGATGCGGGTGACGGCCAGCGCCCGGGTCTCGGGGTCGTCGGGGTTCTGCATGCCCGCCTCGGTCCAGAACCACAGGGCGGCGCGCTGCGCCGCCGTCAGCGGGCCGAACAGGCCGAAGCTGACATGCCCGATGCCCAGGTCCGCCGCGCAGTCGATGACCCGATGCGCGTAGTCGAGATACTCGGCCCCCCGCTCGGGATCGATGACGCTGCGCCGCGCGGTCGAGAGGGCTGGCACCGACAGGCCCAGATCCGCACAGATCGCCATGAACGCCGCCCGGCGGTCGGGCGTCAGGTCGGCGATCCGCAGCCAGCCATCCGTCGGATCGACCGCGTCGAAACCCGCCAATGCCACGGCGCGCAAGTCGCGGGCCCAGACCTCGGGGGCGGCATCCTGCAGGATCGTGCCGTCGGGGCGCTGTCCCGGAAACGGGATCATCGCCGCCGCGATCGGCCAGTCCTGGGCGCTCCAGCGCATCGTGGTCATCGATCCCTCCCCGAATCATCTCCCTGTCGATTGCTAGCATGGCCTCGCGACCGCATCAATAATTCTGTATACAGAAGACAATGAACAAGATTGACTTGTGGAGGGCGCGGCCTTAGCCGGAGGGAACGGCAGTCGGAGGCGGGACACATGGATCATCTTGATATGTCGGATCAGGGCGAACAGCGCATCGAGCGCCTGCCCCTGCACGAGGCCATCCTGAACCGGCTGCGCGACATGATCATCGAGGGGCACCTGCCTCCCGGCGCGCGCCTGAACGAAGGGCAGATCGGCCTGCAACTGGGCGTGTCGCGCACCCCCCTGCGCGAGGCAATTAAGTATCTGGCCAGCGAGGGTCTGGTCGAGTTGATCCCAAGCCGCGGCGCCGTGGTCAAGACCTTCGGCGCCAAGGAGGTCCGCGACATGCTGGAGGTCGTGCGCATGCTGGAGCAGCAGGCGGGCGCGCTGGCCTGCCAGTTGGCCGACGACGCGGGTATCGCCCGCATCCGCAACCTGCATGACGACATGCTGGCCCATTACGCGCGGCGCGACCGGCTGGCCTATTACAAGGTCAACCAGGCGATCCATACCGGCATCGTGGCTCTGGCCCGGAACGAGGCGCTGTCGGACGTGCATGCGCGCCTGCAGACCCGCCTGAAGAGGGTCCGCTTCATCGGCCACGAGGGGGCCGAGAAATGGGCCAGTGCCGTCACCGAGCACGAGGAGATGATCGCCGCCCTCGAGGCGCGCGACGCCCCCCGCCTGACCGAGATCCTGGGTCGCCATCTGCGTCTGGCCTGGGACCGCGTGCGCCACGACATTCCCGGGGCGCCCGAGGTCGACTGACGGGCGATGAAGCTCGCCGCGGGTGCACCGAGCTTCCGTTTCGTCATAGCGATCAGTGCCTCATCAATCGCCAGAGTTTAGCGACAAGTCCGACCTCCTGCGCCCAACTCTCGTTTAGAAGGCGATCTGCACCTTCATGGCACGGCTCCGATCCGAGGCCAAAGCGAACCCCTCGGCCGCGCGGTCCAGTGGCAGGGTGTGGCTGATCAGCGGGGACACGTCGATCAGGCCTTGCCGCATCAGGGCGACCCCGGTGGCCAACTCTTCGTGGAAGCGGAAGCTGCCACGCAGATCCAGTTCCTTCGCAGTCAGCATCATCATCGGCAGACTCATGTCGCCGCCCAGCCCCAGTTGCAGCACGATACCGCGGGGGCGCATCGCAGCGATCCCCGCCACCAGCGCGGGCTGCGCCCCGGTGCATTCGTAAAGTACGTCGAAATGGCCCTTGTCGGCGGCAAAGCCCGCCAGACCGTCGGGATCGGTCTTGAGGTTCACAACCTGAGCCGCACCGACTCGGCGGGCGAGATCCAGCGTGTAGTCCGACAGCTCTGCGGCCAAGACCTCAGCCGCCCCCGCGCGCTGCGCCGACAGGATTGACAGCAGGCCGATCGGTCCGCAGCCTGTCACCAGCACCCGCGCGCCCAGCATGTCGCCCGCGCGCTTGGTAGCATGCAGGGTGACCGCCAGTGGTTCGGCCATGGCCGCCTGTCCCGGCGTCAGCCCGGTCGCGTCCACGCATTGCGCGGCATCCGCCACCAGCAATTCCCTAAATGCGCCCTGCACATGCGGGAACGGCATCGCCGAGCCATAGAACCGCATGTTCAAGCAATGGTTCGGCAGTCCTTTATGGCAGAACCGGCAATCCCCGCAGGGCCGCGACGGCGACACGGCGACCAGCTGGCCGGGCGCGAACCCGGTCACGCCTTCACCCAAAGCCTTTACATGGGCAGAGACTTCGTGGCCCAGGATCATCGGTTCCTTCAGTCGGATCGCGCCGAAGCCGCCATGGTTGACGTAATGCAGGTCGGACCCGCAGATCCCCCCCACGGCCAGGCGCAGCAGCAGCTGGCCCGGGCCGGGGGTCGGGTCGGGTCGATCCTCAATGCGCAGATCGTGGGCGGCGTGAATGACAAGTGCGCGCATCACAGCACCGCCGTGGGCAGCGGTTGGCCCGCGAAATGCGCCGTCAGATTGTCGCGCAGCAGCTGGCCCATGGCCTGCCGTGTCTCATACGTGCCCGAGGCGTGGTGCGGCTGCAGCAGCACGTTCTTCAGCGCCAGAAAGCGGGGGTTCAGCGCCGGTTCGCCCTCGAACACATCCAGCGCAGCAGAGCCAAGGCGGCCCGCCTCCAGCGCATCCAGCAAGGCAGTTTCGTCAATGTTCGATGCGCGCGAGATGTTGACCAACATACCTTCGGGGCCAAGCGCCTCGATCACCTCGCGGCGCACGATATGGCGCGTAGCGGCGGATGCGGCCAGCGTTACGAAGAGCACGTCGGACTGCGCGGCCAAGGCCACCGGGTTGGCCACAAACTGCCAGTCGGGATGAGCGTGATCGCGGGGCGAGACCTCGCCATAGCTGATCTGCATGTCGAAGCCCTGCAAGCGCTTGGCGACCTCGAACCCGATCCGGCCGAGGCCTAGAATGCCCGCGCGCTTGCCCCAGATCCGGCGCTGTAGCGGGTACAGACCCTTTTCCGCCCAGGACCCGTCGCGGACCCACCGCTCGGCCCCGATCATGCCGCGTGATTGCACGAGCATCATCGCCACCCCCAGGTCGGCAACATCCGCGGTCAGCACGTCAGGCGTGTTCGTCACCCGGATGCCGCGCGCCCGACACGCCGACCATGCGGGCGTGCGCGCGGCCGTGGACGGCTTCGAGGCGGAGCACGGCGCCATCGACATCCTGGTGAACAACGCCGGCATGCAGTTCCGCGCGCCGCTGGAGGAGTTTCCGGCGGACGCCTTCCAGCAGCTGCTGCAGACCAACGTGGCCTCGGTCTTCAATGTCGGTCAGGCGGTGGCGCGGCACATGATCGGGCGCGGCGCGGGGCGGATCATCAACATCGCCAGCGTGCAGACGGCCCTCGCGCGGCCCTCGATCGCGCCCTACACGGCGACCAAGGGCGCGGTGGGCAACCTGACCAAGGGCATGGCCACCGATTGGGCGCGCCACGGATTGACCTGCAACGCCATCGCGCCGGGCTATTTCGACACGCCGCTGAACGCCGCGCTGGTGGCCGATCCCGAATTCACCACCTGGCTGGAAAGGCGCACCCCCGCCGGCCGGTGGGGCCGGGTCGAGGAGCTGGTCGGCGCCTGCGTGTTCCTGGCCTCGGACGCGTCCAGCTTCGTGAACGGGCACGTGCTGTATGTCGACGGCGGCATCACGGCGTCGCTGTGACCCTGCGCGTCGTGATCATGGGGGTCAGCGGGACCGGCAAGACCAGCGTCGGACAAGCGCTGTCCGCGCGGTTGGGCATCCCCTATCTGGACGGCGACGGCCTGCATCCGGCGGCGAACGTGGCCAGGATGGCGGCGGGCATTCCCCTGACCGACGAGGACCGCTGGCCCTGGCTGGACCGGGTGGCTGCTATGCTGCAAGACCGCGCGCCGGTCATCATCGGCTGTTCCGCCCTGCGCTGCGCCTATCGGGACCGCCTGCGCGCCGGGGCGGGGGGTCCTGTCCGCTTCCTGCATCTGACCGGCCTGCGTGACGTCATCGCCGCCCGCATGGCGGGCCGCGCGGGGCATTACATGCCGTCTGCCCTGCTGGACAGCCAGCTGGCCACGCTGGAGGTCCCTTCCGCGGACGAAGCCATACCCCTCGACATCACTCAACCGCTGGAGACGCTGGTCGAGGCCGCCGCCGCAGCCCTGCAAGGAAAATCCACATGACCCTAACCATCGCTCTAATCGGCGCTGGCGCCATGGGCGGCGCCATTGGCGCACGGCTCGCGTCAACCGGCACTACCGTGCGCGTCTTCGACATGAACCCTGCGGCAATGGAGCCTCTGATCGCACTTGGCGCCATCGCGACCCGCAGTGCCGCCGAGGCCGCGCAGGGGGCTCAGGCCGTCATCCTGTCGCTGAACGCGCCCGGCATCGTACGCGCGGCAGTCTTCGGCCCCGGCGGCGTGGCCGAGGGAGCGGAGCCGGGCACGCTGATCATTGACATGTCCTCAATCGACCCCACGGCGACGCAAGCGCTCGCCCATGACGCGGCGGAGTTGGGGTTGCGATGGGTGGACAGCCCCTTGTCGGGCGGGGCGCCCAAGGCCGCGACCGGCCATCTGACCCTTATGCAGGGCGGCGCCGAGGCGGATGTGGCCGAGGCGCAGCAGGTGCTGGCGCAAATTGCTTCGAACCAGACGCGGATGGGCGATGCCGGGGCGGGCCAGACGACCAAGCTGATCAATCAGGTCCTGTGCGGACTGAACTTCCTGGCTGTGGCCGAGGCGACCGCTTTGGCCGAAGCGGCCGGTGTCGATGCCGCCCGCATTCCCGGCGCGCTGGCGGGCGGTCGCGCTGACAGCGCGATCCTGCAGGAATACATGCCCCGCTTTGCCGCGCGCGATTACCGCCCCACGGGCCGGATCGACAACATGGTCAAGGATTTGAATGGCGCGCAGGATCTGGCACGCCTGTCCCACACTCCCATGCCCTTGACCGCGCTGTGCGCCGAGGTGCATCGCCTGCTGACCGCCCAAGGGTTGGGCGGTCAGGATCAGGCCGCGCTGATGGAGTTCTTTCCCAACCCGCTTGCCAAGGAGGCCAGCCGATGATCACCCGTTTCGCCCTGTTCGAGGGCCGTATCCATGATGGCCAGCAGGACGCCTTTCGTCAGGCGATCCTGTCTCACGTCCTGCCGGAATGGAACGCTTTCCCCGGCGCGCTGGCCGTGCGCGTCAACTTTGCTCAATCCCGCGACGAGGGCGCGCCAGAGATCCCGATGATCCTGGCGATCAGCTATCCCGATCTGGAGACGGTCGAGGCCGCCCTGGCCAGCCCCGTGCGCGCGCGTGCCAAAGCCGCTACCGAGGCGGTCCTGGCGCAGTATTTCGAGGGGCGCATACACCATCACGTCACGGCCGCGCATGATCACGATCTGACCGCTTGAATTGGCGGCTTGAATTGACCGTATCGATCCTGTCCTAGTGGACGGGATCGATACCATCCTCGGAAAGCCCCGCCCGTGTCCCGCCGCGCCCCCACCATGATCGACATCGCCCGGCTGGCCGGGGTGTCGCCGATGACCGTGAGCCGCGCCTTCAAGGCCGACGGCACGGTGAGCGAGGCAGCACAGGCGGCGGTGATGAAGGCGGCCGAGGATCTGGGTTATGTCTTCGACAGCACCGCATCCGCCCTGCGCTCGCAGCGGTCGGACTTCGTGGCGGTGACCATTCCCTCGATCAACAACGCCAACTTTGCCGATACGGTGCGCGGGCTGTCGGATGGTCTGCGCGCGCGAGGGCTGCAAATCCTGCTAGGCTATACCGATTACGACGTGCAGGCCGAGGAAACGCTGATCGCGCAACTGCTGCGGCGTCGCCCTGAGGCGATGGTCGTCACCGGCGGTACCCATACCGACCGCAGCCGCGCGCTGCTGGACAAGGCCGCCATTCCGGTGATCGAGATCTGGGACCTGCCCGACAGGCCCATCGGCCATGTGGTGGGTTTCTCCAATGCCGCCGCCATGGGAACGCTGGTCGACCATCTGGTCGCCCAGGGGCGCAGGCGGATCGCCTTCATCGGGGGCGATGCCGCCCGCGACACACGCGGCACGGACCGGCGGCGAGGCTTCGTGGCTGCGATGCAACGGCACGGGCTGGACACCACGCGCCTGATTGATGCAGGACCGCCGCCGATTTCCATGGCCGAGGGGGCGGCAGCGATGGCCGATCTGCTGGCCCGCCTGCCCGATACGGATGCGGTCGTCTGCGTGTCCGACCTGTCGGCGTTCGGCGCGTTGACGGAATGTCAGCGACAGGGGGTCGATGTGCCGGGCCGGGTGGCCATCGCAGGCTTTGGCGATTACGAGATCGCGGCCATCTGCGTGCCGCCGCTGACCACGATCAATCCGTTTCCCCGCCGCATCGGGTCCGATGCCGCATCCCTGATCCTGCAGGCGCTGGACGGCACACTGTCCCAGCCCGCCACAATACACATCGCCCCCGAATTGCTGACGCGGGCCAGCAGTTCGGGGGCGTAGGGCAACCGGTCCTCCGGCTTATTCGCCGGTGATCGCGTTGACGACCTCGTCACCGTTCTCGGCGATGAAGCTGTCCCAGACCGGGCGCACGGCCTCTTGGAACGCAGCGGAGTTCACGTCCCGGTTGATCTGCATGCCCTTGGATTCCAGATCAGCCAGCATCTCCTCCTCACGCTCCTCCGCCAGGCCGCGCTGCATCTGGACGGCCTCGGCGGCGACCTCGGTGATCATCGCCTGCTGATCCTCGGGCAGGCCATCGAATTTGTTCAGGTTGATGGCGAGAGCGAGGGGCGAATAGGCGTGCTGGGTGAGGGACAGGTAGTCTTGCACCTCCTCAAACTTGAAGGACTGCACGATGCCCACCGGGTGGTCCTGCGCGTCGACCACGCCGGTTTCCAGCGCGGTGTACAGCTCGGCCACCGGGATCTGCTGGGGCGTCGCGCCCAGCAGCTGGAACATGTCCGACAATGCCTTCGAGTTGTTGACCCGCATCTGCAGCCCGGCCACGTCGCCTGGCTCCACGATCGGTCCGTTGTTGTTGGTCATGTTGCGATAGCCGTTCTCGGGATAACCCAGCATCTTCAAGCCGTGCCCCTCGAACTGGGTGCTGATCTGCTGACCCACCTCGCCGTCCAGGATGGCATAGGCGTCCGCGCGGGTTAGGAAGATGAACGGCAGTTCGAACGCGCCTGCATCGGGGACAAGGCCGGTCAGGTTGTTCAGACCGGTCATCACCATGTCAATGATGCCCGAGCGCGTGCCGTCCACCATCGCGGTGTCGTTGCCCAGCTGGCCCTGCGGAAAGATCGTGACGGTGATCTCGCCACCGCTGCGTTCCTCCAGCTGTTCTTTCATGAACAGGGCCAGCGTCTGCTGCAGGTCGGTGTCGGGGGCGGCATGGGCCAAACGCAGGGTGGTCTGTGCCTGGGCGGCCATCGCGGCAATGGACAGGACGGCGGCCAGGCAGGTGGTGCGGAACAGTGTGGTCATAGAATCCTCCCTCAAGGATGTCAGGTCAGCCCGCCATGAAGGCTGCGGGCACGGTGATCAGTTGCGGAAACAGGATGAACAGCCCCAACAGCACGATATACCCCAGGATGAAGGGCCCGACCCCGCGCACGGCCTGGCTCATGGGGACACGCCCCACGCCGCAAACCACATTCAGGACGGTGCCCACCGGAGGCGTGATCAGTCCGATGGAGCAGTTCAGGATGAACATGAGGCCGAAATAGACCTCGTCGATGCCCGCCATGCGCACGACCGGCATCAGCAGCGGCACCAGGATCAGAACCGTCGGCGACAAATCCATCACCATGCCCACCGCCAGCACCAGAAGCATGATGACCAGCATCAGAAGGCGCGGGCTGTCGATCAGCGGCTGCAGGAGAGTGGCCAGCTGCTGGGGCAATTGCGCCACCGTGATCAGCCAGGCGGCGACCATCGCGGCACCAACAAGGAACATGACCATCGCGGTGGACCGGCCTGCCTGCATGAGCACCTCGACAAAGGTCTGGAACGTCAGCTCGCGATAGACAAGCGTCGAGATGACGATGGCATAGACGGCGGCGACCACCGCAGCCTCGGTGGGCGTGAACGCCCCGGACCGGATGCCGCCGATGATGATGACCGGCAGCAACAGGGCCCAGATGCCTTCGCGCAGCGCCGTCCACCGTTCGGCGCCACTGGCCTTGGGTAGGGTCTCGATTTCCTCGCCGCGCATGATGATGGTCCAGATGGTGACCAGCACGGCCGCCATCATGAGACCCGGCGCGATGCCCGCCAGAAACAGCTTGGCGATCGAGATGTTGCCGGCCACCCCTACCAGGATCAGCGGCAGCGACGGCGGAATGATCGGCGCGATGATCCCGCCCGAGGCGAGCAAGCCAAGGCTTCGCCCTTCGGGGTATCCAGCCTTGCGCATCATCGGGTACAGAATAGATACCAACGCTGCCGCATCGGCCACCGCTGATCCCGACAGCCCCGCCAGCACGATGGCGGTCAGGATCGCGACATAGCCCAGACCGCCCCGCCGGTGCCCGACCAGCGCCATGGCCAGCGCCACGATGCGGGTGGACAACCCGCCGCGCGACATCACCTCTCCGGCGACCAGGAAGAACGGTACCGCCAGCAGGGGAAAGCTGTCCACGCCGTTGATCAGCGATTGCGCCAGGATATCGGCGCTGAACAGGTTCATGTGCACCATCAGCGCCATCGACGACAGCAGCAGCGCGAAGGCCACAGGCAGGCCCGCCAGGATGCCGATGAACAGCACGCCCAGAAAGATGAAGAGCGTCATGTCAGTGCACCTCGGGGTTTGTGCCGGCGGGGCCGTGGTCGGGCCCGAAGATCCGCGCGAGAGCGATAGCCGCCATCAGCGCCGCCGAGACGACGCCCGACAGATACAGCAGGCCCGAGGGCAGTCCGGTCAACTGAGAGATGTTGTTCCAGTTGGCCAGCGTCTGCCGCCAGGCGCCCACGAACAGCATCATGACGGCAACGAGCACGATGGCCCAGCAGATCCGCCGCAGGATCGGCACGAAGCGCGGCATCAGCGCCTCTGAGAATTCGGATAGCTGCAGATGCTCGCCCCGTCGCAGCACAACGGCGGTGCCCAGCATGACGACCCATACGAACCACAGCCGCGACAGCTCGATCGTGACGCGCAGCCCGCTGGAAAAGCCATAGCGCATCACGACGTTCAGAAACACCAGCGCGATCATCCCCGCCAGCAGCACGGCCATGATGATGTCTATCGCGCGCCAAAGCGCCTCGATGGCAGCCCGCATCGAATCTCTCCCTCATCGAGCCCAACCAGGCTCTCTCCCAGCATTTATGATAACGTTACCATACAGCCTGTCAATAGTGCGGTTCCGTCAGGAGGGCATCGATGATGGGTCGGTTGAGTGTCACATCACTCCTGATTGTGAGCCCGCGTCCTGAACAGCTCCGGCCTTTGTTTCTGCCCACCCTTATGGGCGTCGATCGGCGTTCGGCTCATCAGCACTGTTCGCTGCAGCTGATCGTTGTAGAGGCGGACGTAGCGCAGGGTGGTCTGTTCAAGATTCTGCTGCTGCGGATGCGGTGACTTTGCAGGGCGTCCTCGATCCGGCCGTTGAAGCGTCCAACCATGCCGTTGGTTTGCACGCGCATGGGCGGGGCCAGGCGATGCTCGATGCCGAGATCGGCGCAGAGGCGGGCGAAATCGTGGTTGCCGGTGGGGCCCCGGCGGCGGAGGCCGAACAGAAGATCGGTGAATAATTTTCCGTAGCACCTTGTCTGTGAGCACCCTGTCCTCGCCGTAATGATGCAACTTGACGTGATGGGTCCGGCACAGCCAGCGGACATTGAGAGGCTGGTCGTAGCGATCGTGGTGGGCGTCGGCGACACTCGCCCCGCAGACCTCGCAAGGCTGCTTTTGTAGATGGCCGGACATGAGCGCACGTTGCACGGCAAGATGAGCACGGTACTTGGACAGATTGGCCCGGCGCCAGTTGGTCTGACGACTGTCGCTTCTCAGAACAGGTGGCTTCTGATCCGGGGGCGTCTTCGCGTCCGGCTTGCGTATTATCTTTCCCTCCGGTGTTTTGCCATCCCGTCGCGGGATCTGCACCCAGGCTGCAGTCGAGGTGCTGCAGCGCAAAGGCAAAATACGATCATATTTCGGTGGTCCACAGCCGGAACCTGCGACTTCCGGTCACTTCGCGGGTTAGGCCTAGGTCGTTCAGGCGCTTCTGCATGCGCTCGGCCGTGGGGCGGCTGATGCCGGCGCGGGTTTCCATCTCCATTGCCGAGACGAAGGGCGGGGCCGCCAGCACCGCGATGACCCGGGCGGCGTTTTCGCCCTTGATGCCGGCGGTGGCGGCTCGGGCCTTCTTGGACTAAGCACCGATGCGCAGGATCAGCGCCCGCGCCTCCTGCGCACCGGCGCGCAGCGCGGCAAGATGCGTGGCGAGCCGATCCGCGGGCGGACCATAGCTGCTTCAGACCCGCCGCCCATGCCGGCCGAAGGGGACGAAGCGCAGCCCTTCGGCCCCTGCCGCCATATGGCGCGCCGACCAGACGGCAGGCTCGGCCACCTGCCCCGGTGGAGACAGCTGGCCACGCGCCACAGGGCGAGAGCCGCAGGACCGCGTGCCAGCGGGTGCAGTCTTGTGAAAGCATCGACGGCCGCCAAGAACTCGGCGGCCGCGCCATCGAACTCCCTGCCCTGCAGGCGCAGGTCCATGCTGGTCGCCGATGGCTCGTCCAATGCGGCGCGGCGATGCAGTCCCAGAAATGACGGCAGGTCCGCCAGGGCCCCCTGCCCTTCCAGCCGGCGGACAGCCCACCGCGCCAGACGCAACGCCTCCGGGTCGGATGCTGCACGGGCCTCCATCGGCTCGCGGCCGATCTCGTCTCGACCCAGCATCAGCCCCTGCGCCCGCAGCATCGCCTCGACCTCGAGATGGACCAAGCGCTCGCGCGCCCCGGCAGCCTCCGCCGCGGGCAGCGCCAGCAGCGTGGCCTCCAGCCGCCCGAGATCGCGGGCAGCATCTGCCAGTGCAGAGGCTTGAGCCGCCTGTGCGGCAAGCCAGGGCTGGGGATCGGCCAAGGACAGCATCTGATCGATGAGCCAAAGCTTTTTGTTTGAATGCAGGGCGTAGATAATCTTAGGCATCATTTCAGCATCTTTATGAAAAGCACAGGTGTATTTTTTGAGGGTCGGTTGCAGGATCTTCTTGGATGGATACGTGCGCGGCGAATAACCCGCAGGCTGCCTTCATTCCATAGTGACGTGCGGCATAAATACGATGCCGGCTCACTTGCGCACATCTACAAACGGTCGTTTTTTAGTATATTTCAAAATTGAGCAGACATCTACTTTGAGAAACCCAAGGCGACCTGGATCTTAGATTTCCCGATCTCGGGCGGTGGTCTGCGCGGCGCAAGCTGGGATGACACCCCCCGCCGGCAACCCTTAGCACCATGCGGTCACCGATGCTGCGCCTGTCACGCGCGGCGTTTGCTAGCTGTTGAGCTGATTGCCGCCTCTCCGGGTCCGGCCGAACAAGGGTTCAGGCGGACCATTGACGGAAGCGACGCATGGTGCCAGCCAGGCTTCTGGTCCCGATTTTCAGCCTTTGCCCGCATTATGCCCACCTTCCGAACCAGCATTTTTCCAAAAGACGTTCTGCGTTTTACTTGAACTCCAGCCGCAAGAACCCGTGTTGCCTGAAGGCGGCGATGGCCGCCTCCCCTGCCTCGGTCAGAATCGCCGAGGAGTTTCATCGGCTCTATCTTGAGGTCCTCAACCGGGCGTCAGCACCACGTCACGCCTGTCTTAGGATCAATGTCCAGATCCCAGCTCAACGTCGCGAGCGAAGCATGCGATTGTCCGGGCGGCCTCTCGGACCGATGGAGGGCCAGTCCTCAACATTGCGGCTCTGACGGTGTGCGGGGGGCGTAGTGCTTCCATGGGGAACTTAGCCCATATTGCTTACTCTATTCCCGACAAGGAACCGCACGATCAAACCGGGGCGATCAAGAACCTAAGGGTCATGATTCATGCCTAATAGATGACAGTTGCTGCAAGGGCGATGAGCGGGAGGAAAATCTTTGAACACCTGTGGTATCGAGTTGCCACGCGCCTCTAATCCTTGACCTGCCGAACATGATCTTGATGCGACTTCGCCGCTTCAAACGACGCTTGTCAAACTCGACCGGCGTCTCGCGCTGCTTCCGACCGGGGATGCAAGGCAGACCTAACCGCTTCGCCATGCCGGCAGAACAGGTCAGCGATCATACCGGCTTGGCAGCACCTTTGGACAGCCTCCCGCAGGCCGGTTGGTTTCTGGCGGACCAGGCTATCGAGTCCGCGAAGCACCAACATTTCAAGCCCGCTCGCGAGGGATGACTGGCTGCAAGAAGCATCGCGAGACAGAGAGATAAAAGCGTGCTCCCCGCCGGACGTCGCGCAGGAGGACGGTAAATGACGACAAGCGACGCGATACACCGCGGAGCCGCATCAAGATTATGTTCGGTCGGCTGAAAGACTGGGGCCAGTGGCCACGCGTAGCGGCAGGTGTCCAGACACATACCTCTCCGCTATCGCTTTTGCCACGACTATCTCGTTCCATTTGTGTAACTTAATAAGCCCAGAGCCTGAGGTCCCGCGCCCATTCGAATGCCGCACCGCTTCAACGAACCCCCCCCCGCACCAGGATCCTTCCATCCTCTTCGATCCCGTAACCCGCGGGTTACCCCTCGCGCAAAACCCGTTGAAATGCCTCGATTGCCATTCGCAGCAGATCCTGGTCGACCGACGCAAAATCCGTCTTCGAAACGATCCGGCACTCTCCCTCCTGCGCGGTGACCTTTGCCGCCCCGACCTGCAGTTCGTACTTCACGGACGTCCTGCGCTTCGATCCCTGCCCCGACGCGCCCCGATCGCCGGGGGGCGCGAAGGCGCGCGACAGCACGTCCGTCTGCTGGTCCGGCGAGGTGACCGATGCCAGTGCCTTGCGCAGCGCGGTTGTCGCTTCGGGCGACGATTGGAGGCGCCGCGCAACCTCGACGCCCAGATTGCGCGAGATCGCCTTGGGATAGGGAAGAACATCGCCCAGTTCCTGCAACAGAAAGACGAAACTGCGGATATAAGAGCGCTTCATCTTGTGCAGCGACGCAAAGATCCGCCCGACCAGCACATCGGCGCCCTGCCCGTCCAGCCCGGCATCCCGTGCCGCGGTGATGGCGACCTGCGCCATCTCGGCAAAGCTCAGATCCTCGCGGATCACGTTCTCCTCGACCATGTCGATATAGAGGTCGATCCGGTCCGCGGGCCCCTCCGACACGCGCGCCGTGACCATGCCAAAGCCCGCATCGCCGGTCTCCTGCCACAGCTGCTTCAGCGCGGTCAGCCGGCGCCAGCCCTTCTTCAGCTGGAACCCGGTTGCCGTCCTGAAGACCTCGATCGGCTCTTTCTGGCCCCGTGCCCGGATGGAGGCCTTCAGTTCCTCCATCTCGTCAGAGCCCGCCGTAGCGGTCAGATCGATGCGGTCGCGCGGAAGATCGTCGGTCCTGATGTCGTCGACACGCAGCACCTCGAGAACCCTGCCCTCGCCCTGAGCCGCCCTGAAGGCCTTCGCATCCGAGGCATTCTGACGACGTTGCTCGACCAGGGTCTCGGTGCTTTCCGCCAGGCTGCCGGCGGCCTCGCGCACCGCAGCCCCCATGGGGCCGACCTCGCGCTTGCGCGGCTTGACGTTGGCGGGCTCCAGGGGCTCGAATCCGAACTTGCTTCGTCCCGTCATGCGTCAGTCCCTCCATTGGCGCTTCTGGCGTCCCATGCCCGCAGCACGGTATCACGGAATTCAAGATAGGCAGTGTCGAAGCTTTGCCGCGCGCGCTTCCAGGTCTCGCGCGTCATCTGGCGATAATCCTGTTCATAGACCGATTGCTGGAACCGCCCGGACTGCTCGACCGCCCGGGTCATCTCGATGGCATTGGTGCAGACATCCTCGCCGAAGACATTGCGGAACGCCTCCATCATGGCGATGTGCAGCGGGTTGGCGGCCTCGAAGCGCGTCATCAGCAGCCGCACATCGTCGAACCGCTTGGGCAGGGTGATCCCGGCATCCTGCGCCAGGGACGCGAACCCCGACGAGATGTCCTCCATTGCATCGCCCAACTGGCCCAAATAGCTGGTCGTGGAATCGTATTCCCAATATCCCGGCCCCGAGGGGACATAGAGAATGTCCGCCGCGAAGGCGGCATTCAACGACTGATAGCCGATGGCCGGAGGGCAGTCGAAGATGATGATGTCGTACTGGTCATCGGGCAGCTCATCCAGATAGCGCGAGATGCAGCCAAAAAAGCTCCAGGCCTTGTGCAGGGCCCGATACTGCGCGCTGGCGAACTCGACGAAGGCGGCATTGGCGCAGCTGGGAATGACATCGATCGTGGACCAGGCGGTCTTCTGGATGAAATCCTGGGCGCCCTGCGATCCGATGGACTGGACATCCTCGGGCAGCTCGTCCGAGGACGGGTAGGGGCAGTCGGCGGGATCGTCATAGGCGGCGACGATGCGATCCGCCTCGCGGCACAGATCCCGGCACATGATGCCCCAGACCGTGTTCCACTCTTTCACCTCGACTAGACCCATCGAATGGGTCAGCGTCGCCTGCGGGTCGAAATCGATGACCAGAACGCGATACCCGTCCAGCGCCGCGCCATTCGCCAGATGATGCGCGACGACGGTCTTGCCGACCCCGCCCTTGAAGTTGGAGACGGCGATCCGCATCGCGCGTCCCGGCGGCCGCTTGGGCGTCAGGGTCTTGCCACGAAAGCGCAGTCGGCGGCGCAGATCGTTGATCTCGTTCAGCGTGAACCAGCGCTGGCGGCCATCCTCCTCGACGAGGCCTTGCGGCAGCGAGGGGTCATCGGCAAGCTTCTTGCGCAGCGTGTCGGCGGGCACGTCGAACATGAACTGGCTGATCTCCCAGATCGAGAAGGGGCGCAGGGTTTTGGTCTCGGACGGCGAGAAGGTCGCCCGTCTGACCGCAGCCTGCTGAGCGAGGCTGCGCTCGTTCATTCCTTGAAGGTGGGTATGGTCCCGCATCTGTCCGCTCGCGTTTTATGGCTTCGGATCCTGAATAACGCGAAATGGCCCCAAAGCAAATCCGGTGATTTGCGGTCAGGCGATCTGGGACATCGGGTGGGAGAATAGGGAAATCAGATGGTTACGAGGAACCGTGCTCTAGGCTCATGGGATGGCGAACGCAGATGCTCGAACTCGGCATCCGTCAGGACGCGCAGGCAGGGTTCCAGCGCGTCGAGACGGCGGGTCTTCAGCGCCGGGCCACGTTCCAGTTCGGACAGGGCCAGGGTGCGGGGCAGGGGGGCAGGGCCGAAGGGCGCGCCCGTCTCGGGGTTGGTCTGTGTGGCTGCCCACCGGAGCCGGTCCAGCGATAGGGCAGGGGGCCCGGATCTTTCGCCAGACGGACTGCGCCGCCTGCAATCGCCCGGAATGGCCCATCGCCATGCCCTATGGAGCACGCCGGATCCGGCCCCACGGCGATTTCCTGCTGCACGACCTCGGCCCCAGTCGGGCCGATCCCGCGCCCGAGCCCGGGCCCGAGCTTGCTCCCGGAGAATGGCCCACCGCGCCGCTCTGGGGGCTGGGCCATGCCTACGCCGTGGGAGGCGAGCGCGGAAGCTGGCTGCATGACGGCCCCGCGCGCCGCCTGACCGAAGCGACTCTATGGCATGGCGGCACTGCTCAACCCGCCCGCGACGCCTTCGCCGCCCTCGGTCCGGCCGACCGCGCCGCTCTGATCTTTTATCTGGACGGCCTGTGATGCGCCTCATCCCGCTTGCTCTGCTGATACTTGCCGTCTTGCCCGCCCGGGCCGACACGCCGCCCGGGGATCGCCAAGCCGCGCTGGATCAGATGATCCTGCCGGGCCACGAGGCGCAGATGCTGGCAAAGGCCGCCGAGGCCGATTGCCCGCGCCTCTCGGTCCCGCCCGCCTATGATGCCGCCCGCAGGGCTTGGGCGCAAATCGGCGACCTGTCCCTCGGCCCGACCGAGCAGGCGGTCCTGACCATCGCCTTCTAGCCCGACGACAGCGCCAGCGGATTGCGGGCCCTGCGCCCGCAGCCGCCAATGCCCTGGCCACCGCGCTGGCCGGAGCGCCGACGCTGTAGATGGACCTTGCCCTGCAGGCGGTGGACGCCGCCGCCGATGCCATCGACGACCCGGGAGCTCAGGACATCGCCATCCTCAGGCGCGGCTGAAGCTGGAGATCCTGGGTCAGCATATCGCCACGCTGCGCGCGGCTAGGGAGACCGAGGTCGGCGTGGCGCTTGCCCTCAGCCCCGGCTTTAACGCCCTGGACGAAGACTGACCCATGCGCCTTCCCCTGCCCAAACGCCGCGCCCTTCTTGGGTGATTTGCCGGCACGCTTCTGGCCCGCCGAGAATGGGCAAAGCCCGGATCCCCTGCCTGGCTGGCCTGCGCGCGGGAAACAGAGGACCGCGTCGCGCTGTTGGGCCTTTGCCGCGACCGGCAGTATCGCCTTATGCTTGCCGTTGCCCGCCCGCAGTCCTGCCGGGGCGCGTCATTAAAGCCTACCGCTGGCGGTCATCATGGCCCGAAGGCCGGCCTCTATGCGCTGGTGCCCGATCTCGTAACGGGGGCATGCATGGCCCGACTGACCCGCCAAAGGGTCTGCAAGTCAATGGCCACGTCGGCTTCCTTCAGGACGGCGTAATGCTGGGCGCGACCGAACAGCACGCCTTGGACAGCGCGGGCCGGATCGAGCTGTGGGCAGCCCGGCGGAGCCTGACCATGCCCGCGGCGCCCGGGTCCGAAATGCTGTGATGCAGGGCTCTACCGGTTCGGACCCCTGGTCGGACGACGGAGCCCGCGTCGCCATCACCTCGCCGCGCGGCGGGCGCCTGCAGATCTTCGATGGGGCAGGCGGGTTTCTTTAAGCCTTTTCACGCGGCGATGTCTGCGGCCTCGCTCCTTAAGGTGCGGGCTCTCCGGCCACCGACGACAGCGGCTTGCTGATCGCGATCGGGACGGACGGCGCCCGTCCGCTGGCCCGCCATCCGGTCGCTTGGCACAATCATCAGGTCGCGATTTGAGATCTGCGTTCTGGCAAAGGCAGGGGTCACAGGCAAAACCTCGGCATGGGACCGAACGGGACGGAACTGCCGCACCCGTTTTCTGAGAAGCCTCTTTTGCAGGCAGTTCATTCACCCGGAAGATTTTAACTGATTTTTAACGCTTTTTCAGAATCCCCCCCGGAAGTATCCCCGGAAAATGTGGATAAGTCTGAGCGTGCCACGACCCGCCGCCCCAGGAAAGGGCGGCGGCGCGGCGAATGGGCTCGGATCAGTCAGAGCCTTCCTTCACCTCGACCTGCGGACGATTGTCGCCCGACACGTCTTCCTCATGCCACGCGCCGTCCTCGTCCTGATACTGGATCGTCTCGGATTCTCCGCTCAACTGCTGGCGGGCGGCAACGTCTTCGGCGGCGGCGGTCGCCAAGTCCTTGGTCGCATAGGTTTCGGAGAACACGTCATCCAGGCGATAGGCCCAGCCACCATCATGTTCGACGATTTCGTAAACGATCTTGGTCATCCTGCATGCATCCTTGTGTTCGACATGGACCGGGGTCCGATCGGTGCCTGCGGGTGGCGCCTTCGCGGGCACCGATCCCTCCGTCACCGGGTCCGGAATCAACGGCGCCCGCCTCCTCTGCGTTCCATCGATGGCCGGAGAGGGGCGGGGGGGCTCACCGACCGTGGCTGCGGTCATAGCTGTTGAGGGCAGGGGGGCGCCATCCCTCGGGCAGGCGGTCCGGCCGGTAGATCTCGACCAGCAGAGGATGGCACCGGGCGGCATCCGAGGAATGCTGCGCCGAGCAATCTCCTCCGGGGCAGGCCGAGAGGCAGCCCAGAAGATCGATCTCGGCGAAGAATTCCAGATAATCCCCCGGGCGCACCGGGCTGGCCTTCATGAAATACTGCCCCGTGTCGCGGGTGAAGCCGGTGCACATGAAGACGTTCACCACGTCATGGACATGGGCCTCAGCCTCAAGCAGCGGCAGACCCGAGGCCTCGGCCAAAGCGCGGGTCAGGTTCGAATGGCAGCAATGGTGATACTGTCCGCCCTCGCTGAGAAGGGCGTGGGTGTAGGGATCGCAGCGCGTGCCGATGACATCATGCACCGCCCCGCCAAAGGCGTCGAACCCGTACCAGTCCAGCGTGTCATCGGTGATCGTGGCCATGGGGCGCAGATAGGGAAAGCTGGAGAACAGCTGGTCGCCCGGCCCCAGATGCGTCCCGTTCAGCGCCCGCGTCTTGCCGGTATAGAGGCGCTCGTTCAGGTTGTCCGCATGAAACAGGTTCAGATCGCCCACCTGCGGCCCCTTGGTCGAGACGATGCGGAACGAATGCCCGGCCGGCACCGTCCAGCTGGCCGCCTCGCGGGGCGGGACGACGACCGTGTCGATGCGCGTCGCGCCCGCGCGTGCGGCCCGATAGGCGGCCAGATCGGGGCGGGGCAGGGTCTGGGTCGGATAGCAGATGACCGGCGCCACCGCCTTGCGCTCTGCCGCATCCGAGGGGCTTTCCGTGAAGGGGGTCGGTTTCATGCGTCTCTCCGAAGGGCGGGCGGGTCTTGCGCGTGCAGCTATTTTTAAGCGACGATGGCGGGGCCGTCGACTGGCCCCGCGCGGAAAAACGGCAGGACATCGCATGACCGCATCCGGGCGATGGCGGGCGGGGCAGGGGCTGCCGGGGCCCCGTGGCGCACTGAACAGCCCATCCCTCTTGATCCACATCAAGTCCCCGGGCCGGCGCGGTCCTTAAGGACAAGGGGACCGCCGCCCCTTCTGCGGCACAATCCCAGAAAGGCCGGGTGACGCCATGACATCCTTCGAGGAAATCGCGCTGCTCTTGGCACTGGCCACCGGGATCGGGCTGTTGGGCATGCTGCTGCGCCAGCCGCTGATCGTGGGGTTTCTCGCCGTCGGGCTGCTGGCCGGACCCTCGGCGCTGGATCTTGTCCACGCCGAGGCCCAGATCGAGCTGCTGGCGCAGCTGGGCATCGCGGTGCTGCTGTTCCTCGTGGGCATCAAGCTGGACGTCACGCTGGTCCGCTCGCTTGGCGCGGTGGCGGTCGTGACCGGGCTGGGGCAGGTCGCCTTCACGGCCTTCTTCGGCTATCTGATCGGGCGGGGGCTGGGGCTGGATCCCGTCACCAGCCTCTATGTCGCGGTGGCGCTGACCTTTTCCTCGACCATCATCATCGTCAAGCTGCTGTCGGACACGCGCGAGATCGACGCGCTGCACGGCCAGATCGCCCTGGGCTTCCTGATCGTGCAGGATCTGGTGGTCGTGCTGGCGATGATCGTGCTGTCGGCCATCGGGATCGGCACCACGACCGGCGGCGGCGCCAGCGGCGCGGCGCTGACGGTCCTGGGGGCAGGGGGCGGGCTGGTGCTGGTCGTCATCCTGTTCGTGCGCTATCTGGCCGATCCGCTGACGGAACGCCTGGCGCGCACGCCCGAGCTGCTGGTGATCTTCGCCATCGCGCTGGCGGCGATCTTCGCGGCGCTTGGCGATGCGGTGGGCCTGGGCAAGGAGGTGGGGGGCCTGCTGGCGGGCGTGGCGCTGGCCTCGACCCCGTTCCGCGAGACCATCTCGGCCCGGCTGGCGCCCCTGCGCGACTTCCTGCTGCTGTTCTTCTTCATCGCGCTTGGGGCGACGCTGGATCTGTCACTGCTGGGGGGGCATCTTGCCGCGGCAGCGGTGCTGTCGCTGTTCGTGCTGATCGGCAATCCGCTGATCGTCCTGATCATCATGGGTTCGCTCGGCTATCGCAAGCGCACCGGCTTTCTGGCCGGGCTGACGGTGGCGCAGATCAGCGAGTTCTCTCTGATCTTCGTGGCGATGGGGGTCAGCCTCGGCCATGTCGGCGAGGACGCCCTGGGGCTGGTCACGATGGTGGGCATCGTCACGATCGCCGCCTCGACCTACATGATCACCTTTTCGCACCGGCTCTACGCGCTCTGCGAGCCGCTTCTGGGGGTGTTCGAGCGGCGCGGCACCCCACGCGAGACCTCGGAGGCGCGCGCCCCGGGCCGCGCGCCTGTCGATGTGGTCATCTTCGGGCTGGGGCGGTTCGGGACCGCCGTGGGGATGCGGCTGCAGGGCCGCGGCCATGCGGTGCTGGGGGTCGACTTCAACCCGCAGGCGGTGCGGCGCTGGCAGGATCTGGGGCTGCAGGCCGAATTCGGGGATGCGACCGATCCCGAATACATCGCCGGGATGGACCTGGCCCGGACCCGCTGGCTGGTCTCGACCGTGCCGATCCATCCGACCGGCCTCAGCCACGAGGACATCCGCGCCACGATGATCCAGCTGGCCCGCTCGGCCCGGTTCACGGGGCGCATCGCGGTGACCTCGCACAGCGCGGGCGATTCCGCGCGCCTGTCCAGGGCGGGCGCGGATCTGGTGCTGGAGCCGTTCCAGGACGCCGCCGATCAGGCCGTCGACCTGCTCTGCGGAGGCCGCCCCCGGCAGCGCATGTCCGTGCCCCCCATTCCCGGCGAAGAGCCCGAGACGACCGCCGCCCGGCAGATGGCCCAGGACGGCTAGGTCAGCGCCGGTCCCCCAAGACAAGCTTTGGGCCGTCCAGAGAACGGAACTGGAACACCGGCTTTGCGTTTCGCCTCACATGCAACGAGAGGCGCTTCCAATGGATGACACGAACCCGAAATCCAACCCCGTGGACAATGCCGAGAAGGACCCCGGCACCTGGGTCAGCGGCGACGATCCGATGACCGGCGCGCAGGCGTCCTATCTGAAGACGCTGAGCGAGCAGGCCCATGACAGCGAGGCCTTCGACGAGTCGATCAGCAAGGCCGAGGCCTCCAAGCGGATCGATGCGCTGAAGGCCAAGCTGGAACTGGAATAAGATCGCGCAGCAGCCTGCAAATCGCAGGCTGCTGCGCGTCTGGTAAGACGGCGAGGCTGGCGCCAGACGCCCTCGCGGGTCAGGCCGTGCCTGCTTTTGTCACGCCGTCAGGCGTCGCTCATTTGCCCTTGCTGGCAACGGCTTTCGAGACGACATCCTTGGTGCTGGGCGCCGAGGCATTCGTCTTCGGCTTCTCCTTCTTGGGCTTCTTCTCGTCGCGTTTTCGCTTGTCCATGCCCTTGGCCATGAGGTGTTCCTTTTCTGATCGCCGGGGTGCGGCGGGCCTTGATCATAGGCCATCGCGCAGGGATAGATAGCGATATCGACGGCGCCGGAAGGCGCAATCGTCACTCCCCCGCAAGGCCCATGTCACGCCAGCAGCGTCAGCGCGATGCCCCCCACGGCCGCCAGCAGGACGACCCGCCAGGGCGCCGCCTTCCAGACCACCAGCGCGACGAAACAGGCCAGGGCCAGGGCAAAGTCGCGCATGTCGCCGATCGCACTGGTGAAGACCGGAGAGTAGAGCGCCGCGCCCAGGATCCCGACGACGGCGGCATTCGCACCCTGCATCGCGGATTGCGCCTGCGGCCGTGCGCGAAAGCCGCCCCAGAAGGGCAGCACGCCGATCAGCAGCAGGAAGCCCGGCAGGAACAGGGCCAGCAGCGCCAGCGTCGCGCCCAGAACGCCGTTCGGCTCCGGTCCCAGAACCGCGCCCAGATAGGCCGCGAAGGTGAACAGGGGGCCAGGCACCGCCTGCGCCGCGCCATAGCCCGCCAGGAACTGATCGGGCGACACCCATCCCGGCGCGACGACCTCGGCCTGCAGCAGCGGCAGGACGACATGACCGCCGCCGAAGACCAGCGCCCCGGCGCGATAGAAGCTGTCCAGCACCGCCCATCCCTGCGACAGGCCCGCCAGCAGCGGCAGGCCCAGCAAGAGGACCGCGAAGGCCGCCAGCGCCAGACCCGCCTGGCGCTTCGTGACCGGCATGGCGATGGGGCCGCCGACCGGGCCGGCCGATCCGCGCCCCAGCATCAGCCCGGCCCCCGCGCCCAGGACGATCGCGCCGATCATCCCGACCGCGCCGGGAAGAAAGGCCAGCAGGGCCACAGCGCCGACGGCGATGGTTGCGCGCGCGCGGTCGGGACAGAGGCTGCGCGCCATGCCCCAGACCGCCTGCGCCACGATGGCGACGGCCACGATCTTCAGCCCGTGCAGCGCGCCAAGTCCCACCGGCCCGGACACCGAGGCGGCGGTCAACGCGAAGATCAGCAGGATCAGCGCCGAGGGCAGGGTGAAGGCCACGAAGGCCGCCAATGCCCCCCCCCATCCCGCCCGCATCATCCCCAGGGCAAAGCCCACCTGCGACGAGGCGGGGCCAGGCATGAACTGACACAGCGCGACCAGATCCGCATAAGCGGGATCAGAGAGCCAGCGCCTTCGGGTCACCAGCTCGTCGCGAAA
The DNA here is from genome assembly GCF_005048225.1 of Paracoccus gahaiensis. Classification (GTDB taxonomy): domain Bacteria; phylum Pseudomonadota; class Alphaproteobacteria; order Rhodobacterales; family Rhodobacteraceae; genus Paracoccus; species Paracoccus gahaiensis. The sequence continues at coordinate 77,722 of NZ_SUNI01000010.1, forward strand.
ATAGCCCAGATGGGCGATCGGGCCGCCGAAAGAGGTCAGGCCCAGCTTGAGAAAGGCCCCGAAGACCTCGCCCGGGGTGCCTGCTGCGGGGGTGTCGTCAGGGGAAGCTGTCACGGATCGGGCTCGCCTTTGAGGTCGTTCAGACAGGCGCGCGCGACCTCAAGCCCCTCGCGCCCCTTTCGGGTGATCGTGTAGAATTTCCGGGATGTGCGCCCCTCGCGCGCGGTGGCGCTGGTCAGGTAGCCCTCGCGCTCCAGCTTCGCCAGCAAGGGATAGAGCGTGCCCGGGGAGAGCCGGTAGCCATGGCGCGCCAGCTTGTCGATCATCCACTGCCCATAGACCGGATGCTGCGCTGCGTGATGCAGGACATGCAGCCGCACCAGGCCGGACAGCAGGTCGTGATGCTCCATGCGTGCGATCATTGTGCCTTAACGATTTTCGTTGTCGTCAATCGTTAAACCATGCATCCTGACCAAGGTCAAACCTAGGGGCGACCCGTGACATGACCATGACAGCCGCCGGAGGCCTCTGCGCCCCGATCTGTCAGCCTTCCAGAAATCCCTCGATCGCTGCCATCGATGCCGCCAGATCGATCGTCCAGCGCTTCTGGACGGGGCGGGGATCGTCAAGGTCCTCCTCGCCCAGGATGATCGCGTAATCCAGCTTGCAGGACGAGAAGATATTGCAATGGGAATCGAGGAACTTCAGCCCACTCTCGATGTCGACGACCTTGGTCCCGTCGCGGCAGAACAGGGTGTTGAACATCCCAGCCCCGCCCAGACCGACCACGGCGCTGGCGTTTCTGAACAGATCCACCTGCGCGGGAAAGGCAAGCAGCTCCGGCTCGACGATGCGAAAGCCGAGCTTTTCCAACGCCCCCGCAAGCTCCCCCTCGTTGGCAAGCCCCCGGTAGGCCCCGTTCTTCGTCCGGGACAGGCGCGACACGAAGATCTTCTCGGGCGAAGAGTCCGGATGGCCGAACTTCTCCGCCACCCAGGTCAGCGCGGGACGATAGCTTTCCCTGACATACAGATCCCGGCGCGATGCCCGGTGAAGGGTCAGCGAGGCGCATCGATAGACGGCCTCCAGATCATGTTCGATCAGGTCATCGTCCCCGATGCCCAGCACGTGCAGGATCTTCCTCTGCCAGGGCCGGGGACAATGGCACATGAACCTGTCATATGACCCTCTGTTCGTCAGGAATTCATGCGCGGCCGGGATCACGATGAACAGCCACATCCCGTAATTGACCGGCTCGTCGGACGTACCCAGAAGAACCCGAACGTCCAGATCGACCGCCGACAGAAGATGCCGTCGCGCGACATGATAGGCTCCGCCTTCCTCGGCAGGACGGATCTTCAGCTTGGCCGACCGTCCCGCCAGGAAACTGTCGGCGGCTTGCCGTGTCCGGGCGGCCCCCGTCGCGACGTATCTGTTGAAGATCTCACCGTCCTTCAGGATGAAATCCTCGCCCATCAGATGGCATCCGGCAAACGTCTCCAAGCTGCGTCTGTGAACCTGCCGCTCGACCTTCATGATCTTCGAAAGACCCGCATCGGCAGGCCCGCCGGGCGAGGGCCGCGCGATGATCCTGGGAGAGGGTCGGTCGATCCTCAGATCCTCATCGAGGATCTGCAGGCGCATCTGCCGGCCCTGGCCGCTTGACGAGACAAGGCGCAAAACGTCGTCGCAGTCCACGTCGGGATCTCTTCCATGCCGTTTGTCCGGGGCGCGAACCTTATCCTCCACCCGGCGGAAAGGGTCAAAGTCTTTCGCCCCCGTCCGTGCAGACCTTCTTCGTCAATCGGACCGACTTGTCCAGCAAAGAGGGTCCGTGACAGTGGACGGGCGTGAACCGGGCGCCGGTGCTGGCCTTCGCCCCCGACCGCCCGTCCTCCAAGGCCTATGGGCAGATCTTCGACGAGATCCGCGACCGGCTGTGGAAGGACTGACGCGGGTGGGCACGTCCCCTGGACGTCGGGCGCAGGGCCCCGGACCGTAACCCGCCAGATCGAGACGACGCGCCCGACCGGGACAGGATCCCGGGCCGGATGTTCATCAGGACCTGTCGCCCAGAAGCCGGGCGGTGAAGCGCGCGATCTCGCCGGGTTGCGGGGACGTGCCGGTGTAGATCTCGACATAGGACGGGATGCGCGCCAGGCGGGTCTGCAGATCCTCGGACGACTGCATCGAGATATAGCCGATCTGGACCAGATAGACCGTGCGCGCCCGGACATCGGCGGCCATCGGGTCATGGCCCCAGCTGGTCAGCATCCGTGACAGGGCCGCCAGGCGACGCGTATCCGCGACCGTGACGCGGTCGGCGATGGCCGGGTCCTGCAAGGCCCAGCTCCGCACGGCGAATTCAAGCCGGGCCTCGAAGGCGTCGGACAGGAAGCAGCCGATGACGCCCAGCATCGCCTCGGCCGGCGTGGCGGCATCCTGGCGTGTCGCATCGATCAGGGGGCGGGTGGTGCGATCCTCCCACAGTTCCAGAAGGGCGGCCAGAAGCGCCTCGCGGTCCTGGAAGAACCAGTAGAAGCTGGTGCGCGACAGGCCCAGGGTCCTGGCCAGCGGCATGATCCTGACACCGTCCACGCCCTTCTCGATCAGCGCGCGATACCCGGCCTCCAACCACCCGTCGCGTGAGCCCCGCCAGCCGGAGGGGGATATCGGCTTTGCATCCATGCGCCGATCCTAGGGGGCGTCCCGCCCCCCAGCAAGCCACCCAAGACGAGGGCCCCGTCGGACCCGTCCGAAAGAAATTGACACAGGTGCACATTTTGGCGCTTCATCGGAAAACTCTCCCCGGACAAGGCGGCCCGACATGCCGAACGACCCTCTGCTGCAGCCCTACCAGCTCAACCACCTGACGCTGCGCAACCGGATCATGATCACCAGCCACGAGCCCGCCTATCCCGAGGATGGAATGCCCAAGGGGCGCTACCGGGCCTATCATGTCGAACGGGCGCGGGCGGGAGTGGCGCTGACCATGACGGCGGGGTCGGCCTCGGTCTCGCGCGACAGCCCGCCGGTCTTCAACAACATCCTGGCCTACAAGGACGAAGTCGTCGGCTGGATGCGCCAGCTGGTCGACGAATGCCACGATCACGGCGCGGCGGTGATGATCCAGCTGACCCATCTGGGCCGCCGCACCCGGTGGGACAAGGGGGACTGGCTGCCGGTGCTGGCCCCGGGCCACGAGCGCGAGGCTGCCCATCGCGCCTTCCCCAAGCGGATCGAGGACTGGGACATCGCCCGCGTCACCCGCGATTTCGCGGATGCGGCAGAACGCATGAAAGCCGCCGGCGTCGATGGGATCGAGTTGGAGGCCTATGGTCATCTTCTGGAACAGTTCTGGTCGCCCCTGACCAACGATCTGGACGCCCCCTGGGGCGGCAGTCTGGACAACCGTCTGCGCTTCACAATGCAGGTCCTGCAGGCGATCCGCGACCGCTGCGGGCCGGAATTCATCGTCGGGCTGCGCTATACCGGCGATCAGGTGCTGGCGGGGGGCATGGGCGCGGAGGAGGGGATGGCGGTCTCGCACCGGCTGAAGGACAGCGGGCTGGTCGATTTCCTCAACGTGGTGCGTGGGCATATCGACACCGATGCCGGGCTGACCGACCTGATCCCGGTGCAGGGCATGCCCTCGGCCCCGCATCTGGACTTTGCCGGCCAGATCCGCCGCGCGACCGGGTTTCCGACCTTCCACGCCGCGCGCATCCCCGATGTGGCGACCGCGCGCCACGCCATCGCCTCGGGGCTGCTGGACATGGTGGGGATGACGCGCGCGCATATGGCCGACCCGCATCTGGTGCGCAAGATCGTGGAGGGGCGCGAGGAGGACATCCGGCCCTGCGTGGGCGCGAACTACTGCCTCGACCGCATCTATCAGGGCGGGCTGGCCTTCTGCCTGCACAATGCGGCGACGGGGCGCGAGGAGACCATGCCCCATGACATCCCGCCCGCCCCTGCACGGCGCCGCGTCACCGTCGTCGGCGCCGGCCCGGCGGGGCTGGAGGCCGCGCGCGTCGCCGCCGCGCGCGGCCATGCGGTGACGGTCCTCGAGGCGGCGGATCGCCCCGGCGGGCAGATCCGCCTGACCGCCCTTCAGCCCCGGCGGCGCGAGATGATCGGCATCATCGACTGGCGGATGGCGCAATGCGCCAAGGCGGGCGTGCAGTTCCGCTTCAACAGCTATGCCGAGGCGTCGGATGTGCAGGAGACCGACCCCGACGAGGTGATCATCGCCACCGGCGGGCTGCCCCATACCGAGGTTCTCGACCGCGGCAACGATCTGGTCTGTTCGGCCTGGGACATCCTGTCGGGCGATGTGAAGCCGGGCCAGGAGGTTCTGGTCTTCGACGATGCGGGCGATCATGCCGGGCTCCAGGCCGCCGATCTGATCGCCGCGACCGGCGCCCGGGTCGAGATCGTCACCCCCGACCGCAGCTTCGCGCCCGAGGTCATGGCGATGAACCTGGTGCCCTACATGCGCAGCCTGCAGCGCCGGGACGTGACCTTCACGGTCACATGGCGCCTGCGTGCGGTCATCCCCGAAGGCAACCGGCTGCGTGCCACGCTTGGCAGCGATTATGGCGACATGACCCGCGACAGGCTGGTCGATCAGGTGGTGGTGAACCACGGCACCCGGCCCCTGGACGCGCTGTATTTCGACCTGAAGCCCATGTCACGCAATCTGGGCGAGGTCGATTACGACGCGCTGATCGCAGGCGGCCCGCAGGCCGTCGCGCCGAACCCCGAGGGTCGGTTCCGCCTGTTCCGCATCGGCGACGCGGTGGCGGCCCGCAACACCCATGCGGCCATCCATGACGCGCTGCGGCTGGCGAAGGACCTCTGACAGGCCGCGAGCCGCCCCCTATCTTGGGCCCCCTATCTCGCCTGAGAGACATGCCGGGCGGCCGCCAGATTGGCGCGGGCCACGGCATCGGTCAGGGGCGCGCCCCGGACCATCTGGGCCGCCATCGTGCCGATGAAGCAGTCGCCGGCCCCATGCGTGCTGACCAGCGTGACGGCGTGCCCTGGCTCGGCATGGGCCAGATCCGGCCCCGCCACCGCCACGCCGTCCCCGCCTGCGGTCACCACCACGACCCGGAAGCGCCGTGCCAAGGTCCGGGCGGCGGCCTTGGCCTCGTCCAGCGACGCGACCGGCTGGCCGCACAGTGCCTCGGCCTCTCCGGCATTGACGACGAGGATGTCGACCGCCTCGGCCAGCGCATCCGACAGATCGCGCGCCGGGGCGGCGTTCAGGACCACCGACACGCCCCGCGCCCGCGCGGCCTGCGCGGCGGCGAGGTTCAGGGCCTCGGGGATCTCGTTCTGCAGGATCAGGTGGGTGGCGTCCCGCCACAGCGCGTCGCGCCCCAGCATATCGGGATCGATGGCCAGATTGGCGCCCGACACGATCACGGCGCCGTAATCGCCGCCCGCGTCCATGATCGCCACGCTCATCCCCGAGCCCGTCCCGGGACACGTGGTGACATGAGCCTCGTCCACGCCGGCCTGCCGCAGCCCGTCGCGCAGAAAGACCCCGAACGCATCGTCGCCGATGGCCGACACCATCCGGCAGGGCACCCCCGCCGCGACCACGGCGGCGGCCTGATTGCCGCCCTTGCCGCCGAAGACCGGGCGCCAGCCATGGCCGGTGACCGTCTCGCCGGCGGCGGGGCGGTGAGGGGCGTCGACGACGATGTCGTAATGCAGGCTGCCGACGACGACGGCGCAGGGTTCTGAGGGCATGAGGGGGGTCCTGTTCAGCGGCGGCGCTTGGTCTCGACCGCGTTGCGGGTGCGGGCCAGCTGCGCCTCGGACCGGTCAAGGTCCCGCTGCGCGACGGCCACGAAGATGGCGTCCATGATGTTCAGCTGCGCGATCCGCGCGGCGGCGTTCTCGCCCAGCAGGGGCGATCCCTGCGCGGTCGAACACAGCGCGATGTCGGCCAGTTCGGACAGGGGAGAGGTGGAATAGTTCGTGATGGCGATCACCCGCGCGCCCTGTTGGCGGGCCAGTCGGGCGGCCTCGATCACGTTCGACGTGGTGCCCGAATGGCTGAAGGCCACGGCCACGTCCTCGGGGCCCAAGAGCGAGGCCGACATCAGCATCATGTGCGGATCGTCCTGCACGCCCGCCCGCAGCCCGATGCGCAGGAACTTGTGCGCCACGTCGCGGGCGATCTGGGCCGATCCGCCGACACCGTAGAAATCGCGCTGCTTCGCGCCATGCAGCAGATCGGCGGCCCGGTCGAAGGCTGCGACGTCCAGGATCGACATCGTCTCCTCCAGCGCCTGCATCGAGGTCTGGAACACCTTGCGGATGATGTCGGCAGAACTGTCGTCGGGCGAGATCTCGCTGTGCAGCGAGGCCACGTCGGTCTGGCGATAGACGACCAGCGCCTCGCGAAAGTCCCGAAAGCCGGCAAAGCCCAGCTTCTTGGCGATCTTGACGACCATCGCATCCGACACGCCCGCATCGTCCGAGACCTGCCGCAGGGGCGTGGTCGCACAGAGGTCGAGACGCCCGGTGATCGTGTCCACGACCCGCGCCTCCAGCGGCGTCAGAAACGGCATCTGCATCCGGATCTGCGCGCCGATGCGGCGTGGATCGTGACGTCCTATCATGAAGTGCCCCTTATGCCCTGCCGCGCGTGGCCCGGTCGATCAGCATCGCGACAAGGATGATGATACCCGTGGCCAGCAGCTGATAGAAGGCCTGCACGTTCATCAGCGTCAAACCGTTCCTCAGCCCGCCCAGGATCACCGCCCCCATCAGCGTGCCGATGACCGAGCCCTTGCCGCCCATCAGCGAGGCGCCCCCGATGGCGGCCGCCGCGATCGCGTCCAGCTCCCACAGGTTGCCCATGGTCGGATCGGCGGCGCCCAAGCGGCCGGTCAGGATCAGCGCCGCCACGGCGGCCAGACCGCCCGACAGCACATAAACGGTGATCTTGGTGCGCGCGACGGGAACGCCCGCGATCCGCGCGGCCTCGGGGTTTCCGCCGACGGCCAGGATGTATTCGCCAAGCGGGCTGCGGTTCAGCACCACCCACAGGATGCCGGCGATGATCGCCACGATGATGACCGGCACCGGCACGCCGAAGACCAGCCCGTTGATCGCGGCGCGGAACTCGGGCGGGATGCCGAAGATCGGGTTGCCGCCGGTGAAGATCAGTGCCAGCGCGCGATACAGCGACAGCCCGCCAAGCGTGACGATGAAGGGCTGCAGCCCGGCCAGCGCCACCAGCGAGCCGTTGAACAGCCCGCAGGCCATGCCGGTGGCGATCGCCCCCATGACGGCCAGCGGAATGGGCACGCCGGCGATCATCAGCGTGGCGCCCACGATGGCCGAGACGGCGGCGGTCGGACCCACCGACAGGTCGATCCCGCCCGAGATGATGACGAAGGTCATCCCCAGGGCGATGCAGGCGTTGATCGAGGATTGCTGCAGGATGTTGATCAGGTTCGGCGCGGTCAGGAACACCGGGTTCAGCACCGCGAAGACGGCAAAGATCAGCACGAGGCCGAAGAACGTGCCCGCATCGCGCAGATTGATGCGGGGGCCGCTGCGGGTGGGCAGGGAGGTATCGGTCATGAACGGGCCTCGACGGGCTGGGGCGCGGGAACCGGGCCCTTGGATTTGGGGATGGCATTGGCCACGATGGCATCTTCCGAAATCTGGTCGGCATCGAGGATGGCCGCGATGCGGCCCTCGCGCATGACCATGACCCGGTCGGACAGGCGGATGATCTCGGGCAGTTCCGAACTGACGACGATGATCGACTTGCCCGATTGCGCCAGCTGGGCGATCAGGTCGTAGATCTCGGACTTGGCGCCGACATCGATGCCGCGGGTGGGCTCGTCGAACAGCAGGATGTCCACATCCGCCGCCAGCCAGCGCCCGATGATGGCCTTCTGCTGGTTGCCGCCCGAAAACGTGCCGATGGCGCGGGACACGTCCGGCGGGCGCATCCCCATCTTCTTCATCAGCGCGGTCGATTCCGCATGCAGCGCGCGGCGCCGCACCAGTCCGAAGCGGGTGAACCGCCCCATGCAAGGTAGCGCGATGTTCGACGAGACGGGCCGCTCGCGCACGATGCCGTCCTTCTTGCGCTCCTCGGGGACCAGCCCGATTCCGGCACGGATGGCGCTGCGGGGGGTGCGCAGATCGACGGGCTTGCCGTTCAGTGTGACGCTGCCGGTCCTGGCGCGGTCGATGCCCGCGATCAGGCGCAGCAGTTCCGTGCGGCCCGATCCGACCAGACCGGCCAGCCCCAGCACCTCGCCCTTGTGCAGCGTGAACCCGGCCTCGCGGATCAGCGCGCCGTCCGACAGGTTCTCGACCTGCATCACGACCTCGGGCCGGGCATGGGTGACGTGGCGTTCATGAGTGATGTCGCGGCCGACCATCTTGGCGATGACCTGATCCTCGGTGATCTGCTCCAGATCCACCGTGTCGATGAAGCGCCCGTCGCGCAGGATCGTGGCACGGTCGCAGACGCGGAACACCTCGTCCATCTTGTGGCTGACATAGATGATCGACTTGCCCTGTGCGGCCAGCTTGGCGATCAGTGCCGCCAGGCTTTCGAATTCGGACGGTGTCAACGACGAGGTCGGCTCGTCCATCGCGATGATCTTCGCATCGTCCAGCAGGGCGCGGGCGATCTCGACGATCTGCTGCTGGGCGACCTTCAGCGTGTGAATCGGTGCGCGCGGATTGATGCGCGGGTCCAGATCGGCCAGGATCTGACGGGCGCGGCGTTCCTGCGCCCGGCGATCGACCAGAAGGCCCCCCGCGCGGGTCAGGGGCCGTCCCAGGAACAGGTTCTGCGCCACGCTCAGCTGCGGGATATGCTGCAATTCCTGGTGGATCATCGCGATCCCGGCGGCGCGGGCATCGGCGGGCCGGGTCAGCGTGACCGGCTGGCCGTCGATGATGATCTGGCCTTCGGTCGCCTGCAGCACAGCCGAGAGGATGTTCAGCATGGTCGATTTGCCGGCGCCGTTCTCGCCCAGCAGGCCGTGGACCTCGCCGGGGCGGACGTCGAAGCTGACATTGTCGAGGGCGCGGATGCCGGGAAAGGATTTGCTGACGCCGACCAGCGACAGCCGACTTGCGGAAGGGGTCATGTCACGACTTTCATGGGGCCCGCCATCGCGGGAGGGGGAGGGCGCCCCGGATCCGGGGCGCCTTCCGACCGGTCGGTCAGATCCGTGCGATCAGGAAAGCCCGGACCCGGGAACCGGATCACTCGGCCAGCAGCATCTCGCGCAGGGCATCGGTCTCCTCGACCGAATACTCCTCGACGTTGTCGGCGGTGATCAGCGCCTGCGGGGTGGCGACCACGCGGGGCAGCTCCTGCCCGCCGATCAGGCGCAGCACGACCTCCATCGCGACCTCGCCGGTCAGGACGGGGAAGCTGTCGACGGTACCGGTCAGGTCGCCCGCCCGGATCGACGCATAGGCGTCCGAGATGCCGTCCGTGCCGAAGACTGAGACCTGATCCTGCAGGTTCGCCGATTTCACCGCCTCGACCACGCCAAGCGCCATGCCGTCATTGTTGGCATAGAACCCGATCAGGTCGGGATGCTGCTGCAGGATCGTCGAGGCCGCGTCATAGGCGGTCTCGCGGCTCCAGTTGGCGGGCACGCTGGCCACGACCTCGAAACCCTCGGCCTCGGTGATGGTGGTGGTGAAGCCGTCCGTGCGCTGGCCTGCGGCGAAGACGCCGGGCTGGCCCTCGATCACCGCGACCTTGCCGCCCTCGGGGGCATTGTCGATGAACCATTGCGCCACGCGCACGCCGTTGTCACGCTGCACGTTGCCGACGTAATGCGTGGCCGAGGGGATCACCGCGTCATTGACGTTCACGACGACGATGCCCTGCGCCTGCGCGGTTTCCACGGCCGGCTGCAGGTTGTTGTCGGTCTGGGGCGAGACCAGCAGCCCCTTGTAGCCCTGCAGGATCATGTTCTCGGCAATCGACAGTTGGCCCAGCTGGTCGCCCTCGGACGGGGCCGCCTGATAGGCGAAGCCCACGCCATTTGCCTCGGCCAGGTTCTGATAGCCCTGGCCGAGCGAGCGCCAGTATTCGTTGGTCAGCGTCTTCGAGACGCCGCCGACCTGCGTGCCCTCGGCGGGGGCGGGCATCTCGCCGAACTGCTCGGTCAGCTGGGACCAGTCCATGCGGTCGGCCTCGGTGTCCGAGTTGAGCGGCGCCAGATCCTGCGCGAAGGCCGCACCGGCAAAGGCCGTCACGGCGCTAGCCATCAGAAACGACTTGATCGTGATCATCTTGGGTCTCCTCCCTTTACGATAATCTAAACTTTTGTGAAGTCAGGCCCCGGCCATGATCCGCGCCACGGCGCGCTGGCTGAGGGGCGAGTTCTGCGTGGCGATGGCCTCGTGCAGGGCATTGTCGCCCGCCACGCGCTCGGCCATCTTCATGAACCGTTCCACCGCCTCGATATTGGTGCGGCATTCCTCGACCGGGTCGATCCCCGAGGCGTCGGGGAAGGTGTCGAAATAGATCACCCCGTCATAGCCGTCGCGGGTGATCTGCCACAGCAGCTCCAGCGTCGCCTGCGGATGCACGCTGCCCACCATCAGACCGTCGTCGCGCTTGGCGTAACCGTCGTTCAGATGGACGCCCAGCAGCCGCGACTTGCGCGCGATCAGGGTCGCGGCAAAGGCCGGCATCTCGTCGGCATAAAGCACATGGGCGAAGTCCAGCGTGACCCCGGTATTGGCGCAGCCCGTCTCGGCGATCGCCAGGAGCGTGGTCGCCGCGTCGGGCAGCAGCGCATAGGAGCGCGGCTCGTTCGCCTTGTATTCGATCGAGATCATGCAACCCGGCGCATGTTCCGCCACCTCGCGGATGCCGCCGACCTCGTCGTCCCACATGCGGCCGTAATCGCCCTGGAAGCTGTAGTCGAAGCCGTCCTGGCCCAGCCACAGGGTCATCAGCGGCGCGTCCATCTCCAGCGCGGCATCGATGCCGCGCTTGGTCAGGTCGATCGCCTCCTGCCGCACGGCGCGGTCGGGATTGGTGAAGGCGCCCAGCTTGAAGGCCGGGTTGGTGTAATAGCGCATCGCCAGCCCGTTCACCTGCAGGCCCAGATCGTTGACCCGTGCCCGCACGGTGCGCGGCGCCTCGGCCACATGGTCGGGGAAGTTCAGATCGACATGGGTCAGCCCCGGCACACCGGCCGCACGGGCGACCATCATCTCCAGCGTCGGCTTGCCCTTGTGATCGGGCCAGGCGCGGTCGGCCTGGGCGGCGAATGAGTTGAGCCGTGTCGCGAATCTGGTCATCTGAAATCCTCCGTTACTTCACGGATAGTACAATAGTTGTGAAGCTGTCAAGTGACGGATGCATCCCGGCTGCGCGGCAGGATCGCTGGCGGGCGCTGCGGGGACGGATGCCGAACCGCGCCCGGCCTGCGCCCCCGCGGGCGCCAGACCCCGGCAGAAAGACAGGTGTCCCGGACCCAGGCCCGTCGCTATCTTGCGGCTTTTTGCAGCCAGGATCGCCGATGACACTTCTTCCGCTTGCCTATCGCGTCCGCAAACGCATGGGGCTGTCCCGCCGGCTTCAGGATGCCGCCTCGGAGATCCACGTCCTGGCCCCCGAAGAGCGGAACCGACGCCGTGCGGCGATCAGCCTGCCGGCGCAGCTGGACCGGATCCGGGCGGTCCAGTCCGACACCTCGCTGGCCTATGAACAGGCGCGCCTGTCCGCCGACGAGATCAGCCACACGCCGACCCGCGCCTTCCTGCTGAAGGATGCGTGGTACATCGACGGTGTCGTCTTCGCAGGCCACGCGCGCGAGCCGCAAGTGCCAGAGCGCGAATCCCTGATCTCGCTCGAACGGACGACCCATCTGGACAGGGCCGCGTTTTCGTCCTCGCTCGTCGGCTCGCAATATTTCGGCCATCATGTCGTCGATGACAGCGCCACGGCGCTTCTGGCCAGCCAGTTCGGTCCGGTCTTCCGGGCGCCGGCCCGGGCCGTCCGGTCCTGGCCCCATGCCGCCGGCTATCGGCACCGATTGGGCATCGATGCGCCGGAACTGGCCAAGGCCCGCATCGCCGAGGCCTGGGTCTTTGAGGACTGGGGCATGACCGGGCACCGCCGCGACCGTCTGGTCAAGCTGCGCAAGACGCTGCGGGACGCGCCGGGGCCGCGTCGGGGCCATGGCGTCTTCCTGCGCCGGCGCGGCAGCGGCGCCGCGCGCCTGCTGGCCAACGAACCGCAGATCGAGGAGAGGCTGGCGGGCCTCGGCTTCGACATCGTCGATCCGACCCATGATTCCCTCGACAGCATCCTGGCCAGATGCCGCGATGCCCGCGTCGTCGTCGGGGTCGAGGGCAGCGCTCTGGCGCATGGGTTCCTGGGCTGCGCGCCGGATGCCACCTTTCTGGTCCTCCAGCATCCCTACCGCTTCAACAATGTCTGGAAGGATTTCACCGACGCCCTGGGCATGCGCTATGCCTATCTGGTGGGCGAGGGGCAGCGGGACTCGTTCCGCATCCCTCCCGACGAGCTCTGTGCGACGCTCGACCTGCTGGCGGCGTGACGGAAGGGCGGCGTGAACGGCCAGGCGCCCGATTCCGCCGCCCGAAGCGCCGCGTTTCGTCATTGGTCCCCCGCAGGCCAGCGTGATAGCTTCTCGCAGATCTCGCGCGGCGATCCGCCGGCGACCCTCTGGAACGGGAGGATGCCTGAATGCCGCGTCCGGGCCGCCTTGCCGCCATCCTGATCGGCGCCCTGCTGCCCGCTGCGGCGCTGGCCCATCCGCATGTCTTCATCGATGTCTCGCTGACCCTGCGCTATGACGCGCAGGGCCGGCTGTCCGCCGTGGACGAGGCCTGGGCCTATGACGAGCTCTATTCGCTTCTGATGCTGTCCGAGACGGGGGCGGGGGACAGCCTCGGCCTTCCGCAGTTGCAGGCGTGGGACGCTCTGGACGCCAACTGGGACCCCCTGAACGGCGGCCGGCTGGAGCTGCAGACCGCCGGCGGGCGGATCGCCTCGGACCCGCCGCGCCCCCTCTCGACCCGGCTGGAGGGGAACCGGATGGTGTCCCGGCGCAGCCACACCCTGCCGGGGCCGATCGCCGGAGAAGTGCCGACCGCGATCCGGATCTATGATCCGACCTTCTACGTGGCCTTCAGCCTGCCCTCGCAGGTGGTCATCCAGGGCCGGGCCGATTGCCAGGTGACGCGGCAGTCGGGGAACGTGCAGGCGCAGACCGATGCCTATGCCAGCGCGCTGCGCGATGCGCTGGCACGCGAGCTGGGGCGGACCTCCTCGGACGATGTGCAGGTCCAGATCGGCGCGGTGGGCGCCGCGTCCCTGGAGGTTCGCTGCGGCGGGTGACCTGTCGCCAAGAAATTCTGCGCCCCACGCTGCAGGGGCTTGCCTCCATCATTCCATTGATCTATGGATTGATGCATGAATAACATTCACCTCGCCGACAGGAACGTGGACGCCGCGGCGGTGATGTTCGCCGCCCTGTCCGAACCCAACCGCCTGCGGCTTCTGCTGCGGCTGGCGGCGGGCGGGGCCTCGGTCACCGACCTGGCGGCGATGAGCAACGAGAAGCTGACCACCGTCTCGGCTCGGCTGGCGGTGCTGCACGCGGCCCGGCTGGTCGCCCGGCGGCGCGAGGGCAAGTCGATCCTCTACTCGCTGGCCGACCACCATGTGCTGACCATGGTGACGAACGCGATCGATCACGCCTGCGAAGACCACTGACAGACCCCAGAAGGACAAGACCCATGCATGATGGCTGCACCATCCACCCGAACCATCCCCACCAGCACGGCCCCGAGTGCGGCCATACCGCGATCCGCCATCGCGACCATGTGGATTACCTGCATGACGGCCACCTGCATCATCCCCATCAGGATCATGTGGACGAGCATGTGATCGAGGTCAGTGCGGCCAACCCCGCGACCTGCACCGACGGCGCGGGCTGCACCGGCCACGACGCGGATCACGTCCACGGCCCCGATTGCGGCCACGAGGCCGTCCCGCATGGCGATCATGTCGACTATCTGGTCGATGGCCGCCTGCACCACTTGCATGGCGACCATTGCGACGATCACGGCCCGGTCGAGGTCCTCTCTGCCGCCTGATCCGGGCGCCTTCCGGGCATCTGCCGGACCGCCCCCGGGGTGGTCCGGCATTTCGTCGGCTCGACCAATTGACCATTCCGATATGTTATCCTATCACTCACGCAACGAACCGCGTGGTGTTGTCTGGTGTCCTCCTCTGTTCCGATCCTCTCCGTCGACCGCCTGTGCATCACCATGGGCGGGCAGCGATTGCTGGACGCGATCACCTTCGACATCCGCCGGGGCGAACGCGTGGGGCTGCTGGGCCAGTCCGGCTCGGGCAAGTCGCTGACCGCCAGCGCGGCCCTGGGTCTGGCCCCGCGCGAGGCGCGGCTGACCGGCCGGATCCGCCTGAACGGCCTCGATGTCACCACCACCCATGTGCTGTCCCGGCCCCGTCAGGCACGGGCGGCAATGGTCACGCAGGACACGCAGGCGGCGCTGAACCCGCTGACCACCATCGGCTATCAGATGGAACAGCCCCTGCGCCGCCGGGGCCTGTCGCGCCGCGCCGCGCAGGACGAGGCGCGGGTGCTGCTCGACCGCGTCGGCCTGCCCGACCCCGACCAGATGCTGCGGCGCTGCTCGCCCGAGCTGTCGGGCGGCCAGCGCCAGCGGGTCTGCATCGCGATGGCGCTGGCCGCCGACGCGCCCCTGATCGTCGCGGACGAGCCGACCACGGCGCTGGACGTGATCACGCAGGCGCAGGTGCTGCGCGTGCTGGATCAGGTGACCCGCGCGCCCGGCGGGCCGGGGCTGCTGTTCATCACCCATGACCTGCATGCCGCCGCCCACTTGTGCGACCGCGCGCTGGTGATCGAGGGCGGGCGCATTATCGAGGACGGCCCCATGGCGCAGCTGCTGGCCGCGCCCGAAACCGATTACGCCCGCCTGCTGGTCGCGGCGGCAGAGCGCTGCGGCATCCACTGTCAGGCGGTGCACGGATGACGGCGGACCCCTATCTGTCGATGCGCCATGTCAGCCTGGGCTATGACCTGCCGCGCAGCCCCTGGCAGCGGCGGGTGCGCAAGCCGATCATCCGCGATGTCTCGGTCGATCTGGAACGCGGGCAACGGGTGGCGCTGGTGGGCATGTCGGGCTCGGGCAAGACCAGCCTGCTGCGCTGCCTGCTGGCGATCGAGACCCCGGATCAGGGCGACATCACCTGCGATTGCCGGGCGGTGCGCGCGGGCTCGGTCGCGGGGCTGCGCTGGTATCGCCGCGCGGTGCAATACGTCCCGCAGGACCCGGTGTCGTCCCTGGACCCGCGCATGACCGTGGCGCAGCTGGTGACCGAGCCGCTGCTGCGCCTGCATGTCGATTGCGACCACACCCGCCGTGCCGAGGAGGCGCTGGAGAAGGTGGGCCTCGACCACCGCTTTCTGACGCGGCGCCCCGGCCAGCTGTCGGGCGGGCAGGCGCAGCGCGTGGCCATCGCCCGCGCCGTCGCCACGCGCCCCGCCTATCTGCTGACGGACGAGCCGGTCAGCGGGCTGGACCTGCCGATTCGCGAACAGGTGGTGGGCGTGCTGCGCGCCCTGTCCGAGGCGCAGGGCACCGGCATCCTGATGGTCACGCATGACCTGACCGTGGTCGCCGATCTGTGCCAGCGCACGCTGGTCATGGACGAGGGTGCCATCGTCGAGGACCGCCCGACGCAGGACCTGCTGACCACCCCCCACCATGCCCGGACCCGCGCGCTGATCGCCGCCGTGCCGCCCCTTTCCGCACTTGCCTGACCTCACAAGGATGATGACATGACCCCGACCTTTCTCGGCGCGCTTGCGCTTGGCCTGACGCTGGCGGGCACGGCGATCGCGCAGGACGATCCGCGCCTCCATGTCGCGATGCTGCAGCCGCCACGCTCGGGGCTGAACCCGCTGACCGACGATGCCTTCAAGCTGTCGCGCTGGAGCACCGCCGAGACGCTGATCCGGCTGGATGCGGCGGGCGAGCCGCAGCCCTTCCTGGCCACCGCATGGGACCGTGTGGACGACCTGACCTGGCGCTTCACCATCCGCCCGGGCGTGATGTTCCATGACGGCACCCAACTGACGGCGGAGCGTGTCGCGGCCTCGCTGACGGCGGCGACGATGGCGGTGCCAAAGCCGCGCATTCTCGACGGGGTCGAGATGACGGTCGAGGTCGACGGCGACGCGGTCATCCTGCGGACCGCGACCGGCGATCCGCTGGTGCCCAATCGCCTGTCCAGCCCGCAGCTGGCGATCCTGGCCGAGGCCGCCTATGGCGCGGACGGGCGCGTCACCCCCACCCGTGCTGGCACCGGGCCCTTCGTGCTGACCCAGATCAACGGCGTGACCAGCGCCGCGCTGGACCGCTTCGACGATTACTGGGGCGAGCATGCCAAGCTGTCGGGCATCGATGCGGATTATGTGGGCGACGGCACCGCCCGCGCCGCCGCCCTGCGCACCGGCACCGCCCATGTGGTCGAGGCCGTGCCCGTCAGCCAAGCGGCGCTGGTCGATCCGGACCTGATCCACGAGGTGCCGATGCCGCGCACCAACACCCTCTATCTGAACACCGAAAAGGGCCCGCTGGCCGATCCGGCCCTGCGCGCCGCCGTGCGCGAGGCCATCGACCGGGACCGCATCGTGCGCACCGTCTATGAGGGCCGGGCCGATGTCGCGCGCGGCCTTCTGGGCCCGGCGCTGCCCTGGGCGGACGGGCTGCGCACCGAGGTCGCGCGCACTGCCGCCGCCGTTCCCGACGGCACCCCCATCACCTTGGCCACCTTCAGCGACCGCGCCGAGCTGCCCGAGGTCGCCGTGCTGGCCGCCCAGGCCCTGACCGCCGCCGGCTTCACCGTCGAGCAGGAGGTCCGCGAATACGCCCATATCGAGGCTGACGCCCTGTCGGGGGCCTTCGACATCTTCATCCTGTCCCGCGCCACCGTGCTGGATTCGGGCGATCCGGTCGCCTACATGTTCAGCGATTTCGCCTGCGAGGGCTCGTTCAACATCGCGCAGCTCTGCGATCCCGCGGTGGATGCGGCGCTGGCCGCTGCCGCCGCCGCGACCCCCGGCGAGGATCGCCGCCGCGCCATCATCGACGCCGAGGCCGCGATCCTGTCCACCGATGCCGCCGTGCCGATGCTGCACGAGCGGGTCATCCAGGGCGAGGCCGCCGGCGTCTCGGGCGTGGAACGCGACCCGCGCGAGCGCGTGCTGATCACCGAACACACGACGCTTTTGCCGTAATGCGCCGCCCCTCGCGCCTGGTCCCCGCGCTGTCGCGTGGGGTGACGCTGGCGGCGGTGATGCTGCTGGTCGGGCTGCTGCCCTGGATCTCGGGGCGCGATCCGGCGCTCAGCATCCTGCGCGCCCGGTCGGGCGAACAGGAGGCCACCCCCGAGGCGCTGGAGGTGATCCGCGCGCAGCTGGGGCTGGGGCTGGGTCCGGTCAGCCATCTGCAGACCTGGCTTTCGGGCGTGGTGCAGGGCGATTTCGGCACCTCGTGGATCTCGGGCGCGCCGGTCCTGCCCGGCATGCTGGGCGCGCTGCGCGTGTCGCTGACGCTGATGGCGGTGGCCTTCGCGGTCGCCGCCGTGCTGGCGGGCATCCTCTGCGTGATGACCATGCGCAAGGGGCTGCGCGGGGGCGACCCGCGCTCGGCCGGGGCGATCCCGGCGGCGCTGACGGCGATGCCCGAATTCATGCTGTCTTCGCTGTTTCTGGTGGTCTTCTCGGTCTGGCTGGGCTGGCTGCCGCCCTATGGCTGGACGACGCCCGCCCATGTGGTGCTGCCCGCCCTCGCGCTTGGCCTGCCCGCCGGCGGGCTTCTGGGCCGGCTGCTGGCGGACGGGCTGTCCGCCACCTTCACCGAGCGCTGGATCGCCACCTGGGCCGTGGCGGGCTTCACCCGCCGCCAGATCGGCCTGGCGGTCCTGCGCCGCACCCTGCCCAGCCTGATGCCGCAGATCGGCATGATCGTCGTCGGCATGACCGGCGGCGCCATCGCGGTCGAGCAGGTCTTTGCCATCCCGGGCCTTGGCCGCGCGACCCTGGGGGCGGCCTCGGCGCAGGACCTTCCGGCGCTGCAGGCGGGCATCCTGATCCTGCTGCTGAATGCCATCGTCATCGGCATGATCGCCAACCTGATCCGGGTGGCTTTGCTGGGCCGCGCGCTGCATCTGGGCGCGCTGCCCGTCCCGCAGATCGCCCAGCACAGGACCCGCCGCCGCGCCTGGATCCTGCCCTGCGCGGTGCTGGGGGTGCTGGTGCTGCTGGTTCTGGCGGGCCTGCCGCGCGATCCCTTCGCCTCGGACCATCTGCGGCTGCAGGGACCCGGCCTGGCGCTGCCCCTGGGGGCGGACGGGCTGGGGCGTGACGTGCTGGCCCGGGTGGCGCATGGCGCGGTCTCGACCGTGGGGATGGCGGTGATCGTCACGGCCATCGCGCTGGTCATTGGTCTGGGAATGGGGCTGATGCCGCGTCTGGCCGTGGGCCCGACCGAGATCACCAAGGCCACCCCGCCGGTCATCGCGGGCCTTGTCGTCGCCGCCGCCATGGGCCCCAGTGCCCAGGGCGCGCTGATCGCGGTGACGGCGGTGGCCTGGGCGCCGCTGGCCGCCCATACCGCCGCCCTCGTCAGCGAGGTCCGCGCCCAGCCCCATGTGCAGATCGCCCCGATCCTCGGGGTGGGGCCGGTCCGCCTGATCGTCCGCTCGATCCTGCCGGCGGTGGCGGGGCCGGTCCTGCGCCATGCGATGCTGCGCCTGCCGGGCGTGGCGCTGGCGCTGGCGGCCCTGGGGTTCCTGGGCCTCGGCCCCCGTCCCCCCGCCCCCGAATGGGGCCTGATCCTGGCCGAGGGCATGCCCTATGTCGAGCGCGCCCCCTGGGCCGTGCTGACCCCGGTCATGGCTTTGGCGCTGATGTCGGTGCTGGGCGTGGCGCTGGCCTCGATGGGGCCGGTCTGGCGGTCTCGCCGCTGACGCGGGGGAGGGGGCATTTCCCCCGCCTCTGGCCCTAGGCGCCCGCCTTCCGCTGCATCGCGAAATCCAGCGTGAATCGCGTGCCCGGGCGCAGGTCCTGCCAGTCGATCCGCCCGCGCAGCTGGTGGCTGAGGCCCAGGATCAGCGTCATCCCCAGACTGTCCGAGGCCTCGGCATCGAAACCGGGCGGCAGGCCCCGGCCCTGATCCGAGACCGTCAGCCGCAGCCGCCCCGGCGCGCCCGGCGCGATCGCGACCTGCACATCGCCCTCGCCCGACGGGTAGGCGTATTTGAGCGCGTTCGTCACCAGCTCGTTCACCAGAAGCGCCAGCGGCACCGCCTGATCGGTCGCGATCGACACCGGGGCGAAGTCGCAGCTGAGCGTCTGACCGGGATGCGCCGTCGCGCGGATCTGCTGGGCGATCTCGCCCATGAAATCGGCCAGCGTGACGCTGTCGACCTCGTCGGCACGCCACAGCCGGTCATGGACCTGCGCGATCGCCGTGACCCGGGCCACGGCATCGTCCAGCGCCTTTTCCAAGGCCGGGTCCGACGAGGTCCGCTTCTGCATGCTCAGCAGCCCGGCCACCATCGCCAGGCTGTTCTTGACCCGGTGGCTGATCTCGCGCCGCAGCACCTCCTGATGCGCCAGCGCCTCGCGCAACCGGGCTTCGCTGGTCCGCAGGGCATCCTCGCCCTGATGCCGCTCGATCGCCACGCCCAGAAGGTTGGCAAATCCCTGCAGGAAGGCCAGATCGGCCTGGGTGAACCGCCCCTCGGTCGGACTGTCCACCTCCAGCACGCCATAGCGACCGCCATCACCCTGGATCAGCACGTTGATCGCGCGCCGGATGCCATGTTCGGCCAGCAGGCGGGGGGTCCGGAACCGGGTTTCCTGGTCCAGATGATTCGAGATGACCGGCGTGCCCGTCTGAAAGGCATAGCCGGTCGGGCTTTCCAGGTCGGCGCCGATGCGGGCGTGGCCGACAAGGCCGGGTCTCCAGCCCACGCCCTCGCGCAGGATGAAGCTTCCTTCGTCGGGCAGATATTCCATCACCTTGCAGAAGCGGCTGTGCAGGCCCTCGGCACAGACCCGCGTGGCCTCCAGCAGCAGGGCGCCGAGGTCGTGGGTCCGCAGCGCATAGGCCCCGTATTCGGCCGCCAGCTGCTGCTGGCGAAGCCGGTAGGTCAGTTCCTCGGCTGCACTGTCCTCCGTCTCCGGAGGCACGGCCGCGGGGTCCACATGGTGCTTGCTCATGGTTTCGCTTCTCTTGGGTCGTGATGGCGTGCCGGGGGACCGGCGCCGCCATGTGTTTTATCCCGAACTGTATAGGCTAACAGCAGCCAGACCGCGAGAAAAGTCTGGCCACACCCGCGACCGTCCGTGCGGCGCCGATGCGATCCGGTGTTGAAATGCGGGGGTCGGACGTGGTGTGATGGACTGTGCAGGACCGCCCCTGCAACCTGAAGCTGAACAAAGGACCGCCGCATGACCCATGCCGATCCGGGCGCGACCCCTGCCGGTCCCGCCTTCCTGTCCGGAGGCGGCGAGATGGGCACGCTGGTGCGCGATTTCGACTGGTCCGGCACGGCCCTGGGACCGATCGAGCGCTGGCCCGCCATCCTCAAGATAACCGTCGGGATCGTGCTGCGCTCGCCGGTGGCGATGGCGCTGCTCTGGGGCGAAGACGGCATCCTGATCTACAACGATGCCTATGCCGGGTTCTCGCGCGATCGCCATCCCGGGCTTCTGGGCATGCAGGTCCGGCAGGCATGGCCGGAAGCGGCAAGCCTCAGCGACAAGGCCATGAGGGTCGGACTTGCCGGCGGCACCCTGTCCCTGAAGGATCAGCCTCTGACCCTGACCCTGAACGGACGACCGAGGGCGGTCTGGGTGGATCTGGATTACGCCCCGGTCCTGGACGAGCATGGGACATCGGTGGGCGTCCTCGCCGTGATGGTCGAGACCACCGACCGGGTCGAGGCCGAACAGCAGAGACGCGTCGAGACCGAGCGGCTGCAGCAGCTGTTCGCGCAGGCCCCGGGCTTCATGGCCATGCTCAGCGGGCCCGACCATGTCTTCGATCTGGTCAATCCTGCCTATGAACAGCTGATCGGGCATCGCAAGGCCGTGGGAAAACCGGTGCGCGAGGCGCTTCCCGAAGTGGTCGGCCAGGGGTTCATCGACACCCTGAGCCACGTGTTCGACAGCGGGCAGACCTATACCGGCCAAGCCATCCGGATCAACCTTCAACGCAGCCCCGATGGCCCCGTCGAAGAGCGCTTCGTCGACTTCGTCTACCAGCCTTTGCTGGGGGCCGACGGCACGGTGTCGGGCATCTTCGTCGAGGGCCATGACGTGACCGACCGCGTGCGGGGCGAGGCGCATCTGCGCCTGCTGATGAACGAGCTGAACCACCGGCTGAAGAACACCCTCGCCACGGTCCAGGCCATCATCCGGCAGACGCTGCAGGGCACGGACGAGATGCGCGACGCCCGCGAGGCCTTGGCCGCGCGCGTCGCGGCGCTGTCGCGGGCGCAGGATCTGCTGACGAAGCGCAACTGGCAGGGCTCGAACATCCGCGATGTCGCCACCGCCGCCATCGCCCCCGATCCTGATGGCGCGGACCGGCGCATCCGGCTTGTCGGCCCGCCTCTGGCCCTCAACCCGCGGGCCGCCGTCTCGCTGTCCCTTGCCCTGCACGAGCTGGCGACCAATGCCGCGCAGCACGGCGCCCTCTGTGCGGATGGGGGGCGGATCGACATCACATGGTCGCAGACCGGGAACCCCGAACCCCGCCTGAACCTTGAGTGGCGGGAATACGGGGGGCCGCCGGTAGTGGCGCCGTCGCACAAGGGATTTGGAACGAAATTGATCGAGCGCGGCCTGGCCATGGAATTCGACGCCAGGATCAGCCTGGACTATCCGCCCGAAGGCTTCGCGTTCCGATTCTCGGCCGCGATGGCCGCGCTAGCGGACCGCCCCGAAGTCGCCCCTGCATGACGGCCGTCCGGGTTCTGGTCGTCGAGGACGAGATGATGATCGCCATGGACATGGACGACATGCTGGTCGAAATGGGTTTCGAGGTCGTCGGCCCCGCAGCCTGGCTCGATCGGGGCATGGAGCTGGCCCGGCAGGAGAGCTTCGATCTGGCCGTGCTCGACGTGAACCTGGCGGGCGAGACCTCGTTTCCGATCGCCGAGATCCTGCGCGACCGGGGCATCCCCTTTCTCTTTGCGACCGGGTACGGGGCTGCCGGGCTAACCGAGACCTATGCCGGCACCACCACGCTGCAAAAGCCGGTGGAGTTTTCCCAGCTCAAGGCCGCGATCGCCAGCCTGCGATAGACTGCGGGCTTACCCCTCCGGGCAGATCGGACGTGCCCCCCGGGACTGCGCGGACGTGCGTCGCCGCGTCATTTTCTCCCCGCTGCAAAAAGATTTTAGCGCGGACTCAACCTATGGTTGTGCTTCTCTTTAACACATGCTTAACCCATCCAAGGGTAAGGTTCTCACCAGTCGCTTCGTGTCATTCGTTCTGCTTTCCCCTTGTGGACTGTCGATGGCGACAACGGCTTTGGACCCTTGCGATCGCATCGCGCGATGCAGGGAGCAGACGGAGAACAGCGTGACCCTTTCAGCCTCTTCCAACATCTTCACCATCGGCCACAGCCTTGTGGGCCTCGAACTTCCGCACATGATGAACAGCATGGGGCGCGGGGGTGTTACCGATTACCAGATCATCATCGGCGCCCCCCTGCGCGTGAACTGGCAAAGCTCGGGCGCCGATTTCGCCCAAGGCAAGGACGCCCGCAAGGCGCTTGCGACCGGGACCTATGATGCGGTCATCATGACCGAGGCGATCCCGCTGGAGACCAACCTGAAATGGTCAGGGACCGTCGAGCATGCGCTGCGGTTCGCCAATCTGGCCCTTTCCGCCAATCCCGATGTCCAGACCTATGTCTACGAGACCTGGCACGGCTTCGACTTTCACAAGGGCAACCTGAGGGACTGGCGTGCGGGGCTGGATAGCTTCCGGCCGAAATGGGAAAGCATCCTCGACGGCGTGAACGCGGGCCTGCCGGCGGATGCCAAGCCGATGTTGATGATCCCCGCCGGTCAGGCGATGGCGAATCTCTATGACGCGATCGCGGCGGGCCAGATCCCCGGCGTGACCTCGATCCGGCAGTTCTTCACCGATGACATCCACCTGAACCTCAACGGGAATTACTTCGTCACGATGGTCCATCAGGCGACACTCTATGGCGAGAACCCCGACGATCTGCCGGAACGCACCTCCAGCCCCTGGGGACCCTATCCGGCCGTGAACCCGAAGCTTGCGGACGCCTTGCAGAAGGTCGCATGGGAGACGGTGAACGAGTACGACCGCGACGGCGTCAACGACAATGGCGCGACCCCGGGCCCGGTGACCCCGCCGCCGGTGGACCCCACCCCTGTGGATCCGAAACCCGCCGAGCCCGCCCCGGTCGATCCGAAACCTGTGGATCCCAAGCCGGTCGATCCCAAGCCCGTTGATCCCAAGCCGGTGGACCCGAAACCCGTTGATCCCAAGCCGGTGGACCCGAAACCCGTCGATCCCAAGCCGGTCGATCCCAAGCCCGCCGATCCCAAGCCGGTCGATCCACCCCCGGCCGAGCCCGGTTCCGAGGTTGCAGGCTGGCAGGCCACCTATTGGGCGCTGCCCTCCGGGGCCACCAATATCCGGACGGTGGATTTCTCGGCCCGGCCGACGGCCTCCGCCGTTCTGGACAAGGTCCAGTTCTGGACCGAGGGCAGCCTGTGGAAGGGCGGTCCGGTCAATCATTTCGCCGCGAAGTTCGAGGGCGATCTGGAGATCAAGAAGGCCGGGGATTACCGCTTCACCATCGGCGTCGACGATGCCGCGCGGCTCTATGTGGACGGCAAGCTGGTCTGGGAGCGCAGCGACAACGGCGCCTACAGGTCCGGCGAGGTGACGGTCAAGCTGGGCGCGGGATCGCATGACATCGAATTCCGCTATCTCGAGGTGAACGGCACCTCTGCGGCCGACATCCAGTACAGCGGCCCGGACACCTCGGGCAAAAGAATGGTGCTGGGCAAGGATGTCATCTCGCATGGCACCGAGCCGGCGCAGCCGGTCCCCGTCGATCCCGCGCCCGTCACGCCTAAGCCCGTCGATCCGAAGCCGGTCGATCCGAAGCCCGTGGATCCGAAGCCTGTCGATCCCGCTCCTGTGGATCCCGACCCGGAAACGCCCGTCAGGCCCGCCCCGCCGGTCCCCTCCGACGGATCCAGCCTGACCAACCCGTCCATGGGGGTGGGCCTGGGCGGGGTCAGCGACTGGTCGACCCAGATGCCCTTCCTCGACGTCTTCAAAAGCGCGCGTCCCTGGACCGGCCATCTGGAGGGTCGGTGGGGCGGCGCCACCGCGCAGCAGATCGAGGCGGTGTCGGACGCGAACGGCTATCTGACCAAGCTGCCGCCCGGCGTCACGCATGTCAGCGCCCTGTTCCTGACCGAGATGCCGGCCGAGATGACCTCGGTCGCGGGAACCTACCGGATCACCTATGACGGGCAGGGCGAGATCCGCGTCTCGGGCGGCACCAACCTGCGCTATGGCGATGGCGAGATCTGGTTCGACTATGTGCCGCGCGGCAGCAATCTGGTCAGCATCGACATCCACCGGATCACCGGCAGCGACCACATCCGCAATATCTCGGTGGTCCACGAGAAGAACATCCCCGCCTTCGAATCGGGCAAGGTCTTCAACCCGGACTGGATCGAGATGATCGACGACATGCGCTCACTGCGCTTCATGGACTGGCAGAGCACGAACAACTCGGACGTCGCCTCCTGGGCCGACCGGGCGCAGATGACGGACGCCACCTGGAGCACCGATGCCGGTGTCCCGCTGGAGGTCATGGTCCAGCTTGCCAACGAGACCGGAACCGATCCCTGGTTCAACATCCCGCATCTGGCAAGCCAGGATTACATCCGGAAATTCGTCAGCTATGTGAAGGAGAACCTCGATCCCGACCTCAAGCCCTTCTTCGAATATTCGAACGAGGTCTGGAACTTCCAGTTCGATCAGGCGCAATGGGCCCATCAGCAGGGCCAGAAGCTGTGGCCGGGCCAGGGCGATGCCTGGGTGCAGTTCTACGGGATGAAAGCCGCCGAGATGGCCCGGATCGTCGATCAGGTCTATGGCCCGAACGTCAACGATCTGGTCAACAAGGTGATCGCGACCCATACCGGCTGGCAGGGGCTCGAGAAAAGCATCCTCGATGCCCCGAACGCGGTCGCGGACGGTGCGCCGAAACCGGCGCCGCTGTTCAACGACTATGCGATCACCGGCTATTTCGACGGCAGTCTGGGGCGCGAGAAGGGCGCGACCGTCCTGAACTGGATCGCCAGCTCCGAGGCGGGCGCGCTGACCGAGGGCCGCGCCCAGGGCCTGTCGGGCGGGCAGCTGACCGCCTATGTCCAGGACCACAAATACGACCGCGCCATCGATCTGGCCGTCAAGGAACTGCGCGACGGCTCGGTCACCGGCAACCCGGACGGATCGATCGCGGCCCTGATCAAGACCTTCGCCTATCACAAGAAGGTCGCGGATGCCCATGATCTGGATCTGGTGATGTACGAGGGCGGCACCCATGTCGTGGGCGTCGGCCAGTGGAGCAACAACAAGGTCCTTGCCAACTTCTTCAACGCCCTGAACCAGTCCGACCATATGGGCGGCCTCTATCAGGAGCTGATGGAGGGCTGGAAGGCCGCGGGGGGCACGCTCTTCAATGCCTTCGTGGATGTCGGCCGGCACGGATCCTACGGATCCTGGGGGGCCCTGCAGCATCTGGACGACGAGTCCGAGCGGTGGGATGCCATCCTGGACTTCAACCGGGCAAACCCGGGCTGGTGGGAAAGCCGGGACAGCGGCGATTTCATCGGCACCGGAGAGGCGGACCCGGTCGTGGTGCCCCCCGCCCACCCCGTGGTGGTCCCCCCCGTGGTGGCCCCGCCCGCAGGCGCGATTGTGGGCAACGCCTCGGACAACATCCTCTCGGGGACGGGCAGGGATGACAAGATGTACGGCTTTGCCGGCAACGACACCTTCTATGGCAGGGGGGGCGCCGACGAGATGCATGGCGGCCTCGGCAATGACGCCTATTTCGTGAACCAGGTCGGCGACCGGACCATCGAGAGGGCGGGCGAGGGCTATGACAGCGTCCATGCATCGCTCGACTGGACCCTGGCCCCGAACATCGAGGCGCTGGTCCTGCGGGGTGCCGCCGATATCGACGGGACCGGCAATGCCCTGAACAACCGCATCGGCGGGAGTGGCGGCGCCAACACGCTGTCGGGGCTGGCCGGGAATGACGATCTGCGCGGGCATGGGGGCAACGACCTGCTGCTGGGCGGAACCGGGAACGACACGCTGTCGGGCGGCTATGGCCAGGATACGCTGGACGGCGGCCCCGGAGATGACGTCTATCTGGGCGGCGGGGGGCGGGATCTCTTCATCTTCCGCTCGGGCAAGGATGTCGTGCAGGACTTTCAGATCGGCATCGACACGGCCGAGCTGGTCGGCGGCGGAAGGCTGGTCTGGCAGGACAGCAGCAAGGGCCTTGTCCTGAAGCACGATCAGGGAACGGTGACCTTCGCGGGTCTGGACATGGAGGATGTCAGCTTCATCTTCTGAGGCTCACGCCCGGGGGCGCCAGCACTGTCCGGCGCCCCGGGGCACCTGTCTGACACGGGTTCGGGGCCGCGTGCCCCGGACCCGTGCGCCGCCGCTCAGAAGAGCAGCGTGAAATCGGCCGTCAGGCTGTTGGCGGACATGTCGCCCGACACCTGCCCCTGATAGCCCATCCCAAGACGGCCGTTGCGACCCACGGCCATGTCGAGGCCCACAGACAGCGCGGCAGCATTGCGCCCGATCGGCGCGCCCGAGACCAGGAAGGCCCCGCCACCCGACAGGCTCATCTGGCGCTCTGCGGTCTGATCGCCGAAGGCGTGCTGCCAGCTGGCGGCCACGGTCCAGCCCAGATCCCGCGCTGCGTCCTCGCCCAGATCGCCCGATGCCCGCAGCCCGAGCGTGGCGAAGCTGGCCTTCTCCGTGCTGTCCTCCGAGGTCAGCGCCGCCGCGCCACCGCGCTCGGCGAACCCGTCCGTGGACAGGACCGCATGGGTCAGCCCGGCATAGGGCGCCAGCCGGATCCCGTCACGCGGGGTCAGCGCATAGCTGGCCTCCGCATAGACCTGGGTCAGATCGGCGTCATAGGCGGCGCGCAGCTGGTCGGTGAAGCTGTCCACCGCGACCTCGCGCCGGGAGTCCAGCTGGTTGCGGCTGTAGGCCAGCCCGGCCTTCAGCGACAGCGCGCCCATCTGCGACGCGCCATGCAGGCCCAGATGATAGCTGTCCGCCTCGATGCGTCCGGTGCCGCGACCGGTGTCGATCCGGCCCTGACCCACGCCCGCGACGAAGCCCACGCGCGCATCCTCGCCCACCGGTCCGTCCGCGCCGAACATCAGCCCCGTCGCCGAGGCCTCGACGCCCGCCGCATTGCCGTCCCCGTCAAGCTCGGCGCGCGATCCGGTGGCCTGAACCCAGGCCCCCGTCTGCTCCGCATGCAGCCGCGCGAACACGCCCGCGCCCAGGCTGCGCGACTGGCTCAGCAGCAGCGCCCCGGCGCTGGCATGATCCTCGCCCGAGATCCGGTCGAACGCCTGCCGGGCCCCGGCCTCGTCCGAGAAGAGGACCGCGTTGTACAGCGCCAGGCTGTCCGTGCCGGCGCCCTGGTCCAGCAGATCCAGCGCAGAGGCGGTGGCGCGCTGATTGTCGGTCTCCGCCGCCTCGGCAAAGGCGCGCGCGCCTCTGGTCGACAGGCGCAGCGTCACGTCGGAAGGCCCGTAGATCAGCCGCGAGGCGATGAAATCCGAGCCGATCGACAGGTCGGCGAACCGCCCCTCGACCGCCTCGGCCTCGATCAGGCGATAGCTCTGGCCCTGACGGTAGCTGGCGGTCCGGTCCAGCGTGGTGACCGCGACGCTGGCCCCTGCCACGCGGGCCGTGCCGGCGACTTCGACGCGGTCGGCACGCCCGTCGCCGTCGATCTCGGCCCGAAGGACCGCGCCGGGGGCCAGGGTCAGGTCCCCCGCGACCTTGAGCGTGCCGATCGACATGCCGGGCAACAGCTGCGCGCCCGAGGACAGCACGGTGCTGCCCACGGTCCCGTCGCCGCCCAGGGTGCCACCGGCGCCGACGTCCAGCCTGCCGCCAAGCGTGCCGGTCACCGACAGGCGCCCGCCCTCGACCGTGGTGCGGCCCGTGAAGCCTGCGCCGTCGCCCGCATAGGACAGCGTGCCGGTGCCGCGCTTGTCGAACCGGCCCGCGCCGGTCAGGTCGTTGGCCATCGTGCTGTCGACCAGCGTGTTGACCCCCAGATGACCCGAGGCCCCGACCGCGATGGCGCCGGTCCCGAAGGCCTGCCCGTTCGTGCCCACCAGCATCCCGTCCCGGACGCGGGTGCCGCCGGCATAGCTGTTCAGGCCGGTCAGCATCAGCGTGCCGGTGCCGGTCTTGGTCAGCCCGCCCGGACCGCCGATGTCGTTGTTCCAGGCATCGAAGGCATGAAACCCGTCCAGATCGCGGTCCATCGCCACCGTCACATCCTGCAGGAAGGCCCCATAGCCGTCGGCGGCGGCGAAGAGGTTCATCCGCCCATAGCCCTCCTCATCGTTCATGACCGGCAACCCGCCGGGCAGGGCGGTGGTGGCCAGCACGGCGCGGCGCTGGTCGGCGGTCAGGTAGGGCATCCGCGTGGCCAGCAGGATCTCGGCGCCCTGCGGCACATGCACCGGCCCGTCGGTGGCCGCGATCGGCGCGAAGCCATAGGTCATGCGCTCGGCCACATAGGCGGCATTCGCCGCACGGCTGGCAAAGCGGTCGGTCGTCAGATCGCCCGCATGGGCCGCGACATAGAGATCGGTGGCCGTGGTGCTGTCGGTCTCGTTGCGCAGCCAGGCTTGCGCCTGATCGAAGGCCGCGTCGCGCTGCGTCTGCCAGGCATAATCCGCGTCGCCGTCCTGCCGGTTCAGGTTGTAGACGGCCGAGGCGGTGCCCAGCATCCGCCCGCCGATCACGTCCAGCGGCGAATGCATGCCCGCCACGATGCGGCTGTCGCCCAGAGAGACGGCCCGGGTGATCATCTCCTGAAAGCGCTGCGGGACCAGATAGGCGAGGGCCAGCGAATCGCGCCAGGCCTCGGCGGTGTGGCCGCTCGGAAAGCCGCCATCGGTGCCGGGCGAGTCGCTTTTCGCGGGCTCCAGTTCCGGGACCACGGCCACGTCGCCCGACCAGCGCCAAGGGCGGGCATATTTGAAGTAGCGCTTGCCGGGCTCGGTCGAGGCGCTCCAGCCCATGCGGTTCACCAACTCGACCGCCAGCCCCAGATCGTCATTGCCGTCGGCAGCCGAGATCCCGTTGTTGTTGCCCTCGTCGTCGAACCGGATCTCGCGGGCCTCGGCGGGCATGTCCAGGATGGTCGTGACCTGTCCGCTGCCGCGCATCCAGGCCTCCTGCAGCGGGCCCAGCCCGGTCACCACGCTGTAGCCCTTGGCGCGGCGGTCATCCAGATAGGCATCGCGCGCCTCGGCGGCGGTACGGGTGCGGGTGATCCGTTCGACATGGCCGATATTGTGGTTATGGACCGCCTGGTCGAGAATGCGGCCATCGGTGGGGCTGCCCGCCAGGCCGTCCCAGTCACTGGGGGTGACGCCGGGAAAGCCGAAGCCGGGCGCGACGGTGTTGTCCGCATCGACGAAGGGCGTGCGCGGCTCCCAGATGTCCAGGAAACCGTCCAACAGCCGGACGCCGGCATTTGTCTCGCGGGTCAGATAGCGAGGGTCGCCCCGCTCGTTGGTAAAGCCCGTTTCCATGAACGAGGGAACGTCGCGGTTCAGATAGGCCTCTTGGGCGAGAAGGGTTGCCGGGCAGGCCGTCACCAGCGCAAGTGCTGTCGACAGGCGAAGGGTCGTTCTTGTATAGGACACGCGAAAGTCTTTCGTTCTGAAGTCTTTGTTGATCCGCCCTTGGGGAAAAAAGCCCCCCCGGGGCAGAGCGTTGCCGCTAACAGCAGGCGATGACGCTGCCGTGACAAAGACGTTCAGATCAGAAAATGTCGGAAAACCGTCACGCGGCCGGGCGCGTCAGGCGCGCCGGTCCTTCACGAGGGTTCAGTGCATCCGATAGCTGCCGGAGGCGCAGGGCAGGCCGATCCTCGGCATGTCCTGCGCCTGTTCGGCCATCCGGCGCGCGGTGTGATGCAGCCAGACGCCGTCCATCGCCATGATGATCGCCGCCTGATGCGTCGGGATAAGCCGACGATTGTCATCGGCCCAGGCCTCGATGGCCTCCCAGCTGATCGGGTTCGGGCCGTGATGATGCCAGGACCGCGACCGGGACAGCAGCATGAAGACGTCCAGGATCTCCTGCCCCGCGATCGGGATGCGGACCTGCTGTCCTGCCAGAAGGCTTTCCAGCGTCGTGCAGAGGGCTTTCTCGAGGGTCATCATTCGGTCTCCGTGAGAAAGAGAAAGGAGAGCCGCAGACGCCCCATATCTGCCGGGCCGCCCCGCGCGGGACTGCGACCGGCCGGGGCGACCCCTGAACCGCGCGTATCGGGAAAAGCGGCAGCCGCGCCCATCATCGACAACTCCCCTAAGTTGTAAGGGACCTTAGCTTTCAATTTTTCAGGATACCAGCGTTCGATTGAAAAACATGCGACCCCGCCCGATCTGCCCCCGCACCGGGCATCGACAGGCCGCCGGAGCACGGGCTTTGGTCAACCGTCGATCAGCTCCACGTCATAGGCCCGGAACTTGCTGTCGGCCGAGACGAGGACCATCCCCTCCTGTCGGGCCTGCGCGATCAGCAGCCGGTCGAAGGGGTCGGCGTGATGGGGGGGCAGGCGCTCGACGCCCTGCGCATGGGCCCAGCTGATGGGCAGGGGCCGCACGCCCACTGCGAGGGCCTGATCGAACAGATCGTCCGGTACGGCCAGCTTGCCAAGCGCCGACTTGATCGCGATCTCCCAGACCGAGACCGCGCTGACATGGATCGCCTCGGCCCCGGCCATCGCCGCCCGGGCGCCCCCACCAAGGCGGGGATCGTCCAGCATCGCCCACAGCAGGATATGCGTGTCCAGAAGCAGCCTCACGCAGGCGGGATCCGGCTGCCCGCGAAGAGGGCGGCGACCTCGTCATCGCCCTCGTCCACGGCCCCCGGCGGAACGAAGCGGCTCTTCATGCAGCCGATCAGGCCCTGTGCCGGCCTCTGGGCGGCAACGAGCCGCGCCACGGGGCGGCCATAGCGCGTCAGCTCGACATCCTCGCCCGCCTCGACGCGACGGATCAATTCGGCGAACTGGGCCTTCGCTTCGGCAATGGCGATCTGCATGGGACAGGCTCCTTGATGACCATAATGTAGGTCACCTTTTCCACCCGGGCAAGTGATTCCTCAGGTTTCGCAGCGAAACCGCTCACCGCTCCAGCAGGGCGCGGATCTCCAGCATCAGGCTGTCCATCAGCTCGCCGTTCAGCACATCGCCCTCCAGCCGGAGGACATGGCCCCGGCTGTCCTGCGCCCGCCGGATCGTGACGCCGCTGGAGGTCCGCAGCGTCCGGTCGTCCAGCCAGCCGGTGACCGGTTGCAGCTTTCTCGGGCGTCCGCCCCGGCCCGGATCGCGGACCCCGCGATCCTCGACGCGGATCACCGGCTCGATCGCCAGCCATTCCTCCTCGGCATCCGCCGGGCTACGTTCGGACAGCGCCTGCCGCAGCCGTCCCTCGGCGCCCTGCCGCAGGGCCGTGGCCAGCTGCAGCCCCCGCCGTTCGGTCAGCCCCTCGGGGAATTCCAGCATGTCGCCCAGTTCCTCGAAGATCAGCGCGAAGGACCGGATCTTGGACCGCTTGGCCTTCGAGCCGCTGGCGAACAGCTTGTCCACCGCGTCCTCGGTATTGGCGAAGGCCCCGTGATGGGCGGCGATGACCGCGATGCGGCCGCGCTCGAAATGGCTCAGCTCCTCGCGGACCTCGTTCTCCTCGATCATCGAGATGAAGGCGCTGCTGCTGTCCTCCCGGGGCCGGACGATGGCGCGGATCGTGCGGTACCTGTCGGCCTCGGTCAGCTCCAGCAGGCTGCGCGTGGCCAGAAGCCGGCGATAGCCCGACAGAAGCCCGTAGGATGGGGCGGCCGCGTCCGCGCCCGGCAGCTCGAAGACCTCGACGGGCAGCCGCAGCCCATGCGCGGCGATCGACTGGCGCAGCTCCAGCATCTCCTCCTCGCCCATGGTCAGCCGGTCGCGGATCATCGCGTCGGCATCGATCCGGTCCACCGGGATCTCGACCATCAGCAGGCCCTGCGCCTGCGCGGCATGCAGCCGGGCGGCATCGGCCTCGGTCCGGGCACGTGCGGCGCGGATGTCGGTGCCGTCGGCCTGCGCATGGGCGGCACTGTCGGCGGCCACCTGGGCGATGGGGGCCAAGCCCCGCGCGGTGGCGGGCCGGTCGAAGGTTTCGCTGCGAAACTCCTCCTCGATGCGGCTCAGATCGTCGGTGCTGGGGGTCTCCAGCCGGCGGCGCTTAACCATTCCGCTCCTCCTTTCCCTCGGCCTCGGCCATCTGCAGATCGCGCCACCATGCGCCCAGGATCAGTTCCTTGACCTCGGCCCAGGTGCGGTCGAAGGTCTCGCGGCCCCGCACATAGGTGTCGCGGTTGAACTCGCGGTAATCGGCCTCGTAGATGCCGTTCACCTGCTCTCCGGCCTGGCCGACCATGGCGGTCAGTTCCTGGCGATAGGTGGTCATAAAATCGCCGAAATAGGCCTGGATGACATTGGCCAGATCGGTCTGCTGCCCGGCCTCGAAACGGGTGATGATGGCGCGCACCGCATCCCATTCGAAGCGCATCTCGGGCAACCCGTCGCGGCGCCGGGCCTTGTTCTCGCCATCCTCGACGCTGGCGAAGGTCGAATAGAGCATGTCGAAGAACCGCCCCGTCGAGTCGAATTCCAGGAAGGTCGCGCCAAGCGGCACCAGCAGGATGTCGGCGGCGGCCAGCGCGTTGATCGTCAGATAGCCGAGCGCCGGGGGGGTATCCAGAAAGATCAGGTCGTAGGCATCGAAGATGCCGTCATGGCTGAGCCCATTGGCCAGCGCATCCCAGAGCGGCCAGCTGCGCAACCCCATCCGCCAGACCGGCACCTGGAACTCGGCCCAATAGAGGTTCAGCTGCGCGCCCAACAGGTCGATATTGGGCCAGTGGGTCGGCTGGATCAGATCGCGGGCGCTGATCTTCAGCGCCTCGGTCAGCGTCTCGTCGAAAGGCAGGGGCGCCTGGCCCGCCGCCTCGCGGACCCTGTTCTCGCCCTGCAGCGCCAGCGCGTAATCCTTGGCCAGAAGCGGGAAGGCCGTGGACCATTCGTCCGGCACCTGCCCCCCCATGATCGAGGTCATGCTGCCCTGACTGTCCAGGTCGATGACCAGCACCTTGTAGCCGTCAAGGGCCGCCGACATGGCCAGATGCGCGGCGGTCGAGGTCTTGCCGACCCCGCCCTTGAAATTGGCGACCGCGATGGTCTTGGCCGGCAGTCCTTCAGGACGCCAGGGGCGGTATTCGCGGTCGGCGGCCCCCTCGGTTGCGAAATGATCGCGCAGGCGCAGCACCTCGTCCAAGGTGAACCATTTCGAATTGCCCTCTCCGGTGCCTTGCGGCAGGTCGGGATGCTTGCGCAGCACGCGGCGGAAATGCGCGGCGGCGACCGGGATCAGATAGCGGCAGACCTCCCAGGTCGAGAAGCGGCGCAGGCGCTTGCGCCCGTCGGGGGCATAGCCCCGTTCGGCCAGATCCTGCCGCCCCCGTGCGGCGAAGGCCGCCGCCTTGGCGAATCGGGCGGTGCCGATCGGCTCGGACAGGCGCTTGGCGGCACGCGCCGGGTCGATGCTGAAATAGGGGGGAAGAGGCTCTTTGCCTGCCATCTCGATCCTGCTGCGATGTGACGTGTTTCGTCGGTCTCAAAGAAAACTCTCGCACATCGAAAGCCAAAAGTGAAACGCGATGGACAGGTTTCGCCGCGAAACCTGTCAAAACGAGGAAAAGGCGGCGACATAAAGCTTGTAGAGTCTTTAGGGACTTTAGAGTCTTTGGGTCAGCATTCCCCTTCAAGAACAAGGCCGTCGGGTATATCGGGCACCCGTTTGCGGGATGACAGGCGCCCATCTGCGGGATCAAGGGTGCCCGTTTGCAGGGAGGCAGGGACCGATTCGCGGGACAAGGGGCATCCGGACGCGGGAAAGGGTCGCCAGGGACGGGATCGGGCCCGGAACCGGCCATTCCCGCCACCTGCGATCCTGCAAACGGATACCTTTTAACAGTCCGCGCGCCCAGAGGTGCCCGGATGCGGGACGGCCGGGACCCGCGTTCAGGTGCCCGATTGACGATTGTCGCCGGGTGCCTTTTGCGCCAGAATGACGCAGCAACCGGTGAGCGAAGCCATGGATGACATTCCCCGCGACCAGCTGTCGGGCGCCCTCAGGCGGGGGGCGGTCAAGAAGCATGTGGCGGCGATCCATGTCTCGGGCAAGCTGACGCTGCTGCAGCGCAAGCTGTCCAACGTGCTGCTGCTGAATGCCTATGACACGCTGACCAGCCGCCCCAGCCACCAGATCGACGCGCGCACCCTGTCCCTGATGATCGGCTATAACAGCAACGACATGGACACGCTGAAGCAATCCCTGCGCGGGCTGGTCGAGACGGTGGCCGAATGGGACATGCTGGACGAGAAGGGCCAGCAGGAATGGGGCGTGTCCAGCCTGCTCAGCTATGCCAAGCTGAAGGGCGGGGTCTGCGAATATGCCTATTCCCCGGCGCTGGCGGAAAAGCTGCACGACCCCAAGATGTTCGCGCTGATCAACCTGAACATCCAGCGCCGCTTCACCTCGGGGCATGCGCTGGCGCTGTACGAGAACTGCTATCGCTTCGTGCGCACCGGCTCGACCGGCTGGTGGGATCTGGACCTGTTCCGCCGGCTGATGGGGGTCGAGGGATCGGCCTATTACGAGGTGTTCAAGCAGCTCAATGCCAAGATCATCAAGCCCGCCCTGGCCGAGGTGAACAAGACCAGCAACATCATGCTGACCGCCGAGACCCGCAAGCAGGGCAGGGCGGTGACGCAGATCCGCTTCCGCATCGCCGAGAACCCGCAGCTGGCGATCCTGGACATGGACGATGGCGAGGGGATGCGGCATGGCGCCGTCTATGCCCGGCTGCGCGTGCTTGGGGTCAGCGACCGGCTGGCGCGGCAATGGCTGTCGGCGCATGGCGAGGGGCAGGTGGCGGCCAAGCTGGATTATGTCGAGACGCGCCAGAACGTCAAAAGCAAGGTCGGCTATCTGAGCGCCGCGCTGGAGGGGAATTTCGGCACCGACGAGGCCGTGCCCGCGCTGCCCGCCCCCTCGGATGCCGCGCCCGATGCCGGGGTGGAGCGCCTGCGCCGCATCCTGGACATCATCAAGACCCGCACGCCGACACAGCGCGATGCCGACCGGCGCCTGTTTCTGAGCCACCTGACCGACGCCCGCGCCCGCGCCGATTTCGAGCGTCACGGCTGGATGTCACCCCTGAACGCCCGGCGTATCGCCGCGTTTTGGGATGAGATGTCCTTGTAGGACGGGTGCCTCTAGCCGTGATGGACGGTGACGGTCTTGATGCGGGTGAAGCCGTTCAGCGCCTCGAAGCCCTTCTCGCGCCCGTGGCCGGATCGCCCGACGCCGCCGAAGGGCAGCTCGACCCCGCCGCCCGCGCCGTAATTGTTGA
Organism: Paracoccus gahaiensis; assembly: GCF_005048225.1. Taxonomy (GTDB): domain Bacteria; phylum Pseudomonadota; class Alphaproteobacteria; order Rhodobacterales; family Rhodobacteraceae; genus Paracoccus; species Paracoccus gahaiensis. The sequence continues at coordinate 113,685 of NZ_SUNI01000010.1, forward strand.
TGAAGACCTGCCCGCACTCCAGCTTGCGGGCGAGGCGCAGCTGGCGGGCGCCGTCGCGGGTCCAGATGCCCGCGACCAGCCCGAAATCGGTGCCGTTGGCGAGGGCCAGCGCATGGGCCTCGTCCTCGAAGGGAATCAGCACCTGCACCGGGCCGAAGATCTCCTGCTGCGCCAGCGAGTGGTCGGGGGGCACCTCGGCGAAGAGGGTCGGGCGGACGAAATGGCCGCCCGAGGCGACCTCCGGATGGATCCGGCCCTCGGCGGCCAGCGTCAGCTCGCGCTTGCCCAGGTCGATGAAGTCCTGCACCAGCTGGCGCTGCCGGGCCGAGACCACGGGCCCCAGATCATGGCTGGCGACCGCCGGGCCCGCGACCAGCCCCTGATAGATGCCCGCCATCCGGCGCCGCACCTCGTCATAGACGCCCCGCTGGACCAGCACGCGCGAGGCCGCCGAACAGGTCTGCCCGGCGTTCTGCAGGCAGGTGGCGACCAGGACCGGCAGCGCGGCCTCCAGATCCGCGTCGTCGAAGACCAGATGCGGGGACTTGCCGCCCAGCTCCAGCGTGACGGGGACGACGTTGCGGGCCGCCGCCTCCTGGATGCGGGTGCCGGTGGCGACCGAGCCGGTGAAGGACAGGTGATGAATGCCCGGATGCCCCGCCAGCGCCGCGCCTACATCGGCGCCGAGGCCCGTGACGACGTTCAGCACGCCCGCGGGCAGCCCCGCCTGCGCGGCCAGATCGGCAAAGACCAGCGCCGAGAGCGAGGCATCCTCGGCGGGCTTCAGCACCACCGTGTTGCCCGCCGCCAGCGCCGCGCCGACCGCGCGGCCCAGGATCTGCATCGGATAGTTCCAGGGGATGATGATGCCGCAGACGCCATGCGGTTCGCGCAGGGTATAGACGGTGAAGCCGTCCTGATAGGGGATGGTCGTGCCGTGCAGCTTGTCGGCGGCGCCGGCATAGAACTCCAGATAGCGCGCCAGAGCGGTGCTGTCGACGCGCGACTGGTTCAGGGGCTTGCCCACGTCGCGCGTCTCGATCATCGCCAGATCCTCGGCGCGGCTCAGCACCAGCGCTGACATCCGCATCAGGATCCGCCCCCGCGCGGTGGCGGTCATGCGGCCCCATTCGCCGTCCCGCGCATCCCGCGCCGCCGCGACGGCGGCATCGACATCGGCGGGGGTGCCGCGCCCGATCTGGCCGATGACCAGCCCGTCCGAGGGGTCGGTGACCGGGATGGTGCCGCCACCCGAGGGCCGCACCCATGCGCCGTTCACGAAAATCCGCGTGCTGTCGATCTGGGTCAGGTCGTCGAGGCTCATGGCGGTCCCTTGCAAAGATGTCCGGGATCGGCCCGGTGATCGCGAGGGTGGCAGAGGCGCGCCTTGGGTGCAACGCGCATCCCCAAAAAGCCCAACGCACCGGTTTGGAACGCCCGGGCGGGGTGACGGATCGGTTCGGGCGTCGTAGAAACAGGGGCCGCAGCAAGGGCGGGAAAGACGAGGGACGGATGGGTGACATGAGGGTGGGGCTGGTCGGTGTCGGCCTGATGGGGCACGGCATCGCCAGGAATCTTGCGGCGAAGAGCTGGTCGCTTGGCTTTCTGGATCATACGGGCAACCAGCCGGTGCAGGATCTGATGGATCTGGGCGCGCGCCGCGTTGCGGACCGGCAGCAGCTGGCTGCCGACAGCGACGTGGTCGTGCTGTGCGTGTCGGGCAGTCCGCAGGTGGAGGAGGTGCTGCTGGGCGAGGCGGGCATGCTGGCCGCGATCCGGCCCGGCACCGTGATCATCGACTGCTCGACCGCCATCCCCAGCTCGACCGCGCGGCTGGCGGCGCTGACGCAGGCGGCGGGCGGGCGCTTCATGGATGCCGCGATGACGCGGACACCGCGGGAGGCCGAGGAGGGGCGGCTGAACCTGCTGGTCGGGGCCGAGGACGACCTGCTGGAGCGGATGCGGCCCCTGCTGGGGGCCTTTGCCGAGAACATCTTCCACGCGGGCGGCCCCGGCGCGGGGCATACGCTGAAGCTGTTGCACAACTATGTCTCGATCGGGCAGGCCACGCTGCTGAGCGAGGCGGCGGCCTGCGCGCGCAAGGCCGGCATCCCGGCGCGGGTCTTCACCGAGGCGCTGGCGCAGGGCGGGGGCTATGGCGCGGCGCTGGACCGGATCGGCCCCTATTTGCTGGAGGGGGACACCTCGCGGATGCGGTTCTTCGTGTCGAACGCCGCCAAGGACTTGGCCTATTACCTGCGCATGACGCAGGATCTGGCGGTGCAGAACCACGCCGCCGGCGGCGTGGATCGGGCACTGCGCGCCCTGTCCGAGGGCGGTTTTTCCGAGGGCTATCTGGCCGAGGCCACGGCCTTTTTCGACAGGCTCGGCGGCGAGGACCCCGAGGGGTGAGGGCGCCTCAGGCCGCCCTGAACGGCCAGGGACGGGGGTCGGGGCCGATCCGCTCCCAGGCATGGGCGGCGCGCAGCACGCCCAGATCGTCGAAGCGGCGGCCCGCGATCTGCAGCCCGATGGGCACCCCCGCCGCATCCTGCCCGCAGGGGACCGAGATCGCGGGCTGTTCGCTGATGTTGAAGGGCGCGGTGAAGCCGATATGGGCCATCGCACGGTCCACGTCATTGTCGGCGGGATAGGCCCATTCGGCGGGAAAGCTGACATTGGGCGAGACGGGCGACAGGACCAGATCGAAGCGGGCGGTCGCGGCGACGGTCAGGCGGCGGATCTCGACCGTGGCGGCATAGGCGCGATAGACCTCCTCTCCGGTCTTCCCCAGCCCCGAAACGCCCCATTTGCGGATCACCGGCAGCACCTCGTCGCGCTGCGCGGGCGTCAGCGCCTGCAGGTCCAGCCCGCTGCGGGTGCGCCAGAAATCGTCCAGGGCCTGCAGCAGGTCGGGCGTCATCCACGGGTCCAGGGGGTCGACATGGGCGCCCGCCGTCTCGAAGCGGCGCGCGGCATCGGTGACGGCGGCGGTGACCTGCGCGTCGACCGGCAGGCCGCATCCGGCCTGCATCAGCAGCCCGATCCTGAGGCCGGTCAGATCCAGATCCAGATCCAGCCAGTCGATCGCGTTCGGCGGCAGGTCCATGTGGTCGCGGGAATCGGGCTGGGACAGCACCGCCATCGCCATGGCGGCGTCGCGCGCCGTCCGGGTCATCGGCCCCGCCGCGCGGCCCATGAAGGGCGGGTCGATCGGCACGCGGCCCAGGCTGGGCTTCAGCCCCACCAGCCCGCACCAGGCGGCGGGCAGGCGGATCGAGCCGCCGATATCGGTGCCCAGATGGATCGGCCCGTAGCCCGCCGCCCCCGCCACGCCTGCGCCTGCGCTGGAGCCGCCCGGGTTCATCGCCGTGTTCCACGGGTTGCGCGCCAGTTGGTGGAAGCTGGACAGACCCGAGGAGAGCATCCCGAAATCGGGCATGGTCGTGCGGCCCAGAAAGACCGCCCCCGCCGCGCGCATCCGGGCGGCGGGGGGCGCGTCGGCGCTGCGCGGGGTCATGTCGCTGACCCGCGTGCCCAGGGGCATCGGGACGCCCTCGGTCGCGATGTTCTCCTTGATGGTGATCGGCACCCCGTCCAGCGAGACGCCGTTGCAGAGGATCTGCGTGCCGTCCTTCCAGCGTGCCTCGGAGGCCTGGGCCGCCGCCATCGCCACCTCGGGATCCACCGTCCACAGGCCGTGCAGCTGCGGCTCGCAGCGCTCGATCTGAGCCAGCACGTCGCGCGTCACCTCGACGGGCGACAGGCTGCGGGCGGCGAAGCCCTCGGTCATCTGGGCGGCGGTCAGCTCGTTCAGTCCGGTCATGGGCGGTGGGGTCCTTCGGGGGTCGAGGCGTCAGTCAGGTGATCCGGGTCAGCAGGCCGGCGGCCAGGCGGGCACGCTCGGTCAGGCTGGAGGTCAGGATATGTTCGTCCAGCGTGTGCAGGCCGCGCCCGCGCACACCGATGGAATCCAGCGTGGGCACGCCCATCGCGCCGGTGAAGTTGCCATCCGATCCGCCGCCCGCGCTGCCTGCGGACAGATCGAAGCCGATCTCCGAGGAGACCTCCTGCGCCAAGTCATAAAGCGCCATCGTGCCGGGCTGCGGTTCCCAGACCGGGCGGGTCACGCCGCGCGTGACGGTGAACTCGACCCCGTCCTCGGGTCCCTGCAGGGCCAGCAGGGCGGCGACGCCCCGGTCCAGGTCGGCTTGCGTCTTGGCCATGGACAGGACCTCAGCCCGACAGGTCGAGGAGACGCAATTGACCCATTGCCCGGCATGGATGACCCCCACCGAGAAGGTGCAATCCTCGGTCGTCATCGCCTCGATCTGAAGGATGCGCCGTGCCATGGCGGCGATGGCCGACCGTCCGTCCTTGAGCGCCCAGCCCGCGTGGCTGGGCCGCCCCTCGGTCAAGAGGTCGAAGCGCGCGATGGCATAGCGCCCGATCACCGCGCCGCCATCGGGGGATGCGGGCTCGGGCAGCAGGACGGCGCGCTGGCCGCGCGCGGCCTCCTCGATCAGCCCGCGGGTGGCGGGGGTGCCGACCTCTTCATCCGGGGTGAAGAGGAAGGTGACGGGCAGGGGGGTGGTCAGGCCCGCCCGGCCGATCTGGCGCATCGCCTCCAGAAAGACGTAGTTGCCGCCCTTCATGTCCATGATGCCGGGGCCGTAGGCGCGCCCGTCCTCGACCCGGAAGGGCAGCTTGTCCAGCGTGCCGATGGGGTGGACGGTGTCCAGGTGCCCCGAGACGAGGATGCCGGGCGCACCCTGGTCGGCATGGGGAAAGATCGCGCGGATCGAGGTGCCGAAGCCCTGGGTGCCGGGGATCACCTCGACCGCCGCGCCGATGTCGGACAGGTCGCGCGCGGCCAGGTTCATCATGCGCGTGACGGCGGCCGCGTCCCAGGTCGGGCTTTCGCATTCGACCCAGGGGCGCAGGCCTGCCAGCATCTGGTCCGCGTCGAAGGGCAGGTCCAGCGCGCTCATGCCGCCACCGGCAGGCGGCGTTCGATCAGCCGGGCATAGATCGAGGCGCCGATGGGCAGGATTCCTTCGTCCAGCACGAAGCCCGGATTGTGCAGGGGCACGGTGCCCGCGTGGCCGACATTGCCATAGGCGCCGGGCACCAGTTGCAGCATGTCGGCGAAATCCTCGGACCCGGCGACGGGGGGCTGATCGGCGACATTGTCGGGGCCCACCACGTCGGCGGCGGCCTGGGTCCAGGCCTCGGACAGATCCGCATCGTTCACGAGCACGTCGAAGATCTCGCGGAATGTCACGTCGATGGTCATGTCATGGGCCAGCGCGGCGCCGTTGCAGAGCGCCCGCATCCGGGCCTGCATCAGGTCGCGGATCTCGGGCCGGAAGAAGCGCAGCGTGCCGGCCAGCGTCGCGGTCTCGGGCAGGACGTTATAGGCGGCGCCGGCGTGGATCTGGGTCACCGACAGCACTGCCTGATCCAGCGCCGCGACATTGCGCGACAGGATCGTCTGGAACTGGCCGACGAGGCTTGAGGCCACCACCAGCGCATCGCGCGACTGCTGGGGCATGGCGGCATGGCTGCCCTTGCCGGTCACGGTGATGTCGAAGAAGGACGCCCCCGCCATCGCCGCGCCCTTGCAGAGACTCGCCCGGCCCCGTTCCCCGGTGGGCTGGTTGTGCATCCCGTAGACCTCGTCCACCGGAAAGCGCTGGAACAGCCCGTCCGCGATCATCGCCCGGGCGCCGCCCAGACCCTCCTCGGCGGGCTGGAAGATGAAGACGGCGGTGCCGTCGAAGTTGCGGCTGGCGGCCAGGTATTGCGCGGCGCCCAGCAGCATCGTGGTGTGCCCGTCATGGCCGCAGGCATGCATCTTGCCTGCGTTTGTGGATGCATGGGGCAGGCCCGTCGCCTCGTGGATCGGCAGCGCGTCCATGTCGGCGCGCAGGCCGACGCGGCGGTTTCCCTGTCCGCGCCCGCGCAGGATGCCCACGACGCCGGTCTTTCCGACCCCTTCATGCACCTCGTCCACGCCCCATTCGCGCAAGCGTGCCGCGACGATGGCGCTGGTGCGGACCTCCTCCATGCCGATCTCGGGATGGGCGTGCAGGTCGCGGAAGATCGCGGTCAGCTCGGGGGTGGCGGCGTCGATCTCAGGCAGGTTCGGCATGGGAGGGGTCTCGCATCTCTTGGAAATTGTGGAAGTCCCAGGACCGGCCGGGGGCGGCGTCGATCAGGGCGCGGGTATAGGCATGGGCGGGGGCGGCCAGCACCTGGGCGGCGGGGCCGTGTTCGACCACGGCGCCGCGTTGCATCACCAGCACCTCGTCGCAGATCTGCGCGGCGACGCGCAGGTCATGGGTGATGAAGACGATGGCGATGCCCAGATCGCGCTGCAACTGGTCCAGCAGGTCCAGCACCTGCGCCTGCACGGACACGTCCAGCGCCGAGACGGCCTCGTCCGCCACCAGCACGTCGGGGCGCATCATCACGGCACGCGCGATGGCGATCCGCTGGCGCTGCCCGCCCGAGAACTGGTGCGGATAGCGGGCCAGCGCGTCGGTGGGCAGGCCCACCACCTGCATCAGCCGCGCGGCCTCGGCCAAAGCGTCCTTGCGCGAGGTGCCATAGTTCAGCGGCCCCTCGATCAGGCTGTCGGCGATGGTCCAGCGCGGGTTCAGCGACCGCATCGGGTCCTGGAAGACCACCTGCAGCTTCTGGCGGTGCGGGCGCAGGCCGCCGCGCGTGAGGGTCGCGATGTCGGTGTCGTCCAGCAGGATCCGCCCCGAGGTCGGGTCGATCAGCCGCATGATGCAGCGCGCCACGGTGGACTTGCCCGAGCCGGATTCGCCCACGATGCCAAGCGTCTGGCCGCGCGACAGGGTGAAGGTCACGTCCTTGGCGGCGTGCGCCGTGGGCAGCTTCTTCAGGATGCCGCCGCCGCCATAGACCTTGTTCAGCTTCTCGACCCGCAGGACGGCATCATCCGCGCCCGCCCGCGCCGCGCGGGGCGAGAGGCTGGGCACGGCGGCCAGCAGCGCGCGGGTGTAGTCGGCTTGGGGGTGGCGCAGCAGGGTTTCCACCGCGCCCGATTCCACGATCTCGCCCTGCTTCATCACATAGACGGTGTCGGCGATTTCCGCGACCACGCCCATGTCATGGGTGATGAACAGCACCGCCGTGCCGTGGTCCTGCTGCAATTCGTCGATCAGCGCCAGGATCTGCTTCTGCGTGGTCACGTCCAGCGCGGTGGTGGGCTCGTCCGCGATCAGCAGCACGGGCTCTAGCACCAGCGCCATGGCGATCATGATCCGCTGGCGCTGCCCGCCCGACAGCTGGTGGGGGTAGGAGGCGAAGATGCGCGGCACGTCGGGCAGATGCACCTGCTCCATGATCGCCAGCGCACGCTTGCGGCGCTCGGCGGCGGGCAGCGAGGTGTGCAGCTCCATCACCTCCATGATCTGGTCGCCCACGCGCAGGACCGGGTTCAGGGCGGTCATCGGTTCCTGGAAGATCATCGCCACGCGGGCGGCGCGCAGTTCCCGCATCTGGGCCTGGGTCAGCGGCAGCAGGTCGCTGCCCTGCAGGTGGATGGTGCCGGACGACACCTTCAGCGCCTCGGGCAGAAGCCCCATGATCGCCAGCGAGGTGACCGACTTGCCCGAGCCGGATTCACCCACCAGGCAGACGGTTTCCGACGCGCGGATCGTCACGTTGATGGATTTCAGCACCTTCGGGTCGCCCTTGGTGTCGGGCAGGCTGACGGTCAGGCCCTTGGCCTCGAGCACCACGGGCGCATCGTCGAAATTGCGTGTCTTGAACAGCATGGCCTTACCCCGCCCGTTTCTTCAGGCGCGGATCCAGCATGTCGCGCGCCGCATCGCCCAGAAGGTTGATCGACAGGATACACAGCGACAGCGCGATCCCGGGATAGAGGATCAGTTCCGGCTTGATGCGGAAGAACAGCCGCCCCTCGGCCATGATGTTGCCCCAGGTGGGGGTCTCGGTGCTGACGCCGGCGCCCAGGAAGGACAGGATCGCCTCGGTCAGGATGGCCGAGGCAAGGATATAGGTGCCCTGCACGATCAGCGGCGCGGTGGTGTTGGGGACCAGATGCCGGATCAGGATCTTGTGCATGGGGGTGCCGAGCGCGATGGCAGCCTCGACATAGGGTTCCTCGCGCGCGGACAGGATGACCGCGCGGACCAGGCGCACGACGCGGGGGATCTCGGGGATGGTGATCGCGGCGATCACCGATCCGACCGAGGGGCCGTTCAGCGCCACCAGCGCGATGGCCAGCAGGATCGACGGGATCGCCATCAGCGCATCCATCATCCGCATGATGATCGCATCCGCCGTGCGGAAGAACCCCGCGATCATGCCGATGACCAGCCCGAGGGCGACCGAGACGGCGGCGGTGGCGATGCCGATGATCAGCGACAGCTGGCCGCCGATCAGCACCCGGCTGAAGATGTCGCGGCCATAGTTGTCGGTGCCGAGCGGATAGCCCTCGATCGGGCCCTGCAGGCGCACCATCGGGTTCATGGTCAGCGGATCATGCGGCGCGATCCAGCCCGCCAGCAGGGTCAGCGCGACGATGATCGCCAGCACGACGGCGGCGATCTTGCTGCCCATGCCGAACTGCGGCAGGCGCAGCGCGCGCAGGATCGGCTGCATGGCCGAGGTGGGTTGGGGGACGGGGGCCATCAGTACCGGATCCTTGGGTCGAAGAAGCTGTAGCTGAGGTCGATCAGCAGGTTCACCAGCACGTAGAGGAAGCTGGTCAGCAGGATCATCGCCTGGATGACCGGATAGTCGCGTGCCAGGATCGCATCGACGGTCAGCCGCCCGATGCCGGGGATGTTGAAGACGGTCTCGGTCACCACCACGCCGCCGATCAGCAGCGCAAAGCCCGATCCGATCACCGTCAGGATCGGCACGGCGGCGTTCTTGAGCGCATGGCGGAACAGCACCGTGCGTTCGGGGGCGCCCTTGGCGCGGGCGGTGCGGATGTAATCCTCGCCCAGCACCTCCAGCATGTTGGCCCGCGTCATCCGGGCGATCAGCGCGATGTAGATCGTGGACAGGGTCAGCGCGGGCAGGAAGGCGTTCGACAGGAAGGCCCCGAAGCCCGACCCGATGGGGGTATAGCCCTGCACCGGGAACCAGCCCAGCTGCAGCGAGAAGATCAGGATGAAGATGTATCCGATCACGAAGACCGGCACCGAGAAGCCCAGCACCGAAAACGTCATCACCGCGTAATCGGCGGCGCTGCGATGCTTCCAGGCGGCCAGCACGCCCATCGGCACGGCCATGGCGACCGACATGATAATCGTCAGGATCGCGATGGAGAAGGTCGGCCCGATCCGGTCCGCGACCATCGTGGCCACCGGCGTGTTCGAGATCAGCGAGACGCCCAGATCGCCGCGCAGCAATTGCCCGACCCAGGTCACGAACTGGATGTGCAGCGGCTGGTTCAGGCCCATCGCCTCGCGGATGCGGTCCAGCTGCGCGGGCGTGGCCATGTCGCCGGCGATGATCGCCGCCGGATCGCCCGGCGTCAGGCGCAGCAGCAGGAAGACGAAGACGGCGACCAGCAGCATCACCGGGATGACCGCCAGAATGCGTCGCAGGATATAGCCCAGCATCACGACCCTCCGGATCGAAGAACGGCGGGGGCGGCACGGTCGCCGCCCCCGGCTTGGATCATTCCGCCTTCTGCATGCCCCAGAAGACCGGCACCGGCGACTGGATCATGGCGGTGATCGTGGCGCGGCGGGCCTGGGGCAGGGTGTACTGGCCAAGCGGGATCAGCAGCCCGTTGTCCAGCGCGTGGGTCTGGATCTGCTGGGCGACCTCGACCTGCGCCTCGGGCGTCTCGGCGTCGATGAAGTCCTCCTTGAGGGCCTCGATCGTCTCGTCCTCGGGCCAGCCGAACCAGGCGTCGCTGCCGCGCCCGTTCAGCATCGGGTTCGAGATCGGGTTCGAGATCTCGGGGACCATCCAGTTGGTGATGAAGATGTTCCAGCCGCCCTCGGCGGGCGCGGCCTGGCTGGCGCGGCGGGTGACCAGCGTCTGCCAGTCCATCGGCTGCAACTCGACCTCGAAGCCCGCCTCGCGCAGCATCTGCGACACGACCACCGGCTGCGTGGCCAAGGCCACCATGTCCGTGGGGGCCATCAGGACGACGGGGGTGCCGTCATAGCCCGCCTCTTCCAGCAGCGCGCGGGCCTCGTCGGCACCGCCCCCCTGCGTCAGCGTCTCGGCTTGGGCGTCGCTGGCCAAGGGCGTGCCGCAGCCCAGGATCGCGCCGCAGACCGAGTAGTATTCGGGGTTGCCGACCATCGCCGCCAGCACCGGTTCCTGCTGGATCGCCTTCAGCGCCGCCTGGCGGACCTGCTGGTTGTCGAAGGGCGGGTGCAGGAAGTTCATGCGGGTCATGGTCTGCATGCCGGTGGGCTCGCGGGTCTCGACCACCACGTTCGGATCGCCCTCCAGCAGCGGGATCAGGTCGACCTGCATCGCCTCGACATAATCGACCTCGCCGCCCGAGAGGGCGTTCACGGCGGTCTGGATGTCGGGCATGTTGACCCATTCGACGCGGTCCACATTGACGACCTTGCCCCCGGCCATCCAGTCGGCTGGCTCGTCGCGCGGGACATAGTCGTCGAACTTCTCGTAGACGACCATCAGGCCCGGCTGGAACTCGGCCTCGACGAAGCGGAAGGGGCCCGAGCCCACATATTCCGTGATCGCCTCGTCGGCCGAGGTCTCGGCGATGCGGGCGGGCATGATGAAGGGCGGCAGGGCGGATTGCTTGGACAGCACGTCCAGCATCGGCACGAAGGGCTCGGTCAGGGTCCAGGTGACCGTCGTGTCGTCGGTCGCCTCCAGGCTGGCGGTGCGGTCCATGATGACCTGCCCGCCCGCGTCCTTCTGGCCCCACCGGTTCAGCGAGGCGACCACATCGGCGGCGGTCACCGGGGCGCCGTCATGGAAGGTCAGCCCGTTGCGCAGGGTGAAGGTATAGGTCAGCATGTCGTCCGAGACGGTCCAGTCGGCCATCTGCGGCTGCGGCTGGAACTCCGAATCCTGCGCGATCAGCACGTCATAGATCATGTAGGCATGGTTGCGGGTGATGTGCGCGGTGGTGATGACCGGGTCCAGCACGCGCAGGCCGGAATGCATCACCGCCTTCACGGTGCTTTGCGCGAAGGCCGCGCCGGACAGCATCGTGGTCCCCAGAAGGGCCGCGGTGACGAGGGTTGCCGTCTTGGAGGCAAGGCTGAGTCGGTTGAACATGATGTCCTCTCTGTTGAACGGGTCCGCGGGGCGATCTTGGCGTCAGCCTTGCGCGGGGGGGATGAAGGCGGCGCCGCCCGGTTCCAGCCGCAAGCCGGAAGCGAGGTGGCGAAAGGGCAGGCTGGCCGGGCTGAGCGGCATGGGGCCGGGCGCGGTGCAGGTCAGGATGGCTTGGGCGATGGGCGCGAAATCGGCGCGGAAATGGTTCGAGCTTTTCACGACCAGGATCGCCTGATCCTCGGGGGCGATGCCCAGGAAACGGAACATCTGCCGGTCGGCCATCTGCGCCTTTTCCGAGGCGACGGCGACCCGCACGCCCCCGATCCGCAGGCAGGCCGAGGGCCCAAGCCGCAGATGCGCGCCGCCGTAATAGGGGCCGGTGGCGTGGCAATGGCCGTCCGACAGCGCCTCGACCGTGAAACTCGCGGTCAGGGGCGCGTCGCCGGGGATGTTGGACCTGCCGCCCAGGGGCAGGGTGATCGTCGCGCCGATGCCCGCCGTATGGGCGGCCGCGGCGGCCTCGGGGTCGCAGATCAGGCCGATGGCGGCGCCTTGGGCATCCGCCTCGATCAGCGCGCGCAGCATGCCGGTGGTGTCGGAATTGCCGCCCGCGCCGGGATTGTCCTGCGTGTCGACCAGGACCACGGGCCGGCGGGCGCTGGCCGCGAGGCGCTGTGCCTCGGCCACGCCCGCCTCCGGGTTATAGGAGCGGCCGTTGAAGGCGGGCTCGGCGGCGCGCAAGGCCTCCGCAATCTTGTCGGCCCAGGCCTCGGCGCGATCCTGGCTGTCGGCATAAGCGATGACCGAGGGGCGGCAATCGGTGAAATCCGCCGCCGGAAAGCCCATGAAGACCGAGGCGCAGATCCCTGCGGCATCGGCCTGATCCAGCAGGGCATAGATCCCGGCGGCGGGCTGCGCATCCGTCGCCTGCCAGGCGATGGGGATCAGGAAATCCAGCTGCCGGAATGCCGTGAAGCTGGGCGCGCCGGTCAGCAGCCGGTCCAGCTCGACCGCCGCGCGGCGGCCCGTCTCGGCCATGTCCACATGCGGGTAGGTCCGAAAGCCCACCATCCGGTCGGCGGCCCCGACCATCTGCGCGCTGAGATTGCCGTGCAGGTCCAGCGCCGCGACGACGGGCACGTCCGGCCCGACCTCGGCCCGGACCCGGGCCAGCAGCGCGCCCTCGCCATCGGGCGTGCCCTCGGCCATCATCGCGCCGTGCAGGTCCAGAAACACCCCGTCCAGCGGTCCGGCCTGCCGCAGCCCCGCGATGATCTCGTCGGTGATGGCCTGATAACAGGTCGCCGTGACCGGGGCCGAGGGCACGGCCCCCGCCCAGACCAGCGGCACCAGATCCCAGCCCTGCGCCTCGGCATGGGCGATGGCACCCGCGACTGGCAGGTTCACGTCGCGCGCCCCCGCCAGGATCTGCGCGCCCCGGCACAGCGGCAGATAGCCGCCGCCCTGCTGGAACGCCACCATGTCCGCCGCACTGGGGGCAAAGGAATTGCTCTCATGCACGAAGCCCGCCAGAGCGACGCGCCGGGGCCGGTCGGAAGTCGGGGAAGCCACCATAAAGTATTGCCATCCGATACGGTTGCATTGCATGGTGAGTGTATTGGTGCAGATTTTACGATGTCAACGCCGGAGATGCCCGTGGCGGACGATCAGCCGGTTTCAGCGAGGCCAGAGGCGCAGGATGCCCTGTTCATCCAGTCGCTTGCCCGGGGAATGAGCGTGCTGGAATCCTTTCAGGGCGCCGAGCGGGCCCTGACGCTGACCCAGATCGCCGCCCGCACCGGCCTGACCCGCAGCGCGGCGCAGCGCCTTGTGCACACCTTTCGCAAGCTGGGCTACCTGACCCTGGCCGAGGACGGGCGCGGCTTTCGGCTGGACCTGCCGGTGCTGGATCTGACTCATGACTACCTGCGGATGAACCCGCTGGTGCGCCGCGCCAGCCCGATCCTGCTGGAGCTGCGCCGCAATGCCCGCGAGCGGATCGACCTGTCGCTGTTCGACGGTCCGCGCATGGTCTATGCCGCCCGCATGCAGAGCAAGCGCGAGACCTTCTTCGCCACGCTGGTCGGCAACAGCGTGCCCACCGCCTGCACCTCGGGGGGTTGGGCGGTGATGGCGATGCTGCCCGCGCCCGAGGCCGAGGCTCTGCTGGCGAAGGCCCGCCACCCGCAGATGACGCCCCGCACCCTGACCGATCCTGACGCGATCCGCACCCAGATCGCGCAGGCCCGGCGGGACGGCCATGCCCTGGCGCTGGAGCAGATCCTGATGGGCGAGGTCGCGCTTGGGGTGGCCATTCCCGATGCCACGGGCCGCCCCGTCGCCGCGATCCACATCGCCGCCTCGCTGGCCGAATGGGACCCCGAGGAGTTTCGCCGCCGCATGGCGCCTCTGGCCGCCGAGGCGGTCCGCAGCATCGTCGCGGGCTGACAGGCCCGGCGCCGTCCTGCGCATGGCGTGGGCGCGCAGCAGTTTCCCGGGAACATCCCGGAGTGCGAAAGGTTGGGCGTTCGGTTTTACCCGGAGGACCTTGATGCACGGCGCACCCTTGATTGCATCCCGCCCGCGCCTGCCCGATCCCTTGACGCATGTCTCTGTCGCCATCCCGGTGCGCGACGAGGCCGACCGGATCCCCGCGCTGCTGGCCGCGCTGGCCGAGGCGGCGCACCACAGCGCGCTGCCGGTCGAGGCGGTGATCCTGGCCAACAACTGCACCGATGCCAGCGCCGAGGTGGCGGGGTCCTTCGCCCATCCCGCCCTGGCGGTCAGGGTGCACGCGGTCACCTTCCCCACGCCCGAGGCCAGCGCGGGCCGCGCGCGGCGCGTGGCAATGGACATGGCGGCGCGTCCGGGGGCGCTGCTGATGACGACCGATGCCGACGCCCTGCCGCAGCCGCGCTGGATCGCCGTCGCGGTCGAGACGGTGCAGCGCGGCGCCGATCTGGTCTGCGGGGCGATCACCTGCGAGGTGCCGCATGTGCTGGCCACGCTGTCGGGCGCCCGGATCACGCGGGCCGAACAGGCCTATGCAGCCCTTCAACACCAGATCCGCCATTGCATCGACCAGATGGCCGGGCGCCAGCCTCTGGGGGCGCCGCGTCCGCATTACATGGAATCGGGTGCTTCGATGGCGATCCGGGCGGACCGCTATCTGGCGGTCGGCGGCCTGCCGCGCATGGATCACAGCGAGGATCGCGCCATGGTCCACCGCGCCGAGAATGACGGCCTGTCGGTCCGCTATATGGCCGAGATGCAGGCCCGCGTCTCGGCCCGCCTGCAGGGACGGGCCGAGGGTGGGATGGCCGCCTGCCTGCGCCACCGCATGCAGGATCACGACCCGCTGGCCGATCAGGCGATGCTGCGCCCCGAGGTGCTGCGCGGGCTGTGGACGGTTGCGCTGTCGGGCGATCTGCCGGTCTATCCCGACCGCAGCCTGACCCCTGACACGCCCCTGCGCGCCTCGGATCTGGAAGCGCACCTGGATGCGCTGTCCCGGCTTCTGGAGGGCACGGTCCGCCCGGATTTCGCGGCATGGCGGGCGCAGCATGCGCCGATGGCGGCCGAATGACCTGCACCATCGCACAGGCGGAACAGCTGCTGGACCGGGCGCCCCGGGACGGCGCGGACGGCCCCTCGGGGCCGGCGCTGGCGGCGGCGCTGCGGCAAAGCGGGCTGCTGGCCGAGTGTCTGGACCTTGCCCATCAGCCGTCCGATCCGCTGCGGCTGCTGGATGCGCTGGCGCGGGTGGGCCGGGTCAACCTGTCGGCGGGCCGCATCTTCGAGGGCCATGTGAACGCGGTCAAGCTGCTGCACCTGCATGGCGGCCCGCTGGAGGCCGTGCGCCAAGGCCTGCTGCACGGAATCTGGGGCGCCGACGGTCCCGACCCCGCCCGGCTGGAGGGCGGCACCCTGCGCGGCCAGAAGCTGTTCGCCAGCGGCGCCGATGTGCTGGACCGGATGATCGTCACCGCCCGGTCCGACCGGGGGCTGCATCTGCTGATGTTCACCCGCGACCAGCTGGCGGGGCGGCTGTTCCCGGGCGAATGGCAGGTCTCGGGGATGAAGGCCACCGCCTCGGGGCGCTGCGATCTGGAGGGGCTGGCGCTGGCCGATGCCGTCCAGCTGGGCGCGCCCGACGCCTACATGACCGAGCCGCATTTCCACGGGGGCGTCTGGCGCTATGCCGCCGTGCAGCTGGGCGCCATGCGCGCGCTGACCGCCATGACCGCCGACCAGCTGACCGCACGGAGCCAGCAGGACGCGCCGTTGCAGGCCATGCGCCTGCACCGCATGATCACCGCCTGTGAGACGGCGCGGCTGTGGCTGGCGCAGGCGGCCTGCCGGGTCGAGCGCGACGGCGCCATGCCTGCCGATGCCGAGGCATCGATCCTGGCCCGGCTGGTCACCGCTGAAGAGGCGGTGGCGCTGCTGGCGGTCATGGATCAGGCGCTCGGCGCGGCCTCCTTCGCGACTGCGCATCCCGCCGACCGGGTGCGCCGCGACCTTGGCCTCTATCTGCGGCAGGCAGGGCCGGATGCGCTGGCCTTGGCCTCGGTGACGCGCATCCTGGCTGATCCGGCGTTGCGCGCGCGGTGGATCGGATGAGCGGCTTTCTGGATCATGTCGCGGACGCCCCTGAGATCGCCGTTGCGGCCTTGCTGGGCGACCGTCCGCTGGTGGTGCTGGCGCCGCATCCCGATGACGAGACCCTGGGCTGCGGCGCGCTGCTCTTCGATGCCGCCGGGGCAGGGACGCCTTGCCATGTCATCTGTGTGACGGATGGCGCGCGCTCGCATCCCGGGTCGCGCGCCTGGCCCGCCGCGCGTCTGGCGCAGGCGCGGCAGGACGAATTGCGCGCCGCCGTCCGCATCCTGGCCCCTGCCGCCAGCGTGACTTGGCTCGGCCATCCCGATTGCGGCGCGCCGGATGATGCGGGGGCGGCGGAGGCCATCGCGCGGCTGGTCCCGCAGGGCGCGCTGCTGCTGGCCAGCTGGGGCGACGATCCGCATATCGATCACCAGCAGGTCGCGCGGCTGGCCTATCGGATCGCCGCCGCCCGCCCAGATCTGGCGCTGGCCTTCTATCCGATCTGGGGCCGCTTCACCGACCTGCAGGCCCCGGCGCTGCGGATCGAGGCCACGGACGCCGCCTGCGATGCAAAGGCTCGCGCGCTGGCCTGCCATCGCACGCAGATGACCGCGCTGATCGACGACGACCCCGAGGGTTTCGTCATGACGAAAGCGCATCAATCCCATTTCCTGACCCATCCGGAGATCGTCATTGCCCCGTAAGGACACGCTGGACCATCTGACACGGCTCTATTCGGCCAGCGACGACCCGTGGGACCACCGCACCAGCGCCTATGAGGCGGGGAAATACGCGGCCACTCTGGCGGCCATCGGCCCCGGCCCCTTCCGCGAGGCGCTGGAGATCGGCTGCGGGAACGGCACCCTCGCGCGGCAACTGGCCCTGCGCTGCACCCGGCTGACGGTGATGGACTGCATTCCCGCCGCCCTGCAGGCGGCCCGGCAGGTGTTGGCGCCGCTGGCTCAGGTCACCGTGATCGAGGGCGCCGCGCCGCAGGATCTGCCCCGGCTGGACCCCGATCTGGTAGTGCTGTCCGAGGTGCTGTATTTCCTGACCCCCGACGAGATCGCGGACCTTGGCCGCTGGCTGCGCGACCATGCCACCGGCCCGGTCATCGCCGTGAACTGGACCGGCCCGACCGACGAGGCCCTGGACGGCGCCTCGGCCGTGGCGCTTCTGGCAGAAGCCCTGGGGCCGGGCACGACGGATCACCACGAGGGCTTTCGCGTCGACCGCTTCGATCTGCCCGGGTGAGGCGGGGATGCGGTCGGGAGGCCGTGACGATGACGTTGGGGGCGGGGACATTGGGGGCGGGGGCGGTTCGGTTGCGACCATCGGTCCCGAACGGAATCGTTGGATTTGTGGCGCCGCTTGGGCGATGAAAGACCAGTTGGTTCAGGAAGGATTGCGTCCGTCATGACCGGTCATCCCGATTTCGCGGACAGCGTCATCACCGGTGCCCTGGACCGGCGCCCGTCGCGCAAGCCCGATTACAAGGCCGAGACCGAGGCCCTGGCGGCCCTGTCCGATGCGCTGAGCGACGGCCCCGCGGGCGTGTTCCAGCATCTGGCGCGGACCGTCCTGCGCCTGACCGGGGCCGGGTCCGCCGGGATCGCGTTTCAGGACGCCGGCGGGACCGGCCTGCGCTGGATCGCCGCTGCCGGGTTGTGGGCACCGCATCTGGACGGGGTCCTGCCGCAGCCGGAGCCGGCCTGCATCGACCTTCTGAAAGAGGCGCCGGTCCTGCTGCTCAGCCTGCCACAGCGCGCGCTTCCGGCCTTGCCCCCCGACCCGGCCGAGGCCCTGCTGGCGCCGGTCCTGGTCGCGGGCACGGCGGTCGGCACGCTCTGGGCCTTGCGGCATGGCGAGAGCGCCGGGTTCCAGGCCGAGGATGCGCGGCTGTTGAAAAGCCTCGCGCGCTTTGCCTCGCTGGCCCGGACCATGGCGCTGGCCCTGACCTCGGCGGAAGAGCGGCGGGCGGTCAGCGACGCGCGCCTGTCGGTGCTGGCCCGCGCCAGTTCGGACGTCTTCTACACCATGAACGCCGACATGAGCGAATTGCGCGCGCTGCAGGGCGGAGATTTCGTACCCGACACGGTCATCCCAAGCGCCGACTGGATGCGGGACTATCTGCCGCCCGAAGAGCATCCCCGGACGCTGGCCGCCATCCGCGACGCGATAGACCGCAAGGGCATCTTCCAGCTGGAACATCGGGTGCGCCGGATCGACGGCCGCATCGGATGGGCGCAGTCGCGCGCCGTGCCGATCCTGGATGCGCGGGGCGAGATCGTGGAATGGTTCGGCGCGGCCAGCGACGTGACCGCCCGCAAGCAGGCCGAGGACGGCCTGCGCGACAGCGAGGCGCGGTTCCGGGCCTTCGCGCTGGCCAGTTCGGACGTGATCTACCGCATGAGCGCGGACTGGACGCAGATGGACCAGCTGGAGGGCCAGGCCTTCCTGCCCGACGCGCCCGAGACGGGCGCGGGCTGGCTGGACCGCTATCTTCCTCCCGACGACCGGGCCTATGTCGATGCGGCCATCGCGAGGGCGATCGAGACGCGGTCGGTCTTCGATCTGGAGCATCGCGTCATCCGCCGCGACGGCAGCCCGGGCTGGGCCCGCTCGCGCGTGGTGCCGGTCCTGTCCGGGGATGGCCGGATCCTGGAATGGCTGGGCGCCGCCAGCGACATCACCGCCACGCGGCAGGCGGCGCAGGCGCAGGCCGAGGCCGAGGCCGCGCTGCGTGCCTCGGAGGAGCGGCAGGCCTTCCTGTTCCGGCTCAGCGATGCGCTGCGCACGGTGGTCGATCCGGCCGGCATCATCAGGGCCACCAGTGCGCTGCTGGGCCGGCATCTAGGCGTCGGGCGCTGCGGCTTCGGCCAGCTGGACGAGGCGGGGCAGATGTTCACCGTGCAGGAGGAATGGACCAACGGCACGATGGCCGGACATGTCGCCACCTGCCGCGTCGACGATTTCGGCCCTGCCGCGCGGGCGCTGTACATCCGGGGCGAGCCGCTGATCGTCGTGGACACGCGCGACGACCCGCGCCTGGACGAGGTGCGGCAGGCCTTCGACGATCTGGGGGGGATGCGGTCCGGGATCGCGGTGCCGCTGATCCGCGACGGGCGCTGGATCGCCTGTTTCTATGTCCAGCAGACGGCCCCGCGCCACTGGACGGACGAGGACCGGGCGCTGGTCCTCGAGGTGGCCGAGCGGACCTGGACGGCGGTCGAACATGCCCGCGCCCAGCAGGCCGTGCGCGACAGCGAGGCGCGGTTCCGGCAACTGGCCGAGGTCTCGCCCGATGTCATCTGGGTCCGCAACATCCGCACCGGGAGGATCGAATATGTCAGCCCCGCCTTTGTCCAGGTCTATGGCATCAGCCCGGACGGCGTCCCCGACGAGATCACCCTGGGCGCCTGGACCGCGCTGGTCCATCCCGAGGATCTGGACCGGACGATCGCCAATCTTGACCGGGTCAAGGCGGGCGAGCAGGTCACCCACGAGTTCCGCATCCGCCACGGGCGCGACGGCGATCTGCGCTGGATCCGCGACACCGACTTTCCGCTGACCGATCCGCAGGGCGTGGTCCAGCGCATCGCCGGGATCGGACAGGACATCACCGTGCAGAAGAGGTCCTTGGCCGCCCTGCGCGAACGCGAGGAACGGCTGGCCCTGATTGTCGAGAATGCCCGCGATTATGCGATCTTCACCACCGATCTGGAGGGCGGGATCACCGACTGGTGGCAGGGCGCCGAGGCCGTCTTCGGCTGGACCCGCGCCGAGGTTCTGGGCATGGACATCCGCGTGCTGTTCGCCGACGAGGACCGCGACGCGGGCGCTCCGGCGGCCGAGATGCGGCGGGCCCTGGACGAGGGTCGCGCCTCGGACAGCCGCTGGCATCCGCGCAGGGATGGCAGCCGGGTGTTCATCGAGGGGGCGCTGACGCGGCTCGGGCCCCGCGAGGCCGCCACGGGATTTCTGAAGATCGGGCAGGATGTCACCGACCGCCACCGCGCCGCCGATGCGCTGCAGGCCAGCGAGGCGCGGCTGAAGACCTTGGTCGAAGGCATCCCGCAGCTGGTCTGGCGGGCCTGCGACAAGGGCAACTGGACCTGGGTCAGCCCGCAATGGCTGGACTTCACCGGCCAGAGCCCCGAGGACAGCCTGGGCGGCGGCTGGTACGATGCGGTCCATCCCGATGACCGCGACATGGCGCGGCTGGCCTGGGACGCGGCGCCGGCCCGGGGTTGGCTGGATGTCGAATACCGCATCCGGCGGGTGTCGGACGGGGCCTGGATCTGGCATCACAGTCGGTCGGTTCCGGTGCGCAGCGATACCGGGCGCATCGGCGAATGGCTGGGCACCTCGACCGATGTGCAGGCGCTGAAGGAATTGCAGGAACGCCAGGACGTGCTGGTCGCCGAGTTGCAGCACCGCACGCGCAACCTGATCGCGGTCATCCGCTCGATCTCGGACAAGACCGCGCGGGGCAGCGACAGCGTGGCCGAGTTCCGCAGCCGCTTCCACGACCGGCTGTCGGCGCTGGCCCGGGTGCAGGGGCTGCTGTCGCGCCTGTCCGATCCCGACCGGGTGACCTTCGACGAACTGATCGGCGCCGAACTGGCCGCGATGTGCGGCGAGTGCGACCGGCTGACCCTGCGCGGGCCGCCCGGCATCCGGCTGCGGTCCTCGACCGTGCAGACGCTGGCGATGGCGCTGCACGAACTGGCCACCAACGCGGTCAAGTACGGCGCGCTCCGGCAGCCCGAGGGACGGCTGGAGGTCCTGTGGTTGCTGGAGCCCTCGGGCGAGGGCGGGCAACCCTGGCTGCATATCGACTGGCGCGAGACCGGTGTCGCGATGCCCGCCTTCGGCACGCCGCTCCCGGATCACGGTCAGGGGCGCGAGCTGATCGAGCGGGCGCTGCCCTATCAGCTGAACGCCCGCACATCCTATGATCTGGGCCGCGAGGGGGTGCATTGCACGATCTCGCTGCCCGTCTCGGCCAGTGCCGGTCCGGGGGACGCGCATGCCTAGACTGCATCATCGCACCATCCTGATCGTCGAGGACGAATATCTGCTGGCCTGCGAACTGGAGACCCAGCTGCGCGAGGCAGGGGCCTGCGTGCTGGGTCCGGTCGGATCGCTGCAGGATGCGCTGGATCTGCTGGCCTCGGGGCAGCATGTCGACGGCGCCATCCTGGACGTGAACCTTCAGGGCGCGGCGGTCTTTCCGGTGGCCGACATGCTGCTGGACCGAGACGTGCCCTTCGTCTTCACCACCGGCTATGACGATCTGGTCCTGCCCGCGCGGCTGAGGCAGGCCCTGCGCTATGAGAAGCCGCTGGATATCGCCGTGGTCCTGCGCCGGATCCGGCAGCTGATCGAGGGCTGAGGGTTGCGGGCCCGAGTTGTCGGCCTGTAGCCCCGAGCGGAACTGGCATTGAAAAACCCCCGCCGGGCAAAGGCCCGGCGGGGGTCTGTCGGATCGACGGGCCCGGTTTCCCGGGCCGGTCTGCCGCTTACTTGCGGGTCGGGTTCAGGCCGGTGCGATCCGCGGCGCTGCGGTCATCCTCTACCTCGACCTCGGTGTGGCGCACGGTGTCCGAGACGGTTTCCTGATGGCTGTCGCTGACCTTGCGCAGACCGATCTCCTCGACGACGCGGGCCTCCTTCGAGACGACGGCCTCCTCGGCATATTCCTCGGCCTCGATGGTGCGGTCCTGGAAGGCGGCCTCGGTGCCGGTGACGGCGCGGTCAACGGGGCGACGCTCCAGTTCCACGCGCTCTTCGCGCAGGTTCACGGTCTCATTGACCGGCTCCTCGACGGTATAGGCACGGACGCGGACACGGCCGTGGCTGGTGTCGCGCTTGCCGATGGCCAGACGCTCCTCGACGACCGGGATGCTGTCCTGATCGGTCGCGGCGGGGGTGCGCGCGGTGTCGGCGGAGGTTGCACCGCCTGCCATGCCGCCGGCAGCATAGGGGCTGGATTCGTAGCCGCCCCAGCCTTCCGAGCGCCAGTCGGCCTCGCGGGCGTCCAGATCGATGGTGCCCTCGTCATCGAGGATATCCAGCACCTGATCGTACTCCGCCGAGGTCAGGTTGGTCACTGTCACCAGGCAGCCGCCGCGCGACAGGCCCTCGGCATAGGTGTAGCGGTCCTCGTCGGGGAAGAAGAAGTCGCTGAGGCTGTCCCAGAAACCCTTGTCCTGCTCGGGCGCGCGGTTCGCGGCGGTCAGGTCGCTTGCGCCTTCGGTCATGCGGATCTGGCTGTCCGAGACGCCGGTGCCCTTCAGGCGGTCGACGGCGGATTGCGCGTCGGCACGGCTGTCGAACATGGCCGAGACCGAACGGTTCGCGGCGCCGGTCATTGCGGTTTCGTTGTCATAGGTCATTGCGGTCATCCTTTGAAGGGGAGGGCAGGGGGGCGGTCCCGGGTTCGTCGGGATCCAGATGTTCGACATGGGCAGTCTGCCGCCTGACCGACACCGGCACCTCCTGGGTGTCCTGGAAGTCGATCCGCCGGATGTGGATCTCTTCGCGCAGATACAGTTCGCGCGTCATCACCATGCGTTCCTCGACCACCGGAATGATGGTCAACTCGCCCGAGGTGGTGATCTCGGGCACCTCGTCGATCCTGCGATCGATCGGCACGCGAACGACATGCACCTCGGTGCCCGACAGTTCGACGGGCAGGGTGCTGTCGATGGTCTCGGTCGAGGTGCTGACGCGCACCCGACCGGTCATCCGGCGGTCCTTGGTGATGGTCAGCCGCTCCTCCATCACGGGAAGAACGGCGTCGTCGCGGTCGTCTGCCATGTCGGCCTCCTGTGGTGCGACTAAACAGATTGGTCTGCCGATTGTTCCGGCACCGCGCGCACGGTTTTGTGGGGGTCGCCGGTCCTTCGCCCCGCCGGCGAGGGGCCTGCAATCAGCACGGGAACAAGGGGTCCGACCCACCCGCAGGGGGCCGCTGGCGCGGGTCCGCCAGAGCTGCCAGCCTGCCCGCAGGCGGGGCCCATGATCCGCGCAGCCGAGGGTGCCGCCCTCGATCCCACAGCGCGGCGACAAGGAACAATGCGGCCGTTCACGACTTCGTTGACCAGCACTCAACGTCCCGGACCGGGGCGCCCTGCAGGAGAACGACACGTGACGACCCGGACATCCCCCACCGACAGCGGCCAGACCGACAGCGGCCAGGCCGCCTCGGCCCCCACGCATATCCCCGCCCCGGGCTGGAAGGACATCCTGATGCGGGTCAAGGCCGAGATCGCCCGCGATCACATCTCGGTCGTGTCGGCAGGAATCGCCTTCTACACGCTGCTGTCGATCTTCCCGGCCATCGTCGCGATGATCTCGATCGCCGGTCTGGTCTTCGATCCCGCCGAGATCGCCAGCCAGGCGGCGGCAGTGGCCGACATGCTTCCCGAGGAGGCTGCGGCCATCCTGCAGGACCAGATCGCCAAGGTCTCGGGCGGCGACCAGACGGGCACCGGGCTGGTCGCTTTGTTCGGCATCGTCATCGCGCTCTACGGCGCCATGAAGGGCGTGATGACGCTGATGGAAGGGCTGAACATCGCCTATGACGAGGACGAGACGCGCGGCACCGTCCGGCTGTACCTGACCGCCATCGCCCTGACCCTGGGCCTGATCCTGGGGCTGATCGCGGGCATGGCGCTGGTCATCCTGCTGCCGTCGCTGGCGGCCTTCGGCTGGCTGCCTCCGGCGGCCGGAACGGCCATCGAATGGCTGAAATGGCCGGTGCTGGCGGTGCTGACCATGCTGGGTCTGGGCGCCGTCTACCGCTTCGGCCCGTCGCGCGCCAATCCCCGGTGGGCCTGGGTCAGCGTGGGCGCGGTCTCGGCGACCGTGCTGTGGATCCTGGGGACGATGGCCTTCTCGGTCTATGCGCAGAATTTCGGCAGCTATACCGAGACCTATGGCACGCTTGGCGGCGTGATCATCCTGCTGACCTGGATGTGGCTCTCGGCCTTCGTGGTGCTGGCGGGCGCCGAGTTGAACGCCGAGACCGAACAGCAGACCGCCCGTGACACGACCACCGGCACGCCCGAGCCGATGGGCCGGCGCGATGCGGTCAAGGCCGACACGCCGCCCTCGGGCAAGAGTCCCGAAAGGACGGACCGGCGGGACGATCAGTCGGACCCCGATCCAGACCGCGCGGGCGGCAGGCCGCTATCCGCAGGGGCCGAGGTCTCGCTGGCGCTCGTGCTGCTGGGCAGCGCCGCGATGAAGGCGGTCCGCAAGCCCGGGGCCTAGGTGTTTGATCCCACGGTTTGATGGTGCGATCCTTTCTCAGGAATGGAAGGATGCCCTATGGGACAAGCTCGCCATGGAAGCGCCACGACCACGCACGCCGTCAGAGCTGCAATGATGAGGGCTGGCCCGCCATCGGTCCGAGGGTCGGCCCGAATGATCGCAAGCTTCGTTCGCGACGTTGAGCCGGGATCTGGGGAGTGAGGAGGATCAGAAAACGATCCAGTGAATCGTTTTCCCGACGAACCCGAAGACGGTTGCGAAGTGGCGCAAGCGCCAGACAGATCGAGGACCTCAGGACCGGGCCGAGAGAGCCCCGCTCGACGATCCTGACCGAGGCGGAGGAGGCGACCGTCGTGGCTTTTCGGCGGCACACGCTGCTGCCGCTGGAGTTCAAGCGTCAAGCAAACGATCCGGGGAATCGTTTGTCGCGCCGAACGCCTCTCTGCCCTGCAGCCATCCATCCCGCACACGCTCGGCACTGCATCGGTGCCCGGCACGCGCCACGGCATTTCTCGGCTGCCTGACATGGGAGGCGACAAGCCGAAGAGGCAGAAGTTCAAGCGCTATCCGATCGGCTTCTTTCACATCGACATCGCCGAGGTGCAGACCGCTGAGGGAAAGCTGTTTCTGTTCGTCGGCATCGACCGCACGAGCAAATTTGCCGTGACCCAGTTGGTCGACAAGGCGGACAGGAAGACGGCCTGGGAGTTCCTGCAGCACCTGCTCGAGGCATTCG